>JAEUHR010000059.1 GCA_016794425.1 Planctomycetota bacterium
CCGGGGGCGATGCTCGGGCTGTTGCCGCGGCAGCTGCGGCGCACGGAGGTCCTGGCGTGGCGCCAGGACTGGGGTGACCGCAGCATCCACCCGATGTGCCAGGACGGGTCACGCACGGTGCGCGACGCGGTGGCGGCGTGACCTCGCGCCAGGACCTCGGCCGTCACCGGGCTCTGGCACCAGGTGATCCACTCAGGTCATCAGTTTCCCCGTTGGCCGTCGGTCCGCTACACCTCTGCGCATGGACGACCCCGCCCTGCCTCCGCTCCCCTCCACGCCGGCCAAGAAGTCGCGCGGCTGTCTGTTCTACGTCGGCATCTCGGCGATCGTGCTGGTGCTGGTGTTCGGCGTCGGTGGCTATTTCGCGGTGCGTTGGATGCTCGACCAGATGGCGGCGGTGCTGGAGCAGTACAGCGATCCGACGCCGATGGAGCTGCCGCGCGCGACGATGAGCGACGACGACTACCGCGCGCTGACGGCGCGGCTCGACGCGTTCACCGCGCCGCGCACCGACGCGGATCGCACGCTGTCGCTGAGCGGCGACGATCTGAATGCGCTGATCGAACGGCATCCGGCCTGGCAGGCGATGCGCGGCCGCCTGCACCTGCAGCCGGTCGACGACCAGCTCGAGGTGCAGATCGCGTTCCCGCTCGATCTGCTCGCCGGCCAGCTGCCCGGCATGTCGGGCGTGGCAGGCAGGTTCGTCAACGCGACGGCGCGGCTGCAGGCGAACTACGCCGGCGGGCGGCTGCACCTCGATCTGCGCGCCGTGCAGGTCAAGGGGCAGGCGTTGTCGGCGCAGGTGATGGGGGCGCTGCGCGAGCCGAGCCTGCTGCAGCGCATCAGCGAGCCGTACGAACGCACCTGGCGCGACCACGTCGAGCAGTTCCGCGTCGACGGCTCGCGGCTCGTGGTGACGGCGAAGCCGGCGCGCTGAGCGCACCGCGCGGATTCCACCGATCGAGTTTCCGGTAGCCGGGCGCTTCGACGTCCTGATGGGGCGTTGGCCGTGGCGCTGCGAACGCCGAGCCGTGCGCATGGTGCGTGCGGCGGCGCTGCGCGGCCGCGGCCGTCGTCTGCTGTTCCCCATCCGGACTCGATCATGACCACCAAGCTGTTCCGTCTCGGCGCCGCGTGCGCCGTGTTCCTCTCCTTCTCGCTGTCGCTGTTCGCCCAGCACACCGGCCCGATCGGCCCCGCGCCTGGCGGTGCCAGCTGCCCCGAGCGTGGCGTCAAGCGCGTCGACGCCAAGTTCGAAGGCAGCGACCAGGGTGTGCAGTGCTCGGGCGGCATCGGCTTCTCGTTCAACGGCCAGGTCTACGCGCCGGAGAGCAGCCGCTGCCCGAACTCGGTCACCTACACGCCGCCGCACGACATCCAGGACGACACCCACGTCAAGGTGTGCACGTGGTGGGGGCCGACCGGTACCACGTACGACGTCACGAAGACCGAGTACGAGTGCGTCTTCTACTTCCCCTTCTTCGGTTGCGGCACGATCGGCTGGGGGCACTGCTGCGAACCGAAGGGGCCGCCGGAGGTCGTGAACACGTTCCCGAACTACGCCGAGGCGCTGTGCAAGCCGTGCCGCAAGGACACCGTCGCACAGGACGCGAACGACGCCACCGAGCCGAACGCCAGCGAAGGCGAGGGTGGTGATGCGACGGCGGACGGCGCCGGCTCCGACGTGGCCGCGACCGTCGACTGACCCTTCCACCGGAACCACCGATACCGAACGGAGGAACCCATGGCACTCGCAACTCGTGGCCTGTCGACGATCGCGATCGCAACTGCACTGGTCGGCGTGCTGGGGCTGTGGGCCCTGCTCGGTTCGACGGACCATCCCCTGCCCGGCGCTGCGGTCCCCACGGACCCGGCGCCGGCCGTCCCGGTCGCGGCGCCGCTGCGGGAGCTGCCGACCGAACGCGCGACGGTCGCGGCCGCCGTCGAGCCCGCGACGACGACCGCCAGCGTTCGATCCTACGACGTCGTCTACGCCGATCTGCTCGCGACGATGCACCGCGGTGCGTCGCTCGCGCGCCAGACGCCGATCGACGATGGCGCCTTCGGCACCGTGCAGCAGCGTACCAACGACCTGTTCGCGGAGATGTGCACGCAGGTCGTCGACTCCGGGCCGCGCACGGTGCAGAAGCTGCTCGGGTTCGTCAACGACTGGGAGAATCGCTTCGTCCGGCAGGACCTCTACTGCTGCCAGGTGATCCTCGAACTGCGGCTCAAGGTGCTGACGGACCTGCCGGACGGCGTCGCGCAACGGCGCGAACTGGTCGCGGCGATGCTCGACGGCATGCTTGTCGCCGAGGGCCTGGCCGAGATGGTGTTCCGGCTGTTGCAGCACCGCAGCTACGTCGAACCGGTGCACGAGCCGTCGTTGACCGCTCTGCTCGGCGCGGCGACCGGCGAACTGGCCCATCTGAAGCCCATGGTGATGGACCTGCTGCTCGACCTGTGGCTGCGCATGGACGACCGCAACGCGGATCTGCTGGCGCTGTGTGAAGGCCAGCAGGGTTCCGAAACGCAGCGCGCTGCTCTGGCCCGTCTGCTGTGCACGACGAAGTACCGCGAGTTCGCGCTCGATCGGATCAAGGCGTCGAAGGACTACGTCTGCATGACCGATGCGGCGATGCTCGCGGCGCGCATGCTCGACGGGCCGACGGCGATCGCGATCGTGCAGGCCCTGAAGTCGACTCCCGAGGCGGAGCTGCAACCGGTCGGCGCCTACAGCGTGCTCGCCGAGCGCTTCCCGGAGCAGCTCGAGGCCAGCTACGAAGAAGCGCTGGCCCGCGGCGTGATGCCGGCGCACCGCGAGAACGCCTTGCAGGCGTTGGCCTTCCTGCCGGAGGGGCGCGGGATCGACCTCGCGCGTCGGGCCTTCGAGAGCGACGGCCATGCCCGGGTGCGCGGCGTGTCGCTGCTGGCGCTGGCGCGCCTGCCCACGGCAGAGTTCGCGAGCCTGTTCGACATCGCCGTGGCCGATGCCGAGTTCGTCGGTTCGACCTTCGGACCGGACTACCTGTCCGGCGCCCTGCGCAACCACGCCCCGCGTTGCACCGACCCGAACTTCCTCGACCGCGCCACCAACACGCTGCTGGCGATCCTGCCGTCCGGCAAGGTGCAGGTGCGCGGCGCGATCGAGGCACTGCGCGGCCAGTACGTGCCGCGCTGACGGCGCGCGCCGCGCCGTTCTCAGTCGACCGCGACCAGCTCTTCGTGCCAGGGATGGGCCCGGTCGGCTGCGACTTCGGCGATCGTCGCGCGCAGCCGTTCGAGCACCGGGTCGGCGGCGGCGCCGTGCACCTCGCCCTGCAAGAACGGCCGCAGGCACTCGCGGCCTTCGTCGCGGTCGAGCAGATCGAAGAACATCGGCGGCAGGCGATAGAACGCGCCGATGAACTCGCGCCAGCGGTCGGCCGCGGCGCGCACGCGGTGCTCCCAGCCGGCGAAGCGGTCGGCCGTCGGGTCGCCGGCGCGCAGCGCCTCGAGGATCGGCTGCGACGCGAGGCGCGCCGACTCGGCGGCGACGCTGACGCCCGACGAGAACAGCGGATCGACGAAGTGTGCGGCATCACCGACGACGAGCCAGCCGTCGCCGACGAGCCGGTCGAGCCGGTAGCTGAAGTTGCCCTCGCGCACGAACTCGTGCACCGGGCGCGCCCGGCGCAGCCGTTCGGCCAGTTCGGGCAGTTCGTCGAGCTGCTCGCGGAACCACGCGGCCACGTCGGCGTCGCCCTTCGGGAAGTGCTGGCGGCGCGTGACGATGCCGAGCGACGTCACGGTGTCGCTGACCGGAATCTGCCACAGCCAGGAGCGGGCGCGCGGCAACACGTGGATGTGCGCGTGCTGCGCGGTGGCCGCCGGGCCGCGGTCGAAGCCCTCGAACCAGTTGTGCACCGTGAACTGGTCGAAGGCCGGGTCGTTGCGCTTCAGGTCCAACTGGGTGCCGAGCAGCGCGCGGCGGCCGGACGCGTCGACGACGAGCCGGGCCGGCAGCACGCGGCCGTCGGCCAGGCGCACGCCGGTCGCGCGCGCGCCGTCGAAGTCGACGCTGGCGACCCGTTCGCCCTGCACGACGTTGGTGCCGAGCGCGCCGGCGTGGCGCAGCAGCAGCTCGTCGAGCCGCGCGCGGTCGACGTGCCACGTGTAGTCGAGGTCGATGCCGACCTCGGGCATGGCGCGGAACTGCACGCTGCGCGTCGTGCCGCCCGGCCAGCGGGTCCAGGTGGCGCCGGGCTTGCGTACGAAGCCGGCCTGCTCGAGCACCGGCAGGAAGGCGATCTCGTGGAACACGCGCGTGGTCGAGCACAGCAGCGACTCGCCGACGTGGCGCCGCGGGTGCACGGCCTTGTCGACGATCGTCGTGCGGACACCGGCCTTGGCCAGGTAGCAGCCGAGGATCGCGCCGGCCGGCCCGCCGCCGACGATCACGACGTCATCGGTCGTGGACGTGGCCGCACGCGCTGCGACGGCCGGCGCGGCCGCTGGCGGCGCCTCGGTGGGCGCGCCGGCGCCGATCTTCAGGTCGACGCCCATCGCCGCGAAGATGCGGTCGCGGATCTCCAGGTAGCCGGGGGCATCGAGGTCCCGCGGCCGCGGCAGCGGCACCGGCACCGATTCCTGCACGGTCGCCGGGCGCTGCGTCATCACGACGACGCGGTCGGCGAGTTGCACGGCCTCGTCGATGTCGTGCGTGACGAACAGGATCGTCTTGCGTTCCTCGCGCCAGATGCGCACCAGGTCGCTGCGCATCTTCAGCCGCGTCAGGTAGTCGAGCGCGCCGAACGGCTCGTCCATGTAGATCAGGTCCGGTCCGGCTGCCAGCGCGCGCGCGATCTCGACGCGCTGCCGCATGCCGCCCGACAGTTCGCGCGGGTAGGCCCGCTCGAAGCCGCGCAGGCCGACCATCTCGATGTAGTGCGCGACGATGCGGTCGCGTTCGGCGCGCGGCCGCCGCGACAGGCCGAAGCCGATGTTGTGCGTGACGTCGAGCCAGGGGAACACGCCGTTTTCCTGGAACACGAAGATCCGGCGCGGGTCCGGACCGGTGACCGGCCGGCCGTCGACCCGGATCGTGCCGGACGTGGGCTGCAGGAAGCCGGCGATCGCGTTCAGCAGCGTCGACTTGCCGCAGCCGGACGGGCCAACGATGCAGACGAACTCGCCGGCGTGGACTTCGAGGTCGACGTGCTCGAGCACCTGGATCGTCGAGCCGGCAGCCTTGCCGGGATACTGCAGGCAGACGTCGTGGACCTGGACGATCGGGGACTGGCTCATCGTGCGTACCCCCAGCGGACCTCGTCGAAGCGTTCGAGCCGGCGCACGAGCTGGTCCAGGCACAGGCCGATCAGGCCGATCAGCAGCATGCCGGCGACGACCAGGTCGTAGCGCTTGCCGGCGTTGCGCGCGTCGATGATCAGGAAGCCGAGGCCGGAGTTCACCGCGATCATCTCGGCCGCGACGACGACCAGCCAGGCGATGCCGAGCGAGATCCGGATCGCGGTCAACACCTGCGGCAGCGTCGCCGGCAGGATCACGCGGCGGAACAGCTGCGCGCGGCCGAGGCCGAAGTTGCGGGCGGCGCGCAGGTAGACCGGCTGGATGCTCTGCACGGCGGCCATCGCCGCGACCGTGATCGGGAACACGCTGGCCAGGAAGATCAGGAACACCGGCGCGCGGTCGTCGACGCCGAACCACAGGATCGCGACCGGGATCCACGCGATCGGCGAGATCGGCCGCAGCACCTGGATCAGCGGGTTCAGCGCGCGCGCCAGCCATGGCACCCAGCCGCAGACGAGGCCCAGCGGCACGCCGACCAGCACCGCCAGCACGAAGCCGACCGAGACGCGGAACAGCGACGCGACCACGTACTTCAGCAGCAGGCCCTTGCTGACCAGTTCGGCGATGCCGGCCAGGACGTCGAGCGGCTTCGGGAACAGGTCGCTGCCCGACAGCGTGACCGCGAGGTGCCAGGCGGCGACGAACGCCGCGGCGACACCGAGCGGCAGTGACAAACGCAGCAGTGCGTCGCGGCAGCCGGCGAACGTCATCGGATCAGTCCTCGGGCGCGGGCCCGTTCGGTCGATTCCTTGTGCTCGAACTGCAGCCGTTCGATCGTCGCCCCGGGCGGCACGAACGACTCGTCGCAGTAGTCCTCGAAGTGCGCGGTGCCGGCCAGCAGGCCCGACGCCTTGCCGAGTTCCTCGATCTCCTCGAAGTCCTGGCGGCGCACGCGCAGGTTCGTGTACTTGACGCGGTCCGGCGGCTTGCTGAGCACGAACTCGAGCAGCCGCGAGTCCTGGTTGTAGTAGTGCTTGCTGACGAACTGCGCCGCCTGCATGCGGTGGTCCATGTGTTCGTCGATCCAGATGCCGCTCTTGGCGATGCCGTCGACGAGCGCCTGCACGCGCGGCCGGTCGTTGGCGATCACGTCCTCGCGCACCGCCAGCACGCACGAGATGAAGCCCGGCCAGACGTCCTTGGTCAGCCACAGCACGCGGCCGTAGCCGTCGAGTTCGGTCTGGCCCATGAACGGCTCACCGGAGGTCACGGCGTCGACCGAACGGCTGTAGAGCGCGGCCGGCATGTCCGGCGGCGGCATCTCCAGCAGCTCGAGGTCGTCGAACGTCATGCCGCGGTCGCGCAGTGAACGGAACAGCAGCAGGCGCTGGTTCGAGTAGCGGTTCGGCACCGCGACCTTCTTGCCGCGCAGGTCCTCGGTGCGCCAGATGCCGGAGTCCTTGTGCACCATCACCGCGGTGCCGTCGCGGTGGCCGAGGTAGACGATCTTGATCGGCACGCCCTCTTCACGCAGTTTGATCGCCATCGGCGCCAGCAGGAACGTGGCGTCGGTGTACTTCGAGAGGAAGGCTTCCTTCAGCTCTGGCCAACCGTTGAACCGGACCGGTTCGAACCCGCCGACTCCATTCAGGTTCTCCTGGATGAAGTGATTGACGGGGCAGGTCAGGTGTCAAGTGACGGGCAGGAAGCCGACGCGGAACGAGGGGCCCTCTTCGGCCGCCGAACGGTGGTCGAAGTTCAGCCAGACGTGCAGGGTGCTGATCAGGGCCAGCCACCCCACGGTCGCCAGGGACACGGCGCTCGCGAGCTTCATGCCGGAACCATACCGGCGGCCCGGCGCGCGGGAACCCGCGGATTGCGGCGATCCGGTCTGCCGCGGGCCGGCGGGCGGCCCGGCGGCAGCGCCGGTTGCGGTCACTGCTGCGCGACGCCGCCGACGTAGCGCGGAGCCGCGGCGATGGTCGGCTTGTCGCCGGTCTCCGGATCGCGGTACGGGTCCGCGGTCGGCGCGGTGATGCTCTGGCCGTCGAGGTCGAAGCCCTGTGCCGCATAGACGACATTGGGACTGCCGACCGGCACCATCAGCTGCTCGCCCTCGAGCTGTTTGACGACGAAGGTGCGCCCGTCGGCGCTCAACGTCGTGCCGCTCGGCACGTTGAACATCGGATACCACCGGCCGTCGTCACCCTGGTCGAACGGGATGCCACCGAGGTTCGTGCCGTCCCACTCGAGGAAGAACGTGCGGCCGTCGAACGGCGAGCCGTCCTCGTCGTGCACGTAGGTGAAGCGCAGCGGCGGGTCGAACGCGACGAAGGCGCCGTTGCCGTCGCGCAGCGTGCGCAGCTGGTTCCACGGGTTCGAGCCGATGCTCCACTCGTAGCTGACCGACTGCGCCTGCATGTCGTCGAGCTGCGCCAGCGGCGTCGCGAACAGCGGCCCACAGGTGAGGCCGGACAGGCCCGGGCCCTGTTCGATCACGATTCCGTCGGCCAGCGTGACCGGGTTGCCGGCGAGCGTCAGCAGCAGCGTGTCGCGGTCGAACACGTAGGTCTGGTTGCCGTTCGAGGCCGTCGTCGCGTCGGGCAGGTACGGTGTCTCGCTGTTCTGGTAGTTCGCCTGGTCGCTGGTGATGTTCGCGCGCAGCTGGCGGAAGTAGCCGTGCAGCGTCAGGTCGCCGCTCTGCAGTTCCGCCGAGTCGGCGGTGACGGTCGTCTGCGACCAGACGTACGCCGGCACGCTGCCGGTGAGGGTCGCCGGCCAGCCGAACTCGACGCTGCCGCGCGCCTGGCTCCAGAACACCAGCCACTGGCCGGTCGTGAACGTGTTGGCGATGCTGACCGGCGGGTCGACGACCTGCCACTCGCCGTTGACGCGCACAGCGGTGCGCACGAAGTCGCTGCCGGTGAAGCGCACGCGCTGCTCGCCGCCGGCCGACGGGCTGAAGTAGTCGAGGTCCTCGTCGGCGAGGTCGCCGAGCGTCACGGCCGCGCGTTCGCGCCGCACCAGCTTGCCGGGCGCCACGACCAGCGTGTACGGCGTGCGCGAGTTGTCGGCGAACGAGCGGCGGTAGACTGTCTGCCCGTCGGTCGGCGTCACGCTGTCCGGAAACCAGATGCCGTGGAAGCCGGCCCAGCCGTTGGCGCCGTTCTCGGTCTCGATCGGGAAGCCCGACAGCTGCTCGACGCGCGCCTCGGTGGTCGCGTCGTAGATGCCGTAGCGGAACACGCAGGCGGTGAAGTCGTTGCGGTCCAGCACCTCGAGCGCGTTGCCGTTGCTGACCTCGCGCCGCGCGACGTAGCTGGCGTCGTACTGCAGCTGGTACTCACCGGCCTCGGTGTAGGGCGTGCCGCCGTGGTCTTCGACGCGCCTGCGCTCCGCGTAGGCCCGGCCGGTGCCGGCCGCCTTGTCGGCGATCACGTGCACCCGTTCGCGCATCGCGTAGTCGTCCTGTGCGACGGCCTGGTCGGGGTCGCCGTGGTGCATGAAGAACTCGACCTCGCTGCGCCCGTCGGTGCGCGCGACCGTGCGCAGATAGCCCTGGAACAGCGACGCCGTCGACGTCGACGGCACGCCGGTCGGCAGGCACTTGAAGTACAGCGTGAACTGACCGAGCGGCTGCGCGTCGGTCGGCGACGCGGTGACGGTCAGCCGGCCGTGGATCACCGCGGCTTCGCCGTTCTCTTCGTTCAGCACCCAGAACCGCACGATCTGCGGCGCGCTGCGGTCGGCGCGCGTCGAGTCGACGATCCACTCCTCGTAGGCAGGGCCCTGGTTGCCGCGTTCGCCGCCGCTGCGGTCGTCCATCTCGACGAGGCAGCGATAGGCGCCCTGGTTGGTCTCGAGCCAGTAGCGCGTCTGGTCGAGGCTCGACAGGATCATGTTGACCGTGTCGAGCGCCTGCATCGAGTCGTCGCGGACCCAGAACCGCGTCGGATCGGTCTGGTAGTCGCTGCCGGCGACCGCGTGCAGGCCGGCGGGCAGCAGCTGCACGGCGGCGCCGCCGTTCGAGTCGATGATCGTGACCTGCTGCGGTCCTTGCAGGCCCTCGACCGGGCCGCTCGCGGTGCCGCCGCCATCGCAGGCGGCGAACAGGAACAGGGTGGAGAACGTGATGGCGTGACGACGCATGCGGTGGCGGTGGTGGAGAGAGCGACGGGCCGCGCGGCAGGCGCGGGCAACCGTCGATCGGCCGCGCATCGCCTGCCGCCTGAGGGTTCGCAGTCGGCGGAAATTGCCGACCGCGGCGCCGCCGCGACGCGGCCGGCCGCATCGCGGCTTCGCGGCGGCGGCCCTTGACGGCCCGTGCGCTGCGCAACAGCATCGCCGGCCATGCGCCCGCTCGCCGTCGTGTCGTCGTTCGCGTTCTCGGCCGCCGTCGCGGCGCAGACCGTCACCGGCGACATCGCGGTGACCGGCTTCTCGACCAACGCGTTCGGCGTGGTCGCCGCCGGCGGCGGCGTCACCGGCTACGCGACGACGGGCTTCCTCGGCACCGGCCCAGCGACGTCGCAGGCGATACTGTGGGACCGCGCGCAGCCGAACGAGTTCCTGATCGGCGGCTTCGGCTTCGTCGGCCGCGCGACCGTGCTGGGCCCCGGCTCGGTGGTCTGGACGCTGATCACCAACGCGGTCGGCATCGTCTCGCAGATGACGCTGCTCGACGGCGGGCTGGTCGTGTTCGTCGACTCGGGTACGAGCCAGGTGCGGCTGCTCGATCCGGCTGCGGGCACCGTGACCGACCTGACCAGCGGCGCGCAGCCGTGGGGCGCCGACGCGAGTTCGGGCAGCGTCGATCCGCGGAACGGCGACCTCGTCGTGGGCGGCAACGCCGGCATCTGGCGCGTGCCGTTCGCCGGCGGCACCGCGGTGCCGGTCGCGACCGGCCTCGGCGGCTACGTGACCGCGATCGCGTTCGATCCGACCAACGGCGACGTGATCGCGACCGTGCTGACCGTCAACCGCGTGATCCGGATCGACGGCAACGGCGCCGTCACCGACGTCGCGCCGCCGTTCTCGGTGCCGGGCCCGAACGCGCTCGCCGTCGATCCGAACGGCGACTTCGTCACCGGCGGCGGCACCGGCCAGGTCTGGCGCGTGCCGCGCGCCGGCGGTGCGCCGGTGTTCCTGGCCAACAACACGAGTCCGCCGAACGCGGTCAACGGCCTCGCCGTGGTCGGCGGCGGCGGCTTCGGCATCCCGTTCGGGCAGGCCTGCAACGGCGCCGTCGGGCCGGCGCAGCTGACCGCGACCGGTTCGTACGTGGTCGGCGCGACGGTCACGACCACGTCGACCAACCACGCGCCGAACGCGCTCGGCGTGCTGGTGCTGGGGGTGTCCGACACCGACTGGCTCGGCACGCCGCTGCCGGCGCTGCTCGACCCGCAGCTCGGCACCGTCGGTTGCAGTCTGTGGGTCAGCGGCGACACGCTGCAAGCCGGCATCGCGTCGGCAGGTTCGCCGGCCGTGCTGCAATACCAGGTGCTGCTGCAGCCGATCATCGCCGGCTTCCGCTTCTACGCGCAGCACGTCTGCCTCGAAGCGGTGCCCGGCGGCCTGTCGTGGTCGAACGGGCTCGCGTTCCGCGTGCCGTGAACGACGCGGCGCCGGCGCCGGTCAGCGGCGCGCGGCGTCGCGCACCGCGGCGAACGCGGCGGCGGCGCGGACGCGCGTGAGGTCCGGGTCGGCCTCGACGGCGGCCAGGTCGCAACCACCCAGCGCGAGGCAGCGCCCGACCAGTTCGGCGCCGGTCGCGGCGGCGGGTGCCGCGATCGCCGGCAGCGCCGCGGCGCGGTCGCACCACTCCGCCAGCTGCAGCAGGGCCGGGCCACACTCGGCGAACGTCTCGGTGAGCCGGCGGACCGCCGCGAGCAGCGCCGCACCGTCGCCGCGGTCCAGCAGGATCTGCAGCCACGCCGCGGTGGCGCGCAGCAGCCGGTCGCGGTTGCGTTCGGAGGCGCGCGCGCGGAACGACGGCGTGTAGCCAGCGACCGCGGCTTCGGCCGCCGCCGCGGCCGCGGCGAGGTCGCCGGCCGCGCGCTCGACCGCGACCAGCACGTCCTGCGTCTGCGCGACCATCACCGCGACCATCGCCGCCATCGACGGATCCTGCGCATCGCCCCAGCCGATCGCTTCGCGCAGGAGCCGCCGGGCTTCGGCCAGCACGGCGGCGCGGCGCGGGTCGTCGGCCGGCAGGCGGCTGGCGAGCAGCGCCAGCGCGTCGCCGTCGATCCGGGCGCCGTTCCAGTCCTGGTCGATGGCGTCTGGACGGGCCACCTCGGCGAGCACGCGGTCGACGTCGCCGAGGCCGGCCCACGCGCGCAGGCGCACGCGCGCCATGCGCAGCGCGTAGGTGCCGGGGCGCGCCTGGGAAGCAGCCTCGATCGCCGCGGCCTCGGCCAGCACCTGGTCGGCGACCGCCAGCGCGTGCTGCCACTCGTCCACCTGCACCAGCAGTTCGGCGTACTCGGCGCGGCGATCGGCGAGGTTGCGGCGCAGGTCGTGCAGCGCCGGTTCGGCGGCGGCCAGCGCCTCGGTCTCGGCGACCGCCTGCTGCTGCGCCGCGACCGCTTCGGCCAGGCGGCCGGCGGCCCGGTGGTTGGTCGCCCGCAGCGCCCAGGCCACGGTCAGCGGCAGCCGCGCATCGCGCTGCGCGCGCGACTCGGCGCTCTGGGCCTGCAGCAGCTCGATGCCGCGCTGCAGTGCCGCTTCGATCGCGGCCGAGTCGACGTCGGCGCCGAAGCGCCGCGGGTATTCGAGGATCCGCGCTTCGTTGATCACGACCTTGCCGAGCAGACCGCGGAAGTCGCCGCCGTCGGTGCGCGCGACGACGGTCTCCATCGCGGTCACCGCTTCGCGGATCGCGGCGCGGGCACGCGCGTCGTCGCCGGTCTGCAGCCGCAGATCCGCCAGCGTGTGCAGCACGATGCCGAGGCGCTTCGGGCCTTCGATCAGGGCCGGGTGGTTGGCGCACAACCAGCGCTGCTGCTCGGCTGCCAGTTCGAGCAGTTCCCCCGCCGCGTCGAACTGCTGCAGGGCGGCCAGCAGCACGGCCAGCAGCTGCGCCGGGTCGACCAGCGCACGGCGTTCCTGCGCGGTGCAGCGGTGCCAGGTGTCCTCGAACAGCGGCAACAGCCGGTTCGCGCGTTCGCGCGCGGCGTCGAGTTCGCCCATCTGCCGCACCAGCGACGCGTGTTCGATCGCGATCGACAGCGCCTGCGAGTGTGCCTGCGGCGCGGCGTCGCGGCCG
The DNA here is from genome assembly GCA_016794425.1 of Planctomycetota bacterium. GTDB lineage: Bacteria > Planctomycetota > UBA1135 > UBA1135 > UBA2386 > JAEUHS01. The sequence goes on from JAEUHR010000059.1 coordinate 12,557, forward strand.
GCCTGCAGCACCGGCTCGGCCAGCAGCAGCGCGGTCTCGTACTCGCGGCGCGCGGCCGACGGGTCGCGGCGCCCGACGATGCGCGCCAACTGGCTCGCCACGGCGAGGTGGGCCCCGACGCTCGCGGTGGCCGCCGGGCCGGTCAGCGCCTGGAACTCGGTCCGCGCCGCGCGCGCCAGGGTCTCGGCGTCGGCGAGCCGGCCGAACGCCAGCAGCGCCTGCGCGCGCATCGCGTCCACGTTGGCGATCTGGTCGCCGATCGGGAACTGCTGCCGCACGCCGTCGAAGCCGGCACGCGCGCGTTCGAGCACCTCGATCGCGCCGGCGTGGTCGCCTAGCAGGTAGCGGATCCGGCCGACGCGCGCCGCGGCACGCGCGATGCGCAGCTGCAGGCGCGGTTCGTCGCTGCGCGACGCGGCTATGGTCTCGTAGAACGACAACGCTTTCTCGAGCGCGTGGCGGCGCACCTCGTCCATCTGCGGCTCGTCCGCGAGCTGCTGGTCGCCGAAGAACACCAGCTGCTCGATCGCCGCGACCGCGTTCTGGTAGTCGAGGTCGGACTGGCGCGCGCTGGCCGCCGCGGCGCGATAGCCGGCCCAGCTGACCGCGAGCCCGGCCGAGAGCGCGATGCCGACCGTGGCAAGGGCCAGCACCTGCACGCGGTTGCGCGCGACGAACTTGGTCCAGCGGTACCACGTGCTCGGCGGGCCGGCCAGTACGGGTTCCTGCCGCAGATGGCGCTGCAGGTCGGCGGCGAGTTCGCCGGGCATGCCGTAGCGGCGGTTGCGGTCGCGTTCGAGCGCGCGCAGCGTGATCCAGTCCAGGTCGCCGCGCAGCCGGCGCTGCAGCTGCGGCAGGTCGGCGCGGCGCGACGAAGCCGCCGTGTGCACGGTCGTCAGGCCGGTGACGCGGCGCGACGGCGCCGGCGTCTCGAAGCCGAGCAGGATCCGCGGCAGTTCGCCGGCGGTGGCGCGGCGCAGCAGAGTCGAGTCGATCGGCAGCGTGCCGGTCAGCAGCTCGTAGAGCACGACGCCGAGGCTGAACACGTCGGTGCGCGTGTCGACGTCCATCTCGTTGGCGGCCTGCTCGGGACTCATGTACTCGGGCGTGCCGAGCACGCGGCCGCGCAGCGTCACGACGCTGTGCCCGGCCAGGGCCCCGCCGACGCTCTTGGCGACGCCGAAGTCGATCACGATCGGCCACGGTCGCCCTTCGCGGTCGGCGACCAGGATGTTCGACGGCTTCAGGTCGCGGTGGATCAGCCCCTTGTGGTGCGCGTGCTGGACCGCCTCGCAGACCAGGCAGAACAGCGCGATGCGGTCGTTGACCGACAGCCGCCGTTCGTCGCAGTAGCGCGTGATCGGCAGCCCGGACACGTATTCCATGACCAGGAACGGCCGGCCGTCCTCGGTCTGGCCGGCGTCGAGCACCTTGGCGATGTTCTGGTGGTCGAGCATCGCCAGCGCCTGGCGCTCGAGCGCGAAGCGGGCCAGCACCTCGTGCGTGTCCATGCCGCGCTTGATCACCTTCAGCGCGACGCGGCGTTCGAGCTCGCCGTCCTGCTCGGCCAGGTAGACCGTGCCCATGCCGCCGCTGCCGAGCCGCTGCCGGATCCGGTACGGGCCGATGTGATCGGGATCTTTCTCGGCCGGGACCAGCAGGCCGGACGCGCGCAGCCCCTCGAGCCGGTGCCGCACGCGCGCGGCCAGGTCGGCATGGTCGGCGAGCAGCCGTTCCACCGCGGTCTCGCCGTCCTGCTCGAGCGCCAGGATGCACTGCGCGATCAGTTCGTCGAGCCGCTGCTTGTCCGCGCTGCCACTGGCGCCGCCGTCGGTCATCGCGGCGGCATGCTAGCACCGCCGCGCGGGCCGGCGGTGCGTTTCGTGGGGACCGGCGGCGCCAGCGCCCGCCGGATCCGCGCCACGGTCACTGCAGCCAGGTCGTGCTCAGCACGCCGTTGCTGAGCAGGAAGCCGCCGGCTTCGCCGTTGCTCAGCGGCACGCTGCCGTCGAACAGCGCGATCGCCTGCGCCGCGACCACGTTGCCGGGCGCGAAGAACGCGCTGTCGAACGAGAACGACCACGACAGCGTCGGCGAGAGGCCGACGGTGCCGCCGAGGTCGAGGTCGAGCGTGGTCAGGTAGGCCTTGCAGCCCGGCACGATCGGCCGGTGGCGTACCGCGGGCGGGCGGACCGCAGTATGGTGGTGGCATGCGCAAGCCGTCGGGTCGCCGGTCCACGTCCGAGCCGCGCTCGCGCCGCGCGCCGAAGCGGCTCGCCGGCGGCAACCCGCAGATCGCCAAGGCCGATGGCGACGCGCCGGTGCAGGCGTTCCTGGCCGCGATGCCGGGCTGGAAGCAGGTGGTCGGCCGGCAACTCGATGCGCTGGTCGTGCGCACGGTGCCCGGCGTGCGCAAGGCCGTGCGCTGGAACACGCCGTTCTACGGCGTCGACGGCAACGGCTGGTTCCTCGCCTTCCACTGCTTGACGAGCTACGTCAAGGTGACGTTCTTCCGCGGCACCTCCCTGCGACCGGTGCCGCCCGAGGCGTCGAAGCACCGCGGCACGCGCTACGCGCACCTGCGCGAGGCCGACGCCGGCGCACTCGACGAGGCGCAGTGGGTCGACTGGATCCGGCAGGCGGCGGCGCTGCCCGGCGAGCCGCTGTTCTGACCGCGCGGTGCTACCTGGCGGCGAGGTCGGCGACCACGAGCCGGTAGCCCAGGTCCAGTTCGGCATGCGCCAGCAGATGGCCGTGGCGGCGTTGCCAGGCCCCCGAGCGCAGGTCGTTCGCGAGCCGGTCCATACGGGCTGCCACGTCGGGCACCCGCGCGAACGACGACATCGCGCTGCGCACCGTTGCATCGAGGTAGGCGGTGGGGCGCTGCCAGTAGGCGCCGAGGAAGCCGTCGATGCAGTCGGCGGGGATCGGCACCGGCACGACGTCGATGCGGCCCCAGGCCCGCGCGTACGCCGACAACGGCGGGAACACGCGGCGGTCGTGCGCGAGCAACTCCGGCACGTAGTCGTCGACGAGCCAGAAGCCCGGCGCGTCCGGATCCCACGTCAGGCACACGACGCGATGGCGCGCGGTGCGGGCGCACTCGTCGAGGCCGGTCGCCAGTCCGGTCCAGTGGTGCGTGGTCAGCACCGCCATCGCGGCGTCGAACGTGGCGTCGCGGAACGGCAGCGCTTCGGCGCGCGCCTGTACGAGCCGCTGCCGTGAGCGGCGCTGCTCGATCATGGCACGCGACGGTTCGACGGCGACGACCGGCACGTCGTCGGGCTCGTAGGAGCCGGCGCCGGCGCCGACGTTGACGACACTGCGGCACGAACTGCCGAGGCAGGCGCGCAGCCGTTGCGCGATGCGCGGGTCCGGGCGGCGCCGGGTGGCATAGCCGGACCCGATCGAGTCGTAGAGTTCGGCCATCGGGCGGGTGCTACTGCGGCCAGGTCGTCGAGCGCACGCCGTTGCTGAACAGGAAGCCGCCGGCCTCGCCGTTGACCTGCGGGAACGCCGGATCGAACAGCGCGACGGCCTGCGCCGCGATCACGTTGCCGGGCGCGAAGAACGCGCTGTCGAACGCGAACGTCCAGGTCAGGGTCGGGGCGACGTTCAGCGTGCCGCCGAGATCGAGGTCGAGCGTCGCGATCCAGGTGCTGCACCCCGGCACCGTGGTCAGGATGCCGGCGAGGTCGAAGCCGCCGGGCAGCGGGTTCACGCTCAGGAACATCGTGCCGACGTAGATGCCCGCGCCCGGCGCGAACTCGGGCACGCTGGTGGCCGTGTAGCTGACCAGCGTGCTCGGGTTGATGACCGGCCGCGGCGCCGCGGTCAGCGCCATCGGTGCGGGGTCCGGCGCCAGCACCAGCGGCAGCGCCGAGGCCAGCGGTGTCGACACCGGCGTCAGGCCGGCGCCGGCCAGCGTGCAGCCGACCAGCACGTCGCTGGTCGAGTTGCTGCCCGACAGCGAGGTCCAGAGCATCGTCACCGTGCCGGAGGCCATGTCGATCTGCCACTGGTAGGTGCTCGGCGCGATCGTCGGCGAACCGACCCCGCACTCGACGCCGTCGAACGTCACGTACAGCACGCCGCCGAGCTCTTCCCACTGGATCTTGCCGCTGCCGGACTCGACGGGGTTCTGGTTGAACCACGTGTACCAGGCGAGCCCCGGTTGCGTCGCGGTGCTCGCCAGCGTGGCCGTCGACGACGTGCCCTGGTTGCCCTCGGCACCGGCGGTCAGCACACCCTCGGACGACACCGTCCATGCGGTCGCGACGCCGCCCGGAACCGGGATCGGCGCCGACGGCGTGAACGTGCCGGTGGTCGCGGTGCCGTCGGCGACGACCGTGGCACCGGCGGTCGGCGCGACCCAGAGCCCTGCGGCGACGCCCGGCAGCCAGGTGGCCGTGTAACCGGTGCCGGTCAGCGCGAACTGCAGCGCGTTGCCGTCGAGCGCCGCCTTCGCGCCCGGCACGTCGCCGAACAACTGCAGCAGGTTCGACGAATCGATGCCCCAGTCGTGGCAGCCGACGCCGTACGGCTTGTGGCAGGCCCAGTCGGTGGCGACCGGATTCAGCTGGTAGCAGCTGCCGGCGTAGACCTGGGTCGACGTCGACGTCGACGGGTCGTAGACGAACGCGCCGGCGCTGCCGGTCCACAGCACGTTGCCGTTGGCGAGTTCGTAGACGCCGCGCGCGCTGGTGCCGGCGAACTGCAGCAGCACGTTGCCGTTCGCGGCGTCGAGCTTCGTCACGCCGCTCGGCGTCGAACTGCTGGCGACCCAGACGTTGCCGTCCGACGCGACCCCGACCTGGTGCGCGAAGTTCACGCTGGTCGAGTTGTGGAACGTGCCGAGCGAGACGCCAGCCGTCGTGTAGCGGTGCACGTCGTCGAGGCCGCTGCTGCCGGTCACGAGCAGGTCGCCCTGGAACGGCACCACGCCGAACGGCGAGTTGATGCCGGCCAGCGCGTAGGTCGCGAGCCAGTTGCCCGCCGCATCGAACGTGGTCAGGGAGTTCGGCGTCGCGCCGTTGCCGCCGCCGTCGTTGCAGGCGTAGACGACGCCGTTGTGGAACACCATGCCGCGCACGTTGTCGAGGCCGCCGCCGGGGAACGTCGGCCCGATGTCGCCGAGCCAGTTGCCGCAGTGGTCGTAGCGCTTGATGCGGTCGCCGATCTGCTGGCTGACCCAGATCTCGCTGCCGACCTCGATCGCCGAGACCTGGATGAGCGTGTCGATCGCGAACTGGTTGGCGCCGATCAGGCTGCCGTCGACCGGGCTGAACGCGACGATCGAGTCGGTGCCGGTGTCGGTCGTGATCAGCATCTGCTGCGCCGTGGCGTGGCCGGCGAGTGCCAGGGCACAGGTGAGGAACGTCGAGGTTGGCTGCAGGCGGTTCATGGGCAAGGAACGGGCAAGGGAAGCCACCCAGCATCGGCGGATCCGCGGGCAGCGCCAGGGGCTGGGCCGGGGTCGGGGCCACATTCCCGAGGCGCAGCGCGATCTCCCCGTTCCCAGGACGGGCGGCCCCGGTCCGCGCCGACCGGGCTACAACGCGCCGGCGGTCAGCTGCAGCGCGTTCGTCGCGGTGATCGCGAGGAAGTTCAGCTGCGCATCGATTTCGATCGGCACCATCTGGTGGTGGAAGGTCACGCCTATGAGCGGCGGCGTGTTGCTCAGGAACAGCTCCGACGTGGCGACGCCGGTGGTCGTGAACAGCACCTGCTGGATGTCCGGCGCGACCAGCAGGTCGCAGCCCGGCAGGGCCTGCGGGAACACCGCGTTCAGCGGGAACGGCGGCGCGACCGGCGTCGTGCTCGTCACGGCGAGTACCAGCGCGAGCTGCGGCAGGCCCGTGCCGATCGCGCGGAACGGCGCGTCGACCCAGGGCAGCGTCGCGGCCGTCAGGGTCGCGCCGTTGCAGCCGCTGCCGGTCGGCACCGCCGTCGGCGGGCACGTGGTCCCGAGGTGCGCCAGGTGCCAGGCCGGCAGGCCGTCGACGGCCTTGAAGGCGCCGCTGACGAGCAGTTCGTCGCCGTAGACGGTCAGCATGGTAACAACGTCGCTGCAGCCGGCGCCGAAGGACGTCCACGTGCTGCCGTTCCAGCGCGCGATCCGGTTCGCGCGTGCACCGCCGGCCAGCAGGAACAGGCCGCCGGCCACGACGTCGCCGTTCGGCAGCAGGGCCAGTTCGTAGACGGCGTTGGTCAGGTTCGGCGGACTGCCGCTGAAGCCGGTGCCGAGCGGCGACCAGGCGGTGCCGTTCCACCGCGCAATGCAGTTGCACGGGATGCCGCCGGCGGTCGTGAACGAGCCGCCGACCAGCAGGCTGCCGTCCGGGTGGACCAGCAGGGTCGTGACGGGGCCGTTGGTGCCGGTGCCGAGCGGCGACCAGGTCGTGCCGTTCCAGCGCGCGATGTTGCCGACGCTGACGCCGCCCGCGAACTGGAAGACGCCGCCCGCGATCAGGTCGCCGTTCGGGAGCACTACCAGGGCGCCCACTGCCGGCAGGGAGGGGCCGCCCGACATGCCGGTGCCGAGCCCTGACCAGGACACTCCGTCCCAGCGCGCGATGGAGTTCGCGCTGGCCGTGCCGGCCGTCGCGAAGGAACCGCCCGCGACCAGGTCGCCGTTGGGCAGCACGGCCAGGGCGGCCACTCCCGGCACGAAGGCGCCGCCGCTCATACCGGTGCCAAGCCCCGACCAGGACACTCCGTCCCAGCGCGCGATGTGGTTCGCGCTGGCCGTGCCGGCCGTGGTGAAGGTGCCGCCGACGACCAGATCGCCGTTGGGCAGGCTCGTCAGCGCGGCGACCGAGCCGAAGGAACCGCTGAGGCCGGCGCCCAGTGGTGACCACGCGGTGCCGTTCCATCGGGCGATGCTGTTGGCGGCGATGGTGCCGATCGTGCGGAACGAACCGCCGACCACGAGGTTGCCGTTGGCGGTGGCCGTCGCCGCATTGAGGATCCCGTCGAGGTAGGTGCCCGGGCTCAGCTGCGACCAGTCGGTCCCGTTCCAGCGCGCGAGGTTGGCCACGGCAGTGCCACCGGCGATCTGGAACGTGCCGCCGACGACGAGGTCGCCGGACGGCAACTGCGCCAGCGCCACGGCGGCGGCGGAACTGCCCGGAGTGCCGACGACGCCGCTGCCGAGTGCGTGCCACGAAGTGCCGTCCCAGCGCGCGAGGCGAAGCGCTGCGACCCCACCTGCGTTCTGGAAGCTGCCGGCGACCACGATGTCGCCATTCGGCAGCACCTGCGCATCCACGGCGTTGGCATCGAGGCCACTGCCCAGCGGCGTGAAGGTGGTGCCGTCCCAGCGGGCGATGCGATTGGCGGGCACACCGTCGATCGTCGTGAAGCGTCCCAGGACGAGCAGGTCGCCATTGGGCATCGGCAACAGCTTGTCGACGACGTTGTCGGCGCCGGTGCCGATCGCCGACCACGCCGAACCATCCCATCGCGCGAGGTTGGCGGCGGGAACGCCGCCGGCCGATGCGAAGGAGCCGCCGACGATGAGGTCGCCGTTCGGCAGCTCGACGACGGACGCACCGAACGGCGAGGTGCCGCCGAGGCTGCTGCCGAGGGCGCTCCACGCCGAGCCGTTCCAGCGCGCGATGCCGCGCGCGGCAATCCCGTCGGCGAACCCGAACGCGCCGACGGCGACGAGGTCCCCGTTGGCCAGCGTGAGCAGGTCCAAGACGGCGCCGCCGAACATGCCGAAGCCGAACGGCGACCAGGTCGCACCGTCCCAGCGGGCCACGTAGTTGGCCGGTGCGCCGCCCGCGAACGTGAACGCGCCGCCGACCGCCAGCGAGCCATCGGCCAGGGTGGCGAAGGCCCGCACGTTGTTGCTCAGGCCGCTGCCGAGAGGGCCCCAGGCGCCGGTGGCCGGATCCCACGTGGCGATGTGCGAGACCGTGATGTCGCCCGCGTACTGGAACGTGCCGCCGACCAGCAGCCTGGCGGGTGCCGGGCCCGCGCCATCGGCGTCCCACATGGTCAGCGCCGTGCAGCTGCCCTCGACGCCAGGGAGGTCAGGGCGGTCCCAGACGTTGGCACACTGTGCGGCCAAAGGCTGGCTGCACAGGAGCGCGGCGGTAGCGGCGAGGACGAGAGGGGCGGTGAGTCGCGGCACGGCAGCTCCGTTGGTCGAGGTTCGCCCGGTGGTGGTTCCGCGACGGCGCGGCGGCAGCGAGCACGGAAGACTATCGCTGGTGCACGCCGCCGCAAAGGCCACCCGCTCTGGCCGGCGGCAGTGCGCCGCTGCAAGGGGCCGCGCGCGCGGCGCCGGCCTACTTGGCGGCGCGCCGGTAGGCGATCGTCATCGTGTGCTGGCCAGCCCCTTCGCCGAACAGCATGCGCAGTTCGCGCGTGTCCCGGTCCCGGTGGACCTCGGTCGACGCGACCGGGCTGCGCTTGCCCAGTTGGTCGTAGCAGGTGCCGCGCAGGGCGAAGGTCGTGGTGGCGGTGTCGAAGGTGCCGTCGGTGCGCATGTAGGCGCCGTTCATCGAATCGATCCAGAAGCTGACGACGTTGCCGGACTTCGGGTCGACGCCGGTCAGCGCGTGGCCCTCGAACGGCGCGCCCATCATCTCGCCGGTGAAGTCCGACCAGCACCACTGGCCGCCGCAGATCGGGCCGACCACCTCGCGGCACTTCGACTGCATCGCCGGCATGCCCGGCATCTCCATGCGGAAGTCCGCGTCCCAGACGCCGTGCGCGGCCCGCAGCGCCGCCAGCGGCGCCGGCACTTCGGTCCCGGCGGGTGCGGCCTCGGCCGCCGGCTTGGCGGCGGCGTCCTTCGCGGTTGCGGCCTTCACGCGCGTGCGCACGCTGCGCAGGAACTGCTTCTCCTTGCCGTCCTCGCCCTTGGCGTAGCAGGTCTCGATCGAGCGGTCGGCGGTCTCGAACACGAACTCGCTGCGGAACGGGCCCATCGGGCTGTCACCGTGGAAGTGCCAGACCTTGCTCTGGCCGTCGTAGCGGGCCTCGAGGCAGCATGGCGCCAGGTCCATGTTCGATGCCGCGATGCACTGGTAGGACCCGGCCACCGCGTCGTAGCCGAGCAGCCACAGGCCGGAGCTGGCCTGGCCACCGCACACGCCTTCGCCGGTGACCTTCAGCCAGAGGCCGTTGCAGACCAGTTCGGCGGTCTCGGTGCCGGTCATCTCGGTCGCTTGTTCCATGCCCGGCACGCCGGGCATTGCGGCCATCTTGGACTCGGTGCGCCACGTGCCGACGAACGCGGCGAGCCGTTCGTGGTGCTCGGTCTTCGGGCTCGGCATTGCCGGTGCAGCGGTGTCCTGCGCGGCGAGCGAACCGGCGAACGGGAGGAGGAGGAAAAGGGCGACGGTTGGCTGGTGCATGTCAGAGACTCCCCGCGAGCCACAGGATGCCTGCGGCACTCGCAGCTGCGCAGCGTAGCGGCGACCGCGCGCGGTCGGCACGGCCTTTCCTCGCCGCGGCTCCTGCGGCAAGCTACCCGGCCATGCGATGTCCGGCCGACGGCGCGAACCTGCAGCGGGTCCGCATGCGCGCGGGCGGCTTCGTCTGGGCCTGTGGTCGCTGCAACGGGCGCGCGATCGCGCTGCCGGTGCTGCGGCGGAACTTCGCGGCCGGGGTCGATCGCGCGGTGTGGAAGGAGGCCTTCCACGGCCCGCCGAACGGCGTCGACTGCCCGAGCTGCGGGCGCGCGATGACCGTCGCACGGGTGCAGTTCGACGATGAGCCGGTGGCGCTCGACGTGTGCCGGGCGTGTGCGCTGGTGTGGTTCGACCCGGCAGAGCACCTGCAGCTGCCGCCGGCGCCGGAACCGCCCAGTGACGGCCTGACGCCGGAAGCGCGCCAACAGCTCGCGATCCTCGAAGTGCAGGCGACCATGCGGCGCTGGCAGGAGTCCGACGCCGAGCAGCCGAGCCTGCACCCGAGCCGGTTGCCGGCGCTGCTGCGGCTGCCGGTCGAAGTGCGCGGCCACGAACTCGCGTGCAAGCCGTGGGCGACGTGGATCACGGCCACCGTCGTCGCCGGCGTCAGTGTCGCGGGCTTCGTCTGGCCCGGCGTCGTGCACGCTCTGCAGATGGTCCCGGCCGACGTGTTCGGGTCCGGGCTGCCGACCCTCGCGACGGCGTTCTTCGTGCACGCCGGGTGGCTGCACCTGGCCGGCAACCTGTGGTTCCTGGTCACCTTCGGCGACAACGTCGAGGACCTGCTCGGATACCGGCGCTGGCTGCTGCTGGTGCTGCTGGCGACGCTGCTCGGTGCACTGCTGCACGTCGCGTTCGACCCGCGCGCGACGACGCCGTGCGTCGGCGCCAGTGGCGGCATCTCGGGGCTCGTCGTGTTCTATGCGCTGGCGATGCCGCAGGCGCGGCTCGGCGTGTTCGTGTTCGCCGGCATGTATGCGCGTTGGGTCACGTTCTCGGCGCTGGGCGGGCTCTGCGTCTGGCTCGCGCTGCAGGCGTTCACGGTCCTGAAGCAGGTGTACGGGGCCGGCAGCGTGTCCGGTCTCGCGCACGTCGGCGGCGCGGCGGTCGGCTTCTTGTTCTGGCTGCTGTGGCGGCGCGGTCTGCGTGGCTAGGCGGCGCGAGTCGGCAACCGGTCGAACAACGCCACCAGGGCGAACGTCGCCACGGGTCCGCCGAGCAGCGACAGCAGGAACCAGTTCAACCCGCTGCGGCCCTTGCCCTGGGCGATGCCCGCGTTGACGAGGCTCAGGGTGCCCCAGCCGGCGTAGAACTCACTGGTGACGGTGGTCAGCATGGCAGGCCCCTACGTGCAGAGGAGGGGCGTACGGCCGGGAAGGCGTGCCGTCGCGAGCCAGGCGCCCGGTGTCGGTCCGCGGCGCCGTTCGTCGCCTGCGCCGGAAGCCGTCGTCGCCTCGGACCGTCCAGAGAGCCGCGCCGAAGGGTCGATGCGAAACCTGCTAACGCCCCGCTGGATGGTCGTGAAGGCCGCGCTGTTCCTCGTGCTCGCGGCGATGGCCGGCGGGTTGCTCGTGTGGCAGCGCCCGACCTGGACGACGGCGGCGTGCGTGGTGCTCGTCGCCTGGGCGTGCAGCCGCGCCTACTACTTCGCGTTCGACGTGCTCGAGAAGTACGTGGACCCGTCGTTCCGGTTCGCGGGGCTCCTCGCAGCGGTCGTGTGGTTGTGGCGTCGGAGGCGTGGCGGGCGCGAGCGAGCCCGGGTCGGCGGCACGTCGCGGCTGAGAGGCCCGTCACAGTTTCTCGAACCAGGAGCCGAGCAGTTGCACCGTGGGGAGCAACCAGTCCGCGTCGCTCGGATCGCTCTCGATCGGGTCCAGCGAGGCCACCGTTGCCGCCGGCAACCAGATCCCCTTGCAGCGGGTGCAGGCCGCGAACGCGAGCGCGCGCGCCATGAACGTTGTCAGACGGGAGTCCTGGCACCGTGGGCACGGCGGGGAGCCGCCCCCTTCGGTCGGTGTCGCCTGCTCACGGGCTTCGAGCGGCCGTGCGCGGCGCGTCCAGGCTTCGACTTCCCCCGCGTCGAACCACACGCCGCCACAATCGCACGCGTCGATGCGGACGCCACGGTGTTCGACCTCGCGCAGGCAACGCGTGCACGCGGGGCAGCGGCCTGCAGAGGAACTCATCGGCGCAGGATCGCGCGGATCGGGCCGGTCGGCAATAGTCCGACCATGGTCTCGGCGCGGCGCACGTGTCGCTGCTTGCCGGCGCCGGCTTCGCGGCGCGAGCAAGGCCGGCATGCATGCCAGCACTGGATGGGAGGGCGGGGACGTCGGGATTCCCGGTGTTGCCTTGCGCAGCTGGCCGACGCGAGAATGCCTCGCATGGCAAAGTCGTCCTGTCCGCTGTCGCAGTCTCAGTTCCTGGCCAAGGCCGAGCCGCTGAAGGTCGGCATCAACGGCCAGGAGATGCTCGCGGAGGTGAAGGCGTTCTCGACGGGCTCGTTCGGCTGGTACCTCAACGGCAAGACGACGATCCTGGTCGACGGCAAGGCGGTGTCGGTCCAGATCGGCATGAACCTGACGATCGTCGGCAGCAAGGAGGCGCCTCGGGAGTAGCGGCGGTCACTGCGTCGCGGAGGGGACATGTCGTTCCCTCGGTGGATGCCGCGCGCGGCCGAAGTTAATGCCCCGGTGGCCTAATCAGAGTATGAACCGCCTCCAGATGTCACGCAGCGGGTGGGACCGCGCGCTAGGTTGGTCGACCGAGATTGGTGCGCCGGTTGATGGAATGACTAGCCTTAGGGCATCGTTTAGCATCCCACTAATGATGCAGTGGTGAATATGTCATAACATGAAACATGTGTTGCTCAGCATCAGCGATAGAGGGCCCCAGCTGGCCGTGCTGTACCTGAATGGAGCTGTTGCAGAGTTGACATTGTTGCGGTTGAGGTGGAGTGGAGCGACATCGGAGAGATCCTGTGGCGGACAGGCGTTGCTATCCGACGGGCAGCTACAGATGCGTCTTGATAGCGATTTGTTTGTGCTGCGGCGAACGGGGCGTAATAGATTCTCTGCAAGCCAGCCCGCGAGTATGATTGCAGCGGGGCATGCAGTGTGGCTGGTCGGTGAGGAATATGTGCACTACTTCGAGTCGGAGCGGCAGAGTGTGGCCCGGCGAGTGATGATCATGGCTTGCTTGCCACTGGTGGCGGTAGTCGCGACAATGGTCAGTGCCCTCGGTGGGGTGCTGCTAGGGTCGTATTGGGTATGCTCTGCTGAATGGTGGCGGCTGGCTCTTGCTGCTGTGTGTTCTGCCTGCGTCGCTCAGTTGGTGATGCTGGCTGTGGGATCTGTAATGAACAGGCTGCATAATGTTGGCGGCTCACTGACAGGCGTTTGTGCGGGGTTGGGGGGATCCATCGTTGCGACTGCCATGATCCCCTTGAGGTACGGTGTGGCGGCATGTGTCATCAGTTGTGTCGTTGGCGCCTTGCTTGGGTGGTATGTGGGGGGATTCATGTTCGAACATCGGTGGTTGGAGCGCACAGTGAGGCTTGTGGTGCGGCAGCATGCTATCCGATAAGGGCTGTAAATGAGGAACATGCTGTGGAATCGTGCGGAGCGAAGGGCTGCGTGGGCGTGTCGCTTGTGCACCAGTCGCCCATCGACGCAGACGGTGAGGGTGAGAGTGTTGGCGGCGGGGGGGGAGGTCGCCGACCATGCCTCTCGTCGGCAACTGCACAGACAGAGCGGGTTCCGATCCGCATGCCGTGAGCAGGGCCGCTACCCAGAGTGCGAGGTGCGCGCTTCGAGGAGACGACACGAGGAGTCGAACGAGAATCGCGAACGCGCGGTTCGTCCCTTCCATTTCTTGGTCGGGTTGACGGGAGTGATGGATAGCGGTTCGTTTCGGGTGCCGGGGTCCCACAGGCGTGGTGTGACGCCGTGGTCATCTGCTACAGGGAATGCGACTGGCGAGAGGGTCGCCAGGTCATGGGTGGCTTCCAGGGCGCAGCTTCCGCTTCGTGTTGGCCCGAAGGACGTAGATGACCTGTGGACTGGTGTTGAAGATGCGAGCGGCTTCTTCGGCGGGCAGTCCGAATCCGTGCGCGGCGTCGAGGGCGAAGAGTTGTCGGTGAGAGTCGGGGAGGATCATGAGCTGCGAAACCCACCAGAACGGGACTCCGAGGGCGGCGGCACTTGGAAGACGCACGCCACTGTCTGCTTGAGGCGATCTAGGGGAACGACCGACGAGCCAAGCACGCGCTGCGGCGAATGCCGGACCGCAGAGCGAGGCTAACGACTCAGGAGGGGGTTCGTGGCACACGGCAATGGCACCCTCCTGCATCGCATCCTCCATGTCGTCGTCCGTCACACCGACGGGGAAGGCAATGCGCAGGAGGGCCTTGAGCCGTGGCCTGTACATGCGCAGCAGCCGCGCAGCCAACAGCGGACTACTGCCGGTCGGTGGCGCCGGGTTCGTCTGGTCGTCGTGCGGTCGCGAGTCCACGGAGAAGACTGGGAGAAAGGAGTGCCGGGGGAGACTTCGGGAAAAGGGGAAGAAGGAGAGTCAAGTCTTGACGTCCTTGCGGACAACCCCGGCACGTGTGCGACGAATGCCGTACGGGCGGGCCCAGCTCCCCGCGCGGCGTGTTCTTCGAGCGTGAGTAGAGCGTGTCGACGCGGCGCGCGCAACGGGTGCGTCCTCGCGCTGATCGCGGTATGGTGCCCGCCGTCATGGATCAGTGGGCCACTCTGCAGTCCGCGCTGGAGCGCGACGACATCCGACGCCGGTCTGGCTGACGAGCTGGTTCATCAACTCGCTGGCTCGGCGCCCCGACATCCTGGACCTGGCAACGATTGGTCGTGCGCGTTCTGTTGGCAATACGTGGGAACTGACGGCTGTGGCATGGTGGGCAATCATGGCCTCACCCGCGGTGGCGATGTGTGCATATGCCAGAATGGCAAGGGACATTCGAAACAACGTTCGAAGGATGTTCCAGTTTGCATTGGTGAGCACGGTTTGGAGGCCGTTGAGATTGACTTCAAGTGCACGCCTCAAAGTATAGCGAGTGGCGAGTTAAAACCCGACACCCTAGAGATCACGGTCGAGTTGCCGAAACTCGGGGAAGCGGGCCACACGGAGTCGGCGAGGTTTGAAGGCCTAATCAGGTAGTGGGTATACTGGAGGATTCATGAGAACTGCGGTTTCGGCTTGCGTGTTGTGGACTGCGGTCTGCCTTGTCGGGTATGGGTGCGTGGCCCCGCAGGGTGGTGGAGGGCTGCGGAGCCTGTGGTGTGTGCCCCCCGGAGGCGATGACGGGCAGTGGCTACAGTTGTTCGACGCCGTCAGGCTGGAGCATGTTGCCGACTGCGCTCTGTGTCTTGCTACGCGGCCCGACAGAGGGTCTGGGTGGGGTGACGCTGTGGTGGCAGAGATTGAGCGCCGCGAGTATCCCGTAGACAATGAGGTATGGGGAGTGTTGGGTAGCGTGCGGGAGGTTGGCAATATGTGGGTGAGTCAGGAGGAGCAGCAGCTTAGGCGCATGATGGATATGATGGGCCCCTTGGTCGTTCTGTTGGCCGCGAGAGCTCTGGATAGAGCCAACAGTATCAGCGGGCGAGAGCGGGCTATCATGCAAGAGTGGTCTGACGGGCTGCTTGCGGGAAGCGTCACACGGCCGGAAGCCTGGCATGGTGTGTCCCTCACATTCGACAGTGAGTGTGTGCGCCGATTGGCGCACGTATTTGCGTGGATGGTGCATTGCGATTGTTCGCAATTGCCAGACTAGCAGCTGTCCACCGTCCCGGCTAGCGCGGCGGGCTCGACCGTCATCGGCTTAGGTCGTCCTCCAGTCGGCTGGTGGGCGGGAGTCGGCCAACTTTGGCGATCGGCTACCTGCCAGCGATGGCGTAGACGGTGTCCAAGTAGCCCTGCGACACGCGTGTCGAAACTGCGAAGAGCCCGTAGTCGCTCGACGCGAGCAGGGTGAACACGAACATGAAGGCGATCAGGAACGTCGCAGGGTTCCGAACGGACTCGACCATCCGCGCGTAGCCGCGATGGAAACCGGCGAGGACGGTCGAGCCGTCCAGGGGTGGCACGGGGACCATGTTGAACAGGAACAGGGCGATGTTGCTGTAGCCGATGGTCCACACGAAGTTTCTCAAGTTCTCGCCGGTAGGCGACGCTGGCTCACCCTCGGCGGTACCCATCAACCAGATGGCCAGGCCGGTGAGCGCCAGCAGCGCGAGCCCCAGGTTCATCAGCGGCCCGGCAGCCGCGAGGATGACGTAGCTGCGACGGTGCCGGAAGCGACTGGGGTCGACCGGCATCGAGCCGAAGCAGGTCCCGACGAAGCACAGCATGGCCAACGAGGTCCAGCCCATGTGGACGCGTGGGTCGATGGTCATGTGGCCAAGCTCGATCGGTGTCCGATCCCCCTGCCAGATCGCAGCCCAGCCGTGCGCCAGTTCGTGGAGGACGACGCTGATGACCATCGTCACCACGACGTACGTGAAGAAGTGCGGGTCCTCGACGATCTTGGTCAGGAACATCCGCGGGCATGCTACACAGGGGGGGGGGGCTGCCAGAACCCCTGGCGAGTCATGCCCTCAGTGACAGGCTGTCGCTGCAGCGCCAGGCGATGCCACGCTGCGAGTCGATGCCCTCGAAGTAGCCGATGAACAGCATGCGGAAGAACACGCCCGGCGGGATCGAGGGACGGCCGCCGTCGCGGTAGAGCGGCTCGCACAGCCCCTCGACGTAGGCGTCGAACTTGGCCTCGGCGAGCAGCTTGTTCAGCGCCGCGTAGAACGGGTGGCCGGGAGAGCGCGGCAGCGCGCTCGTTGGCACCATCAACTCCTGCTGGAACTGATCACGACGTCGACCGAGAGCCATGCACCGCTTCTACGTACGCGATGCGGGTCGAGGGTGGTCCGAGTCGACGCTTTTCAACGGGCTGCTAAGTAGCCAAACCTGCTCGGGGCAATGGGGACGGCGTTCGCCAAAGCTCAAGAGCCCTTCCCCGGGTTCCGGGTCATGTGGTCTTGGCCTTTCGGTGCGCGGGTGGGGAAGTGGCGGTCCTCCACCAGGAACCAAGCGACGAGGGCGGCGCCGGTCACCAGCGCGAACACGACGATCCCGAACAGCAGGAACGACACCGCCAAGGCGATGGGGACGCCGACCAGGAACAGCGGCAACCAGGTGCGCGGCTTCGCGTGGAAGTCCCTCACTCACCCGCAGTCTACTGCCCGTCCCGACGCACGAGGACGTAATGCAGAACCTGCTCATGCCCCGTTGGATGCTCGTCAAGGCCGTGCTGTTCGTCGTTCTCGTGGTGATGGCGGGCGGGCTCCCGATCTGGCAGAACCCGACCTGGACCACCGCCATGTGTGTCGGCGTCGTCGCCTGGGCGTGCAGCCGCGCTTGCTATTCGGCCGTCTACGTGATCGAGAGGTATGTGGACCGTCGTTCCGATTCGCGGGGCTGGGAGCGGCGGTCGCGTGGCTGTGGCGGCGGCGGCGCGAGTGATGCTCCGACCGCCTGTGCCCAGCCGGGTGTCAGCGTGGGAGGCCCAGGCGCGCTAGAACGTGCTCGACGATCTGCTCTGCCCGTTCTCGCTGCTCATCCCGTACACGCCTCGGTAGACCAGCTATCGCTACCCAGTGCTCTGCCAGAGCCAGGCGCTCGATGGCGTCGAACATCGCCCGGTCCATGATGGCCCGCGTGGGCACGGTCTCGCACAGGATCGGCACCGCGCGCGGATCTTCGAGCTCGGCCAACAGGGTGCCCTTGTAGCAGCGCATCTCCTCGGGCGGCTCCGAGTCCAGCAGGGTCCGGCGCAGGCGCTCCGGGTCACGCACCAGCAGGGCGTGGGCAGCGCCTAGTGCGGCGTCGTACTGCCAACCACGAACGCACTCGGCTAGCGCCGCGTTCGCATCGTTGCCCTCGAAGTCCTGTAGGCTGCGCATCGCTGCCAGGCTGACGTGCAGCGCGTCCGAACACGACAGCTCCGTCAGCCTCGACAGGGCAGCCCTGTGCTGGGTCACCCCGGCGGCTCGTATCGCCCACTGGTAGGGGGCGGGCGTTCCGTAGCGACTCCCGCCAGGCTCCCGCGCCAGAGCTTGATCGATTGCCCCCGGAGAGAACGCGGTCATCATCCGGTCGGTGACGACCGCGAACTCGGCAGCATGCTCCCGCTGGCGCAGCTCGTTGAGCACGCGCCACTGGTCGTCGACTGTTCGTGGGGCTCGGACGCGAACCAGTACGACCAAGGCTCGCAGCCGGTCGATCGCCGAGCCCTCGGCCATGGTTGCCGCCAGCATCCTCTCGGTCGGCCGGTGGTAGGTGACGGAGCCAAACTGCACGGCGTCGTCCACGTCCGGGTGGGTGAGGAAGCCGCGAACCCGACCGTCGAAGCCGGCGAAGGTCCAAGGCTCGTCGGTAGGAGACTCTCCGTCGCGAGCTTCCGCCTCGAAGAAGTCGACCGGTGGCGTGTCCCACGGGATCGCAGCCGCGCCGCGTTCCCACACTTCGATGACCTGCTGCAGTTCGGGACACGGTTGCGGTGCGGGGTCTCGGGTCCGATCCACGCACGCTGGCAGTGTCAGAACGGAGAGTAGGAGGGCGAGGGAGCGCATCGTGTAGGCGAGAGGCGCAGGGCGGGACGGCGAACAGGCAGAACGACGGGCACTCTACGACTGTTCACCAGATTCTCCGCTCTCCCGCCGTTCGGCCATCGGCACATACGACGCGACCCTGCACCCTTCCCGTTACCTGCAGCGTGAAGTCGGCAACGACATCTCCGTTCGCGGTCTTGGCCACAACCGACGCTGGCACGGATCCCGCGCGGCGCACAGCCACCTGCTCCTGCGACCCATTTTCCAGCGTGCCATCAAGCTCGTACCTTCTGTCTGCGTCGGTGAGCACCGCCCCGCCCGTGCGCCGGCCGAAACACGAGCCGACTTCGGATTCACGGCACTAGGGGCTTCCCATGACACCGTGGCCGGCATTCGAAAACACGAAGCCGGCCGGGTTCCATCCCGGAACCAACACGAGTGCCTGGAAGAAAACGTCGACACCCAGGTAGAAGACATTCAGCGGGATGAACACATCCCACAATGCGACACCATTGGTGTTGGGGACGAAGTTCGTGATGGCTGGCGCCAACCACACCGAGCAACCAGTGAATCCCAGCGGTGTGAAGTCGATCGGCAGTGGCGCGCCGTCCCAATTCGTCGCGTCGAAACCGATGAAACCCATGGCGGCGTTGAATGGAGACATCGGCAAGTTGGCGACCTGAAGGCGGAGCGTGCTGCCAATGCGCGGAGTCGAACCGGCGATATTCGTGAGCATTGGCACTCCTGTCGGCCCCGCGCACCCGTTCCCGTACGTCACGAACGTGGCCGCAGGACCAGTATTGTCGACATACTCCCATGTCTGGGGATTGGCTACATTGGTGCGCGTCACCATGACGCCACGCTCGCTGTCGTAGACAAGCCCGACAGCATTCGGACCAGGGTTGCCCACCGGTGTCTTCTGGGTCCAAGAGCTGCCGTTCCATTCCCACATGTCGGCAAGCGCCCCTGAGCTCCTGGACCCACCGAATAGCACGACGCACTCACGCGAAGAGTCGTAGGCCATGGGCGCAGCACGGCGAGCAGGCGGCCCGGTGATGCCGAAGTGGTTGAACCAATACGAGCCATTCCATTCCCACGTGTCGTTGAGGTGCGACCCGTTGCCAAAGAGCTGGCCAATCCCGCCGAAGAGTACCACGCGCTGGCGGCTTGCATCGAAGGCCATGGACGCGTTCGATCGTGGTGTCGGACCGCCCATTGCAATCTGTGTCCATGAGCTGCCGTTCCAAGCCCACAGATCGCCGAAACTATCGTCCGTGTTGCCAGCGGAACCTCCGTACAGGAGGGAGACGTTGTGAGCAGCATCGAACACCATCGAGAAGTTGCCACGCGCTGGCAGTGGTCCAGTCCCTCGCAGTGTCCAGGTGACTCCGTTCCACTCCCATGTGCCGAGCCCGGTGCTCTGGTTGCCGACGACGAATACGACGACCTTACGCACAGAGTCCCAGCACGCTGCACCACCTGTGATGGGTGGCGTCGCCGAGGGGAACTCTTGCGCCCAAGTCAATCCGTTCCAAGTCCACGTCTGACCGCAGTTCGCTCCGGTCCACAAGAGTGTCTCGCGGCGCTCGGCGTCGTAGCAGAGCATCGGGGCTCCGCACTGCCCCAGCGGGGTCGCGACCTGGCGGTCTACCCACGCCGATGCTTGAGCCATCAGCCCCCCGAGGGACGAGAGTAGGAAGTACATGAACGCGATCTGTGGAGGTGTACGCATGTGGGCTTCGGGGTTGAGAGGAGGAGCGTAGCAAAAAGACTCCGCAGTGGGTCCAACCCGGGTACATGGGTGACACTCGTGTCCGGGCACATGGGTGACACTCGAGTGTGACCGTGGGAAGCGCCGTGGGGCTCGTGGCCGGATGCCATGGACGCAAACCGATCCGGTGACTGAGAGGCAGAAGTTCGTGCGGCTGGTGCTGAAGGGCCAGGTGACGATGACGCAGGCATGCCAGCAGTTCGGGATCAGCCGGAAGACCGGCTACAAGATCCTGGCGCGCCATGCCGAGCTTGGCATGGCTGGGCTCGCGGACGGGTCGCGGGCACCGAAGACGCACCCCAACCAGGCCGCTCCCGAGGTCGAGGCCGCGGTGCTGCGCGTGCGAAAGGCGAGCGCGGTCGATGCGATCCTGAAGCGGGCCGGCGTCGTCGAGCCGCGAGGTCGCCGGCGCCGCCGGCAGCCCACGTCGCCTCCGGTCGTGGAGGCGCCAGCACCCAACGGCGTGTGGTCGATGGACTACAAGGGCTGGTTCCGCGTCGGTGACGGCACGCGCTGCGATCCGCTGACCGTCAACGACGTGTGCAGCCGCGCTTCGATCGTCTGTCAGGCGATGGTGTCGCCGAAGACCGCGGACGTGCGGCAACGCCTGGAGCGAGCGTTCCGGGCGTACGGCATGCCGCGGTTCATGCCGCGGCAGCTGCCGGAGAAGCCAGCGGAGCCAGCTACCCGGATGGCCTCGACCCGTGAGCAACCTCAGGCCGCGCACTCGGTGTTGAGCGGACCTGCCCATCCCAGGCGGCGCTCCAAGGGCGTCGGTGGCCTTCTGGGTCAACGGGTCGTCGCGGCGAACACCAACCCGCCTGGCAGGTCCTCCGAGGCGAACTCGATGTGGACGACCCTTCGGTGCGTGCCAGCCTCCGCCTTGGACGAGGCGTGGAGCAGCAGGGGGCGCATCAGCAGGGCTCCGCCGGCGGGCACCGCGCAGGTGATCTGTGCGATCGTGGACGCCAGTTCCGCGATCCGTGCCGGCGGCAACACGCCGAGGCGGTGGGTGCCCGGCAGGACGCGGAGAGCACCGTTCGCCGCGTCGGACCCGTCCAGGTCGATGCGCACGGCCAGCAGGCTGCGCAGCACTTCGACCGGCGGCTGCACGAACCAGACGCCGCCCTTCTGCGACCAGGGGCCATACCCCGGAGCGTCTCGCCGCTCTGCCACGGGCACCATGATGTCCTGGTGCCAGGCGACCAGCCAGTTCGTGGTGGGCGTCTTGTCGAACAGCGTGGCGCGGTAGGCGAAGGCGCTGGCGCCGAGTACGGGTTCAACAAGATGGCGGATGGCCGGGCTCGACGCGAGTGCGCGCACGACGGGGTCGCTAAGCCCTTCCCGGTTGCCGGGTGCCGCGCCGACCAGCCGATCGAAGGCCGACAACAGATCGTGACGGATCGACGACGGCACGATGTACGGGACGACTTCGAAGCCATGCACGTCCAGCGGCCGTTCGTCGGATCTCGCGATGGGGGCAGCGGCGGGCACGACGCAGCGCACTCTACGACTGTGCAACAGACTCTCCGCTCTCCCGCCGTTCGCGGAGAGCGCCGGGTCTGGGCACTTCCCGGAAAGCCACCTTCCGGCCTGGGGGACCCACAGCCCTCGCTCTCGAACGGACGAACCCCCGTCGCACCGAACGCGCTACCCCGCCCCCGAACGCCACCTACACGCGCCCCCGAAACGCCACCGCCCCGCGACTCTGCATCGCGGGGCGGTTGCATCCGGCCGCCTAAGGCATGTCGGCGGAAGCGATCGCGAAGCAGGTCGGCTGCTCCAGGAACCTGGTCTACGTGGTCAAGTCGAACTCCAAGGGCAGCGCTTCGAAGCCGGCGGAACGCCGCGGTCCGGGGCGGCCCCCCAAGGCGAACGCCGCCGCGGCGTCCGGTCTCGAGGGCATCGTCGCCGCCGTGAAGGACGGCGAACGCGAGCGTCGCGGGCTGCACTGACGTGGTGCGGGAGCGTTGGCCGGTGCTGGTCAGATGGGGCGCTGGCCGGCAGCTGCCCGGCGACGAACGGCATGGCGGGCGCCGAGCAGCGGGGGACCGGTCCGGCGCCGGAGCGGCTCGACGCCGTCCGAGGCAGTTCGGCAGGTCAGAGCGAGCCGACCGTCACTGCCAGCGCGTTCGTCGCCGTGACCGACACGAACGCCCCGGTGCCGTCGATCTCGATCGGCACGATCTGGTGGTAGAACGTGAGGCCGACCAGCGGCGGTGTTCCTGGCAGGAACAGTTGCGACTGCAGGGTGCCGGTGGAGGTCACGAGAGCCGCCAGGATGTCGGGGATGACCAGCAGGTCGCAGCCGGTTCCGGCCGTGGCCCACACGGTGTCGAGGGGCAGCACCCCTTGCGGGATTGGCGTGAGGCTCGTGACCGCCAGCGCGATGGCGAGCGTGGGCATGCCGGTTGCCGTCGCTTCGAAGGTCGTGTCGATCCAGGCCGGTGACGTGACGGACAGGGTGTTCGCGCCGCCGCTGCTCGCGCAGCCGACACCGTAGTTGGCAGAGCTGGCCGGAAACGGGGTTTGGGTGAAGACGCCGGCAGCGAGCACGCCGTCCGCGAACACGATCCGCTCGACGTTCTGCACCGTGTCCGTGCCCTCGCCGCCGACCAGGTCCTGGATCGTCAGCACGCCGCCGTTGTCGGTGACGAGGTAGGTGGCGTAGGTGCCGAGGTAGCGCGCCTCGTCGTCGCCAGGGCCGCCGTCCAGCAGGTCGTCACCGGCGCCGCCGGCCAGCACGTCGTTGTCGGCGCCGCCGCCGATCGTGTCGTTGCCGGGACCACCGTCGAGAAGGTCGTCGCCGTCGCCGCCGTTGATGGTGTCGTTGCCGACGTTGGCCCAGACGACATCGGCCCCCTCGGACATCTCGATGATGACATCGCCCATGACGTGGATGGTGCTGGTCAGGTCGAGCACGTCCGCACCATCGGACATGAGGATGATCTCGAACCCGTCGATGAGCCGGTTACCGTTGTCGTCCTGGAGGCGGAAGAACTGCGTGTGGACGGACGTGAGGAGGATGTCGTCCGTTGCCGGCCCGCCGTCCACGTAGGCCGTGTTGACGTAGTAGGGTCCGGAGAGCGTCAGCGACGCTCCGGACCATGGGTTCACGATCGTCTGCGAGACCTGGGTCAGCGTGCCCTGCACGAACGTGACGACGAACGCGATCGGTGTGGCGAGATGGATTGGGAGCATCCTGAGGTTCCGGCGAGAGGTGTGGCGGGATGTTCGAGCTCACTCACGGCGCAGGGCCGCGAGGGGCGTACTCTACGACTGTTCACCAGATTCTCCGCTCTCCCGCCGTTCGCGCAGAGCACCGGCCCTGGCGGCTTCTCGGAAAGATACCTTCCGGCCTGGGGGACCCAGTGCCCTCGCTCTCGAACGGACACTCCGCCGCCGCACCGCGCGCGCTACCCCGCCCCCGAACGCCACCTACACGCGCCCCGGAAACGCCACCGCCCCGCGACTCTGCATCGCGGGGCGGTTGCATCCGGCTCAACGCCGGGAAGTGGCTCCTCGAGTAGGACTTGAACCTACGACCCGGTGATTAACAGTCACCTGCTCTACCGACTGAGCTATCGAGGATCGCTGCCGAACCGGCGTTTTCGGACCGATCGGGCCGACAACCTTAGCGAGCGAGGCTCCCGGTTCAAGGCGCTGGATGCCATGAAGCGCAACGAGCCGCGGGCCGATCGTGCGGCCCGCGGCTCGTTCGCGTTTCGGTCGTCGCGGCTCAGGCCTTCGCGACCTCGAACTTGCGCAGACGCAGTTCCTTGGTCTTGGCGAGCGCCTCTTCGGCGACTTCCTTGGTGAAGGCCTTCTTGTCCTTCACGAACACCAGGCACTTGCCGTTGAGGCCGTTCGGGTGGACCCGGATGACACCGTCGAGCTTGCTCAAGACGTCACGCGTCTCGATCGCGGTGCTCATTCAACCAAGTCCCTTGATCGCGATCTCGTAGACCGCGTCGGCCTTCGGCAGCTCGACTTCGGTCAAGACCGTGATCTTGACGCCGTCGACGCGGCCCTTCTGCAGCGCCTCGTTGAGGTCGGCGATCTCCGGGATCTTCTTGGTCGGCTCGAAGTAGCCGACGCCGGTCGTATCGAAGATCAGGTTCTTCAGGTCTTTGTTCTTGGCGAGGATGTCACGCACCCTCTTGGCCGTAGAGGCCGCGCCTCAACCTGAGATGCCGGAGGCTTGGATCTTCCACAGCTTCTCGGTCGCTACGGCCTCTTTGCCCTCCTGCCCTTCGGTCTGAGCCGCGGCAGGGAGCGCGAAGGCGAGCGCGGCGAGCAGCATGGTTGGCTGGATTCGCATCATGGTCGCTCCATTCGGGGGATCGAAGCGGGATGCCGTGGCGGAGCCTGGCTCCCGATTGCCCGGGAGTATCGGCAGCCGCCGCATGCCAGCCAAGCCCCTGTGCGGAAAAGACCTGCGCGCTGCGCCCGATGCCACCGCCGGTCGGGCGGAACGCCGGCCCTGCCGGCCGGGCGGGGAGCAGGTCAGGTGGCGCAGCCCGGGCTCAGAGCTTCGGGCCGGCGCCGCGGATCTTCTCGCTGGCGCGGTCGGCGTACTTGCCGAAGTTCTTGTTGAACAGCGACGCCAGCAGCTTGGCCTTGGTGTCGTAGGCCGCCTTGTCGGCCCAGGTGTTCTTCGGGTTCAGGATCTCGGCCGGCACGTGGTTGCACGACGTCGGCACGTGCAGGCCGAAGATCGGGTCGACCGCGGTCTGTGCTTTGGCCAGCGAGCCGTCGTGGATCGCGTCGAGGATGCCGCGCGTGTACTTCAGGCTCATGCGCTTGCCGACGCCGTAGCCGCCGCCGCTCCAGCCGGTGTTGACCAGCCAGGCCTGGCTGCCGTGCTTGGCGATCTGCGCGGCGAGCAGTTCGGCGTACTTGGTCGGGTGCCACACCATGAACGCCGCGCCGAAGCACGCCGAGAACGTCGCCTCGGGGTCCTTCACGCCCATCTCGGTGCCGGCGACCTTCGCCGTGTAGCCCGAGATGAAGTGGTACATCGCCTGCTCGGGCGTCAGCTTGCTGACCGGGGGCAGCACGCCGAACGCGTCACAGGTCAGGAAGATCACGTTCTTCGGGTGCTTGCCGACGCACGGGATCTTCGCGTTCGGGATGTACTCGACCGGGTAGCTGCAGCGCGTGTTCTCGGTGATCGACTGGTTCGTGAAGTCGACCACGCGCGTCTGCTTGTCGTAGACGACGTTCTCGAGCACCGAGCCGTAGCGGATCGCGTCCCAGATCTCGGGCTCGTGCTCGCGCGTCAGGTTGATGCACTTCGCGTAGCAGCCGCCCTCGATGTTGAAGACGCCGTCGTCGCTCCAGCAGTGCTCGTCGTCGCCGATCAGCGCGCGGCGCGGGTCGGCCGACAGCGTGGTCTTGCCGGTGCCCGACAGGCCGAAGAACAGCGACACGTCGCCGTCCTTGCCCTCGTTGGCCGAGCAGTGCATCGACATGACGCCCTTCTTGGGCATCAGGTAGTTCATGATCGTGAAGACGCCCTTCTTCATCTCGCCCGCGTACTGCGTGCCGAGGATCACGAACTCACCGCGCTCGAACGAGAGGTCGACCGAGGTCGGGCTGCTCATCTCGTTCGTCAGCGGATTGGCCGGGAACAGGCCGGCGTTGAAGATCACGTAGTGCGGGTCGCCGAAGCTCGCCAGCTGCTCGCGCGTCGGGCGGATCAGCATGTTGTGCATGAACAGCGCGTGGTAGGCGTTCAGGCACACGATCCGGACCTTGATCTGGTGCTTCGGATCCCAGCCCGCGAAGCCGTCGACGACGTACAGCTGGTCGCGCGTGTTCAGGAAGTCGATCGCGCGCTGGCGGTTGATCTGGAACGTCTTGTCCTGCAGTCGGATGTTGACGTCGCCCCACCAGATGTCCTTGGTCGACGGCTCGGCGTCGACGATGCGCTTGTCCTTCGGCGAACGGCCGGTCTTCTGGCCGGAGCGGGCCGCGAGCGCGCCGCTGCTGACGATCTCACCCTCGCCGCGCTCGAGCGCCTGCTCGTAGAGGATGCTCGGCTCCGCGTTGCGGAGCACGTTGGTGACCTTGATGCCGTACTTGGACAGATCGA
The DNA here is from genome assembly GCA_016794425.1 of Planctomycetota bacterium. Taxonomy (GTDB): domain Bacteria; phylum Planctomycetota; class UBA1135; order UBA1135; family UBA2386; genus JAEUHS01. The sequence continues at coordinate 38,477 of JAEUHR010000059.1, forward strand.
ACGTGGACATGGATCGTGGAGGAAGGACGCGGTCGTTCGCCGCGCGAGAGGGCGAGGGAAGGTACCGACCGCCGCGGGGGTGGTCCAGGGGCGCGCCTCCCGACGGAAAGCGCTTGCGCGCCGGCGGGTCGACCGCTAGCGTCCCTCGCCCTCAACTGGGCGCCCGTAGCTCAATTGGATAGAGCGCCAGACTACGGATCTGGAGGTTGGAGGTTCAATTCCTCCCGGGCGTGCCAACTTGCGGCGCGCCGCGCCGCAGTTGGCATCGCCCGGGGGCATCGGGCATGACCCGACCGCGGCGGAGCCGCGGGCGGGTCAGCGGCAATTCCCTCTCGAGGGCCGCGCGAACCGGCGGGCTACTGCCAGCGCACGGCGTCCCACTCCGTCAGACGGTCGATGCCGCCGAAGTCCCAGGGGCCGGCGGGGGGTGGGCGGCGGCGGCTGCGCAGGCGGTGCTGGATCTGCGCGGCGCGTTCGGCCAGCGCGGTGTCGCCGCGGGCCAGCGCGGCGACGCGCGCGATCTCGCAGGCGGCGACCGACCATTCGGAGTAGGCGGTGCCGTGCGCCCAGTGCAGCACCGTCGGGTCGTTGCTGGTGCGCTGCGCCTCGGTCAGCGGCACGCCGTCCTGCCAGCGCATCGCGATCGCGATCTCGCAGTCGGATTCGGTCAGCAGCCAGCCGTGGCGGACGACGTTCTGCGCCAGCTCCTCGGCGAGTTCGCGCGCGCGCGGGTTGCCGGTGACGCGGAACGCGGCGCCGAGGCCGACCGCCGCGATCGCCTCCTGCCACGGGTTCCAGTACGAGAACTTGCCCTGCAGCAGGCGCGCGTCGGGGTTGCAGACCGACAGCGGCCGCACGCGGTCGGCGGGCAGTTCGCGGCCGGCCCACGACGGGTGGTAGACGCGGTCGATGCGTTCGTCCATGCGCGCGCGCAGGCGCTCGTCGCCGGTCGCGAGCCACATCCACGCGGCGGCCAGCTCGGTGCGGCCCACGCCGCGCGCGGCGCCGGGGCCCGACGTCGTCAGCGCCGGATCCACGGTCTGGCCGGCCAGGTAGAGCCGCACCTCGTTGGCGAGTTCGAGCCGCGCCCAGTGCGCGCCGGTCAGCTGCGCGAACGCACCGAGGCAGTTGCTGCTCCAGTGTTCGCGGTCCTTGCCGGTCCAGCCGTGGTTGTCGAACGGCGGCTGCGGCGGGGTCTTGCCGAGCCGGTCCTTCGACACGCCGGTGTGCCAGTGCGTGGTGCCGGACCACACGACCCACTGCGGGTGGTTCGCGGGTTCGACCGGCGTGCCATCGGCCTCGAAGAAGTGCACCGGCCGACACGCCTCCTGCAGGATCGACGCCTCGACTTCGAGCAGGAAGCTCGGCAGGCCGGACGCCGCGACCGTCGACAGCTTGACGGTGCCGAAGTCGCCCTGGTCGCCGGTCTGCCCGGCCATGCGGTCGAGGCCGTGGTTGCCGACCGCGAACGGATGGCCGCCTGGCCGGTCGCTGTCGACGAACGCGCGGTGGCGCTTGGCGAAGTGCTCGCGCAGCGCCGAGCCGCGCAGCCACGGCGGCAGTTCGGGCACGAGGCCGAACGCGCCGAACGCGGCGCTGTCGGTCCACGTCGTCGCGCCGAGCAGCGGCGCGATCGCCGCGGCCAGGCTGGTCGCGTCTTTGCTGCTGCCGTCGCCGCGCAGCGGCGGCACCAGGGCGCCGGTGCGGCGGATGCCCTGGCCGTCGCCGAGCGTGATGTCGCGCAGCAGCACGGCGCGGCTGCCGTTGGCGGTGGTCGCCTGCGTGATGCCGTGGCGGCCGGCGTAGCGCAGCACGACTGCCAGGCCGCGGGCCGACAGCGCGACCTCGTCGACGTGGCACTGCAGCGCCGGCGTGCTCGGGTCCGAGAACCAGACCGCGACGTCGACCAGAGCGTGCGGCTGGTCGCGCCACGCCGTGACCAGCAGCTCGCCGACGAGGCCGGTGTCGCCCAGGCGCGCGCGCCGGTGCTGCACGCGGCGCAGCGCGTTGTGTTCGAGGTCGCCGACCGGCGCCGGCGCCAGCCGCACGGTGGTGCCGCCGCGCGTGACCTCGAACTCGAGCAGAGCCGGCGGCAGCTCGATCGTTCCTTGCGGCAGCACCGGACCGGGCCCCGCGACCAGTTCGACGTCCCGTTCCTGCAGCGGGCCCAGTTCGGCGGTGAACAGGCACAGCGCCTGGCGCAGCGAACCGTCGGGCCAGCGCGCGCCGAACGGTTGCCACTCGGTCGCGGTGCCGCGCACGTGCAGGTCGGGGCGTTCCCGCACCTCGCCCGCCGCGAACGGCACCACGACCGCCGCGCCTTCGTGGCGCGCGTGCGGCGCCAGGTTCTGCAGGCACAGCGTGCGCACGGCCGGTGGTTCGGCGGGCGGCGTGGTCGGGGCCTGGGCGCGCGGCGCGGCGGCGATCGCGGCGACGCAGGCAACGGACCACAGGGCGCGATACCGGGTCATGGCGGCCATCATCGCACAGCAGCCCGCGGACCGGCGCGCGATCAGTGCGCCGCCAGCCAGGTCTCACCGTGGCCGAGCGCGACCTCGAGCGGCACGCGCAGCTGCGCCGCGCCGGCCATCGCGTCGCGCACCAGCGCTTCGACCTCGCGCAGTTCGGCGTCGGGCACGTCGAGCACGAGTTCGTCGTGCACCTGCAGCAGCAGCCGCGCCTGCAGCCGCTGTCGCCGCAGGCGGTCGTGCACCGCCAGCATCGCGCGCTTGACGATGTCGGCGGCGGCACCCTGGATCGGCGTGTTGACCGCCATGTTCTCGGCGGCGATGCGCTGCATCGCGTTGGTCGAGTCGATGTCCGGCAGCGGGCGGCGGCGGCCGAACAGCGTCCAGACCTCCTTCTGGTCGCGCGCCTGCTGCAGCGAGGCGTCGAGGTAGCGCTTCACGCCGGGCAGCGCGCGGAAGTAGGCGTCGATGAACTTCTTCGCCTCGGGCGGCCGCATGCCGGTCTCGTTGGCGAGCCGCGAGGCGCCCATGCCGTACATCAGGCCGTAGTTGATCACCTTCGCCTGGTTGCGCAGCTCCGGCGTCACCATCGCCGGCAACAGCCCGTGCACCAGCGCCGCGGTGCGCGCGTGGATGTCCTCGCCGCGCTGGAACGACTCGACCAGCGCCTTGTCCTCGGACAGGTGCGCGAGGATGCGCAGCTCGATCTGGGAGTAGTCGGCCGACAGCAGCTGCCAGCCCTTGCCGCGCGGCACGAAGCAGGCGCGCACGCGGCGGCCTTCTTCGGTGCGGATCGGGATGTTCTGCAGGTTCGGGTCCTCGCTGCTGAGGCGTCCGGTCGCGGCGACCGCCTGGTTGAACGTCGTGTGCACGCGGCCGGTCTGCGGATCGACCAGCTGCGGCAGGCTGTCGACGTAGGTGCCCTTCAGCTTCGACAGCAGACGCCACTCGAGCACCAGCTGCGCGACCTCGTGGTGCGGCGCGAGCTTCTCGAGCACGTCGTGGTCGGTCTTGTACTGGCCGCTCGGCGTGCGCTTGGGCTTGCCGATGTCGGCGGCGCGGTGCACTTCGAGCTCGTCGAACAGCACGGTGCCGAGCTGCTGCGGCGATCCGAGGTTGAACTCGTGGCCGGCGCGCTGGTGCACGCGCGCGGTGATCGCGTCGAGGCGCTGCTGCAGTTCGGTCGACAGCCGCGCCAGCTGTTCCTTGTCGACGCGGATGCCTTCCCACTCCATGTCGAGCAGCACCGGCACCAGCGGCAGTTCGAGGTCGCGGTAGAGCGGCTCGACGCGGTGCTGCTGCAGCGCCTGCTGCAGCGGCGCGCGCAGCCGCAGCGCCAGGTCGGCTTCCTCGTCGACGTAGTCGCCGACCAGCGCCGGGTCGATCTGGTCGAACGTGCGCTGCTGCTTGCCGCGGCCGGTCAGCTCCTTGGCCGACTTCTTCTTGAAGTCGAAGTGTCGCAGCGCCAGCGCCTCGAGCGAGTGCGAAGCCGTGCCCGGTTCGCTGCAGTAGGATGCGAGTTCGACGTCGAAGTCGATGCGCACGCCGTCGATGCCGGCGGAGCGCAGCGCGGTCAGCACGCGCTTGCCGTCGTGCGCGACGAGCTTCGGGTGTCCGGCGGCCAGCACCGGCGCCAGCGCCGCCAGCAGCGCCGTGCGGCCGCCGGGCACCGGTGCCGGTTCGAGGTCGAGCGGTACGTAGGTGGCGCGGCCAGGGGCGAACGCGAACGCGATGCCGACCAGCCGGCTCGAGCGACGGTGCGGGCCGCTGGTCTCGATCGCGATCGCGACCGTGTCGGTCGCGCGCAGCGCCGCCAGCAGCGCGTCGAAGTCGGCCTGGCACCGCACGGCGCCGTAGGTCTGCGCGACGTCCGGCTGCGGCGCCGGCCGCGCCGCCAGCGTGGCCAGCAGGTTCTGGAACTCGAGCCGCTTGAACAGCGGCCGCAGCCGCTCGGGATCGGGTGCGGCCGGGCCGAGGTCGGCGACCGTGACCGGCAGCGGCACGTCGAGCTGCAGCGTGACCAGCTGGCGCGACAGCAGCGCCTGGTCGCGGTGCTGCTGCAGCGCGGCGCGGATCGACGGCTTCTGCACCTCGTCGGTGCGCGCCAGCACGGCATCCAGCGACCCAAACTGCCGCAGCAGCTCGACCGCGGTCTTCTCGCCGACCTTCGGCACGCCCGGCACGTTGTCGGAGCTGTCGCCCATCAGCGCCAGCAGGTCGACCATGCGCGCCGGCGGCACACCCCATTTGGCCTCGGCCGCGGCCGCGTCGAGGATCTCGGGCTTGCTGGTCGAGCTGCGCAGGTTCCACAGTTTGATGCGGTCGTCGACGAGCTGCAGGAAGTCCTTGTCGCCGGTGACGACGAACACGTCCATGCCGGCGGCGCGGCCCTGCACCGCCAGCGCACCGATCACGTCGTCGGCCTCGGCGGTGTCGCTCTCGACGATGCGGATGCCGAACCCTTCGGTGGCCTGGCGGATGTCGTCCATCTGCACGCGCATCTCGTCGGGCATCTTCTCGCGCGTCGACTTGTACTCCGGGTAGAGCTTGGTGCGGGTCAGGTCGCCGCGCGGGCCGTCGAACGCGATCGCGATCGCGTCGGGCCGTTCGCGTTCGAGCAGCGCGCGCAGCGTCGTGCAGAAGCCGTAGGTGGCGGCGGTCGGGTGGCCCGTGCTGGTCGACAGCGGCGTGCGGCCGGTGCCCTGGAACGCGAAGAAGCTGCGGTAAGCGAGAGCCGTGCCGTCGATCAGGAACAGGCGCTTGCCCATGCCAGCGTTGTAGCGGGCGCGCCGGCGAATCCGAACCGCGGAGTCGACGGGGTCGGCGGGCTGGCGGCGGGCGCCGCAGCAAGGCATGCTCGCGCCGGTGGGGACGCCTCACATCGAAGTGGTGGCGGTGCCGGCAGCCGTCGTGCGGCTGCGGCCGGTGCGGCGGTTCGCGCGCTGGGCACTGCTGGTCGGCTGGCTCGTCGGCAGCGCCACCTGGTCGTTGGCCTACGCGGACGACACGGTGCAGATGGGCGTCGCCTTGCTCGGCGTGCTGGGCTGGTGGGCGCTCGGGTTCGTCGGCATCGGCGTCACGTTGGTCGAGTGGAGCACGCTGGTGCGGTCTCGCCGCGCCTGGCGGCACGTGCGGCCGGGCTGGGGCACGCTGCTGTGGGTCGCGATTCCGTTCGTGCACCTGGCCGCGATGCAGCACGCGTTCGACGCGCGGGTCTGGTGGTGGCTGCACCAGCGCGAACTCGCGGCGGTGCTCGCGGCCGGTGCGCCGGCGGCGGGCCGGCCGGCGCCGGTCGCGGGGGCAACGTTCACCGTCGAGGTCCAGGCGCCTGCGCTGCTGGTGGTGCGCGTCGGCCGCGGCTGGGAGGAGCGCGGCGTCGCCTTCGATCCCGAGCAGCAACTCGCCGCCGGCAGCGGTGGCCCGGCCGGCAGTCTGTGGCGCGTGCACGACCTCGGCGGCGGCTGGCGGGCCTGGTCGCGTGGGGACTGACCGCGGCTACGCACAAGACCCCGTCGGCCGTCGCGCAATTCTGGACGACAAGGTCCATTGAAACGCCATGCGCACGAACCTCGACCAGCCGGTGTCCCCGTCCCCCGAGAGCATCACCGCCGACGTCTCGCTCGGCGACCTCGCGACCCGTTGGGCCGGGGCGTCGCGCGTGTTCGTGCGCCACGGGCTCGACTTCTGCTGCAACGGCCGCGAGTCGATCGCGGCGGCGTGCCGGCGCAAGGGCCTCGAGCCGGGCGGCATCGTCGCCGAACTGCTGGCCGAACTGACGGCGCCGACCGACGACACCGGCTGGCAGGACCGGCCGACCGAGGCGCTGGTGCGGCACATCGTGGCCCGCTACCACCAGGGCCACCGCGACGAACTGCCGCGGCTCGTGCGCATGGCGAGCAAGGTCGAGGCCGTGCACGGCGACAAGCCGTTCTGCCCGCGTGGGCTGGCGGCGTTCCTGCAGCTGCTCGGGGAAGACCTCGAGTCGCACATGCAGAAGGAGGAGCAGGTGCTGTTCCCGCTGCTGCTGGCCGCGGCGCACGCGCACGCCGCGATGCCGATCACGGTGATGGAGCGCGAGCACGAGCAGCACGGCGTCAACCTCACCAGGCTGCGCCAGCTGGCGCACGACTTCGTGCCGCCGGCGCAGGCCTGCGGCACCTGGCGCGCGCTCTACCTCGGCCTCGCCGAGTTCGAGCGCGAGGTGATGCAGCACATCGCGCTCGAGAACCACGTGCTGTTCCCGCGCGCGCGCGCGTGAGCCGCCGTCACAGCAGGTACTTGATCGCGACGAAACCGCCGATCAGCAGCACGGCGCCGGCGAACGTGACCAGCGCGAAGCGCCGCTCGATGAACTCCTTGATCGGCGGGCCGAAGCGCTTGAACAGCCAGGCGACCAGGTAGAAGCGCGCCGAGCGGCCGATCACCGACGCGAGCACGAACATCGGGAAGTTGATCGTGCAGACGCCAGCCAGGATCGTGATCACCTTGTAGGGGATCGGCGTGAACGCGGCGACGAACACGACCCAGAAGTTGTACTCGTCGTACAGGCCGGCGACCCGGGCGACATTGTGCTCGTTGACGCCCGGGATCCAGGTGTAGAAGAACGAGCGCACGGCCTCGACGTCCCACAGGAACGCGCCGATGCCGTAGCCGGCCATGCCGCCGAGTACCGACGCGACCGAGCACCAGAACGCGAACCGGTAGCTCTTCTGCACCTCGCCGATGCACAGCGCGATCAGCAGCACGTCGGGCGGGATCGGGAAGAAGCTGCTCTCGGCGAAGCTCAGCACGAACAGGGCCGGCATCGCATAGGGCGTGTCGGCCCAGTGCAGCACCCAGTCGTAGAGCCGGCGGATCGGTCCGCGGCGCTCTGGTGCGGGGGGCGTCGAGGCGGAGGCTGTGGGCGGGGCGGAGGTCGTCACGGCGGGCCGGCAGCAGAGCGCAGGCCGGCGTCGTCGTCGAGCAGTTCGTGGACTTCCAGCTGCACCGGGCCGTCCTCGCCGCGCGGGTTCAGCCGCGGCGAGTAGACCAGCGTCCACGGGCCGTTCTTGCGCCGCAGCTCCTCGAAGCGCGGGCCGCCGCGCACGAGCCGCGCCGGTAGGATCTGGCCCGAGCCGGTGACGCGCAGGCGCAGGTCCTGGCCACGCTCGTCGGTCAGCGGATGGCCGACCGTGCGCACGCCCTGGGTCGCGAAGCGCGGCCGGCGGTGGCCCATGCCGAACGGCCCCAGCATGTCGAGCCGCCGCACCGTGTGCGGGTCGAGTTCGTCGAAGCTGGCGGCGCCGTCGATCGGCGCGTCGTCGGCGGCAGTCGCGGTGGTGCGGCACACCTCGAGGAAGCGCTCGCGGAACGCGTCGTAGTGTTCGCGCCGCACCTCGAGTCCGGCCGCGGCGGCGTGGCCGCCGTGCGCGACCAGGTGCTGGCTGCAGGCGGCGAGCGCGTGGCGCAGGTGCAGGCCCGACACGCAGCGGCCGGAGCCGCGGCCGACGTCGCCGCGGAACGCGATCAGCAGCACCGGCTTGCCGGTCTGCTCGGCCGCGCGCGCGGCGACGATGCCGAGCACGCCGGGGTGCCAGTCGTCGCTGGCCAGCACGATCGCCGGCGCCGGATCGCTGGCGGCACGCGCCAGCACGTCGTCCTGCAGCTGCCGTTCGACGCGGCGGCGCTGCTCGTTGTGGCCCTCCAGCACCTTGGCCGCCGCCTGCGCTTCGCGGTAGCCCTTCGCGCACAAGAGCGCGACCGCGTCGTCGGCGTGCGCGACGCGGCCGGCCGCGTTCAGCAGCGGCGCGATCCGGAACGCGACGTCCTCGACGTCGGCGCCGCGGTGCAGCAGGCCGGCGGCGTCGAGCAGCGCGCGGACGCCGGGGTCGCGGCTCTGCGCCAGCGCCCGCATGCCGTGGAACACCAGCGTGCGATTCTCGCCGACCAGCGGTGCCACGTCGGCGACCGTGCCGAGCGCCGTGTAGGCCATCGCGTCGGTCAGGAACTCGGCGAACTCGGGGCTCTGCAGCATGCTGCCCGAGAACGAGCGGGCCAGCGCCGCCGCGAGCCGGAACGCGACGCCGCAGCCGGCGAGGTTGCGGTCGGGGTAGCCGGCGTCGGGCAGGCGCGGGTTCAGCAGGGCGAACGGCGCCGCGACGTTCTCGCTGGTGCCGTGGTGGTCGGTCACGATCACGTCGACGCCGTGCGCCTGCAGTTCGGCGATCGGCGCGACGGCGTTGGTGCCGTTGTCGACCGAGATCACGAGCCGGTAGCCGCCGGCCAGGATCGTGTCGACGCTGCGCCGCGAGAACGAGTAGCCGTCGGCGCGGGCCGGCACGAACGGCTTGCTGGTCGCGTGCAGCAGCGCGAAGAACTTGTGCAGCAGCACGGTGCCGGTGACGCCGTCGACGTCGTAGTCGCCGTGGATCAGGATCGGTTCACTCTGGCGCAGCGCCTGCCGGATCCGACCAGTGGCACGGTCCATGTCGCGGAACAGGAACGGGTCATGCAGCGAGCCGAGGTCGGGCCGCAGGAAGCTGCGCACCCGGTCCGGGTCGTCGAAGCCGCGCGCCAGCAGCACCCGCACGACGAGGTCCGGCAGGCCGAGCGTCCGGGCCAGCGCCCGTTCGCGAGGGTCCGGCGGGGGCGTCTTCGGGGCGGCGCGCAGCATGAGGGCCGGGGTATGGTAGCGACCCGTACCCCGATGCCCACAACCGACTCCGACCGTTCCCGCGCCCTGCGCCATCTGCCGTCGGTCGACGTGATCGCGCGCGACGAACGGCTGCAGTCGCTGCCGCGGCAGCTGCTGCTGCGCGAGGCGCGCGGCTGGCTCGACGAACTGCGGGCCCGGGTGCTGGCCGGCGAACTCCCGGCCGCGGCGGTCGAGGCGCTGGGCCGTCCCGAGGGCTACGGCGCGGCGCTGCGGGCGCGTTGTGCCGCCGCGCTGCGGCCGCGCCACGAACGCGTGTTCAATGCGACCGGCATCGTGCTGCACACCGGCATCGGCCGCGCACCGCTGCCGCGCGCGGCGGTTGCGGCGATCGCGCAGGCGGCCGGCTACGCGATCGTCGAAGTCGACCCGGTGACCGGCGTGCGCGACCAGCGCGAGGTCGCGGTCGCCCGGCTGCTGGCGGGCCTGTGCGGCACCGGCGGTGCGCTGGTGGTCAACAACAATGCGGCGGCGACGACGCTGATGCTGGCGGCGCTGTGCGAGGGGCGCGAGGTCGTGGTCTCGCGCGGCGAACTGGTCGAGATCGGCGGCGGGTTCCGCGTGCCCGACGTGATGCGCCGCGCCGGCTGCACGATGGTCGAGGTCGGCACGACCAACAAGACGCACGAACGCGACTTCACGGCGGCGACCAACGAGCGCACCGTCGCGTGGCTGAAGGTGCACCCGAGCAACTTCCGCATCGAGGGCTTCACCGGTGTGCCGTCGGTGGCGGACCTGGTGCGGCTGGCCGGCCCCGGCGGCCCGCTGGTGCTCGACGACCTCGGTTCGGGGCTGCTGCTCGACGCGCCGCTGCCGGGGCTCGAACACGAGCCGCGCGTGCGCGACAGCGTCGCCGCCGGCGCCGCGGTGACCTGCTTCTCCGGCGACAAGCTGCTCGGTGGGCCGCAGTGTGGTGCCTTGGTCGGCCGGGCCGACCTGATCGCGCGCTGCCGCGCGCACCCGCTCTACCGCGCGCTGCGCTGCGACAAGCTGACGCTGGCAGCGCTCGAGGCGACGCTGCTGCTGTACCGCGACGGTGACCCGCGGCGCGACGTGCCGACGCTGCGCATGCTGGCCGCCGACGCGGCCGAATTGCGCGCGCGCAGCGAACGGCTGGCCGCGCTGCTGCACGACCTCGGCGCCGCGGTCGTCGCCAGCGACTCGTTCGCCGGCGCCGGCGCGAATCCGGCGCGCGCGCTGCCGAGCTGCGCGGTCGCGTTGCGCGGCGGCGACGCCGAGGCCGCGGCTCTGCTGGCGGCACGGCCGATCGCCGTGTTCGCGCGCCGCGCCGACGGTCGGGTTGTGCTCGACGCGCGCACGCTGCTCGAAGAGGATCTCGACGAAGTGGCCGCCGCCGTGCGGCGTGCCTGGCCTTCCCCCCGCGGACGTGCATGAGCGACCATCCCGACAAGCGCCTGACCCGCTACGCCTCCAGCTCGGGTTGAGCAGCGAAGCTGCCGCCGGGGAGCCTCGGGCAGGTTCTCCATCGACTGGGCACGATCGCGCATCCGGACCTGCTGACCGGTTTCGGCGGGTTCGAGGACGCCGGTGTGTACCGGCTCGACGCCGAGCGCGCGCTGGTGCAGACCGTCGACTTCTTCCCGCCGGTGGTCGACGACGCGCGCTGGTTCGGCCGCATCGCCGCGGCGAACTCGCTGTCGGACGTCTATGCGATGGGCGGGCGGCCGATCACGGCGATGAACCTGGTCGGCTGGCCGCGCGACCTCGACATCGAGCTGCTCGGCGAAGTGCTGGCCGGCGGCCTCGAGAAGTGCAACGAAGCCGGCGCGGTGCTGTGCGGCGGCCATTCGGTCGTCGACCAGGAGATCAAGTTCGGCCTGTCGGTGACCGGGCTCGTGCATCCGGAACGCTGGTGGCCCAACCGCGGCGCGCGCGCCGGCGACGTGCTGCTGCTCAGCAAGCCGCTCGGCATGGGGCCGATCGCGACCGCGATCAAACGCGAGCAGATCGACGCGGGCCTCGCCCTGGCGGCGATGCAGGTGATGGCGACGTTGAACAAGGCCGCCGCCGAGGCGGTGCGCGACCTCGACGTGCACGGCGCGACCGACGTCACCGGCTTCGGCCTGATCGGGCACGCCTGCGAGATGGCCGAGGGCGCCGGGCTCGGCCTCGAACTGCGCGCCGCGGCGCTGCCGCTGCAGCCGGGTGCGCTCGAGGCCGTGCGCGCCGGCGTGCTGTCGGGCGGCTGCAACCGCGGCCGGCAGTTCTACGGGCCGCGCGTCGAGATCGGTGCCGCGGTCGATGCGGCGGTCGCGGCGCTGGTGTTCGACGCCGAGACTTCCGGCGGGCTGTTGCTGGCGGTGCCGGCGGCGCAGGCCGAGACCGCGCAGCGCCGGTTGCGCGACGCCGGCGCGCCAGCGCACGCGCTCGTCGGCGCGTTCGCGCCGCGCCGCGCAACGGAGCCGGTGCTGCGGCTCACTTGACCACGGGCGGCGCGGCGGGCAGCAGCGGCACCGGCGGTGCCCAGCCGAGCCGTTCGCGCATCGCGGCGTCCAGCTCCGGGAACGGCACCGCATCGGCCGGTTCGATGTGCAGCTGCCAGACGACCTGCACGACGGTCTGGCGCGCCACCGGCGCCAGCCCCGACGGATCCTCGTCGGCGTCGGCTGTGTGCGCCGCGTCCGGCGTGAACACGCAGGCGCGCAGCGTGATCGAGCGCAGCGTGCGCGTCGACGGGTCGCTCTCGAAGACGGCGTCGATCTGGACCAGCTCGGGGCCGACCAGGCGAGGCAGTTGTTCGAGCAGCATCTGCACCTCCTTGTCCGGATAGGCGAGATCGGCCATCAGCCTGGCGGCCGCTTCGCCCTGGCAGGTCGAGTGGGCGCGGACCACCGGGCGTCCGTCCGGGAACGCCGGCTCGGCGATCTGGACCGGAATCGCGTTGGCGATCGCCGCCAGGTCGAGCGCCGACGGCGCCGGTTCCGGTTCGTCGCCCTGCGGCCGCGTCCAGGTGCCGCCTTCGCGGCGCACGAGCTGGCGCATGCCGTGGTGCAGGCTGCTCACGTCGCGGCACTGCACCAGCACGAGACCGTCGCGGCAGGCGCCGCGGAACTCGATCGGCTCGCCGCGCTGGCGGAGGCGCGAGGCTCCGGTCAGGCGGCAGACGCCGGTGAACGCGAACGGCCGCGCCTGCAGCTGCGCCACGGCGTGGCGCAGGTCGGCGGTCGCGCGTTCGGCGGCAGGATCGCTCGGCGCTGGCAGAGCGGCGGGTGGTGGCGCGGGCGGTGGTGCCGGCTCCTGGGCCAGCAGGCACGGCAGCAGCAGCACGGCGGCGGCAGGTGCGAGCGGGGACGGCATGCCGGCATCGTAGCCGGCAGCCCGCCGCGTGTCGGTCAAGGACGGTCGGCTTCGGGCGGCGGCGGCGGCACCGGCGGTGTCGGGTCGCCGCGGGTCTCGCGTTCTTCGCGCAGCTGGCGCAGCACTTCGTCGACGCGGCGCGCCTCGGCGATGCCCTCGTCGAACACGAACTGCAGCGACGGCACCGTGCGCGTGTGCAGGCCGTCGCCCATCTCGCGCTGGCAGAAGCCGCGCGCGCGGCGCAGCACGCCTTCGCTGCGGCGGCGGGCCTTGTCGTCGCCGAGCACCGTCCAGTAGGCCTTGCAGACCGTGAACTCGCGGTCGAGTTCGACGCGCGTGATCGTGACCATGCCGAGGTCCGGGTCGGCGAGGTCGCGCTGCAGGATCTCCGCGAGGCGGTGTTTGATCTGCTCCTGCAGCCGGGCGATGCGGCGGTCGTTCATCGCGGCGAGATGATTTCGAGCTGGTGGTCGACCAGGGTGCCGTCGCGCCACTCCTGCAGCGTGTTGACCAGGTGGTCCATCGTGCTGTTGACGTGCGCGGTGTCGCTGCCGGCGACGACGGCGCCGAGCGTCGCGACGGTGAGTTCGTCGAGGTCCTCGATCTCGGCGATCGAGACGTTGTACGAACGCCGCAGCCGGTCCTTCAGCGACTTCACGACGCTGCGTTTGTCCTTCAGCGACTCGGCGTAGGGGATCTCGAGCGAGAACTGGAGGATGCCGATGTGCAGCATGACCGAAGGCTCCGGTTCGTGGCCCTGCCGGCGGGTGCCGGCAGGGGATGCGGTGGGTGGGGCCGCCGTGGGCGCTGCTGCCATCGTCAGCCGCCGAGCGTGCGCTTGACGAGTTCGACCTGCACGAACTCGAGCTGGTCGCCGACCTTGATGTCCTGGTAGCCGTCGAGGGTCATACCGCACTCGAAGCCGGTCTTGACCTCGCGGACGTCCTCCTCGACGCGGCGCAGGCTGGCGACCTTGCCGGTCCAGACCACGGCGCCGTCGCGCGACAGGCGCACGATCGCGTTGCGGCGTGCGACGCCGTCGACGATGCGGCAGCCGGCGATCGTGCCGAACTTGCTCGACTTGAAGGTCGCCTTGACCTCGGCGTGGCCGATGACCGACTGCACCTCTTCGGGCGCCAGCAGGCCCTCCATCGCCGCCTTGACCTGGTCCAGCAGCTCGTAGATCACGTCGTAGTAGCGGATCTCGACGCCCTCGCGCTCGGCGGCCTGCCGCGCGCTGCTGTCGGCGATCGTGTTGAAGCCGATGATCACCGCGCCCGACGCGTGGGCCAGCGACACGTCGGTCTCGTTGATGCCGCCGAGCGCCGAGTGCACGAGGTTGACGCGCACTTCGGTCGTCGACAGGTCCTCGAGGCACTTGCGCAGCGGTTCCAGCGAACCCATCGCGTCGGCCTTCAGGATGATCTTGATCTCCTGCAGGTTGCGCTCGGCGAGCTTCTCCGACAGCGTCTCCAGCGTGACCGCCGAACGCTCGGCGCGCGACAGCTCGCGCACGCGGCGCTGGCGTTCCTCGACGACTTCCTTGGCCTTCTTGGCGTCGGCGACGACGAACAGCTTGTCGCCGGGGCTCGGCAGCCGGTCGAGGCCGAACACCGTGATCGGCGTCGACGGGCCGGCTTCGGTCAGGTTGTTGCCGTGGTCGTCGATCATCGCGCGCACGCGCGCGAAGCTCTCGCCGCAGACGATCTGGTCCTTCAGGTGCAGCGTGCCGTCGGTGACCAGCAGCGTCACGACGACGCCCTGCTCGGGCGACTGCCGCGATTCGACGACGATGCCCTTGGCCGGGGCGTCGGGGCGGGCGTGCAGGTCGAGGATCTCGGCCTCCAGCAGGATGCGCTCGATCAGTTCGTCGAGGCCCTGTCGTTTGACGGCCGACACCTCGACGACACCGGTGGTGCCGCCGAAGTCTTCGGACTGCAGGCCCTTGATCATCAGCTGCTGCTTGACCTGCATCGGCTTCGACGCCGGCAGGTCGCACTTGGTGATCGCGACCACGATCGGCACCTCGGCGGCCTTCGCGTGGTTGATCGCTTCCTCGGTCTGCGGCATCACGCCGTCGTCACCGGCGACGACCAGCACGACGATGTCGGTCAGCTGTGCGCCGCGCGCACGCATCGCCGTGAAGGCGGCGTGGCCGGGCGTGTCGAGCACGACGATCGACTGGCCGGCTTCGTTGGTGACCTTGTAGGCGCCGATGTGCTGCGTGATGCCACCGGCCTCGTGCTTGGCGACGTCGCTCCGGCGCAGCGCGTCCATCAGCGACGTCTTGCCGTGGTCGACGTGGCCCATGAACGTCACGACCGGGGCGCGCAGCATCTGCTGTTCGCCCTCGGCTTCCTCGACCAGCTGCTCCATCAGCTCGTCCATCGCCTCCTTGTGGGCGACGATCTTGATGTTGCGCTCGAGTTCGAGGCCGACCAGTTCGACTTCCTCGTTGCTGAGCAGCGAGTTGATGTTCTTGCCCGGGATCTTCAGCTTGAAGGTCAGCGTCGCGATCAGCTCGCTGACCTTGATGCCGAGTGCCTCGGACAGCGTCTTCATCGACACCGGTTCCTGGACCTCGACGATCTTGTTCGGGTCGACGGTCGGCGCGATGCGCTGCTTGCGACCACCCGGGCCGGTGCGGCCCTGATCGCGGCCGCGGGCGGCCGGGCCGCGACGGGCGCCGGTCTGCGGCATCGAGCGCGGGCTGACGCCGCGCTGCTGCATCTTCTGCAGGGCGGCGCGGCGCAAGTCGCGCGGCGCGGCCGGGGCGCTGCGCCGCGTCGCGTCGCGGATCGTCTCCTGCGGCAGTTCGATGCGGCCGACGACGGTGGCCTTCTGCTGCGGCACCAGCAGTCTGCGCACCGGGTCGAGCTCGGGCTCGGCGGCGGCGGCGGCGGGGGGCGCTACCGGCGTGCTGGCGGCGGCCGGCACGACCACTGCGGGCGGCGGTTCGGCGGGCGCCGGGGGCGGCGTCGGCGCGATCGGGGCCGGCGGCGGGGCGACCGGCGCCTCGGCGACCGGCTGCGGGGCGGGCACCGGCTTCGGCGTCGGCTCCACGTACGGCTCGGCGGCCGGCTCTTCGGGCGGCGGGACGAGCGGCTTGCGCGCGACCTTCGGTGCCGGCGCCGGTTCCAGTTCGGGCTCGACGTCGCCGGCGGGGGAAGGGCTGGCCGCGGGCTGGGCCGGTCCGGTCGCCGGCGCGGCTTCCTCGGCGGAGCCGTCCTCGAGCTCCTTCTTGGTGCGTTTGACCGGCGTCTTCGGCAGCGCCTTCTTCGGCAGCTCCTTGCGCGTCGGCCTCGCGGGCTCGGGCTCGGCCTGCGGCTCGTCCTCGACGACCGCCGCGAGCAGCTTCTTCTTCGGCGCGGCGGGGGGCGGCGTCTCTTCGGCAGGCTTGCGCCGCAGGCCCTGCGCCGACAGACGCGCCTCGACCATCATCAGGTCGGCGTCGTCGAGCACCGTCATGTGGGTCTTGACGTTCTCGAAGCCGATCTCACGCAGCAGCTTCGCCAGGTCGGGACCCTTCATCCCGAACTCCTTCGCCAGCTCGAAGACTCGTACCTTTTTCAATCGCTTTGCTCCTGACCGGACCGGCGCGGAGTGCGCGGTGCGGCGTGCGTTTCGTGTCGTGGCGTGGTGCGGAAGCCGGTCATTGCTCGGGGGCGGCCGGGGTCAGTTCGGTTCGGTCGCGGACTGCGGGTCGTCGGCCGGCCGCGGCGCGCCGTCCCCGGCCGATGCGGCCTCGGTGGCGTCGCCCGCCGCGTCGTCGCCGGCGGCCGGCGCGTCGCCGGTGCCGCGGTCCTCGTCGGCCACCGACTGTTCGAGTTCGGCGCGCGTCATGATGTCGATGTCCCAGCCGGTCAGCTTGCTGGCCAGGCGGACGTTCTGGCCCTTGCGGCCGATCGCCAGCGACTGCTGGTCCTCGTTGACGATCACCAGCGCCTTCTTGGCGGCCGGATCCAGCGTGATGTCGCCGACCTCGGCCGGCTTCAGCGCGTTGGCGATCAGCGTCGTCGGGTCGTTGTTCCAGCGGATGATGTCGATGCGCTCGCCGTTGAGCTCGTCGATGATCGACTTGATGCGGTTGCCGCGCACGCCGACGCAGGCGCCGACGCAGTCGACCTTGTCGTCGGTCGAGTCGACCGCCAGTTTGGTCCGGTAACCGGGCTCGCGCTCGATGCGGCGGATCGTGATCGTGCCGTCGGCGATCTCCGGCACCTCGAGCTCGAACAGCGCGCGCACCAGGTCGCGGTGCGAACGGCTCAGGATCACCTTGACGCGCGGGCCGACCTTCTTGACTTCGAACACCAGAGCGCGGATGCGTTCGCCGACGTTGTAGTTCTCGCTGCGGACCTTCTCGGCGCGCGGCAGGATGCCTTCGATGTTGCGGCCGAGGTTGACGATCACGGTGTCGCCCTCGAACCGCAGGATCGTGCCGCTGACGATCTCGCCGAGCTTCTGCTCGAACTCGGCGAAGATCACGTCGCGCTCGGCCTCGCGCACGCGGCCGATGATCGCCTGCTTGACCGCCATCGCGAGGATGCGGCCCTGGTCCTCCATCGAGACGTCGTAGTTGCAGTCGAACTCGCCGGTCTCGCGATCGAGGTGCCACTCGATGTCGTCGAGGCCGTACTTCTTGGCCAGCGCCTGCGTCACCGCCTGCTCGATGGCCAGGAACAGACCTTCCTTGTCGATCTCCTTGTCGCGGGCGATCGAATCGATGTAGCGGAGGATGTCGGCGTTGTTGGCCATGGCCCTCGGGCGGGTGGCTGGAACTGCGGAAGTGACGCTGCGGAGAAAACGGCGAACCCGGCAGGCGGCAGAATCCCCTGCCCCCGAACCTCGATTCGGGGTTCCTGGACCGGCGGGCGCCGCTCTCGGGGAACTGCCGACTGACCGGGTGGGACCGGATTGTCGGACAAACGACCGCGCGCCCGGGGTGGCCCAGGCGCGCGATCGCCCGGCGATGGTAGCTGCACCGTGGTCTCGGTCAAGCGAAGTGTGTCCGCGCGCCGCGGTTACCGGTGGCCTGCCGTATCCTAGGACGGCCGTCGTCCGCCCGTTCGGGCCGGCCTCATCCTTCCACGATGCTCGATCTCGTCGGTCCCGTCACCCTGCGACCCTTCGTGCTGACCGACGCGCGGGTTGTCGAGCCCTGGCTGCGGGCGCCGGGGCTGTCGGTGCCGGCCGGCCGCGCCTCGCGTGAGTGGCCGCAGCGGCTGCTGGCCGATGCCCGCATCGTCGCCGGCATCGCCGAGGTCGCCGGGCGCCGGGTCGGCTTCGTCCGGCTCGACGTCGGGCCGGACCACATCGCCGAGATCACGATGGTAGTGGCACCGGAGTGCCGCCGGCGCGGGCACGGCCGGCAGATGTTCGCGGCCGCGCTGCGCGAAGCGCGCCGCCGCGGGGTGCGGCAGCTGGTCGCGGTGGTCGACCTCGGCAACGAGCCGGCGCTCGAGTTCTTCGCCGAGGTCGGCTTCGAGGCCGACGGCCGCGTCGGCGACCGCCTGCGCCTTTGCCGGGTCGTGCACGCGGGCGACCACCAGCCGCCGCTCGACGTCGAAGCCTGACCGGCCCATCGCGGTCGCGAACCCGCGCGGCGTGCGTTTCGTCGCACCGTGTCGCGAGAAGAAGATTCGGCTCGGGGCTGGGTCTCGCGGCAACCAGGGTGACAATCACGCACCCAAACCACATCTGGAGTAGCCAATGCTTCGCAACCCTGCCCGCCTCTTGCCGGTGCTCTCGCTCGGGCTCGCTGCGCCGATTCTCGCGCAGTCGCCGTACGTCACCACCATCGTCTACGTCAACACGCCGGGCCACCCGACCAACGTCGTGCCGGGCCTCGGCATCCCGTTCGATGCGAGCCCGACGACCCCGTTCGAGCGCCCGATCGTCAGCGCCAACGGCCTGCACTTCGGCATCAACGTGCTGGCCAACACCGCGACGACGGCCGACGACGACGTGCTGATCGTCGACGGCGCGCTCGTGATCCGCGAGGGCTCGCCGGCGCCGTGGAACCTGACCGAGAACGTCGGCACGATCGATGCCGAGTTCGGCCTCAACGACGCCGGTGACCTGCTGATCGGCAACAACACGTCGGCGGCCGCCAACGACGACGTCGTTGCGCTGTTCTCCGGCGGTGTGTGGACCGAACTGGCGCGCGAGGGCAGCCTGATCTCGGCCACGGTGCCGGGGCTCGCCGGCGACGCCGGCAACACCGGCACGTGGGACGACGCGACCGACACCGTGCGGCTGTCGAACGTCGGCTTCTTCTGGCGCGGCGAAGGTGTCGACAACCTCGCCACCGTGCCGACGACGCTGAACGACGAGATCCTGGTGCTCGGCGCGGGCGCCGCGCTGCAGAAGGGCGTGCACTTCCCGACCGGCCAGGCCGGTGGCGCGACCAATGCCTACGAGAACTTCGCGCTCGAGCAGGCCTTCGTGTCGCCCGACGGCTCGGTCGTGATCTTCGAGGCCGACCTGCTCGGTGCCACGACCGGCGACGAAGTGATCGTCGTCAACGGCGCCGTCGTTGCGCAGGAAGGCGTCGTGCTGCCCGGCAGCGCGTTCGTCAACGGCGTCGACTCGCTCGGCATCGTCAAGGTCTGGGTCGACCACGCCAACACCTGGTGGGCGCGCGGCAACAACGACATCACCGAGGACGACTGGGTGCTGCGCAACGGCGTCGTGGTCGCGGATTCGGTCGGCGCCGACGAGATCGTCGCCGGGACCGGTGAGCACTGGACCGACGCACCGGCCGCCGGCTTCGGCGACTGCTTCTTCGCGTTCGACGGCAACAGCCTCGGCCACTACGTGATCGGCGGCGTCACCGACAACCCGGTCACGACCCTGAACGGCGTCATCGTGTTCCACGACGGCCTCGGCAACGACTACGTCGTCGTGCGGGAGAGCGATCCGGTCGACCTCGACGGCAACGGCCTGTTCGACGACAACACGTTCTACAACACGTTCGGCAACGACGACGTGCTGCTGCTCGACGACGGCACCGTGATCTTCACCGCGACGCTGAAGAACGCGGCCGGCACCGCCACCGGCCAGGGCGTGTTCCGCCTGACCCCGACCACGGCGAGCTGCACGTTCCGCAACGGCAGCGGCATCAACCCGGTCGCCGTCGCGTGCACGACGCTGCCGATCGTCGGTTCGACCTGGACGATCGACGTCAGCTTCGGTCCGCAGACGCTGGGCACGTTCCTGTTCGCCGACCCGACGCCGATCCCGGCGTTCCCGCTGTTCGGCGGCGAGCTGCTGATCGCGCCGTCGGCCTTCCAGCTGTCGTCGGCATTCGGCGCGCCGGCGCCGCTGAACCTGGCGCTGCCGTACGGCTACCAGGGTCTGGCGTTCTCGCTGCAGGCGATCCGGCTCGACTTCAACGGGGTCGACGTGCTGTTCGTGCTGACGAACGCGCAGGACGCGGTGATCGGCACCTGAGCCGGTCCCGCGCTGCGATGCTGCGGCCGCGCCCTTGACCGGCGCGCGCCGCCCCGCAACATCCTCGGCCGCGGTCGGACGACCGCGGCCGAGGTCACGTACATGCAGCGAGTCAGCGTCAAGCAGGTGTTGTCCGGCGCCGTGGTGGTGGACAGCCAGGTCGAGGTCTGTGGCTGGGTGCGCACGCGGCGCGACAGCAAGGCCGGCATCTCGTTCGTGCAGGTCAGCGACGGCAGCTGCCAGGGCACGCTGCAGCTGGTCGCGCCGAACACGCTGCCGAACTACCAGGCCGGCGTGCTGCACCTGACCGCCGGCGCGTCGCTGCGCGCGCGCGGCAAGCTGGTGCAGAGCCAGGGCAAGGGTCAGGCGTTCGAGATCCAGGCCGAGGCGATCCTGGTGCTCGGCCTCGTCGACGATCCGGAGACCTACCCGATCCAGCCGAAGGAGCACACGCTGGAGTTCCTGCGCGAGCAGGCGCACCTGCGGCCGCGCACCAACACGTTCGGCGCGATCGCGCGCGTGCGGCAGACCGCGGCGTTCGCGATCCACGAGTTCTTCCAGCGCGAAGGCTTCGTCTGGGTCAACACGCCGATCGTCACCGCCAGCGACGCCGAAGGCGCGGGGCAGATGTTCCGCGTCAGCACGCTCGACGTGCACAACCTGCCGAAGGACGACCAGGGCAAGATCGACTGGAAGCAGGACTTCTTCGGCCGCGAGACCTACCTGACCGTGTCGGGCCAGCTGAACGTCGAGGCCTACTGCCTCGCGCTGTCGAAGGTCTACACGTTCGGGCCGACGTTCCGCGCCGAGAACAGCAACACGACGCGCCACCTGGCCGAGTTCTGGATGATCGAGCCGGAGATCGCGTTCGCCGACCTGAACGACGACGCGGACCTGGCCGAGCGCTTCCTGAAACACGTGTTCCAGGCCGTGCTGGCGCAGCGCCCCGACGACCTGCGGTTCTTCGAGGAACGCGTGCAGAAGGGCGTGGTCGCGCGGCTCGAGCAGTTCCTCGCCGCCTCGTTCGAACGCATCGACTACGGCGCTGCGATCGGCATCCTGCAGCGGGCCAAGAAGAAGTTCGACTACGCGCCGCAGTGGGGCATGGACCTGCAGACCGAACACGAGCGCTACCTCTGCGAGGAACACGTCGGCCGGCCGGTGGTGGTGATGAACTACCCGGAGGCGATCAAGGCGTTCTACATGCGCAGCAACGACGACGGCAAGACCGTCGCCGCGATGGACATCCTGGCGCCCGGCATCGGCGAGATCATCGGCGGTTCGCAGCGCGAGGAGCGCCTCGACGTGCTCGACGCGCGCATGAAGAAGATGGGGCTCGAGCCGCAGCACTACTGGTGGTACCGCGACCTGCGGCGCTACGGCTCGGTGCCGCACGCGGGCTTCGGACTCGGCTTCGAGCGGCTGCTGGTCTACGTCTGCGGGCTCGCCAACATCCGCGACGCGATCCCGTATCCGCGCGTGCCGGGCTGGGCGGGCTTCTAGGCCGTCAGCCGAGCCAGGCGTCGACCTGCAGCATCGCCAGCACGCCGAGCACGACGCCGAACGTCGCCACCGCCGAGCGCCCGTCGCGGTGCGACTCGGGGATGATCTCGTGCGAGACGACGTAGAGCATCGCGCCGGCTGCGAACGCCAGCGCGCTCGGCATCGCCGTCGTCACCACCTGCACGAAGCCGAAGCCGAGCAGTGCACCGAGCGGTTCGACGAGCCCGGTCGCCAGCGTGACCAGCAGCGCCTGTGCCTTGCGGTAGCCGGCGGCCACGAACGCGACCGCGACGATCAGGCCCTCGGGCACGTTCTGCACCGCGATGCCGAGCGTCACCGGCAGGCTGACCTGCGCATCGCCGCTGGCGACGCCGACGCCGACCGCCAGCCCTTCGGGCACGTTGTGCAGGCCGAGCGCGATCGCGAACAGCCAGACGCGCGCGAGGCGGCCTTGCGCGGCGCCTTCGTGGCCCTTGCCGAAGTGCTCGTGCGGCGACCAGCGGTGCAGCAGGTCGATCGTCGCGGCGCCGAGCGCGACGCCGAGCAGCACCGGCCAGCCCGCGAACGGGCCGCCGTCGCGCCGCTGCACGAGGTCGAGTGCCGGCAGCAGCAGCGACACGAACGACGCCGCCAGCATCACGCCGGCACTGAAGCCGGCCAGCGCCGACTCGGCGCGCGGCGCGATGCGGCGCACGAACAGCACCGGCAGCGCGCCGAGCGCGGTGCCGACGCCGCCGGCGAGCAGGCTGTGCACCACCGCGGTGCCGAGCGTGCCGGCCACGCGCTACGGGCCGAGGCCCGGCGGCAGGTCCGGTTCGTCGTGCTGCGGGAACAGCACCTTCTTGAAGCACCAGAAGGTCAGCGAAGCCACGGCGCCGATCGACAGCACCATGAACGTCCAGCCGAGGGCGGTCAGAGTTGCGAGCATGGGTTCCTCTCAGTCCGCAGCCGGGAGCTTGCCATCGAGGTCGCGGCCTTCGGCGCGCCAGCGGCGGGTGCCGACGACCAGCACTGCGACCAGGCCGGCGATGGTCGCCAGGATCAGGCCCCAAGTCAGCTGCGCGTCGCGGTCGGTCTTCAAGGTCTCGAAGTAGCCGGGCACCTTCTGCCAGCAGAAGCCGACCAGCACCACGATCAGGTAGAGCGGCGCGACGTACTTGATCACGAACCGGAAGAACACCGGGATCCGCAGGTGTGCACCGGCGTGCGCTTCCTCGATGCCGCGGTCGAGACCGAAGATCCAGCCGAACGCGACGATCTGCACCAGCGCCATCACCATGATGAAGAAGCCGCCGACCCAGAAGTCGATCGTGTCGAGCGCGATCAGGCCCTTGCTGAACCACAGCACGAACGCGTTGCCGGCGAGGCCCCAGATCGTGACCAGCAGCGTCGCCATGCCGCGGCCGATGCCGAGCGCTTCCTCGAGATAGGCCTTGCTGGGCTGCAGCATCGACAGCGAGCTCGTGATCGCCGCCAGGAACAGGATCAGGAAGAACGCGGCGCCGAACCACTGGCCGCCGGGCATCTGCGCGAACACGACCGGCAGCGTGTTGAAGCCGAGGCTGAACGAGCTGCCGGTGCTCTGGCCGGTCATCGCGATGCCGACGAACACCACCGAGGCGGTCACGGTGATCAGGCCGCCGAGCACGACCTCGAAGAACTCGTTGGTCGCCGACGCGGTCAGGCCCGACAGCACGACGTCGTCCTTCTTCTTCATGTAGCTGGCGTAGTTGATGATCACGCCGAAACCGACCGACAGGCTGAAGAAGATCTGCCCGGCCGCCGCGAGCCAGGTCTTGAAGTCGCCGAGCTTCTCCCAGTTCGGGTTCCACAGGTAGCCGAGCCCGTCGCTGACGGTCTGGCCGCTGGTGCCGGCCGGCGCGTCGAGCGTCAGCACGCGGAACAGGATCACGACGCCGAGCACCGCCATGACCGGCATCGCGTACTTGCACACCGCTTCGATGCCCTTCGACAGCCCGCGGTAGACGAACCAGACGTTCAGCACGACCGTGAACACGAACGCCCACAACACGCCGCCGTGGCCGGGCTCGAACACCGCGCCGTGCGCGTTCTGGCCGGTGACGTGCGTGAAGTACTCACGCGCCTGCGTCGCCTGTGCCGCGACGTCCGCGCCGGTGTCGAGGCCGATGCCGCCGGTCAGGTACTGCCAGAAGTAGAACGCGCACCACGCCTCGATGACGACGTAGTAGAAGTAGACGCCGAGCGGGATCAGCACGCCGCAGATGCCGGCGTAGCGGCCGACACCGCCCTTGGTCCAGATGCCGAGGATCGCGGGCGCGCTGTGGAAGCCCTTGCGACCGCCGTAGCGTCCCATCGCCCACTCGGCCCACCCGATCGGGATGCCGAGGAACACCAGCGCCAGGAAGTACGGGATCATGAAGGCGCCGCCGCCGTTCTCGGCGGCATTGCCCGGGAACCGCAGGAAGTTGCCGAGACCGACCGCCGAACCGGCGACCGCGAGGATGACACCGAGGCGCGAGCCCCACTGCTGCGTGGACTGGTTCTTCATGGGCGACGTGAGAGCACGCGGGACTGTCCCGCTGGTGGCGCGGCGATGCAACCGACTGTCCCGGGAAAGACGCGCGGCACCGCGGCTCGCCTCTTTCCGACGGCCGCCGTACGCGCTTGAATGCGCGCCGCCCATGGCCGCCAAGAAGCAGAAGGCGCATCCCAACGCGATCCATCTGACCGTCGCGAACGTGCCGCGCTCGTCGCGCTGGTACGCCGAGAAGCTCGGCTTCGAGCTGACCGAGGCCTACCCCGACGCGGAGCGGCCGGTGTGGGCCAACCTGGTGCTGAACGGCCAGACCGTGATGCTCGGCGAACTGCCGACGCTGCAGGAAGCGCGGGGCCTCGGCATGGACCCGGCCGAGATCGAGGTGCTGAAGCAGGACGCGCGGCAGTTCGCCCGCGGCACGCCCGGCGTCGGCGTCACCTACTACGTCGCGGTGCGCAACGTCGACGCGTTCGCGCGCCGCCTCAAGAAGCAGCGCCTGAAGCCGCTGCTGCCGCCGAAGACGCAGTTCTACGGCCTGCGCGACTGCCACGTCGTCGATCCCGACGGCTACCGGCTGGTGTTCTACACGCGCGTGCCGGCACCGGCCGGCGCACCGGCCGCGGGCTAGACGGCGCGGGCCGGGGGCCCGGTGCCGCAGCGCACCGTCAGCGGCGCGCCGCGAGTCCGGCCCGCAGGCGTGCAGCCGCCAGCGTGGCCGGGATCGAGTTGATGTACATGTCGCCGCCGAGCTCGAGGCCCGCCATCTGCCCGGTGCGCGGCTGCAGCTCGAGGTGCCAGTGGAACCGCGCGCCGGGCACGCGGTGCAGCCACAGGTTGCAGGCCGGCCGGCCGTAGGCCTGCGCCAGCGCCGTGAACAAGGCGTGCAGCGCGGTCGCCAGCGACTCGAGGTCGGTGGTCAGGAAGTCGTCGTCGCAGCGCCGCGGCAGGAGCCAGGTCTCGTTCGGCAGCTTCGGCGGTTCCGGCGCCAGCACGGCGTGGTGCGCGGTCGCGAACACGAGCCGCTGCTCGGCGGCCGCCGTCGCCAGCGTCGCGCACCACGGGCAGGCGCCGAGCGCGCGCGCGGCCTGCAGCTCGAGCTGCAGCCGCGGCGGCAGTTCGGCGAGGCCGAGCACCTGGCTGTGGTTGTGCGCGATCGACGCGCCGGCGATCGCGCCGACGTTCTTGAACAGGAACGTGCAGCGCACGCCGGGCCGGGCCTCGAGCGCGCGCACGCGCCGCTGCCACAGTGCCAGGCACCGGCGCCAGGTCGCGACGTCGAGGTCGGCGGGTTGTTCGGCGTGGTGGTGGCCCTCGGCGATCACTTCGTGGTGTTCGTTGGCCGGGTACTTGTTCGGGAACGCGCGCGCGATCCAGCCCGGGCCGTCGGCGCGGCCGCGGTCGCGCTCGGCATCGACTTCGGGCGGCGTCTCGGCCTCGTGGCCCTCGCAGAACGGGCACGGCGCACTGCCGGCGCCGGCGCCAGTGTGCAGCGGCCGCTTCTGCCGCAGCGGCGCCATCAGGATCGGCCGTCCGGTGGTCGGGTCGACCAGCAGGCGCGGCGGTTCGACGGGGCCGTCGGTCATCGCTGCACCCGTTCGTGCGCGTCGTGGCAGTCGCCGCAGTGGCGCTGGCGGCCGCCGAGGAAGCGGTCACTGGCGATGTCGCCGTGCGCCTGCCGCGCCTCCAGCGCGACCTCGAGCAACCAGGCCTCGGCGTCGCGCGCCATGCGCGCGAAACCGGGCACGCTGCGGTCCTCGTGTACGCCGTAGCCGAGCCGCAGCAGTTCGGCCGCTGCGTTGGCATCGGCGGCCACCGCGCGCAGGTCGCCGAACGGCGGCCGCAGCAGCGCGGTCTCGATGCGTTCGTAGTGCAGCTTGACCTGCTTCATCGCGCGCGCCCAGTCGTCCGGTGCGGCTGCCGCGGCGGCGGGCGGCAGCGGCGCCGGGCCGGGGGCGCTGCTGCTGCTGCTGCTGCAGGCGACGGCGAGCAGGGCGGCGCCCAACAGCGGCGGGATCGGGCGGCGGGACATCGGCCGAACACTCTAGCGGTGCGGCCACCGCGCGTCAGCGAGCCAGTCCTGCGCGCTGCAACACGGCCGGCAGCGCCGCCTGCGCGTCGGCGCGCACCGCGCGCGGATCGAAGTGGCACGGCTTGCCGTCTGCGACCACGAACGCACCGCCGCACAGCACCGCCTGCAGGTGGCGTTCGCCGGCCGCGTAGACCAGCGCCGACGCGAGCTGCGCCGGCGTCGCGGTCGCGAGCGGCAGCGCCGCGTCGTCGAGGTCGAACAGCAGCACGTCGGCGCGCAGGCCTTTGGCGAGCCGGCCGACCCGATCGTCGAGGCCGAGCGCGATCGCGCCGCCGCGCGTCGCGGTCCACAGCGCCTGCTCGGCGCGCCACGCCCCGGGGCCCGCCGCGAGGTTCTGCAGCAGTGCCGCCTGGCGCAGTTCCGTCAGCATCGACAGCCGGTTGTTGCACGGCGCGCCGTCGGCGCCGAGCGCTACGCGCAGGCCGAGCGCGCGGTAGGCCGCGATCGGCGCGATGCCGGAGCCGAGCTTCAGGTTCGTGCTGGGGCAGTGCAGCACCGCGGTGTCGCTGGCCTGCAGCAGCTCGCGTTCGCGCGCGGTCGTGTGCACGCAGTGCGCGAGCGCCGTGCGCGGCCCGAGCAGGCCCTGCGCGTGCAGCACCTCGACGTAGTCACGGCCGAACCGCGCCCGCACCGCGGCGACTTCGCTCGGGTGCTCGTCGGCGTGCGTGTGCACGCGCAGCCCGTGCCGCCGCGCCAGGTCGGCCGCCGCGGCGGCCAGTTCGTCGCTGCACGACAGCAGGAAGCGCGGCGCGACCGCGATCTCGAGCCGCCCGTCGCGGCCGTGGAACGCGCGCCGCAGCGCGTCGGTGGTCGCGATCGCCGCCGCCGCGGTGGTCGGCATGCCGGCCGGCACGCCGCCGTCGGCGAGGTCCATCAGGCAATTGCCGACGATCGCGACCAGACCGGCCGCCAGCGCGGCTTCGGCGACGACCTCGGCGTGGCGCACCGATTCCATCGTCTGCACGGTCGTGGTGCCGGTTGCCAGCAGTTCCGCGAACGTCAGCTGCGCGCTGGCGCGCGTCGACGCCGCGTCGTGCGCGTGTTCGAGCGGCCAGATCCGCTCGCGCAGCCAGTCCAGCAGCGGCAGGTCGTCGGCGAGGCCGCGGAACAGCGTCTGCGTCGCGTGCACGTGGCCCTGCACGAAGCCGGGCAGCGCAACCGCGCCGCGGCCCGCGACCACGCGTTCGCCCGGCATCGGCACCAGCGCGCCGAGGTCGACGATGCGGTCGCCGGCGCAACGCAGCGCGCCGCGGCGCAGGCGGCCGAGCGGGGCGTCCGGTGGCCCGTCCATCGGCACGAGCCAGACGTCGTCGAGCAGCCAGGTCGCGGCGGTCATGGTGGGCCGAGCACCTCGACGAGGTCCGCGCCCGGCAGCACTTCGTCGGGCCGCAGCGGCCGACCGCCGGGCGGCGCGTAGCTGCGGTAGTGGCAGTGCACGCGCACGCGGGTGCCCGGTTCGTAGAGCAGCCAGCGTTCGCCGGCCGGGCCGAACCGTTCGGCGGTCGGCGGCGGCACGGCGCCGAGGTCGTGCACGATCAGCGCCGCGGTCGTCGCCGGCAGCGGCAGCCGGCCGTCGCCGGGCACCACGAACTCGGCCGCGACCACGTGTTCGCGGAAGGCCGGGAAGCGCGCCTCGGGCAGCGTCGAGCAGGCAGTGGCGGCCAGCAGCGGCAGCAGCCACGCGCGTGCGGTGGGGAGGTCGGTCGGTAGCATGAGCCGATGGCGGGCGGTGTGGCCGTGCGGGCCAATCTACTGTGCGTGACCTGGTCGGCGGCGCGCGGCCACGTGTTCCTGTTCGACCTCGAAGCGGCGCGCCCGGTCTCGGCATGGACGCTGCCGGCCGGTTCGCGAGGCTACTCGGACGCGGCGGGGGTCGCCATCGACCCGCACTTCCAGATCCTCGTCGCCGACCCGCACGGCGATCGCGTCTGCCACTTCAGCGCGTTCGGCCGCCACCTCGGCGACTTCGGCGCTATGGCGCCGCCGGTTGGCGACGCCGCGCGCGATCGCGCCGGCGTGCTGGACCGCCCGCACGCGGTCGCGCTGCTCGGCGACACCGTGCTGGTGGCCTGCGGCGACCATCCGCGCCGCAACGGTGTGCAGCGCTTCGCGCGCGACGGACGGTCGCTGCGCTCGCTGCCGTGCGGCGGCGACGCCGACGCGAAGTTCGGTGCGCCGCGCGCGCTCTGGGTCGACCGCGACGGCGTGCTGGTCGCCGACACGCTGCAGGGCCGGGTGCAGCGGTTCCGGGCCGACGGCGCCTTCGTCAGCCACCTGACCTGGACGCCGCGCGGCGTGCTGGCCCGGCCGATCGCCGTGCAGCGCGATGCCGGCGGGCGGGTGCTGGTCGTCGACGTCGGCGACGAACCCGGGGTCTTCGCGATCGGCGCGGCCGGCGAACGGCAGCCGGTGGCGGCGATCCAGGCCGAGTGCCGGGAGCCGATCGCCCTGACGGCCGACGAACGCGGCCGCGTCTACGTGCTGGACCACGGCGGCGAACGCGTCGTGCGCTTCGCGCGCGACCTCACGTTCGAGCAGGTGGTGGTCGATCTGCGCGAGCACCTCGACGAGTTCCCGCTGCGCTCGTGAACCGCGCGCTTTCCACAGTGCAAAGAACTCGCGAAGCGAACTTGCGCCGCCGCGAACACACGGTAAGAAGGGACGTGTTCGGTGGTCGCACGCAGCGACCGGTCAGCCACTCGACCGAACTTGTGGACAACGATCCACGGACCGCCGGCGAGCCCTCTCGCCAGCGGGTGCGGCGGGTGGGGTCGGTGCGCGCGGACGCCGGGACTCGTTCTCGTTTTTCCGTGGCCTGACGTCGGCGGCGGTGCTTCCGGGTGACCGGAGCTTTGGCCATGCCTCTGCGAGGTGCCGGCGCGTTTGGGAGGCTCCTTGGATCGAATCCGCATCCGGGGTGGCCGCGATCTTCGCGGCACCGTTCGTGTCTCTGGTAGCAAGAATGGCGCGCTGCCGATCCTGGCGGCGTCGTTGCTCGTCGACGGTCCGATCCGGCTGCGCAACATGCCGCGGCTGACCGACGTCGAGAACCTGCTGCGCATCCTCGGCCGGCTCGGCGTCGTGCACCAATGGCACGACGACGGCTCGCTCGAACTCGAGGCCAAGGACAAGACCGTCTACACGGCGCCGTACGACCTGGTCCGCACGATGCGCGCCAGTTTCGTCGTGCTGGGCCCGCTGTGGGCGCGCCGCGGTGTCGCGCGCGTCAGCTACCCGGGCGGCTGCGTGTTCGGCCACCGGCCGGTCGACCTGCACCTGAAGGGCTTCCGCGACATCGGCGGCAACGTCGACCTCGCCGACGGTTACGTGACGATCAGCGGTCCGCCGCTCGGCGGCGCGGTGTTCCTCGGCGGCAACATGGGTTCGACGGTGCTCGGCACCGCGAACGTCGTGATGGCGGCGACGCTGGCCAAGGGCACGACCTACATCGAGTCGGCCGCGATGGAGCCGGAGGTCGAGGACCTCTGCCACTTCCTGAACGCGTGCGGCGCGCAGATCCGCGGCATCGGCAGCCACCTGCTCGAGATCGACGGCGTCGAGACGCTGCACGGCTGCGAGTGGTCGATGATCCCCGACCGCATCGAGGCCGGCACGTTCCTGTGCGGTGCGATCATGACCAACAGCGACGTCACGGTGCAGGACTGCAACCCGATGCACCTGCTCGCGGTGGTCGACCGCCTGCGCGCCGCCGGCGCCAAGCTCGAACTCGGCCGCGACTCGATCCGCAACGTGCCGACCGGCAGCGGTCGCCTGCGCGCGGTCGACGTCACGACGATGGCCTACCCGGGCTTCCCGACCGATCTGCAGGCGCAGTTCATGGCGCTGATGGCGCGCGCCGACGGCGTGTCGGTGATCACCGAGAAGATCTACCCCGAGCGCTTCATCCACGCCGCCGAGCTGCAGCGGCTCGGCGCGCGGATTCGGCGCGAAGGCCCGAGCGCGATCATCGAGGGCACCGAGGAACTGCGCGGCGCGCCGGTGATGGCCAGCGACCTGCGCGCGTCGGCGAGCCTCGTGCTCGCCGGTCTCGTCGCGCGCGGCTCGACCGACGTGCGCCGCGTCTACCACATCGACCGCGGTTACGAGCGCATCGAGCAGAAGCTGCACGGCATCGGCGCCGACATCGAGCGCATCAGCGAAGGCTGAGCGGCCACACCGGCGCGGCGCCGCGTGCTCATTGGGCCGCGGCCGAGTGCGCGGCGAGCCGGCTCCAGAACGCGCTCTCCCAGAACGACTCGAGCGCCTGCAGCTTCTCCTCGTCGTCGCCCTCGCGCTTGGCGACGCCGAGCTGGTAGGCCATGCGCGCGGCCACCGGCACGAAGCCGAGCGCGCGCTTGGCGGTCGCCGCGGCTTCGCGCGCGAGCTGGCGCCCGAGGTCGAGCTGCGCCGACAGCGCCTTGCGGTTGGTGAGCACGAGGTCGCCGGCCTGGTCGCGCTGGCCACCGAGCGAGTAGTACTTGTTGACCAGCGACGCGCCCTTCAGGAACGCCATCGAGCCGGCCGCGAGCCGCAGCATGTGCGTCTCGCTCTTGCTGCCGAGGCCTTCGGCGATGCGCACCGCGTTCGAGGCGACCAGGTAGTCGGTGTCGTTGGCCGCCAGGCGGTTCTGGGCGGTCGCCTTGTCGATACCGGCCTCGCGCGCGGCGTCGTCGAGCGTCAGCGACTCGAGGTACTGCAGCACCGCGCCCGCCGCCGAGCCGTAGGCCTGCGCGACGCGGCCGATCGTGGCGCCGGGAATCGGGTTCGTCGTGCCTTCCTCGCCGCCGAAGTCCTTCTGGTCCTCGGCGACGTCGAGCATCGTCTTGGCGATGCTGTAGTAGGTGATCGAGTGGAACAGCACCTCGGGCAGCGCCTGTTCCTGCTCGGGCTTCAGCTTGCCCTCCTTCTGCAGGTCGAGCAGCTTCTGCGCCGTGTCGGCGGCGTTGTCGGCCATCGCCGTGAACGAGTTGGCGATCACGGCCGCCTGGTAGGCGCGCAGCGTGTTGATCTGGCCGCCGACGGTCTTGCGCTTGGACTGCAGCTCGGCCTCGCCGAGCATCGCGCTGAGCTGGCCCTTGACGGTCGCGGCCGCCTGGATCTGCGCGACGACGTCGCGCATGTCGTTCTGCGAGTAGGCCTTCAGGAACCGCGTCGCCTCGCGCGTCATGCCGGCGAACACCGCCGCCTGCACGTGGCTCTCGAACGCCGACGTCAGGAAGTCGCTGCGCTCGAAGTCCTGCGCGCGCTTGTAGGCCGCATTGGCGAGGTCGGCCAGCGGCTGCAGCCGCGGCGCCAGTTCGCCGAGGTCGCGCGTCAGCGAGCCGAGGTTGGCGATGTCGGACTGCAGGCGCGCGGTCCACTTCTCGTTCTTGGTGCGCAGCCGCGCCGAGGTCTCGCTGTCGAGTTCCATGTCGGACTCGGCGGCCGGCGCGGTGCGCGCGAGCGTGTCGTCGGTCAGGAACTCGTAGGCCTCGAACACATCGTGGATCTCGCGCACCTCGAGCCCGAACTCGCGGCCGGCGTCGAACAGGTCGACGCTGCGGCCCGTGCGCAGGTCCTGGTGGTTGCGCGCGCCCATCGGGAAGCCGAACCGCTTGATGCCGTCCTTCGACGCGCCTTCCATCTTCTGCACGATGCCGCCGACCGGGCCGGCGCTGCCGTCCGGGTTGATCGTGCCGGTCATCGTCGTGTCCGGCCGCGGCGTCTTGCCGCGCAGGATCGCGATCATCGTCGCGGTCATCAGCATGCCGGCCGACGGGCCGTCGATGTGGCCGCCGGTGCGCACCAGGAACTCGTGGTCGGTCAGGTTGGTGCCGGTCAACTGGCTCGCGCTGAACGCCGCCAGCCAGGTCGCGGTGCGCCATTGGTTGCCGGCGCCGCCCGCGTACTCCTCGAGCACGCCGACGCTGGCGCCGTCCTTGCTGTTCGGCGCGATGCGCACGGTGCTCGGCGAGGTGCCGCCGCTGGCCTGCGGGCCGACGGGACCGCGGAACCAGACCGCCTTGACCGTGGCCTCGTGTGTCGCGGTGAGCTTCTTGCCGGGTGCGGCACCGCCACCGCCGCCGCCGCCGCAGCGCGTCGCGAACACGACCACCGCCAGCAGCAGCGCACCGACGGCGCCGACCAGCACCAGCCGCTGCCGGTCCATCGGTGCCCGCGCGGTTGCCGGCGCCGGCGCCGCCGACGGCGTGGCCGGCAGTGCCGGGCCGGCCGCAGCCACCGCGGCGCGGGTCTGCACTTCGGTGCCGACGTTCGGCGCCCGCGGCGGCGCCATCACCAGCGTGCCGACCGGTTCGAGGCCTTCGACGCGCACCAGCGTCAGCGTGCAGCCGCCCAGCATAAGCGCGGTGCCGGGCTTCAGCACCTCCTCGGTGACGCGGCGCGAGCCGATCCAGCTGCCGTTCGTGCTGCCGAGGTCGCGGAAGCGCACGAGGCCGTCGGCGAACACGATCTCGGCGTGTTTGCCCGACGTGCCCGGATCGCCGAGCACGATGTCGCCGGCTTCGCGGCCGAGCGCGATGCGCGGCTTGTCGAACCGCAGTTCGGTGGAGGGCTGGTTCTTGCGCTCGAGGCGCAGCACGTACGTGGGCTTGCTCATCGTGGGAAGGCGGGCGGGGGGCGGGAAGAGCGGTGCGCCGCTCAGCGCGGGGACTGGGCGAGCTGCAGATCGATGGCGATCGTCGCCGGTCCCTGCTGCTGCCTGGATGCGGTGGCGACGAGCATGCCGCTCTGCAGGTCGTAGGTGTAGCTCTGCTGGTCGAGGGGACCTTGTTCGGCGATCGTCGCGTGGCGGCCGTCGCTGCCGACGAACGCGATCTGCCAGCCGGTCGTCGGGTCGCGGTCGATCACCGTGCCGGCCTGCAGGCCCTGCAGTTTCGACGGGTCGAGCCACAGGTTGCCGACCGTGCCGGGGCCGTAGACGCGCGAACCCTCGAGTGGCACCGCCTGGCCGGTGCCGTAGTCGACCGAGCTGGTGACCTGCGCCAGCACGGCGGGCCCGGCGCGCCGCTGCACGGCCGCCGTGAACTCGTAGCGCCACGGCGGCAGGCCTTCGGCGAGGCTGTTGCGCAGCGTGCCCGTGTAGACGAACCGCTGGCCGTCCTGCAGCCACTGCGGGGCCCGCTGGTCGGCCCACGGCAGGTTCAGCTGCCGCAGGTCGCGCAGCATCACGGTCGCGATCGTCGTCGCGCCGGCGCCGGTCTGCGCGCGGTCGCCGTTCGGCGTCAGCACCGCGGCGCCGGTCGAGCTGGCCGAGAACACCAGCATCAGGCCGGTGTCGAGGTCGTAGGTGTAACGCTGGTAGCCGCTGTCGGCGCGCGTCTGCACGACGATCGCGTCGAACGTGCGGCCGAGCAGCGGATAGCGCGTACGCCGCACGCGCTGCCCCGGCGACTCCTGTTCGGCCATCGCGCGCAGCTTCGCCGGCGGCAGCCAGAGGTCGGCGAGTCCGTTCGCGTCGCCGACCATCGCCATCACGTTGGCGCGCGTCACGGTCTGCAGGCCCGCATCGGCGTAGACCAGCGAGGTCAGGTTCGCCGCGATGCAGTCCGGCGCGACGTGCACGAAGTCGTACTGGTTCAGGCCGCCGCCGCCGGTGCTCGGCACCGCGTCTTCGCGGTAGCGCCGGCCGTTGCCGTCGACCCAGCTGCCGTCGTCGGCCGGCACCAGTTGCGTCGACACGCCGGGCAGCGTCGCGGTGCCGGCGAAGTAGATCGCGCGCGCGCCGGTGCGCAGCCAGGCCGGCAGGTCGCCGATCGCGCCGGCGGGGCCCGGCGTCGGGGCCGCCGCGGGGCCGGCGCCGGCTGCCGCGGCGCCACCGAGGGCGGCACGCTGCACGACGACGTCGAGCACTTCGCGTTCGGTCTCGAGCGTCAGCACGACCGTCGAACCGATCGGCCCCTGGATGCGGTCGCGCACCTGTTCGAACGACAGTCCGTCGATCGGCTGGCGATCGACCGCGCGCAGGATCGCCCCGACCGGCACGCGCGCCTTCTGCGCCGGGCCGCCGGGGGCGATCTCGTTGACGACGAGCCGGCCCTGCGCGTCGGGCTGGAAGCCGATGCCGACCCCGCCGCGGGCGGCGGCTGTCGGCGGCGCATCCGGCGGGCGGTCCGGCGGCGGCGGTTCCGTCTGGCCGGGCGCCGGGGCTGGCCGCGGGACCGGCCCCGGACCGAGCGGCTGGCGCGGCAGCGGCGGCACGAACTGGGCGGTCAGCGGCGCGGCTGCAGCGAGGGCGAGGGCGGGCAACAGGCGCGAGGGCTTCATCGATGGGCGGCGTCGACAACGGCGCCGGGCGGCGGGTGTGGCAGCTTCCGTGCCCGCCTTGCCGTCGGCGGATCGGAGCGGCGGTGTGGGGCGAGAACGGCGGCGACCAGCATAGCCAGCCGCCCCTGCGAACCACCTGCGCCCTGCGGCTACCTCGCCCCGCGGTCAGGCGGGGCGCGGTTGCGGCGCGGCCGGCTGCCGCGTCTGCTCGCGGGCCTGTTCCGGCGTCAGCTCGGGCAGGATCGCGCGGGCGTTCGGGCAGGACACGTCGGCGAGGTCGAGCAGCGTCGCGCTGTCGTCGACCAGGTCCGGGTGGTAGTTCGCGTCGACCACGGCGACCTTCGGCTGCAACGCCGAGCCGGTCTGTTCGCGCACGACCGCGACCGTGCCGTCGTCGAGCTCGACGAACTGACCGACCGGGTAGATGCCGTTGACCTCGATGAAGCGCCGCAGCAGGCGCCGGTTCAGCTTGTCGCCCATCGCCAGCATCACGCGGTAGGCGCGGATCGGCGACATCGGCTGCTTGTAGGGGCGCGCCGCGGTCAGCGCCTCGAACACGTCGCAGATCTTGACGATGTCCGTGACCATGTCGGTCTCGTGCGGGTGCACGGTGCGCGGGTAGCCGGTGCCGTCCGGGCCGCGGTGGTGGCCGAACGCGGCCGCGATCGCCAGCGGGTCGGCGTCGTCGTGGCACAGCAGGCACTCGGCGCCGAGTTCGGCGTGGCGGTTCATCAGCCGCCGTTCCTCTTCGTTGAGTACGCCGGTCGCGTGCAGGATCTCGAACGGGATCAGCGACTTGCCGACGTCGTGCAGCAACGCCGCGGTGCCGATGCGGATCAGCAGGTCGCGGTCGTCGGTGAGCTGGCGCGCGAAGTGCAGGCTCAGGATCGCGACGCGCACCGAATGGCCGAACGTGAACGCGTCGTACTGGTCCTGCCGCGCGAGCCCGAGCAGCGGTTCGTCGCGGTCGTCGAGCTGCTTCAGCAGCTGCTCGGCCTGCGTCTGCACCGGCGCGAAGTCGATCCGGCCGCCGCGGCACAGCGACACGGTGACGTTCTGCAGCAGGTCGATCAGCGACTGGTAGAAGCGCACGCCGACGCGGATCTTGCGCGGCGCCTTGTCGCCGGCGGCGCCGGCGTCGCCGTCGCCGGAGCCGCCGCCTTGCGCCTGCACGTACGGCGGCAGCAGCCGCGCGCTGCGGCACTGGCGTTCGGCCAGCGTGCGGTTCAGGTGCGCGAAGTCCTGCTCGGGCCGCGGCCGCGTGGCCAGCGCGAGCAGGAACTCGGCGAGTTCCTCGTTGCTCGGCGCCGCGTCGAACTCCAGTCCGCCGGACCGCCATGCCTGCAGCAGCTCGATCAGCCGGGCGGCACCGATGCTGGCGCCCAGCAGCGGCTGGTGCCGGAACACGATCAGGTCGTCGGCGATCGCGATCGAGACCACCGGCTCGCCGGTCTCGCGCGCGAGTTCGCCGAGCGAGCGGCGCACCGCGGCCAGCGAGTTCTGCACGCGCGGGTGCTTGGCCTCGTAGATGCGGGCGTTGACGAGCGCCGCGGTGATCTCGTCGACCAGCACGGTCGCAGCGGTCGTGGGATCGAACGGCGTGGCCTGGTCGGTGGGGTTCATCGCAGCAGCCGTTGGGTCATGGCTTCCAGGGTGCGGCGTGCGCACTGGCGCAGCTCGCGGCTCTCGCTGCCCAGCCGCGTGAACCGGCCGGCCTTGGCCAGTTCGTCCAGCAGCGTGCGGGTCTCGATGCTCGGCACCAGCAGCAGCGCCTCGATCGCGCGCAGCCGGTCCAGATGCCGGCCCTGCGCGTGCAGGCGCAGCACGGCGTCGCGCAGCACCGTGCCCGACGCGGCGCGGCACGGGCCGGTGTAGTCGCCGCGCGCCGCCGCCGAGAACAGCAGTGGCAGGTAGTCGGGCGGCAGCTGGTCGGCGCTGGCCACCGCGCGCAGCGCCGCCGCCTCGGCCTGCGGCAGCACGAGGCTCCGCGCGCATTCGAGCAAGGCCTGGCGTTCGCCCGGCGAGGTGTTGGCCAGTGCCGACTGCAGCAGCTGCTGGGCGATGTCGCCGCCGACCGCCACCAGCGCCGCCACGACGACCGGCTGCTGCAGCACGCCGGCGCGGACTGCCGCCGCGGCGCCACCCATCTGCAGCACCGGCACGAGGCCGCTCAGGGCCTCGCGCAGCGCACGCCGGCTGGTCGTGTCGCCGCCGAGCACGCGCGCCGCCAGCGGCAGGCTGTCGGGGAACGCACGCACCAGGAAGCGCGCGTCGACGTAGCCCCGTTCGCGCACCAGGTCGCCGCGGCCGGCGGCCAGCAGCGCGTCGAGGATGCGCACGATGCCGGCGGTCGCGACCGGGCTCTCGGCGGCGGGGGTGCCGAGGTAGATGTCCAGCAGATCGCACAGGATGCGCGGCACGGTGTTGCGCAGCCGCGGCAGCGCCGCGGTCACGATCGCCGGACTGGCGGAGCCGGCCAGCGCGTGCAGCACGATGCCGCACATGCGCTGCGCGACGGTCGACGATGCTTCGCCGAGGTCCTCGGCGCGCGGCAGGCACAGCGCATGGGCGTCCGGCAGCTGGCCGAACTCCTGCAGCAGCATGCCGAGGTCGGCGACGATGCGCGCGTCCTCGGGCCGACCCGACGGCAGCTCTGCCTTCGGCGCCACGGTCGGCGCGTCGGTGTGGAAGTACTTGCGGGCGATCTCCAGCGCGGTGCGCAGCAGTTCGCCGCCCTGCACGCGCGCGTTGCGCCGCACCAGCTCGGCCAGCGACTGTTCGACGCGCGCCAGCACCGAGGTGACCGCGCTGGCGACCTCCTCGGGGTTGCCGGACACGTCGGCCGGCAGCAGGTCGGCGATCGCGGTCAGCAGGTCGAGTTCCCGCTCGTCGACGTCGCCGGGGTCACAGGCGTGCAGTTCGATCGCCCGCAGATGCGCCTGCACGGCTTCGCTCTCGATCAGCTGGTCGACGACGCCGTGCACGCCGCGGCGCCGGCCGCCGCGCATGCCCGCACCGGTCGCCTTGGTGTCGGCAGTGGCTCCGTCGTGCTGCCAGGGCTGTGCCGGTGCGTCGCTCGAGTGCACGCCCGCGAACACCAACGGCAGCGGCTCGATGCGCGGGTTCGGCGTCGTCCACAGGCGGAAGAAGTCGTTGCCGTTGCGCGCGCGCGCGCGGTTCAGCGCGTTGGCGAACGTCAGCAAGTCGTCGTCGCCGAGGTCCGGTGCGAACACGACGCCGCGCAGGCCCGCGTCGCGGAACCGCAGCGGCAGGCGCAGCGCGTCGGCGGCCGGGCTGCCCGCGACCAGCAGCTGGTCGCCGCTCGCCTGGATCGTGACGCGCGCCGCGTTGGGGTTGTGTTCGCGCAGCGTGGTCACGAACGCCGCCGCTGCCGCCGTCACGCGCGGATGCGACGACGGGTAGATCGCCAGGTTCTTCAGCACGACGTGCAGAGCCTGGGTCACGGCGGTGGCGCCGGCCGACGGCGGCGTGGCGGCGCCGGCCGGCGGTGGTCCATGGGGCGAGTCCATGTGCCGGTGCTATCGGCACGCGCCGCACCGGCGGACTACTCGGGCCCAGGGGAAATCCCCTGATCGTCGCGGCCGCGCGGCGAAACGCCGATGCGGCCGGCCGGTCAGTGCGGGATCACCTGGTGCAGGGCGGCGATCACGTCGGCGACGTCGTCGTCACCGAGGCGCGGCGACAGCGGGATCGACAGCGTCTGGCGGCCGATGCGCGCGGCGATCGGGTATTCCTTGGCGCGCCAGCCGAAGCGGTCGCGGTAGACGGTGAAGCTGGGGATCGAGCGGTAGTGCACGCCGCTGCCGATCCGGCGCCGGTGCAGCTGCATCAGCACCTCGTCGCGCGTGATGCCGCAGCGGCGCGGGTCGATCTGGATCGTGAACAGGTGCAGCGCGTGGCGTTCGTCCGCCGGCCAAGGCGCGGGCAGTCCGATCGGCAGGTCGGCGAGTTCGCGCTGGTAGCGCTGCCAGATCGCGAGGCGCCGCTGCCAGTAGGCCTCGACGCGCGTGATCTGGTGCAGGCCGATCGCCGCCTGCAGGTCCATCATGTTGTACTTGAAGCCGATTTCCTCGACGTCGTAGGCCTTGTAGCCGTCGTCCGAGAAGCGCTTCCACGCGTCGTGCGACATGCCGTGCAGCCCCAGCATCTTGGTGCGGCGCGCCAGGTGCGGATCGCGCGTCAGCACCATGCCGCCTTCGCCGGTGACGATGTTCTTGGTCGAGTAGAAGCTCAGCACGCCGAGGTCGCCGATCGTGCCCGCCTTGCGGCCGCGGTACTCGGTCTCGATCGCGTGGGCGCAGTCCTCGATCACGCGCAGGCCGTGGCGGTGCGCGAGGTCCATCAGCTCGTCCATCGGCGCCGCGCGACCGGCGAAGTGCACCGGCAGCAGCGCCTTCGTGCGGCGCGTGATGCGGCGCCGCACCTGCTCGGGGTCGAGGTTGCCGGTCACCGGGTCGACGTCGGCGAGCACCGGCGTCGCGCCGGCGTGCACGATCGCGTTGACGGTCGCGCAGAACGTCATCGGCGTCGTGATCACCTCGTCGCCCGGCTGCAGGCCGAGCACGAGGCAGGCGAGGTGCAGGCCGGCGGTGCAGGAGTTCAACGCGACCGCGTGCGGCACGCCCTTGTAGGCGGCGACGCGGCGCTCGAATTCGGCGGCCTTCGGGCCGGTGCCGAGCCATGCCTTGCGCAGGCTGTCGAGCACCTCCTCGATCTCGGGGCCTTCGAGCAGCGGTTGCCCGAAGACGAGGTAGCTGGAACGGGTCGAGGTGGTCGGCACGGCGCTTCTATCGGCACTTCCCCGCATGCGGCTGCGTCGTCACGGTGCACCGTGAAGTGCCCCGTGCGGGGGAGGGAGACGGGAGGGCGCGGCTTCCTAGTGGCCCTGGCGCCGGCGACTACCGACGAGCGCCAGGAATCCCGCGAGCAGCCACGACAGGACCCGGTCGGCGAAACCCGGCGCCAGCACCGTCACGTAGGAGCCGGCGATCGCCGTGCTGCCGCCGGTCACGATCGCCGCCAGCGCAAACGCCGGTGCCACCGGACCGCGGCACAGCCGGACCAGCAGCAGCGGGCCGAACGCCGCGCCGAGCGCCGACCACGCGAACAGCACGTTGTCGAACACGCTGGCCGGCAGCAGCAGCGCGGCGGCCGTCGCCGCCACACCGACCACCAGTACGGTCCACCGCGCGGCGGCCAGCATGCCGGCGGCGCCGCGGCGGCGGCCGAGGCCGAGGTCGTGCGTCGCGCTGCTGGCGCAGACCAAGAGCTGGCTGTCGACGGTCGACATGATCGCGGCGAGCACCGCGGCCAGCACGATGCCGTCGACCAGCGGCGGGAACAGCGCGTGGCTCGTCGCGTACAGCGCCGTCTCGTGGTCCGGCGGCGCCACGCCGAACGCCGCGCGCGCCGCCAGCCCGGTGACGATCATGCCGGCGAACAGCAGCACCGCCCAGCCGATGCCTACCGTGCGCGCGACCGCCATCGACGCGTTCGGCGCCATGCCCATGAACTTGTTCACCGCGTGCGGCTGGCCCGGATAGCCGAGGCCGATGCCGCACAGGCCGAGCGCGAAGCCGAGCGCCACGGTGCCCGACCGGTCGCCGAAGCCGGTCGTGAAGCCCGGCGCCTCGACCGCCGCGACCGCGTCGGCGAACGCATCGACGCCGCCGAACCGGCACACGGCCGCGATCGGCACCACGACCGCGACCGCGACCATCAACAGGCCCTGCAGCGTGTCGGTGATGCTGGCCGCCAGGTAGCCGCCGAGCAGCGTGTAGCCGAGGGTCATGCCGGCGCCGAGCAGGATGCCGACCACCGGCGACGCGTCGACCGCGAGCTGGAACGGCCGGCCGGTGGCCTGCATCTGCGCGGCGACGTAGAGCCCGAGGCTGCCGATCGTCAGCACCGATGCCGCGACCACGATCGGCCGCCGCAGCGGCGTGCCCGGCGGCCCGGCCAGGAACTCGGTCAGCGTGATCGCGCTGCCGGTCGCGTCGCGCAGCCGCGGTGCCACGCAGAGCCAGTTCAGCACGAAGCCGCCGATGCAGCCCGGCAGGAGCCACAGCGCGGCGAGGCCTTCCTTGCAGGCGAAGCCGCTGACTCCGACCAGGCTCCAGGCCGACGACGAACTGGCGTTCGCGGCCAGCGCCGCGACCCACGGCCCCAGCGTGCGGCCGCCGAGGTAGAAGCCGGCCGCATCGTGCGTGCGCGACCGCGCCAGCAGGCCGAGGCCGAGCAGCGCGAGGAAGTAGGCCGCGAGGGCGATCAGGATCGCCGTGGAGCGGTCCATGGCGCGAGACTACCATCCGCGCCACCCGGAGGAACCATGCCCGCGTCGTCCGCCGATCGCTTTGCCCGCTACCTGCGTTTCCGCTGCGCGCTCGAGGACCCGTTCGTCGAGCTCGATCTGTCGCTGTCGGCGCTCGAGGAGGACACGGTCGCAGCGCTGCAGGCGCCGCTGCAGCAGGCGCTCGCGGCGATGCAGCGGCTCGAGCACGGTTCGCTGGCCAACGCCGACGAGCAGCGCATGGTCGGCCACTTCTGGCTGCGCGCGCCGGGCCTCTCGCCGGCGACCGACATCGAGCAGGCGATCGTGCGCACGCTCGCCGACATCGAACGCTTCGCGCGCGCCGTGCACGCCGGCGGCATCGCCCCGCCCGAGGGCGGCGTGTTCACGAAGGTCGTGTTGTGCGGCATCGGCGGCAGCGCGCTCGGGCCGATGCTGCTCGCCGCGGCGTTCGGCGGGCCCGAGGCGCCGATGGCGCTGTGCGTGCTCGACAACACCGACCCGGACGGCATCGACCGCGAACTCGAACGGCTCGGCGGCCTCGCCGACGCGCTGGTGATCGTGATCAGCAAGTCCGGCGGCACGCCGGAGACCCGCAACGGCATGCTCGAAGTCGAGCGCGCCTGCCGGCAGCAGGGCCTGCAGTTCGCGCCGCGCGCGATCGCGGTCACGACGCCGGGTTCGCAGCTGCACCAGCGCGCCGAGCAGGAAGGCTGGCTGGCGACGTTCCCGATGTGGGACTGGGTCGGCGGTCGCACGTCGGTCACGTCGGCGGTGGGGCTGCTGCCGGGCGCCCTGCTCGGCATGGACCTGCGCGCGTTCCTGGCCGGCGCCGCGGCGATGGACGATGCGACGCGCCGCGACGACGTCTGGCAGAACCCGGCGGCGATGCTGGCCGCGTTCTGGCACCACGAGGGGCAGGGCCGCGGCGAACGCGCGATGGTGGTGCTGCCGTACAAGGACCGGCTGCTGCTGCTGTCGCGGTACCTGCAGCAGCTGGTGATGGAGTCGCTGGGCAAGGAGAAGGACCGCCAGGGCCGCACCGTGCACCAGGGCATCGCGGTCTACGGCAACAAGGGTTCGACCGACCAGCACGCCTACGTGCAGCAGCTGCGCGACGGCCGCCACGACTTCTTCGCCGTGTTCGTGCGCGTGCTGCAGGACCGCGCCGAAGGCCACTTCGAGGTCGAGCCGGGCGTCACGTCGGGCGACTTCCTCGACGGCTTCTGGCAGGGCACGCGCACGGCGCTGCACGAGAAGGGGCGGCGTTCGGCGACGCTGTGCGCCGATCGGCTCGACGAACGCGTGCTCGGCGCGCTGATCGCGTTGTTCGAACGCACGGTCGCGCTCTACGCCGAACTGGTCGACGTCAACGCGTTCCACCAGCCCGGCGTCGAGGCCGGCAAGAAGGCCGCGGCCAACGTGCTGGCGCTGCAGAAGAAGCTGCTGGCCGCACTGACTGCCGACGGCCAGGGCGTGCGCGCGCTGGCGCAGAAGGTCGGCGCCGATCCGGCCGACTGCTGGCCGATCCTGCAGCACCTGGCGGCGAACCGGCCCGAAGTGCACGCGGTGCAGGCGCACGATCCGGCGCGCGTGCAGTTCCTGCGCCGCTAGCCCCCGTCCTCCGCAACGACCGCCATGGCCACCCGCAAGACCCAGCGCCGCGCCGCGCGCCGACCGGCGGCGCTCGCGTTCCACCACGCGATGCTCTACACGCGCGACCTCGAACGCGCGCTCGGCTTCTACCGCGACCGGCTCGGCTTCCGCGTCGTCGACGAGTATCCGGGCGCCTACGCACGGCTCGCGGCGCCGAAGGGCAACGGCACGATCGCGATCCACGTGCTCGAGCCGGGCCAGTGGCTCGATCCCAAACGCGGCGGCATGCGGCTCTACTTCGAGGTGCAGCCGCTGGCGGCGTTCTGCAAGCGGCTCGCGCGCGACGGCGTCGTGTTCGACCAGCCGCCGCAGCGCATGCCGTGGGGCTGGCAGCACGCCTACCTGCGCGACCCCGACGGCCACGAGCTGAGCCTGTTCTTCGCCGGGCCGGCGCGGCTGCGGCCGACGCGGAAGCCGCGCAAGTCCGAACGCTAGCGCTGCCGCACGCAGCGTTCGGGCGCGAGCCCCCGCGCGTGTGCGCGCACCGGCTCGCCGTCCGCGGTCCACAGCGCGACCATGTGCGTCGGCGTCAGCGTGCCGTCCTGCAGCAACTGCTCGTCGCGCTCGTGCACCGCCTCGACGAACGCGCGGTCCCAAGTGTTGCCGGGCGCGAGGTTCGGCCCGAACGCCGGCCCGGTGAACACGTCGATCAGGTTGCCGTAGGCCGCGAACAGCGGCGCCGTGAACCGCCGCAGCAGTTCGGGCAGCACGTCCTGCGCGCGCACGCCGTCCCGGCCGATCCGCGCGTGGTCCCAGTCGGTGAAGTGCTGCTCCTGCCGGCGCAGCTGGTGGTTCCAGCGGTGGCTCGGCGGCAGTTCCTGCCAGAACCGCTGCACCTCGGGCAGCGCTTCGGGCCAGCGCAGGTGGCCGTTGCGGCCGATGCGCGCGCG
This sequence comes from Planctomycetota bacterium, assembly GCA_016794425.1. Classification (GTDB taxonomy): domain Bacteria; phylum Planctomycetota; class UBA1135; order UBA1135; family UBA2386; genus JAEUHS01. The sequence goes on from JAEUHR010000059.1 coordinate 81,637, forward strand.
CGTCGCGAACCAGCCGCCCGGCAGCAGCGCGCGCTGCACGGCGTCGAGCAGCTTCTCGAGCCGCGCGGTGTGGTGCAGCGATCCGTCGGCCAGCACGGCGTCGTAGCGGTGCTTGCCGGCGCGCCACGGGTCGAAGTCCTGGTCGATCGGGAACACCCGATCGTCGAGGCCCGACGCCAGCGTCGCCGCGCGCAGGCGCGCGCGCAGCAGCGGGTTCGGCTCGACGCAGTCGAACGCGAACTGCTCGACACCGCCGCGGATCAGCGCCTGCGCCAGCCGCAGCTCGAGCTGGCCGTCGCCGATGCCGAGGCTCAGGAAGCGCGGTACGGCGCTGCCGGTGCGGCGCACCGCGGACAGCAGCGCGTCGGCGAACAGCGCCGGTGCGTCGAGGGCGCCGAGTTCGTGCAGGATCGGCGTCACGTGGGTGCTCTCCCAGTGCACGCGGATCGGCGGCACGTCGGGCGCGACCAACTGCCGGCCCGGCCCGCCCGCACCGAAGCCGCCCCTCCCGCCACCGCCCGGGGCCCCAACGCCGAGTCGCTCGGCCAGCCAGCGCATCACGCCCACGCCGCACCTCCGCGGCGTCGGACCGTCCTCGGCGAGTTCGGCACGACGTTCACGTTCGTGGCAACTACGCGCGCGGCCGTTCCACCGGCTCGGCGAATCGGCGAAGATGCGGCGATGCGCTCCGCCGCGCCGTGCATCGTCGCTCTCGGGTTCTGGCTGCCGGCCGTCGCCCAGGCGCGCACCGACTACCCCGCCGACGTCGCGTTCGCGGTCGACGCGATCGGCAAGCAGTGCAAGGTGCTACTGCAGAGCAAGGGCATCGACTGGCAGCAGGCGACGGCGCCGCTGGTCGCGGCCAGCAAGAAGTGCAAGTCCGACGCCGAGCACCTGCTGCTGCTGTGGCGGCTCCTGGCGCGCCTGCAGGACGGCCACGCCGAGGTGCGGCCGCTGGCGCGCGGCAAGGACGTGCGGCTCGACGTGCCCGAACGCACGCACGGGCCGGGCCTGTTCCTGTGCCGCGTCGGCGGCGCGGTCTACGTCAAGAACGTGTGGGGGCCGGCCGCCGCGGTCGGCCTGAAGCCCGGCATGGAAGTCACGGCGATCGACGGCACGCCGGCCGCGAAGTGGCTCGAGCGGCGCCAGGCGCAGCTCGCCGACTGGATCCCGTTCTCGACGCCGCACCAGGCCGCGTTCTTCACCTGCCACCAGGGGCTCGCCTGTGCCGCCGGCACGCGGTTCGCCCTCGAGGTCAAGGAGGGCGGCAGCCGGAAGAAGCGCACCGTGGCCTGCGCGGACCTGAACCAGACGCCGCTCGGGCCGGCGTACCCGCCGCCGTCGCTGGCCGGCACCAAGGACGTGTTCTGGGGCACGACCGAACACGGCTTCGGCTACGTGCACGTGCGCCGCTGCAAAGGCGATCTGCCGGAGCAGGTCGACGAGGCGCTCGCCGCGCTCGGCGACGTGCCGGGGCTGATCCTCGACTTCCGCGGCAACAGCGGCGGCGGCTTCGACCACGAAGCGCTGTTCGGGCGCTTCCTGCCGAGCGGCGTCGAATGGCGCCACGGCAGCGGCTACCGCAGCGCCGGGCCGCACCCGTACGGCGGGCCCCTGGTCGTGATCGTCGACGCGACCGTGCGCTCGGCCGGCGAGACCGGCGCCGGCCAGTTCCTCGAGGACGGCCGCGCCTACGGCATCGGCGAGAGTCCGACCGCGGGCATGTCGTCGTCGAAGACCACGATCGACCTGCCGTCGGGCCTGTTCCAGCTCTACGTCTCGGTCGCGTCCAACAAGGCGCGCTTCCAGGGCGGCAAGGGCATCGAGGGCCTGGGCGTGATCCCGCACGAGATCACGGCCTTCGACCCGAAGGACCTCGCCGCCGAACGCGACACCCTGATCCTGCGCGCCGAGGCGCTGCTGCAGGACTTTCCCCAGGCGAAGGTGCGCTACGTGCCGGCGGAGCACGGCTGGGCGGCGAAGAAGTGACCGGTCGGCGTGGCGGCGGGGGCCGCGATCGCTACGCTCCTCACGCTTTCCCGCCCTATCGGAGAAAGCGACTTGGCTGAGTTCCTCGGCGAAGGCCTCACCTACGACGACGTCCTGCTGGTGCCGCAGATGGCCTCGGCACTGCCGCGCGACGTCGACACCGCGACGCGGTTCTGCCGCGGTGTCGCGCTGCAGGTGCCGATCGCCAGCGCCGCGATGGACACGGTGACCGAGTCGCGCATGGCGGTCGCACTGGCGCAGCAGGGCGGCATCGGCATCGTGCACAAGAACCTGTCGGTCGAACGGCAGGCCGGCGAAGTCGACAAGGTCAAGCGCTCCGCCAACGGTGTGATCCAGGACCCGGTCGCGGTGTCGGCTGAGGACACGGTCGGCAAGGTCAAGGACCTGATGCAGGCGCACAAGATCAGCGGCCTGCCGGTCGTCGACGGCCGCCGCGTCGTGATCGGCATCCTGACGCACCGCGACCTGCGGTTCGTCGAGGACCGCAACACCAAGGTCGGCGCCGTGATGACGGCGCAGAACCTGGTGACCGCGCAGCCCGGCACGACGCTGGACCAGGCGCGGCAGATCCTGCGCCGCAACAAGGTCGAGAAGCTGATCCTCGTGCATCCGGACGGCCGCCTCGCGGGCCTGATCACGATGAAGGACATCCGCGGCACCGAGGAGTTCCCGAAGGCCGCGCGCGACCGGCGCGGCCGGTTGTTGGTCGGTGCGGCCGTCGGCGTGCACGATCACGAGCGCGTCGCGCGGTTGGTCGAGGGTGGCGTCGACGTGGTCGTCGTCGACACCGCGCACGGCCACAGCAAGAACGTCATCGACACCGTGCAGGCGATCAAACGGGCGCATGCGATCCCGGTCGTGGCCGGCAACGTCGGCACCTACGACGGCGCGCGTGCCCTGCTCGACGCTGGCGCCGACGGTGTGAAGGTCGGCATCGGCCCCGGTTCGATCTGCACGACGCGCATCGTCACCGGTTGTGGGGTGCCACAACTCACCGCGATCGTCGACGCCGTGCGGGCCTGCGCGCCCGCGGACGTGCCGGTCATCGCCGACGGCGGCGTGCGGCAGTCGGGCGACATCGTCAAGGCACTGGCCGCCGGTGCGTCGAGCGTGATGCTCGGCTCGATGCTGGCCGGCACCGAAGAATCACCGGGTGAGACGATCCTGTTCCGCGGCCGCCAGTTCAAAACCGTGCGCGGCATGGGTTCGCTCGGCGCGATGGAGCAGGGCTCGGCCGACCGCTACGCCCAGGGTGAGGTCAAGGAGCGCATGAAGTTCGTGCCCGAGGGCGTCGAAGGCATGGTGCCCTATCGCGGTTCGGTGGCCGACTTCGTCTACCAGCTGAACGGCGGCCTGCGGTCCGGCATGGGCTACTGCGGCGCGCGCACGCTGCCCGAGCTGGCGGCGAAGGCGAAGTTCCTGCGCGTGACGGTCGCCGGCCTGCGCGAGTCGCACCCGCACGACATCCAGATCACCAAGGAAGCGCCGAACTACAGCGGCGAAGCATGAGCGAACCGCACCACGACGGGCCGAGCGGCGGCGTCCTGATCGTCGACTTCGGGGCGCAGTACTGCCAGCTGATCGCGCGCCGCGTGCGCGAACTCGGCGTCTACTCGCGCATCACGGTGCCCGAGCGCGCGATGTTCACGTTCGCGCACATGCGGCCGGCGGCCGTGATCCTCAGCGGCGGGCCGCGGTCGGTCTACGAGCACGACGCGCCGGCGCTCGATCCGGCGATCCTGCAGAAGGGCGTGCCGGTGCTCGGCATCTGCTACGGCCTGCAGTGGCTCGCGCAGCACACCGGCGGCGAAGTCACGCCGGCCCGCGCCGGCGCCGAGTACGGCCGCACGCAGCTGCACGTCGTCGACGACCGCGACCTGCTGGCCGCCGTGCGGCAGGACGGCATCGTCTGGATGTCGCACGGCGACAAGGTGGCGCGGCTCGGCCCGGGCTTCGAAGTGCTGGCGCGCAGCGAGCCGTGCCCGTTCGCGGTCGTCGGCGACCGCACGCGGCGCTTCTACGGCCTGCAGTTCCATCCCGAGGTCGCGCACACCGAGGACGGTGCCGCGATGCTGCGCAACTTCGTGCTCGGCATCGCCCGCTGCCGCGCCGACTGGAACCCCGGCAACCTGGTCGAGCAGAAGGTCGCGGCGGTGCGCCAGCTGGTCGGCGATTCCGGCGAAGTCGTGATGGGCCTGTCCGGCGGCGTCGACAGCTCGGTCGCCGCGGTGCTGATCCACCGCGCGATCGGCACGCGGCTGCACTGCGTGTTCGTCGACAACGGCCTGCTGCGCGCCGGCGAACGCGAAGGCGTCGAGGAGCTGTTCCGCGACCACTACCACATGGACCTCGAGGTCGTCGACGCGAGCGAACGGTTCCTCGGCGAGCTGAAGGGCGTCGTCGACCCGGAAGCCAAACGCAAGATCGTCGGCAAGGTGTTCGTCGACGTGTTCCGCGACAAGGCGCGGCAGAAGCGCAACGCGAAGTTCCTCGGCCAGGGCACGCTGTATCCGGACGTGATCGAGTCGGTCGCGGCGCACGGCGGCGCGACGTCGACGATCAAGAGCCACCACAACGTCGGCGGCCTGCCGAAGGACCTCGACCTCGCGCTGGTCGAACCGCTGCGCGACCTGTTCAAGGACGAGGTGCGCGCGCTGGGGCGCGAACTGGGCCTGCCGGCGACGCTGGTGCTGCGCCAGCCGTTCCCGGGGCCCGGCCTCGCGGTGCGCTGCCTCGGCGAGGTCACGCGGCAGAAGCTCGAACCGCTGCGCGCCGCCGACCGCATCGTGCGCGAAGAGGTCGAGGCGCGTGGCCTCGAACGCGGCCTCTGGCAGTACTTCGCCGTGCACGTGCCGCAGAAGACCGTCGGCGTCAAGGGCGACGCGCGCGTCTACGAGGACGTCTGCGTGCTGCGCCTGGTGTCGAGCCAGGACGCGATGACGGCCGACTGGGAGCTGCTGCCGGTCGACGTGCTGAAGCGGATCAGCAACCGGATCCTCAACGAGGTGAAGGGTTTCGCGCGCGTCTGCCTCGACATCTCGAGCAAGCCGCCCGCGACGATCGAGTGGGAGTGACCGCGGCCGGCGACGGCGGCGTTACGCGGCGCGACCGCGCGGCTATCGGCGGGGCCATGCCCTCACTGCGCCGTGTGTGCCGTCCGTGCCGGTTCGCCGTGCTCGCGGTCGCCGCGGCCTGTTCGGGCCGCCATGCCGAGGTGCCGCCGCTGGCGGGCACGGCGTCGTTCGCGATCGACGCGCCGCTCTGCCTCGACGCACCGCTGCGCATCGCGTTCGCGGTGCCGCTCGATCCTGCGTCGTGGCGCGAGGATGCGGTGCAGCTGGTCGGCACCGATGGACCCGGTGCCGGCGTGCCCGTCCGCGGCCGCTGGCGCATCGTGGCGGCCGGGCTCGAGTTCGTGCCATCGCTGGCACTGGTCGAGCCGGTGGCGACCAGCGGTGGACTGCAGCCCGGCACGCGCTACGAACTCAGGCTGCCGGATCCGACCGCGCTGCGTGCGGTGGACGGACGGCCGGTGGCTTCGGCGACGTTCCGCTTCACGACGCGGGCCGGCACCACTGCGGCCGAGCTGTTCGCGCCGTCCCCGGTCGGCGGGCCGCGGCTCGTGGCGCTCGATGCGACGCCCCGGGACGTCGATGGCGCGTGGCAGCTCGGCCGCGCCTTCGTCCCGAGCACGCTGCGGCTCCACTTCGACCAGCCGCTGCAGCCGGGTGCGGCGAACCTGGCCGCAGGTGCGCTGCAGCTCGACTACGACGATCCGGTCTACGGCGCCGGCACCGCCGTCGCGGCCGACGCCGTGCTCGTGCACAACGACGCCGAGGGCGCGATCGTCGAACTGCGGCCGCGCGGGGTGCTGCCGTCGGCCGCCGAACTGCGGCTGCACATCGCGCCGACGCTGCGCGACCTGCACGGCGAAGACCACGCCGCTGCCTTCGTCGAACCGGTGCGCACGGTGCGCACCGAATCCGCCCTGGCGCCGCAGCACGACGCGCTGGTGTTCGACTTCGCGGCCGGCGGCGACCTCGCCGCAACGGACTTCGCCGAAGTCCCGGCCGTGGTCGTGGACGGCGCGTTGAGCGCGTCGACCGGGTTTCCGGCGGTGCCTGCCGAGGTCGGTGACTGGGTGCCGCTCGGGGCGGAGACGTTGCTGCACACGGATTGTCAGCTGCTCGTCTACCAGAGCGGCGCGGTGCGCGAGTGCCGCGACGGCGTGTTGCACGTGCGCAACCTGCACATCCCGGCGGGCCACACCGTGCGCGGCGTCGGCCCGAACCCGCTGGTGCTCGTGGTCGACGGCGACGCGCGCATCGACGGACTGTTGACGGTTGCCGGTGGCGATGCGGTGCCGTCGATTCCGCTGATGGGGCCCTTCCCACCGCTGCTCGGCCCGGCGGACCTCGTGGTCGCGCCTGCCGCCACCGCGGCGCCGGCGGTCGTCGGCGCGCCGGCCGGGCCGGCCGGCGGCCACGGCGGCTGCGTCGGCGGCAACGCCGAGACGGTCGGGTCCGCGGCCGGTGCGTCGGCGGCCGGCGCCGTGGGTGGTGGCGGCTGGGGCGGGGGCGCCAGCAGCGGCCCCGGTGTCGTGGCCGGCGGCGGCGGTGGCGGTGCCGGCATGGTGGCGGGCGACCCGTGGTTCCCGCTGCCGGTCGGCTCGGCCGGGCCAATCGCGCAGTACGGCGGCCACGGCGGCGGCGACCTCGGCGGTGCCGCCGGCGCACCGTGGTGCCCGAACGGCGACCCGGGCGACGACTTCTGGGGGCGCGCCTGGGTGCCGCAGTGCGGCCGTGCCGTGCTCGGGGAGTTGCCCGCGCTGCGCGGCGGTTCGGGCGGCGGCAGCGGTGGCGGGTGGAACACGACACAGGTCACGGCACCGGTCGGCCCGTGGCTTGCCGGTGGCGGCGGCGGCGGGGGCGGCGGCGTGCTCGTGGTGCAAGTGCGCGGCCGCTTGACGATCGGGCCGACGGGTCGCGTCGTGGCCGACGGCGGCAACGGGGTCGGCGGCGGCGGTGGGCCGTTCGCGACACGCGGCAGCGGCGGTGGCGGTGGCGGCGGCACGATCGTGCTGATGGCGGGCGCCGGCGTGGAACTGCACGTGCGCGGCGAGACGTTCGCCAACCGCGACTACGACTTCTGCCTGTCGGCCGACGGCGGCGTCTGCCGGACGCATCCGCTCGTGCAGCCGTCGATCCAGAGCAAGTACCCTGCGAACGGCCAGCCCGTGATCAACCCGGCGGTCTACGGCGCGAATCCGCTCGGCGGGTTCGGCGGCATGGGGCTCGTGCAACTGATGGTGCCGGTCGGCCGCGACAACGCCGACGGCACCAACACGGTGCTGGACGACGCGATCGATGTCGTGCGCGGCGGCGTCCCGTTGCTCGGCGCCGAGAAGCAGCGCTACCTCGGCTGGCGCGGGTTTCCGGACGAGCAGGGCGTGCTGGTCGACGACTTCGGTGTGCCGACCGGCACGGTCGGCGGTCAGGGCGACATCCGGCCGGACCCGGTGCTGCTGCCGGTGCCGTGGGCGGCCGGTGGCGCGGCGCGCGCGCGCAGCACCTGGCTGCCGCTGGGCGCCCTGCACCGCCGCCCGCAGCTCGTGCCCGACGGGTTGCCGCGCGGCGTGGTGGGTATCCCGACGACGTTCGGTGCGCACGCCGGGCCCGACGGCTGGTTGCCCGGCTCCGAGGTGGCCGGGTCGCCGTCGCCACCGGGCCAGCCGCGCCTGCCGATGCCGTTCCTGGTGGTGGAGACCCGGATCGACTCGGCGGCGCTCGGTGTGCCGACGCTGGCCCTGGAGCTCGCGGCCGACCTGCCCGCAGCCGCACCCGGCAGCTATACCGGTTGCCTGGCCGAACTCGCCCCCGCCGTCGGCGGCAGCTGGGTCCGGCGCCGCGTCGTACACAGCACGGTGCGCACGCTGTGGCTCGAGGGGCCATCTGCGCTGCCCGACGGCGCGACGCAGGTGCAGCTGTACGGTTGGTTCGCCGACGTCGCGGCGTTGCCGCCGGGCGCGCGGGTGCGGATCGGTTTCGCCTTCCACCGTGGGGCGGCACCGCCGCGCACGTCGGGCTTCGACGCCGATCGGTATCCGAACGAGGTGGGCCGGTTCCTGTTCGACCTCACGGATCCCGCGGTGCAGGCCGATCTGCGGGCGTTCGGGCCGCGGGCCCTGCAATGGGAGGTGCTGTTCGACGGGGCCGTCGACCGAGGCCTCGGCGATCCGGTACCACCGCCCGCGCTGCAGCGGTTCTTCCTGCCGGTCCGCTTCTGACGCTGGCGGCGCTCAGCGCGGCAGCAGCTGCGGATCCTCGTCGCGCACGACCAGTTCGACGGTGCCGCCGCCGGGGCGCAGCCGGTCGAGCTTGCCGGACCAGGTGCGGCCGTCGCGCTTGGTCGCGGCGAACAGCACGACGCCGCGGTTGCCGGTGAGACCGGGGAACACGAACGCGCCGTCGGCGCCGCTGGTGACCGCGCGTTCGGCGGGTCGCAGCGCGCCGGACGGATCGCGCAGCGTGACCACGACGCCGGCGGCCGGGGTGCCGTCGGGCCAGCGCGCGACGCCGTGCAGCACTTCGCCTTCGTCGACGACGACCTCGAGCGGTTCGACCGGGATCGTGCGCAGCGCGACGGTGCGGTTCGCGTAGCGCGCATCGACGAGCCGCAGCTGGCCCGGGCCGAGCACCTGGCCGAGCCGCGCCGTGCCGCGGGCGTCGGTGCGCGCGGCGACGGTCGCGGGCTCCATGCCGTCGGGCACGTAGTCGACCGCGACGTCGACCAGCGGCAGACCCTGTTCGTCGCGGCAGACGACCTGCAGGGCGACGCCGCGCTCGAGTGCGAACGGGAACGGGCCGCCGGCGCCGTTCCACGGCCGGGCCTGCGGCGCGTGGCCGTCGGCGGTGAACAACAGCCAGGTGTCACCGTCGGTCGGCTGCGGCAGTTCGAAGGTCGGTGCCGGGGCCGCGGCGCCACCGGTCGCCGGCAGCACACGGTCGGCGGCGCCGAGCGGCCGCCAGCTGCCGGCTGCGGTGCGCAACAGCGAGTACAGCGTCGCGGCCAGCGGTGCGGCAGCCAGCGGTGCGGGGCCCAGGCGCTGCCGCTGCGCCGGCGGCAGCAGCGGCGGCCAGGCGACCGCGTCGGCGCCGGCGCCGGCGATCGGCACCTGGGGCCCGAACACCGCGTCGTCGCCGAGCGCCATCAGCGGCGCCAGCCGCGCCTCGCCGCACAACACGAACTCGGCCGCGCCGACCGCGAACGCGACGTCGGGCCTGCCGGCCGGGAACACGCACCGGGTCGTCGCCGAGCGGCTGCGCACGCGCTGCCGCGGCCCGTCGAACGCGAGCACCGTGCTCTCGCCGGACAGCAGCGTGCGGCGTTGCCACAGCCACTCGTCGCCGCGCTGCACCCACAGCTCGTAGTCACCGGCCGGCAGCCGGACGCGGTCGCCGCGGCGCCGGAACGGCTCGACCGCGCCGCGGCCCGGCACGAAGGCGCGCGCGTGCACGGTCAGCTCGCCGCCGGTGGCGGTGGTCAGTTCGGCCATCGGTGCCAGCTGCAGCCGCTGCGCCCGGTTGGCGTACAGGTCGACCACCAGGGCGCCGAGGCCGTCTTCGGTCCAGACCAGGCCCGAGGCGGCGCCCGGCAGCGGCACACCTGGGGCCGCCGCGAAGCGGATGCGGCCGTCCTTGCCGCCCTGGCCGCGCAGCGTGGCAGCGGCGGTCGCGGTGCCCGGCGGCAGGTCGCCGAGTGCCGGCAGCGTCACCGACGGCCGGCCGCGGACCTCGCCCGCGACCGACGGCAGCGTCTCGCGCGCGGGGCCGCGCGCTTCGACGATCAACCACGGTTCCTGCGCCGGAGCCGTCGTCGCGGTCAGGCACAGGAGCAGCAGGGCGCGGCGCATGGATGGTCCTCCAACGACACCGCGCGCCGCCGGTTCAAGTCCGACGGCGCGCGGCGCGCGGTGCAGCGGCGGATGCGGTTACTCCGGCAGCTCGCTGCGGGCCTTCACGACCTTGTGCACGAGGCCGTATTCGAGCGCCTGGCCGGCATCGAGCCAGAAGTCGCGGCGCGCGGCTTCGAGCACGTCGCTGGCCGACTTGCCGCACGCCTCGGCGATGATCTTGTTGTAGCGGTCGCGCAGCTTCAGGATCTCCTTCGCCGTGATGTCGAGGTCGCTGGCGGTGCCGCGGCCCATCGTCGACGGCTGGTGGATCATGAAGCGACTCTCGGGCAGGCAGAAGCGGCGCTTCTTGTCGGCGGCGAGGTGGATCAGGATGCCGGCCGAGGCGCAGAGGCCGTTCACGACCGTCGTGACCGGCGGCTTGACGAAGCGCAGCAGGTCGTAGATCGCGAAGCCGGCGTCGGCGCTGCCGCCCGGCGAGTTGATGAACACGGTGATCGCCTTCTTGGCGTCCTTCTGCTCCATCGCCAGGCAGCGCACCGTGGCATCGCGCAGCATCTTGTCGTCGACCGGGCCGCTGATCAGCAGCGTGCGCGACTCGAACAGCGCCTTCTCGTAGGGGTTCGGGCCACCCGGTTCCTTGTCCTTGGCGCCGTGCTCGCACGGGCCATCGTGCTCGTCGTCGTCGTCGTCGTCGAGGCGCAGGCGGCGGGGATCGAAGTCGAAGGGGTTCGGCATGACTCTAGGTTCGTGGGGTGCGGGCGCGCCCGCAGGGCCTGCTTCGGGTTTCGGGCCGCCGTGGATTGAGCGGAACGCGCCGTCGCAGCGCGCCGTGGATAGCGCAGCCTGCGCCGCGCCGCAATGTTGTGGCTGGACGCCGGCGACGCCCGGGCCGGTCCGCGGCGACGCGAGGGACTGGTGCCTTGCGTGGCACGGTGCCGGCCGCAGGGCGGGAGCGCCGACGCTGGCGCGCGTCCAGGGACGGGGTCCGTCGGGCGGTCCACGCAAAGCACCAGTAGGGGGAAACTGCACCGCGTGCTTGCGCGCCGGCGCGGTGGTCGCTACGGTGCCCGCCGTCGTTCCGTCCCTATCGGGCGGGCGACCCGTCCCAGCCTGCACGGGTTGGACCAGCGGTCGGTGGGACAGCCGATCGATGGACTCAGCCGGCCGCACGCGCGGCTTCGCGGTGCCGGGGCGAGGCGATCGGGTGGCAAGCCACCCGTCGTCGCACAAACCAGCCTGGGCGCCGGTTCCCGGTTCCCGAGTTGGGCAGCCGACCGGGCGACACCGGCAGGGCCGGGACCGGGCGGAGGCAGAGCCTGGGCGAAACGCGATCCGACCGCACGCAACCGCGGGCGGGGATTGGCCGTCGCCCGCGCTCGCGGGCCGGGTGGATCGCCGTGCAGCAACCCGCTGACGGTGGCGGCCGCGGGCGGAGAGAACGGACCGAAGCCCGCGTGTTCGCAGGCCGGTCGGGATGCACGCATGAGCATCAGCGAGAACGAATTCTCCGGTGGATTGGAATCGGCCTCCGATGGCGGCGGCCCGGATCGCAAGCGCTGGCGCGGCGGCCGCCGCCGGCGTCGCCGCCGTGGTGGTGGCGGCGGCGGCGGTGGTGGTGGCGGCGGCTACCAAGACGGTGGCGGCGGCAATGGCGGCATGGGCAATGGCGGCATGGGTGGCGGCGGTGGCGGTGGTGGCGGCGGGGACTTCCGTCCCGTCGTCGAAGGCCCGACCGAAGAGGCCGTCGGCGTGCTCGAGTACACGAAGGAGGGCAACGGCTGGCTGCGCAAGCAGCAGAACAGCTTCATGCCGGACTCGATCCCGAACGGCGACGTGTTCGTGCCGTCGAGCCTGATCCGGCAGCATCGCCTGCTCGAGGGCAGCAAGATCATCGGTCTCGCCGGCCTGCCCAACCGGGGCCCGCAGCGCTACACGCTGACCGAGGTGCACAAGGTCGACGACATGTCGCCGGAAGAGCGCCGCGAGCAGAAGCAGTTCCGCGACCTGACGGTCGTCGACCCCGAGCCGCAGTTCGTGCTGGCGCCCGGCGACGACGACATCAGCCTGCGCATCGTCGATCTGCTGTGCCCGATCGGCCGCGGCCAGCGCGGCCTCGTGGTCGCGCCGCCGCGTTCCGGCAAGACGGTGCTGATGCAGAAGATCTGCCACGCGATCGCCGAGCGCTATCCGGACGTGCACATGATGGTGCTGCTGATCGACGAGCGCCCTGAAGAGGCGACCGGCTGGAAGCGCAGCGTCGAGGGCAAGAACCGCGAAGTGCTGGTGTCGACGCTCGACGAAGGACCCAAGCACCACATCGCGGTCAGCGAGGTCTGTCTGAAGCGCGCGCAGCGGCTGGTCGAGACCGGCCGCGACGTCGTGATCCTGCTCGACTCGATCACGCGCCTGACGCGGGCCTACAACAGCTTCCTCGGCGGCCGCGGCGGCGGCACGATGTCCGGCGGCCTCGGTGCCAAGGTGCTCGAGGTGCCGAAGAAGTTCTTCGGCAGCGCGCGCAACTGCGAAGAGGGTGGTTCGCTGACGATCCTGGCGACGACGCTGGTCGACACCGGTTCGCGCATGGACCAGGTGATCTTCGAAGAGTTCAAGGGCACCGGCAACATGGAGCTGGTGCTGAACCGCCAACTCGCCGAGCGCCGCATCTTCCCGGCGATCGACATCGAGCTGTCCGGTACCCGCAAGGAGGAACTGCTGCTCGGCGCCGACATCACCAAGCGCCTCTACACGCTGCGTCGCGTGCTCGCGCGCATGAATGCGCTCGACGCGATGCCGTTGCTGATCGACCGTCTGATGAAGACCGACAGCAACCAGGCGTTCCTCGACTCGTTCCGACTGGAGGAGTGAGTCTGCAGCGGTGAGCGGCGGAGGAATTCGGGGCGCTCGTTCGTTCGGGCGCCCCTGTTTGCACGAGGTGCACGCATGATCGAGGTCGATCGACTCGAGAAGACATACGGGTTCGCGCGCGCGTTGAAGGGCATCTCCTTCTCGGTGCGCAAGGGTGAGGTCGTCGGTTTCCTCGGTCCCAACGGGGCCGGCAAGTCGACGACGATGAAGATCCTGACCGGCTACCTGCTGCCGACCGGCGGCCGGGCGACCGTCGACGGGCTCGACGTCGTCGAACGTTCGCTCGACGTGCGGCGCCGCATCGGCTACCTGCCGGAGAGCACACCGCTCTACGCCGAGATGCGCGTCGACGAGTATCTGGCGTTCGTCGCCGAGATCCGCGGCGTCCCGCGCGACCGGCGGCGCAGCGCGATCGCGCGCGCCGTCGAGTTGTGCGGCCTGACGCGCGTGACCGGCAAGGACATCTTCGAGCTGTCGAAGGGCTATCGGCAGCGCGTCGGCCTCGCGCAGGCGATCGTGCACGAACCGCCGGTGCTGATCCTCGACGAGCCGACCTCGGGCCTCGACCCGAACCAGATCGTCGAAGTGCGCAAGCTGATCGAGCGCCTCGGCGAACAACACACGGTCGTGTTGAGCACGCACTACCTGCAGGAGGTCGAGAAGTCCTGCACGCGCGTGATCATCGTGCACCAGGGCCAGATCGTCGCCGACGGTTCGCGGGAGGAACTGATCCAGCGGCGGCCGGCCGGCGGGTTGCTGGCGCGCGTGCGCGCGCCCGAGGCCGCGGTGCTCGCGCAGTGCACCGAACTGCTGCCCGGTTGTCCGACCACCGTCGTCGAGCGCGGCGACGGCTCGATCCTCTACCGCATCGACGTGCAGGGCGCGAAGGCGCCGGTCGAGGAGGCGTTCGCCCGGCTGGTGGTCAAGAACGGCTGGGACCTGCTCGAACTGCACCGCGAGCGGCCGAGCCTCGAAGACGTGTTCCGGGCGCTGACGCTCGGCAGCGAACCGGAGGTGGCCCGTGCGTGACAGCCTCGTGATCTTCCGCCGCGAGCTGAAGAGCTACTTCTACTCGCCGATCGCCTACGTGTTCGGCGTGCTGTTCCTCGGCGTGCTGCTCTACATCGCCGCGAAGGGCAGCCTGGTCGCCGGCATGCAGGCCAGCATGCAGGGCTTCTTCGGCCTGCTGCCGCTGCTGCTGCTGATCTTCGTGCCGCCGCTGACCATGCGGTCGTGGGCCGAGGAGCGCAAGACGGGCACGATCGAGCTGCTGATGACCTACCCGGCGCACACCGGCAGCCTCGTCGCCGGCAAGTACCTCGCCTCGGTCGCCTACCTGGGCTTCGTGCTGGTGCTGACGCTGGGCCTGCCGCTGACGCTCGGCGCCTACGGGCGGCTCGACTGGCCGCCGGTGGTCGGCGCCTACCTGGCCTCGCTGCTGTTCGCCGGCAGCTTCGTCGCGGTCGGCATGTTCTTCTCGAGCCTGACGCGCGACCAGATCGTCGCGATGCTGGTGTCGCTGTTCGTGCTCGCGGTGCTCTACCTGCTGGGCCATCCGCTGCTGGCCGGCCTGTTCCTCGAGTGGCTGCCGACCTGGGGTGTCGACCTCGTGCACGGCCTGAGCCCGTACAAGTACTTCGAGAGCATCGCCCGCGGCGCGCTGGACACGCGCGACCTGGTCTACTTCGCCTGCTTCCAGGGCTTCTTCCTCTACGCCAACGCGCTGGTGCTGCACCACCGGCGCACGAAGGGATGACACCGATGACCTCGCGGAACCAGACTGCCGCCGGGCCGCGGTGCGCCGCACAGAGCGGCGCCGCGCTGGCGGTGACCGTGCACGTGCTGCTGCTCGCGGTCGTGCTCGGCCAGATCGTCTTCCTGGCCTCGCGCCATCGCCTGCGCTTCGACCTGACGTCGGACCAGATGTCGACGACGTCGGCGTCGACGCGGACGATCGTCGACAAGCTCGACAAGCGCCTCGTGATCGAGGCCTACTTCAGCCCGAAGGACAAGCTGCCGGTCAACCTGCGGCAGAGCCGCGAGGTGCTCGAGAACTTCCTCGACGAACTGGTGCAGATCGGCAAGGGCCGCGTGGTCGTGCAGCGGTTCGATCCGAACGAGGACAAGGCGATCGCCGATCGCTGCACGCGCCTGCAGATCCAGCCGCTCGACCTGCGCAGCCAGTCGTCGACGTCGCTGTCGGTCGATCGCCACTGGCAGGGCCTGCGGTTCGTCTACGGCGGCGGCAAGCAGAAGGTGATGTCGCAGATGCTGCCGGCGAGCTGGTTCGCGGCCGAGATCCAGCTGACGCCCGCGATCAAGGAGGTCGCGACGCAGCAGAAGCGCAAGATCGGCTACATGGAATGGCCGATCGCCTCCGGTGGCCAGCAGCAGGCGGGCGGCACCGGCTGGGGCGCCCTGCGCAGCGTCGACCAGATCGCCAAACGCTTCGAGTTCCAGAACCTGAAGGACGAGGACGGCGCACTGCTGCCGAACGACCTCGAAACGCTGTTCCTCTACCGGCCGAAGGACCTGACCGACCGCCAGAAGTACGTGCTCGACCAGTTCCTGATGCGCGGCGGCACGATGGTGGTGTTCGCCGACGCCTGCGAGTACGCGATCGCGCCGAACCGCATGTTCAACCGCGTGCCGGTGGTGCTGGACGCGCCGGGCAGTTCGCGCAAGTTCGTCGACCAGCTCGCCTGCTACGGCATCGACTGGAAGCCGAAGGTGCTGGCCGACATGGCGGCGCAGGCGCACACGGCGCGCGACCGGCTGACGCAGGCGTTCGAGTATCTGGCGCTGCCGCAGCAGACGCAGTTCGGGCTGCAGATGGCGGCGGTGCCGTACCCGTACTTCTTCCACGCGATGGCCGTCGACTGGAGCCAGTCGGCCGACCAGCTCGCGACGCGCGACGGCAAACTCGACAAGGACCTCGCCGCCGCCTACCGCAAGCAGTTCGGGCCGGGCATCGCCAGCGACGACTTCCTGTGGAAGGCGTTCCAGCAGGTCGGGCGCGGTCCGGGCTTCTACTGGCCGACCTGGGTCGGCCTGCGCGAGAAGGCGCCGGGTGCCGTCGACCTGCCCGCGGGCGTGACCGGCCGCGTGATGCTGCGCTCGAGCCCGGCCGTGCTGGCCGAGGACCCGCCACCGGCGCTCGATCCGATCGGTCGCGGCGATGCGCGGGCCCGCGCGCAGAGCGTGCAGAAGTTCCAGCAGAAGCTCGCCGAGCGGTTCCAGTCGGAGCCGCGGCAGCAGGCGCCGCTGATGGTCGACGTGCGCGGCACGTTCGCGTCGTTCTTCGCCGGTGCCGAGCGGCCCAAGCGCCCGTCCGAGATCAAGGAGGAGGAGGCGAAGAAGGCCGAGGCCGAGCGCCAGGCCAAGGCCGCGGCCGAGGGTGAGGCGACCGAACCGAAGCCGGCCGACGAGCAGGGCCCGCCGCCGCCCGACGCCAAGCAGCCCGAGGGGCCGAAGGCGGCGCCGGAGGCCGATCCGCTGGCGCAGGCGCAGGCACCGGGCCGCATCCTGATGATCGGCGACAGCGACTTCCTGCGCGACGACCTGGTGCGCGGCGACCACCGGCAGGCGGGCGGTCCGTACTCGACGCTCGGCGGCGCGTTCTTCGTCGCGTTGCTCGACTGGCTCGCCGAGGACCGCGACCTGCTCGAACTGCAGTCGCGCGTGCCGGTGGATCGCAAGCTCGAGTTCGTCGACGCCGAGGCGGTGCCGACCGGCGACGCCCGGCTGGCCGAGCAGGCGCTGCGGCGCACGACGTTCTGGCTGGTCGTCGCCAACGTGGCGGTGCCGGTCGTGCTGCTGGCGCTGTTCGGCTTCGCGGTCCGGCTGGTGCGCCGCGCGCAGAAGCGTTCGTTCCACGCCTCCCTGTCCTGAGTCCCGACGATGAACCTCGCCAAGTCCAACGTCGTCCTGCTGGTCGCTGCCGTCGTGCTGGCGATCCCGACCTGGTTGCAGCTGCGCCGCGAGGCCGAGGTCTTCACCGACCTGGGCCGCGTGCCGCTGCTGTTCGACGGGTTGACCACCGACAACGTCACCAACGTGCTGCTCGCGAAGCCGAAGGCCGAACAGCCGCCGCCCGACCCGAGCAAGCCCGACCAGAAGCCGCCGGTCGCGTACGACCAGCTGCTGCTGCAGAAGAGCGACAAGGGGTTCGTGTTCGGCGCCCCGTCCGGCGAACGCGCCGGCGTGCCGGCGCTGAAGGAACGCGTCGAGCGCGACGTGTTCGGGCACCTGCGCGCGATCCGCGCCGAGCGCGAGGTCATGGTGCAGACCAACGCGACGCCGCAGCAGCTCGCCGACTTCGGGCTCGACGAGGAGCACGCGTTCCTGGTCCGGCTCAGCGACGCGACCAACCGCGTCGTCGCCGACCTGCTGGTCGGCAAGGACGCCGGTCAGGGGCAGAGCGGCACCGAAGCGGTGCGCGGCGTGTTCGTGCGCAAGAGCGACTCGAACGACGTGATCCTCTACGAGCCCGAGCAGGGCAACTGGCGCCGCGACATCGACGAGAACGGCTGGATCGACCGCACGCTGGCGCGCATCGAACCCGACAAGGTGCGCCGTATCGCGCTGCGCAACGCGGCGACGGCCGGCACGGTGTTCACGTTCGCACGCGAACCCGGCAAGTCGGAGTGGCTCGCCGTCGAGCCGCCGCCGGGCCTCGGCGCCGTGCGGCAGGGCGAGGTCGAGACCCTGGTGCAGCGCTGCCGCTACCTCAGCGTGCAGGACTTCCGTGGGCCGCTGCAGCGCGCCGGCAACCTGGCGCCGATCGGTCTGCAGCCGCCGGCGATCGAAGTCGAGCTGGTGCTGCAGCAGGAGGACGGCGAGAAGCTGCTGAAGCTCGCGGTCGGCAACAAGCTCGACGACAAGAACGAGTACTACCTGACCTGCTCGGAGTCGCCGTTCCTGCTGACCTGGCCGGCCAGCACCGTGACCGCGTTCGAGGTCGACGTGAAGGCGCAGTGGTTCGATCCGGTCGGGCCGCCGGTGCCGACGCCGACCGACGGCAACGGCGCGCAGCAGCCGCCGAAGTAGGGGGCTGCGGCCGCGCCGGCCGCGCGACTGGAGTCGATCGACCGGCGTGGTCTCCGGCCGAGACGCGCGCGCTCGCCGCGCTGGCAACGGCGCCGCCGGCCCGCACCGCGGTGCCGGCCGCCGCCTGGCGGTGGCGCACCGCGCCGAGGCCGCGCGCCGCTGCCGATCCAGCGGGCGTCTCCTCCTTCTGAGGACCCGGCGCCAGACCTTCGGCCTGTCGTTGCGGTCCGATCTGGCCGGGGCGGGGGTGCGGTGCCCTCGTCCCGGCCGTTTTCTTCGCGGCGGGGACCGCGCATGATCGCGGCGTGGGCGTGATCGCGAACGTGGACGTCGCCGCGGCTCCGGCCGAGCGCCTGGTGGCGTTCGCGGGCCGTTTGCGCCGCCGGCACGTGCGCCGCGCGGCCGAAGGTGCCGCGGTGCGCGCCGTGCTCGCGTTGGCGGTGCCGGCGATCGCGGCCGCGTGGCTGCTGCCGACCGAGCGCCCTGCGGTCGCCGTCGGCGGCACCGCGATCGTGGCCGTCGCGGCTGCCGCCGCCGCGCTGCGCGCGCGTTCGGTGCGCGATGCGGCGCTGCTGCGCGCCGACGCGGGGCGGCTCGACGGCCTCGGCGACGAACTGGCGACCTGGCTCGAACAGCACCGCCGGCGCGGCGATCCGGCGATGGTCGACTGGCTCGGCCGCGCCGTCGATGCGCAGCTGCCGCAGGTGCCGCCACGCGCGCTGGCGCGCGTCGGCCGCCGGCCGCTCGGACGGTGGCGGCGCCTGCTGCCGATCGCCCTGCTGTGCCTCTTGGTCTGGTTGGTCGCCGAATGGCTGGCGCCGCCGTGGGCCGGTGTCGCCGGCGGGGGCGGCGGGGCCGCGGCCAGCGGCGCCGGTGGGGCGGGCAGCGGCGATGGTGGCAGCGGCGACGGTGCCGGTGCGGGCGGCGCCAGCGAACCGGCACCCGAACCCCGGCCCGAACCGCCCGCGCCGCCGCCGCCACCGCGCCCCGCCGACGGCGCGCCGCCGCCGCCGCCGCCGACCGAAACCCCGCCGCCTGCCGAACCGCCGGCCGAGCCGGCGCCGCTGCTCGACCTGCCGGCCCAGCAGCGCTTCGTGGTGCCGGAGTTCTTCGGCGACGGCCCGACGCGTCGCGTGCGCATGCACACAGCCGAGCTGGCGCGCCGCGGTGCGGCGCCGCCGGCGGCGGCGTCCGGCGACGGCACCGGTGAGGCGCCGGCACCACCGCCGCCGACCGCGGCGGAGTTCGCGCGCGCGGCGGAGGCCGCGCAGCGCGCGCGCCACGTGCCCGACGAGGAGCGCCCGATGGTGCGCCGGTTCTTCGACCTGTTGCGCGAGGCCGCGAAGTGAGGCGCCGGCCGCCCCCGTTGCCGGTGTTGCCGGAGCGCTTTCCGCCGCCGTTCCGCGCGCTGCTGCACGAACTGCTGGCGCGCGGTGCGCGCGCGCGCGGCGGCCGCGACGACCGCCAGCGCGCGCGCCGCGCCGTGCTGAGCCACAGCGGCACGTTCGTCGGCCATCGGCCGTACGTGCCCGGCGACGATCCGCGCCGCATCGACTGGGCCGCCTGCGCGCGCACCGGCGAACTGTTCGTGAAGCAGTTCGAGGAAGAGCAGCGCCGCACCGCGACGCTGGTGCTGGACCTGTCGCCGCGGCTCTTGGTCGGCGAGCCGCCGCGCGCGCTGGCGGTGCGCCGCCTGGCCGCGGTGGTCGGCGGCCTCGCGCTGCGGCACCTCGACGGACTGACCGTCGTCGCGCCGGCCGCCGGCGCCGCGGCGGTCGTGCGCTTCGCCGGCGCCGGCATGCTCGACGCGCTGCTGCGCCATCTCGACGACCTGCCGGTCGTCGCCGCGCCGCCGGCGGCGGCGATCCCGCTGGTGCTGGCGCGCGGGCTGTCGGGACGGCTGCACTGGTTGTCGGACTTCGCCGAACCGGAGGCGTTCGAACTGCCGCTCGCGGCGCTGCGCCGGCGCGGCGCCGCGATCACCGGCTGGCTGCCCGCCATCACCGAAGACCACGACGTGCCGCGGCCCGGGTACCTGACGCTGCGCGATCCGGCTGGCGGCGGCGAACTGGCGGTCGGGCTCGACGCGGCGCTGGCGGCGGCGATGCGGCACCAGCTGGCGCTGCTGCGCCGGCGGCAGGAACGGCTGTTCGCGCAGAGCGGTTGCACGCTGGTGCGCTGGCCCGCGCCGGCGGCCGGCGACTTCACGCTGGACGCCTTCCGGGAGATCGTCGCGTGGTGTGCGCGCTGACGTTCGCGGCGCCGTGGCAGCTGGGCTGGTTCACGCTGCTGCCGCTGCTGTGGTGGCTCGCGCTGCCGCCGCGGCCGCGGCGGCAGCAGTGGACCGCGCACCTCGCGCAGTGGCAGGCCGCGCACGCGGCCTTGCGGCGGCAACCGCCGCGCCTGCGCGGCCTGCGGCTGGTGCTGCTGGCGACGGCGGCGAGCTGCGCGATCGTCGCCGGTGCCGGGCCGGTCTGGCGCGCGGCGCCGGGCCCGAGCCGTCTGACCGTGCTGCTCGACGCGTCGGCCAGCATGGCCGCGCGCGGCAGTGCCGACACCAGCGCGTTCGCGCGCGCCGACCAGCGGCTGGGCCAGGTGTTCGACACGCTGCCGCCGCACGTCGACGTGACGCTGCTGCGCTGCGGTGGCCCGCGGCTGCGGCGCCTGGGTGCTGCGGCGCGCGCGCGGACCGACCTCGGCGTGCCGGCCGGAACGCTCGACGTCGATCTGCCGGCGCTCGCGGCGGCGGTCGCGGCGCAACCGGACACGGTCGTCTGGACGTTGACCGACGGCCAGGCGCAGGCGCAACTGCCCACCGTCGGCGCGTTGACCGTGCTGCCCGCGGCGGGGCCGAATGCCGCGATCACCGCGGTGCGGACCGTCGACCGCTGGCCGCTGCCGGGCCTGTCGTTGGCGGTCGACCTGGTTGCCTGCACCGACGCGGCCTGCCGCGGCACGCTGCGCGCCGACGGAGCGCTCGCCGCGGCGGCGCAGCGCGCGGTCGAACTCGCGCCCGGCGTGCCGATCACGGTCGCGTTCGAACTCGAACGCAGCGCCGCCGGCGGCGAACTGCGGCTGCAACTCGACGTCCAAGGTGACGTGCTGGCCGCCGACGACGCGTTCCGCGCCTGGCTGCCGCCGCTGCCGGCGCCGCGCATCGGCGTGCTGGCCGCGGCGGACACGACGCCGTTCGCGGCACTCGCGGCGCGCGCGCTGGCCGACGAGGTCGGCGGCAGCGTCGTCGACGCGGCGACCGGCACCGAGGTCGGGTTCCTGCTGGTCGACGGCGGCGTCGCGCCGGTGGCGCCCGGCCGCGTGCGCGCGCTGACGTTCGGCAGCCGGCTCGCCGCCGACGTCGACGTCGTGCCGTGGCTGCAGCCGCGGCTCGCCGACTGGGACCGCACGTCGCCGCTGTGCCAGGGGCTCGACCTGTCGGAGCTGCGCATCGACACCGCGTTCCGCGGCGTGCTGCCGGCCGGCGCGCCGTTCCTGTGGGGCGAAGACGCCGCCGGCGACCGCACGCCGCTGGCGGTGTTGGTCGACGGCGGCGCGACCGCGTCGGTGCACTTCGCGTTCCGGCTGCAGGACGGCAATCTGCCGCTGCTGGCCGCTTTCCCGCAGCTGCTGCGCCGCGCGTTCGTGCGCTGCCACGGTGCGGCCGCGGCGCTGGTGGTGACGACCCCGCCGCCGGCGCCGGGCGAACAGGACCTGCGCACCGCCGCGACGGCGCCGGATCGGCCGCTGCCGCCGTTCCGGGCCGCCGACCGGCCGCTCGCGGCGCCGCTGCTGCTGGCCGGCCTGCTGGCGCTGGTGCTGCGCGCGTTCGTCCGGTAGCGGAGCGGGCTTGCGGTCGCCCAGGGATCCGAACCGCACCCTTGCGCACGCCCGGTCGGATCCGTAGAACCTTCGCCCCTTCGTGTCTTGGACCCGCTGTCCGTGGCACCTCCGGAGCAAGTTCCCATGACCGCCAGCAAGTCGCTCGGCATCCTCGGCAAGAAGCTGGGGATGATGCAGATCTTCCAGGACGACGGCACCTGTGTGCCGGTGACCGTGGTGCGTGCCGGCCCGTGCCGCGTGCTGCAGGTCAAGATGGCGACCGCGGCGGAGCATCCCGAAGGCCACCGCACGGCGCAGATCAACCGCGGCAAGAAGGGCGGCAAGCAGAGCCGTCCGCGCGCCGCCGACGGCTACTACGCGGTGCAGCTCGGCTTCGACGACAAGCCGGCGCGGCTGTGCTCGAAGGCCGAACTCGGCACGCTGAAGAAGGTCGGCCTCGACCAGGGCAAGCGCTACGTCTGCGAGTTCCGGCTCGACGCGGCGCCGACGCAGAAGCCCGGTGAGGAAGTCACGGTCGAGGTCCTGAAGGGTGTGCCGCACGTCGACGTGACCGGCACGACCAAGGGCCGCGGCTGGGCCGGCACGATCAAGCGCTGGGGCTTCAGCCGCCAGCCCACGTCGCACGGCAACTCGCTGAACCACCGCACCGGTGGTGGCCTCGGTCGTCAGCACTCGATCAGCAGCGGTGTGCCGAAGGGCAAGCGCATGGCCGGCCACTACGGCGTCGAGCGCGTCACCGTGCAGCGGCTCGAAATCGTGAAGATCGACGCCGAGCGCAACCTCGTGTTCCTGCGCGGCGCCGTGCCGGGCCACAAGAACGGCTACCTCGAGCTGCGCAAGACGGTCAAGAACGAGCGTCTGATCACCGACAAGCCGGGTCTCGTCGTCCGCAATGCGGCGGCGAAGGCCGCTGCCAAGGGCAAGAAGTAAGGAGACACCACATGGCTCGTTCGCGACGCAAGAATGGCGGCCCCAAGCGCGGGACGTTCCGCCGCAAGAAGCTCGGCAAGGGTTGGTCGACGGTGCGCAAGGAGACCGGTGCCAACCGGCCCGTGCTGCGCATCACCGAGACGGCCGACAAGAAGGACTGACCGCGCGCTGACGCGGCGCCGCGCGTGACCGACGTCGACGTGGTCGTCGTGGGCGCGGGCGCGGCCGGCGCGATGGCGGCGCTGCACGCTGCGGCGCGCGGCCGCCGTACGCTGCTGCTCGAGAAGAACCAGCGGCCCGGCCTGAAGATCCTGATCAGCGGCGGCGGCCGCTGCAACGTCACGACGACGCGCAGCGGCGCGGATCTCGAGGCCCAGTACGGCACGCGCCGCGGGCGCTTCCTGCGCCATGCGCTGCGGTCGTTCCCGCCGACTGCCGTGTGCGCCTTCTTCGAGGCCAGCGGCGTGCCGCTGCAGCAGGAGGACCTCGAGAAGCTGTTCCCGGTGTCGCAGCGCGCGCAGGACGTGCGC
The DNA here is from genome assembly GCA_016794425.1 of Planctomycetota bacterium. Taxonomy (GTDB): domain Bacteria; phylum Planctomycetota; class UBA1135; order UBA1135; family UBA2386; genus JAEUHS01. The sequence goes on from JAEUHR010000059.1 coordinate 104,773, forward strand.
GACGCGCTGCTGCGGCGGTGCCGCGCCGCCGGCGCCGACGTGGTCGTCGGCACGGCGGTGCAGGCCGTGGGCCGCCGCGGCGACCGGTTCGTCGTCGCTCTGCCGACCGGCGAGGTCCGGGCGGCCAGCGTCGTGCTGGCGACCGGCGGCCTCAGCTATGCGAAGACCGGCGCCACCGGCGACGGCTACGCGTGGTGCCGCGCGTTCGGCCACACGGTCACGGCCTGCTGGCCGGCGCTGGCGCCCCTGTGCGTCGAGCGTCCGTGGGTGCGCGCGCTGCAGGGCATCGTGCTCGACGGCACCGACCTCGCGGTGCTCGACGGCCAGGGCCGCGAACGGCTGCGGCGCCGGCGGCCGATCCTGTTCACGCACAAGGGGCTGTCCGGCCCGGCGCCGATGGACCTCGCCGGCGACGTCGAAGAGCTGCAGGGGCAGGCGCAGGTCCGCTTCGACTTCGCGCCGGGGATCCCGCGCGAGGCGCTCGAGGCGCAGTGGCTCGCCGCCGCGGCGGCGCACGGCGGCCGGCGCATCGAGGCGCTGCTGCCGAGCGAGCTGCCCGAACGGTTGCGCGCGGCGCTGGTCGCCGAGGCCGGCGTCGACGGCACGCTGGCCAACCTGGCGCGCGAGGCGCGCCGGCGGCTGCTGCAGGCGGTCAAGGACCTGCGCGTGCCGGTGCCGAAGAGCCTCGGCTTCGACCACGCCGAGGTCACGCGCGGCGGCGTCGAACTGGCCGAAGTCGATCCGCGCACGATGCAGAGCCGGCTGCAGCCGGGGCTGTTCGTCTGCGGCGAACTGCTCGACGTCGACGGCCCGATCGGCGGCTTCAACTTCCAGGCGGCGTTCGCGACCGGCCGGCTCGCGGGCCTGTCGGCCTGAACCGCGGCATACTGCGGCGATGCTCGGCGACACGATCGTGGCCCAGGCGTCGGCGGCCGGCAGCGCCGAGCGCGCCGTGCTGCGGTTGTCGGGGCCGCACGCGATCGCCGCCGCGGCGGCGGTGTTCGCGCCGGCGCTGCCGCGCGCGCGCGGCCAGGTCGACGGCGCGCTGCGCGGATTCGGTGGCGCGCTGCCGGCGCTGGCGCTGGTGATGGTGGCGCCGGCGTCGTTCACCGGCGAAGACACCGTCGAACTGCACGTGCCCGGCAGCCCGCTGCTGGTGCGGCTCCTGCTCGACGAGCTGCTGCGCTGCGGCCGCGACCGCGGCGTGCGCGAAGCGCTGCCCGGCGAGTTCACGGCGCGAGCCTGCCAGAACGGGCGGCTCGACCTCGCGCAGGCCGAAGGCGTGCTGCTGCTGCTGCACGCCGCCGACGCGCGCGCCGCGGCGGCGGCGACGCAATGGCTGCGCGGCGGCTTCGGCGAGGCCGCGCGCGCGCTGCGCCTGCGGCTGCAGGATGCGCTGGCGCTGCTCGAGGCGGGACTCGACTTCACCGACGGTGAGACCGGCACCGTCGCCGCCGCCGACTGGCAGCGGCCGCTGGCCGCGGTCGAGGCCGACCTCGCGGCGCTGGCGGCGTCGCTGCCGGCCGCGGCGCCCGGCGGCGAACTGCTGCTGCTCGGGCGCGCCAACGCCGGCAAGTCGTCGCTGGCGAACGCGCTCGCGGACCGCGGCGCCGCCCTGGTCGACGCGGTGCCGGGCACGACGCGCGATCTGCTGCGCATCGAACTCGCGCCCGGCGTCGCGGTCTGGGACGCGCCCGGCGATCTCGACGACCCGGCCGCTGCCGATGCCCTCGCGCTGGCGCTGCGCGACCGGCTGGCCGGCCGCGCCGCCGCGTGCCTCTGCGTGCTGGACGCGACCGCGCCGACGCCGCCGGCTTCGGCGCTGGCGACGCCGCTGCCGTGGGCCGCGGTGGTCTGGACCAAGTGTGACGCCGCGCCGGTGCCGGACCGGTTGCCGGCCGCCTGTGCAGTGCGGGCCGCCGGCGTGCCGGTGGTGGCGACCAGCGCGCGCCGCGGTGTCGGGCTCGCGGAGCTGCGCGCCGTGCTGGCGCGCGCGGCGACCGGTGGTCCCGCGGATGCCGGCGGGCCGCTGCGGGCGGCGTTCGCCGCCTGTGCCGCGGCCGTCGCGCGCGCGCGCACAGCCGGGCCGCTCGGGGACGAACTGGTCGCGCTCGAACTGCAGGCCGCGCTGCGGGCACTGGACGGCGTCGACGGCACGCACTCGCCCGAACAGCTGCTGGACCGGATCTACGGCCGCTTCTGCCTCGGCAAGTAACTGCCGGACCGCTGTGGGTTCTGCTGCGTGAGCCTTTGACACACAATGGCTTGGGGCAGTATGGTCCCGCCGTCCACGAGGCCCGGAACCGGGGTCAGCCGGTTCCGCGCCACCGAGAACCACGTTGGCAGCGCGCTGGGCGCGTCGCTGCCGGCGTGGCGCGAACTGCCATGCGCTGTCCGTACTGCAAGGCCGACAACGACCGGGTCATCGACTCGCGCGCCAGCGCCGATGGGTTCGCGATCCGCCGTCGCCGTGTCTGCGCCGACTGTGGTCGGCGCTACACGACGTACGAGCGGGCCGAGACCTCGCCGCTGCGCGTCGTGAAGAAGAACGGCGAGCGCACGGCGTTCGATCGCAGCAAGTTGCTCGGTGGCATGTTGCGGGCGTGTGAGAAGCGGCCGGTGTCGCTCGAGAAGCTCGACGAGATCGCCGACCGCATCGAACGCCAGTGCATGGAGGCCTTCGACAAGGAGGTGCCGAGCAAGGTGATCGGCAACCTCATCATGCAGGAGCTGCGGCAACTCGATCAGGTGGCGTACGTCCGCTTCGCGTCGGTCTATCGCGAGTTCAAGGACGTCACGCAGTTCCTCGAGGAGCTCAAGCCCATGCTGGAGAAACGGCGGGAGGGTGCTCATGAAGCGGCGGACGGAACATCTGGTTGAGAAGCGCGACGGACGAACCGAATTCCTGCGCGCGACCAAGCTGGCGCGCTCGATCCATCTGGCTCTGCACAGCGTCGGCGTCGACGAGGACTGGCGCGCGCTCGAGCTCGCCAACGTGCTGCTGCTGGCGCTGCGCGAGAAGCGCAGCGACGTCACGGTGCCGCTGTCGACGAACGAGATCGCCGATGCCGTGCAGCACCTGCTGGTCGTGACCGGCCAGCCGTCGGCCGCCGTGGCCTACGGCGCGGTCGCCGCCGAGCGCAAGCGCCGCCGCCGTTCGCTGGCGACGCTGGGCCGCTTCGGCGACGTGGCGGCGACGGCCGGGGTCGCCGAGCCGGCGATCGACGCGACCGACGCGACGCCCTGGCAGCGCCGCGCCGTGCAGGAGTGATCGGATGAAGCTGAAACGACTCGTCGCGCGCGGCTTCAAGTCCTTCGCGGATCGCACCGAGTTCGAGTTCGACAGCCGGCTCACGGGCATCATCGGCCCGAACGGCTGCGGCAAGTCGAACGTCGTCGACGCGATCAAGTGGGTGCTCGGCGACCAGCGCGCGAAGAGCCTGCGCGGGTCCGAGATGACCGACGTGATCTTCAAGGGTGCCGAGGGCCGCGAGGCCATGGGCATGGCCGAGGTCACGATCACGTTCGAGGACCCGAACGGGCGGCTCGAGGGCCGCAACGAGATCGACATCTCGCGCCGGCTGACGCTCGACAAGGAATCGAGCTACGTGCTGAACGGCCAGGAGGTGCGCCTCAAGGACGTGCGCGACGTGCTGCTCGACACCGGCCTCGGCACCGGCGGCTACTCGGTGATGGAGCAGGGCCGCATCGACGCGGTGCTGTCCGCCAACCCCGAGGCGCGGCGCGCGATCTTCGAAGAAGCGGCCGGCGTGTCGCGCTTCAAGCTGCAGAAGAAGGAGGCGCTGCGCAAGCTCGAGCGCACCGACCAGAACCTCGCGCGCGTCACCGACCTGCTCGAAGAACGTTCGCGGCGGATTCGCAGCCTGCGCATCCAGGCGGGCAAGGCCCGGCGCTGGCAGGAACTGCAGGCCGCGTTGCGCGACCTGCGGGCCGCGCTGGCCGTCGTCGACGGCACCGAACTGCGGCAGCAGCTCGACGCGCAGGCGGCCCGGCTCGAGGCGGCGCAGCAGACGCTGACGGTCGCCGACGAAGGCCGCGGCGTCGCCGCCGAGGAGCTCGCGACCGTCGATGCGGCGATCGGCGACAGCGAGCGGCTGCTGGCGCAGGTGCAGGAAGAGCTGCGCCGCTGCCACAACGAAGCGACGTCGCACCGCGAGCGCGCCGCCGGCCAGCAGCATCGTGCCGCCGACCGCCTCGACGAGATCGAGCGCGGGCGCCAGCGCACCGCCGGCCTGGTCGAGCAGCGCGACGAGCGCGCGATCGCACTGGCCGCGGCGCAGGACGACCTGGCGGCCAAGGAAGGCGAACTGATCGAACTGCACCGCCGCGTCGAAGCCGAGCGGCAGGCGGCACACGCGGCCGTGGCCGCGCTGCGCACGCTGCTGCAGGAACGCGAGGCGCTGCGCAACCGCCAGCTCGAGCTGTTGCACGCACGCACGCGGGCGCGCAACGCGGGCGCCGACGCGACCGCGCGCGCCGCCGCGGCGCAGGCGCGCCAGCAGCGGCTCGCCGAGCGGCTGGCTACGCTGGCCGACGAGGCCGGGCGGCTCGATGCCGACGGCGCGCGTTGGGCGGTCGACCTGGTCGACCTGGCGACGCGCGAGCGGATCCTGGTCGAACGCGAGCGCACCGCGATCGGCGACCTCGAAGGTGCCGATGCCGCCGCGGCGGCGCTGGCCGAGCAGGAATCGGCGCTGCGCTACGAACTGTCACAGGTCGACGGGCGCCGGCAGGCGCTGCTGGCGATGGAGGCCCACATGGAGGGCTTCGACGCCGGCCCGCGCTGGGTGCTCGAACAGAAGCCGGCCGGGCTGCGTGGCCGGCTGCTCGACCTGATCGAGATCGACGTCGAACACGGCGCCGCGCTCGAAGCGGCGCTCGGCCCGTTCGTGCAGGCGCTGGTCGTCGACACCCGCGAACACGCGGCCGCGATCGTGCGCGAGCTCGCCGAGCGGCGTCTCGGGCGCGTGCTGCTGCTGGTCGAAGAGGCGTTCGGCGACCAGCCGCCGTGCGCGCATTCGCTGCTGCCGGTGCCGAGCGGCGCGCAGTCGCTGGCGGCGCTGGTGCGCCACGTCGCCGCGGGCAGCCGCAGCGACAAGCTGCTGGGCTGGCTGCTGCGCGGCGTCGTCGTCGCCGACTTCGACATCGCCGACAGCAGCCGCGCCGATCTGTGCTTCGTCACGCCGGACGGCACGCTGGTCTGCGGCCCGCGCATGGAAGGCGGCGCGGTCGCCGAGGGCCATGCCGGCCTGGTCGTGCGCCGGTCGCGCATCCACCAGCTCGGCGACGAGGTCGCCGCGGTGCAGCAGCGGCTGCAGTCGCTGCAGACCGGCAAGGACCAGGTGGTCGGTCGCGTCGATCGGCTGAAGCGCGAGCTGAAGGCGATCGGCGAAGCGTTGACCGACGTGCGGCGCGCGGCGCAGGCCGCGCAGGCGCAGGAGGCCCGGATCGCGGCGCGGCGCGCCGACCTCGACCGTGAACGCGGCGAACTGGCGCTCGAAGGCGCCGACCTGTCGCGCACGCGCTGCGGCGCGCTCGGCCGGCTGGCGGTGGCGCTGTTCGACCAGTTCCTGCTGGCGCGGCGCGGCGCCGCGTCCGAAGCCGACGAGCAGGTGCTCGGCGAACGCATCGGCGCGGCCGAGACCGCGGCGCAGGCGCAGCAGCGCACCGAGCAGGATCTGCGCATCCGCCAGGTGCAGGCCGGCGAGGCGCGCGAAGGGCTGACCCGCAGCATCCGCCTGCACGAAGAGGCGCTGCGCGACTTCGAGCGTACGCTGCAGGAGTTGACCGGGCGGCAGCAGGACGCCGAGGCCGACCGCCAGAAGGCCCTGGCCGAGCAGGCGCGGCTGGAGGAGGTCGCGGCGGCGCTCGAAGACCGCCTCGCCGAACTCGAGCAGGACAAACAGACGCGGCAGCAGGCCGTCGACTCGGCGCGCGCGCAACGCAACCGCGTGCAGGCGCAGCTGCAGGAGTGGGAGGTGCGCCGTGCCGCCGCCGCCGAAGAGCTGACGCAGACGCGCCTCGCGCGCGCCGACGTCGAGCACCGGTTCACGCGGCTCGAGGACCGGCTGCGCGAGGACACCGGCATCGAGCTGCGGCGTTGCCTCGGCGAAGTGCACGGCATCGGCCTCGAGGACCACGGGCAGTTCCTCGGCCCGATCGCGCCGCCGGGCGCGGTCGACGAACTGCAGGGTCCCCCGTTGCCGCCGGACGTGCTGGCCGCCTGGCACGGCCTGAAGCGCCTGTGGCTCGAGGACGCTTTCGACGTCGGCGAGACGCGCAAGGAAGTGCAGGTGCTGCAGAGTCAGAAGGACCGGCTCGGCGCGGTCAACCTCGACGCGGTGCAGGAACTCGAGGCCGAGGAAGGCCAGTTCTCGACGCTCGAGCAGGAGGTGCAGGACCTCAAGGAAGCGCGCCGTGCGCTGATGGAGACGCTGAAGAAGCTCGAGGCGGAGTCGAAGCTGTTGTTCGAGCAGACCTTTCACGAGGCCCGCAAGAACTTCCAGGAGATCTTCCGCAAGCTCTTCCAGGGCGGCAAAGCTGACATGTTCCTGTCGTTCGAGGCCGCCAAGGAGGGCGACATGCTCGAGGCCGGCATCGAGATCGTCGCCCAGCCGCCCGGCAAGCAGCTGCAGTCGATCAACCTGCTGTCCGGTGGCGAGCGGTCGCTGACCGCGGTCGCGATCCTGTTCGCGCTGTTCAAGGTGCGGCCGAGCCCGTTCTGCATCCTCGACGAAGTGGACGCCGCGCTCGACGAGACCAACGTCGAGCGTTTCCTGCGCGTGCTGCGCGACTTCACCGACGACACGCAGTTCTGCATCGTCACGCACCACAAGCGCACGATGGCCGAGTGCCAGGTGCTGTACGGCATCACGATGCAGCGCCGCGGCGTCAGCTCGCGCATCGCGGTCGCGCTGCACGAGGTCGACAGCTTCCACGGCGACGCCAAGGAAGGTGCTGCCGCGGTCGGGGCCGCGGCCGGTGCGGTCGATCCGGCGCGCAAGCGGCGCATCGCCGGCGAGGAGCAGGTCGGCTTCGACTGACCGGCGCGCCGGCACCGCCGCTGCCGGCCCAGCCGCTGCCGTCAGTGCCGGAACTGCACCAGCACGCGTTCGCCGGGACGTTCGGTGCCGATCGCGTCGAGCACGACCTCGAACGCCCATTCCTCGTGCTGTGCGTCGCGCCACAGGCGTTCGGGCACGCGCACGGTGCTCGGCGACACGCTGTGCACGTGCGTGTGGCCCAGCGTCTCGTGGGTCGGACGCTGCACGAGGACCGGCAACGGCGACTCGACGCCGGCGCGAGCCGATTCGGGCACGTAGGCCAGGATGCGGCGCGGCGTCGGGTCGACGATCGACAGCAGCGCCTGGCCCGCGCCGGTCTGGTCGCCGCGGTGCACGTGGATGCGCGCCACGGTGCCGGCGGTCGGTGCGGTCACCGTCTGGCCCGAGGCCAGACGGACCAACGGCTGGCCGACGGCGACGCGGTCGTGCAGGCCGACCAGCACGCAGTCGATCGTCGACGCGGCCGGACTGGGGACCGTCGTCTCGTCGGACGCGACCAGACCGCTGCAGGCGCCGCTGCGCGCCGGTTGCAGCGGTCCGAGCCAGCACAGGCCGCCGAGCGCCGCGAGCCAGGCGAGCAGCGGCACGGCCGCCTTCGGGGAACGGCGCAGGCGGTGGATCCACGACGGCCGCGGCCGCGTCGGTTGCCAGCTGTCCAGGCTCACAGTTCTTCGTCCTCCTGCTGCACCAGCAGGCTCACGTCGGCGACGCCCGGGATCGCCCGCACGTCGGCGACCAGCGCGGCCTGTGCCTCGGGTTCGAGCAGTTGCAGGTGGTAGCAGGCGTCGACCGCGTCGGGGGCGGCGGCACCGCGCAGGCTGACCAGATCGAAACGGCGGCAGTAGTGCTGCAGCACGCGCCGCAGTCGTTGGTCGTGCGCGCCCGCCGGCGGCAGCGAACAGCGCAGCACGCCTTCGCAGACCTGGCGTTCGCCGAACCGACCCGCATGCAGCAGCAGTACGACCACCAGCACCAGCGCCGTGCCGCCGACCGCCAGCGGCAGGTTCTGCACGCCGACCGTGATGCCGATCGCGACCGACAGGAACAGGAACACCGTGTCGCGGCTGTCCTTGATCGGCGTGCGGAAGCGGATCAGCGCCAGCGCCCCGAACAGGCCGAAGGCGCGCGCGACGCTGTCGCCGACCGCGGCCATCACCAGCGTCACGATCATCGCCAGCAGCACCAGCGACTGCACGAACGAGCGCGAGTAGCTGACGCCGTGGTGGGTCCGCGCGTAGATCCACGCCAGCGGCAGGGCCAGCACGAAGGCCAGCAGCAGATGGAACGCGACGGTGGCGAGCGACGGCACGGCACCGGTGCCGGCGAGGCTCTGCAACAGGTCAGTCATCGTGGGCCGGAGGGCGGGAGGACCCGCGCAGCGTATCGATCGCGAGCCGGTACTTCGAACACGAGCCGCGCTGCAGCTCGCAGGCCTGCACGGTCGTGGCCAGCCAGCGCGGCAGGCGGTCGGTGAACTTCAGCTCGAGCACGACGCGCGCACCGAGCAGGTGCCGGTAGCCCGGATGTGCGATGGTCACCACCGGCTCGCGCTGCCAGCAGGCCGCGACCGCGCGGTCGTAGGTGACACGGACGCGGTCGTCGTCACGCGCGACGAAGGCCTCGCGGCGGTAGCGGACCAGGCAGCGCGGCGTCGCGCGACCGGCCAGCATCGCCAGCACGAACTGCTCGAGGGCGCCCCGGCCGCGCGCATCGGGCGCGAGGGCCCGGTCGACGTCGCCGGCCAGCACGGCCGGCAACCGGTCGCGAGGGATCGCGCAGCGCACCTTCTGCACGATGCGGTCGCGGCGGCGTTTGACCTCGAGGAACAGCGGTGCGGCCGGGTCGTCGCTGTAGCTGCGGATGCGCAGCTTGTGCCGCGCCGGGCGCCCGTCGAGCGTCTCGCGGTAGAACGTGTGCAGCTCGTCGTCGAGGTAGAGGCTGGCGAGGTCGTAGCCGTGGCCGCCCGGCTGCAGCGCGTGCGCGTCCGGCACCACGAACGGATGCAGCAGCCGGCGGACCCGTGCCGCGGTGCCCTCGTCGATCACGAACTTGCATTCGTGCCGGTTCTCGGGCTTCGCGGTGGCGGGTCGGTTGGCGATCACGGGCAGACCTTCCGGGTCGGAGAACGAGGGGGCATCAGTGCGGCCCCGCGAGTGGGGCGATGGGAGCGAGAGGGCGTCGGTCGCGGCGGGCGGCACGGAACGGCCCACCGGGACGCGATCCCACCAGAATGGTAGGGCATCCTGGCGGACGTTCGGTGGCGGACCCTCGCACGAGTTCCTGGCGACCGCTGCGGTGGGGCGGCACACTGCGGCGATGCGGTGCTGGGTCGGCGCAGGTGTCTGGCTGTTGGCGGCGTGTGCGGCGCCGGCCCCGCTGCCGGTGCCCGACGACCTGCGCCCGGTCGCCGACGACCTGCGCGCCTACGTGCGACGCCATCTGCGCGAACTGGACCTGCCCGGCGTGTGGATCGCGGTGCTCGACGTGGCGCCGGCCACCGGGCGGCAGGCGATCTGGGCCGAGGGCTTCGAACGCGCGGATCCCGCGCCGCGGCCCGCCGACGCCGTGCATCGGGTCGCCTCGATCAGCAAGCTGTTCACGGCGACGGCCCTGATGCGGCTGGTCGAACTCGGCCGGGTCGACCTCGACGCGCCGGTGGTCACCTACCTGCCGGACTTCGCGCCGCGGAATCCGTTCGGCGGCGAGGTGACGCTGCGCCACCTGCTCGGCCACCGCAGTGGCCTCGTGCGCGAACCGCCGGTGGGCCACTACTTCGACCCGACCGGGCCGTCGTTGGCGGCGACGGTCGCGAGCCTCGACGACACCGCGCTGCTCGGCGAACCGGGGGCGACGTTCCGCTACAGCAACCTCGGCTTCGCGGTCCTGGGCCAGGTGGTCGAACGCGTGACCGGCCGGCCGTTCGCCGAGGCCGTGCGCGAACTGGTGCTGGCGCCGTTGGCGCTGCGCGACAGCGACTTCGCGGCGCGGCCGGACCTGCTGGCGCGGCAGCCGCAGGCGGCGATGTGGACCTACGACGGCCGCGCGATCCCGCTGCCGGGGTTCGAATGGGGCTTCGGCCCGGCCGCGAACCTGCGGTCGACGACGCTCGACCTGGTGCGCTTCGCGCAGAGCTGGTTCCCGTTCTCGAGCCAGCGCGTGTTGTGGCCGGAGACGCTGGCGGCGATGTGGCAGCTGCCGGCCGGCGAGGCGTCGGGCTGCGGCCTCGGCTTCTTCGTGGGCACCTTCGACGGGCACCGCCGGGTCGGCCACGACGGTGCGGCCTACGGCTTCGCGTCGGCATTGCGCGCGCTGCCCGAGCAGGGCCTCGCGGTCGCCGTCGTCGTCACGCTCGACTTCGCCAACGGCGTCGCCGAGGCGATCGCCAACCGGGCGCTGTGGGCCGCGCTGGCGCGGCGCCGCGGCGAGACGCTGCCGCCGCCGATCGATCCGGTGCCGCTCGGGGTCGCGGCGGCCCGCGCGCTGGCGGGCCACTACCGCTGTGGCACGAACTGGGTCGACCTATACGAGCGCGGTGGCGAACTGTTCTACGACCCGAACCTCGGCGTGCGCACGCGGCTGCGGCGCGCACCGGACGGGGCGCTGGTCGCCGACGATCCACTCGAGGTCGAAGGCGCGCGGCGGCTGGTGCAGCAGGCGAACGGCCGCCTGCACGATGGTGAGGAGGAATACGTGCGCGACGACACGGTGCCGGCGCCGCCGCCGGCAGAGCTGCTGCCGCTGCTCGGTGAGTACGGCTGGGACCACGACGTGCTGGTCGTCTACGAGGACCACGGCCGGCTCGGCGTGCTGATCGAGTGGGTCCTGCGCGAGTTGCCCGACCGCACCGGCCCGGACACGTTCGTGGTGCGCGGCGGCATGTACGCCGACCACGAGCTGCGCTTCGAACGCGGTGCCGACGGGCGCGCCGTCGCGGTCCACCTCGGCGCGACGCGCTTCGAGCGCCGGCCCGACGCGCCGCTCGGCGGCTACCGCGTCACGCCGGTGCGCCCGATCGACGCGCTGCGGCGCGAGGCCGTGCGCGCGGAACCGCCGGCGGCGGCGCCGGGGCTGCGTGCCGCGGATCTGGTCGAGCTGGCGCCGTTCGCGCCGACGCTGCGGTTCGACCTGCGCTACGCGACGGCCGACAACTTCCTCGGCACGGCGGTCTACCCGGCGACGGCGCGGGCGCGGCTGCAGCGGCCGGCGGCCGAAGCGCTGGCGCGCGTGCAGCAGGCGCTGGCTGCCGACGGGCTCGGGCTCCTGGTGTTCGACGCCTACCGGCCGTGGTCGGTGACGCGGCTGTTCTGGGACGCGGTGCCGGCGCACCTGCACCACTTCGTCGCCGATCCGGCCGAAGGCTCGCGGCACAACCGCGGCTGCGCCGTCGACCTGACGCTGTGCGACCTCGCCACCGGCGAGCCGGTCGCGATGCCGAGCGGCTTCGACGAGTTCACGCCGCGCGCCTACGCGGACTGGCCCGGCGGCACGTCCGAGCAGCGCTGGTTCCGCGAACGGCTGCGGCGGGCGATGGCGGCCGAAGGCTTCACCGTGCACGAACACGAGTGGTGGCACTTCGACTTCGCCGACTGGCGGCAGTATCCGATCGGCAACGCGCCGCTGTAGCGGCCGTCAGGGTTGCAGCACCTGCACGGCGCCCGGCCGCAGGTCGACCGGCACGCGGCCGACTTCGTGGTCGCCGCGCCACAGCACCAGCGTGGTGGCATCGTCGGGCACGGCGATCACCTCGCTCTGGCCGTCGACCAGCGGTACGTCGGTGGCGCCCCAGGCGCGGTCGCCCTGGGTGATCGTCACGCCGATCGCGGTGCCGCGCGCGTCGTGGAACGTCGCGCGGTCGCCGGCATGTGTGGCCGCGATGCGCACCGGCGTGGCAACCGGCGCCGCGACCTGCAGGCGCGTGGTGTCGCCGAGCTGCGCCAGCTTGAACCGGGTCGGCCAGGCGATGCCCGGTGCCTGCACCAGCAGCGTGCCGGCCGTGCGCACCAGCGGGCCGTGGGCGAAGCGGCCGTCGGCGTCGGTCGTCATGGTCGCGGTGCGTGGCGGTTCGCCGCCGACGAGAGGCGGCGCATCCGGGTCGCGGGTGGCGGGCCCCTCGATCCAGACGCTGGCGCCGGGCACCGGTGCGCCGCGCCGGTCGACGACGGCGCCGCCGACGCCGGGCCACATCGGTTCGGGCGGCAGGTGCAGGGCCAGGTCGTGGGTGCCGGCCTGGATCGGTGCCGTGACGATCCGCTGCAGCGTTTCGCGGACCTCGATCCGCAGCCGGTAGCTGCGGTCCTGCAAGCCGCCGACGAAGAAGCCGTCGTTGCCCCAGAGCGCCGCCTGCAAGCCGTGGTCGGCGAACTGCGCGCCGTTCGCTGTCACTTGGGACTGCACGCGGGCGAGGAACTCGATCGACGACAGCTCATTGCCCGGCACCAGGCACTCCGGGTCGAGCAGGCGGACCGACGGCGACGGGACGCGGTTGCCGTCGGCATCGAACACGTGGCCGGCGATCGACAACGGCGCGCCGCCGAGCTGCAGCTCGATCGGCTGCGGCCACGACTCCGCGCGTTCGGGCCGTTCGGTCGGGCACAGGAACCGCGCCGGCAGGTCGCCGCCGCGCGCCGCGACGAGCCAGCGGCTCTGCACGTGCGTCAGGTCGAGCCGGAAGTGACCGTCGGCATCGCTCATGGTCCCCGCCGGATGGCAGAACACCGCCACCGCGACCGGCTGGCCATCGCGGTCGACGACGCGGCCCTCGAGCACGGCGCTGGCAGGCAGCACGAGCCGCACGCCGGTGCGGACCGTCAGTTCGGCGTGCGCGTCGCGGTGGCCGGGCTTCTGGGCATGGATCTGCGCCGCCGACTGCAGCGGCGCGGCTGGCAGCGTGAACGTGCCGTCCGCACGGGTCGTCGTCCGCCACTCGCCGTCGAGCGCGCGCTCGAGGCTGCGGCCGAAGCGGGCCCGCGGCGGCAGCGTCGCGGTCAGGTTCACGTCGGCGCCGGCGACCGGCGTACCGGCGCCGTCGACGACGATGCCGGCCACCGGCGCCGCCGGCGCGACGACGATCGTCAGCTCGCCGACTTCGCGTTCGCCCCAGAGCACGGCCCGATACGCCGCGGTCCAGTTCGGGTCGTCGATGCCGACGTGGCCGCCGGACACGGCCGGTACCAGCAGGGCGAACCGGCCGTCGGGTGCGCTCGCCGCGTGGGCCGTCGGTCTGTCTGCGCCGAACGCCGTGAACGTGACATCGAGTCGGCCGACAGGCCGCCCGTCGACGTCGAGCACGACGCCGGCCAGCGGCCAAGGCTCGGCGGGCTGCGGTGCGGGTTCGACGGTCGCCGCGGTCGCCGCGTCGCGCACGACCGGTGCCGGCGGTGCTTCGGCGTGCGCCGTCGTGGTCGTGGTTGCGCGCGGCGACGCGTCGGCGGCGACGGCCGGCCGCGGCGCCGCATCGCGATCGGGCAACAGCGTCAGCGCTGCGATCACCGCCGCGCAGGCGCCGGCGCCGAGGCCGACTTTGGTGGTGGTGGTGGTCATGGCGAAGGTGGTGGCCGCGCTCGCGCGGTCCGGTGACCGGGCCAGCAGCAGTACCGCCGGCCAGCGCGGGTCGCGGTCGTGCAACCGTGCCCGTAGCTGGGCCAGGGCACGCTGCAACCGCGTGTGCACGGTTCGCACCGGCACGCCGACCCGTGCCGCGATCGCGCGCGGCGGCAGTCCCTCGAACCAGCGCAGCAGGATCGTGGTCCGGTAGGGCTCGCCGAGGTCGCGGACCGCGGCGACCACCGCTTCATGGGCCTCGAGGCGCGCCAGGGCGGCAGCCGGTTCGTCGGCGCCGTTCGGCGGCGGCGGCGCCGTTGCCAGCAGGCGTGCCTGCCGCGTGGCCCGGCGATGGTGGCTGGCCACCAGGTGGTGCAGCACGCTGGTGATCCAGGCGCGCCACCGGCCCGGTCGGGGGCCCGGCCCGCGCAGCGCACGCAACCAGGCGTCCTGCACCGCGTCGTCGGCGAGGTGCGGGTCGAGCGCCAGGTGCCGCGCCAGTGCGCGCACGAAACCGGCGTGCTCGTGCCAGGCGGCCACCGGGTCGGGTTCGGGCGAAGTGGTCACGACGGCATGGACGCCCGACGCCGGTCCGATGCGTCGTGGCGCGGGCAGAAAGCGTAGACGCGGTCGGTCGGGGCCGGCGAGGGGCGCCAACCGCCGGCGCCACCGGCGGCACGCTGCCGGCCGCACGCCGCGTGGTAAGCTTGCCGGCCGCATGGTGTTCCCGCGCGCCCTCCTCGGCACCGTCCTGCTCGTGTTCGCCGCCGCCGTGCCCCGGGCACAGGTCGTCGAACCGCCGGCGCACCACGTCGATCGCATCCACGTCAAGCTGGCCGAGGGCAGTGGCGCCGAACTGCGGCAGGGGCAGCTGGTGTCGCGCACCGGCGTCGATCTGCGGCGGCCGGCGGCGCTGTTCGCGCGTGTGCACGCCGAGCCGCTGTTCACTGCGCTGCCGTGGGAAGGGCTCGACGCGCTGCACCGGCAGGCCTGCGCGTGCTTGCCCGAGGGCCGACGGCCCGGCCACCTCGGCCTCTGGTTCCGCCTGCGCACCGACGGCGCCGCCGCTGCGACCGCGCTGCTCGCCGCGCTCGCCGCCGAACCGCTGGTCGAGCACGCCTACCTCGAGCCGATTCCGTACGGCGCCGGCGTGGCGATGGCCACCGGCGATCTGCCGCCGACGACGCCGGACTACACCGCGCTGCAGGGCGCGCACCAGCCCAACCCCGTGGGGCACGGCCTGCGGCTGGCGCACGGCATGCTCGGCGCGCGCGGCCGCAACGTCGGCTTCCGCATGATCGAGAGCTCGTGGATCCTCGACCACGAAGACGTCTCGCAGCTCACCGCCGCCAACTTCGTCGGCGGCGTGCCGCCGGTCGATCCCACCGAGGCCAACCACGGCCTGTCCGGCACGTCGCTCGTGATAGCCGATCGCAACGAGTACGGCATCGTCGGCGTCGCCGACGAAGTCGACGCGCGCTTCTTCGCGCACAACCTGAACGGCGGCATCGAGAACACGATGCTGCTGGCGATGAACAACTCGGCGCCCGGCGACGTGCTGATGATCGTCGTCATGGTGCTGATCCCGCAGCTCGGCCCCGGCGCCTGGCTGCCGCTCGAGTTCTTCCAGGCCGCGTTCGACGCGACGCTGACCGTGACGGCGAGTGGCCGGCACGTCGTGGTGCCCGCCGGCAACGGCAGCCGCAGCCTCGACGATCCGCAGCTGCTGCACCGCTTCGACCGTTCGTTCCGCGATTCCGGCGCGATCCTCGTCGGCGCCTCCGACGCCGGTGCGCTGGCGCGCGCGCAGTTCAGCAACTGGGGCGCGCGCATCGACGCCCACAGCTGGGGCAACAACGTCGTGATCGCGGGCTACGGCACGCTGTTCTTCCCCAACGGCGACGTGCGCCAGGCCTACGCCGGCAACGGCACCGGCACTTCGTCGGCGACGCCGCACATCGCCGGCATCGTCGCGGCGATCCAGGGAGCGGCGCGGCGCCAGACGGGTCAGGTGCTCAGCAACACACAAGTGCTCGACCTGCTGCACACGCACGGGGTGACGACGCCGGACGTGATCGGCCGCCGCCCGGACCTGCCGGCGATCCTGACCGCGATCGGCGCCCAGGACGGCCTGCGCGCGGCCCAGCCCGACGTGCCGCTCGGCGGCACGATGGCGGTCACGATCGACGGCCCGGCGGGGTCGATCGCGGCGCTCTACGCGAGCTTCGGCACGCTCGATCTGCCGATCGGGTTCAACCGCAACGTGCACCTCGACATCGGCAATCTGATCTTCCTCGGTGCGTTCCTGCTGCCGGCCGGCACGGCGCAGTGGTCGTGGCAGGTGACCAACGATCCGAGCCTGCACGGCGCCGACGTGTACTTCCAGGCGCTGCGCGTCGACGGCACTTCGCCCTGGCACCTGACGAACAGCTGCCAGGTGACGATCCTCTGACGGTGGCCGGCACCGCCGACACCGTGCCGCCGCGCCGAGCGCCGCGCCGTTCGTGGCGGCGGCGGCTCGTGTTCGCGGCGGCGGCGCTGCTGCTGGTCACGCTGCTGGTCGAACTCGCGGGCGGCGCGGCGTGGTGGTTCGCGCGCGGCAGCGCCTTCACGTGGACTGCGGCCGCGGCCGCACGCGACGCGGCGCGCATTGGCGCCGGCAGCGACACCGCGGCTGCCGCAGCGCCCGAACAGCGCGCCGCCAACGCCGGCCAGGTCGTGCACCCGTTCCTCGGGTTCGTCAGCGATCCGACGCAGGCGGCAGCGGTCGGGCTGCCGATCTCGCGCTTCGGCCTCGTCGACACCCGGTCGCCGCTGCGGCGGCGCGACCCGCAGCGCTACGTGGTCGCGGTGCTCGGCGGCTCGTTGGCACTGCAGCTGGCGCTGTTCGCCGACGACCAGCTCGCGGCCGCGTTGCGCCGCAGCCCGCGGCTCGCCGACCGCGAAGTCGAGGTCGTGCACCTGGCGCTCGGCGGCTGGAAGCAACCGCAGCAGCTGTTCGCGCTGCAACTGGTGCTGCTGCTCGGCGGCGAGTTCGACTGCGTGCTGAACCTCGACGGGTTCAACGAGATCGCGCTGGCCGACGAGAACGTGCCGCTCGGCGTGCCGGCGTGGTTCCCGCGCGGCTGGGCCCGCCTGCTCGACGCGGTGCCGACCGCGGCGCAGCAGCTGCGCCTGGGCCAGCTCGCGTACGCGCGCGACCAGCGGGCCCGTTGGGTCGAGTTCGGCGATGCCGGCTGGTGGTCGCCGACGGCGCAGTTCGTCTGGTGGTGGCGCGACCGGCGGCTGCAGCGCCGGATTGCCGACCTGACGGCTGCGATCGAAGCGGCGCCCGCGGCACCGTCGTTCGCGGTCACCGGGCCCGGCACCGACGGCCGGTCGGCGGACGCGGCGCGGCGCGACATGGTCGCGCTGTGGCAGCGGGCGTCGCTGCAGCTGCGCGACCTGTGTGCGCAGCGCGGCATCGCCTACTTCCACTTCCTGCAGCCGAACCAGTACGTGCCGGACAGCAAGCCGATCGGCCCGGCCGAGGCGGCGGTGGCGGTCGACCCTTTGCACCCGTGGGGGCGCGCGGTCGCGGCCTGGTACCCGGAGCTGCAGCGCGCCGGCGCCGAGCTGCGCGCGCAGGGGGTCGCGTTCGCCGACCTGACCGGCGTGTTCCGCGACCATCCGGAACCGCTCTACGTCGACACGTGCTGCCACGTCGGGCGCGAGGGCTACGTGATCCTGGCCGAACACCTGGCAGCCGCCGTGCGGCAGGTGCTGGACTTCGCGGGCGTCGAGTGGGCCGGGCTCGAGGTGACGCCGGACCGGCTCGATCTGCGTTCGCCGCTGCAGAGCGAGGCGCTGGCCGTGGTCGGTGTCACGGCCGACGGCCGCCGCCACGACGTCACCAGCGCCGGCTTCGGCACCCGGATCACGGCCGAGACCGACGGTGCCGTGGTGGGGGCCGACGGGCGCGTGCGGGCGACACGGCGCGGCAGCACGCGGCTGCGGGTCGAGCACGGCGCACGACACGCCGAGCTGATCCTGTCGGCGAGCTGGCCCGACCTGCTGGTGGCGGCGGACGGGCGGTCGCTCGACGGCGCGCCGCCGCCGCGTCTGGTGGCGGCCGGCGACGCGCTGCCGGCGCTGGCCCGCGAGCTGGAACTGCAGTGCACGGGCCTGCCCGCCGAAGGGTTGCGGCTGCTGGTCGCGTCGCTGGCGCCGCTGCCGGCGGTGCCGCCGGCGGCCACGACGACGGCCGGTCTGTGGACGGCGCCACTGGCCGGCGGGACCGCGACCCTGCAGGCGACGGTGCCGATCGGCGAACCGAACGGGCAGCCGGTGTTCGTGCGGGTCTACGTGTTGTCCCCCAGCGGCGACGTGCTCGCGACCAGCAACACCGTGGTGGTCACGCGCGGCTGACGCCCGACCCGCCGGTTTCCGTCAGACCGCGACGTCGCGCGGCCGATGAGAGCGGGGCATCGACCGCGTTTTTTCGGAGCCACGGAGCATGTCCCGGCCTACTCTCAGCAGCGTCACCCCGATTCCGTCGACCTCTGCCGACCCGATGACCCACGAGACCGTTCCGAAGACCGCGAAGCTCACCCTCGGTGACCACGAGATCGATCTGCCGGTGCTCGTCGGCAGTGAAGGCGAGGTGGCGATCGACATCCGACAGCTGCGCGCGCAGACCGGTGCGATCACCTACGACCCGGGTCTCGGCAACACCGGTGCCTGCCAGTCGCGGATCACGTTCCTCGACGGCGAACAGGGCGTGCTGCGGTACGCCGGCTACCCGATCGAGGAACTCGCGAAGAGCAGCCACTTCGTCGAGGTGATGTGGCTGTTGCTGCACCAGCAGCTGCCGAGCGCGCAGCAGCTGGCGCAGTTCACGCACGACATCACCTACCACACGATGCTGCACGAGGACCTGAAGCGGCTGTTCGCCAGCCTGCCGAAGGTCGGCCACCCGATGGCCGTCTGCGCGGCCGCGGTCGGTGCGCTGTCGACCTTCTACCAGAAGTCCTCGCCGAACACGCGCGAGCAGAACTGGATCGACGCGATCCGCCTGCTCGCGAAGATGCCGACGATCGCGGCCTACTGCTACAAGCACAGCATCGGCCAGCCGTTCATGTACCCGCGCAACGACCTCTCGTACGCGGGCAACCTGCTCTACATGATGTTCGCCACGCCGTGCGAACGCTACGAGCCGAACCCGGTGATGGCGCGCGCGCTGGACCTGCTGCTGATCTTGCACGCCGACCACGAGCAGAACTGCTCGACCAGCACCGTGCGCACGGTCGGCAGCTCGGGCGCGAACCTGTTCGCCAGCGTGTCGGCCGGCATCTCGGCGCTGTGGGGCCCGCTGCACGGCGGCGCCAACCAGGCCGTGATCGAGATGCTGATGTCGATCCGCGACGGCAAGCGCAGCGCGCGCGAGTTCATGGAGCTCGCGAAGAAGAAGGACAGCGGTGTGCGCCTGATGGGGTTCGGCCACCGCGTCTACAAGAACTACGACCCGCGCGCGCTGATCCTGAAGCAGGCCTGCTACGACGTGCTCGGCCAGCTCGGCCGCAAGGACCCGCTGCTCGACATCGCGCTCGAGCTCGAGCAGATCGCGCTGAAGGACAGCTACTTCATCGAGCGCAAGCTCTACCCGAACGTCGACTTCTACTCGGGCATCATCTACAAGGCGCTCGGCATCCCGGTCGACCTGTTCACGGTGTTCTTCGCGATCGGTCGCATGCCGGGCTGGGTCGCGCAGTGGCTCGAGTACCAGGCCGACCCCGAGGCGAAGATCACGCGGCCGCGCCAGGTCTACATCGGCGAGCAGCCGCGCTCGTACAAGAAGGTCGAAGAGCGGTAGCCGCGGACCGCGGGACCGTCTCACACGCGCCGGCGCGGACTGCGGTCCCGCCGGCGCGGTGCCGTACGGGGCCCTCGTCGGTGGCCGGCTACTTGCCGATCGCTCCCGGCGCCACCTGCTTCTGGTCACCGGCGGGTGGCTTCGGTCGCCAGCCCTTCTCCTGCTCGACCAGCACCGGGATCATCTCGCGCAGCTTCTGCGCGCGCGCCTCGCTGCCGGGGTGCGTGCTGAGCCACTCGGGCGTGCTGTTGCCGCCGCTCAGCTGCGCCATGCGTTCCCACAGCTTCGGCGCCTCGTTCGGGTCGTAGCCGGCGCGGATCGCGTAGCGCAGCCCTTCGATGTCGGCCTCGCTCTCGTGCTCGCGCGAGAACGGCAGCAGCACCGTGACCTGCGCGCCGACGCCGAGTGCCGCCATCACGCCGTTCTTGGCATCCGGTCCCATCTCGGTCAGGCCGAGGCCGGCCTGCACCGCCGCGAGCCCGACGTTGGTCAGCGTGCCCTGCGTCATGCGCTTGCCGCCGTGCCGCAGCACCGCGTGCGCGACCTCGTGGCCCATCACGATCGCGAGGCCGGCCTCGTTCTGCGTGATCGGCAGGATGCCGGTGTAGATCGCGATGCGGCCGTTCGGCAGGCAGAACGCGTTCGGCGTGTCGTCGGCCTTCAGCAGGCGCGCCTGCCAGGCGAAGTCCTCCTCGCTGGCAGCGGCGATCTTCTGCGCGACCCGCTGCACCATCTCGTACTGCGGGCCCGCGGTGATCTGGCCGTGTTCGTTGGTGGCCTCCTCGTAGGCCTGCAGGCTCAGCGGCTCGAGTTCCTCGTCGGGGTAGAAGTTCAGGTTCGCGCAGGCGGCCGGTGCCAGCGCCGACAGGAGCAGCAGGAACGCACGCAGCAGGTGTCGCATGGCGCCGATGTTACGGCGCGCGGAACCGCGCCGCGACGGGGCGGGACCGGCCGCCGGAGCCGAAACTTGCGAACCGCGCGGGCATGCTCGATGCTCTGCGGATGCGACCAGAACTGGTGATCGTCGGCGGTGCGCGCACCGCCATGGCGGAATACTCGGGCACGCCCGGCTTCGGCAAGTTCAAGGACACGAGCGCGATCGACCTCGCGGCGCACGCGGCGAAGGCGGCCTTGCAGCGGTGCGGTGTGAAGCCCGAGACGGTCGACGAGACGTTCGTCGGCAACGCCGCGCAGAGCAGCAGCGACGCGATCTACGGCGCGCGGCACGTGGCGCTGAAGGCGGGCGTGCCGATCGACAAGCCGGCGCTGACCGTGAACCGCCTGTGCGGCAGCGGCATCCAGTCGGTCGTCTCCGCGGCGCACGCGATCCTCGCCGGCGAGGCGCAGCTGTGCCTCGCGGGCGGCATGGAGAACATGAGCCAGGTGCCGCACGTGATCCGCGGCGCGCGCGAGGGCTTCCGCTTCGGCCAGGAGCCGAAGATCGAGGACCTGCTGTTCGCCGCGCTCTACGACCCGTTCTGCAAGTTCTTCATGGCGCAGACCGCCGAGAACGTCGCCAGGAAGCTGTCGATCTCGCGCGAGGAACAGGACGAGTACGCGCTGCGCAGCCACCAGCTCGGCGCCGCCGCCGTCAAGGCGGGCAAGTTCGCCGCCGAGATCGCGCCGCTGACGATCCAGGTCGGCAAGAAGGAGGTCGTCGTCGACCGTGACGACCACATCAAGCCCGAGACGTCGCTGGAGGCGCTGGCCGGCCTGCGCGCCGCGTTCGGCAAGGACGGCACGGTGACCGCCGGCAACGCGTCGGGCATCGTCGACGGCGCCGCGATGCTGGTGGTGACTACCGCGCAGCGTGCGAAGGAACTGGGCTTGAAGCCGAAGGCGAAGGTCCGCTCGTGGGGTCTCGCCGGCGTGCCGCCGGAGATCATGGGCATCGGCCCGGTGCCGGCGATCCAGGCCGCGTGCCAGAAGGCGAACCTGAAGGTCCAGGACCTGGATCTGATCGAGATCAACGAGGCGTTCTCGGCCCAGTACCTCGGCTGCGAGAAGGAGCTGAAGCTCGACCGCAAGAAGTGCAACGTGAACGGCGGCGCGATCGCGCTCGGCCACCCGCTCGGCGCGACCGGCACGCGGCTCCTGCTCACCCTCGTGCGCGAGATGGAGCAGAGCGGCAAGGCGCTCGGCTGTGCATCCGCCTGCATCGGCGGCGGCCAGGGCATCGCGATGATCCTCGAGAAGGTGTGAGGCGGCGATGCGCGACAAGACCGTGAAGTTCGCCGGCCGCGTGCTCTACCTGACCGAGGACCAGGAGCAGCTGAAGGCACAGCTGCAGGGCGGCACGACGCTGCGCTACGACGGCGACCGCAAGCTGATCGACAACATCTCGACCGACGAACTGACGCCCGGCTGGGTCTGCTACTACTACGACGAGACGCTGGCGCGCTACTGCCTCGTCGGTCTGCGCGGCGGCAACGTCAAGCAGGACGCGATCAAGAACAGCGGCGCGTCCGTGATCGTCTCGGGCGTCTCGAAGGGCTGCGGCAGCTCGCGCGAGACGGCGCCGTACAGCGAGCTGAAGGCCGGCATCCAGCTCGTGATCGCGAAGAACATCGAGAAGATCTACGGCCAGAACTGCCAGAACATCGGCCTGCTGACCTCGACCGACTTCTCGCTGCTGCCGCGCATCGAGCGCGGCGAGGCGATCCCGATCGAAGAGTTCACGCAGGGCCTCGATCCGATCGCGGCCGAGATCGTGCGCCACGGTGGCCTGTTCGCCTACAACCAGGCGCGCCTCGCCGGCAAGACCACGCCGCCGGCGGTGACGACGAAGGCGCGGCCGATGACGCTGTGCGAGAAGATCATCGCGCAGTGCGCGATCGCCGACGCGAAGACCGGGCGGCTCGGCGTACCCGCCGTGCAACCCGGCGACGCACTGTTCGTGCGCACCGACGTGCGGTTCTCGCACGAGTACGTGACGCCGATGGCCGAGGCGCTGTTCCGCATGGGTCTCGGCAAGGACGCGAAGATCACCGATCCGCAGTCGGTGTTCGCGTTCCGCGACCACCTGACGTTCCTGGACCGGATCATGCCGGAGGCGCACGTGAAGATGGGCCTGAAGGAACAGGCCGCGTCGCTGGCGACCGTGCAGGAAGCGTTCACGAAGAAGCAGGGCGTC
>JAEUHR010000064.1 GCA_016794425.1 Planctomycetota bacterium
CGCCACCGACGGAACGTTCGCCCTGCCGGCTGGCGCCTCCGCGGCAGCGCGCGTACCGTCGCCCGCGGCATGACGTCCGCACCGGAGCCCACCGAACAGACCCTTCCCCCGCCC
This sequence comes from Planctomycetota bacterium, assembly GCA_016794425.1. GTDB lineage: Bacteria > Planctomycetota > UBA1135 > UBA1135 > UBA2386 > JAEUHS01. The sequence continues at coordinate 115 of JAEUHR010000064.1, forward strand.
TGGGACCGCATCTTCTCGCTGACGAGCAAGGCGTTCGTCTGGGCGACGCTGATCGCGGTGCTGTACGTGCTGCGGCCGTTCCTGCTGCTGGTCTTCCTGACGTTCGTGTTCGCCTACATCCAGGCGCACGGCGTCGACGGCCTCGCGCACCGCATCAAGAGCCGCACGGTGCGCGTCGTGTTCGTCGGTCTGGTCGTGCTCGGCACCCTGTTCGCGATCGGCTTCACGCTGGTGCCGCAGGTGAAGGAGCAGGCGAACGACTTCTTCCAGAAGAAGGACAAGTACATCGCCCAGGCGGACCAGGAGCTCGACAAGTTCTTCAAGCAGTACCCGTCGATCTACGGCGGCCTGGCCAAGAACCAGAAGGTGCTGACCGAGCCGGTGATCACGCCGACGAAGCCGAGCGCCACTGGCGGCGAGGCACCGGAGAAGAAGGACGGCGAGGCGGTGGATCCGGCGAACGGCGAGACGCAGCCGCAGCCGGAGGGCGCCACGCAGGAGCCGAAGCAGGACGAGCCGCCGAAGACGGAGGGGAAGCCTGCGGACAAGCCGAGCGACAAGCCCAACGACAAACCGACGACCGAGACCAAGCCGGGCGACAAGCAGGATGTGGCCGCCGGCGGCACCAGCGCGCAGGCGCCGGGCACGACGGCCGGCGCGCAGCAGCCGATCGGCGGCCAACTGCACATCGTGCGCAAGCTCTACGACAACGCCATCGAGTCGATCTCGCAGAACCCGACCGCGTTGGTCGAGTCAGGCCTCGGCTACGCGTCGTCGTTCCTGCTGTCGCTGCTGTTCTCGTTCCTGATCGTGCTCGACCTGCCGAAGCTGAAGAAGAGCATCCAGGGCATCAGCAACACCAAGCTTGGCTTCGTCTACGACGAGGTCGCCGACAACATCGCCGGCTTCGGCCTCGTGCTCGGCCGCGCGCTCGAGGCGCAGCTGTTCATCGCCATCTGCAACACGATCCTGACCGCGATCGGCATCTGGGCGATGGGCCTGCCCAACATCCTGGTGCTGTCGACGATCGTGTTCTTCTGCAGCTTCATCCCGGTCGCCGGCACGTTCATCAGCTCGACCCCGATCTGCCTGCTGGCCCTGCAGGACGACGGCGTCGGCTCGATGATGATCGCGATCCTGCTGATCTGCATCATCCACGCCATCGAGACCTACGTGCTGAACCCGCAGATCTACGGGCACCACATGCACATGACCCCGGTGCTCGTGCTGATCGTGCTGACGATCGGTGGCAAGCTGTTCGGCGTCTGGGGTCTCGTGCTCGGCATCCCGATCGTCAACTACGTGTTCCGCCACGCGATCCGGCGCCCCGAAGAACGGCCCGCCGAGACCTGACGGTTGCCCGCAGGCGCTGTTCGCAGCGTCCACGACGCCACGAACGGCTGCCGGGCCCCGAGCGCTACTTGCCGCCGTCGGCCGGCGCTTCGGCGGGCTTCTCGGCCGGCTTCTCGGCCGCGGCCTTCTGCGCGGTCTCGAGCGCCTGCGCGATCGAGTTCGCGGCGACCTGGGCGCTGACCGCGAAGGTGCCGCCGCCGGTGGCGCCGCCGCGCAGCATGCGCATCATCATGCCGCGCTCGTCGTCGCCGCCGGTGCTGACCTCCATGCGCGCGACGACGCCGGCCAGCACGCCGGCGGTCGTGAACACCGGCGAGCCGACGTCGGCGCCGCCGTCCAGCACCCACGCGTTGCGCGGCTTCTTGATCTTGCCGGCGACGAACAACCGCGCGACGAACGGCGCGAAGTCGTAGCCCTCGGGCTGGCGGCGCACCGTGTACAGCTCGGCGCCGAGCTCGAGGTCGACCTTCTGGTCGAACACCAGCGGCGTCAGCTGGCGGTCACCGAGTTCCTTGATCTGCACGTACGAGAAGCCGAGCTTGTCGTCCTTCGCGACCACGGTCGCGGCGAGCTCCTGGTTGTCGTTGCCGATCACGACCTTCAGGCTCGTGACCGAACTCTCGACCTCGGCTTCGCCGCCGAACATCATGCTCATCTGCGCGCCCGGATCGAGCGCCCCGGTCGGCACCAGCACGAGGCCGCTCTTGTCGACCACGGTGCCGAGCGTCTCCTCCTTCATCTCGTGCTTCTCGCCGCCCATCATCGCGGGCAGCGCGATCTCGGCGACGACGCGCACGGTGACGATCGACGGCGCCACCGCGTCGACCATCTTCGCCACCGGCTGCGGCTCCTGCGCCGCGACTGCGGCCGCCAACGACACCACGACGATCGGGAACTTGTGCATCGGAATCCTCACTCAGGGTAGGTCGGCTCGACGAACACGAACGTCGTGCGGGTGCCGCGCCGAACGAAGAACGAGACCAGCGGCCGCTTCGCGACCTTCGCTGCCTCGAGCAGTTTGACCACGTCGCCGGGGCCGGCGACGTCGATGCCGTCGATGCGCTGGATCAGGTCGCCGGTGCCGAGCCCCGACATCGCCGCCCAGCCGCCGTTCGTGCAGTCGCTGACGACCGCGCCCTTGGCGTCCGCCGGCCACGGCTGCTCGACCCGATCCGAGTAGAGGATCGACCGCACCTTCAGTTCGAAGAAGTCGTCGCTGCCCTTCTCGGGCTCGGCGCCGACGAGCCGCGACGCCTCGAGCACGAGGTCGAACGTCAGCGTCTCCGCGCCGCGGCGCACCTTGACCGGCACCTTCTGGTCGACGGCGAAGTCGTTCAGCAGGTTGTCGAGATCGCCGGCGTCCTGCGGCCGGAACGACTCGATCGTCTCGCTGCCGAGACCGACCAGCACGTCGCCGATCGCGAGGCCGCTGGCCGCGGCCTGCGTCTCCGGCAGCACGCGCGTGATGCGCAGGCCTTTCTGGCCCGCCATGCCGAGCGCCTTGGCGACCTCCGGCGACAGCACCTGCGTCTGCACGCCGATCCACGCGCGCGGCAGCGGCTTCGCACCCTTGCGCTCGATCGGCTCCTCGACCTTCAGCGCCGACGCGATCTCCTGCCGGTCGCGCCGCACCGTGAACGCGATCTCGGTGCCGGGCTTCGCGCCGGCGAACGTCGCCTCGACGTCGGCCACGGTCTTGACCGGCTTGCCGTCGAGCTGGCGGATCACGTCGCCGACCGCGAGCGTCGGCCGCGCGCTCTCGATCGGCTTGCCCGGACGGATGCCGGTGATCAGCACGCCGTCGCTGTCGGCCCAGCCGCGCGCGACCGCCAGCGGCCGCGTGACGTTGCGCACCGTGATGCCGAGGTTGCGGAACTCGCGTTCGCTGTCGAGGAAGTTCTCCCAGCGGCCGACGTGCACGGTGACGGTGCGGTCCGAGGCCAGCTGCACGGCGACCTCGCTGCCCGGCATCAGGTCGGCGATGGCGCCGTAGACCAGCGGCAGGTCCTCGAGGAAGCGGCAGTGCATCGGCGCGCCGGCGATCGCGACCAGCCGGTCGCCGGCCGTGATGCCGGCCTCGGCGGCCGGCGAACCGGGCACCACGTACGACACCAGCGCCCCGCGCTGCGTCGGGTCCGGCACCGGCTTGATGTCGACGCCGAGCCAGCCGCGCCGCACTTCGCCGTAGGTGACGATCTGGTTCAGCGACTTCGCCAGCAGGTTCGACGGCGTCGCGAAGCCCATGCCGGCACCGCCGCGCGTGTTCATGCCGATGATCTCGCCGCGCAGGTTGACCATCGCGCCGCCCGAGTTGCCGGGCAGGATCAGCGCGTCGGTCTGCAGCCACAGCGTGAACATGCCGGTCTTCTGGCCGCCGATGTCGAGGTCCTCGGTCTCGTTGCCGAGGAAGTCCGAGAACACGCGGCGCGTGTTCGAGACGATGCCGAGCGTCATCGACGACGACAGCGCCAGCGGATTGCCGACCGCGAGCACGTAGTCGCCGACCTGCACCGTGTCCGAATCGCCGAGCGTCGCGAACGGCAGGCCGAGGTTCGGGTCGCGGCGCTTCTTCAGGTCGAGCTGCAGCACCGCGAAGTCGATCGCCGGATCCTCGGCGAGCACCTTGGCGACGATCGTCTCACCGGTCGGCAGCGTGCAGGTGACGCGCTCGGCGCCCTCGACGACGTGGTAGTTCGTGATCACGTGCCCGGCCGGGCTGACGACCGTGCCCGAGCCGGCGCTGGGCCGGCGCACCGTGCGGCCGCCCTCGTAGGACTTGGTGACCACCGCGATGTTCACCAGCGCCGGGTAGACCTTGCTCTTCGCGAACTCGATCTGGGCCTTGATGTCGCTCTGCTGCGCCGGCGCGACGACGGCACACAGCAGGAGCACGGGAAGGACGCGCGGCAGGGAGGCGTTGGACACGGGATCGGCTGGGTTCGGGCGGCGGGGGGCGGCAAGCAGAGCGCGCGACAGCGCGGGCGGCCAGCGGGAAGCCGCTTCCGTGGCCGGCCGGGCAGGTTGCCTGTCGCGGCGCGCCGCGGTCAGGCCAGCACGAACGGATCGCGTTCGGACTTCGCGACCAAGACGTCGAGGTCGCCCGCGAACGCCGCGGCCAGGCGCTTGCGCAGCACCGCCAGGAAGCCGCGTTCGGTGTTCGCGTGGCCGGCCGTGACCACGGTCGCGCCGGCCGCGACGGCCGCCAGCGCGTCGTGGTGCGACATCTCGCCGGTCACCAGCACGTCGGCGCCGCAGCCGCGCAGCACGCTGCCGCCGGCCCCGGCCGCGACCCCGACGCTGCGCACGGCCCGCCGCGGCTTGGCCGGCGCCGCCACCTGCAGGTGCCGCACCGAGAACCGCCGCTTCAGCCGCTGCAGCAGCGTCGCGAACGGCAACGGCCGCTCGAACCGCACGACGCGACCGAAGTCGCCGTCGCCGCACGGCCGCAGTTCGGCCGGCGGGTCGCCGCCGAGCACGGCCTCGGCCAGCCAGTCGGCGAGACCGCTCGGCGCCGCGTCGAGCGCCGTGTGCGGCGAGTAGACCGCGACACCGGCCGCGGCGGCGGCCAGCAGCGCGCGCTGCTTGCCGTCGTCGGTGCGCAGCCGCCGCAGCGGCTGGAAGATCGGCGGGTGGTAGGCGACCACGAGGTCGGCGCGCACGCGCCGGGCCTCTTGCACGGTGGCGTCTTGGAGATCGATCGCCAGCAGCACGCGGCGCACCCGGCGCGGGCGGACGTTCGGCTGCAGCAGGAGCCCGGTGTTGTCCCACTCGGCCGCCAGTTCCAGCGGCGCGATCTCGTGCAGGATGTCGAGGACTTCGTCGAGCGACGGCGCGGTCATGCGGTTCACGAAGCGCCGGCGCTGACGACGGCGAGCAGATCGGGGTGCAGGTGGCGTTCGGCGGCCTCGCGCACCTGCTCGGCGGTGATCGACCGCACGAGGTCCGGGTAGCGGTGCAGGAAGTCGAAGCCGAGCGCGAAGCGGCGCGCGCGGATCGCGTAGGCGGCGAGGTTGCTGTTGCGTTCGAGGGCGAACACGAAGCTGCCGGTCAGGTAGTCCTTGACGTCCTGCAGTTCCTGCGCGCTGACCGGCTCGCTGCGGATGCGGCGGATCTCGGCCAGGAACCCGTCGATCGCACGCTGGCGGTGTTCGGGCGACGTGCCGATGTAGGCCGTGAACGTGCCCGGCTCCTCGCCGGCCGACGGCGTGATGCCGGCGCTGACCGCGTAGCAGAGGCCCTGTTCGTCGCGCAGCTTGCGCGAGCAGCGCGACGTGAAGCCGGGGCCCGTGCCGAGCACGTGGTCCATGATCGACAGCACGTAGAAGTCGGGGTGCGTGCGGCGGATGCCGACGTGGCCGAGGTAGACGTGAACCTGCTCGCGCGCCATCGGCAGGTGCACGTCGCGCGCGCGGCCCGGCAGCCCGACCTCGGGCGCCGCCGCGTGCTTCTGCGGCTTGCCGCGGAACCCGCCCCAGACCTTCGCCAGCCGGTCGAGCGCGCGCTGCGGCTCCTCGGGCCCGGCGATCGCGACGTAGCCGCCGTGCGGCCGGAACCACGCGCCGTGGAACGCGCGCAGGTCCTTCGGCTTCAGCCGCGCGACGCTCTGCGCGGTGCCGTGCGACGGCCGGCCCAGCGGGTGTTCGCCGTAGACCTCCTTGCGGAAGCGCCGCGCCGCGACCGAGCGCGGGTCGTCGGCCTCGGCCTCGATCTCGGCCAGCACCTCGGCCTGCACGCGGCGCACTTCGCGGCCCGGGAATTCGGGCTCGAGCACCATCTCGCGCAGCAGGTGCAGCGCTTCCTTCTGCGCCACGGCCGGCGCCATCACGACGCCGCCGCGGTGGTTGCCCTCCATCGCCGCGCCGAGCCGTTCGGCCGCGGCGGCGAGTTCGAGGCCGGAGTAGCGCCGGGTGCCCTCATCGAGGCACTCGCCGACCAGGTTGGCGAGGCCGGTCTGCGCCGCCGCTTCGTCGCCGGCGCGCACGTCGAGCGACACCGCGCAGGCGAACGTCGGCACGCGCGGGTTGTGTACCGCCAGCAGCGTCAGGCCCGAGTCGAGCACGCGTTCGGCGATGTCCAGCTGGATGCCGGTGCTCATGCGCGCCTCCCGCGCTTCTGCGCGCGTCCGGTCTTGCGGTTGCGCTTCTGCTTCTGCTTCGGCTCGGCCTTCGCCTTGCCGCGCCGCGGCTTCGCGGCGGAAGCCTCCTTCGCGGCCGGCACCGCCCAGACCACCGCCGCGCGGCCGAAGTCGAGGTAGCGCGCGGCGACGTCGCGCAGCTCGCGCTGCGTCAGCGAATCGTAGGTCGGCAGCACGGTCGCCAGCGTGCGATAGCCGTCCGGCGTGCTGGCTTCGAAGCGCGCGAGCTTCATCGCCAGGTCGAGCACCGCCTCGTCCTGGAACAGGAACGAGGCGCGGATCTGCGCCTGGATGCGCTCGAAGTCCTTCTTGGCGACGCCTTCCTCGGCCTGCCGCGCGATCTCCTCGCGCACGAGCTTCTCGACGCGCGCCGCATCGGCGCCGGGCCGCAGCTCGCACATCACGAACAGCGCGCCGGGCTCCTGCCGCGTCTCGTTGATCACGCTGACGTCGGTCACCAGCTCCTCTTTCAGCACGAGGCGGCGGTAGAGCCGGCTGTTCTTGCTGTTGCCGAGGTCGTGCGCCAGCACGTCGAGCGCGTAGTCGTCGCGCTCGCCCATGCGGCAGGTCTGGAAGCCGAACGCGAGCCGCGTCACCGAGTGCGGCGTGCGCAGCACCGCGCGGCGTTCGCCGAGCGGCGTCGGTTCGCGCAGCGGCTCTTCGCGGTCGCCGGCGCGCGGGATCGGACCGAACAGCTCGCGGATGCGCGCCGCCGTGCGCGCCTTGTCGATCGCGCCGACGACGACCAGGAACGCGCGGTTGGGCCCGTAGTGGCGCTCGTAGTAGGCGCGCATGCGCTGCACGGTCAGCCGCTCGAGGTCCTGCTTGTAGCCGATCACCGGATGGTGGTACGGGTGCACCTGGAACAGCAGCGACTCGGTCGCCTGGTAGAGCGGACGCCACGGGTCGTCCTCACCCATCGCCAGCTCCTCGAGCACGACGTTCTTCTCGCTGGCGAACTCGTGCGGGTCGAGCAGGCAGCCGCGCATGCGGCTCGCTTCGATCTCGAGCGCGGTCTCCCAGCGATCGGCGGCCATCGTGAAGTAGTAGGCGGTGCTGTCGTTGTCGGTGAACGCGTTGTTGCTGCCGCCCATCTTGCTGGTCTGCAGGTCGATGTGCCCCTTCGGGAACTGCGGCGTGCCCTTGAACATCATGTGTTCGAGGAAGTGCGAGACGCCGGTCTCGCCGCTGTGCTCGTCGCGGGCGCCGATCCGGTACCACAGCAGCGATGCGACCACGGGCAGCGGGCCGCGTTCGACCAGCAGCGCGCGGAAGCCGTTGTCGAGCTCGACGATCTCGACGTCGGGCAACAGGATGGGTGCAGTCGCGATGCTCATGCGTCGTCGTTCTCCGTCGTCGTCGCGGCGCGCGTCGCGCCGGCGGTCGCCAGTTCGCGCAGGCGCTGCACCTCGTGCAGCTGCAGGAAGCGCCACTTGCCGGCGCCGAGGCCGTGCAGGTTCAGGTCGCCGATGCGGATCCGCTTCAGCGAGATCACCGGGTAGCCGAGCTTCGCGAACACGCGCCGGATCTCGCGGTTCTTGCCCTCGCGCAGCGTGACCTTCAGGTAGGTGCGGTCCTTGCCGGCGCGCTCGACCTTGACCTGCATGCCGGCGGTCGGCCCCTCGGCGAGCCACACGCCGCCGCGCGCCTTGTCGATGTCGTGCTGCTCGACGCGGCCGCGCAGCAGCACCGCGTAGAGCTTCGGCACGCCGTAGCGCGGATGCGTCATCGCCAGCGCGAACGAGCCGTCGTTGGTCAGCAGGATCAGGCCCTCGCTGTCGAGGTCGAGCCGGCCGACCGTGAACAGCCGCCCGCGCACATCGGGCAGGAAGTCGATCACGCGCTTCTTCTGCTCGTGGCGCGCGTTGGTGCAGACCACGCCGGCGGGCTTGTTGAACAACACGTAGACCGGCCGCTCGGGCTGGATCCGGTTGCCGTCGAAGCGCACGTCGTCGTGCTGCGGGTCTACGCGCACGCCGAGCTCGCGCACCAGTTCGCCGTTGACCTCGACGCGGCCGCCGGCGATCAGGCCGTCGGCGGCGCGGCGGCTGCAGACGCCGGCCATCGCCAGGAACTGGTTCAGCCGCACCTTGCCGTCGCCGGGCGCGGCGGTGCCGGGCGCCGATGCCGGCGTCACGACGAGGCCCTGCTCGCGGCGTTTGCTGCGGGGCTTCACCGCGCGGCTGGTCGGCCGCGGCCGCCGTGGGCCACCGCCGCCGCCGCGGGCCTGGCGTTGTCCGGGTTTGCGGTCTTCGTGTCGGCGCGCCATCAGCTTCGTCCTCGTAGGTGGGTTCCCGGGTCGGTGACGGCCACGTCGAGGCGACCGATCGGCGACAGGTAGACGTGTTCGACGCAGGCGGGCACCAGCACGGTGTCGCCGGCCGCGATCGGCAGCGGCACGTCGTCGCCGCCGGAGCGCCAACCGAGCATGCCGCGACCGCCGAGCACCGTCAGCGTCGCGAACGCGCCGTCGGTGGCGAGCGTCAGCGGCCGCGCCGGCAGGTAGCGCCGCAGCCGGAAGTGCGGCGTCGCCGCCAGCAGCTGGCCGCCGTCGGGCAGCGCGCTCGGCGCCACGACCGGCCGGTCGGCCATCGCCGCCGGTGCCTCGGTGCGTGCGACCGCGAGCGCCTTCTGCACGTGCACTTCGCGCGGCCGGCCCCAGTCGTAGAGCCGGTAGGTGACGTCGCTGTTCTGCTGCACCTCGAACACGACGACGTCGGGGCCGATCGCGTGCACGGTGCCGGGCGGGATGTGCACGACGTCGCCGGGCCGCGGCGCGAACGCCCACAACATGCCTTCGACCGCGGCCGTGTGCGCGTGCTGGCGGAACGCCGCCGCGTCGACGCCGGGCCGGAGCCCGCGGATGATGCGCGCCTGCGGGCCCGCGTGCAGCACCAGCCACGCTTCGTCCTTGCCGCTGTCGCCTTCGCCGGCGGCCTGCGCGTCGTCCGGGTGCACCTGCACCGACAGCGCCTCGCGCGCATCGATGAACTTCAGCAGCAGCGGGAAGCGCCCGCCGTGGCCGCGCGCGGTGCCGCGGCCGAGCAGGTCGTCGCCGTGTTGCTGCAGCACCGCGGCCAGCGTGCGTTGCTCGCCGCGCAGGTTCGAGCTGCCCTCGGGCCGGTCGAACAGCTCCCAGGTCTCGCCGATCGCCTCGCCGGCGGGCAGCCGCAGGCCCAGCGCTGCCTCGAGGGCCCGGCCGCCCCAGACCTTGGGCAGCAGCTTGCGTTCGAGCAGGAAGGGCTTCAGCGACGGCATTCGGGACCCGGGCGGACCGGACGGAAGCCCGGAGTTCTAGCGGAGCGCCGCGGCAGCTACCACCTCGGCCCTGGTCAACGGGACGCTCCGGCCGCGTCGCGAAGGAGCGGCGGCGGCCCGGGGTGCCGAACATCCCCGCGGTCGGACGGAGCCGCCGGTGCTCCACAGGAGTCATCCGTTCCCGAGGACACCGCGGGCGGGGGACTCAGTCGGCAGCACCGAAGCGCCGGCGCCACTCCCGCTCGTGGGCGCGGATCTGCTCGGCGGTCAGCGGCGGTTCGCGCGGCGTCACGCTGACGCCGTCGTCGGTCGGCACGACGTTGGGCCGGAAGCCCTCGACGTAGCCCGGCGGCGGCAGCCGTTCGTGGGCCATGAACCGATCGCCGTGCGGGCGGTTCGCCGCGACGTACTCCTGCCGCGTCACGACTCGATCGCCGTCGAGGTCGAAGCCGAGCAACTGCATGCGCACCCGCTGTTCGAGCGCCTCGGGCTGCGCCGCGAGGTCCGGCTCCAGCGCGGCCAGCCACGGCCGGAACTCGTCCGGCGTGACGCGGTCGTCGTGGTCCTGGTCGAAGAAGCCGAACACGCGTTCGAGTTCGCCGATGCGGTGCTGCAGCCGTTCGGCGTTGGTCGGCACCGGGTTGCGCGCGATCACCGCGTCGTTGAGGCCGTGCAGGTCGACGATCGCGACGTTCGGCAGCGCCCAGCCGACCACGCCGACCGCTTCGGCCGCGAGCACCGGGAAGCCGTCCCACGGCACGCGGGCGCCGACCGACCGCGGCGGCGCGCTGCGCTCGAACACCGCGAGGTTGACCTTCATCTCGTGGTTGCGCTTGCAGACCAGCCGGTCCGACAACCAGCGCTGCCAGTCGTCGTACGGGCGCAGCAGCGGCTGCAGCAGCGCGGGCACGTGCGGCGCGACGTCGCGGTCCTGGTGCGCGAACTTGATCCAGCCGATCGGCAGGCCGCAGACGAACCACGCCGCCAGCACCGCCAGCAGCGTGCGCGGCCGCCACGCCAGCGACCGCGCCAGCCGCAGCAGCAGCAGCGGCAGCAGCGGCACCAGGTGGCTGTAGGCGCGCCATTCGAACAGGTCGCCGCCCATCTGCAGCGTGTAGTAGCCGAAGTGCGCCAGCAGCACCGCGGCCACGGCCGCGCCGCCGAGGTGCTCGCGCCGCAGCAGCGCGAGCGGGCCCGGCCTGAGTGCCCTGCGCGCGAGCCAGGCCAGCGCCGCGCCGAGCCACACGTAGACGCCGAACTCGACCGCGAACGAAGCGAAGTAGCGCGCGCCGCTCGCCGGCCAGGCGCCGATGTTCTTGGCGTGGTAGGTGCAGGGCAGCCAGTCGCCGTAGTAGAGCCGGCGGAACACGAGATGGCCGGCGACCGGCAGCACCGCGACCGCCGCCGCCGCGAGCCCGCGCGGCAGCTGGCGGCCGGTCGCGCCCCACGCCAGCAGCAGCACCGCGGTCGCCGCGGTGGCGAGATGGCCTTCGGGTCGGCCGAGGCCGCAGGCCGCCGCGAGCGCCGCGAGCACGAACCAACGGCGCGGTTCGTCGCGCGTGCGCGGCGACAGCGCCGTCAGCACCCAGACGAACACGAGGCAGTTGAAGATCGACACGCCGAGGCCCGAACTCAGCGACGCGAGCCAGGCGCGGTTTGAGACCAGCAACGCCAGCACCAGCGCCAGCAGCAGCGGTCGCCAGCGTTCGTGGTCGGATGGCAGCGACTGCCGCCAGACCTCGCGCGCGACCAGCAGGTAGACGACGGTGCCGAAGCCGAGCGCGAGCCAGTTCGCGATCGCCGGCGGCTCGATGCCGGCCGCCCACCAGATCGTCAGCAGCAGCATCGACCACAGGAAGTCGGTGTTGCCGTCGACCGGCAGGAACGGCGCCGGGTTCCAGACCAGACCGCGGCCCGCGATCGCGTTGCTGAGGTAGCGGTAGGTGATGTACGCGTCGTCGGCCATGTGCCACAGCAGGCACCAGCCGACGTAGAGCGCGGCGCCGAACACGGCGACGATCGCCCAGCGGGCGAGCGAACGGGCGCCCGGCGGCGCTGCGGACGACGGAGTCTCCATGCCGCGCCGCGAGCTACATGCGGCGTGCGGCGCCGAGCGTGCGCACGTAGAGGTAGGCGATCAGCGCGCCGGTGGCGATCAGCGTCAGCGGCTCGGCGATGCCGATGTGCACAGACGGGATGATCGGCTGGTCCTTCGGCAGCCACTCCGACTGGTAGTACAGAACGCCGGCGAGCGCGACGCTCATGATCGCTTCGCCGGTGATCAGGCCCGACGCCAGCAGCATGCTCGAGTTCTCGAGCGCGACCGCCTGGTGCTCGCCGGTCGGCCGGAAGCGCCGCTTCACGAGCCACGCGAGCAGGCCGCCGACGAAGATCAGCACCGACAGGCCGAACGGCAGGTAGATGCCGACCGCGACACCGAGGATCGGCGTGCGGAACGACGCCTTGCGCCGCTTCAGGTGTTCGTCGAGCGCGATGATCACGGCGGCCAGCGCGCAGCCGAACAGGATGAAGTTCCAGTTGATGCCGGCGCCGAAGATGCCGGTCGACAGGTCCTTCATCAGCGACGCCTGCGGCGCCGCGAGCACGTCGTCGGGCAGCTGGCCCTCGAGCGCGCGGCCGATGCCGTAGGCGCCGTCGAGCAGGCCGAGCACCAGCGGGATCACCGACGCCGACGCCAGCGTGCCGAGCACGAGGCACAGCTGCTGCTTCCACGGCGTGGCACCGACGACGTGGCCGCACTTCAGGTCCTGCAGGTTGTCACCGGCGATGCAGGCGCCGGTGCAGATGAACGCGGCCAGGTAGATCACGGCCGCCGGACCGACCTTGGCGGCGATGCCATCGGTGCCCATCAGCTGCGTCAGCAGGAACGACGACACGACGACGGTCGCCATCGTCACGCCCGACACCGGGTTGTTGGAGCTGCCGACGAGGCCAGCCATGTAGCCGGCGACGCTCGAGAACAGGAAGCCGAAGCCGAGCATCAGCACGGTCAGCACGGCCGCGATCCAGGTCCGCGAGTCGTAGCCGTCGAGTGCCGAGCGGAACGCGAAGAACATCGGCACCGTCATCAGCGCCGCGGTGAACGCCAGCACGTTGATCGGCGCGTCCTGTTCGGTGCGCGGCGCACCGGCGCTCTGGCCGCTGCGCTGCGCGCGGAACGCCGCGAGGCTGGCGCGCACGCCGCTCTTGATCGGCCCGATCAGCGAGATCAGCGACCAGACGCCGCCGATCAGCATGCAGCCGATGCCGATGCGGCGGCACTCCTGCCACGAGGCGCCGGCGAGGGCTTCCCATTGCCCCGGCGTCAGCGCCGTCCACGCGGTGCCGGCCGGCACGCCGGCGGTGCCCATCAGGCGCTCCTCGTTGAGCAGCCAGTTGATCGGCACGCCGAGGATCGTGCCCAGGATCGCGCCCGACATCATCAGCGTGCCGATGTTGGGGCCGACGATGAAGCCGATGCCGAGCAGTGCCGGCGACAGCGTGGCATCGGCCTTGAACAGCCAGCTGCCGCCGAACCAGGCGCGAGTCGTCGCGACGCCGTCGACGAACCACCGGCACCCGGCCTCGAACAACTTGAACAGCGCGCCGAGCACGCTGGCTTCGAGCAGCAGCTTGAAGCCGAGGCCGCTCTGCGCGGTGCTCGCCGCCGCGGCCGGCTCGCCGCCGGCCTCACCGCGCGCGATGCCGCCGGTCTTCAGCACCTGCGCGGTCGCGACGCCCTCGGGGAACGTCAGGCCGGTGTCGACGATCAGCGCGCGGCGCAGCGGCGTCGTGAAGACGACGCCCATGATCCCGCCCACGCAGACCATCAGGAAGATCGGCCAGTAGTCGTAGCCGGCCCAGGCGCCCATCATCACCAGCGCCGGCACCGTGAAGATGATGCCCGACACCGTCGACGCGCCGGCCGACGCGATCGTCTGCACCGGGTTGTTCTCGAGGATGTTGCTGCGCCGGAACGCGCGCAGCACGCCGAGTGCGATCGCCGACGCCGGGATCGACGCCGCGACCGTCATGCCGACGCGCAGGCCGAGGTACGCGTTCGCGGCGGCCATCAGCATCGCCAGCAGCAGACCGAGCACGACCCCCTTGAAGGTGATCTCGGGGAACGAACGTTCGGGGCCGACCAGCGGGCCTTGCGGTGCAACGGGCTCTTGCATGCGAACCTCGGGAGAAGGGTGCGCGGAGGCTGCGCGGTCACCGCCGAAGTTTCCAGCGCCAAGGCGCCGTCGGCGGCGCGCCGGGCCAGGTCGCCGATCGCGCAACACGGCCCGCCCGCGGTCCGTTGTCCCCGGACCCGCTGCCCGCGGCGGTAGACTGCGGGCCCGCCCGCGCCCACCGCCATGGTCGACCCAGCCCCCGGCACCTCCTCCTCGTCCGCCCGCACCCCCGCCGGCCGCACGCGCACGGCGGCACCGCCATCGCTCGAGGACGCGCTGGCGCGCATCGAGGCCCTCGAGGAGAAGGTCGCGCGCTACGAGCAGATCCTGACCATCAACCCGGACGGCAGCGTGCAGGTCAACGCGGCCGGCCAGCTGCGCATCGTCTCGGCCAGCAACATCTACCTCGAGGCCGGCGCGAACTGGATCGAACTCGGCATCACCGGCATCGACCTGACCGCCGGCGCCAACCTGAAGCTCGAGGCGGCCCAGCTGCGGTTCCAGTCGGCGATGGTGCAGAATGCTTCGGCGATGACCGAGAACAGCGGCGTGGTGCGCTGCGACACGCTGATCACGAACACCGTGATCGCCACGACCTACACGCCGGGCGCCGGCAACGTCTGGTAGCAGCAGGCTGCGGCGAAAGTCCGCTGGCAACGGAACCTCTGGGGAAGCCGGTACGTCGAAGGGCGCACTCCCATCCGATCCGGTCGGACTCACCACCCCTCGTCCCGGCCGGAGCCTGTTGCCCGTCCGAACCCGATGCGAAGCTCCACCTTCTGGCTGGCGGCCCTCGCGCTGGCCGCCGCCGCCACCCTGCCGGCACAGTCGCCCGTCCCCGCCCACCCGAACCTGATCGTGATCGTGCCCGACGACCTGGGCACCGATGCGGTCGGCTGCTACGGCTCGCCTTCGGCGCCGCCGACGCCGCACCTCGACGCGATCGCCGCCGCCGGCGTGCGCTTCACGCGGGCGTTCGTGAACTCGTCGTGCACGCCGTCGCGCGCGGCGATGCTGACCGGCCGCTACGCGTTCCGCAACGACGCCACGATGGCGCTGCCGCCCGGCGCCGCCGGCATGGTCGCCAACGCGGTCACCATCGCCGCGCCGCTGGCCGCCGCCGGCTACCAGACCGCGATGATCGGCAAGTGGCACCTCGGCAACCGCTTCGGGCCGCAGACGCCGAACGGCTAC
>JAEUHR010000026.1 GCA_016794425.1 Planctomycetota bacterium
CAGTCCTGGTGCGGGCACCGGGGTGGGGTGAATGCCAACGGGACTCTCCTGCCGCACCACAGGCACGGCAGCAGGCTTGGTGTCCCGAACGCCCCGGCGGTCGCAGGAAATCGCCGGTGATCCACTCAGGTCATCAGTTCCAGGGAACGCGTGGGCACAAACCGACCCTCCTTCTCCCCCTTTCGGCCTGAGGTCGGCCTGAGGCCTGCCCGCGCCCAAGCGCGGGGGTTGTCGGCAACGGAACGCGACTCACGGTGCAGCCCGTGCTCGCCATGGCCAGGTACGCACCCCCCTTAATTGGCAGGGTCGGGAAAACCGCCGCGATTCAGCGCGAGCGGCCGTCGATCGCCTGCCGCACGACCTGCAGCAGTTCCCGCCGCGAGAACGGCTTCATCAAGAACACGCGCCCCTCACTGCCCGCCGAGCCAGGCTCGACGGCGCCGGTGAACACGACCGGCAGGCCCGGTTTGTCGCGCGCCAGCCGGTCCGCCAGGTCGTCGCCGCGCATGCCGTCCGGCGTCCGCACGTCGGTCACCAGCAGATCGAAGGCCCGCGGGTAGTTGTGCCAGAGGTCCAGCGCCTGCCGCCCCGTCTCGGCGCGATCGACGCGGTAGCCGGCGGCCTCGAGCGTCTTGCGCAACAGCGTCGCCAGCGCCGGGTCGTCCTCGACCACGAGCACCCGCTCGGCGCCGCCGGCGACCTGGGCGGCCGGCGGGGCCACCACGGGCGCCGGCACCACCGGCGCCGACGCCTCCGGCAGCCAGATGTAGACCCGCGTGCCGCGGCCGACCTCGCTCTCGAGCCCGCAGGCACCGTCGTGCTGGCGCACGATCGTCTGCACGACCGCGAGCCCGAGACCACTGCCCTGCCCCGCCAGCTTGGTGGTGAAGAACGGCTCGAACACCCGGGAACGGTGTTCCGGCGCGATGCCGCAGCCGGTGTCCGCCACGGTGAGCCGCACGAAACTGCCGGTCGGCGCGGAGCTGCCGGTGGCGGGGCGTTCGCGCACGAGTTCCACCACCAGGTCGAGCCGCCCACCGGCAGGCATGGCGTCCCGTGCGTTCAGGCACAGGTTCATCAGCACCTGGTCCAGCATGCCGGCGTCGGCATGCACCCAGGCGGGTTGCAGCGCGAGCCGCGGCGCGATCTGGATCGTGTTGCCGACCACGCGTCCCATCAGCACGGCCATCCGGCGCACGACCTGGTTGACGTCGAGGCGCTCGAAGCGCGGCCCCTGGCGCTGCGACGACAGCAGCTGGCGCGTCAGCGTCGTCGCACGCGCCACGGCCTGCGACATCTCGCCGAGGGCATCGCGCACGGCCGGCGTCGCCTCGCCGCCGGCTTCGATCAGGCCGATGTGGCCGTGCACGACGGTCAGCAGGTTGTTGAAGTCGTGCGCAACGGCGGTCGTGAACTGGCCCAACGCCTGCAGCCGCTGGGCCTGCTGCAGCTGCCGCTCGATCGCGCGCTGCCGTTCCACGTCGCGCAGTTCGACGGCGCAACCGAGCAGGCGACCGCGGCCGTCGTGCAGCGGCTGCAACGACAGCACCGCATCGAAGCGGCGCGTTGTCGCGTCGCAGCACCGCACGGCTCCGGCCCAAGGACGTGCTGCGGCCAGCAGATCGACGACCGTCGTCGCACCCCGCTCACCCGCCGCGTCCGCGAACGGCTCCACGACCACGTCGCGCAGGTTCGGCGCTGGGTCGCCACCGAGCGGACGGCCGAGCCAGGTGCCCAGGACCTCGTCGGCAAACTGCAGGTCGCCACCCGGACCGACGACGCCGAAGCCGGTCGCGAGTCCGGCGAAGGCTGCACCCCCGGGAAAATCCGGAGGTTGCGCCGCTGCAGCGTCGGGACCGTGCACCGTCATGGCCGAGCGGGCGGATACCCACGCGACGGCACAACGCCCGCGCGCAGACAACCTGCCCTGACATCGCCAGTACGCCCCCCCCTTAAGTGCGGCGGTCGAATTCTCCGGCGGGGTCCGCGAGCGACCCCGACGCCACGCCGGACCGCCACGCAGTCCGAGAACGAGACGCCGCGTCGTGGGGAAACGGCAACCGCGGAACCGCGGGGTTGGCTGGTTCGGACCGCAGCGCGCTCCGCGCCGCGGCAGCAACCCGCCCGAACCGCTCTCATGTCACAACTCCGTTCGCTCCCGTTCGCAGCGCTCGCCGCGCTGTTCACCTCCGCCCTCAATGCTCAGAAGCTCACGGCTCCCGACTCGGCTCGCGTCGGCACCCAGGTCAAGATCGAGTATCTCAACGCCGCGTTGGCCGGCCAGTCGGTCACCATCACCCTGATCAGCGGGCCGGCCGGTGAGCCCGTGGAGGCGCAGCACAGCGTTACGCTCGACACCGAAGGTAGGGCGAAGTTGGAAGTGGTGATGCCCGCCGGCCCCGTGCTGAAGGTGAATGCCCCCGGGGCCACCGAAGCTACTGTGCTCCCGGAGTAGCCGCGGAGACCGCGCCCGCCTGGTCCACGCCACGAGACCCGAGGCCCCACAGACCGGGCGGCAGGGAGGTCACTCCAGCAGCGAAGCGATCACACGTCGCATGGACCCGTTCTGCCTCAACAACGACGCGTTCCTGCCTGACTCGGGTTCCTCGGCGACGCCCCACAAGACGGCCAGCCCCTGCTCCACGAGGCGCACGACTCGTTCGATCGCTTCAGCTCGGACATCGACCGGCAGATGCGTGTCCTCGACTTGTCGGACCAAGGGACGAAACTCACCGAGGAGGGTGCGGCCCGTGAACTTCGGCGGTTTCGCGACGCACGCGCGCAGCCGTTCGACGCCGGCGCGGGCACTGCCCTGGACAGGTCCTGGCTCGCCCTCGACGCGCCGCAGAGTCTGGATCGCCCAGTGCACCAGCGAATAGACCTCGCCCTGCGCAGCTTTGCGGCTCGCTTCGGCCTGGCGCGGTTCCGCGGTGATGCGCAACACCTCCTGCAGGGTCTGGGTCTCATGGGTCCGCTGCAGCCGCAGTTCAGCGAACGCCTCGAACACGCTGCTGGAAGCCGCCGCGAGCCAGGGCTGCGCCAACACCAACAACAGGGCCGCAGCCGCGATGCGGAGCAATCCTTGCCACCGGCGCCGCGGCGGAGCCGCCACCGGCACTGCCGCCGGCAGCGCCAGCCGATGCCGCTGCGCCGCTGCCACCATCGCCTCCACCCGCTCGGGTGCAAGCGGCGGCGCGGCCGACTCCTCGGCCAACTCCGCTTCCGCGGCAGCCATCTGCTCGGCCTCGAGCGCCTCGGCCGCACGGCGGGTCGCCAGCACCTCGCGCCAGAACGTCTCGTCCTTCTCCGTCATGCTTCGTCCTCAGGTCCCACGGGTCCACAACCGCGTCGGGCCAGCGCCTCCCGCAGTGTCTTGCGCGCTTCGCAGCGCGAGACGTAGATCGAGTTCTTCGTCGTCGCGAACTGGGCCGCCAGCTCCGCCGCGTTGGCGACGTCACCGGCGCGCAGGTCCGCTTCGATGATCGCACGCTGCAGCGGCGGCAGTTCGCTGACGCACTCGCGCAGCACGTCGAGGTAGGCAGGCGGCACGCGCGGGATCACCACGTCCGGCTCGGGCACCTGGTCGATGTCGGCGACGCGGGTCTCACGCTCGCGCCGCTTGCGCGCGCGCAGCAATTCGCGGCAGGCGTTGGCAGCGACGACGTAGAACCAGGCCCGCAGCGACCCGCGCCGCGGGTCGTAGTGGTCGGCTCGGAGCCAGGCTCGACAGGTCGCCGTCTGCATCGCTTCTTCGACTTCGTGCGCACCGAGCCCTGCCGCGAAGCCCTTGGTGAGCCGCGCGTACACCCGACCGCCGTGCACCGCCAACAGTCGCCGCAGACCGGATCCGTCCGGCTCGGGGAGGAGCCGTGCGATCTCCGCGTCGCCGTCGAGTTCGGCGGCGGCTCTGCGGACAGTGGCGGGCATCGACAGGCCAGTAGGCCGTTCCATGGTCGGTACGCCGGCACCTTAATCGGGATGCCCCGAAATCCGCGCGGCGAGTCGATGCGGCAGACCGTCGCCCGCCTCAGCGGCCGGGACGCGCACAGCGGGCGATGCCCAGCGCCGGATCACCGCCCTCGACCGGTTGGAATCCGCGTTCGAACAGGGCCTGGAACAGGGCCCGGCCGACGGTCGCCGCCGCTGGCCCACCGTCGCGCAGGTCGTCCGGGAGCACGAGCCAGACCCCGGTTGCGCCGCTGGCAGCGACGTCCGCAGCCACCGTGCCGAGGTCGTGCACGAGGCTCCGGTCCTCGATCGCCTGCAGGTAGCGGCTCATCGCCGCCGGTGCCTGCTCGAGTGCCAGCGGCAGCAGCCGGCAGGCGAACGTGCGCCCCGGCGGTGCGCCGCAGCGGCCGGCCGCCCACGGCAGGTCGCGCTGCGCCAGCTGCACGACCACCGGCAGACCGACGCCACCGACCAGCACGACCGTGTCGCCGTCGCGCACGTGCGCCGCCAGGTGTGCAGCGACCGCCGGAGCGGCATCGGGTGCGGGCGGCGCCATCAGGTAGCGCTGGTCCTTGACCACGACCGCCAGCCCGAACACCGCGACCGCTGCCCACGCGATCCACCGCCGCCAACCGCGGTCCGGCGCGGTGGCCGCCGCAGCCGCCGCGCCGAACAGCAGCAGGCAGCCCGGCAACGCGATCAAGTCGTAGCGGCCCGGCGCGTAGACCGGTCGCACCGTCGACAGCAGGCACAGCCCGAGCAGCGGCAGCAGGCCGAGCGCGACCGCGAATGCCGCCGCCGAACGGCGTTCCGTCCGCACCAGCCGCACCGCACCGAGCCCGAGCACGGCGCCGGCGGCGGCCAGTCCCGCGAGGCGCAGCCAGGCCGGGAACGGCAGCGTGGTGAACTGCTTCATCACGATCGGCGTGCGACCGGCCTCGCCGCCCAGCGCGAACAACTCGAGCGAGTGCAGCACGGCCCGCGGCGCCGACAGCTGTTGCCAGAGCAGCGCGAGCCAGCGCATGTCGCTGCCCTGGAACGGCGTGTGTGCCGACCACCACCACCACCACGGCAGCAAGGCAGCCGCCATCGCGACGCCGGCGACGATCGTGGCGCGCAGCACGCGCCGCCGTTCGCCGGCCGGCGCCACCCAGGGCAGCAGCGCGCCGGCGACGGCGAGCGGCAGCGCCGCCAGGTAGTGCGTGTGCAGCGCCAGCACGCCGCTGCCGACCCACGCGACCCACGGCCCGCGGCCGCCGACGGCCGCCACGCGCCAGCCCGCCGCGACCGCCGCGGTCAGCAGCACCAGCAGCAGCGCGTAGGCCCGCGCTTCCTGCGCGTAGAACAGCGGCAGAGGCGCCACTGCCGCCAGCAGCGCCGTGGCCCACGCAGCGCGCCGGTCGAACAGCGCGCGCGCCGCGACGAACGCAGCCCAGACCAGCGCCGCCCCGGCCACGGCCGACAGCGAACGCAGCCCCGCGGCGCCACCGCCGAACAGCGCCACCCAGCCGCGCGACAGCCAGTGGTACAGCGGCGGCGTGTTGTGCACGAACGCAAGGCCGTCCGGCGCCAGCGCGATGTGCGCGCTCAGCGCCTCGTCGAACCACAGCGGCTGCACGTCGAGGCGCCACAGCCGCAGCGCCAGCGCGAGCCCGCACAGCACCACCAGCGCCACGGGGCACTTGCCGGATACCGCACGGTCGAACGCGTGCACGTCAGGCCGGCTCCCGCCGCGCCGCGGCCCACAGCCGCCGCCATGCCGCCTCGGCCACCGGCGCACAGTCGGTCACCGGCGCGGCCGTCAGCGCCGCGGGCCGCACGAGCTGCGCCAGCAGGTCCGCCGACGACGGCCCGGCAGCACGGCCGACCGCGCGCCGCAGCGCGTCGAGTTCGCCCGGTTCGACGGCGAGCCGCGCTATGTCGACGAACACCGCGCGTCCGGCCGGCAACTGCGCCAGCAGCCGGTCGACGTGCCAGGCGAAGAACCGTGCCGCCAGCGCCGGCGGCAGCCGATCGCGGCGTGCCAGCGAGGCGACCACGGCCGCCGGGTGGCGCAGGCACACCACGACGTGCGACACCGCGGCCGCATCGAGCCAGAACCGCAGCGTCAGGCAGAAGCGTGGATCCTTGACCGCGCCGTCCCGGAACCGCGCCGCCAGCGCGCGCAGCGCCGTCTGTTGCCGCGCCGCGCGCCGCGCGATCGCCGCGTCGCCGGGCATGCGCAGGTAGGCCAGCTTCGCCGCGAACGCCGCCAGCCGCGACCGGTTGCGCGGCCAGCCGGTGACGATGCGGCTGTTCAGGTCCATGACGGCGCGGTCCTCGAAGTAGCCGTCGGGGTTCCAGCGATCGGCCGGGTAGTGCTGCGCCGGATCGCCGAACGACACGCCGAGCTGCGCCAGCAGCCGGCAGACCAGCGACGTACCCGAACGGTGCATGCCCGTGACGACGATCATCGCGGCGCGGGCGCGGCGCAGTTGACGGTGCGCTCCACCAGGTAGCACGGCCGCCCTTCGACCTGGTCCAGCACGCGCGCCAGGTAGGCGCCGAGGATGCCGACCGCGACCAGCTGCACACCGCCGAGCACCAGCACGGCGACCAGCACGGCGGCCGCGCCGACGACGGCGGCGACCAGGCCGGCCAGCACGACGGCGAGCCCGACGAAGAACGCCGCCGCGAGCGGGCGCCGGCCGCACGACAGGAAGCCGAGCACCGCCAGGTTCCACAGGCTGCGCAGCGAGTACTTCGTCGCCCCGGCGCGACGCGCGGGCCGGTCGTAGAGGTGCCCGCACTGCCGGAAGCCGACCCAGCTGCGCAGGCCGCGCAGGAAGCGGTTGCGTTCCGGCAGCCGGTTCAGCGCGTCGACGGCGCGCCGCGACAGCACCGAGAAGTCGCCGCTGTCGAGCGGCATCGGCAGGTCGCTGACCAGCCGCAGCAGCCGGTAGAACACGCGGTAGCCGAGCCAGCGCAGCCAGCCGGAGCGCCGCGACCGCCGCACGCCGTAGACGACGTCGTGGCCCCGTTCGGCCGTTGCCAGCATCGCCACCATCTCCTGCGGCGGATCCTGCAGGTCGGCGTCGAGCAGCGCGACGTAGGCGCCCTGCGCCGCGTCGAGGCCGGCAGCCAGCGCGCTCTCCTTGCCGAAGTTCCGCGCCAGCCGGATCAGCCGCAGCGTCGGCCGCTGCGCGATCAGGGCTTCGACCGCGGCGTCGGTGCCGTCGGTGGAACCGTCGTCGACGACGATCACCTCGGCGGCGTGGCCCGCCGCGGCCAGCGCCGCGAACACCTCGTCGATCGCGCCGGCGATGACCTCACGTTCGTTGTGGGCCGGCAGGACGACGGACACGTGGGGAGCCACCATGGGCAGCGGCGGATCCTAGGCGACGCGCGCGGTTCTTCGAAGCGCCGAAGCGCCTGCATCGCGGCGGCGGCCGGCATACAGTCCACGCATGTTCTGCCGCCCGTCGCACCTCGCCACCGCGATCCTGGCCACCACGGTGGCGGCGCAGGCACCGCCGCCGCGCGACGTCGTCGTGCTCGCCAACGGCGCCGAACAGCGCGGCCGCATCGTGCGGGTCGACGACGAGGTCGTCGTGCTGCGCACCGGCTCGACCGAGCGCGAGATCCCGCGCCACAAGGTGCAGTCGTTCACCAGCGTCGCCGCGCGGCACCGCGACCTGATCGCCGCGTTCCAGACCACGCCGACCGACGAGCCGGCGGCGCTGCAGGCGCTGGCCGCGCGCGCCGACGAACAGGACCTGCCGCACGAGGCGCGCCTGTGCCGCTGGTACGCGCTGCTGCTGCGCCCCGACGACGCGGCGCTGCACACGGCGCTCGGCAACCGCGAACAGAACGGCCGCTGGTGCGTGCCGATCGACGGCAGCTGGCTGCCGTTCGTGAGCGCGCGCGAGCCGCGCGCCGACTTCGACGACGCCTGGCAGCTGCGGTCGGAGCACTTCGCCCTGCGCACCACCGCGGGCCTGCGCACCGGCCTCGACACGCTGTTCGAGCTGGAGGCGTTGTACTGGCAGATCCACGCGCGCTTCGGCGCCGACCTGGCGCTGCTCGAACTGGTCGAACCGGTCGACGTGCGGCTCTACGGCACGCGCGACCAGATGCCGAACCTCGCCGACACGGTGGCGGCGTACTTCTCGACCGCCGAGCCGGCGCTGTTCACCTGCGTCGAGCACGGCCGCCCGGTGGCGTTGTTCCACGAGGGCACGCACGCGCTGCTGCACCACTTCTTCGTGCGCGCCGCGAAGGGCCGCGGCCAGCTGCCGAGCTGGCTCGACGAAGGTTGGGCCGACTACATGGACGGCCTCGCGCAGACGCGGGTGCCCGGCAAACCGGTGTTCCGCGACCAGAGCGTGCAACCGGCGCACCTGCAGGCCTTGGCCGCGGCGCGCGCCGCCGGCGACCTCTACGGTGTGCACCGGCTGCTGAACCTGCAGAGCTCCGACTTCCAGGCGTCGACGCGGCAGGACACCAAGTACGCGCAGGCCTGGGCGCTGTTCCGCCACCTGCGCGAACACGCCGACGCGGCGCTGCGAACAACGTTCGTCGACTACCTGCAGGCCGCCGCGCGCGGCAAGGGCCAGGCGTCCACGTTCCGCCGGCTGTTCGCGGCGCACGAACGCCGACTCGAGACCGAGCCCTGGCAGTAGCGCGCGCTACTCGGCGACCAGCTCGACGTCGAGCTGCAGCGACAGGCCGACCAGGTCCTCGAGCAGCGACGCCTCGAGCGCGAGGCCGCCCATGCGTTCGACGCAGCCGCGCAGCTGCACCGTGATGCCGGCCCAGGTCACGCCGGACAGGCTCAGCACCTCGCGCCAGCCGCTGCGCGCGCGCAGCAGCGCCAGCAGTTCGGTCAGCTTCTCCTCCGGCCAGTGGAAGCCGCGCGGCAGCACTTCGTGGATCCACAGCCCTTCGTCGCGCACACCGCGGCGGTGCGGCCCGCTGTCGCCCTTCGCGAACGCGCGTGTCGGCGGCAGGCCGAGCAGCTGCGTCACGCGTTCGGGCGGCACGCCGTCGAGCACGAGCCGCAGCGCGACGACGGCGCCCGGCACGACCGAGACCGGGCTCTCGTCCCACTGCTCGCCGGTCCAGCGCCACGGCACCTGCACGAAGAACGACTCGGCCTGCAGCCGGTAGTTGGTGACCGCGTGCTCGCCGTGCTGCTGTGCGTGCACCGGCGCGATGTGACCCCACGCCGGCTGCCGTTCGAGCAGCGACCGCACCGGTTCGCTGCGGCTGCAGCGCAGGCGCAGCAGCGGCAGGTGCGGCGGGGCGACGGCCGGGATCACGTCAGGCCTCCGGCGGCGCCGGCTCGGCGAGCCGCGGCCCGGGCACGTCGTCGGTCAGGATCTCCTCGACGTCGAGCACCGCGCAGCGGCAGCCGGTGCCGAGCAGCGCCGCCAGCGACGGCTCGGTGCGCGCGTCGTCGCCGGAGATCCACTCCTTGACGTAGGTGCCGTGCTGGCACTGCACGCGCAGTTCGAGCACCGTATCGCCGCGCGGTTGCAGCGACAGCACGCGCAGCAGCCGTTCGCGGTCGAGGTCGGCGCGGCGATGCGCGACGCGCTGCGGCGTGCGCTGCACGATCGCACCGGCGAACGACGCGGCACGCGCCAGCGCCGCCGGCTCCGGCGTGCCGGTCAGCGCGACCTCGGCGCGGTAGACCTTCTCGAAGTGCTCCTGCTTCCAGTAGACCAGACGCTGCCGCGGCACGCGCACGAACGGCTGCAGCTCGATCGCTCCCTCGGCGCGCTGTTCGATCTCGCGGCGCAGCGCTTCGAGGTCGACGTCGGGACAGCGTGCGCCGACGACCTCGAACACGAACGGCCGGCCGCGGCCGAGCATCAGCACGTCGATGTCCTCGCGGCCGGCGCCGTGGAAGCGTCCGGCCTTGGCCTCCATCGTCGGCAGCACGCGCCGCGCGATCAGCTCCTGCACCGATTCGCGCGTCAGCTTGCCGAAGCCTTCGCAGCGCGCGCAGCCCTGCCGGCGCCGCCGATCGCCCTTGCAGTCCGGGCACCAGAAGATCGTCTGCGGCAGGCCGCGCCGCAGCTTGCGGTAGCGCGACTCGAGCCAGAGGTTCGTTCGCCGCGCGGGGAACGAGACGTCGGACGGGAGCGGTGCGGACATCAACCGCAAACAGACCACCGGCCGCCGGACGAGGCAAGCGCGAGCCGCCGCACGGCCGCGCGCACCGCGGTCAGTGCGGCCGACCGGCCGGGGCGGCAGCGGCCGCCGCCGCCGCGCGCCGGCTCTCCTTGCGCAGCGTCGAGTTCTGCCGTTCGGTGCGGCGCTCGAGGAAGCGGCCGAGCAGGCCGAAGAACTCGCGCACGTCGATCGGCGTCTGCAGGAACGAGTGGATGTTGTACTTGCTCTTGTCGACCGCCATGTCCTTGACGTTGCGCGGCGCCGTCAGCAGGAACAGCTCGGTCGTGGTGTCGAACGAGCGCAGGTGGTGCAGCAGCTTGACGGTGTCCTTCTCGCGCGGATCGACGCCGAGGAAGATGCAGTCGAAGTGGCGGCTGCGCGCTTCGTTGATGCCGGCGTAGCCGCTGCCGACCGTGACATGGAACTCGGGGAACTGCTGCAGACCGACCTTGACGTGGTCGCGCACCAGCGGGTCCTTCTCGACGAGCAGTACTTCCATGTTGGTAGCGCGGCTATCGGCAGCCGCGCGGCCCGGGCCTGACCGGCGGCCAGGACGGCGATGGCATCGACGCTTGACCGCGCCCGCGGGCCGCGGTGTCGTTGCCGCGCATGAAGTTCCTCGCCGGCGTCGACGAGGCCGGACTCGGCCCGATCCTCGGGCCGCTGGTCGTGGCCGGCATCGCGATGACCGGGCCCGAGGGCACCGACCCGTGGCGCGCGCTTTCGCGGCACGTGGCGCGCAAGAGCCACCAGAAGGGCAAGGTCCGCGTCGCCGACAGCAAGCTCGTGCACGCGGGGCCGCACGGCCGGTTGCGCCTCGAGGAGACCGCGCTGGTGTTCTGGGCCGCCAGGCACGGCGATCTGCCGCCGACGCTCGATGCGTGGCTGGCGGCGATCGGCGCCGACGTCGAACGGCTGCGCCGCTGCCCGTGGTACGAGCACCTGGACCTGCCGCTGCCGCTGTGCGCCGACGCCGGCTGGCTGCAGCTGCAGGCCGAACTGGTCGCGCGCGCGCTGCGCAAGGCCGAGGTCACGCTGGTCGACATCGCGGTGCGACCGGTCGACGTCGAGGAGTGGAACGACCTGATCGCCGACACCGACAACAAGAGCCGCGCGCACTTCCGCGCCTACGCCGAAGTGCTCGGCCGGCTGCTCGACGGCATCGGCGCGGTCGCCGACACGGGCCCGATCGGCCACCTGGTCGCCGACCGCTGCGGCGGCCGCATGCACTACGCCGAGGACCTGCGGCGGCTGCGCCCCGGCGCCGCGGTCGAGATGCTGGTCGAGACGCCGCAGGAGTCCGCCTACCGGCTGGCCGACGGCGACCGCGAGGTCACCGTGACGTTCGCCGAACGCGGCGAGTCGCGCGCGTTCCCGACCGCGCTGGCGAGCTGCTTCGCGAAGTACCTGCGCGAACTGATGGTCGAAGTGCTGAACCGCTGGTTCCAGGCGCGCGTGCCGGGTCTGCTGCCGACGGCCGGTTACTACACCGACGGCCACCGCTTCCTCGGCGACCTGGAACCGTACCTGCGCGAGCACCCGCTGCCGCGCGGCCGGCTCGTGCGCGTGCGCTGAAACCGCGTCAGCCGGCGAAGCCGGCGTCGTCGGCGAGGTCGGGCCCGTACGCAGCCGCCACGGCGAGCTGGTCGCAGCGCTCGTTCTCGACGTCGCCGGTGTGGCCGCGCACCCAGCGCCACTCGATCGAATGACCGTCGATCGCGCGCAGCAGCCGCTGCCACAGGTCCTGGTTCTTGACCGGCTCCTTGCTGGCGGTGCGCCAGCCGCGCTTCTGCCAGCCGTCGAGCCAGCCCTTGGCCATCGCGTGGATCAGGTACTGCGAATCCGACCACAGCGTGACGCGGCACGGTTGCTTCAGCGCCTCGAGACCGACGATCGCGCCGAGCAGCTCCATGCGGTTGTTGGTCGTGCGACGGAAGCCCGCCGACAGCTCCTTGCGGTGTTCCCCCGTCAGCAGCACGGTGCCGTAGCCGCCCGGTCCCGGATTGCCGAGGCACGCGCCGTCGCTGTAGATCGTCACGCTCTTCGGCGCCATGGCGGGCCGGCATACCGGAGGCGCTGCCGCGCGACAAGAACGCGCCGCGCGCTTGCACGCCGCGGCGCGTCGGCGAGCATGCGGCGATGCGACTCGCTGTCGCCTACCTGTGGCTGCAGGCAGTACTGGTCGCGGCGTGGTGGCTCGCGCTGTGGCTGTGGCCGGCGCTGCGCCCGCCGTTCACGATCGGCGACTGGCCGCCGAGCACGCTGTTCGCGTTCGCGCTGCCGGACCTGGTCGCGATCGTCGGCGGTTCCGCGTTGGCCGCCCAC
Organism: Planctomycetota bacterium; assembly: GCA_016794425.1. GTDB lineage: Bacteria > Planctomycetota > UBA1135 > UBA1135 > UBA2386 > JAEUHS01. The sequence continues at coordinate 12,433 of JAEUHR010000026.1, forward strand.
GCGCTGCCGCGCCGACGCGCCTGGGCGCGGCCGCTCTTGTGGAGCGTGGCCGGCGCCGTCAGCTACGCGACGCTGTGGTGCGGCGGCGCACTGCTGGCCACCGGTTCGGGCTGGTTGTCGCTGGCGCTGATGCTCGGCAGCACCGCCGGCACCGCCTGGGCCCTGGGCGCGAGCCGCGCATGAGGTGCTTCCGCGTCGCGCGCACCGCACCGACCTGGCGGCACGTCGCGGTGACGCTGCTGCAGACGGCGGTGTTCTGGACGACGTTCCTGGTGCTGCTGCCGATCGCCGTGCTGGCCGTCGAACGCCAGATCGGCCTGCCGCCGCTCGGCCTGCCGCACCACCGCGCGCTCGGCGCCACGCTGTTCACCGCCGCCAGCGTGCTCGGTCTGTCGACCGGCATCTGCATGGCCGTGCGCGGCCGCGGCACGCCGCTGCCGCTGGCGACCGCGCGCGACCTCGTCGTGTCGGGTCCGTACCGGCTCGTGCGCAACCCGATGGCGATCGCCGGCATCGCGCAGGGCGTCGCGGTCGGCCTGTGGTGCGACAGCGGTCTCGTGGCGCTGTACGCGCTGGCCGGCGCCGTGTTGTGGCACATCGTGGTGCGACCGCCCGAAGAGCGAGACCTGCAAGCGCGGTTCGGGGCGCCGTTCGCCGCCTACCGGCAGAACACGCCGCTGTGGCTGCCGCGGCTCGGCGGCCGCGGCACCGACCGCGTGCTGCTGGCGGCGCTGGCGGCGGGCGCCGTCGCGTTGCCGACGACCGCGGCCACGCTCGGAACGGTCTGGCAGCGCACGCCGTTCGCCGCGGCGCTGGCGCTGCTGGCGCTTCACCTGGCGACCAGTTCGCGTGCGAACGCGACCAGCTCGGGCCAGAACGCCGCGAAGTCCCCGTCGAGCGCGCCGTAGTGCGCCTGCAGCTGCGCCGCGCCATCGCCGAGCGGGGTCTCGCGCCGCAGCCGCTGCGCCATGCGCCGCAGCACGGCGTCGATGCCGGCGAGGCCGGCATAGCCGACCAGCCACTGCTCGCTCTCCATCCACGCCACCGCGCGCTGCAGCCGCGGCGGCAGCAGCTCGAGGTGCGCGCGCAGGTCACCGTGCACGGTGGCCGCGAACGTCGCCAGCGCCGAGCCGTCGCCGAGCCGGTCCCAGTCGCGCGCCAGGAAGTGGTCGTGGAACACGTCGACCAGCACGCCGGCGAAGCGGCGGAACGGCGGATCGAGGCGCGCGCGGCTGCGCCGCACGATCGGATGCGCGTCGACGAACGCGTCGACGGCGCGGTGCTGCGCGATGCCGCGCCGGAGGTCCGGGTGCAGGGCCGCGAGTTCGACGCCGGCCACGAAGTCGCCGCACAGGTTGCCGAGCCGCAGCAACGGCGCGCGCGGCGCCAGCCGCAGGTGCGCGAGCCAGTTCACGGCCCGGCCGGACCGAGGTCGCCGACTTCGCGCCGCAGCGCCGCCCGCGCGACGCGGCCGATCAGCACGACCGCCAGCACCGTCGCGCCCACCGCCAGCCAGGTCGTCCAGGCGCCGCCCGACGCCCCCCAGTCCAGTTCGGCGAGGCCGGCCCCCACCACCGCGGCGCCGACCGCGCGCGGCGTCGTGCCGAGCACGGTCGCGAGCACGAACGGCAGCGCCCGCACGCCGAACGCCGCCAGCAGCAGGTTGGTGGCCGCGAACGGCATCACCGGCGACAGCCGCAGCAGCGCGATCACCCAGACCGTGCGGCCCAGGCCCCGGCCGAGCAGCGCGCGGTGCACCGCCAGCGCGCGCGGCGAGCCGGCGATCGCCTGCACCGCGCGCGTGCCGACCCAGCGCTGCCAGACCGCGAACGCCACCGCCGCCGCCAGCACGACGACCAGCCACGCGACGACGGCGCCGAGCGCACTGCCGAACAGGTAGCCGGCCAGCAGCGACGTCGCGTGCGTCGGCAACAGGCACGCCGCCGCCGCGAACGCACCGCCGAGCCAGTAGCCGAGCACCGACGCGAGGTCGCCGTCGAACCACGGCAGCCAGTGCGCCGACGTCGCCGCCAGCACCACGGTGCCGGCCAGCGGCAGTGCCGTCGCCACGGCGAGCAGCGGCGCCGTCGGCCCGAGGTCGCGCAGCACGCGGCGGACGCGGGTGACGAACGTGGCGGGCGGCGACGGGGCAACGTCGGGCATCGAGCGCGAAGGGTCGGCCAAGCGGGGTGCGGAGGCAAGCCCGCCGCTGGCTCTGCCGGGCCCGTCGACACCACCTGCCGACCCCGGGAACCCGGCCGGTCCCACGGACGCGCGCCTCGCCTGCGCCGGAAATCCCCGCAGAATCGCGGGGCCTCCTGCCACCACCGTGTGGGCCAACGCCACGACCATTTGTTCCAGGTGCTGTTCGCCGATCCCGAGCACGCGGCGCCGCTGCTGCGCAGCGCGCTGCCGGCCCGGATCGCCGACCGCATCGACTGGCGCACGCTGACGCGCTGCCCGCCCGGCCAGCGCGGCCGCCGCGGCAAGCGCACGATCTGCGACCTGCTGTTCGCCGCGCGCCTGCACGACGGCCGGCGCCTGCTGCTCTACCTCGTGCTCGAGCACAAGTCCGGCAGCTCGCGCTGGGTCGCGCTGCAGCTCCTCGAACAGGTGGCCGCCGTCGCGCGCACCCACCACCGCGAACGGCCGCAGGACCCGTTCCTGCCGCTGGTGCTGCCGATCGTCGTGCACGCCGGACCGCGCCCGTGGACGGCGCCGCGGCAGGTGCGCGAGCTGTTCGACCTCACGCACGGCCCGGCCGCACTGCACACCCACCTGCCGTCGCTCGAGTTCGTGCTCGACGACCTGCACGCCGCCCCGCCCGAACGGCTGCGCCAGCGCGCACTCTCGATCCTCGGCCTCTGCGGGCTGTCGACGCTGCAGTACCTGCCGCCGGCGGCGCGCGATCCGCTGGCGTTCGCCGCCTGGGTCGAGGCGTGGCGCGACGTGCTGCAGGCGGCCTCGTCCTACGCCGACGCGACCTCG
>JAEUHR010000011.1 GCA_016794425.1 Planctomycetota bacterium
GGCAGCTACTCGGTGAAGTGTCGGCGGGATCCGATCCCGCGCTTCTGCTGCCGCATCTGCAAGCGTGGCTTCTCGTTCCAGACGTTCCGTGTCGACTACCGCGACCACCGTCCGCACGACAATCCGGCGCTGTTCCTGTTGTTGACCAGCGGCATCGGCCTGCGCCAGGCCGGCAGGCTGCTGCGCATGAACAGTGGCACCCTGCAGCGCAAGTTCCGCAAGCTCGGCCGGACGCTGCGCCGCCTGAACCGCAACCTGCTGACCAGCCTGCCCGAGCACCGCACGCTGCTGCTCGACGAGCTGGAGACGTTCGAGCACAGCGCGATCTGCCCGGTGACGGTCCCGGTCGTGATCGACCGGGACAGCAAGCTCGTGCTGGCGACCGGTGCCGCGCCGATCCGCCGGGTGGCTGCCAAGGGCAGCAAGCGGCGGCGGTGGCTCGAACGGCACGAAGCGAAGCACGGCAAGCGCCGCGACCGGAGCCGGCTGTGCGTGCAGCTGGCCTTGCGGCGCTGCAAGGAGCTGCTCGGCGAACGTCGGGCGACCCTGCTGACCGACGAGAAGGCGCTCTACGGCTCGTTGAAGCAGAAGCTGTTCGGTGACCATCTCGCGCACGAGACGGTGTCGGGCAAGGCGCCGCGGACGACCTGGAACCCGCTGTTTCCGATCAACCACACCGAGGCGATGCTGCGCGACAACTGCGGCCGGCTGCGCCGGCGGTCGTGGCTGGCGAGCAAGCAGGCGCGCTACCTGCGCCGGCAGCTGGACCTGTTCGCCGCCTACCGCAACTGGTGCCGGCCGCGCACCAACCACGAGCCGCAGCAGCTGGCGCCGGGCGTCGTGCTGCGGCTGCTCCAGCGCAACCTGGAAGCCCCGGAACTGCTGGCGTGGCGGCAAGACTGGCGCGGGCTGTCGATCCATCCGACCAGCACGGACGGCACCGGCACTTGCGGCGCGGCGGCATGAGCGTGGTCCACGGAAAGCACCAGTTAGGGGTGTGGGCGGAGGGAGCCGAAGCCGCCGTCGACACCCAGGACCTGGCCGTCGAGCCAGTTGTTCGCCGGATCGAGCAGGAACACGATGGCGCGCGCCACATCGTCGGCTCGGCCGACGCGACCAGAGGGATTCTGTTTGGCCGCTGCCTCGGCGACACCCGGCCGGCCGAGCAGTGACTCGGTCATGCGGCTCGCCACCAGCGCCGGTGCGACACAGTGGAATCGGATGCCGCGTCGCGCGTGGGTCGCCGCTGCGGCGCGAGCGAGGCCGATCAGGCCGGCCTTTGCCGCCGCAATCGCCTCGTGGTTGGCGAGCCCCAGCGTCGCGGCGACCGAACTGCAGAACACCACGCTGCCGCCCTGCGGCAGCAGCTCCGCTGCGGCCATCGTGACGCCGAATGCCGACGAGAGATTCGTGTCGAGCACGTCTTGCCACTCCGCTTCGCTGGTGCGGTGCGCCGGCTTCAGCAACAGAGACCCGACGCAGTGCGCAATGCCTGCCAGGGGCGCGCCGCCCGCGGCCTCCCGCAGCGCCGCCGCGACGGGCCCGGCCGTCGGGCTCGACAGCACGGCGGTCCGCGCACCGAGCGGTTCGGCCAGTGCGCGCAATCGGTCGGCGTCCCGCGCGAGGAGCACCAGATCGGCGCCGCGGTCGTGCAGCAGGTGCGCGACGGCGGTACCGGTCGCGCCGGTGGCGCCGAGTACGGCGAACGAGCCTGCGAACTGCCTGTCCGGCATGAGCGCCGGTTCGCCGGGGTGCGGCATGGAGATGCGCGCGCATCCGGCCGCAGGTGACCGGCGAACGCCCACTGCATGTGGCAGTGGCTTGCAGAACGTCGTCGGCGGCGCCAGCGCCGGCGGCTGCACGAACGGTATCTGGCCCTGCTGGCTGCCGCGCGCGACCTGCAGCGCAACGGCGACATCGTCGCGTTCGCGGCCAAGACCGCGGAGGCCGAGGCGGTGGCACAGGAGCTCGATGCCCTCGGCGGCGCGGGCGAGCCCGCTCGTGGCCGTTCCCGCTGACACGAAGCTCTGCGCGTCCTGCGGTCGCCGGTTCGCCTGGCGCCGCCGGTGGGCACGGTGTTGGGAAGCGGTGCGGCACTGCAGCGACGCGTGCCGCCGGCACCGCGTCGGGCCGATCGACACTCGGCTCGAGCAGGCGATCCGTCAGCTGCTCGCGCAGCGCCCGCACGGCGCCACGATCTGCCCGTCGGCGGCGACGCGCGCGGTGGTGCCGGACGACTGGCGCTCGTGGCTCGAGCGTACGCGCGCCGCCGCACGGCGGCTGTGTGCGGCGGGCGTGCTCGATGTCGTGCAGGGCGGTCGCATCGTCGATCCGAGCGCCGCGCGAGGGCCGATCCGTCTGCGGCTTCGGCGCTGACGCGTGCGCGGCGCCGCTGCAGCGGGTACACCGTCGCGATGCCGCCGAAGCCCGCTGCGTCGGAACGCGATCGCCTGCAACAGGATGCCGCACGCGAGCGCAACTGGTCGCGCTGGGGACCGTACCTGGCCGAGCGGCAATGGGGCACGGTGCGCGAGGACTACAGTCCCGACGGCAGCTGCTGGACCTATTTCCCGCACGAGCACGCGCGCAGCCGCGCCTACCGCTGGGGCGAAGACGGCCTGCTCGGTTTGACCGACCGGCAGTGCCGGCTGTGCTTCGGGTTCGCGCTGTGGAACGGCAACGATCCGTTCCTGAAAGAGCGGCTGTTCGGGCTCGCCGGGCCCGAGGGCAACCACGGTGAGGACGTCAAGGAGGAGTACTTCTACCTCGACGCCACGCCGACCGCGTCCTGGCTGCGCGCGCTCTACAAGTACCCGCAGGCGGCCTTTCCGTACGAAGCGCTGGTGCGCGAGAACCGGCAACGCGACCGGGCGCAGCGTGAGTTCGAACTCGTCGACACCGGCGTGTTCCGCGACCGCCGCTACTTCGACGTGTTCGTGAACTACGCCAAGGCCGACGCCGAAGACGTGCTGGTCGAACTCACGGTGCACAACCGCGGTCCGGCCGCCGCGGTGCTGCACGTGTTGCCGCAGCTGTGGTTCCGCAACACCTGGGCCTGGGGCCGCCGCGGCGAAGGGTATTGGCCGCGCGGCGTGATCGTGCCCGACGGTGAGCGGCGCGTGATCGCCAGCGGCGCGGATCTGCCGGCCATGGCGCTCGAACTCGACGAACCCGAACACGGCGTGGTCAAGGCGCTGCTGGCGACCGAGAACGAGACCAATACGCGGCGGCTGTTCGGCAGCGGCGATCCGCTCGCGTTCACGAAGGACGCGTTCCACGAGTACGTCTGCCGCGGCAACACGGTCGCGGTGAATCCGTCGCGCAGCGGCAGCAAGGTCGCGTGGCACACCGTGCTCGAAGTGCCGGCCGGCGGCGTGGCGCGGCTGCGGTTGCGGCTGCGGCCGGCGGCGCAGAAGGAGCCGAAGGCGTTCGGCAGGACGTTCGCGGCGACGCTGGCCGCGCGCGCGGCCGAGGCCGACGCCTTCTACGGCGACGTGATCGGCGACGTCGACGCAGAAGCAGCGCGCATCCAGCGGCAGGCCTACGCCGGTCTCGTCTGGAGCAAGCAGTTCTACCACCTCGACGTGCGCAGCTGGCTCGAGGGCGATCCGTCGCAGCCGCCGCCGCCGGCCGAGCGCCGCGACGGGCGCAACGCCGACTTCGCGCACCTCTACAACCGCGACGTGCTGTCGATGCCGGACAAGTGGGAGTACCCGTGGTACGCCGCGTGGGACCTCGCCTTCCACATGATCCCGTTCGCGCGCCTCGACCCGCACTTCAGCAAGGAACAGCTGCTGCTGCTGCTGCGCGAGTGGTACATGGCGCCGAACGGGCAGATCCCGGCCTACGAGTTCGCGTTCCACGACGTCAACCCGCCGGTGCACGCGTGGGCCTGTTGGCGCGTCTACAAGATGACCGGCCACCGCGGCGAACGCGACCACATGTTCCTGGCCCGCGCGTTCCACAAGCTGCTGCTGAACTTCACGTGGTGGGTCAACCGCAAGGACCTGCACGGCAAGCACGTGTTCGGCGGCGGCTTCCTCGGCCTCGACAACATCGGCGTGTTCGACCGCAGCCAGCCGCTGCCGACCGGCGGCCACCTCGAGCAGGCCGACGGCACCGCGTGGATGGCGTTCTACTGCGCGACGATGCTCGGCATCGCGATCGAGCTGTCGGGCCACGATCCCGCCTACGAGGACGTCGCGTCGAAGTTCTTCGAGCACTTCGTCGCGATCACGCACGCGATGAACACGCTCGGCGGCACCGGGCTCTGGGACGAGCAGGACGGTTTCTACTACGACCAGATCCACAGCAACGGCCACAGCGAACGGCTGCGCATCCGCTCGCTGGTGGGGCTGTTGCCGCTGTGCGCGGTCGAGGTGCTGCCGCTGGCGACGATCCGCAGCATGCACGGCTTCGACAAGCGGCTGCGCTGGTTCCTCGCCAACGAACGCGACCTCGCCAGCAACGTCAGCTTCGGCGGCGAGGGCAACGAGGCCGCGGTGCTGCTGGCGATTCCGACCCGCCGCCAGCTCGAACGCGTGCTCGGCTACCTGCTCGACGAGAAGGAGTTCCTGTCGCCGTACGGCGTGCGCTCGTTGTCGCTGGTGCACAAGGACCACCCGTTCGTGTTCCGCGTCGGCCAGGAGGAGTACCGTGTCGACTACACGCCCGGCGAGAGCACGACGGCGATGTTCGGCGGCAACAGCAACTGGCGCGGGCCGATCTGGCTGCCGGTCAACTTCCTGCTGATCGAGGCGATCGAACGCTACGGCCGCTTCTACGGCGACAAGCTGAAGGTCGAGTGTCCGACCGGCTCGGGCAACCTGTGCACGCTGCAGCAGGTCGCCGACGAACTGGCGCTGCGGCTGACGAAGCTGTTCCGCGCCGGCGAGGGCGGCCAGCGCCCGTTCGCCGGCGGCGACCGGCGCTTCGCCGACGACCCGCACTGGCGCGACCTCGTGCTGTTCCACGAGTACTTCGACGGCGACACCGGCCGCGGCTGCGGCGCCAGCCATCAGACCGGCTGGACGGCGCTGATCACGCGCTGCTTCGGCGGCGTGCGCGCGACGGCGCCGGCGGGGTCGTGACCGCCTACCGCGCCCTGACCTTCACCGTCTCGCCGATCTTGTTCAGCATCGCGCGCAGCGTGTCGTAGTCGGGGTGCCGGACGCGCAGCCACGCGTTCGCCATGTAGCCGCCCTCGACGCCCTGCGTGCCCACACCGACCGGCGCGTGCACGTCGAGGATCCACTCGCGGAACTCGCGCTGGATCTGGTCGAGGCCCTCGTAGCCGGCGATCGTGCCGTCGCGGTCGGGCCGCAGTGCGATCATGCCGGCCGCGTACTTGCGCGACGGGCGGAACGGCACCTTCTCGTGCACGATCGCGTGGCCCCACGCCGCGTAGAGGTCGAACTCGTTCGCGGCGCAGTACAGGTCCCAGACGCCGACGCCGGGCGGGCGGCAGCCGATCTCGGAGAACTTCAGGCCCTTCTCGCCGAAGAACCACTCCATGTGCGTCGGCGAGGTCCAGATGCCGAGGGCGGAGATCACCTGCTGGCCCATCTGGCGCAGCTCCTGGTAACCCTTCTCGTCGATGCGGTTGGTGCAGACGATCTGCGGCGAGATCCAGCGCGTGCGCATCGCCTCGAGCACGTTCGGGAAGTAGTGGCAGGCGAAGTCGATCACCGGCTTCCCGGCGACGCACATCGTGTCGTAGAAGCCCTCGTGGCCGCTGAGGAACTCCTCGATCGCGACCGTGCGGCCCTGGGCCACCCGCAGCACGTCGAGCGCCGTGGCCATCTCGGCGTCGCTCGTCACCTTGTGCGTGCCCGACGCGCCGGCGCCATCGAGCGGCTTGAGGATCAGCGGGTAGCCGACCTTCTGCGCGAACGCCTCGGCGTCGGCGACCTTCTGCACGCGGGCGCTCGCGGCGCAGGCGACGCCGGCGGCGCGCACCGCCTCCTTCATCGCCGGCTTGTCGCGGCACAGCCACGCGGTCTTCGACGTCGTGCCGGCGATCTTCAGGTGCTCGCGCACGTGCGCGGCGGCCATCACGTGGGCCTCGACGGTGGCTTCGAGCCGGTCGACGCGGGCCTTCGTGGACAGCCGCTTCACGGCCTCGGTCATCGCGTGTTCGTCGACGACCGAACGCACGCGTTCGTGCTGGAACAGGTTGTCGCGCAGCTCGCCCGGCAGTGCCTCGGGCGGCCGTTCGCTGATCGCGGAGACGCGGGCGCCGGTGCTGAGCAGGCCGCGCAGGAACTCACGCTGGTTGTTGGGGAACGCTGGTTCGACGAAGACGACGTGCATGGCGATCGGTGGGGGAGCGTTGGCGCGATCAGGCGCGCTCGGCGGGGATCAGGGAACGATACAGGGCCACGTATTCGGGACCCTGGCGGTCCCAGGAGAAGTCCTGCTGCATGCCGTTCTTGACCAGCTGCTTCCAGCCGCGTTGGTCGCGCCAGTTGCGCAGCGCCCAGTCGATGGTGCCGGTCAGGCCGTGGCTGCTGAACTCCTGGAACAGGAAGCCGGTGCCCTGTCTGGTCACCGGATCCCACGGCTGCACCGTGTCGGCGAGCCCGCCGGTGCGGCGCACGATCGGCGGCGTGCCGTAGCGCAGGCTGTACATCTGGTTGAGGCCGCACGGCTCGAACCGGCTCGGCATCAGGAACAGGTCGCTGCCGGCCTCGATCCAGTGCGCCAGTTCGTTGTGGAAGCCGCGGAACACGGCGACCTTCTGCGGCCAGGTGTCGCGCAGCCACTGGAAGTAGGCCTCGTGCTTCTCCTCGCCGGAACCGAGCACCACGAGGCGCATGTCCTCGCGCTGCAGGAAGATCGGGATCGAGTCGGCGAACAGGTCGAAGCCCTTCTGCGCCGTCAGCCGCGAGACGACGCCGAACACCGGTGCGCGCGGGTCGTGCGGCAGCGACATGCGCTGCAGCAGCGCCGCCTTCATCTTCGCCTTGCCGGCGGTGTCCGCGGCGGTGAAGTGGTGCGGGATCAGCGGGTCGGTGGCCGGGTCCCAGTCGTCGTAGTCGACGCCGTTGACGATGCCGATCAGGTCGTGGCTGCGCGTGCGCAGCAGTTCGTCCATGCCCATGCCGAGTTCGGGCGTCTGGATCTCCTGCGCATAGGTGCGCGAGACCGTGGTCAGCCGGTGGGCGTGCAGCACGCCGGTCTTCAGGAACGAGATGCGGCCCTCCCGCAGGTCGCCGTGGTGCACGTGCGCGCGCTGGTCGCCGAGACCGATCGTGTCGAGCTGCGCCTCGGGGAACGAACCCTGGTAGCCGATGTTGTGGATCGTCAGCACCGTCTTGGTGCCGGCGAACAGGCGATCCCACGCGTAGACCGTGCGCAGGTAGAGCGGCAGCAGCGCCGTGTGCCAGTCGTTGCCGTGCACGATGTCCGGCGCCCACTGCCAGCGCTGGCAGGTCTCCAGCACCGCGCGGCACAGGAACGCGAAGCGCAGCGCCTCGTCGCCGTCGCTGGTGTAGATCTGCGAGCGGTTGTAGAGCTCCGGACAGTCGACCAGGTGGACCAGCACGTCGCTCTGCGGCAGCGGCACCGTGCGCAGGCCGAAGCGGATCGTGCGCTGCGGGAACCGCACGTCGATCGCCTGCGCCTTCGGCAGCGGCGTGGTGACGACGTCGCTGTCGGCGATGCGCTTGTAGTACGGCAGGAAGATGCGCACGTCGTGGCCGGGGCCGGCGGGCGCCTTCTTGCCGAGCCAGCGGCCGAGGCCGGCGAGCACGTCGGCGAGACCGCCGGTCTTGGCGAACGGCGCCACTTCGGACGCTGCGAGGCAGATGCGCAGGGGACGCATGGGTTCGGATGTTGGCACGGGGGGTCACGGGGGGCGAGCGGATTCCTGGGCGGTGCGTGCGGCCGTGCGGCTGCGGTCGCGGCAGTACGATCTCGAGCGCGTTGTCCGCGTGGCGTGCGTTGCATCTGGGGTGTCGGAGTGTCGAGGGGGGCTTGGCGCGTTAGCAAGGACGTGTAGAGTTCTGCGTTGCTGCGAGCCGTCGGCGTCGCTTCGGCGCCGCACGTCGCGCGAGCCACCTTCGGAGACGTTCCCATGCTGTTCACGCGGAAGGAAGGAAGGAAGGAAGGAAGGACGGGCGCGCTCGCCGCGCTGTGCCTCCTGACTTCCCTGGTTGCATCCGCTCAGGCCCAGACTTGGGGTGAGCCGTTCAACCACAACGAGAAGGGGGACTTC
>JAEUHR010000056.1 GCA_016794425.1 Planctomycetota bacterium
TGTTCTCGCGGAGCCATCGTCGGTCCTGGCAAGGCGCGCCCCCGGAGACATATCCGGGAGATCTGTCGAGGAGGCGCAACGCCGCCAGGGACGACGAGGGCCCGCGAAACGCAAGCTGACATCCGGTTCACGGCACTAGCTGGCCATCCAGCGCGCCTGCTGCTCGCCGGCCGTGGCGAGGTAGTCGGGGCGCAGGCGTTCGCGCAGGAACAGGCCGTAGAGGCCCGACACGAGCTCGTGCAGCGCGAGCCAGTTCGCGGCGCGGTCGGCGGTGCGGTCGGCGTCCGATTCGCACTCCTCGGCGTCCTCGGGCAGCCGCACGCCGTTCAGCGTCAGCGTCGGCGCGTCGAGCGTCGCGGCCCACTGCCGCGAGCCCTCGCCGATCAAGAGCCGCGCCTTGCGCAGCCGGCGGCCCTGCCGCAGGGCAGTGCGCGCCTCGGCGGTGCGCGTCGGCAGGCCGCGGCGCAGCGTCTGTTCGGTCTCGTCCTCGCTCGGCGCCGCGAAGCTCAGGAAGTCGTCGAGCGCGACGCCGACGACGCGGCCGCCGGGCAGCGCGAACTCGCCGCCGTCGGCTTCCCAGCGGAACCACAGCCAGGTCAGGAACTCCTCGCCGAGGAAGCCGTGCGTGTCGGCGCCGTCCGGAGTGTTGCTCATGCGTCGGCCTCGAGGCTCTCGGCGGCACCGGCGCGCACGCGGCGCGGCGCGCGTTCGTCGGTGCCGGCCCGCGGCCAGCGGACCGGTTCGAGCCGTTCGAGCTGCGCCTCGGCGTCGCGGCCGAGCCCCGCGCGTTGGCCGCTGCGCAGCGGGTTCGCGCGCTCGAGCGGCAGCGTGAAGCTGTCGAAGAACAACTTCGTGAACGACTCGCGCGCGGTCTTGCTGGTCGCGAACAGCATCACGGTGCGGCGGTCGTGGAACAGCAGCGCGTCGACCAGCGTGATGTTCGGCAGCACGCGCGGCAGCAGCTTCTCGGTCAGGTCGTCCTTGAGCTCGCGGCGTTCGCGCGCCGACAGCTTCTTGCCGCGCGCCTTCTCGGCCGCGTCGCGGTGGATCTGCAGCCACTTCTTCGGCAGCACCTTCTTGTCGATCCGGAAGCGCAGCCAGGTGCCGGCGCCGCCGTCGAGGTCCTCGAGGTCGAAGCTGTCGCCGGTCGGGTCCTTCGGCGTCACCCAGCCGACCGAGACCTCTTCGCTGGCGGCGTTCTCGATGGTGCGGAACCGCCGGTCGGCCAGGGCGGCGACGAACTTGGCGTCAGCCGGTGCCGGCAGCGCGCCGTCCCAGTGGAAGACGACGACGCCACCGCTCTTGCGGATCGCGGCCATGGGTGGGCGACAGCGCGGAGGTCGGCGTGGCGGCGGGTGCCGCTCAGCTGCGGCCGTCCTTGGGTTCTTCGGGCGGCAGCTGCTGCGGCGGCCCTTCCTTGGGCAGCTCGTCCTTCGACGGCGCCGACTCCAGCTTCGCGCCGGCCTTGCCCTCGAGCGCCTTGCGTGCGTTGTCGACTTCCTGCTTCATGCGCTGGTAGCGCAGCTCGAGCATCTCGACGCGGCCCTTGTCGATCTCCGACGTCGAGTTGCGGGCGTTCTCGAGTTCGACGCGCAGCTCCTCGAGCGTCTTCGTCAGCACGTCGAGGTTGCCGGCGCCCGCGCGGCCGTCGGCCTTCGGCACGTCGGCCTGGTCGCGGAACGCGTACGGCAGCATCTCCAGCACCGATTGGTCGCGCACCGCGATGTCGATCTGCGCCCCGAGCACCTGCTGCTGCGCCTTCTGCAGCGCGTCCTTGTCCTTCGTGTACGGCACCAGGATCGCGTGGCCGACCACCTTGTCGAGTTCGGGCGTCGCGCCCTTCTCGAGGCTGTCGACGTGCAGCACGACGGCGCCGTCGTGGTGGCGGAACGGGCGCGTGGTCGTGCCCGGCGCGGTCGCGAACGCGACCTGCTCGAGCCGCAGCCCGAAGCGCTGGTTGCGGCCGATCTCGATGCGGCCGTCCTCACCGGCGCCCGGCAGCGTGCCGTGGGTCTTGGCCAGTTCGGCGACCGTCTTGCCCTGCTCGAGCTGCGTCAGCACGGCCTGCACACCTTCTTCCATTTCGCCGTCGGTGAACTCGGCGGCGGTGCCCTCGATGCGGATCAGCTCGAACATCGCCATCTGGTGGCGCATCTCGGCCGGGACCTTGTCTCCCTGGTGCTGCAGCAGCACGTCGAGCATGCCGCGCGTCACGAAGGCGCCGTTGACGGTCAGCAGCACGTCGGGCTGCAGGCCCTTCACTTCGTCCTCCTGCATCAGCCGCGCCGGGCGGCGCGCGACCGGCGGCGTCGGCTGCGCGACCGCAGTGCGGCCGGCGTCGATCGCGCGCGGCGCCAGCGTCCGGCGCTGCAGTTTCTCGGTCAGCAGCTCCTTGGCGTTGGTGACGCGGCCCCGCACGTAGTCGATCTCCTGCTGCAGCCGCTGCTTCTCCTGCTCCAGGTCCTTCAGCTGCTGTTCGGGAGTGGTCTGGGTCTTCTCCACGGGCGGCGTCAGGGAGATCTGGGCCGAGAGCGGGAGGGTCAGGAACAGCAGGCCGCTGAGCAGGCGAAGGTCCATGGGCGAGCGGGCGTGGCGCGGGGAAAGGGGGGCGAGCATCAAACCGGTGCGGTGCGCGACGCGCAAGGGTCGCGAATGCTCCCGGGGGTGCCGGCCGTCAGGGCGCCGCCGCTGCCGGGGCGCACGCCCGGAAGTGGGCCGCCGCCGCGCCGAGGATCGGGTCGATCGCGGCGGCCGCCGTGTAGTGGCCGAGCGCGACCGTCAGTCGGCCCGGGCGGCCGAGCGCTTCCCACAGCAGGTCCTGGTGCCGGGGTGGCACGACGGTGTCGAGCGCGGCACCGACGAACAGCACCTTCGGCGCCGCCACCGCGGCCGCGAACGCCAGCGGTTCGTAGCGCAGGTACTGCCGCAGTTCCCAGGTCAGCTCGCCGTCGCCGATGCCGTCTTCGCTGCGCCGCCATTCGACCCAGCGGCGCACGCGCGGTTCGCTGCTGCGCACGACCAGCCCGCCGAGGTCGGCGCCGGACAGGCAGATCGCGACGCCGTCGAGGCTCGGTTCGGCGGCGGCGACGACCGCGGCGACCATGCCGCCCATCGACAGGCCGAGCACGAACGTCGCCGGCGGCGGCGGCGCGCTGCGCAGCCACTGCAGCAGGATGCGCTGGTGGCGCACCGTGCGCGCGAACAGGTCGTCGAGCTCGAGTGCGCGCTGCGGCGGCCGCAGCGCCGCGCCGGCGCGTTCGCAGGCCGCGACGTCGAAGCCGTGGTCGACCAGCCGGCGCGCGACGCCGTCGAGCAGGTCTTCGCCGCCGGCGAGGATCGGCACCAGCACCACGATCGGGCGCGGTGGGCCGCCGGCGTCGGTGCCGCCCCAGCGGCGGAACCGCACGCGTTCGTCGCCGGCGGCCAGCACGCCGCCGTGCGCGGTGACGGACTCGAGGGTCACCGGCGGCACCGCGGCGAACGGCACCGGCGGTGGCAGCGGCGGGCGCGGCATCGACGGCGGCGGTTGCCAGCTGCAGGCGGGGGTCAGCGCGGCGATCAGCGCGGCGGCGCGCCTAGAACAGGTGGACGGCATACAGCACGAGGCCGGGCGAGCCGTCCATCGGCGTCTCGAACAGGCTGTAGATCGACGACGTCGACACGAAGTCCATGTCGTCGCCGACCGCGACGTGCCAGCTCGTGGTCGGCGACGCCCGGTAGGCGAGGTCGGCACGCACGTGCCGGTCGTCGGACTCGTAGTCGGTGCGGGCGCGCAACTCGAAGCGCACGGTATCGGTCAGGTCCCAGTCGAGCGAGAGTTTGCCGTACTGCTGGCTCGAACCGACGCGCACGCCGCCGAGCACGTAGGCGACCTCGAGCGGATCCTGCAGGTCGTCGACGCGAACGCGCACCGACACGCGGCCCAACGACCGTTCGTCGCGGTGGCGGTACTGGTACGGCACCGTCAGCGGCACGTGGTCGGATCGGAACGAGTCGAACTCGACCTCGACCTGCTGCACCAACGGCAGACGCCGCAGCAGCTTGCGCAGCGGGCGGTTCATCAGCGACGGGCCGCGCTCCTGCAGCCATTCCTCCTGCGCGTCGAGCTGGGCCTGCTCGCTGGACAGCAGCTGGCCGTCGATCTGGTCGTGGTCGTAGATGCCGAGCAGCGGCGCGGTGACCTCGCGCCGCGAGCGTTCGCGGTCCGCCTCGATCAGGTCCTGCACGAACCACAGCGTCTCGCGCGCGATCGGGTCGTGGATCGCGGTCAGGTCGGCGATGCTCATCGACCAGGTGTGGCGGTGCGCGGCGTCGGGGGCGCGGCGCCGTTCGACCGGCGCTGCCGGTGCCGGCGCGGCGGCGACCGGCCGCGGCTGCGGTTCGACGGTCGGCGCCGTCGTCTCGGCGGTCTCGTCGCCGGCGTCGGGCGGCAGGTGCTCGATGCCGATGCGCAGCGCGAAGGCGGCCGGTCGGCCCAGCGCCGCGATCGGCCCCGGTGCGGACGGGGAATCGGCGATGGTCGGCTGCCCCACGCAGCCGGCCAGCAGGCACAACAGGATGCCGAGCTGGAACTTCACCACCGCAGCCCTCGACCAAAGAACGCGCGGCGACTGCATCGGCCGGGGCACACGCGAGGCTGCAGTCGCTGCGGAGATCCGTGTCTCCAGTCTACCTCGCTCCGCGCCATCGGTTGCGGCCCACTACGCGTGCGGCCGATGGCAGCGGCGCCACGCGTTCCGGATTTTTCCGCGCCGTGGTGCGCGCGCTCAGCCACCGAGCGCCCGCCGCCGCAGACCGTCGCTGGGCTGGAACCGCACGCCGTGCGCGCGCGCCAGTTCGTCGAGTGCGGCTGTGACGTTCGCGAGCCCGAGCGCGCGCGCGTGGCGCGTGACGCCGCCGGTGAACGGCGGGAAGCCCATGCCCATGACGAGGCCGAGGTCGAGGTCGGCCTCGGCGGCGACGACGCCGTCGTCGAGGCAGCGGTACGCCTCGTCGATCAGCGGGTAGACCAGCCGCTGCACGATCTCGGCGCGGCTCGCGCTGCGCGGCGGCGTGCCGCGCTGCTTCTGCAGGCCTTTCAGCACGGCGCGGCCCGGCCCGCTGCCGGTGCCGTCCTTGCCGTAGATGCCGCCGCCGGTCTTCTGGCCGAGTGCCTTCGCCGCCGCCATCGCCGCGAACAGTTCGCACGGCACCATGCGGTCGGGGAACGCGGCCTGCAGCACCGAGCTGACCTTCGCCGCGACGTCGAAGCCGACCTCGTCGAGCAGCCGGCACGGACCCATCGGCATGCCGAACTCGAGCATCGCCGCGTCGACGGCCTCCGGCGCGTTGCCCTCGAGCAGCAGCCGCGCGGCTTCGTTCAGGTACGGAGCGAGGCAGCGGTTGACCAGGAAACCGGCGGCATCGGTCGTGACCACCGGGAATTTGCCGAGCCGCACCGCCAGCCGGCACGCCGTCGCGACCGCGGCGTCGTCGGTCGCCTTGCCGCGGATCACCTCGACCAGCGGCATCTTCTCGGGCGGGGTGAAGAAGTGCAGGCCGACGACGCGGCCCGGGTGCAGCAGGCCCTGCGCCATGTCGGTGACCGGCAGCGAGCTGGTGTTGGTCGCCAGCAGCGCCGTGTCGGGCAGCCCGCGCGCGAGCGCTTCGCGCATCAGCTTCTGCTTCAGGCCGAGGTCCTCGACGACGGCCTCGAGCCACAGGTCGGTCTGCTGCAGGGCGCCCCAGTCGGTCGCCACCGCGAGCCGGTCCTGCACGGCCTGCGCCTCGTGCCGTTCGAGCCGGCGCCGGCGGGTCTGCTTGTCGAGGTCCTTCTGCAGCCGCGCCTTGGCGCGCGCCAGCGCACCGAGGTCGAGGTCGCACAGCCGCACGCGCAGGCCCTTGTGCGCCAGCAGGCCGGCGATGCCGGCGCCCATGACGCCGCCGCCTATGACCAGCGCGCGCCCGGTGTCGCGGGCGCCGTCGAGCTTGCCGAGCTTCTTGCTGCGCTCGGTCAGGAAGAACAGGTGCACGAGGCCCTTGCTGACCGGCGTGACGATGGTCTCACCGAGTGCCCTGGCCTCGGCCGCGTAGCCCTGCTCGGGCGGCAGCGTCAGCGCCTGCACGCAGAGCCGCAGCGCCGCGCGCGGCGCCGGGTAGAAACGCGCCTGGCCGCGCTGCAGCGCGGCTTCGGCCTTGCGCACGACCAGCGCGCGCAGCGGCGCCTTGCCGAGCCACTTCGCGAGCCCACGCAGCCGGCGCGGTGGCGCCTTGCGACCGGTCGCGATCAGCGCGTCGAGTTCGGCCCGCGCCGACGCCAGCAGCCGCGCCGACGGCACCAGCCGGTCGACGACGCCGAGCTTGCGCGCCGGTTTGCCGCGCAGCAGTTTGCCCTCGAGGATCAGCTGCAGCGCGGTGCCGAGCCCACACAGGCGGGTCAGGTTCTGGGTGCCGCCGAAGCCCGGCACGATGCCGAGCTTGACCTCGGGCAGGCCGATCTGCACGGCGCGGTGGTCGGAGGCGACGCGCAGGTCGCAGAACAGCGCCAGCTCGAGGCCGCCGCCGAGGCACGGCCCGTCGATCGCGGCGACGACCGGCACGCGCAGCTGCTGCAGCCGCTGGAAGATCGTGCGGCCGCGCACCGCCGCGGCCGCGCCTTCGGCCGGGTCGGTGATGTCCTGGATCAGCCGGATGTCGGCGCCGGCGCAGAACATGCCGGGGCCGGGGCCGGTCACCAGCACGCCGCGCAGAGCCGGCACGGTGGCGAGCTGCTGCAGCGCGCGGTCCAGCGACTCGAGCCGGTCGCGCGTCCAGGTCACGACGGGTTCGGTCGCGGCGCCGAGGCGCAGTTCGGCCACGCCGTCACTGCCGAGCTGCAGCAGGACGGTGCCGGCGGCGGGCGGGTCGGCCGCCGGCGTCGCCGCGTCCGGCCGCGTGGGTTCGGTGGTGGTCATGCTGCCTCCAGGACGACGGCCTGGCCCTGGCCGCCGCCGATGCACAGGGTCGCGAGCCCGTGGCCGCCGCCGCGCCGGCGCAGTTCGTGCGCCAGCGTCAGCACCAGCCGCGCGCCGGTCGCGCCGATCGGGTGGCCGAGCGCGATCGCGCCGCCGTTCGGGTTCAGCCGCGCCGGGTCGATCTCGCCGAGGGCGCCGTCGAGGCCGAGTTCGCGGCGGCAGTAGTCCGCGTCGGCGAACGCGCGCACGCAGCCGAGCACCTGCGCCGCGAACGCCTCGTTGAGTTCGATCACGTCGAGGTCGGCCAGCGTCAGGCCGGCGCGCTGCAGCGCCGGCGGCGTCGCGTGCACGGGGCCGAGGCCCATCACGTCGGGCGCCAGCGCCGCGGTCGCGGTGCCGCGCACGAACGCGATCGGCTGCAGGCCGAGCGCCTTCGCCTTGCCGGCCGACATGCACAGCAGCGCGACGGCGCCGTCGGTGATCTGGCAGGCGTTGCCGACCGTGACGTCGCCGTTCTGGCGGTCGAACACC
The DNA here is from genome assembly GCA_016794425.1 of Planctomycetota bacterium. GTDB lineage: Bacteria > Planctomycetota > UBA1135 > UBA1135 > UBA2386 > JAEUHS01. Next base: position 7,464 of record JAEUHR010000056.1, read on the forward strand.
GGCCGCAGCTTCTGCAGCGCGGCCAGCGTCTGTTCTTGGCGCACGCCGTCGTCGGCGGTGACCGCGGCGCGGTGGTCGGGCGGCGGCACGTACGGCACGGTCTCGGCCGCGAAGTGGCCGGCTGCGGCGGCCGCGGCGGCGCGCTGGTGGCTCTGCAGCGCGAACGCGTCCATCGCCGCGCGGTCGATGCCGAAGCGCTGCGCGACCTTCTCGGCGGTGTGGCCCATCATCAGGCCGGTGACCGGGTCGGTCAGGCCCTCGACGACCGCGATGCGCGGCTTCAGCGCCCGCGGCCGGAACCGGCTCAGCGCGCGCAGCTTCTGCAGCGGCGAACGCGCCTTGCCGAGCCGCGTGAAGAAGCCGGTCAGCTCGGGGCCCATCAGCAGCGGGAAGTTGCTCATCGACTCGGTGCCGCCGACGACGAACACCTCGCCCTCGCCGGCGCGCAGCCGCCGCTGCGCCTCGAACAGCGCCTCCATGCCGGAGCCGCAGTTGCGCATCACGGTGAACGCGGTCGTGGTCTGCGGCAGGCCGGCGCGCAGCGCCGCGACGCGCGCGACGTTGGCCTCGCGCGCGTCGGCGCCGGCGCAGCCGAGGATCACCTCGTCGATCTGCCGCGGGTCCAGCGGCGTGCGGTCGAGCAGTTCGCGCAGCACGTGCGTCGCCAGATCGGCGGCCGCGGCGCCCTGCAGCGGTCCGCCGGCCTTGCAGAACGGCGTGCGCCAGCCGGTGACGATCGCCAGATCGCGCTCGTTGTCGCGCGCCTTCTTGGTGCCCTTCTTCATGCCTTCGGCCGCGCGTCGACGAAGCGCTTCTCCTTCATCTCGGTCTCCATCCCGATCTTGCGCAGCATCGCCTCGAGCCCGAGGAACTCGACGCGGTTGGGCTGCACTTCGAGCCGACTCTTGAACAGGTCGCGCACGGTCTGCCGGGCCTGCTCCTGCGAGCAGCCGTCCTTGACCGCGACGTGCACGATCATCTCGTCGACCTCGAGCGGGTCGTCGTCCTTCTTGCGCAGCTCGATCTGCCACTCCTCGATCTCCGGCATGCTGCCGAGCAGCAGCGCGCAGTCCTCGAGGTTGACCAGCGTGCCCTTGACCTTCAGCAGCTGCAGGTCGGCGAGGCTCGACTCGCGCGTCAGGTCGCTGCTGATCCGCGGCACCGTGCGGCCGCAGTGCGGGCACGGGTCGAAGCGCAGGCCGCCGCGCACGCGGTCGCCGGTGCGGTAGCGGAACACGGTGCTGGCGCGCGCGTGCAGCGGCGTGAACACCAGTTCGCCGTCCTCGCCCTCGGGCACGACCTCGCCGGTCTTCGGATCGACGACCTCGAACACCGCGAGGTCCGGCCACAGGTGGTAGCCGGTGTAGGCGTTGTCGGGCGTCGGGCACTCGGCGAACGCCATGCGCGCCTCGGTGAAGCCGTAGGTGCCGAACACGCGCACGTCGCGCGCGCCGCAGGCCGCCAGCAGTTCGCAGATCTTGGTCTTCAGGCCCGGCGCGACGCGTTCGGCGCCGAGCACGACGCAGCGGATCGATGCCAGGTCGAGGCCTTCCTGTGCGGCGCGGCGCAGCAGGTGGTAGACGTAGCCGGGCACGCCGATCAGCGCGTCGGCGCGCAGCCGCGTGATCGCGCGCAGGTCGCCGGTGCTGCCCATGACCTTGCCGCCGCCGGTCGACAGCGCCATCATGCCGGTCGCCTGGCCGGCGAAGAACACCTGCCAGAACGCGAGGTGCGGCGCGTACGGGAACACGTTGGCGACGCGCATCTCGGTGTCGAGTCCCATGACGTCGATCAGCCGGCCGCCGGTCACCTGCAGGTTGTGCAGGTCGTGCGGCGAGTAGAAGAACGGCACCGGCTCGGCCGAGCGGCCGGTCGTGAACGTCATGAAGCACGGCGCGAACTCGTGCCGCACGCGGTGGCGCACCGCTTCGACGCCGTGGGTCCACTTCTCCCACAGCAGCGGCAGCTTGCGGCGCAGCGGCCACGCCTGCCGGATCGAAGCGGCGTCGGGCTGCAGGATGAAGCGCTTGAAGCGCTGCGGCTCGTCGGCGGTCGGCAGCAGGTCGCGCTTGCTGGACAGCGGCAGCCGCCGCAGGTCGTCGACGGTGCGGATCTGTTCGGGGCGCACACCGTGGCGGTCGAACAGCTCGCGGTAGTGCGGCGAGAACGGATACAGGTACTGCTGCACGTACGCGGCCAGCAACCGGTCCTGCAGCGCGCGCTGTTCGCGCCGCGGCATGCGCTGCAGACGTTGCCAGGGAATCATGTGCGTCGTGTCCTCCCGCTCCCGGACTAGTTTGTCGACACGCGGGAGTTGCGGTCTTCAGACAACCTCACGCAGTGGTCGATCTAGAGACACGCGGGGTCGCCGCGGCCCGGTCAGGTCGCGCCATCCCACGGCACCATCGTGAGAACGCCGCATCCGCACCAAGGCCTGGCACAGGACGGGACGTTCGCCGGTGGCGGGGCGGAACGACCGGCCGAGCGCGCCGGCCGCGCGCCGGTGCCGGCGGCGCAGCGCCCGCGCAAGACCGTGCTGGTGCTCGGCGGCGGCGGCATGCGCGGCTTCTGCCACATCGGCGTGATCCGTGCGATCGAGCGCCTCGGCCTGCAGATCGACGAGGTCGTCGGCACCAGCATGGGCGCCGTCATGGGCGGGCTGTTCGCGGCCGGCCACGACAGCCGCCGCATCGAGGAGGTCGCGGCCGAGATCTCGCTGAAGCAGTACTTCCGGCTGAACCTGCTGAAGTTCCTGGTGCGCGGCTACCGCCACGCGTCGGTCTACAAGGGCCGCACGTTCCACGAACTGCTGAAGCGCTGGCTGCCGTACGGCTCGTTCGAGGAGCTGCAGCGGCCGTTCTTCTGCAACGCGCTGTCGCTGACCAGCGGCGCGTCGCGCTTCTTCGGCCTGCCGGGCAGCGACACGATGCCGGTCGCCGACGCGGTCTACGCCAGCGCGTGTCTGCCGACGATCTTCGAGCCGATGCCGATCGGCGACGACCACTACGTCGACGGCGGCATGACCGAGACGCTGGCGCTGCGCATCGCGCGCGCGCGTTCGGCCGACCTCGTGATCGCGATCGACCTGTCGCACCGCGACCTGCACCAGCAGACGCCGTACAAGGCCAGCCTGCCGCACATCCTGTTCCAGACCTACGAGGTGATGGGGCAGGCGCTGAACGAGCACAACCTGCACCGCTACGCCGACGACCGCACCGTCGTGATCAAGCCGAAGGTCTCGCACCTGGGCCTGCTCGACATGCCCGACGTGCAGGAGATCGTGCGGCTCGGCGAACGCGAAGCGCTCGAGGTGCTGACCACGCACCCGCTGACGCGCTACCTGTGCGACCCCGAGGTCACCGCCGAAGAGGACCGCATGGTGTCGCGGCCGCGCGACCACGTGCTGCTGCAGGTCGACATGAACGCGTGCATCCACTGCGGCATCTGCGCGGCGACCTGCGCGACCAACGGCTACGCCGCGGTGCCGATCGGCGACGTCGTGCGCAAGCTGCACAACTACGAGTGCACGCGCGACATGGCCTGCGAACGCAATTGCCCGACCGGCGCGATCCGGCTGCGCAACATCTAGGCACGGCCGCAGGCCGCGGCAGTCGTCGGCAGGCCGTCGCGCGGCGCGGTGGCTGCGCACTTCGGCGTGGCGCGCGTCGGCGGCGGTCGGCTATCGTCCCGGACTTCCCGAGTCGAAGGCACGGAGATCCCGCATGCGCACGCTCACGACCACGTTCCTGTTCTCGCTCCTCACGTTCGCCGGCGCCTGTGCGTCGACCAGCAGCGGCAAGTGCACCAACTGCGACAAGGCGCAGGCGGCCGTCACCGGTGTCGCGCAGTCGAACCCTGACTGCGTGCGGCTGACGCTGCACTGCGGCATGGGGGAGGGCATGCACTGCTGTGCCAGCACCGACACGGCGCGCATCGGCACGCCGTCGCACCCGGAGGACCTGCAGGCCGTGCAGACCGGCGAGATCGTGGTGCTCGAGGAGAACGGCGGCTTCGACGTCACCGTGCCGATCAACAACAAGGACGGCAAGCCGACGGCGGCCTGCGGCGTCACCGTGAAGCCCGGGATCGCGCGCGACCAGGCGATGGCGAAGGCCAAGGGCATCGCGGTCGCGGTCGAGGTCGCGCTCGGCGGCGCCTGCGACTGCTGCTGCAAGTAGGCGTCGACGTCGGCGGCGGGGCAAGGGCCTCGCCGGTCCACACGAACCTCGCGCCGCACGGCAGGTCGGCCGTGCGCGCGGCCACCTGGGGCCCGCGCGCCCGCCCCCTGCTGCATGAAACGGAAGTACGTCGTCCTGCTGCTGCTGGCCCTCGGGGTCGGCGGCACGATCACCTGGCAGGCCTTGCGGCCGCCGACGCCGACCAGGGTCGTGACGGCCCGCGCCGAGACCGTCGGCACGCTGCGGCACCTGGTCACCGCGACCGGCGAGATCCGCGCCAAGGAGTTCGTCGACATCCAGGCCGAGGTCGCGGGCGTGATCACCGAGCTGTCGGTGCGCGAGGGCGACACGGTGCAGAAGGGCGCCGTGCTGCTGCGGCTCGAGGACCTGCAGCTGCGCGCCGAGGCCGACGCGGCGCGCGCGCAGGTCGGGGCCGCCGAGGCCGACGCGAAGAACGCCGACGTCGCGGTCGCCACCGCCGAAGCCAATCTGGCCGCCGAACGCACGGCGCTGGCCGGCGTCAAGCTGGAGGCCGAACAGGCGCGCGTCACCCGCGACCGCAGCGCGGCGTCGTTCGCGCGCAAACGCGACCTGTTCCAGTCCGCGTTGATCGGCAGCGAGGAGTTCGAGGCCGCCGAAGCCGAGGCGCGGCTGGCGCAGCAGCGGCTCGAGTGGAACGAGGCGCGGATCGAGCAGGCGGGCGCCAACCTGCAGGCGGTGGCGACGCGCGTCGAGGCCGCGAAGGCGCAGCGCGAGGCGGCCGGCCGCCGCGTCGAGGCGGCAGAGGCGCAGCTGGCGCGCGCGGTCGACCTGGTCGGCAAGACCGAGCTGCGCGCGCCGCTGTCGGGCCTGATCACGAAGCTGAACGTCGAGAAGGGCGAACGCGCGGTGCCCGGCATCCAGTCGAACCCGATCGCGACGCTGATGACGATCGCCGACATGTCGGTGATCGAGGCCGAGATCCAGGTCGACGAGGCCGACATCGTGCACGTGACCGTCGACGCGCCGGCCGAGGTCGAGGTCGACGCGATCCGCGACGTGAAGTTCGCCGGCGTCGTGACCGAGATCGGCCACAGCCCGATCCAGACCTCCGGCAGCGGCAACGGCTCGAGCCAGAACCAGGAAGGCAAGGACTTCAAGGTCGTCGTGCGGCTGCAGTCGCCGGCGGCGCAGCTGCGGCCCGGCTTCACCGCGACGGCCGAGATCGTCACCGCGGTGCGGCGCTCGGTGCTGGTGGTGCCGCTGCAGGCGCTGACCGCGCGCGAGGTCGAGTTCGACGGCGAAGGCCACTACGTCGCGCCGCCCGAGCCGGACGGCCGGACCGAGGCGCCGCTGTCGGCGGAGCAGCGCCAGCGCCGCAAGGAGGTCGAGGGCGTGTTCGTGCTGCAGGACGGCCGCGCGCGGTTCCGGCCGATCGACACCGGCATCACCGGCGAGATGGACATCGAGGTGACGCGCGGCCTCACCGCCGGCGAGGTCGTGGTCAGCGGTCCGTACCAGGTGCTGCGCACGCTGAAGGAATGGGACCGCATCACCGTCGACGAGGAGCGGCAGCGCGACCTCGACGCGCGCGCGCGGCGCAAGCGGTGACCGAGGCCCCGGTCGGACCGGCGCCGCCGGGCGGCGACGATGTGATCCGCACGCGCGGCCTGACGCGCACGTTCGCGATGGGCAGCGCGACCGTGCATGCGCTGCGCGGCATCGACCTGCGGATCCGGCGCGGCGAGTACGTCGCGATCATGGGGCCGTCGGGCTCGGGCAAGTCGACGCTGATGAACCTGCTCGGCTGCCTCGACACGCCGACCGCGGGCGAATACTGGCTCGACGGGCAGCCGACGGCATCACTCGGCGAGGCCGAACTGGCGCGGATCCGCAACCGCGAGATCGGCTTCGTGTTCCAGACCTTCAACCTGCTGCCGCGCGCGTCGGCGCTGCGCAACGTCGAACTGCCGCTGATCTACGCGCAGGTCCGGCCCGCCGAGCGGCGCGAACGCGCGATCCAGGCGCTGCGCGACGTCGACCTCGGCGACCGCATGGAGCACCGGCCCAACGAATTGTCGGGCGGCCAGCGCCAGCGCGTCAGCATCGCGCGCGCGCTGGTGACGCGGCCGGCGTTGCTGCTCGCCGACGAGCCGACCGGCAACCTCGACACGAAGACGTCGCAGGAGATCATGCAGCTGTTCGACGCGCTGCACCGCCGCGGCCACACGATCGTCGTCGTCACGCACGAGCGCGACATCGCCGACCACGCCCAGCGCGTCGTCACGATCCGCGACGGCCTGGTCGCCAGCGACGAGCCGCGGGCTCGGGCGGCGGCACCGTGAGCCCGATCGAGGCCGGGCGGCTGGCGTTCGAGTCGATCTGGGCCAACCGGCTGCGGTCGTTCCTGACGCTGCTCGGCGTGATCATCGGCATCGCCGCGATCATCGCCACCGCGGCCGTGATCCACGGCCTGAACCGCTACGTGTCGGAGAAGCTGTCGAACCTCGGCAAGGGCGTGTTCGTCGTGCAACGCTTCGGCATCATCACGAACCGCCAGGAGTTCCTGGACGCCGCGCGCCGCAACCGGCGCCTGCTGCCGGTCGACGCGCGCGCGATCGCCGAGCGCGTGCCGAGCGTCGCCGTGGTCGGCTGGGAAGTGCACGCGACCGCCGACCTGAAGCGCGACGAGCACGAGATCCGCGACACCGACATCGGCGGCCTGACGCCGAGTGTGCTCGAGATCGAGCCGTACGAGGTCGCCGAAGGGCGCCTGCTGATGCAGCACGAAGAGGACCGCGCCGCGCCGGTCGTGTTCCTCGGCCACGACGTCGTCGAGCGGCTGTTCCCCGACACCGATCCGATCGGCAAGCAGCTGCGTGTCGGCGGCACGACGCTGACCGTCGTCGGCACCGCGGTCAAGAAGGGCTCGTTCCTCGGCTTCTCGCAGGACAACTTCGCGAAGATCCCGTTCAGCCTGCACCGCAAGCTGTTCGGCTCGGCGCGGTCGATCAACATCAGCGTGCAGGCGGCGGATCCGGCGCGCATGTGGGACACGATGGACGAAGTGCGCGCCGTGATGCGCGCGCGGCACCACCTGCGGCCCGCCGAGAGCGACGACTTCGGCATCCTGACCGCGGAGGGCATCAACGACCTCTGGCGGAACCTGACGCAGACGATCTTCAGCGTGGCGCTGTTCGTGGTCGGCATCTCGCTGGTCGTCGGCGGCATCGTGATCATGAACATCATGCTGGTCTCGGTGGTCGAGCGGACACGCGAGATCGGCGTGCGCAAGGCGGTCGGCGCGAGCCAGAGCGACATCGTGCAGCAGTTCCTGATCGAGGCCGTGCTGCTGTCGTGCCTCGGCGGTGTGGTCGGCATCGCGATCGCGTGGGCGGTGTCGGCGCTGCTGGCGGCCTACACGCCGCTGCCCGCCGAGTTCCCGACCTGGGCGCCGCCGGTCGCGTTCGGCATCTGCACCGCGATCGGCGTGTTCTTCGGCATCCATCCGGCGCGCCGCGCCGCGCGGCTCGACCCGATCGAGGCGCTGCGTTCGGAGTGAGCGATGCGGCAACGGCTCTGGATGACCTGGGAGAACGTGAAGCTGGCGTGGGAGACGCTGCGCACGAACCGCTTCCGGTCGTTCCTGACCGTGCTCGGGATCTTCATCGGCGTACTGCTGGTCACCGCCGTCGCGTCGGTGCTGAACGGCTTCCGCCAGACGGTCGTCGAGCAGGTCGAGCAGTTCGGCACCAACAACGTCTACGTCTACCGGATGCCGTTCGTGAACCTCGGCCCGCTGTCGCGCGAGCTGCGGCTGCGCAAGCCGCTGCGGCTCGAGGACGCGTGGGCGATCCGCGACCAGTGCCCGTCGGTCGAGATCGTGACACCCGGCATCGCCGCGTCGAACTTCCTGCAGCGCGCGACCTACCGCGGCGAGGAGGTCGACTCGCCGCGGCTGCGCGGCGTGTTCCCGGACAACGCCGACGTCGCCAACCGCGTGCTGACCGAGGGACGCTTCTTCACCGACCAGGAGAACCTGCACCGTGTGCCGGTCGTCGTGCTCGGCGCCGCGGTCGCCGACGCGCTGTTCCCGACCGGCGGTGGCGTCGGCAAGGACATCCTGATCGCCGGCCGCAAGTTCACGGTGGTCGGCACGCTCGAACAGCGCAAGGAAGGCCCGTTCGGCGCGCAGAACGAGGAGGACACGCTGTTCCTGGCGCCGTACTACACGGTGCGCCGGTTCTATCCGGGGCTCGACGACCACTTCCTCGCCGCACGTGCGAAGACCGGTCGTCTGCCGCAGGCGATCGAGGAGATCGTCGAGGTGCTGCGGCGGCAGCGCGGCGTGCGCTGGAACGAGGACAACGACTTCGAGGTCGGCACCGCCGACACGCTGATCGCCGCGTTCGACGACATCGTGTTCGCGGTGCTGGCGGTGATGTTCCTGCTGTCGACGGTCGGTTTCCTGGTCGGCGGCGTCGGCGTGATGAACATCATGCTGGTGTCGGTCCGCGAACGGACGCGCGAGATCGGCGTGCGCAAGGCGCTCGGCGCGCGGCGCCGGGACATCCTGGGCCAGTTCCTGGTCGAGGCGGTCGTGCTGTGTGCGCTCGGCGGCGCGCTCGGTCTCGTCTGTGCCGAACTGCTGCTGGTCGCGGTCACCGCGCTGCTGCCGGACCTCGCCAGCGCGACGCCGTGGTGGGCGCGCGTGTTCGGCTGCGCCGGTTCGGCCGGCGTCGGTCTGTTCTTCGGCCTGTGGCCGGCGTGGAAGGCCGCGAGCCTCGATCCGGTCGAGGCGCTGCGGTATGAGTGAGCCCGCATGCGTGCCCTGCTGCTGGCGTCACTCGCCGTCGCTCCGCTGACCGCCCAGTCGCTCGACGACCTGCGCCGCAGCGTGCGCGATGCGGCGCAGAGCAGCCACTACGCGACGTTCCTGGCCGGCTTCCTGGGCCTGACCGGCGAGTCGGAGCTGTCGGGCGCGCGGCTCGAGATCGACGACGCCGCCGACACCGAGCTGTCGCTGTTCACCTACCCGCTGCGCCGCGACGTGCCGCTGGGCGCCGGCGACGGTGCGCCGAAGCTGCGGTTCGAAGGCGACCTCGGCTACGCGGTGGCGCGCGTCGACCTCGCCGACGCCTACGACGGCCAGGCGCCGGGCTTCGAGACGCGCGTGAAGAGCCGCTACGAAGCGTTCGGCGGCTTCGCCGGCGTCGGCATCGTGGTGCCGTTCGGGGCGGTGTCGGTGACGCCGCTCGTGGTCGGCGGGCTCGCGCACGTCGAGAACACGACCTACTACCAGGGCCCCGGCGCGACCGCGACCGCGGCGCTGTTCGACGGCATCGTGTTCAACTGGGACGCGACCTACGCGGTCTACGGCGGCGGCCTCGTGCTGCAGCACGACGACCTCGTGCTCGGCGACGTGCGGATCACGCCGCGGCTGCGCTACGACCTGCGCCGCAGCGACCCGCTGTCGGCCGACGACCCGACGCAGGACGAAGCGACGACCTACGAGTGGCTGATCGCGCGCGTCGACTTCGAGGGGCCGTGCGGCGTGCAGGTCGCCGACCGCGAGGTGCACTGGACCGGCGAGTTCGCCTACAAGCGGTTCCTCGACGAGGTCGGCGATCTGCTCGGCTTCGACGACTACTTCGAACTCGGCCTCGGCCTGCGCTGGGGCTGCCGCGACCTTGTGCCGCTGCTCGGCGAATGCGGCCTCGGCGGCGCGGTGCTGGTCGGCGAGGACGTGCTCGGCTGGACGTTCGGCGTCACGGTGCGCTTCTGATGGCGGCGCGCCCGTGGCGGCGGCGCCTGGCGTGGGTCGGCGCGGGCGTCGCGCTGCTGGCGGCGGTGTCGTGGGGCGGTGGCGCCCTGCGCTGGCAGGCGCGCACCGCGGCGCTGCACCGCGGGCTCGACGGCGTGCGCGACCATCAGCCCGCGACCACCTACGACGAACGCGAACTCGCCGACCTGCCGCCGGTCGTGCAGCGCTACTTCCGCGCCGTGCTGCGGCCCGGGCAGCCAATGGTGCTGGCGGCGCGGCTCGCGCAGCGCGGCACGATCAACCTCGCCGACCGCGGCGAGTCGTGGCAGCCGTTTTCGGCCGTGCACCACGTCGCGACGTCGCCGCCGGGGTTCGTGTGGGACGCCGTCGTGACGATGGCGGGCTTCGTGCCGCTGCGCGTGCACGACGCCTACGTGCGCCACGGCGGCGTCACCGACGCGGCGTTGTTCGGGCTGCTGCCGCTCGCGAGCCAGCGCGGCACCGGCGCCGCGGCGATGGCGCAACTGGTGCGCTACCTGGCCGAGGCGCCGTGGTACCCGACCGCGCTGCTGCCGAGCCAGGGCGTGCACTGGCGCGCCGTCGACGACCGCCGCGCCGAGGCGACGCTGGTGGACGGCGACACCTCGGTGACCGCGACGTTCACGTTCGCCGACGGCGGGCACATCGCCGCCGTGCAGGTCACGGCGCGCGGCCGCACCGTCGGCGACACGCTGGTGCCGACGCCGTGGGGCGGGCGGTTCGCCGAGCCGGTCCGGTGCGACGGCATGCTGGTGCCGCGGTGCGCCGAGGTGTTCTGGCAGCTGCCGGCCGGCGAACACGTCTACTGGCGCGGCGAAGTCGAGCGGATCGACTACGAGTGGTGGCGCTGACGCGGCTACACTCGGCGCTCCATCCCGAGGAGGTGCCGATGCCGCGTTCGCCGTTCCCGTCGGTCGTGTCGTGTCTCGCGCTGGCCGCGTTCGCCGTGGCCCAGCAACCGCCGCAGTTCGCCGCGCCGGTGCGCCTGCAGGCCGGCGGCAAGCTGCTCGGCGAAGGCCGCCTGTATCCGTCGCCGGTGGCGCACGACGTGAACAGCGACGGCCGGCTCGACCTGGTCGTCGGCGACCTGCGCGGCCGCATCACGGTGGCGCTGCGCACCGCCTCGGGCTACGCCGCCGAGGCGCCGATGCGCGCCGCCGACGGCAAGGACATCGACTTCCACAACTGGTGATGCATCGGCATGAGTCCACAGTTCGTGGACTTCGACGCCGACGGCCGACTCGACCTCGTCGCGGCCACGTTCGACGGTTCGCCGAAGTGGGCGCGCGGCACCGCGGCCGGCTTCGAGCAGCCCGTGCACGTGCTCGACCGCGACGGTGCCCGCATCGTCATGAACGCCTGGTGGAACTTCGACGCGAAGAAGTGGGACGCGACCACGCGCTGTGATCCGCCCGGCGCGGCGGACGGCCACCTGACGTCGGCCTGGGCCTGCGACTTCGACTTCGACGGCGACCTCGACCTGCTGCTCGGCGACCACCGCGCTGGCCAGGTGATGTGGCGCCGCAACGACGGCACGTCGGCGCGGCCGCAGTTCGCACCGCAGAACGAGCTGGTGCAGGCCGATGGCAAGCCGCTGGTCGTGCCGGGCACCGTGACGACGCTGCGGCTCGCCGACGTCGACCGCGACGGCCGCGACGACCTGGTCGTCGGCAGCATGGGCGACGCCTACGGTGACGCGCCGGGTGGCGGCGTCACGGTGCACCTCGACGGCGGCGACGGCAAGGTGCGCCGGTTCGGGCCGCCGATCGTCTGGGTGGAGCCGAGCGCCAAGGGGCAGGCCGCGCCGACGCGGCCCGACAGCGGGCTCTACATGGACGTCGTCGACCACGACGCGGACGGCGACCTCGACCTCGTGGTCGGCGCCTACTCGCACTGGACGCCGCCGGTGCCGCAGCTCACCGCGGCGCAACAGCAGCGGGCGGCCGAACTGCAGCGGCAGCTCGAGGCGCTCGAGCAGAAGGTCGAGGCGATCTACGCCGAACTCGACCGGGCCACCGCGACGCTGGCCGAGGCCGAACGCGACGCGAAGTTCCGCGAACTGCTGTCGGCGCGCCAGCCGGAGCTCAAGGGCCTCAGCGAGCAGCGTGCCGCGGCCGAGCGCGAGCTCGACCCGCTGGTACCGGGCGTCAAGCGGCAGTCGTTCGTCTGGCTGTACGAGAACGTGACCCCCAAGTAGCGGCCGGCGGCGAGGATCGGCGGCTGGTGCTGCCCGCAGCCGGCGCGGGCGGGTAGCGTGTGGCCCCTCGCCCCTCGCCGCCGCACCGATGCCGATCGCGCCGTTCCGCTCCTGCCAGCTGGTCATGCTGCTGCTCGCCGCCGCGGCCTGCGGCGGCGGTGGTGGCGGCGCGCCGCCGGTGCCGAGCGCATCGCTGTCGACGCTTCTGGCCGACCGCGCCGAAGCGCCGGCGAACGGCACGACCGAGGTCGTGCTGCTCGCGACCGTGCGCGACGCGTCGGGCCTGGCCGCGGCCGGCCGCACGCTGGAGTTCGAGGCGGACGGCGTCGCGGTGTCGCTGCAGCCGTCGACTGCGGTGACCGACGCGGCCGGGCTGGCGACGGCGCGGCTCACTTCGGGCGCCGATGGCGACGTCACGGTCGCGGTCGTGGTCGATCCGGGCGGTGCCGCGGTGCGGCTGCAGCAGACCGTGACGATCCGGTTCCTGCCGCTGGTGCCGCCGGTGGCGCAGGGCATCGCGCGCTACGAGGACGTCGACGGCGACGCGGCGCCGTCGTTCGGCGACCGGCTCGTGGTGCCGTTCTCGCGCGCGGTCACGGTCGGTCCCGGTGCGGTGGCCGACGTCGCGCTGCCGGTCGCCGGCGACGCGTTCGGCGCCGGTGCGCGCGTGATCGCGGGGCCGGCCGACGACGAAGTCACGGTCGAACTCGGCACCGCGCCGCGGCTGCGCACGCGCGGCCGCTTCGCCGGCACCGCGCTGACCGCGAACGCACCGTCGGGGCTGCAGATCGCCGCCACGCCGCGCATCCGCAGCGCCTTCGACGGCAGCGCGCTGGCGGTGCCGGCGGCGCTCGACGTGGCGCCCGGTTTCGCGGCGCGGCTGGCCGCGCTGCCCGCCGCGGCCCTGTGCGCGGTGGGGCGCTTCGACCTCGACGAGCGCGGCGACGTGCTGCTGGTCTACGGCGACACGCTGCAACCGTGGCTCGACGACGGCACCGGCGGCTACGCGCCGGGTCGGCTGCTGGGCCTGGTGCCGGTGCGCGACGTGGTGGCGGCCGACCTCAACGGCGAACCCGTCGACGAAGTGCTGACCGCGCACGCGTTCGGCGTGCAGGTGTGGAACAACCAGCCGTTCACGGCCGGCGAGTCGGCGATGGTGGCCGGCGGCATCGTCGCGACGGGCGATTGCCACGCCGTGCTGGCGGCCGACGTCAGCGGCGACCGTTTTCCCGACGTCGTCGCCGGCACCGCCGGGGGCGTCGTCGTGGCGGCGCACCAGCGCGACGTCGGCAACACGTTCGCGATCACGCAGGTGCTGCCGATCGGCGGCCCGATCACGGCGCTGCGCGCGGCGGACCTCGACGGCGACGGCGATCCGGACGTGCTCGCGGCGATCCCGGCGCAGGACCGCGCGCTGTGGCTGCGCAACGACGGCGGCGTGCTGGTCGCGGGGCCGCAGCACGCCCTCGCCGGCGCGCGGGCGGTGGCGGTCGGCGACGTCGACGGCAACGGCCGCGTCGATGCGGTGGTCGCCGGCGCGGCCGCGATGCGGTTGTTCCGCGCCACCGCGACCGGCTTCGACGCGACCGACCTCGGCGCCGTCGCCGCGGCGGCCGACCTCGTCGACGTCGACGGCGACACGTTCCCGGACCTCGTGCTGCGCTTCGTGGACCGCATCGAGGTGCGGCTCGGCGACCGCAGCGGCGGCTTCCTGCCGTTCCAGACGCCGGCGACCGCGGCACCGGCCGCGGCGGCGGTCGGCGACCTCGACGGCGACCACGACCCGGACCTCGTCGTCGCCGCCGCCACCGGCACCGAACGCTGGCTCGGCAGCCTCGCCGGCACCTTCGGCACGGCGACGTTCGCGCCGGTCGCGGACCTCGGCGCGCCGGGCGTCGCGGCGCAGGTGCTCGGCGACCTCGATCGCGACGGCGACGTCGACCGCGTCGTCGCGACCGCGACCGGCCTCGCGACCTGGTTCGGCACCGGCGCCGGTGCGTTCACGTCGGGCGCGGTGTTCGGCGAGCCGGGCTGCGTCGCGCTGGCGCTCGGCGACCTCGACGCCGACGGCGACCTCGACCTCGTCGCCGGGCGCGACGGCGAGGACCTGGTGTTCGCCAACGACGGCGCCGGCAGTTTCACGCTGGCCCAGTCGGTCGCGCCGGACACCGACACGCGCGCGATCGCGATCGGCGACCTCGACGGCGACGGCCGGCCCGACCTGGTGCTCGGCAACGCCGGCAGCAACCGCATCCTGCAGAACCAGACCGTCGGCGGCGTGCTGCAGTTCGTGCCGGATCCGAACGCGTTCGTGCTGCTGCCGGTCGAGCAGATCGACCGCGACACGATCGGCCTCGCGCTGTGGGACTTCGACCGCGACGGCGACCTCGACCTGTTCGTGCAGAACGGCGGCACGGCCGCGGCGCCGCAGGACGGCCTGCTGCTGGCATGGACCGCGCTCGGCTTCGTGCTGCGCGACGTGATCGCGGCGCCGTGGCCGGCCAGCGCGCTGCAGCTCGGCGATGTCGACGGCGACGGCCGCGAGGACCTGCTGATCGGGCGCAAGGCACCGACCGGCGCGCAGGCGCTGCACCTGCACCATGGCCGCGCCGACGGTGTCGTCAAGGAGCCGGTGCTGGTGCCGCTGCCGACGCCGCGCGTTGCGACCGCGATCGCGCTCGGCGACGTCGACGGTGACGGCCGCACCGACCTGGCGCTCGGCGACGCGCGGTCCGATCGGCCGATCCTGGTGCTGCGGCAGTTGCCGAGCGGCGCGTTCGCGCTCGTGCAGTCGCTGCCGAGCCTGGCCGTGACGGGGCTGCACGCGGTCGACTGCGACCGCGACGGCGACCTCGACCTGGTCACGGCGGAAGTCGACGGCCCGTCGCGCCTGCTGCAGAACCGCTGACTCGCGTCAGCTGCCGAGCGCGCGGGCGTGGTCCTCGTGGTTCTGCGCGATGCCCTGGAACGTCGCCGCCAGTTCGAGCGCCGCGGCCTGGTCGCCGGGCCAGCTGCGGTAGGCGGCGCGCTTCGTCAGTTGCAGCGCAGTCGCCGGCAGCGCGGCGAGCTGGGCCGCGAGTTCGTGCGCGCGCGGCAGCAGGCGGTCGTTCGGCACCACTTCGTGCACGAGCCCGATGCGCAGCGCTTCGTCGGCCGCGAGCACACGGCCGGTCAACATCAGCTCGAGCGCGCGCGGGAAGCCGACCGTGCGCGCCAGGAAGAACGCGCCGCCGTCGCCGGGCACCAGGCCGACCCGGACGAACGTCGAGCCGAGCTGCGCGTCGGCGGCCGCGAGGCGCAGGTCGCACATGCACGCGAGGTCGAGTCCGGCGCCGATCGCGGCGCCGTGCACGGCCGCGATCAGGGGTTTCGGGAACTCGGCGATGCGGCGCGGGATCGCCTGGATGCCTCGCAGGTAGCGGCGGCGCAGCTCGGCCGGATCGCCGGCGAACATGCCCGAGCGGTCCTTCATCGCCTTTCTGTCGCCGCCGGCGTGGAAGCCCTTGCCGGCGCCGGTCAGGATCGCGCAGCGGATCGCCGGGTCGTGGTCGGCGCGGTCCAGCGCCGCGACCAGCTGGCACAGCATCGGCTCGCTGTAGGCATTGCGGGCCTCGGGCCGGTCCAGGGTGATCTCGGCGGTGGCGCCGGTGGTGCAGTAGCGGACGTGTTGCGGTTCGCTCATGCCGCCGTTGTAGCGGCGCCGGCGTCGCCGCTGCCAGCCGGCGCGTGGCGCCGACTGCGGCCTGCTGCCTACTGCTCCTTGACCTTCAGCTTCGCCAGCTGCGCCGCGAACGGGTTCGCCGCGGCGCCCGGCTCTGGGCCGAAGTCGCGCTTGGGCGGGCCGCTCGGCCGGCCGCCGCCACCGCCACGGCGATCGCCGCCGCCGCCCGAACCACCGCCGCGCGGCGCCGCTCCCGCTTCGACCTTCGCGTGCAGCTTCATCGTCAGGGCGATGCGCTGCCGCGCGAGGTCGACCGAGACGACCTTGACCTTGACGACCTGCCCGGCCTTGACGACCTCGCGCGGGTCGTCGACGAAGCGGTCGCTGAGCTGGCTGATGTGCACGAGGCCGTCCTGGTGCACGCCGATGTCGACGAACGCGCCGAACGCGGCCACGTTGGTGACCACACCCTCGAGCAGCATGCCCTCCTGCAGGTCCTTCAGCTCCTGCACGCCGTCCTGGAACGACGCGGTCTTGAACTCGGGCCGCGGGTCGCGGCCGGGCTTCTCGAGTTCGGCCAGGATGTCGGTCACGGTCGGCACGCCGAAGCGCTCGTCGGTGAAGTCCTGCGGCCGCAGCGAGCGCAGCAGCGCCGCGTCGCCCATCAGCGCCTTCACGTCCTTGCCGGTCCGGGCGAGGATCCGCTCGACGACCGGATAGGCCTCGGGGTGCACGGCACTGGCGTCGAGCGGGTTCTCGCCGCCGGGGATGCGCAGGAAGCCGGCGCACTGCTCGAACGCCTTCGGCCCGAGCCGGCTGACCTTCAGCAGCTCCTTGCGGGTCAGGAACGGGCCGTTGCTGTCGCGGTGCGCGACGATGTTCTTCGCCAGCGTCGTCGACAGGCCGGCGACGCGCTGCAGCAGCGCCTCGCTGGCGGTGTTCAGGTCGACGCCGACGTGGTTGACGCAGTCCTCGACCACCGCGTCGAGCGAACGGGCCAGCGCCTGCTGGTCGACGTCGTGCTGGTACTGGCCGACGCCGATCGCCTTCGGCTCGATCTTGACCAGCTCGGCCAGCGGGTCCTGCAGCCGCCGCGCGATCGACACCGCGCCGCGCAGCGACACGTCGAGTTCGGGGAACTCGCGCGCGGCCAGCTCCGAGGCGGAGTAGACCGACGCGCCGGCCTCGCTGACGACGAGCTTCTGCAGCGCCAGTTCCGGGTGCTTGCGGATCAGCTCGGCGGCCAGTTTGTCGGTCTCGCGCGACGCGGTGCCGTTGCCGATCGACACCAGCGCGACCGCGAACTGCTTGCACAACATCGCCAGCACGCGCAGCGAACCGTCCCAGTCCTCACGCGGTGCGTGCGGGTAGATCGTGTGCGTCGCCAGCACCTTGCCGGTGCGGTCGACGACCGCGACCTTGCAGCCGGTGCGCAGGCCCGGATCGAGGCCGAGGATCGCCTTCGGGCCCGCCGGCGCCGCCAGCAGCAGGTCGCGCAGGTTGGCCGCGAACACGCCGATCGCCGCGGCCTCGGCGCGTTCGCGCAGTTGCGCCATCAGGTCGGTCTCGACGTGCAGCGCGATCTTCGCCTTCCACGCCAGTCGCGCCGTCGTCGCCAGCCACGCGTCGGCGGCGCGGCCGCGCTCCGCCAGCCCGAAGCGCTCCATGACGAACTGCTGGCCGCGCGCATGCTCGCCGATCGCGATGTGCTCGTCGGCGGTCTCGCCCGCGAAGCCGAGGAACGCGTCGAGGAAGCCCTCCTTGCGCGCGCGCAGCACCGCCAGGGCGCGGTGGCTCGGCATCTGCGCCAGCGGCTCGTCGTGGCGGAAGTAGTCGCGGTAGCGCTGCGCCTCGGGGTCCTGTTCCTTGTCGGCGCGCACGCGCGCCACGACCAGCGAGCTGTCCTGCAGCCAGGCGCGCACCTTGCCGAGCAGCGGCGCGTCTTCGGCGAACTCCTCGATCAGGATGAAGCGGGCGCCTTCGAGCGCCGCCTCGACCGTCGCGACGTCCTTGTCGGGTGCCAGGAACGCCGCCGCGGCGGTGCGCGGGTCCTGCGTCGGGTCCTGCCGCAGCAGGTCGGCCAGCGGCTGCAGGCCGGCCTCGCGCGCGATCATCGCCTTGGTGCGGCGCTTCTGCTTGTACGGCAGATAGAGGTCCTCGAGCGCCTGTTTGGTGTCGGCCGCGGCGATCGCGCGCGCCAGCTCGTCGGTCAGCTTGCCCTGCTCCTGGATGCTCTGCAGCACCGTGGCGCGGCGCTCCTCGAGTTCGCGCAGGTAGACCAGCCGCTCGGCCAGCGTGCGCAGCTGCGTGTCGTCGAGGCCGGCGGTGGCTTCCTTGCGGTAGCGGGCGATGAACGGCACCGTCGCGCCTTCGTCGAGCAGCGCCACCGCGGCGGCGATCTGCTCGGGACGGACGTTCAGCTCACGGGCGATGCGTACGGCGATCGGATCGGTCATGGAGCCCCCTCGGGCGGTGGCGCCGCCTGACCGCGGCGCGCGCGGCGCACACTAGCGCGCGGCCGCGTCGCGTCCAGGGGCCGGTACGAACGGCAGCGTCGGCGGCCGCCGCACGCCGTCATCACCCATGACGTCGATCCAGACGAAGCCGAGCACGAAGTCGGCGAACTCGACGACGTTGAAGCCGAGGTGCAGGCCGAACAGCAGCGGCACCGCGCCGACCTCGAGCCCGAACAGGTCGGCGATGCGCTGTCGGGGGTTCGGCGCGAACGGCGCAGCGTCGTCGAGATCGAACACGTCCTGCACCAGGAGCCACGACCGCGCGTCGTCGAACGCGTCCGGCGCGCCGGGGTGGTTGCCGGCCGTGCTGGTCGCCAGCAGCCGCGCCCACGACTGGCCGTACGCGAGCGGGCCGATCGTCGTCAGCGGCACGCCGGTGCCGTGGTTCGTCATCACGTGGCCCGGCGTCTGCCACCAGGTGTCCTTGCCGCTGCCCCATTCGGCGTACCAGCCGCCGGCGGTCAGTTCGAGCGGGCCGACCTTCGCGGTCGCGGCGACGCCGAGCGCGTCCTGGTGCCAGCGCCACAACACGCTGTCCTGCAGATCGGTGACGCGCTGGTCGAGGTAGCTGCAGCCGGCCCACAGCAGCACGGCGGCGAGAGGCAGTCGGCGGATCGTCGTCATCGCAGCGGCCAGTACAGCGGCAGCGCCAGGGTGGTCACGAGCCACGTCAGCACGGCGAACGGCACGCCGAGCACCACGTAGTCGCGGAAACGGTAGCGCCCCGGGCCCATCACGAGGATGGTCGATTCGTGCGCGATCGGCGTCACGAACGCCGCCGAGACGCAGATCGCGACGCCGAGCAGGAACGGCGCCGGATCGCAGCCGCCGGCGCGCGCGACCTCGTAGGCGAGCGGTGCCAGCACGACCGCGACCGCCGCGTTCTCGATCAGCTGCGTCAGCGCGACCGCGAACGCCAGCACCGCCGCCAGCAGCAGCACCGGCGACGTGCCCGCGAACGCGGCGACGACCACCTCGGCCAGCGCCTGCGCGGTGCCGGTCGCCTGCAGCGCTTCGCCGAACGGGATCATCGCGCCGACGATCACCAGCGCCTGCAGGTCGAGCTTCTCGTAGGCCGAGGTCATGCCGACGCAGCCGGTCAGCACCGCCGCCATCGCCGCGGCCGGGATCGCGACCGCCGGCGCCAACAGGCCGGTGGCGCCGCAGAGCACCATCGCCGCCATCAGCAGCAGCACCAGGATCGCGCGGCCGCGGCTGTGGCCGGGCAGCGCGCGCGACTCGAGCAGCAGCAGGTTCGGGTTCAGCCGCAGCCGCTGCAGTTCGGCCTCGTGGCCGACCAGCAGCAGCGAGTCGCCGCTGCGCAGGCTCTCGGCCAGCGGCCGTTCGCGGATCGAGCGGCCGGCGCGGCTGATCGCCAGCGGGCTGACGCCGTAGCGGCGGTGGAACTCGAGGTCGCGCAGGCTGCGGCCCAGCAGTTCGCTGTCGGGCGGCAGGATCGCCTCGACCATGCGCAGGTCGGCCGAACGCAGCGTCTTGTCGGTGACGCGCAGCTCCTCCTTGACCTTCAGTCCGGTCTGCAGCGCGTCGGTGATCGCGGTGATGCGGCCCTGGATCACCAGCACGTCGTTGGCCTGCACCTTGAGCCAGGCGCTCGGCGGCAGGAACTCCTCGCCGCGGATCACCTGCAGCACCGTGACCTCCTTGCCGGGCAGGTCGAGCTCGGCCAGCGTGCGGCCGATCAGGTTCGAACCCGGTTCCGCCATCGTCTCGGTCAGGAACTCGGCGACCTCGTAGCGGCTCTCGAGCGTCGGGTGCTGGCCGGCGCGCGGCAGGAAGCGCCTGCCGACCGCGACGAACCACAGTGCGCAGGCGGCGAACACCAGCAGCGCGACCGGCGTGAACGCGAAGAAACCGAGCCCCGAGCCGGTGCGTTCGCGCAGGTAGTCGGACAGGATCAGATTGCTGCGCGTGCCGATCAGCGTCCACTGGCCGCCGAGCAGCGAGCCGAACGCGAGCAGGATCAGCACGCGCGACGGCGAGTAGCCGCGTTCACGGCAGATCGCCATCACCGGCGGCATCCAGACCAGCACGGTCGTGGTGTCGTTGACGACCGCGCTGAACGTCGTCACGAGGCCCAGCACCGTCAGCTGGAAGCGCAGCTCGCTGCTCGCGCCGGCCGCCAGCAGCCGGCCGCCGAGCAGCTGCGCGGCGCCGGTGCGCACCATCGCCGCCGACAGCACGAACCTCGCCGCGACCATCACCAGCGCCGGACTGCCGAAGCCGTGGAACGCCTGCTTCGCGGTCAGGATCGGCGCCAGGCCATCGGCGGTGGGGCGCCACGGCACCAGCAGCGACAGCATCACCAGCAGCGCCGTGACGTCGGGCCGCAGTCGCTGCAGCCAGAACGACACCAGCGCAGCCGCCAGCACGCAGCACAGGTAGATCGACTCGGCGGTCATCGGGCGCGCCACAGCCTAGGCGGCGGCGCGCGGCCGGCGCACTACTTCCCGGCGCCGGCCGGGCGGTCGTTCACGGCAGCAGCCACAGCCGTCCGGCCGGGCCCGCGGCCAGCGGCGTGCCATCGGTCGGTGCGGCGACGTCGGCCGGCGCGAACAGCACCAAGCGTCCGCCGCGGGCGGTCGCGCGCGCGGCGAACGTCGCCGTCAGCGCCGCCGGCGCCAGGTCGCCGGTCACGTTCGCGCCGTGGCGCTGCGCGCAGTAGAGGAACACCGGGTTGTCATCGGCGGTCGGCCGCGCATAGAGCACGTAGTCGGCGGGCGCGGTGTGCTGCTGCACGAACGCGCCGGCGGCGCGGATCGTCGCGGTCGACGCTGCGCCGAGCCGCGCGAGGTAGCGTTCGGACGACCAGGTCGCCGCGGCCGCGAGCGCGAGCAGCACCGCGGCGGCGGTGCGGCGCCGCGCACGCAGCCGGTCGGCCAGCGCCGCCGTGGCGGCGCCGCCGCACAGCGCCAGCGGCACGAGGCACGGCAGCTGGTAGTAGCCGTGCACGACGTTGACGTGCAGGAACAACAGGCTCGCGCCGACGGCGGCGAGGCTCCAGACGGTGACGAACGTGCGGCCCGCGTCGGGCCGTGCGAGCCGCGCGACCAGCACCACCAGCGCGGTGATCGTGACCGGCACCGACAGCACCTGCTTGGCGATCCGCGCCAGCACTTCGGCGTGCGGGCCGATCGCGAACCGTTCGGCGGCGCTGCCGAAGTACCAGGCCAGTTCGGTGGCGCGGTCCGGCCAGCCGCGCGCGTCGGCGTTCGCGTGCGCGCCGATGCCGACGAACAGCAGCTGCGCCGCTGCCAGCACGGCGACGAATGCCAGCGTCGGGCCGCGGCGCAGCCCGGCGACCCCGTGCCGGCGCACGATCGCGGCCAGGATCGCGACCGCGACCGGCAGGTAGGTCGGACTCTTCGCCAGCGTCGCGACGAACGCGGTGCCGAGCCAGACCGCGGTGGCGACGCGGCGCCGCGCCGGCCGCGCGTCGGGCCCGGTGTCGAGCCAGGCGGCCAGCGACACCGTGCCGAGTGTGACCACGAACGGGTCGAGGCTCGGCGCCGCGAACCAGAACCGCCCGAGCGGTGCCAGCGCCAGCAGCAGCAGCGCCGCGGTGGTCGCCAGCGCGCCGAGCGCCAGCCGTTCGCCGAGGCGCCAGGTGGCCAGCAGCAGCACACCCAGCGCCGCGACGTTGGTGGCCTCGGCGACCAGCGGCGCGGCGAGTCCGGTCGCGCGCGCCAGCACCGCGCAGAGGCCCTGGTAGACCGGGAAGTCGTAGAAGTGCAGGAACAGGTCGTCGTTCCAGGTTCCCGGCGCGACGGCGAGGCCGTGCGCCAGCATGCCGTCGACGTTGGCCAGCACGTGCGCCTGGCGGAAGAAGTGGTCGCCGTCGACGAGTCCGTCGACGCGCCAGGCGCGATCGACCAGCGCGCCGATCAGGATCGCGAGGCGGAGCGGCAGGTGCGGCGAGGGCGGGGCGATGCGCAGGTGATACCGCGGCGCGCGGCGCGCTGCCACGCGGGCCGTGCCAGGGCAGCACCGCCCGGGTCAGGAGCCCGTGGGGGCGCGACTTGACCGCGCCGGCGGTGCGATCGACGATCGGCGCGATGTCCGCGCGCCGTTGCCGAACCGTCCTCGCCGTGCTCCTCGCCATCGGCCCGGTCTGCGCGCAGGACGGCGTCACGGCCTGGGTCAACGAGCTGTTGCGCAACAAGGACGACGCGCCGCTCGAGCTGGTGCAGAAGATCGCCGCCGCGCGCACGCGCGAAGCCGCGCTCGGCCTCGTCGAGGCGTTCGACCAGGTCGGCAGCCTGCTGATGCGGCGCGAGATCCTGCGCGGCTTCGCGCAGTTCACAGGTGTGGCCGACGCCGAGCAGCCGGCGCTCGACAAGGTCGCCGCGATCGCCGGCCTGGCCGACCACGAGGAGTTGCGCGCCGAGGCGCTGGCGACGCTCGGCCGCTCGGCGACGCTCGGCCGCAGCCTGCTGCGCAAACTGGTCGACAGCCAGGCGCCCGACGCGGTGCGCGAACCGGCGCTGGCCGAACACGTGAAGCTGGCCTCGGCCGACGACGCCGACTGGTACCGGTTCCTGTGGAACCTGAAGCAGGAGCAGCGCAAGGACCCGAAGGGCGAGATCGCGGCGCCGGAGCTGCCGGCGATTCGCCTGCTCGCGTTCCAGGGCGTGCGGCCCTGGCTCGACGAGGACGAACTGGTCGAGGCGCTGAAACGCGAGCAGAACCCGAAGATCCGGCGCGCGGCGCTGACCTTCATGGCGCAGCAGTCGATGCCGAAGACCGCGGAGATGGCCGAGTGGGTGCTGGACCGCGTCGACTTTCCCGGCGCCGACCGCGCCGAGGCGGCGCAGATCTACGCCGACCGGGTCGGGCCGAAGGCGGTCAACAAGTTCCTCGACCTGATGAAGAAGCGCGACGTCACGCCGGAGGACCTGCGCGAACGCATGGCCGCGCTGATCGTCGCGATGCGCGACGACGCGACCGACAAGCGGCTGGTCAAGATGCTCGGCAAGGGCAAGCCGCACGAGAAGGTGTTCGTGCTGCGCGCGACCGAGCGCATCGACGACCCGAAGGCGCTGGCCGCGATCCGCAAGCAGCTCGGCGACGAAGCGCTCGAGGTGCGGCGCGCGGCCGCCGAGGCGCTGGGCAAGCGCCGCGACCGCGACGCGATCGCGCCGCTGCGCGAGCTGCTGCAGAAGAGCAAGGACCCCGACGATCTGCGGCTCGCGCTCGAGGCGATCACCGCGATCGAAGGCACCAGCAGCGCCTGGCTCAAGGAGCTGGCCGGCTTCGCCGCGCACGCCGACCGCGAGGTGCGCAACGCCGCGATCTCGGTGATCGGCCGCGCGCGCGACAAGCGTCAGCTCGACGTCGTGCTGGGCGCGCTGGCCCACGACGACTGGTCGACGCGCTTCGCGGCGATCGAGGCGCTGCTGGCGCTGCGGCAGAAGCAGGGTGTCGCCGCGCTGGTCGAGCGCATCGGCAAGGAGCACGGCCGCATGCGGCGCCGCATCGCCGAGGTGCTGTGGCAGCTGACCGCGCAGCCGTTCGAGGAGGATCCGGCGGCCTGGCAGGGCTGGTGGCAGGCGGCCGGCGCCACGTTCGAGGTCGTCGGCGAGAAGGAGCTCGACAAGGCCGAACGCGAGCGTGAGCGCAAGCGTCTGGCCGCGCGCACGACCGCGACCGCGAAGTTCTTCGGCATCAAGGTCGAGTCGCAGCGCGTGATCTTCGTGCTCGACGTGTCCGGCTCGATGCTCGAGTCGATGTACGGCCGCTACGTCGGCAAGCGCGGCGCCGCGCGCATCGACGTCGCCAAGCAGGAGCTGAAGCAGGCGATCGAGAACCTCGAACCCGGCACGCTGTTCAACGTGCTGGCGTTCGCCAGCAGCGTCGAGCCATGGCGCAAGGAAGGCGTCGCGGTGTTCGACCCGACCACCAAGGCCGCCGCGCTCGAGTGGGTCGAACGGCTCGGTGCCAACGGCGCGACGAACCTCTACGACACGGTCAAGATGGCGTTCGGCGACCCCGACGTCGACACGATCTTCATCATGTCGGACGGCGAACCGACCAACGGCGAGGTGATCGATCCGCACCGGATCCGCACCGACGTCGCGTTCTGGAACCAGCACCGCAAGATCAAGATCCACACGATCGCGATCGGCGGCAACCTCGAGGTGCTCGAGTGGCTGGCCAAGGACTCCGGCGGCACCTACGTGCAGATGCGCTGACCGGCCGCCGCGGCCGGCCGCGACCCGGTGCGGGGGCGCGCCACCGCGGCGCAGTTCCCGTGCGATCCCGGTGCATGCCGGCGCCGGGTCCGTAGACTCTCCGGCCCGTACCGAACCCCGTATCGGCACCCGATGACCCAGACCCCGCGCTTCCTGCATCCGACCCTGTTGCTCGTGCTGATCCTGCTGCTGCGGCCCGCGACCGCGCAGGACTTCGCCAAGGAGGAGGCCGACCTGACGCGCCAGTGCATCAGTGCGCTCGGCACGTTCGCGACGGTCGCCAAGTCCAGCAAGGTCGGCCAGCGCGCCAAGCAGGCGTTCGACCTGATCCTGCAGTACGACCCGAACCACGCGTCGTCGCGCGGCGAGCTCGGCTACAAGAAGGAGAAGGACGTCTGGGTCCAGCTGCCGGAGGAGAAGCGCAAGAAGTGGGTCGACAAGGCGACCTACGAGAACCGCTTCAAGGTCATGGACCAGTGGGCCAAGACGTCGACGAAGCTCAGCGAGCTGCATCGCAAGCTCGGCCTGAAGATGAAGGAGGCGGGCGCCGAGCGCGCGACCTACCACCTGAACAAGGCGATCTACTACAACCCGATGGACCGCGAGGCCAACCTCGCGCTGGGCCTGACCGAGGGGCCGGGTTTCTTCGGCACGCCGGACCAGATCACGATGGCGCGGCGGATGAAGGAGATCGAGCTGAAGGCGGTCGAGATCGCGCGCAAGCAGTACCAGATCACGGCGCTGCCGCAGGAGCAGATGCCGCAGGAACTGGTCGCGCTGCGCGATTCGGTGCCGGACTGGATGCGCAAGCCGAACTTCGACATCCACGGCGCGAAGTCCGAGAACTTCGTGGTCTGGTCGCGCGGCACGCAGGAGAACGCCGACGTCTCGGTCGCCTGGGCCGAGCGTGGGCTCGAGTTCGGCCTGTGGCTGCTCGGTGAGGAGAACGCCAAGCGCCTGCGCTTCAAGGAGCGCGCGACGCTCTATGCGTGGTACGGCTTCCTGTTCACGCAGCGCGAGCGCGAGGAGTTCCTGAAGGCGAACCCCGGCCTGCTGCAGGGCCGCAGCGTCGAAGAGGGCATGCAGTTCGCGAACACCGAGTGGCGCGCCAAGGAAGGCGCCGCGGTGGTCAAGATCGGCGCGTCGCCGCGCCACATCCAGGACAGCCTGATCGCCTACGTGGTGTTCCACGGGCTGCTGTCCGGCCGCAACGACGGCGTCGGCCAGGGCATCGTGCACGCGATCACCTGGTACATGAAGGCCACGTCGATCTCGCGCTGGGGCGCGCTGCCCGAGGGCACGGTCGGCGACGACGGGCTCGAACTGCCCGAGGGCACCAACTGGTGGATGCGCACGGTGCGCGACCAGGCGGTGTCGAACCAGGACTGGGCGCTGGCGCAGGTGCCGCGCGAGAAGCTGTCGAACTTCCGCAACGACTGCCGGCTGAAGGGCTGGAGCGTGATGACCTGGATGATGGCGGCCTACCCGGACAAGTGGCTCGACTTCTACCTGGCGCTGCCGGACGTCGAGAAGAAGGTGCCGACGCTCGAGGACGTCGAGGCGATCGTCGTCGAGAAGCTCGGCAAGCCGTCCGAGGTCATCGACGCCGAATGGCGCGAATGGGCGCGTGGCGACTCCGGCGTCGCCTACGGCACCGGCTATGGCCCGCCGCTGCTGCCCGAGCGGCCGAGCAAGGAGGAGCTGGCGGCGCTGGACCAGATCAACCTGGTGCGCACGCAGCTGATCGGCTTCACGTGGGAGAAGGGCGGCAACATGACCGACGGCAAGTTCGTGCCGCTCGGTGAGTGCGAGATGGACGCCGAGACGTCGCTGGGCTGCGAGCTGCACGCCAAGTACGTGATGGCGCACCAGGAACTCGCCGAGAAGCCCGGCCCCGAGATCCACGAGGAGGATCCGGCGCACCCCGAGTTCACGCGCCGCGGCCAGCAGGCCGGCCAGGGCAACATCATCACCGCCAACGGTCCGCGCGGCGCCGAGTTCGCGCGCGACTCCGTCGACGGCTGGATCGGCACGCCGTACCACCGCTTCCCGATGCTCGAGCACAACATCAAGCGGCTCGGCTACTGCTACCTCAGCGAGGCCGACTTCTCGGTCGGCGTGCTCGACATGGGCTCGCTGGAGGAGCCGTACGACCCTGGCGCCGCGCCGCGCCTGGTCACGTGGCCGCCGCACAACATGGTCGGCGTGCCGACGCACTTCCCGTCGCGCGAGAGCCCGAACCCGCTCGAGGACCAGCCCGAGGACCAGCAGGACGTCACCAAGTGCGGCTACACGGTCAGCCTGCAGCTGCAGCAGGAAGTGTCGATCCTGCTCGCCGACTCGTCGATCGAGCTGTGGGAGGCGCGCAAGGGCGGCAAGCAGCCGGCCAAGAACTTCTGCGCCAAGGACGGCGAGGACTACCGCGCCTGGGTCGAGCGCGGCAAGCAGGAGGTGCCGTGCTGGGTGCACACGCCGAAGGTGCCGCTGAACAAGAAGCGCGATCTGCGCGACGTCCTGTTCGTGGTTCCGAAGGAGGCGCTCGAGGCCAACAAGCACTACCAGGTGCGCGTGCTGCTGCAGATCGGCGGCGCTGACCCGCTGGTGTTCTTCTGGGAGTTCACGACCGGCAGCCAGGCGCGCGGCCTGAAGCTGAAGTAGCCGGCGCCGCCGGCGGCAGGCGGCCGCGGGGGCCGGTGGCGGCGATGCCATCGGCCCCGCGCGCCACGCGCCACGCCGTGCTTGCATCGGTGCGGACGGGCACCACAATCCGGGCCCTCTTCTCCCTGTCCGCCCCCGGCAAACGACCATGAGCAAGCGCGTCGACGAGATCCTGAGCTGGTACGAATCCGACAACCCCGGCGTCCTGAAGAACCTGCGCTGGATGATGGACACCGGCGCCCTGGCCGGCACCGGCAAGTTCGTGATCCTGCCGGTCGACCAGGGCTTCGAGCACGGGCCGGCGCGTTCGTTCGCGAAGAACGCCCCGGGCTACGACCCGCACTACCACTTCGAGCTCGCGATCGAGTCGGGGTGCAACGCCTACGCGGCGCCGCTCGGGTTCCTCGAGGCCGGTGCGCGCAAGTATGCGGGCCGCATCCCGCTGATCCTGAAGCTCAACAACAGCGACTCGCTGTACAGCTCGCCGGATCCGAAGCCGGCCGTCACCGGCTCGGTGCAGGATGCGCTGCGGCTCGGCTGCGCCGCGATCGGCTTCACGATCTACCCGGGCAGCAACCAGCGCGACGCGATGTACATGGAGCTGCGCGAGATCGCCGAGCAGGCCAAGGCGGCCGGCCTCGCGGTCGTCGTCTGGAGCTACCCGCGCGGCAGCGCACTCAGCAAGAAGGGCGAGACCGCGATCGACGTCTGTGCCTACGCGGCGCAGATCGCGGCGCAGCTCGGCGCCCACGTGATCAAGGTGAAGCCGCCGACCGAACACCTCGAACAGGACGCCGCGAAGAAGGTCTACGACGGCGAGAAGATCGCGATCGGTTCGCTGGCCGAGCGCACGCGCCACGTCGTGCAGGCCGCGTTCGGCGGCCGTCGCATCGTGATCTTCTCCGGTGGCGAGGCGAAGGGCACCGACGAGGTGCTGGCCGAGATCAAGGGCCTCGCCGACGGCGGCTCGTTCGGCTCGATCATGGGCCGCAATGCGTTCCAGCGGCCGAAGGCCGACGCGCTGAAGCTGCTGAAGGCCGTGCAGGACATCTACCGCGCCGCGAAGTGACGGCGCGCCGGCCCGCCGCTGCGGCGGCAGGCCGGAAGATCGGCGCAGCAGCGGCGTCCCACCGGCATGGCCTGGTGGCGCTGGACGCTCGGAGTCGGTGGGTTGCTGGCGGCGATGACCGCCGCCAGCCTGTTCGCGCAGCCGATGGGCTGGC
Organism: Planctomycetota bacterium; assembly: GCA_016794425.1. Lineage (GTDB taxonomy): Bacteria > Planctomycetota > UBA1135 > UBA1135 > UBA2386 > JAEUHS01. The sequence goes on from JAEUHR010000056.1 coordinate 35,888, forward strand.
CGCAGGCGCTCGCCTGGGCCGAGGCGCACGTGGCCGCCTGGCGCGCCGCCGACCGGGAATGCCCGGTGCTCGACGGCGCGACCGTGCCGGGCTCGTCCTACCAGGGCTACGCCGCGGCGGTGGCGCTGCTCGGCCGGGTGGGGGCGCTCGATCCGACGCGGCTCACCGAGGTCGCCGAGGCGATGGGGACGCAGCAGGTGCTGGCCCCGGCCGACCAGGAGCTGCTGCGCCGGCTGGAACCCGCGCTGGCGGCGCTGCGCGAGGCGGCGCACCGCAGTGGCGGACCGGGTAGCTGGCCTGGGCCCGAAACCACCGGCGACGACGTGCCGTGGCTGGACGTGCTGCCGCTGGTCGACGGCCTGCGCCTCGCCGCGCGCGAACACGCGCGGGCGGGGCGGCACGAGGCCGCCCGGCAGACGCTGCTCGACGGCCTCGCCGTCGGCGCCGACCTCGCGCACGGCATCGTGCCGGTCTGCGCGCGGATCGGCGACGTCATCGTCGAGCGCATGCTCGGCGAGTTCGACGAGGCCTGGCTCGCCGCCGCCGGCGACGAGCCGTTGGCGCGGCTCGCGGCGGCGCTCGCGGCCGTCGACGCGGCGCTGCCGTTGGTCCACGATCCGCTCGGCGACGCGGCGGCGACGTTCGTACTGGCGCTGGCACGGCGCGAACGCTGGACCGCCGGCGACCTCGGCCTGCCGTCGGCGCTGATCGCGTGGCGGCACGGGTTCTCGGTGCGGCACTACGGCATGTCGCTGGCGACCCAGGAAGTCGAGGCGGCCATCGCGTTCGCGGCCGCTACGCCGGCCGCCGAGCCGTGGCCGCAGCGGCGCGCCCGCCTGGCGGTGGTCGCGGCCGCCAGCAGGCGGGCGCGGATCGGCGCCTGGCCCGGGTTCGCCGAACACGTCGTCGAGGCCGAGGAGCACCGCCGCGAGGTCGTGGCCCGGCTGCGCCTGCTGCGGTTGGCGGTCGACTGGCACCGCGGCGTGCGCAGCGAACCGCTGGCCGACCCGTTCGGCGACGGACCGCTGACCGCCGTGCCGACCGCGGCCGGGGTCGTGTTCGCCAGCGAGCGGCCCGGATTGCAGCGCGGCGCGTTCGCGGCGCGGTGAGCGGCGAGGGTTGGCAACCCGCCGGTGCCGCGGCACAGTGGCGCGCCATGCACTTCCTGGCCCGTCGGTTCGCGGCGTCGCTGCTGCTGGGTTGCGTGGTAGTGGCGCAGGCGGCGCCCCCGGCTGCCGCTGCCGCGGTGCACGGTCGCCTCGAGACGCATGCGGGCCTGCGCGTGCTGCGGGTCTGGGGCTCGCCGGCCGAGCGCGGCTACGCGCACGGCCGTCTGGTCGGCAAGGACGTCAGCACGGTGCTGATCGCCGAGTTCACGGCGCGGTTCGCGCGCCAGCCGCAGCTGCTGCAGCAGGCGCGGTCGGCGATCGGCCGCCTGATCGTCTACCCCGACGACGTGACGGCCGAGATCGAGGCGTTGTTCGCCGGCCTCTGCGACAGCGGCGCCGACCGCCGCATGCCGGACCTCGGCCGCGAGTTCGACCTGACCGACTTGCTGGTCGCGAACGCGCTCGACGTGTTCGGCCTGATGGGGTGCAGCAGCTTCACGCTCTATGGCGACCAGGTCGAGGGCGGCGGCGTGCTGACCGGCCGCAACTTCGACTGGCCGCTGACCGGGCCGCACATGCTCGACGGCACGCTGTTGATCGTGCAGCATCCGACCGAAGGCGCCGCGGTCGCGTCCGTCGGCTGGCCGGGCTACGTCGGCACCGTGACCGGCGTCAGCAGCGAAGGCTACGTCGCCTACCTGCACGTCGGTTCGGCGAACGTGACCTGGACGCCGGAGCCGGAGTCGTGGCCGAGCGCGGTGGCCGCGCGGGCGACGCTGCTGCAGGCGCGCGCGGCGGACGGCGCGGCTGCGGTCGAACTGGCGCGCAGCCTGCTCGACTACACGAGCCCGCCGGCGGGGTTCCTGACGCACCTGGTGCTGCCGCGGGTCCCGGCCGACGCGCCGCCGTTCGCGGTGTTCGAGACCGACGCCGAGCGCTGCGTGCTGGGCGAACGCACGGCCGCAGCCGCCGTCGTCACGAACCACTTCCACACGCGCACCGACGGCCGCAAGGCCAGCCGCGACAGCCTCGACCGCGAACGGCGCGTGCGCGGCGGCATCGACCGCTGCCTCGCCGAAGGCGACCTGCACGTGTCGACGGCCGAGGCCTGGGACCTGCTGCGCGACGTCGACCGCGGCGGCGGCCACGCGTTCGGCACGCTGCACTCGCTGCTGTTCCGCCACGAGCCGTGGTGCTTCGAGCTGCGCGTCGCGACGCTCGACGGGCGCAAGGTCGTGGCGGCGCCGGACAGCGAACGGCGTCTCGTGCTGACGCGCGAGCAGGTGTTCGGCGACGGCGCCGTGCCGAAGTGACCGCACGCCTGGCCGGCCCACGCGGGCGCGCCGGGTGCCGGCCGGCCGGCTGCCGGCGCCGCGCGCCGCAAAAGGCTCGACCGAGGTCCGGCCGTGGGTAACCTGTCGGCCCACATGGAGCACCCGAACAGCCATCCGGCGCGCGGCCTCGGTTGGGGGCCGTTCCTGCTCGGCTTCGTGCCGGGCCTGCTGCAGTGGCGGCTCGGCCAGAAGCAGCGGGCGGTGCTCGCGCTGGCGAGCTGTACGGCGCTGTTCTTCGCCGGCTGGGTGCTCGTGCGGGAGCGCCTGTTCTACTGGGCGCTGCTGACGCCCGACGAGAACGCGTCGGCGGTGCTGCGCGGGCTGGCTCGGTTCGGCCTGCCGCTGTCGCTGCCCGAGCTGCTGAACCTGCCCGCGAACACGCTCGGCGCGCTGCTGTGCTGGGACGCGACGCCGACCGGCGAGCGCCTGTGGCGCCTGCCGCGCGACCTCGAGCACCTCGGCGGCTTCCTGACCGGCGCCTCCGGCATGCTGGCGGCGTTCTGGTCGGCGGCGGCGCACTGGCAGCTGCGGCTGCGGCGCGACGGCGGCGCGAGTCCGGCGGCGCCGGTGGCCGATCCGGCGCTGTGCGCGGCGCTGTCGTGGCTGGTGCCGGGGCTCGGCCACGCGCGCGCCGGCCAGCGCGACAAGGGCATGCTGCTCGGCGCTGCGGTCGTCGCAGTGTTCGCGCTGGGCCTCGTGTTCTCGCACGGGCACGCGGTGGACCGCGCGACCTACTCGGTGTGGTGGATCGCGCAGAACCTGTTCGGCGGCGGCTCGCTGTTCGCCGCGCTGGTGACCGGCCCGATGCGCATGGTCGGGGAGCCGCCGGACCTGCCGCTCGGTGTCGTGCTGTGCACGGTGGCCGGCCTGATGAACCTCGTCGTGATGGTCGACGCCTACACGGTCGCCGAGCGGTCGGTGTTCCCGGTGCGGCAGCCGGCGGGAGCGGCCGCATGAACCTGCTGCTGCGGATCGCGGTCTACGTGCCGGTGCTGTTCCTGATCGCGATCGTGATCGTCGGGCAGCACCACGCGACGGCCGCCGACACGGTGCGCGCCGCCGTGCGCCGCACGGGCCGCTGGCTCGTCTGGTCGCTGCTGCTGGTGCTGTGCATGCTGGTGCTCGAGCTGCTGTTCATCGGCTGGTGACGGCCCCCGGCGGCCCGGCCGGCAGCGCGTGCAGCAGATCGCCGGCGAGCCGCCGCACGGCGCCGCGCCGTTCGAGGCCGAACAGCGCGCGCAGGAACGGACCTCGCTCGAGTCCGGCTTCCCGCTGCACGAGGTCGCCCGGCCGCGGACCGTCGCGCAGCGCGTCCAGCACGCGCTGCTCGTCGGCGGAGGCGGCGACCGCCAGCGCCGCCGCGGCGGTGCTGCGCCCGCCGAACCCGAGCGCCTGCAGCAACGCGGCCGGATCCTCGACGATGCCCGCACCCTCGGCGATCAGCCGGTGGCAGCCCTGGCTCAGGCTGCTGTGCCACGGTCCCGGCACCGCGAACACGTCGGTCGAGGCCTCGGCCGCGAAGCGCGCCGTGTGCCGTGCGCCGGAGGCCAGGCTCGCCTCGACGACGACCACCGCCTCGACGCCGAGTGCGAGCAGCCGGTTGCGGCGCGGGAAGTGGCCGCGCCGCGCGGCCTGTCCGGGCGGCAGTTCGCTGACCAGGCACCCGCCGCCGTCGGCGATGGCCCGCGCCAGCGCCGCGTGTTCGGGCGGGTAGATCGCGTCGAGGCCGCCGGCCAGCACCGCGACGGTTGGCGTGCCGGTGGCCACGCTGGCGCGGTGGGCGAGGGCGTCGACGCCGCGCGCGAGCCCGCTCCAGACGGTCGCGCCGGCCTGTGCCAGCGCGGTCGCCAGCGCGGTGGCCGTGGCGCTGCCGTACGGGGTCGGCGTGCGCGTGCCGACCAGCGCGACGCCGCGCGACCGCGCCAGCGCCGCCGGATCGCCACGCACGAACAGCACCAGCGGGCGCAGCGGCGCGTGCCGCAGCCGCTCGGGCCAGGCGGCATCGGCCGGTGTCAGCAGTTCGAGGCCCGCAGCGGCGGCCGCCGCCGCGAGCCGGTCCGCGCGGGCCGCGAGGTCGGGCCAGCGCAGCCGCGCCGCCGCGCGCGGCGGCAACGGCGGCGGCGCCGCAAGGCACCGCACCGGGTCCAGGTCGGGGGCCAGCAGCGCCGGCACGAGGCCCTCGCCGAATCCTTCGACGAGGGCGAGCTTCAGGTAGGCGTCGCGCACGCGGCATCAGTGGGCCGCGCGCGCCGCCGGTCGCACGAAATCGGCGGCGGCTACTTCTTCTTCGCCGCGTCGCCGCCGGACTTGCCGTCGGCCGACTTGGCGTCGGCGCCCTTGCCGGCGACGGCCGGCTTCGGCTCGACCGGCTTGGCGACCATCTCGAACAGCACCTCGCCGTCCTTCACCACCGCCTTGATGCGGTACGGGGTGTCGAGCTGGCCCTTCAGGATCTGCTCGGAGAGCGGGTCCTCGAGGTGCTTCTCGATGCCGCGCTTCAGCGGCCGTGCGCCGAAGTCCTCGTGGAACGACTTCTCGATCAGCCAGTCGATCACCGACTGGTCGACGTCGAGCTCGTGTCCCTTCTGCTTCATGCGCGAGTTCACCTTGCGCAGCTCGTTCTCGACGATGCGCTGCATGTCGTCGCGGTTGAGCTGGTTGAACACGACGATCTCGTCGAGGCGGTTGATGAACTCGGGGCGGAAGTGGCGCTCGATCTCGCCCTGGATCAGCTCGCGCATCTTGTCGGCGCCGCTTTCCTTGCCGGGCGTCTTGCCGAAGCCGAGGCCGGTGCTGTTCTTGATCAGGTTGGCGCCGATGTTCGACGTCATGATCAGGACCACGTTGCGGAAGTCGATGTGCCGCCCGAACGAGTCGGTCAGCCGGCCTTCCTCCATGATCTGCAACAGCATGTTGAAGATGTCCGGGTGTGCCTTCTCGATCTCGTCGAGCAGCACCACCGAGTACGGCCGCCGGCGGACCTTCTCGGTCAGCTGGCCGCCTTCCTCGTAGCCGACGTAGCCCGGCGGGGCGCCGACGAGCCGCGAGGCGTTGTACTTCTCCATGTACTCGGACATGTCGATCTGGATGATCGCTTCCTCGCTGCCGAACATGAACTTGGCGAGGCACTTCGACAGCCAGGTCTTGCCGACGCCGGACGGGCCGAGGAACACGAAGCAGCCCATCGGCCGGTTCGGGTCCTTGAGGCCGGCGCGCGAGCGCCGCACGGCCTTGGCGATGGCGGTGATCGCGCGCTCCTGGTTGATCACGTCGCGGCCCAGCTCCTGCTCCATCTTCAGCAGGCGCTCGGCTTCGGCCTGGTCGAGGCGGTTCAGCGGGATGCCGGTCATCTTCGAGACCGTCTCGGCGATCACGTCCTCGTCGACGAGGCCGCCGGACTCGCGCGAGTTCTCGCGCTCGCGCCACTCGCGCTGGATCTCTTCCTTCTTCTTGCCGAGCTTGAACGCCTGGTCGCGCAGGTCGGCCGCGCGTTCGAAGTCCTGGTTGGCGACCGCCTCTTCCTTCTCCTTGTTCAGCCGGGCGATCTCCTGGTCCATGTCGCGCAGGTCCGGCGGCGCGGTCATCGACTTGATGCGCACGCGGGCGCCGGCCTCGTCGATGACGTCGATCGCCTTGTCCGGCAGGAAGCGGCCGGTGATGTAGCGCGTGCTGAGGTCGACCGCGGCCTGGAACGCCGCGTCGGTGTAGGCGACGCGGTGGTGGGCCTCGTACTTGTCGCGCAGGCCCTTCAGGATCTCGAGCGTCTGCTCCGGCGTCGGCGGTTCGACGTTGACGGTCTGGAAGCGGCGCTCCAGCGCGCCGTCCTTCTCGATGTACTTGCGGTACTCGTCGAGCGTCGTGGCGCCGATGCACTGCACCTCACCGCGCGACAGCGCCGGCTTCAGCACGTTGCTGGCGTCGATCGCGCCCTCGGCGCCGCCGGCACCGACCAGCGTGTGCAGCTCGTCGATGAACAGCATCACGTCCTTGGCGCGGCGCACCTCGGTCATCACGGCCTTGATGCGTTCCTCGAACTGGCCGCGGTACTTGGTGCCGGCGACCATCATCGCCAGGTCGAGCACGACCAGGCGCTTGCGGCGCAGGATCTCGGGCACCGTGCCCTTGACGATGCGCTGCGCGAGCCCTTCGACGATCGCGGTCTTGCCGACGCCGGCCTCGCCGAGCAGCACCGGGTTGTTCTTGGTGCGGCGCGACAGGATCTGGATCACGCGTTCGATCTCCTGGTCGCGGCCGATCACCGGGTCGAGCTTGGCGTCGCGCGCCAGCTCGGTGAGGTCGCGGCCGAACGAGTCGAGCGCCGGCGTCTTGCTCTTGGTGCCGCCGGTCGGCGCGCTGGCGCCGGGCTGCGACGAGCCGCTGCCGGGGCTGTTCTGCGACTCGCTGCTCTCGCCTTCGTCGTCGCTGTTGCTCTCCGACGCGCCGAGGAACTCGAGCACCTCCTCGCGGACCTCGTCGAGCTTGACGCCGAGGTTCATCAGCACCTGCGCGGCGATGCCCTCGTTCTCGCGGATCAGACCGAGCAGCAGGTGCTCGGTGCCGATGTAGTTGTGGCTCAGCTGCGACGCCTCCTCGAGCGACAGCTCGAGCACCTTCTTGGCGCGCGGCGTGAACGGCAGCTGGCCCATCGTGACCATCGACGGGCCGGTCTTGACGATCTTCTCGACCTCGTGGCGGATCTTGTCGAGGTCGATGCTCATGTTCTTCAGGACGTTGGCCGCGACGCCGCTGCCCTCCTGGACCAGCCCGAGCAGGATGTGCTCGGTGCCGATGTACTCGTGGTTGAACTTCATCGCCTCCTGGCGGGCGAAGCTCATGACCTTCTTGGCGCGGTCGGTGAAGCGATCGAACATGCGGCGGAACCTCGGGGGCCTGGAAGAGCCGATCCCTAGATCGGCCCACCCGGGATATATGATTTACCCCAGTTGCAGATCCAGCCTCGGGCTGCGAACGGCGGCCATTTTTCCCGCGTGGCTCCGCTTTTCGGCGCACTCGGGTGCAGGGTCGGCCGCATCGGCGCGAGGCGGCACGCGGCCCCGGGCGGGCGCGGTCGTGGCGGCCGGGCGACTCAGGGAGAGTGCCGAGGTGGGCCGACGGCTCACGGGGCGCAGCCGAGCGTCTCGCGCAGCAGCTGCGCACGGCGCTGGTCGCGCTCGTCCGGCTTCAGCCGCTCGCGCGTGTGGCGCTGCAGGTGGCCTGGCTGCGACAGCAGCAGCGCGCGGTTCAGCGCCGCGGTGTCGAAGTCGTCGATCAGGTCCTCCTCGACGCCGAAGCGCAGCGCCGACAGGCAGCCGAGCGCCTCTTCGCTGGTCAGGATCTGGGCCCGTTCGATCGTGCCGAGCGCGCGGTGCACGCGGTCGAGCGTGCGGACGCGCGCGGCATCGCGCAGCAGCGCACCGCGCACCTCGCGTTCCCACTGCACGAAGCGGCTGACCGCCAGGAACACGTCGGCCTGGATCTGCGCCTCGTCGCGGCCCAGCGTGATCTGGTTGCTGACCTGGTAGAAGTCGCCGAGCGCGCGGCTGCCTTCGCCGTAGAGGCCGCGGACCGCCAGGTGGATCTTCTGCGCGACGTTGGTCGCCTTGTCGATCTCCTCCGACCAGACCAGGCCCGGCAGGTGCATCATCACCGACAGGCGCAGCCCGGTGCCGGTGTTGGTGGGGCAGGCGGTCAGGAAGCCGAACTCCTCCGACCAGGCGATCGGCAGCCGCTGCAGCAGGGCGTCGTCGACCTGCTCGGCGCGCCGCCAGACCGCTTCGGTCTGCAGGCCCGGAGCGAACACCTGCACGCGCAGGTGGTCCTCCTCGTTGATCATGATCGCGACGTTCTCGCCCTGGTCGACCGCGACGCCGCTGGGCCGCCGGCTGGCCGCGAGTTCGCGGCTGATCAGGTGCCGTTCGACCAGCACGCTGCGCTCGAGCTCGTCGATCGGCTCGAGGTCGACGATGCCGAGTGCTTCCGGGAAACCCGGCTGGCGCAGGCGCTGCGTGACCAGCTCGTAGAGTTCGCGCGATTCGCCGTCCTGCAGGCGCGGCGCGAACGGAAAGCCCTGCAGGTTGCGCGCGAGGCGGGCGCGCGTGCAGATCGCGATGTCGTGTTCGGGGCCGGTGCCCGACAACCAGGCGCCGGCGCGGAAGCCCGACGGCGGGCCGCCGCTGCCACCACCGCCGCGCTTCTTGCTCACGGCTTCGATTCCTCGCCGCGTTCGGCGCGGCGCAGGTCGTCGCGCAGCCGCGCCGCCTCTTCGTAGCGTTCGCCGCGCACCGCGTCCTCGAGCCGCCGCCGCAGGTCGGTCAGCGTGCGGTCCTCGTTCGGCGGCGCGATCGGCTCGGCGCGCGACGGCAGCCGGCCGCGGTGGGTCTGGGCCTCGTGGATGCGCTGCAGCAGCGGCATCAGTTCGCCGCGGAACGCCTCGTAGCAGCGTGGGCAGCCCAGCCGGCCCTTGCTGCGGAACTCGGTCGGCGTCATGCCGCAACCCGGGCAGGCCTCGGCGCGCGCGCGGGCGGCGGCGGGCTTGCCGCCCTTGATGCCGCCGAGCAGGTCCTCGAGCATCTCCGGCGAGAACTTCGGCGGCAGCTTCGGCTGCGCGATGCCGAGCTGCTCGGCACAGGCGGCGCAGACGTGCTGCGACCCGCTCACGGCGCCGTTGGTGAGGTCCATCACGACGATCGTCGCGATCGCCTTCTGGCATGCCGTGCAGTACTGCATGACGTTCTGCCGAGTCTAGGTGCCGGCACCGCCGGCGCCAAGAGATGCGTCGGCGTCACGGCGGGCCGCGAGCCAGCCGTGGAACTCGAGCGCGCGGGCGCGGAAGTTCGGATACTGGTCGAACGACGCGAACGCCGGGCTGAACAGCACCGCATCGCCGGGCCGGGCGGCGGCGAACGCGGCGGTCAGCGCCGCGGCCAACGGGCCGTGCACGGTCGTCGGCACGCGGTCCTGCAGCAGCGCGCCGAGCGGCTCGGCGGCGGCGCCGAACAGGTGCGCCGAGGCGATGCGCGGCGCCACCGCGGCGGCCATCGTCGCGTAGTCGCCGTCCTTGCTCTTGCCGCCGCCGACCCAGTGGATGCGGCCGGTCAGCGCCTGCAGCGCCGACCGCGTCGACTCGACCTCGGTCGACACGCCGTTGTCGTAGACGCGCACGCCGTCCTGCACGGCGACCAGCTGCAGCCGGAACGGCAGCGGGCTCGCGTTGGCGAGTGCCAGGCCGACCGCGTGCGCGTCGGCGCCGACCAGGCGCGCCGCGGCGGCGGCCGCCATGACGTTCTCGAGCTGGAACTCGCCGAGCAGGCGCAGCGCCGCCGCGTGCACGATCGGCACCGCCGGTCCGGCACCGAGGCGGACGGTCACCATGCCGTCGTCGACGCCGGCGCAGTCCGGCGCCGGCGGCGTCGGCGCGAAGCGCACGCGGCGCTGCGCCGGGCTCGCGTAGGCGCTGGCGACCGGATCGTCGGCCGCGTGCACGACGAAGTCGGTCGCGATCGCGGCCAGCCGCGCCTTCGCCTGGTGGTAGGCGGCCAGCGAACCGTGCCGGTCGACGTGGTCCTTGCCGATCCGCGTGAACACTGCCCCGGCGGTGCGGCGCGCCGCGTGCAGACGTTCGAGCTGGAAGCTCGAGATCTCGAGCACCGCGATCTGGTCGCGCTGCCAGTTCGCCTGCTCGGCGAGCAGGCTGTTGCCGATGTTGCCGCCGAGCAGCGCGTCGCGGCCGGCGCGGCGCAGCGCCGCATGCAGCAGCGTCGACGTCGTCGACTTGCCGTTGGTGCCGGTGACCGCGACGACCGTGCCCGGATACGCAGCCAGGAACAGGTCGACCTCCTGCGTGCGCGCGACGCCGCGCGCGGCCGCGGCCGCCAGCAGCGGATGCTGGTCCGGCACCGCCGGGTTGGTCAGCAGCCAGTCGGCGCCGTCCAGCAGCGATGCATCCTCGCGGCCGAGCTGCCAGTCGACGTCACCCGCGTCGCGCAGCGCCAGCCGGACCGCCTGCAGGTCGGCGCCGTCGCTCTTGTCGGCGACGCGCACGCGGCAGCCGCGCCGGGCCAGGAAGCGCACCGCTTCGCGGCCGCCGCCGAACCGGCCGAGGCCGTGCACGACAACGAGGCTGCCGGGCGCGGGCAGGCCGTCGCCGGGCAGGGCCGTCACCGCTGCACCCGCGCCGCGGCGGCGCGGCCGGCCAGTTCGGTCAAGCCGGGCAGCGGCACTTCGGGCGGCGGCGTGCGCATCGCCGGCGTCGCCGGCAGGTCGATCTCGACGTGCGTGTCGCCGCGGCCGAACGCCCACTGCGCCAGTTCGAGCGGGAAGTCGAGCGGGAACAGCCACGGGCTCGCCGGCGCCGGCAGCGCGACCGTCGCGGCGGCGGGCTGGTGCGCCCAGTCGGGTTCGCCGTCGCTGTGGTCGCGCGGCAGCGCGTGCCACCGGGTGGTGCCGTAGTAGCGGAACGGCACGCGGGCGACCGTCGGGTCGACCGGTGGGCCGGGGTCCGGTTCCGGTCCGGCGCTCGGATCGTCCTCGGCGGCGCGCGGCGCCGCGACCTCGCGGCCGTCCACGAACACGCGCGCGGCATCGACGCCGTGCAGGTGCAGCGCCGGGCCCGCGCAGGCGGGTAGGACGCAGCTGCAGGCGAGCAGGAGGCGCGGGCGCACGGCGAGGGAAAGCTGGCGGAGAGGGGGGGATTCGAACCCCCGGTACCGTTACCGGTACATCACCTTAGCAAGGTGACGCAATCGGCCACTCTGCCACCTCTCCGGCGGCGACGGCACTAGACCGGCGAACGTTGCCGCGTGCAACTGGAAATCCGCGGTGGCGGCTGGGCGCCATGGCGACCCGCTGCCGGCGTGTTGCGCGTCTCGAATGCGTCGATGCGTGCGAAGGAGTGGCGGTGGGAGAGGGATTCGAACCCCCGGAGCCCTTGCGGGCTCAGCGGTTTTCAAAACCGCCGCATTCGGCCACTCTGCCATCCCACCGCGTGCGGGCTGCGGGCCGGGCGTGGACGCTAGCCGCGGCGCGCGGCGACCGCCACCCTGGTCAGTCGGCGGCGACGGCTTCGAACACGTCGCGCGCGACCAGGATCGGCGCGCCGGTCTGCACCGCCAGCGCGATCGCGTCGGACGGCCGGCAGTCGACGACGACTTCCTTGCCGGTCTGCGCGGTGCCGGCGTCGCGCGGCATCAGCACCAGCGTCGCGTAGAACGTGCCCTCGCGCAGCTCGTTGATGACCACGCGGTGCAGCCGGTGGCCGAGGCCGGCCAGGATGCGGCCGACGAGGTCGTGCGTCAGCGGCCGCGGCGGCTGCACGCCGCACAGCTTGCGGTTGATCTCCTCGACCTCGTTGAAGCCGATCACGATCGGGAAGCCGCGGTGGCCCTTGCGCTCGCGCAGGTGGATGAACTGTTGATCCCCCTTCTGGTGGATCACGACGCGGGCGAGTTCGACTTCGACGAGTTCCATGGCGGCAGCGCGGACGCATTCCTTATAGCAGGCGTGGTGGCGGACCGCGAACGCGCCCGGGGCCCGCGCTCGCTATAACCACGGCGTGCCCGCACCCGCCGCAGCGCCGCCCGTCGCCAACCCCGTGCTCACCGTCGTCACGCGCAGCGGCCAGGTCGAGTCGTGGCACCGCGGCGCGGTCGCGGTGTGCCACGACGGCGAGCCGGTGCTGGCCGTCGGCGACGTCGACGGCTTCGTGTTCGCGCGGTCGGCGGTCAAGCCGCTGCAGGCGCTGCCGTTCCTCGAGCGCGGCCTCGCCGAGCGCCTGGCGCTGCCCGATGCCGAGCTCGCGGTGATGTGCGCGAGCCACGACGGCGCGCCGGTGCACACCGCGGCGGTGCGGTCGTTCCTGGCCCGCGGCGGCCTGCGCGAAGACCAGCTCGGTTGCGGGCCGCACGCGCCGTTCGACGCCGACGCCCGCCGCGACCTGCTGCGGTCCGGCGCGAAGCCCGAGAAGGTGCACAACAACTGCAGCGGCAAGCACACCGGCTTCCTGCACCTCGCGCGTGCCTGCGGCGACGACCTGACGCGCTACCTCGAACCGGACAGCCGGGCGCAGCAGGAAGTGCACGCCGCGGTCGCTGCGATGGCGGGCTGCCCGGCGCCGCTGCCGCTCGGCCTCGACGGCTGCGGGGCGCCGACGTTCCGGCTGCCGCTGGTGGCGCTGGCCCGGGCATTCAGCCGGCTGGCGAACCCGACCGGCCTGCCGCCCGTTCGAGCGGCCGCATGCCGCCGCATCCTGCAGGCCGTGGGCACGGCGCCGACGCTGCTGGCCGGCGAAGAGCGGCTGTGCACCGCGCTGGTGCGCACCTGGCCTGGCGGCTGCTTCGCCAAGAACGGCGCCGAGGGTGTCTACGCGGTGGCGCTGGCGCCCGACCCGGCGCGCCGGCGCTGGCCGGGCGGGCTCGGCCTCTCGATCAAGATCGACGACGGCGCCGAGCGCGGCTACCAGCCGGTGGTCGTCGACCTGCTGCGGCGGCTCGGCGTGTTCGCGGGCGACGCGGTGCCGGCCGCGCTGCAGGCGTTCCACCGCGTGCCGATCCACAACACGCAGCGGCGCGAGGTCGGCGAGGTGCGCTGCGCCGCCGAGTGGCCGCTGTGATGCGCTCGGTCCGGTTGCCGCCGATGCCGGCGCCGCGGCCGCGCGGCGCGCACAAGGGTGACGCCGGCACCGTGCTGGTCGTCGCCGGCAGCCACGACATGCTCGGTGCCGCGGTGCTGTGCGCCGATGCGGCGCTGCGCGGCGGCGCCGGCCTCGTGCGCGTGGCGTTGCCGCGTGCGCTGCAGCCGCTGTTGCCGCTGGCGGTGCCGGCCGCGACGACGCTGCCGCGCACCGTCGGCCGCGTGCGCGCCGCCGCGGCAGCGGCCGACGCGGTCGTGGTGGGGCCCGGCCTCGGTGCGAGCGCGGCGACGCGGAGCCTCGTGCGCGCGGTGCTGGCCGCGAGCCGCGCGCCGGTCGTACTCGATGCCGACGCGCTGAACGTGCTGGCGCCGCTGCGGGCGCCGCTGCGCTGCGCCGGGCCGGTGGTGCTGACGCCGCACCCGGGTGAAGCGGCGCGCCTGCTCGGCAGCGACAGCGGGGCCGTGCAGCGCGACCGCCGCGCGGCGCTGGCCGCGCTGTGCGCGCGGTCGGGCGCCATCGTGCTGCTGAAGGGCGCCGGCACGCTGGTCGGCGACGGCCGGCGCTGCTTCACCAACCGCACCGGCAACCCCGGCCTCGCGACCGCCGGCGCCGGCGACGTGCTGGCCGGCCTGCTGGCGGCGCTGCTGGCGCAGGGCGAGGCGCCGTTCGCGGCGGCCTGCCTCGCCGCGCACCTGCACGGCGCCGCCGCCGACCGGCTGGCGCGGCGCACGTCGGAACGGGGGCTGGTCGCGTCCGATCTGCCGCGCGCGATCGGCGAGGGCATGCCGTGACCGCGCGCCGGGCCGTGATCGCGTGGCTCGTGGCCGCCGGCCTCGCCGCGCAGGACGAGCCCGCCGGCGCAGTCGCCGCGCCGCATCCGGCCGACGCGCGCGTGCGCGAGCTGGTCGCGCTGCAGCAGCGCGGCGAACTCGACGTCGCGACCGTGCTGGCGGCGCTCGGTTGTGAGGACGAGACCGTCGGGGCGACGGCCGCGGCGATCGTGCGGCACGGCTGGCCCGAACTGCCGCCGGCGCTGCTGCAGGGGCTCGATGCCGATCGGCGCGCGGCGCAGCGGTTCCTGCTCGAACTGGCCTGGGCGCCGCGGCCGGCGGCCGCCGACTGGGTCGCGGCGCGCTGCGGCGAGGCGCCCGGTCGCACGGCCGACGAACGGCTGCTGGCGCTGGCGGCGCGCGGCGTGCCGCTGGCGGCCGCCGACGTCGACCTGCTGTTGGCCACGGCGGTCGCCGGCGACGTCGGCATCGGCTGGCACCTGGCGCTCGGGCTGCTGCCCGCGCCGCGCGCCGACGGCCTCGCGTCGCGCCTGCACGGCCTGCTGCAGCAGCAACGCATCGACGCGGCGACCGTCGTGCCGTTCCTCGACCGCATGTCGCCGCGCGGCGCGCAGCACTTGCTCGGCGTCGTCGCCGTGCTGCCGGCCGAACTCGCCGACGAACTCAGCCTGCTCGTCGCGCAGCGTGCGCCGGCCGCGGTGCAGGAGCGGGCCCGCGCGGCACTCGACGGGGAGACGCCGCTCGAGGTGCGCTGGCTGCGCTTCGCGGTGCCGCTGCTCGACCGCGCCGAGCGCCGCGAACGCCTGCTGGCGGTGCTCGCCGACGCGACCGCCGCCCGCGACCTGCAGCAGGCCGCGTTCACCGCGCTGGTCGACGCGCGGTTCGTCGATGCGCGCGTGATCGACTGGGCGCTGGCGCACGCCGAGACCGCGGACGGCGCCGCCGACCTGGCGCGGCTTCTCGACGCGGCCGTCGACCTGCTGCCGGCCCCGCTGCTGGCGGCGTGGCTCGAAGGCGAACCGACGCTGGCCGCCCGCACGGTGCGGGCGTTGGTGCGGCGGCCCGAACTCGGCGCCGAACTCGAGCGCACGCTGCTGCGCCTGCTGGACGGTGGGCCGGTCGCGGGCACGTTCCTCGAGCCGGCCGCGACCGCCGTGCTGCAGCGCGGCAGCGAGGCAGCCGTGCGCGCCCTGTGGCCGACGCTGCGGCGGTGGGCACCCTGGGACGATCTGGTGGAAGCGCTGGCGCGCCGGCGGGCACCGTTCGCGCACGAGCTGCTGCTGCTCGAACTGGACGCACCGATCCCGGACGGGCTGCCCGCGGCGGCGCGCGAACGCCAGCTCGACTGCGCGCGGCTCGGCCTGGTCGTCATGGGGGATCGCCGTCAGCTCGCCGTCCTGGTCGACCATGCGAAGGCGGCCGAGCCGGTGTTCGTGCGCCGCTGCGCGCACTACGCGCGGCCGTTGCCCGGCGATCTGGCGCTGCAGCTGCTCGAGGGCCTTGCCGCGGTCGACGACCCGGACCTGGCCGGCGAACTCGCGGCGTGGGCGGCGACCAGCACCGACCCGGGGGTGGCCGACTGGCTGCAGCGCGCGTGGCAGTCGCCGGCGACCGACGACCGCGCCGTCCTGCTGCGCGAGGTCGCGCTGCGCGCGCTCGCGGCCGGGCCGGGGCGCGCGCTGCTGTGCGCGCGGCTGCAGGCCGGGCCGGACGACGGCCTGTCGGCGGACGCGCGCGAAGCGCTGCCGTTCGAGCTGATCGCGACGATGCCGGACGCGCTCGCGGCCGACGACCTGCGGTTGCTGGCCGAACTGGTGCTGCGGCCGCCGCTGTCGCAGCGGCAGCGTGAGCCCGAACTGGTCCACCGCTGGCCCGACGGCCGCCACGGCTTCCCGCTGGTGACCGCGGTCGGGCAGCGCCTGCTCGGTGCCGACCCCGTCGCCGCCGGTGCCGCGTTCACCGCCGTCGCGTCGACCGCCGCGGCCGCGGTGGCGGCGCCGCCGCTGTCGCGCCAGCGCTTCCTGGTGCTGTGGCGCACGCTGCTGCGCGACCGCGACGTGCTGCTGGCGGTCGGTGCGGCGACTGCGCCGGTGTGCCTCGCGTTGCCCGACGACGGCACCGCGTTCGCCAGCGGGCCCGCGCACTGGCTGTCGTACGAGGCCGCCGTGGCCGGTGGGGACCATGCGGCGGCGATCGCGCACGCGCGCGCGGCGATCGCCGGCCTGTTGTGGGCCGGGGACGACGCGTTCGACGCGCGGCGCTTCCTCGGCGAACGCGAACCCGCGGCCGGCCTGGACCCGTGGGCGGCGCTGGCTGCCGCACCGTGGCTGCAGGCACTGGCCGCCGCGCGCGCGGCCGGCGACGCTGCCGGTGCCGCGCGGGCAGCCGCCACCGCGTGCGAGTTCGCCGGCCACGACGCGGCGACGCGCGCGGCCCTGCTGACATCTGCCGACGAGGACCCGAACCGATGAACCTGCGACTCCTGCCGTGTCTGCCGCTGCTGACCGTGGCCCTGGCCTGCCAACAACCGCCGCCGGCGCCGGCGCCGACGCCGACGCCGCCGACACCCGACGCGGCCGCCGCGGCGCAGAAGCTGCTCGCCGAGGTGCAGCAGCAGCTGCAGGCCGAGGGCATCACGGTCGACACCAAGGCGCAGACCGTCGCGATCCCCGCGGTCGTCAACGAACCGCAGGATCCGGTCGAGTACCTGCTGATCCACCGCAAGGGCAAGCGGCACGAGGCGGTGTTCTGGACGCGGTCGAAGCCGAGCGTGCTGAACGCCGCGCTGCTGATGATCGGGCTCTCGCCCGGCAAGAACGCCAGCTACGTCGAGAAGAACCCGCCGCCGACGCTCGAGGAGATCGAGGCCGGCGCCGACCCGATCATCGTCACGCCGCCGTCCGGCACGCCGCTGTGGATGACCGTGCGCTGGCGCGACGCCGAGGGCAAGACGGTCGAGCACTGCGTCGAGGACCTGCTGATGGACCTGACCACGCAGCAGCCGATCGCCGACGCGACCTGGGTCTACCTCGGCGGCCGCATGGCGCAGATCTACCGCAACGAACCCGAGGTGTTCGTCGCCGACATGGAAGGCAATCTGGTCAGCACCTGCTACCTGACGCCCGACAACCACCTCGGCACGATGGTGCACGAGCGCGCCCGCGACGACCAGAACTGGTGGACGACGAGCCTCGTGCCGCAGCCCGGCACCGAGGTCGAGTTCGTGTTCCACCGCACCGAGCCGAAGCTGCACAAGGAGCGCAGCGAGCGGCTGGCGCGCGCGAAGGCCGCGGCCGAGAAGCCGACCGAACCGCCGCGCGAGAAGTGATCCGGCGGCGCCCGTTCGCCGTCCGCTAGTAGGCGATCGTCTTGCCGGCCTGCGACGTCGCCAGGAAACCCGGCACGCTGCTGTCGAGCACCAGCCACTGGAAGAAGATCGGCTGGTAGCTGAGGCCGCCGGCGGGCGGCAGGTTGATCGTCGCCGCGAACTCGTTCGGGCCGACCGGCGTGAAGGCGCCGAGCAGCACGTCGAGCGAGATCGACAGGTAGCTCTCCTGCATGCCGAGGAACGTGAGCGGCGCCGGCAAGGGCGAACCGAGGTAGAGGTCGTTGCTGAGGCCGGCGTAGAGCGCCCCGACCAGCGTCGTCGGCACGGTGTTCAGCGTGACCTGGAACGTCGGTGAGCCTTCGAATGCCGGCCCGCCCTGCATGCCGCACTCGCCGAACTGGCTCCAGCCGAACCGGAACGGCCCGGCCATCTCGTAGACGACGCTGCTCGGCGGCGACTGCAGGCGTGCGACCGCGATCATGCGCAGCTCGCCGGTCGACCGCGTGCGGTAGACCTCGAAGCCCGACGCGACGCCGCCGGCCGGGCCGCCGGGGTTGTTGATGCGCAGGTCGCCGCAGAACTCGACGCCGGTCGGCAGCCCGTCGTAGGCCGACCACTCGAAGCCGTTGATCTGCGACACGCCGAAGCTGCCCCCCGGCCGCGGCGCCTGGCTGAAGCCGAGGAAGTGGCCGAACGTCGCGTCGTAGCCGAGCCCGACGACGCCGCCCGGGATCGTCGCGGTCTCGAGCAGCGCGCCGCTGCGCGCGAACTCGTACGCGAAGCCGGTCGGATCGCTGACCCAGAACGTGCCGGCGCCGAACGCGCCGGACGGATCGAACGCGAGCCCGAACTGCTGGCCGAGCGGCGCGGGCGGGAAGCCGGTCAGCACGACGTCGCGGGCCGGCACCAGCGCGCCGGTCGTGTCGATCGCGCGCAGCACGACGTTGCCGCCCGACGGCCGCCGGTCGATCAGCGCGTAGACGAACTGCTGCACGACGCCCGGGGCGACGAACACGGTCTCGACCGTCAGGTCCTGCGCGCCGAGCGGCGCGGTGCTGGCGAGGTCCGGCAGCACGGTCGGCGGCGCGACCAGCGCGGTGGCGTTCTGGTTCAGCTGGAACACCTGGTGCGCACCGGCGGTGGTGGGGGCGCTGACCCAGATCGTGCGCTGGAACACCGGCCCGGGCCCTTCGGTGACCGCCGCGGCGCGGCAGTCGTTGTTGCCGGTGACACTGAGCGGCTGCCCGCTCAGCAGCACGTCGCCGAGCGCCTTGCCCTTCTCGTCGCCGGGCTTCACGCACTTGCTGTTCACGGACAGGTTGTCGATCGCGACCGTGCCGAGCGCATTCTCGACCGCCGTCCACACGAGCTTCTCGTCGTCGGGCTGCGGGATCAGCTTGGCCTCGATCGTGATCCGGCTCCAGCCACTGCCGAGCGATTCCGACTTCGACCGCACCGAGGCGCGGCCGTACTGCAGCAGGTCCTGTTCGATCTGTGCGTCGAGGTCGCCGGTGGGGCCCTCGAAGGCGTCGAACTGGAACCAGAAGATCTTGATCCAGTCGATGTGCGGGTCGTTGTCGACGTCGAGTGCGAGCGACGCCTGCGTCGGCGTGCCGGTGCCGACCAGCCCGAGGCAGCCGGTGTGGCCCGCCAAGGCCGGGATCCAGACCACGTTCGGCGACAGCGTCCAGCCGGTGACCGTGGCGTTGTACCAACTGGGCACGACCTGCAGCGTCGGCTGCAGGAACGTCACCGGGTTGTCGAAGTCCCACGCGAGGCTGACCGTGACCTCGTCGTTGACGCGCCACCACGGCGGGGGATTCTCCTGCGCGCGCAAGAGCGGCAGCAGGAACAGGACCGCGGTGCTGGCCGCGGCGATCGGGAGTCGGGTGGTCATGGGTGCAGGGATGCCGGCGAGGGCGGGGGTGGTGCTACTTGCGCTCCGACGTGTCGAGCAGGCCGTGGCGCTGCCGCTCGGTCGGATCCAGGGGACGAAGGGGTAGACGTCGGGCGACGGCGACGGGATCCGTCGGCCAGACGCAGGTGGTGCCGTCGCTCGAGGCGGTGACCGCCCAGGCGGCATCGGGGCTGAACGCGGCGCCGTTGATGCTGCCCTTGTGGCCGCGGAAGCGCAGGCGTTCGCGGCGCTCGGCGAGATCCCACAGCTGGGCCTCGACGCTGCCGCTGCCGGCGCAGGTCAGCACACTGCGGCCGTCGCGGCTCCACGCGGCGCTGCGCAGTTCGGTGCCGGCCTGCAGCACGGCGATCTCGCTGCCGTCGAGGCGCAGCACGCGCGCGGTGCCGTCGAGGCTGGTCGAGAGCAGCGTCTGGCCGTCGGCGGCGAACTGCACCGACGTGACGTCGCCTCGGTGCGCACGCAGCTCGCCGCGCGGGGCGAGGTCGGGCAGCGACCACAGCCGCACGCACGCCTCGTCGCGTTCGACGGTCGCCAGCAGCGCCGCCGACGCCGACAGGTCGGCGTCGAGCACGCGGTTCGGGCGCGCGAGCCGCGCGATCTCGGTGCGGTCGATCGCGTTCCAGACCGTGACCTCGCCGGTGCGATCGGCAGCTGCGTCGCCGGCCGCGACGACGCGGTTGCCGTCCGCCGCGAAGCGCACCGACGCGATGCGGCCGCGGCTGCCGCCGAACGCGAACAGCGCCGCGCCGTCGACCATGCGGTGCACGGCGACCTCGCCGTCGATGCGCGCCAGCACGACCAGTTCGCCGCGCGCGTCGACGTCGAGCGAGCGGATCGGATTGCCGAGCTTGTCGGTGACCCACAGCTGGCGGCCGTCGCGCGCGTCCCACAGCCGCAGCCGTTCGTCGTCGCCGGCGGTGACGACGCGTTCGCCGGTCGCGTCGAAGCACGCCGCCGGCACCGGCCCGGACTGGCGCAGCGTCGCGACGCCGCGCGTGTCGCCGAAGTCCCAGATCAGCACGCGCTGGCGGCCCGCCAGCGCCAGCACGCGGCGGCCTTCGGGGTCGAACGTCGCCAGCTCGATCGACGCGCCGATCTCGTAGCGCATCAGCTCGCTGCCGGGCGCGATCTCGTGTTCGCCGGCGTCGAAGATCCGCACCACGCCGTCCTTGCCGGCCGTGACCGCGAGCTGGCCGCTGCGGTCGAAGCCGACATCGAGCAGCTGGTCGCCGTTGCCGACGAACGTGCGCTGCTCGCGTGCCACCAGGGCGCCGTCGTCGTCCTGGCCGAGCAGCCACAGCCGCGCGGTCTGGTCGCGGGAACCGGTCAGCAGCCGCGCGCCGGACGGATCGAACGCGAGGCAGTCGACCGAACGGCCGTGCCGCACCTCGGCCCGACAGACGCCGTCCGGCACCGAGTGGATGCGCACGGCGCCGTCGCGCGTCGCGATCGCGAGCCGCGTGCCGTCCGGCGCGAAGGCCAGCTCTTGCACGCGGTCGGTCAGGCCGGCGAGCCGCGCCACGTCGGTGCCGGTCGCGGTGTCCCACAGCCGTACGTGGCCGCGCTCGCCGCCCCAGCTCGCCGCCAGCCGGCCGTCGGGCGCCAGCGCCGCCGCCATCACGTGCTGCGGGTGCAGCACCGCGGCGCCGGCGCGTTCGCCGGTCGCGACGCGCCAGCTCTGCACCGTGAACGGCCCCTTGTCGGTGCCGTAGCTGACGGTCACCGCGGTCTCGCCGGCGGCGTCGAGCAGCAGCATGCGCACGGCGCCGTCGTGCTGCCAGACCACCGGCGGGGTGTCGCCGGTCACGTCCCACACGCGCACGGTGCGGTCCTGGCTCGCGGTCAGCAGCCGGCGGCCGTCGGGATGGAACGCCGCTTCGGTGACCCAGTGCGAGTGGCCCGTGAACGTGCGTTCGACGGTGCCGCGCGCGGCGTCCCACAGCAGCACCTTGAAGTCCTCGCCGGTGGTGGCGACGCGGCTGCCGTCCGGCGACCACTCGGCATGCAGCACGCGGCCCTGGTGGCCGTCGAGCGTCGTCGTCGCGTAACCGGAGCCGAGCGCATCGAGCACCGCCGACCGCGTCTCCGACGACGGGCGCTTCTCGTCGGCGGCCAGAGCCAGCAGCACGCCGAGCCGCCGGTCGCCGCGGTCGATCGCCTGGCTGCTCTTCAGGCTGCGCCGCGCCGCTTCGGCGATGTCGGCTTCCTCCTGGATCGCCAGCGACTTGCTCATCTCGTGGTAGAGCGCCAGCCGCGCGCGGCCGGCCTCGTCGTTGCGCCGGCCCAACGCCTGCGTCGCCAGCGTGATCGCCGTGCCGAGCTGGCCCTGGTCGGCTTCGGCTTGCGCCGACTGCAGCAGCTGGTCGGCGGCGCGGTCGCGTTCGACCGCGTCGTACCAGGCCCAGCCGAGCACACTGCCGGCCAGCACCAGCGCCGCGGCCGCGAACGCGGTCTCGGTGCGATGGCGCCGCGTCCACTTCGCCGCGCGCGACAGCGCCGACGCCGGCTTGGCGTGGATCGGCTCCCAGTTCAGGAACCGCAGCAGGTCGGCCTCGATCTCGGCGGCGGACTGGTAGCGGTTCTGCGGGTCCTTCTCGAGCGCCTTCAGGCAGATCGTCGCCAGGTCGCGCGGCACCTTCGGGTTGCGCTTCTGCGGCGGCACCGGCTCCTTGAAGCAGATCTCGTAGACCACCTGCTGCAGGTTCTTGCCGTCGAACGGGCGCTGCAGCGTCAGCAGCTCGTACAGGATCACGCCGAGCGAGAAGATGTCGGCGCGGTGGTCGATCGGCACGCGCTTGCCGAGCGTCTGCTCGGGGCTCATGTAGTGCGCGGTGCCGGTGATCTCGCCCGACATCGAGATGCTGCCTTCGCCGAGCGACTTGGCGAGGCCGAAGTCCAGCAGCCGCGTCTGCCGCTTGTCGTCGAGCATCACGTTGCGCGGCTTCAGGTCGCGGTGCACGACCGCGGCCTCGTGGGCGGCGGCCAACGCCGACGCCAGCTGCTGCGCCAGCTGTGCGCACTCGGCGACGTAGCCCTTGCCCGGCGCGATGCCGAGCGAACCCTCGATCGCGGTCGGCGCCTCGCCGTTGGCGAGCCGCAGGTCGTCGAGGATGTCGGCCAGGTTGCGCCCGGCGACGAAGTCCATCGCGAACGCGAACGTGCCGTCGACTTCGGTCAGGCTGTGCACCGGCACGATCGCCGGGTGCCGCACCTGCGCCGCCGCGGCGGCCTCGCGGCGGAAGCGCTCGACGTGGCGCTTGCTGAGCGTCAGGCCGCTGGCCATCACCTTCAGCGCGACGCGGCGGTTCAGCGAGCGTTGGTGCGCGAGGTAGACGACGCCCATGCCGCCGCGGCCGAGTTCGTCCTGGATCACGAAGTCGCCGAACGTGCGGCCGCTCGGCTGCGCCCGTTCGCCCGGTGTCCACTCCTGGTGGCCGAGCAGGCCGTCGAAGGCCAGGAACTCGCGGCACTGCGCCAGGATCTGCGGCCGCAGGTCCTCGGGCTGGCGCGCGACGAAGTCGGTCAGGTCCGGCGCGGCGCCGGACGCGTGCAGGTCGATGAACTGCTCGACCGCCTGCTGCACGGTGATCGTGCCGCCGCTGCCGTGCCCCGCCGAGGACGGCATCAGCCCCCCTCGGTGCGCGACAGCAGGCCCGACAGCCGGGCCTGGGCTCGCGACAGCAGGGCCCGCACCGCGCCTTCGGTCGGCAGGCCCATCTCGGCGCAGATCTCGTCGGTGTCGAGTTCGAGGTAGCGCCGCAGCACGATGATCTCGCGCTCGCGGTCCGGCAACTGCTGCAGCGCGGTGCGGATCCGTTCGGCCAGTTCGTGTTCGTCGTGCTGCTGCGACGGCGTCGCGTCGCGCGCCGCGACCTGCTGCTCGACCTGTTCGTCGAAGCCGACCAGGCCCGAGCCGGCGGTGCGCTTCTTGGTCTCGAGCGCACGCACGCGGCGCAGGATCTCGTACTCGGCGCCCTTCAGCAGCCAGGCCAGGAACGAGCCGTCGCCGCGGTACTCGAACTGGTGCAACCGCCGCAGCGCCGACAGGATCGCGTCGTGGGTCGCGTCCTCGCTGTCGGCCAGCAGCAGCCGGTAACGGGGCCCGACCAGCTTGCGCAGCGCCGTGCGCAACCGGTCGCGGTAGCGCTGGAACAGCAGGTCGATGGCGTCGCGGTCCTGGTCGAGGGCGCGGGCGACGAGGTTGCGCGTGTTGTCGTCCAAGAACGGAGCGGTGGCGAGAGGCAGGTGATTCTGCCCCCGCCGCGCGGCCCGACAAGGCGCACGGTGCATGCAGGCGACGAATCGCCGCGGCAGCCAACGCAACATCGGGGACGGGACGGCCATCGAGGGGGGAAGAACCGCCGCCCGGCGAACGCACGCGGAAATCGCGGACCGGTCCCGATCGCACCGTGCCACGGCCGGCAACCGCCGGTGAATTCCGCGTGCGCGGCGCCGCGAACGGCTCTCCGGCAGTGGTTCCCCGCTCCGACACCGCTGCTCCGTAACCGCCTCCCGATGCGTTCCCTCGCCGTCGTCGTGTTCCTCACTGCCGGTCTGTTGCTCGCCAGCGACGCCGTGGCCCAACGCCTCGCTGCCTACGACCCCGCGGCGGCCGCGCTCGACGAGCTGCAGCCCGTCACGCCGCTGGTGGCGGGGCTGGTGCCGCCGCTGGTCACCTACGGCACGCTGCCGCCGCTGCCGGTCGTGACCGGCACGTCCGTCGCGCGCCCGGGCGACAGCACGTTCGACAACCGGACCGGCCTGCACTGGTTCACGAACGGCCTCGTGCTGGCGGCGATGCCGACGCCGACGATGCCGTCGCTGGCGATCGTGCCGGCGCCGATGCCGTTTCCGCCCGCGGTGCTGGCGGCGCTCGGTGGTGGGCCGGTGACCGGCATCGCGATGGACCCGCTCGGGCTGCGGCTGTTCGCGTGCAGCGCCGGCGGCCTCGTGGTCGGCGTGACGCCGTTCCCGGGCCTGCCGATCGTCGCCGGTCCGTTCGCGGTGCCGTTCAACACCGCCGCGATCAGCGGCCTCGAGTGGGACGGCAGCACCGGCACGCTGCTGGCCTGCGACGTCGTCGGCACCGTCTACCGGTTCACGCCGACCGGGGTGCCGGTCGGCGCGCCGGTCGTGTCCGTGTGGCCGTTGCCGGCGCCGGCCGGCGACGTCGCGATCGACAAGACCTACCGGCTGAACGGCGCCGGCACGATGCCGATCTACGTCGTCGGTTCGTTGGTGTTCGACATCACCGACCCGGCGACGCCGCCGATCGCGTCGACGTTCCCGTTTGCGGAGGGCCTGGCGTTCCTGGACCACCCGGCCGCGAACCCGCCGGCCGGCACCTGCCTGTGCCCGAGCACGCCGTTCCCGACCCAGTTCACGACCGGGCCGATGGCGGCCGGCAGCGGCCTGTTCGGCATCGGCCTCGGCGGCATGCCGGCGGGCTGGCCGGTGCTGTGGATCTTCGACGTGCTGATGTTCAACCCGGGCTTCCCGACCATCAACGCGGTCGGCTGCGGCTTCGGGCTCGTGCCCGGTTCGCCGGGCCTCGTGCTGTTCGGCGGCGTCGCCGATCCGAGCGGCAATGCGGTGCTGCCGCTGCCGCTGGTGCCGCCGAGCCTGCCGCTCGGCGCGGGGCCGTTCTACAACCAGAACGTCACCGTCTGCCCGAGCGACCCGGTGCTCGGCCTCGTGTTCACGCCGATGCAGACGATCTACGCCGCCGGCTACTAGCGTCGCCGCTCGCCCGGCGCCGGTGCCACCGCGTCGCTACGACTTCGCCCGGCTGCTGCTGCGTCCATCGGCACCGTGGTGGAGTGCGCTGCCGCGGCTTCTGCAGCGGCAACGCGCCGCGTGGCGCGGAGGAGTCGTCCCATGCGCGTGCCGTGCCGTTCGTTCGCCGTCCTCCTGCTCGCGACCGTTCCGGTCGCGGCGCAGCGCCTCGTAGTCTATGGCCCGACCAGCGGCGGCATGGTCGAGGTGCAGCCGCCGATGTTCGTGCTGCAGGCCGTGCCCGCAGCGATCCCGCCGGTGCTCGGCTACGCGGCCCTGCCGCCCCTGCCGGCGCTGCCGGGTTTCGGCGACAGCAGCTTCGACAACCTGCGCGGCCATCTGTGGTTCAGCGACGGCTTCACGCTGGCCGCGATGGCGTCGCCGAGCGTGCCACCGACGGCGCCGCCGCCGCCGCCGGTGCCGCTGACGCCGGCCGTGCTGGCGATCACCGGCGGACCGGTGACCGGCATCGCGTTCGACCCGGTCGGCGGCGTGATGTTCGTGTGCGGGCCGACGAGCCCGATCGTCGGTGTGCTGCCGGCCCCCGGTACGCCGATCGTCGTGCCGCCATTCGCGATCCCGTGGCCGACGGGACCGATCGCCGGCCTCGACTTCGACGCGTCGACGGGCCTGCTGCACGCGGTCGACCTGTTCGGCGTCACCTACGACTGCCTGGTCGGCGGCGGCGCGGTGTCGGTGCCGTGGGCGCCGCCGATGCCGCTGCCGGGGCCGGCCGGCGACGTCGTGATCGATCGCACGCAGCGCAACAACCAATGGGGGCTGCGGCCGCTGTACGTGGTCGCCGGCTGGTCGGTGCTCGACGTGCGCGAACAGGTGCCGACGGTCTTCGCCGGCGGCGCGCTGGCCGGCGAGGGGCTCGCGTTCGTGAACTTTCCGGCATCGATGCCGCCGACCGCGACGTGCGTGTGCACCGGCACCGGCTACCCACGGCCGTTGTTCACGACCGGTCCGATGACGCTCGGCAACGCGACCTTCGGCGTCGGTCACGGCGGGCTGCCGCCGGGCCTGCCGATGCTGTTCGTGTTCGACGTCATCGGCTCTGTCAACCCTTCCTATCCTTGGATCAACGCGGTCGGTTGCGGGCTCGGGCTGCTGCCCGGCTCGCCGGGGCTCGTGCCGCTCAGTGCGGTGGCCGATGCCGCCGGCAACGCGATCCTGTCGGTGCCACTGACCGGACCCGCAATGCCGCTCGGCACGGTGCTCTCCCTGCAGAGCGTCACGTTCTGCGCCAGCGATCCGGTGTTCGGGCTGGTGTTCACGCCGTTCGCGGCGCTGTTCGTCGCCAGTGTGTGAACGCCGCGCCGCGGGCCGGAAAATCCGCGTGCGTTCGCTCTGAGTCGGTTCTTGCAGGGTGCCGCCGCACGAGCGGCAGTTCCCTTCCTCCGACCACGATCCCCATGCGTTCCCTTCTGATCACCACGAGCGCCGGCCTCGCGCTCACCTGCGCGGCTGCCGCGCAGCGTCTCGCCGCCTACGACCCGATGACCGCGACGATGGTCGAGTGCCAGCCGGCCTCGATCGTGCTGCCCGGTCCCGTACCGCCGCTGATGGCCTACCCGCAGGTGCCGCCGCTGCCGATGGTCGCGGTGCCGGCCGGCGACAGCACGTTCGACAACATGCGCGGCTTCCACTGGGTGACCAACGGCGCCGTGCTCGCGGCGCAGCCGACGCCGCAGTTCCCGCCGGCCGGCCCGATCCCGCCGGTGATGCCGATCCCGCTGCCGGTGCTGGCAGCGATCGGTGGTGGCCCGGTGACCGGCATCGCGCTCGATGCCGTCGCGGGCGTGATGTACCTGACCGGCGCGGTCGGCGTCACGATCGGTGTCGCGCCGGTGCCCGGCATGCCGGTGCTGGTGCCGCCGTTCCCGGTGCCGTTCCTGACCGGGCCGATCACCGGCCTCGAGTGGGACAGCATGACCGGCACGCTGATCGCCTGCGACGCGGCGGCCGTCACCTACACCTACCTGCCGGGCGGCATCCCGGCCGGGCCGCCGGCGCCGCCGCCGATGGCGCTGTTGGCGATGGCGACCGACGTCGCGCTCGACCGCACGCTGGCGCCGAATGCGTTCGGCCTGCGCTCGCTCTACGTGCTGGCCGGGCCGGCCTACTACGACGTGCGCGATCCGGCGCCGATCCCGCAGCCCGTCGGCATGCCGATGTGCCAGGGCCTCGCGTTCCTGAACCACCCGGCGAGCCAGAAGCCGCTCGGGCCCTGCGTCTGCCCCGCGACCACGTATCCGGGCGCCGGACCGACCACCAACAGCGTGATGACCAGCGGCAATGCCGGTTGGGCCGTGCAGGTCGTCGGCCTGCCGCCCGGCTTCCCGGTGATCTTCGGCTTCGACGTGGCCGGCTTCATCCCGTTCTTCCCGATCATCAACCCGCCGGTCGGCTGCGGGCTCGGGCTGACGCTGACCGGTTCGACGCTGTTCTTCGTCGGCGTCGCCGATCCGTTCGGCACCGCGGCGTTCCCGGTGCCGCTGATCCCGCCGTCGTTCCCGCTCGGCACCGGGCCGATCTTCAACCAGAACGCGACGTTCTGCGCCGCTGACCCGGCGTTCAACCTGGTGCTGACGCCGATGCAGACGATCTACTCCTGCGCGCCGTGACCGGCGCCGCGCCGGCGCGGAACGTGCGCCCGGCGCGAGGGAGTTCCGGCGCGCCGGTTCGCACCGGCGCCGCCGGGCCGTAGCAGGTGCCATGCTCGACCTGCTGACCACGCTGATCTGCTGTCTGCTCCCCGGTGAACCGCCGACGGCCATCACCGGGGCCCGCCTGATCGACGGCACCGGCGCGGCACCGCGCGACGGCTGCACGGTGTTGGTGCGCGGCGACCGCATCGCCGCGGTCGGGCCGGGTGTCGTGGTGCCCGAGGACGCGGTCGTCGTCGACGGCCGCGGCATGACGCTGCTGCCGGGCATGTTCGACACGCACGGCCACTGCTTCACCGTCGACGGCAAGGCGCAGTACGAGGCCTACCCGCTGTTGTTCCTGGCCGGTGGCGTGACGACGGTGTTCTCGCCGGGCGAGATGGACCCGGCGGCCGCCTACGCGCTGCGCGATCGGCTGGCGCGCGGCGAACAGGACGGCGCGCGGCTGCTGACCGCGGGGCCGTACTTCGAACAGGGCGACAGCGGCTTCGCCTGGATGCGCGGCTACCGCGACGGCGACGAGGCGCTGGCCTGGCTGGCCGAACACGCGGCCCGCATGGACGGCCTAAAGCTGTCGATGCAGGTGACGGCCGCGGAAGCGGCGGCGATCGTGCGCGAGGCGCACCGCCACGGCCTGCGTGTCACCGGCCACCTCGGCCGCGTGACCGCCGCCGAGGCGATCGAACTCGGCATCGACCGGCTCGAGCACGGGCTGTTCGCGATGAGCGAGTTCGCGCCGTGGCAGGTCGAAGGGCTCGACGCGTGGGCGGCGAAGTTCGAGCGCATCGGCGCGCTCGACCTCGACAGCGAGCCGGTGCAGCGGTTGATCGACCAGATCGTCGCGCGGCGCGTCGCGTTGTCGGCGACCACGGTCAGCTTCGCCGAGTGGCGACCGGGCTTCGCGCCGGTGACGCCGGACTGGGAGCGCTACCTGGCGCCGTCGATCCGGCGCCTCGAGGCCGCGCGGCACCTGCGCATGGCCACGCTGCCGCCCGAGCAGGGGCGCAAGTTCGCGGCCGGCGTGCAGAAGCAGCTGGAGTTCCTGAAGCGCGTGCACGATCGCGGCGGCATCGTCGTGACCGGCAGCGATCCGGGTGGCAAGCAGCTGATCCCGGGCTACGGCCTGCACCGCGAACTGCAGCTGCTGGTCGAGGCCGGCTTCACGCCGCTGGCGGCACTGCGCGCGGCGACGCAGCACGCGGCGATGGCGCTCGGCGTCGACCGCGAGTTCGGCACGATCGAGGCCGGCAAGGTCGCCGACCTCGTGCTCGTGGCGGGCGATCCGGCGCAGGACATCGCCGCGGTCGGCGCGACGCGCAGCGTCTGGAAGGCCGGCAGGCGGCACGACCCGGCGGCGCTGCGTCGCGCCGCCGAAGGCCGCATCCGCTGAGGCCGCGCCTCAGTCGTCGCGCGCGAACCGGCGCGTCACCGCACTCGACATGCGGTAGGTGCCCAGCTCCTGGCGCAGGTGGTTCAGGATGCCGTCGTCGTAGGTGACGGTCGCGTAGTCGCTGGCGCCGAGCACCGTGACGGTGCCGGTGACGACGACTGCGCCCTGGATCTCGCTGGGCTCGCGCATCGTCAGGTTGCCCTGCACGTAGAGCAGGCCCGAGAACGCCGAGTAGCTGCCGACGTCGATCGTGGTGTTGCCGACGATCGCGACCACGCCGGTGCCGCGCAGCGGCTGCGTCGACGTGAAGGTGATGCCGGTGTTGCAGACCACGAGCGTGTCGACCGGCACCGTCGACGGGAAGTCGGCGGTGTTGGTGATGTAGTAGTCGGCCATGCCGGCGAGTTCCGTCTGCGACACGCCGAACACGGACTCGAAGCTGTCGTCGTAGGTGGTCGCTGCGGACTGGCCAGGCGTGCCGGTGCAGGCCGAGCCGGTGCCGGAGACGCTGGGTGAGCCGGTGCCGTTCAGGTAGTAGGCGCCGGCGGCCGTCGAACCGCCGAGCAGGCGGCCGCGCGTGCCGACCGAGAGGCCGTTGCCGTTGCGCGTGCACAGCGCCGCCTGGCCCGGCGGCTGCAGCGCGAGGCGCCGCGCTTCGACCTCGGCGATCTCGCGGCCGAGGATCTGGTTGGGTGCCTGGTCGAACGGCACCGTGTCGTCGACCAGCCGGTAGACGTAGCCGATGCAGCGCAGCCGCCAGATCGAGCCCGGGCTCAGGTTGCCGCGCAGGTCCGAGATGTCCGCGCACTGCATCTGCTGCCGCCACGGCAGGCGCGTCGAGACCGGGTCGGCGTCCCACTGCTTCCAGACCTCGTAGCGGCCCCAGATCGAGTTCGTGATCTCGAACTCGCGCACGATGCCGATGTCCTCGTCGATCGTGTCGATCACCGGCGGCGACGCCGAGGTGTCGAGCTGCGGATCGATCACCGTGACCGGCTGCGCGGTCTGCTTGCGCAGCCAGCCGAGCGCTTCGGTCAGGCCCGACTTCGCGAACTGCACGGACTGGCCGTGCGCGACGAAGCTGACCTTGGTCTTGGTCTGGTGGGCGCGCAGCAGCAGCGAGCCGGTGACCGTGATGCCGACGACCAGCAGCGTGAAGAAGATCGCCATGACCAGCGCGATGCCCTGTTCGGAGTCGCGCGCGGTCGTGGGCCGAGACGGGGAAGGATGCATGTGGAACTCCCGAGGTGCCGACACCTTCTGCGGCCCCGCCTATCGGCAGCCGCGGGGGGCCACCTGCACGTGGCGTCCCGGATCGGGACCGGCGGTAGAGTCCGGGGCCCTGCACAGCCGATACCTCCGCCGCATGAACCGCCACCTTGCCATCGCGCTGAGTCTCGCCGTGACCCTGCCGCTCGCGGCCCAGGCACCCACGCCCACGCCAGCACCGGCGCCGGCGCCGACCGACGGCACGCGCACGGCCGAGCGGGCGCAGACGATGCGCGAGCAGATCGACGGCGGTCGCGCGGTCCGCAGCCACGTGCGCGTGCTGGTGCGGCTCAAGAACGGCAACAAGCTGCGCGGCATCGTCAAGGACGGGCGCTTCGTCGAGCGCGTCGACGGGCTGCGCTTCGTCGATGCGCAGGCCAAGGACCGCGGCGCCGGCATCCGGCTCTGGTACACGAGCGGCGCCAACAACTACGTGTTCGTGCCGTTCTCGGACTTCGCCGAGTACACGGTGCTGCAGCGCATCACGGCCGACGAGCTGACGCAGCTCGAGCAGCAGATGCAGATGGAGGACGCGCGCAAGGCCGAACGGCTCGCCGCCGCGGCCCGCACCGCCAAGGGCGGCGCCGACGGCCAGGGTCCGGCGCCGACCGAACCGGGGTCGCAGACCGAGCCGGAAGCCACGGAGACGCCGCCGGCGCCGGGGCAGGAGCCGCGCAAGCCGGGCCAGACGGCCGGCGAGGCCGGCACCGGTGCGACCAGCGAGGCCGACCAGCAGAAGGTCTGGTTCCAGCTGCTGCAGGACTACCCGCCGAAGGCCGGCTGGAACCGCGCCCGCCGCGACGAGATCGCGCGCCGCAAGGTCGTGGTCGGGGCCAACCCGTCGCCGCAGGAGCAGAAGTTCGTCGAGCAGTTCGCCGAGTGGGAGAAGGCCTGCCAGCACTTCGGCGTCGACCCGGCGGCCAAGCCGGTCGGGGGCGAGACCACCGAGGAGACGACCGAGGACTCGCGCCGGTCGCGCCGCCGCCGCCGCTGATTCCGCGCTGCCGGCTTGATCGGGCCCGCCCCGGCGCGGAATGCTCTGCGCCATGCAGCGCGCGTTCCTGTTCACCGGTCAGGGTTCCCAGTTCGTCGGCATGGGCCAGGATCTGGCCGCGCGGTTCCCGGCCGCCGCGGCGACGTTCGCCGAGGCCGACGCCGCGCTCGGCGAGTCGATCACGGCGCTGTGCCGCGAAGGCCCCGAGGACCGGCTCGCGCTGACCGAGAACACGCAGCCGGCCACGCTGACGGTCGCGGTCGCGGCGTTCCGCGCGCTGGGTCAGGTGCCCGACCTGGCCGCCGGCCACAGCCTCGGTGAATACGCGGCGCACGTCGCCGCCGGCACGATCGGCTTCGCCGACGCGATCCGGCTGGTCCGCGAGCGCGGCCGGCGCATGCAGAGCGCGGTGCCGGTCGGCACCGGCGGCATGGTCGTACTGCGCAAGATGGGGCTCGACGAAGTGCAGGCGCTGGTCGCCAAGGTCGACGCCGGCCTGTGCCAGATCGCCAACGTCAACGAGCCCGAGCAGATCGTCGTCTCCGGTGCGATCGCGGCGATGGATCAGGTGGTGGTGCTGGCGCCGCCGCGCAAGGCGCTGAAGCTGAATGTCAGCGTGCCGTTCCACTGTGCGCTGCTCGACGCCGCTGGCCGCGGCTTCGCGCAGGTGCTGGACCGCACCGCGATGCGCGATCCGGCGTTCCCGGTCTGGTGCAACGTCGACGCACGTCCCGTCACGACCGCGGCCGCCGCGCGCGACGCGCTGCAGCGGCAGTTCGCCGGCTCGGTGCTGTGGCAGCAGACCGTCGAAGGCATGTTCGCGGCCGGCGTGCGCCACTTCGTCGAATGCGGCCCGAAGCCGACGCTGGTCAACATGGTCAAGCGCATCGCGCTGGCCAAGGGCATCGAGGGCGTCGAGACGTTCGCCGCTACGACCGCCGACGAGGTCGCGGCGCTGGCGTCCCGCGGATGACGGCGAACTCGGCCGGCCAGCCGTTGCGGCAGGCGCTGTGGCCGCTCGGGTTGCTGTACGGCGCCGTCGCCGCGCTGCGCAACTGGACGTTCGACGCCGGTCTGCGGCGCGTGCACCGGCTGCCGGTGCCGGTCGTGTCGGTTGGCAACCTCACGGTCGGCGGCACGGGCAAGACGCCGACCGTCGCGTGGCTGTGCGCGCTCGCGCGCGCGCAGGGCCGGCGGCCCGGCGTGCTGGCGCGCGGCTACGGCCGGGCGCCGGGCGCGGCGCTCAACGACGAGGGCGCGATGCTGCAGCGGCGGCTGCCGTGGCTCCTGCAGCAGCAGGAGCCCGATCGTGTGGCCGCCGGCCGACGGCTGGTCGCCGCCGGCGCCGACTTCGTCGTGCTCGACGACGGTTTCCAGCACCGCCGGCTGCACCGCGACCTCGACGTCGTCTGCCTCGATGCCGCGCTGCCGTTCGGCAACGGCCTGTGCCTGCCCGCCGGCGACCTGCGCGAGTTCCGTTCCGGGCTGCGGCGCGCGGGCCTCGTGCTGCTGACGCGGGCCGGGGGACTCGACGGCGACGCGCTCGCCGCCCGCGTCGTGCGCGTGCGCCAGCTGGCCGGGCGCAGCGATCTGCCGGTGTATGCCTGCGAGCACGGCCCCGGCGACGTCGTCGTCGAACCACGCGGCGAAGTGCTGCCGGTCGCAGCGCTGCGCGGCCGGCGCGTCTGGCTGCTGTCGGGCATCGCGCGGCCGGAGAGCTTCCGCGCCACGGTCGCGGCGCTCGGCGCCGAGGTCGTCGGCGAACACCGCCACCGCGACCACCATCGCTTCACGCCGGCCGAGGTCGCGGCCGCCGCGACGGCCGCGCGCGCCGCCGACGCGCTGCTGCTGACGACCGAGAAGGACGCCGCGCGGCTCGCCGGCGTCGACGTCGAACGGCACGTGTTGCGCATCGAGCTGCGTTTCGTCGGCGCGCCGCCGACGACCGCCGAGCTGCGGCTGTAGCGCCGGCTCAGCCGCGGCGACGCCCGCGGCGGTGGGAGCCGCCGGGTGCCGGGTGCGGCGCGCGCCGCGCGTGGCCGTCGACGTCACCGGGCCGCGCCGGACCCGAGCGGTGCGGGCGCGCCGGCTGCGGGCTGCGGGCCGGCCGACGTTCGGCCACGGGGCCGCGCGCCGGCGTGTGCGACGGCGCGTGCCGCTGCGGTTGCGGGCGCTGCGCCGCGTGGCGCTGCGGGTGCGGCTGCGCGGGCGTCGTCGGCCGCGGCCGCTCGGCGACCGCGGTCGCCTTCGCCGCCGTCTGCGGCCGCGCGCCGCGCGTGCGGTCGCCGGCGACGCGGATGCGCTGGCGGATCAGCTTCTCGATGTCGCGCAGGTACTCGCGCTCTTCCTCGTCACAGAACGAGATCGCGATGCCCTCGCGGCCGGCGCGCGCAGTGCGGCCGATGCGGTGCACGTAGCTCTCGGGCACGTTCGGCAGGTCGAAGTTCACGACGTGCGTGATCTCCGGCACGTCGATGCCGCGCGCGGCGATGTCGGTCGCGACCAGCACCGGCGCGCGGCCGGAGCGGAAGTCCTCGAGCGCGCGTTCGCGGGCGCCCTGCGACTTGTTGCCGTGGATCGCGTGCGCCGCGATCTGCGCCTGCTGCAGGTGCCGCACGACGCGGTCGGCGCCGTGTTTGGTGCGCGTGAACACCAGCGTGCGCTCGAACGACGGATCGGCCAGCAGGTCGGTCAGCAGGAAGCGCTTGTCGGCCTTGGTGACGAACCAGAGGCTCTGCGCCACGCGTTCGGCGGTGGTCGCCTGCGGCGTGACTTCGACGCGCAGCGGGTCGTGCAGCAGGTTGCGTGCGAGGTCCGTGATGTCGTTCGGCATCGTCGCCGAGAACAGCAGCGACTGCCGGTCGCGCGGCAGCGTCGACAGGATGCGGCGCACGTCGGGCAGGAAGCCCATGTCGAGCATGCGGTCGGCTTCGTCGAGCACCAGCACCTCGACCGCCGACAGGTCGCAGTGTCGTTGCTGGATCAGGTCCAGCAGGCGCCCCGGCGTCGCGATCAGGATGTCGATGCCGTGCCGCAGCGCCTGCACCTGCGGCGTCTGGCCGACGCCGCCGAACACGACGGTGGTGCGCAGCGACAGGAACTGGCCGTAGGCCTTGCACGAGTCGGCGATCTGCGTCGCCAGTTCGCGCGTCGGCGCCAGCACCAGCGCGCGCGGTTGCCGCGGCGCCGGCCGGTAGCGGTGTTCGCTCAGATACTGCAACAGCGGCAGCGCGAACGCCGCGGTCTTGCCGGTGCCGGTCTGGGCGATGCCGAGCAGGTCGCGTCCCTGCAGCAGGTGCGGGATCGAGCGGGCCTGGATCGGCGTGGGGTGGGAGTAGGCCTTGGTCGCGAGTGCACGCAGCAGCGGCTCGCTGAGGCCCAGGGAACGGAAGTCCTGGGGACGGGAATCGGTTTCGGTCATCGGACAAGGGCCCGCCTCGGACTCCGACCGCTTCCAGCGGGGAGGCCGCGACGATTCGGAATCAGGCGGGCCGGGTGTCCGGGTCACCGGCGCAGGGGCGCAGGTGCGAGATCCGCAGGGACCCCGGCAAAAGGCGCGGTCCGGACAACGAAGGCGAACAGGATAGCGGGGCGTTCCGCTCGGGCAAGGGGTGCCGCGGCCGGGGTTGGCGGCGTCGGGTTCTGGGCGCGGGGCTACGGCAGGCGGATCGCGTGGCGCTGGGTCGCGTGCCGCGCGCGGTCGTAGGCGAGGGAGGAACGTGCGCGTTGGTTCGACGAGATGCCGCCGGGATCGCTGCTGCCCGGCAGCGCGCTCGGCGCGCGTCCGGGCATGCCCGTTTCCTGTCGGGCTCGCCAGGTTCCGCGCTGCGCGCGGTCGCGGCGAGGGAGGAACGGGCGCGTTGGTTCGACGAGATGCAGCCGGGATCGCTGCTGCCCGGCAGCGCGCTCGGCGCGCGTCCGGGCATGCCCGTTTCCTGTCGGGCTCGCCAGGTTCCGCGCTGCGCGCGGTCGTAGGCGAGGTAGGAACGGGCGCGTTGGTTCGACGAGATGCAGCCGGGATCGCTGCTGCCCGGCAGCGCGCTCGGCGCGCGTCCGGGCATGCCCGTTTCCTGTCGGGCTCGCCAGGTTCCGCGCTGCGCGCGGAACTGGCGCGCCCGCCAGGGATCGAACCTGGGACCGCCGCTTTAGAAAAGCGATGCTCTATCCAACTGAGCTACGGGCGCCGGCGCGCGCAGGATAGCCGCTGCCGGGAGCGCGACCCAGGGCGCGACGGCCGGTTCGTACGCAGCACCGTTCGCGCGGCTCGGCGGAGTGGACCAGCTTCGTGTGCTTCCGCCACACTTCCCGCTATTCCTGGGTGTGACGTCCGGCCGCGAAACCCGCTGCCACATCGTCGCGGCCGCGGCGTTGCCAGGCCCGAACTCGCCATGAAGCAGAAGAGCCGACTCCGTCTGACCTACCTGTTCTCCGTTCCGTTCGTCGTCGCCTGCGGGGGTGGCGGCGGCGGTGGCCCGCCGCCGACCGCGGGCCTGACCGGCACGCTGCGCGTGCCCGAGGTCGAACCGGCGCTGCTCGAAGTGCCGCCGGCGACCGACGAACTGCAGCCGATGCGCGCCGCCGAGGTCGTCGTCTGGCTCGAGGACGGCGCGGCGCCGCCCGACCTGACGGCCGACGGCTTCGAGCTGGTGGAGCACGGCGCCGGGCCGATCGCGGTCTACCGGCCGTGGGCCGCCGCGGCGAAGTTCACGCTGGCGCAGGGCGCCGCGCGCGGCGACAGCAGAGAGCAGGCGACCGTCGACGCGGCCGCGGTGCTGCGCGGCAAGCCGGGCATCCGCTGCGCGCAGCCGAACTACCTGCTGCAGGCGACCGTGCAACCGAACGACCCGCTGTTCGCCGCGCAGTGGCACTACCCGCAGGTCAACCTGCCGCAGGCGTGGGACCTCGAACAGGGTTCGACCAGCGTGATCGTCGCGGTGCTCGACACCGGCATCGTTTCGGACCACCCGGAGTTCACCGGTCGTCTGATCGACGGCTTCGACATGATCAGCGACGCCGCGAGTGCGCGCGATGGCGACGGCCGCGACCCGACGCCCGAGGACGTCGGCGACCTCGCGACGCCGCAGGGCAGCAGCTTCCACGGCACCCACGTCGCCGGCACGATCGGCGCCAACGGCAACGACGGCAGCGGCGTCGCCGGCGTCGACTGGAACTGCAAGATCATGCCGGTGCGCGTGCTCGGCCAGGGCGGCGGCAGCGTCGCCGACATCGCCGCCGGCATCCTGTTCGCGGCCGGACTCGCCAACGCCAGCGGCCAGCTGCCGGCACAGCGCGCCGACATCGTCAACATGAGCCTCGGCGGTCCCGGCATCAGCACGGTGCTGCAGCAGGCCTGCGACGCGGCGGCGGCGGCCGGCGTGCTGCTGGTCGCCGCGGCCGGCAACGACAACTCGAGCACGCCCGGATCGCCGGCGGCGTTCGACTCGGTGCTGTCGGTCGGCGCCGTCGACCTGCTGAAGGCGCGCGCGCCGTACTCGAACTTCAGCAACACGATCGACATCTGGGCGCCGGGCGGCGACATGACCGCCGATCGCAACGGTGACAACTTCCCCGACGGCGTGCTGTCGTGCGGCGCCGACGACCAGGGGCAGGTGTTCTTCAAGTTCGAGAACGGCACCTCGATGGCGAGCCCGCACGTCGCCGGCATCGCGGCCCTGCTGAAAGCGGCCAACCCGTCGCTGACCGCGGCGCAGATGCGCTCGATCCTGCTCGCCACGACGCAGGCCGGCAGTGGCCTGCCGAACAGCGGTCGCGTCGTCGACGCGCTGGCCGCGGTGCAGCAGGCCAGCGGTGTGGCGGCGACGCAGCCGCTGCTGGTCGCGACGCCGAGCTCGATCGACTTCGGCGCGGCGGCCACCAGTCTGACGGTCGTGCTCGAGAACCGCGGCGCCGGCAACCTCGTGTTCACGAACGTCACCGCGACCAACCCGCCGCCGTGGCTGTCGTTCCTCGAGACCGACGCGACCGCGGCCAACGGCATCGACTTCGACTCGTTCGAGTTCCAGGCCGACCGCACCGGTCTGCCCGACGGCGTCGAGCAGGTGACCGTCGACATCAACTTCCTCGACGGCGCGACGCCGGTCAGCATCGCGGTCGCGATCCGGCTGCAGGTCGGCGCGTCGACGGTGAGCACCGACACGGCGTTCGTGCTGCTGGTCGACGCCGACACGCTGGCGACGCGGTTCCAGACCGACACCGCGTCTGGCGCGAGCTTCGGCTACACGTTCGCGGGCGTGACCGCCGGCGACTACGTGCTGGTGGCCGGCACCGACCGCGACAACGACGGCCTGATCGGCGACGACGGCGAACTGTTCGGCGCGTGGCCCGGCCTCGAACAGCCGATCGTGCTGTCGCTGGCCGGCGGTGAGAACCTGTCGTCGCTGGACTTCAACCTGCAGGAGCTGGCGACCGTGCTCGCCGCGCCGGCCGGCGGCCGCCAGACCTACCGGAGGCTGCGCTGATGCGCTGCCTCGCCATCGCCGCGGCGGCGATCGCCGCCGCCTGCGCCGGGAGCCCGAACATGGAACTGCAGCAGCCCGACTGGTCCGGTCCACCGCTGGCGGTCACGAGCCGCGCCGACGGCGGCCTCGCGCTCGAGCTGTCGGCGCCGACTGCCGGCCATGCGTTCCAGCTGCGCGCCATCGAGGTGTTCGACGACCGCGCGGAAGTGCGGCTGCTGCATCGGACGCCCGGCTCGGCGATCGTCGCGCAGGTGGTGACGCCGCTGCCGATCGCGGTGCCGGCCGAATCGCTGGCCGGGCGCCGCTGCGTGCGGCTCTGGGTGGCGACGCAGCACGGCAGCGATGCGCCGGTGTCCGCGCCGGCGCTCGCGTTCGTGCTGCTGCGGCCCTGAGGCCGGTCACTGGCCGCGCGCGGCGCGCAGGCTGGCCAGGAACGGCTCCTTCCAGTGGTAGCCGTCGAGCAGGCTCGGGTCGTCGTCGCCGAGGATCGCGCGGGCGACGTAGAGCGCTTCGATCGACGCCAGCCCCGCGACCGGATCCTCGAACACCTTGCTGGTGCGCGGGTAGGCCGTGTGCAGCGGGCCCGGGATCGAGCGCGCGATCGGGCTGCCGCGCACGCAGGCGAGCAGCTGCGGCAGCCAGCGCCAGGTCGAGTCGAGCAGCAGCAGCGGCCGGCCCGCATCGGCGGGACCGAGTGGCGGCGCGTCGACGGCCAGCAGCGTGAAGCCGGTCGCGTCGAACGTGAAGCCGTCGCGCTGCCGCAGGAACGTCATCTCGGGCCGGTCGTGCAGGAACCGCAGCGAGCACTTGCGGACCTTCTCCTTGTGGTGCCGGATCACCGTGGTCGGGATCGTCGCCATCACGCGCGCTCCGCGCCGAGCTGGCGCAGCACCGCGGCTTCGACCGCGTCGACCGGGATGCCGAGCACGCACTGCGGCGTCACGCAGGTGCGGCGGCGGCACGGGCGGCACGGCACTTCGTGGCACAGCACCTCGTGCTGCACGGCGCCGTGCGCGCGCGGGCCGTAGCGAAGGTGGTCCTTGGGGCCGAACAGCGCGACGCAGCGCGCGCCGACGGCGGCCGCGAGGTGCAGCGGCCCGGTGTCCGCGGCGACGACGACGCGGCACTGCGCCAGCACGCCGGCCATGCCGAGCAGGCCCAGCGCACCGCCGTCGATCGGCACGCCGCGCGGCGCGGCGGCGAGCACCGGCGCGGCGAGGTCGTGTTCGCCGGGACCGAAGCCGACCAGCGTCGTGACGCCGCGCGCAGTGAGCCGGCGCGCCAGTTCGGCGAAGTGGCCGGCGGGCCAGCGTTTGAACTCGGCGAACGCCGACGTGCCCGGGTGCAGCAGCACGCGCGGCGCCGGCGCCTCCGCCAGCAGGTCCGGCGGCGGCGCCACGGTGCGCACGACCGGCGCGGCCTTCGTCCCGGACAGGCCGATCGCCGCCAGCAGCCGGTGGCCGATGTCGGCGCGGTGCGGCACCGGCGTCGGCATCGGCACCGCGAGGTCGTAGGCGCGCGCGGCGCCCTCGCGCGAGCCGGGCGCCGCCGGTCCGACGCGCAGCGCGGCGCGCGCGAGCCGCGCGTGCACGGCGCTCTTCAGGATGCCGTGCACGTCGAGCACGACGTCGTAGCGTTGCCGCCGCAGCGCCAGCACCGCGCCCGGGATCGCCAGCCGGCGCCGGCGCGGGTAGACCCAGACGCGGTCGAGCTGCGGGTGGCCGTCGAGCAGCGCGCGGAACCGGTCCTCGACCAGGAAGTCGACCGTGACGTCCGGACGTTCCCGCTTCAGCGCGGCGACCGTCTCGAGCGCGAACAGCACGTCGCCGAGCGCCGACAGGCGCACGACCAGCGCGCGGCCACCGCGCGGCAGGTGGCGCTCGGCGGGCAGCGGCCCGGTCGCAGCGGTCGGGGGCGGAGCGGGCGCGGGCATCACGGGCCGCGAGCATTCTGCATCGCCGGGGGGAGATCCAGTGCGATGTGCCTATGCTGGTCGCCGTGAGCTTCGTGGAGGCCTTCGTCGAACTGCGCACCCGGGGCGACGTCGCCTGGATCCGGCGCGACCTCGCGGCGCTCGGCGCCGCGCCGTTCTGGGCCGCCGTCGAGCCGATCGCCGGCGCCAAGGGGCGCGGCGGCGTGGGCCGGTTGCAGGTGGGGGGCGTCGAACTGGTCGTGCGGCCGTACCGGCGCGGCGGCGCGTTCGGCCGGCTGCTCGACGATCGGTATCCGTCGGCGGTGCGCGCGCGCCGCGAACTCGAGCTGCTGCAGTCGCTGCGCGAAGACGGTGTGCCGGTGGTCGTGCCGGTGGCGGCGCTGGGCCGGCGCCGGCGCGCGTTCTGGCGCTTGCGCCTGTGCACCGAGTGGCTGGCCGAGTCGCTGCCGCTGCCGGCGTTCCTGGCCGCGCACCCGGCCGCGCGCCGCCGCGCCGTCGAGGCGGTCGGCGTCGTGCTGCGGCTCGCGTTCGCCGCCGGCTTGCGGCACCCGGACCTGCACCCGGACAACGTGTTGTGCCGCGACCACGGCGACAAGGTGCGCGCCGTGCTGGTCGACCTCGATCGCGCGCAGCGCGGTGCCCCGGTCACGCCGGCGCAGCGCGACGCGATGCTGGCCCGCATGCGCCGCTACGTCGTGCGCCACCAGAAGCGGCTCGCCGCGGTGCCGACGCGCGCCGAGTCGCTGCGCTTCCTGCGCGCGCTGGGGCTGGACCGCCGCGAACGGCACGAGCTGTGGCGCCGCGTCGACGCACAGGTCCAGCGCACGGTGCGGCGGCGTCGCTGGCTGCGCCGCTGAACGGGGGCGCGCGGTCGGCGGCGTTCAGCGGCTGCGCTGTTCGGGCGGGACCTGCGCGTAGCTGAGCAGGCACAGCGACACGTGGTCGAACGACCGCTGGATCGCGCCGAGGTCGCGGAACCCGTCGCCGTCGCGGTCGCCGAAGTCGGCCAGTGACAGCGCGAACGGCGCGCCGCCGCCCGCGGCCGAGGTCTGCACCGGCTGTCCGTCGTCGGCCGAGAACATGCGCACGTAGCCGTTGCCGATCGGACCGCCGCGCCGAGTCGCCACCGCGATCGCGGGCCGATCGCGCCGGTGGTACCACGGCAGCGGGCACAGCACGGCGCCGAACCCGTCGCCGACCTGGTCGCCGCGCAGCTGGTAGAGCGTGCGGCCCGTGCGCCCGCTCAGCACGTGCACCTGGCCGGGTTCGCGGCCGCCGCTGCTCAGGGCGGGTGCACCGATCGCGACGTCGGCGTGGCCGTCGGCGTCGACGTCGCCGATGCCGGCGACGAGCCAGCCGAAGTCCTGGCTCGGGTCCTCTTCGCGGAACGAACTCAGCAGGGTGCCGCTGCGCCCGTCGTAGAGGCAGACCAGGCCCGCCGCGCGGCCGAAGTTGCCGCCGACGACGAGGTCGGCGGTGCCGTCGCCGTTGGCGTCGCCGGCGCTGCCGAGCGCCGCGCCGAACCACACGCCGCCGCGGTCGGCGGTGACTTCGTAGAGCGGCTGCCCGGTGCGCCCGGACAGCACGACGACACGGCCGCGCGCGGACGGGTCCAGCGACAGCGGCGGTGCGCCGACCGCGACGTCGTCGCAGCCGTCGCCGTCGACGTCGCCGAGGGTCGCCAGAGCGGCGCCGAAGCTCGGACCGTCGTCCTCCACGACCCACAGGTCGCGGCCCGTGCGGCCGGAGCGCAGCAGAACGGTCGCGCGCGCGTCCGTCGCCATGTTCGCCAGCGGGCAGCCGATCACGAGGTCGGTGCAGAGGTCCCCGTCGACGTCGCCGAGTGGCGTGACCGCGCGCGCGAACGCGTGCGCATCGTCTTCGCCGTGCCACTGTTCCAGCAGGTTGCCGTCACCGAGCCCGCGGAACTCGACGAAACCGCCGCCGAAGCTGCCCAGCGACGGGGCGGTGATGCACACGTCCTCGAGCGTGTCGCCGTCGACGTCGCCGAGGCGCAGCACCTGCAGGCCGTAGACGATCGGCGGCGGCGGCGTGTCGGTCTGGCACAACCGCGGCAGCGTGTGGATGTTGACCCGGTTGCCGAGCACCTGCTGGTAGGGCAGCAGGCGCGGCTCCAGCCAGGACGCCAGCGGTTCGATGTGCCGCGGCAGCAACGAGCAGACGGCCGCGTAGGCGGGCCAGCCGACCTGCCTGCCGAGGCCTGGCGCGTCGAGCAGCGTGCGCCACGCGGCGCGCAGGGTGGCCACGATGGGCCGCTGCAGGCGCAGGGACTCGGCGGAGTGGTGGCGGTCGAAGCTCTGCACGAGCCGCAACGAAGCCGCGATGCCGGCGACGCGCGGTTCGGGCAACCAGGCGGTCAGCGGCATCGCCTCGTCGCCGCGCAGGGCGCCGGGGAACTGGTCGATGTCGCGGCACAGCTGCGCGAACTCGGCGTGCAGGCCGCCGAGCTCGAGCACGCTGGCGAGCTGCCGCGCAGTGCCGCGCGCGAGCCGCACGAGGTCCTGGGCCAGCACGTGGCGCACCTGCTCGAGGTAGCGGGGCAGGTCGTGGCGCTGCAGTGCCAGCCGCGCCAGCTGCACGCGCGGCTGCGCCAGGTCGGGCCAGCGGCGCAGCAGTTCGCGCAACATCGCCTCGGCCTCGCGCGTGCGGCCGGTGCGCATCGCCAGCGCTGCGAGCCGCTGCAGCGGCTCGGGATCGCTGGAGTCGTGCGCACGCAGCTCGGCGTAGCCCTGGCGCGCCAGCTCGTACTGGCCACGCGCGGCCAGGATGTCGGTCGCGAGCCGCTTGCGCTGCGACCGCGCGACGCGGCTGCCCTCGGTCTCCGGGATCGCGCCGAGCCAGTTCTCGGCCAGCGCGAGGTCGTTGGTCGCGATCGCCGCGTCCGCCATCGCGAACGCGAGCGCCGACGAGCGGGGGAACGCGCGCACGGCGTGGAACAGGCGCGCGAACGCCCGCTCGTGGCCGCCGTCGCCGAGTACCTGCAGCGCGACGCAGGCGTCCAGGAACGGGTCCTCGCCCGGCGCCGGCGTGATGGTGCGCCAGCACTCCTCGCTGGTCGCGTGGTCGTTGCGCAGGAACGCGAACAGGCCGGCGGCGAAGCGGTCGGCCGGGCTGGCCTGCGCCAGCAGCGCATGCAGCGAGTCGTCGCGGCCGACTCCGGTCGCCGCCCGCTGCACCAGCGCCGCGGTCAACGGCGGCAACGGCGTCAGTGTCGGTACGCGGGCCGGTTCGTCGCCGCGGCCTTCGGCGCGCAGCACCTCGGTCACGGCGCGCACGACCGCCCGTTCGAGTGCCAGCGCGTCGTCAGCGGGCGTGGTCGCGACCGCGGCGTCGTAGTCCTGCAGCGCCGCCTCGAGCTCCGCGAGCTGGGCGTCGCGCACCGCGGCGGTGCGCAGCGTCTGCTGCGGGATGCCGTGCCGGGCCGGCGACCACGACGAATAGAGGTTCTCGGGGCAGAGCAGCCGCGAACGGGCTGCATGGCGCTGCGCCGCCGCCTGCGCGGTCGCCGCGTCGCGCGCGCGGGCGTGCGCGAGCACCGGCCAGGCCACGGCCGCGACCAGCACGGCGCCGGCGGCCGCGGCCATTGCCACCTTGTGGTGCCGCCGCACGAACTGCCAGGCGCGGCGCAGCGGCCCCGCCGGCCGCGCGTGGATCGGCTGCAGGGCCAGCAGCCGTTCGAGGTCGTCGGCGAACTCGTCGGCGGTCGCGTAGCGGTGGCGCCGGTCGACTTCCATCGCCTTGCCGATCACGGTCTCGAGGTCGCGCGACACGTGCGGCGCCCGCTGGCGCAGCGGCGGCAGGCTGCCCTCCTCGATGCGGCGCAGCATCTCGGCCGTGGTCTTGGCGCCGAACGGCGGGTCGAGGGTCAGCGCCTCGTGCAGCGTGACCGCCAGGCTGTAGACGTCGGCGCGGGCGTCGAGTTCGGCGTCGCCGGAGCGCAGGCGTTCGGGCGCCGCGTAGACCGGCGTGCCGGCGAACGAAGTGTGCGTGGCGTCGAGGTCCCCCTCGCGCGCGAGGCCGAAATCGGCCAGCACCGGCTGCCCGTCGGTGCGCAGCAGGATGTTCGACGGCTTCACGTCGCGGTGCACGAGGCCGTGGCGGTGCACTTCGCCGAGCGCGCGCGCGATCTTGATGCCCAGGCGCACGAACCACTCGACGACGTTGCGCGTGCCCAGCGCCTCGACCGGCAGGCCGAGCACGGCCGCCAGGCTCGACAGCGCCTGCGGCTTCGACTGCTGGCGCAGCGCCTGCGTCAGCGTGCGCAGGTTCGGGCCGTCGACGAACTCCATCTCGAACGCCAGCATGTCGGCGTGGTCGATGATGCGGTGCACGTGCACGACGTGTTCGTGGCGCAGCCGCGCCAGCGCGCGCGCTTCCTCGAGGAACCGCTGCTTCGCGCGCGGCGACATCGCCAGCGAGTGTGGCAGCACCTTGATCGCGACCTGGCGCTGCAACGCCTGGTGCGTCGCGAGGTAGACCGTGCCCATGCCGCCGTGGCCGAGCTCGCGCACGATCTCGTAGCCGCCGAGCACCGGCCGGCTGGGTTCGCGCCGGCCGGCCACCGAACATGCCAGCGACCAGGTCTTCGTGATGCGTTCGGCCAGGTCCGGGCGTTCGCGCCGGTACCGGTCCAGGTCCGGCTGGCGGCCGTCGAGGATCGCCTGCAGGAACTCGTCGAACAGGTCGGCGAGCAGGTCGCCGTCCCGGGTCGTGTCCGCGAGGTCCGGTCGCTCGGTCATGGCGCGGCGCTGCTCTCGTCGTCGCGGCCCAGCACCTGGCGCAGGCGGAAGCGGTAGCTGGTGACGCCGCGCAGCAGCCGTTCCTTCGCGGTCGACAGCGACAGCTTCAGCTGTTCGGCGACCTCGCGCATCGACAGCTCCTCGAACAGGCGCAGCTGCACGACCGCGCGCAGGTCGGGCTCGAGGCCTTCGAGCGCGCGCTCCATCGCCTGCGCGCGTTCGCGGAAGCCGGCGACACGACTGGGCGTCGTCGACCCGGGCGGCAGCATCGCCGACACCGATTCGTGCGCCGAGGCCATGGTCGAGAACGGCGTCGTCTGGTGGTCGCCGCCGCGCTTGGTGCGGCCGAGCAGTCGACCGGCGTCGCGCACGCGGTTGCGCGCGATCGACAGCAGCCAGGCGCGCCAGGCCGACAAGCCGCGCCAGGCGTGCTGGTCGCGGTCGCGCCACGAGCACCACAGGGTTTCCTGCCAGATGTCCTCGACCGACACCGTGC
Organism: Planctomycetota bacterium; assembly: GCA_016794425.1. Classification (GTDB taxonomy): domain Bacteria; phylum Planctomycetota; class UBA1135; order UBA1135; family UBA2386; genus JAEUHS01. Next base: position 80,763 of record JAEUHR010000056.1, read on the forward strand.
CGCGCAGCTTGGGGCCGAGCCAGGTGCCGATCACGACGAAGACGCTGGCGACGTCGAGGCTCTCGACCAGCTGGCCCCATTCGGTGGGGTCGCGGTGCGGTTCCGCGTGCGGCAGGGCGTCTTGGCTCATCGCGAGGGCAGGGCCTGGAATGATACTCCGGCCCGCCGCACACCCGAGCCGGCGTCCGCGCGGCGACAGCTCGGGCGATCGGGCGCGGATTTTCTGGTCGCACATGTGAAACCTGCGCAACGGGCCCGGGTAGGAGCGGGCGTCCGAACCGGGGGCGTGAACTCCCGGTGCGGGCGAAGCAACCAACGAGACTCTCCACCGAGGAGGAACGGGCACGGTGCTCGGACCTCCGGGGGCGAGGTGGAGAGTCTTCTTTTCTTTCGCTCCGGCGTCGACTCGGTTGCCCGCCCGCCGCGCGTCAACGCACTCGACGCAGCCACTCGTCGACGCGGTCGGTGTCGCCGAACGCGGTGACCAGCACCTCGCGCAGCTCGGCGCGGCTGGCGCCGAAGTGCACGGCGCCGCGCGCATGGCCGACGAACTGCGGCAGCTGGTCCTGCGCGGCGAGCACGCCGACGGCCAGCAGTTCGCGCACCTTCGGCGGCAGCCAGGGCCGCGCCAGCACCCGGCCGTAGGCAGCCTCGAGCACGAAGTCGTGGAAGTCCGGGTGGAAGCCGCGCAGCATCGCGTGCACGGCGGCCTCGTTGCGGCCGTAGATCGCCGCGAACAGGGCCCGGCCGGCAGCGGGTTGTTCGGCCGGCGGCAGGGCGCCCCCCTGCGGCGGCGTGTCGGGCGGCCAGGCCGCTGCCAGCGTCTCGAACGCGGTGACCACGCGCGGGAAGCCCGCGAACAGCACCGCCTGCAGCAGCGTCTCCTCGAGATCCTGCCGCGGCTGGCCGCGGTCGCGCGCGGCCCGTGCCGCAGCGTCCAGTTGCTGCCAGTCACCGCGCCACACGGCGCACAGTGCCAGCACCAGCAGCCGGACCGAGGCGTCGAGGTCCGGGCGGCGCAGCAGGTCGGCGAGCTCCATGCGCGCAGGCTACGCGCCGCGGTTCAGTTCGCCATCGCCGCCTGCGCCACCGCGTCGCGGATCTCCGCTTCCTGCGCCGCGGACAACGCCAGTGCCTGCATCGTGTCGGCGTCGCACAGGTCGCCGCGGTAGCCGCCGTTGCTGCCGCCGCACGCCTGGTGCGCGAGTGTGTTGGCCGCCTTGACGACGAAGCCGCGCGCCCAGTCCTCGGCGTTGGTGGCCGGGCTGTGGTGGTACATCACCGCTGCCTGCACGATCGGCGGCAGCTTCCAGCGGTTGGCCAGCAGGCCGCCGACGTGCGCGTGGTTGAAGCCGAACACCTCGCCTTCGGCCTTGGCCAGCGGCACCTTGTTCTGCTGCGAGCTGCGCAGCGCGTCGCTGAAGCGGTCGGCCTGGCCCTCGATCAGGATCAGCTTGCCGACGTCGTGGATCAGGCCGCAGGTGTAGGCGTCTTCCTTGGTCATGCCGGCGCCGACCGGCGAGCGTTCGGCCAGCATGCGGCAGGCGACCGCGGTCTTGAAGCTGTGGTCCCACAGCCAGCGCGCGTCGAAGCCCTTGATCTCCGGCGTGCTGCCGAACGTCTGCAGCACGGTCGCCTGCACGACCAGGTTCTTGATCACCTTGAGGCCCAGGATCGAGCAGGCGAGGTTGATGTTCGAGACCGGGTTCTTGAGCCCGTAGAACGAGCTGTTGACCAGGCGCAGCACGCGCGTCGCGATCGCGGGGTCCTTCTCGATCACGGCGGCGGCCTGCTTGGCCGACCCGTCCGGCGAATTGAAGATGTTCGTGATCTCGGTCAGCACCGTCGGGATGGTCGGGATGTTGACCGTGCCATCGACGAGGTCTTCGAGTTCGGCGGACGTGGTGATCATGGGGCCCCTGGCGAGCGTGCGCAGCCCCTCTTCGTCGCCGCGCCGGCGGCGGCTTGATGGGGCGGACCTCAGCGCCGGGCCGTGAAGCCGCTGTCGGCGTAGCGCTGCTGCTGCAGGCGCGCTGCGAGCGCCCGTTCGGCCGCCGTCGGCAGGTCGGGCGTCGAGACCAGATCGAGAGCGGCGGCTATGGCTCGGACCAGTCCCGACCGCAGCGTCGGTGCCGCTCTGTCCGGGTCGGTGTGGTCGGCGACCGCGGCCACGAACGGCGTCAGCGACGGTCGGCGCAGCACCAGCGAGCCGTGGTGCAGCACCCGGGCGCGGGGCCTTCGCACGCGCCGCTGCGCCGAGCCCAGCAGCTTGCCGCGCGCGGTGACGACGTCGTCGCGGCCCGGTTCGGCGAAGCACCAGCGTTCGCCGGGGCGGGCGGCCGGCGCCGCGCCGTGCTCGAGCCGCCGGCACGGCACGCCGACTGCCTGCAGCACCGCCACGGCCGCGTCGTGCAGCAGGCGGTAGCCGGAGGCGATCTCGGTCGGCAGGCAGGCCGCGTCGCAGACCAGCGCGAACGTCAGTTCGTCGCCGTGGTGGATCGCGCCGCCGCCGGTCAGGCGGCGCACGACCGGCGTGCCGGGCGGTAGGTCGGCGAAGTCCGCTGCGGCCTGGAACCAGCCCAGCGAGACCGCGTGCGGCGCCCAGGCGTAGAGGCGCAACACCGGCGTGGTGCCGAGTTCCAGCAGCGCCTCGTCGAGCGCCATGTTCCAGCTGGCGGGCGCCGGACCGTCGACCAGGACCCGCAGCCGGCGGTCCCCGGCGGCCGCGCCGCCGGCGGTCACCCCTCGGCCTTGCAGTGCGCGTCGTAGGCGGCGGTGTCGATCAGGTCGGGCGACTTCGTGGTCACGCGGACCTTGATCATCCACGCCTTGCCGAACGGTTCCTGGGCCAGCCACTCGAGGTTGTCGGGCAGCTTCGAGTTGACGTCGACGACTTCGCCGCTGACCGGTGCGTAGAGGCTGCTGACCGCCTTGACGGACTCGATCTCGCCGAAGCTCTCGCCGACGGTGACCGACGCGCCCTTGGCGGGCAGGTCCAGGAACACCAGATCACTGAGGTGCGACACCGCGTGGTCGGAGATGCCGATCGTGGCGATGCCGTTCTCGATCCGGCACCACTCGTGGCTCTTGAGGAACTTGCAGTCGGTGGGACGCATGGGAGGTAGGAGAGGGGATTCCGTCACCGCCGGGGCGAGCGGTGCGCGCTGGGCCTCAGCGTTTGCGCTGGTAGAAGGGCAGGGCCGTCACCTGGCAGGGCTCGCCCTTGTCGCGCACCAGGAACTCCAGGCTGGTGCCCGGAGTCGCCAGGTCGCTGCGAACGTAGGCGGTGGCGATGTTGGTGTCCAACGTGGGCGACACGTTGCCGGAGCAGACGTGGCCGACGCGTTCGCCGCGGTGCGCGATCGGGTAGCCCTGGCGCGGGCAACGCTTGCTCGCCGTGGTCAGGCCGACCAGCGTGCGGCCGGTGCCGCCGGCGGCGCGCATGCGTTCGAGCGCGGCGCGGCCGACGAAGTCGTGGTTCCACTTCACGGCCCAGTCGAGCCCGGCCTCCAGCGGGTTGGTCGTCTCGTCGATCTCGTGGCCGTAGAGCGGCATGCCGGCCTCGTGGCGCAGCGTGTCGCGTGCACCGAGGCCGATCGGCTGCAGACCGTCGGCGGCGCCGGCGTCGAAGAACGCCTGCCAGACCTTCGTCTCGAGCCCGCTGGGCACGTAGACCTCGAAGCCGTCCTCGCCGGTGTAGCCGGTGCGCGACAGCGTCATCGGCACGCCGCAGACCTCGGTCTCGCACCAGCCGTAGTACTTCACCGACGCGAGGTCGGCGGTGCACAGGCGCTGCGTGATCTGCTGCGACAACGGCCCCTGGATCGCAATCATGCCGAGCGAGCGCGTGCAGTCTTCGACGACGACATCGAAGCCCTTGGCGATCGTGCGCAGGATGCCGAGGTCGCGCTCGGTGTTGCCGGCGTTGATGACGACGAAGAAGCCGTCGTTGCGCGGGTTCCGGTAGACCAGGATGTCGTCCTGCGTCAGGCCCTGCTCGTTCAGGATCATCGCGTAGCGGATCCGGCCCGGCGGGATCGCCGCCGCGTCGTTGGTCTGCACGCGCTGCAGGAACGCCTCGGCCTGCGGCCCGTGCACCCGCACGCGGCCCATGTGGCCGAGGTCGAACAGGCCGGCCTTGCCGCGCACGGTGCGCGCCTCGTCGAGGATGCCGCCGTACTGCACCGGCATGTTCCAGCCGGCGAACGGCACCATGCGGGCGCCGAGGGCAACGTGGATCGACTCGAGGGCGGTGGCGTGCATGGCGGCGCTTGGCAGGGGGGCGAAGCGCCGCAGTCTAGCCAACCGGACCGGCCAGCCAACCAGTCTGGGCCGGAACAGCAACCGAGTGGCGTCAGCCCGACAGGCGCCGCGCCAGCTCGTCGAGGTCGCAGGCGGTGACGTCGTCGCGCCGGATCGGCCCCAGGGCGGCGAGCCGTTCGCGTTCGGCTGCCGACGCGCAGTCGTCGCGGTCGGCGTCGCGGTCGCTCGGCGTCGTGCCGCCGGCCTGCGGCGCCGCGGCGTCGGTCACCGCATCGGCGCGCACGTCCCAGCCGGGCAGCATCGCGTCGAACGCGCCGTCGAACGGCGTCTCGGCGCGCGGCGCCTGCGGCCGGCGCGCACCGCCGCTGCCGAACGGCAGCAGCGAGCGCCAGGTCGCGCGGTCGCCGGTGTCGTCGAAGTCGGTGCCGGCCAGGCGCGGCTCGAACAGCTCGAACGGGTGCCGCAGGCGCGCGAAACGGTCCGGATCGGTCCGCCGCGCGTGCTCGAACTCGCGGCGCCAGCCGGCGTAGTCGCCGGCCGCGAACGCGATCCGGCCGAGCTGCACGTAGGCGGTGAAGTCGCTGCCGCGCAGCACCAGCACCCGTTCGTAGTGCCGTCGGGCCAGATCCGGCAGCCGCAGTCGGTACGCAAGCCAGCCGCAGCCCGAGTGCAGGCGTGCACGCAGCGATCGCAGCAGCTGGCCGACCAGTCCCATCGAGGGCGGAAGCGTACGGCGCCACCGTGCCGGCGGCAAGGCGGCCAGGGCCGGGGCGGTCCGGGCGGGCACCCGGCCATGGGGGGCGGCTTTCCGGCATCGCCTCAACAGGAGGTTCCGGACCGGTCGATAGCCCGCTCCGTACCGCCGGAGCAACCGACCAGACGACGCGCCATGGCACTACGAGGGGATCTTGCGAGTGTGGATCTGGCACAGGTGTTCCAGATGCTGGCCCTCAACAAGAAGGTCGGCCTGCTGAGCATCCAGTCCAGCAAGCTCTGGAAGGTCCTGTTCTTCGATCAGCGGGGCGTGACGTTGCACCACAACGTGCACCGCGTGCTGGACCGCGTGGTCGCCGGCCTGGTGCGCAGCGGCCGCCTGACCGAGGCTGCCGTCGACGAGGTGCGCGAGCACGCCGCCCGCATGGCGCAGCCGCTGACCGACAGCCTGCTGGCCGGCGGCTATCTGGATCCGGCCGAACTCGCCGACCAGTACCGGATCGAGCTCGAGGAGGAGATCTACGACCTGTTCTTCTGCCGCGACGCGCGCTTCGAGTTCCACGAAGGCGCGACCCATCTGGAGGGGCGCGACGGCACGATCGACGAGCGGTTCTTCTGCAACTGCGACAGCGTCATCATGGAGGCCGCGCGTCGCATCGACGAGTGGGCCTACATCAGCGAGCGCGTGCCGACGACGGCCGAGGTGCTCGTCGCGACGGTCGACACGATCGACGCGGCCAGCTACGGCGCCGACGGGCCGGCGGTGTTCGAACTGATCGACGGGCGGCGCAACATCGCGCGCATCGTCGAGATGACGGGCCTGTCGAACTTCCAGGTCTGCAAGGTCGCGAGCCAGATGCTCGACGCCGGCGCCGTGGCGCCGGTCGCGGCCGACGACCTGATGCCGCTGGCTGCCGAGTGCATGAACGAGGGGCGGCTCGCCGACGCGATCTGCCTCTACGAACGCGCGATCGGCCTCGGCGTCGGCGTGCCGGAGGTCCATTCGCGCGCCGCCGTCGCCTACCAGGCCGCCGAGGAGTACGAGCACGCGGTCTACCATCTCGAGTGCGAGGCCGAGCATCGCGTGGCCGCCGGCGATCCGACCAAGGCCGCGCAGGCGCTGCTGCAGGTCAAGCAACTCGTGCCGACCGACCTGCAGGCGCGCGAGCGCCTGGTCGAGCTGACGCTCGGCGACAAGGGCGTGAAGCTGCAGGGCTTCGATCCGCTCGCCGAGGGCAAGGAACTGGTCGACCTGCTGATCGAGTTCGGCGACATCCAGCGCGTCCGCGCGCTGCTCGAGCGGTTGCTGCTGGTCGCGCCGAACGACCCGGACCTGAAGAAGGCGCTGGTCAACGTGCACGTCAAGGCCGGCGACCAGAAGCGCGTCGCCGAGCTCTACGAGTCGATCGCCGAGGACCTGGTGCGGCAGGGCAAGCCGCTCGAGGCCGTGGCCTACCTGCAGAAGATCCTGCTGGTCGACCGTTCGCGCACCGACATCTCGGAACGCGTGCGCAAGCTGTACGAGTTCGACGAGCGCGTGCGCCGCCGCGGCCGCGCGCTGGTCGCGCTGGCCGTGCTGTTCTGCGTGCTGCTGGTGCTCGGCGTCGGCTTCTGGTTCTACAACGATCGCGCCGAGCAGGAGTTCGCGCGCATCGACACGACCGAACTCGTCGCGCACGAGGACTTCGCCGCCGCCGCGATCGCGTACCAGGACTTCGTGCGGCTGCATCCGTTCACGACGGCGGTCGCGAAGGCCGAAGGCGAACTGCAGCAGATCGAGGCCGCCCGGCAGCGCTTCGAGGCGCGCCGTGAGGCCGAACGCGCCGAACGGCGCCGCGAGGTCGAGAAGCTGCGCGACGAGTACCAGGCGCACTGGGCCCGGCACCGCGAGCTGTTCCTCGCCGGCCGGCCGGAGGACGCGATGGAGGAGCTGGTCAAGGCGCGCGAGGGCATCGCCGCTGCCGGCACCGCCGAGGACCTGGCCTGGGCGCAGGAGCAGAAGGTGGATCGCACCTGGGCGCGCCTGCGCGACTTCCTCGCCGAAGCCGATCAGCTGGCGGCCGACTGTGCCCGCCTGCTCGCCGACGGCGACTGGCAGCGCGCGCGCGAGCTGGCGCTGCGGCTGCACAAGGAGTTCGACAGCACCCGCGCGGCGGCGCGCACCGGCATCCCGGTGCTGGTCCGCACGCGTCCGGCCGGTGCCGTGCTGACGCAGGGCGGAGCGCCGATGACGCACCCGGTGGACGGGCGCGCCGAGCCGCTGCTGACGCCGGCCGTGGTGTTGTGCCAGGGCGGCCGGGAAGTCGCGATCGTGGCCCAGCTCGACGGCTTCGAGCCGCGGCAGATCGTCGTCGACGCGGTCAAGACGCCGTCGGTCGACGCGGTGATGGCCGTGGTCGCGCGCCGGCGCGTCACCTTCCCGTCGCCGGTGCAGACGGGCGTCGGCGTCGGCGACGGCTGGATGGCCGTCGGCCTGCGCGGCGGCCGCATCGGCATGGCGCGGCTCGACGACGGCGCCGTGCGGGTGCACGAACTCGGCGGCCTGCGAGCCGCCGACAGCGCGCCCGTGGTGCAGCAGGCGCGCGTGTTCTTCACCACGAACGAGAGCACCGTCGACTGCCTGCCGATGCCGACCACCAGCAGCGCGACCGCCTGGTCGGCGGCGGTGCCGGGCGGCATCGCCACCGAGCTGATGGTCGGCGAGGGCCGCGTCGCGCTGATCGACCGCGACCACGTGCTGCGCTGCTGGGAACAGACTTCCGGCACGCTGGTGTGGTCGGTGTCGCTCGACAGCGCGCCGTCCGGGCCGCCGACGATCGACCGTCGCCGCGTGCGGGTCGGCACGCTGGACGGGCGCGTGCTGACGTTCGACGCCACCGACGGCCGCGCCGCCGGCGTGCTGACCAGCCGCGATTCGCTGACGACGCGCGTGCTGGCCGATCGCAACCTGATCTACTTCGGCGTCGCCGACGGCATCGTACGCGCCGTCGACGAGAGCGAGGGCCGGGTGCTGTGGTCGCAGTCGGTCGGCCGTTCGGTCGCCGACGGCGAACTGGTGCTGACGCCGAAGGTGCTGGTCACCTTCGACCGCGACGGCCGGCTCACGTCGCTGGACCGCGGCACCGGCGCGATCGTCGCGACGCTGCAGCTGGACGGCACGCCGCAGCGCGGCCTGCGCGCGCAGGGCAACCGGGTGTTCGTGCAGCTGCGCCGGCCCCGCGTGCGCAACCTGCCGACACACGACGCGGTGCAGGCGATCCAGGTCGACCCGATGGTGCTGCTCTGGGAGTACGCCGACCAGGGGGTCGCGCCGGGGCTGCCGGGCTGTGACGACTTCGGGGTGGCGGTGCCCGCCAGCAGCGGTGAGGTGATCCTGTTCCGCTGAGGCGGCGGGGAGACGCGCAATGCATCTGATCCAGCGGATGAAGGTGTGGAAGGAGCTGCGCCAGCTCGAACAGCGGGCGCGCGAGGAACCGTCGCCGTCGACGTTCGTCGACCTCGGCCAGGTCTACATCAACCTGGAGATGCACGACAAGGCGCAGCGCGTCGCCGAGGACGGGCTGGCCCTGTTCCCGCGTTCGACCGAGCTGCGCCAGCTCGGTGACTGCGCCCAGCGCGGCCGGCGCCGACAGCAGAGCAAGGAAGTGCGGGCGCGGCTGACGCGCGCCCCCAACCCGAAGCTGTACCGCGAACTGGCCCAGCTCTACGTCGAGCTCGGCGACGCCGCGTCGCTGCACTCGCTGTGCCAGGAGTGGACCGTGCGCTACCCCGACGACGCCGGCGCGTGGCTGGCGATCGGGCAGGCGCGGTTGCTGAACTTCTACCGCGACCTCGCGGCGCGCGAGGGCCAGGAGGCCGTGCGGTGCCTCGAGCGGGCCGTGCAGATGGACGGCCGCGAACCGCAGGCGCACAAGCTGCTCGCCGAACTGTTCTACCGGATCGGCGCCGTGCACTCGGCGCAGGTCCATCTCAGCGCGCTGCAGGAGCTGCAGCCCGACGATGCCGAGCTGCAGGGGCTGCTCGACCACGTGGCGATGCTCGAGGACCACGGCGACGACGTGCGCGCGCTGCTCGGCGAAGTCGAGCAGAGCGGGCGGCTGGTGCACCAGGCGCTCGCCGGCGCCGGTACGCAGCCCGGCCAGGAGGCATCGGTGGCGCGCGTGCGCGAAGGTCTGGCCGGCGTGGCCGAGCTGGCCGGCGTCCGCAAGGCGACGTTCATCAAGGGTTCGCGCGCGCTGGTCAAGGGCGCGATCCGCGACGGCCGCGACCCGTTCCTGCGCATCGTGCGCGTGATCGCCAAGTCCGCGCACCGCTTCGCGCGGCGCCTCGACATCGGCAGTGCCAGCAAGACCGTCGTCGACGGCGACTTCGGGCACATCTGCGTCTGCGTCTACGGCGACGCGCTCGCCGGCGCGCAGTGCGATCGGGGGGCCGACCTCGAGGCCGTGATGGCCGAACTGCAGGAGATCGTGGCCGGCGCGCTGCACATCGTCGGCGGAGAGCACGGATGAGCAAGATCCAGGACACCGTGCACGAGCTGCACCGTCTGCCCGGCGTCAAGGGCGCGGCACTGATCACCAACGACGGGCTGGTGGTGGCCAGTTCGCTGGACGAGCGCTTCCAGGGCGACGTGATCGCCGGCCTGACGTCCTACCTGCTGATGACCACACAGCGCTGCCTGACCGAAGGCGGGGTCGGTCGCGCGACCCAGTACGTGCTGACCGCGACCCACGGCAAGACCTTGATCGTCGGGCTCGAGGATTCGTCGTTGGTCATCGTGCTGGACCAGTTCGCCGACCTGGCCCAGGCCCGCAGCGAGGCCCAGGAAGCCGCGCAGCGCATCCGCCGCGCCTCCCGGATCAGCTGAGCCGGCAGCGGGCCGGGCCGGCCTGCCAGTTTCCCGGAGCTGGGCTCAAGCGGCGTCGGCGCCGCGGTCGATGACCGACCCGGTGCCCGCGGGACACCCGGTGTCGTCCCGTGGCCCATTCCATTGCACCGCGTGCGGAACCATGGTCCAGATCAACTTCGCGCTGAAGGAAGTCAACTGCAAGGTCGTCTTCTACGGGCCAGGCATGAGTGGCAAGACCACCAACCTGGAGATCGTCCATCAGAAGGCCCCTGAAGAGAACAAGGGCGAGCTCACCTCGATCTCGACCGACGGCGATCGCACGCTGTTCTTCGACTTCATGCCGCTCGACCTCGGCAACGTCGCGGGCATGCGGACGAAGTTCCAGCTCTACACGGTGCCCGGCCAGGTCTACTACAACTCGACGCGCAAGCTCGTGCTGCAGGGCGTCGACGGCGTGATCTTCGTGGCCGACTCCGATCCCGACAAGATCGACGAGAACATCGAGTCGTACGCGAACCTGATCGAGAACCTCGCCGAGTACGGCAAGGACGTACGCGAGCTGCCGCACGTCATCCAGTACAACAAGCGCGACCTGCCGAACGCGATGTCGGTCGCCGAACTGGACAAGCGGCTGAACAAGTTCGGCGTGCCGACCTTCGAGGCGGTCGCCTACACCGGCGAAGGCGTGTTCCCGACGCTGAAGACGCTGGCCGCGATGGTGCTCGAGAGCATCGAGAAGATCGATGGCCGCAACCCGCGCAAGCCGGCGGCGCCGCGGCCCCAACCCGTGGCTGCGAAGGCGGGGGCTCCGGCCCCGGCCGCGCCGGCGGCAGCCGGTGCGCGTCCCGCGCCGGCGCGCCCGGCGGCTGCCGCCGCGCCGGCCAAGCCCGCGGCGGGTCGCAAACCCGCTGCTGCCGCCGCACCGGCCGCGGCTCCG
>JAEUHR010000002.1 GCA_016794425.1 Planctomycetota bacterium
CTGCTGCAGCTTCACGTAGGCCGCCATGCCGTGGTCCTTGTAGTCGTGCGCCAGCTCGAACATCGCGTGGTTCAGCGCGTGGAAGCCGGCCAGCGTCACGAACTGGAACTTGTAGCCCATCGCGTTCAGCTCGCGCTGGAACCGCGCGATCGTCGAATCGTCGAGGTTCTTCTTCCAGTGGAACGACGGCGAGCAGTTGTAGGCGAGCCGCTTGCCGGGGAACTTCGCGTGGATCGCCTCCGCGAACGCCTTCGCCTCGCCGAGGTCCGGGTGGCTGGTCTCGCACCAGACCACGTCGGCGTACGGCGCATACGCGAGGCCGCGCGCGATCGCCTGCGGCAGGCCGGCCTTGGTCACGAAGAAGCCTTCGTTGGTGCGTTCGCCGGTCAGGAACGGCCGGTCGCGCTCGTCGACGTCGCTGGTCAGCAAGCCGGCGGCGTCGGCGTCGGTGCGCGCCACCAGCACGGTCGGCACGCCGCAGACGTCGGCGGCCAGGCGCGCCGCGTTCAGCGTGCGCACGAACGTCTGCGTCGGCACCAGCACCTTGCCGCCGAGGTGGCCGCACTTCTTCTCGCTGGCGAGCTGGTCCTCGAAGTGCACGCCGGCGGCGCCCGCTTCGACCATCTGCTTCATCAGCTCGAACGCGTTCAGCGGTCCGCCGAAGCCGGCCTCGGCGTCGGCGACGATCGGCGCGAACCAGTGCGTCTGGTCGCCCTTGCCTTCCATGTGCGCGATCTGGTCGGCGCGCTGCAGCGCCTGGTTGATGCGCTTGACGACCATCGGCACCGAGTTGCTCGGGTAGAGGCTCTGGTCGGGGTACATGTGGCCCGCCTGGTTGGCGTCGGCCGCGACCTGCCAGCCCGACAGGTAGATCGCCTTCAGGCCCGCCTTGACCTGCTGCACGGCCTGGTTGCCGGTCAGCGCGCCGAGTGCGGCGGTGTGTTCGGGTGCGTGCAGCAGTTCCCACAGGCGGCGGGCGCCGAGTTCGGCGAGCGTGTGCCGCAGCAGGATGCTGCCGCGCAGCTTCGCGACATCGGCCGGCGCGTAGTCACGCACGATGCCGGCAAAGCGATTGGCCGGCAGGTCGCGCAGATGCGGCAGGTAGGGGTCGGGGACGAACGAGCTCCGGGTGCAGGTCATGGTGCCAGGAAAGAGCGGTGAGGCGAGAGAGGGACGGGAAGGGACAGGAGGAGACGAGGAGACGAGGGTGAGCCGCAGCGCGGCTCAGAGGTACTGGTAGGCGGGCACGGTCAGCCACTCGGACAGCTCGTCGGCGAGCACGAGCTGCTCGAACAGCGTCGCGGCGTCGCGGAAGCGGCTGTGCACGAAGCGTTCGAGGCCGATCTCGTCGCGGATCGCGACCAGTTCTTCGGCCAGCATGGTGCGCACCAGCGTCGCGTCGACTGTGCGGCCGTCGGCGAGCCGGGCGCCGTGGCGGCGCCACTGCCAGACCTGCGTGCGCGAGATCTCGGCGGTCGCCGCGTCCTCCATCAGGTGGAACAGCGGCACGCAGCCGCTGCCGCGCAGCCAGGCCTCGGTGTAGCGCATGCCGACGGTCAGGTTCTGGCGCAGGCCGGCTTCGGTGATCGCGCCGGACGGCACCTGCAGCAGGTCCGCCTGTGTGACGCGCAGGTGCGGGCGGCGCGACTCGATCTGGTTGGGCCGGTCGCCGAGCACCGCGTCGAACTGCTCGCGCGCGATCGCGACCAGACCCGGGTGCGCGACCCACGTGCCGTCGTGGCCGTCGTAGGCCTCGCGGCGCTTGTCGGCGCGCACCTTCGCCAGCGCCCGGTCGTTGGCGGCCGCGTCGTGCTTGATCGGGATCTGCGCCGCCATGCCGCCCATCGCGTGGGCGCCCCGGCGGTGGCAGGTCTCGATCAGCAGGCGGCTGTAGCTGCGCAGGAAGTGCTGTTCCATCGTCACCGTGCCGCGGTCGGGCAGCACGCGGGACGGGTCGTGCGCGAACTTCTTGATGAACGAGAAGATGTAGTCCCAGCGGCCGCAGTTGAGGCCGGCCGAGTGCTCGCGCAGTTCGTAGAGGATCTCGTCCATCTCGAACGCCGCGAGGATCGTCTCGATCAGCACGGTCGCCTTGATCGTGCCGCGGCGCACGCCGAGCGCCTGCTGCGCGTGCAGGAAGACCTCGTTCCAGAGCCGCGCTTCGAGGTGGCTCTCCATCTTCGGCAGGTAGAAGTACGGCGCCGTGCCGTTGGCGAGCTGCTCCTGCGCGTTGTGGAACAGGAACAGGCCGAAGTCGAACAGCGACGCCGAGCACGGCTCACCGTCGATGCGCACGTGCTTCTCGACCAGGTGCCAGCCGCGCGGGCGCACGAACAGCACCGCGAGCCGGTCGCCGAGCGTGTAGTGCTTCTCGCCGTCGCGGAACGTGATCGCGCGGCGCACCGCGTCGGCGAGGTTCTTCTGGCCCTCGAGCACGTTGCTCCAGGTCGGCGCACAGCTGTCCTCGAAGTCCGCCATGAACACGTTCGCGCCGCTGTTCAGGGCGTTGATGATCATCTTGCGGTCGACGGGGCCGGTGATCTCGACGCGGCGGTCGCGCAGTTCGGCGGGCACCGGTGCGATGCGCCAATCGGCGGCGCGGATCGCGGCCGTCTCCGGCAGGAAGTCCGGCAGGGCGCCGGTCGCGAGGTCGGCGAGCACGGCGGTGCGGCGCTGCAGCAGTTCGCGGCGGCGCGCGTCGAAGCGCCGGTGCAGGTCGGCGACGAAGGCCAGCGCCGGCGGCGTCAGGACCGAGGCCAGGTGGTCCGGAATCGGTGCGAGCACCTCGATGCCGGCCAGGAGGGGGTGTGCGGTGTCGGTGCGGAGCGTCATTCGTCGAGGCGGTGGGCGACACGGCAAGGTAACACGCTCCGCCGGATCGCTCGGCTGCCGCGGGTTCGGCGCCCATGGCATCGGTCTCCATTCCAGACGGCGTGCGCCGCGGTCGCAGCCGGCCGGCTGCGGCGCGGAACCGGACCGCGGCACGGCGCCGGCGTCGTGGTGCCGCTGCGCACGATGGCCCGGTGCGACAGGTCGGTCCGGTTGTGGGCCACCTTGCGCCGACAGTTATGAAAGTATACGCTAACAAAATGGAGACGACGATGCGCCCGTGCTGCCCGATCCGTTCCCCGCTGCCGCTGCTGGTGCCGCTGCTCGGCGGCTTGCTCGCCTGTTCGTCGGCGCAGGAGCCGCAGGCGCCGGCGGCACCGGCAGATCCGGCACAGGCGCAGCGCCTGGCCGCGCTGCACGCGGCCGGTGCCAGTGCGCCGTTCGTGCTGCACCCGGTGCAGGTGCTGGCGCGGCCGGACACGCGCGTCGCGCAGGCGCTCGGCCTCGTGCTCGAGCGCTCGGGCATGACCGACCTCGACGTCGCCGCGGTGCCGTTCGTGGTCGCGGCCGACGCGAAGTGGGCCGACGTGCCGGCGCAGCTGGCGGCGCACGTGCAAACCCAACCGCGCGATGCCGCCGCGCAGCACTACCACCTCTACGCGCAGTTCCTCGGCACGCCGCGCACGGGGCCCGAGGAGGTCCGCTTCGTCGTCGTCGACGCCGCCGGGGCGGTCGTGCTGATCGATCGGCAGACGCCTGCCGACCGGGCGTTCCAGCGCACCGCGGGCCGCGATCCGGACCCGCTCGGGTGTGCGACGCTGGTCGGCGACCGGCTGTTCGGGCTGGCCGACTGGAAGGTGCAGGCGAACTCGAGCCCGGACGGCAAGTTCGCGAGGCTGTGGCGCGACCTGTCGGGAGCTCCGGGACCGCGCGAGGTGCAGGCGATGGCGCCGCGGCTGCAGCAGCTGCGCCGCGACCTCGCGAAGGCGCGAGTGGTCGTGCTGCCGAGCATCGTGCTCGGCGGCCACGACGCGGCCAGCGCCGGGCGGCTCGCGGCGGCGTGGACGCAGCGCTTCGGCGGACCCGCGGCGGCGCCGGCCGACGGCAGGCAGCTCACGGTCGCCGTCGACAGCAACGAGCAGAAACGGCTGTGGGACCTCGCGCGCGGGCTCGCCGGCGCCGCGAAGGCCCACGCGGCCACGGCCGATTACGTGCTGGCGGTCGACCTCGGCATCGGCGGCGAAGGCTCGGTGGCGTGGGTGCACATCGCGGTCTGCACGGTGGGCGGCGACCCCGTGATCGTCGACATGCAGAACGACCAGAGCGCGATGCTGCAGGGCGCGGCGCCGAAGACGCTCGCCGAGGCGGAGGCGTTCGTCGGCGCGCGCCTCGCGAAGCTGCTGCGCTGAGCCGCGGTGGCTCGACCGTGCTTGCCGCGAACGCAGCCGCGGCGGCAGGCTCAGCGGTGGGTGGCCAGCTGCCGCGCCGGCGCGGCCGCCGTGCGGCTGGTCGGGCGTGCCGCAGCCGGAACCGAGCCGGGCCGCGCCGCCGCGACCTCTGCGAACGTGCTCCGCACGCGCGGCGCCGTGCGCAGGTACCAGATCAGCCAGCCGTTCAGCAGCGCGACGCCACTGCACGCCACCAGCGCGTCGTCGACCAGGTCGTCGGCCGAGGTCAGCGTCGCGTTCAGTTCGATGGCGAAGCCGAGCCCGAGCCAGACCATCGTCGCGGTCGGGAACCAGCGGTGCCGGCGGAGCTGCAACCACAGCAGCGGCAGCGTCGCGAGGCCCCACAGCAGCATCGTCGGGCCGCCGGCCGCGGCCAGACCGTTGGCCAGCGCCAGCAGGAACAGCACCGGCAGCAGCGCCAGCGCGCCGCCGCAGGCCCAGATCGGTTCGTCGTCGTCGACGACGGCCAGCAGTTCGGTGCGCGCCTGTTGCGCCGCGAACTGGTGCTGGGCGCGGTAGAGGTGCACCGCGAGGCCGATCGACAGCAGCGTCAGCGCCAGCAGCAGCGGCGTTTCGCCGCCGCCGGTCGGATGCGTGCCGACCCACAACGCGCCGCCGGCCGCGGCGGTGCCGAGCAGCAGCACGGTCCAGCGCGACGGCCGCACGCGGCGGAACCGGCTCAGTTCGTGGTAGCGGCAGCCGACGACGAACGCCGGCGCGAAGAACAGCGACACCGGCCACGCCTGCAGCGACAGCAGCAGCGCGCTGGCCGCGTAGGCCGCGAGCGCCGGCACCGCGTAGGCGGGCCGCTCGAGCTGCCGGCGATGGCCGTGCCACCGTTCTGCGGCGAGGTGGCCCAGGCGGGCGAACGATCGGGTCGGTTGCACGTGTGCTCGAGGCGGCCGGTGTCGACGGCCGTGCCGAAGGGTAGCCCGCGAACGGATGCGTGGCGGCCGCGGCCGCGCGGCGGCGTCTCGCGACGATCCAGGCCGCGGCGCTACCGGCCGTTCACTGCGGCGGTTTCTCGGTGTGCACCAGCGTCATCTTCGCCGCGGCGACCACGGCACCGGCGGCGTCGCGCACTTCGCCCTCGAAGTGGCTGATGTCGTCGGTCGCGCGCACGCGCGCGACGTGCACGTCGAGGCGCTCGCCGAGCGCCACGCGCGGCCGCACGAGCGTCAGCTGGCGGCAGGCGATCACCATGCCGACGCGCACGTGCACGCCACCGAGGAACGCGCCGTGACCCAGGCACGCAGCGACGGTCTGCGCCATCCACTCGAGTGCGGCGACCGAGTCGACGCCGTCCGGCTGCACCAGGAGGCCGTCGGCGCGCACGGTCAGCCGCGCCCGGGCGAATCCGTCGCGCGCCTCGACCAGTTCGTCGAGCGCCAGCGTCGGTGGCGCGTGCGGCACGAGGTCTTCGATCGGCGGGTAGCGCGTCATCGGGTCACCGCGGCGCCGGCGCGATCGCCGCGCGGTAGCCGCGGCCCTTGCCGTTGTCGAGCGGCAGCACGCCGGCGGTGCCGCGCAGCACCGCGTCGACCACCGCCAAGAGCCCGATCTGCGGATTCTCGCGCTGCAGCGGCTCGAACCGGTCCAGCGCCAGCGTCGCCGGTGCGTCGGTGCCGAGCGTCAGGCGGGCGAGATGCGGCCGCGCCGCGTCGAACGGCGCCAGCACGACCGCGGCGGTCACCATCGACCACGGCGGCGCGTGCTGCACCAGCGTCGCCGGGGCCGGCTCGTCGCCGCACGCCACCACGACCGGCCCGGCGTGCGTGATGGCGAGGCCGATGCCCTCGAACAGCGCCGCGGCCGGCGTGTCGTGGTCGGCGGCCACCGAAGTGGTCATGCCGCGGTTCTTGTTCGTGATCGAGATCAGGCCCGATGCCGCGTTGTGCACGCTCATCGTGAAGTCGGCCGGCGACATCGGCGTGCCGTGGCGCCACAGCTCGTCGAGCAGGCCGATCATCGTCGCCGCCTCGCCGATCGACGAGCCGATCACGATCGGCACCGTCGTCGCGTCGGCGCCGGCCATCGCGATCGCGGCCGCGACCGTGTCGGCGAGCGCCCGGTCGAGCGAGCTCGCGCGGCGCCGGTTGACGCGGTCGAGCGCGGTGCCGACCGGTTTCGCCGCGGCTGCGTCGGCGGTGCCGGCGAGCCACGCGGCGGTGTTCGGGAAGCCCGGCAGCCACAGGCCGACGCCGGTGATCGCGACCGTCGCGGCGTCGTTCACGGCGCCCCCACGAGCAGGCTGACGTTGTTGCCGCCGAACGCGAACGAGTTGCTGAGCACGCGGCGGAAGCGGCCGCGCACGACCTCGGTCGGCACCAGCAGCTTCACGTCGGGGTCGAGCGGCGCCGCGCCGAGCGACGGCGGGATCCAGCCTTCCTCGATCGCGGCGGCGGCGAACGCGAACTCGATCGCGCCGGCGGCGCCGAGCGTGTGGCCGGTGTAGCCCTTCGTCGACACGACCGGCACCTGGTCTTCGAACACCGCGCCGATCGCCTTGGCCTCGGCGGTGTCGTTGAGCTTCGTGCCGGTGCCGTGCGCGTTGACGTGGTCGACGTCGGCCGGCCGGCGGCCGGCGAGCTCGAGCGCGCGCTGCATCGCCGCCAGCGCGCCGTGGCCCTCGGGGTGCGGCGCACTGACGTGGTAGGCGTCCGACGATTCGCCGACCGCTTCGACCACGACGCGCGCGTCGCCGCTGCGTTCGACCAGCGCCAGCGCGCCGCCTTCGCCGATGCTGATGCCGAGCCGGTCCTTGTGGAACGGCCGGCACGGCGCGCGATCGAGCGCCTGCAGCGCCTCGAAGCCGTGCAGCGTCATCTGGCACAGCGTGTCGACGCCGCCGACGATCGCCGCGTCGATCAGGCCGGCCTGCATCAGCCGCTGCGCCGAGCCGAACGGCTTCGCGCCCGACGTGCACGCGGTCGACGCCATCCACGCCGGGCCACGCGCGCCGGACAGCTGCTGCACGACGTGCAGCACGGCGCCGAACGTGTGCTGGCGCAGGAAGTCGTAGCGGTCGGGGAACGCGCCGCTGCGGACGAACTCGCGGTAGGCGCGTTCGGTCGAGTCGGCGCCGGCCGTGCTGGTGCCGAGCAGCACCGCGATGCGGTCGGGCCGCCAGCGGGCGCGCAGGCGCCGCAGCGGCTCGTCGAGCTGCGCCAGCAGCTGCGCCGTCATGCGCGCGAGCCGCGTCGACCACGGTGCCAGGGCGGCGGGCAGGTCCGGCAGCTGCGCCTGCACGGCGCCGACCGCGGTCGCGAACGGCAGCTCGAACGGGGCCGGGCCGAGGCCGGTGCGGCCGGCCTGCAGCGCCGCGAGGTTGGCTTCGCGCGTGTCGCCGAGTGCACTGAGCACCGCGTAGCCGGTGACCCGCAGCGGGTCAGCTCGCATGTTCGCTCCGCGGGCGGTGCTCCCCGCGCCGCGCCGAGAGCAGCAGCTCCTGGAACGGGTTGCCTTCGCGCCAGACGTCGCCGGCGAGCACGCTCATGACCCCGCGCCGCATCGGCTGGTCCTTGGTGTCGGACAGGAACATCGTCTCGGCGAACGACGAGTGGTAGAAGCGGTCGATCATCGCGGCGAACGTGCGGTAGGCGCGGTCCATCGCCGCGTCGTGGCGCCGCATCAGGTCCGGCGCGGCTTCGGTGCCGTTCGCGAGCGCGGGCCCGACCAGGTCGGCGACCGCTTCGGCGGCGCGCAGCGCCAGCGTCACGCCGGACGAGAACACCGGGTCCAGGAACCCGGCCGCGTCGCCGACCGACGTGTAGCGCGGCCCCGACGGCGCGGTGTTCTTGTAGCTGAAGTTGCCGACGATGCGCGTCTCCAGGCGCGTCGCGCCCTGCGTCAGGCGCTGCACCATCGGGCTCTGCAGCAGGCCGGCGTCGAGTTCCTCCGGCGTGATCTTGTTGCGGCTGACGATGCCGACGCTGAGACCGCGGCCCGGCAGCGGGATGATCCAGCCCCAGCCGTCGGGCCGCAGCAGGATGCGGATGTTGTTGTGCTGCGGGTCCAGTTCGGCGACCGCCGCGTCGCCGATGCCGGCGTAGTGCGTGAACGCCGACGCGAGGCCGAAGCGCGTGTACGGCTCGACGGCGCCGTGCCGCCGCGCCAGCAGCCGCGACTGGCCGGACGCGTCGATCAGGTAGCGACCGGCGAACGTCGCGCGGCGCGTCTTCACCCAGGCGCCGTCCGCGTCGGTGCCGGCGTCGACGACGGTCTCGCCGTGGCGCACGTCGGCGCCGAGTTCGCGCGCGCGGTCGCGCAGCGCGAGGTCGAACTTCGCGCGTTCGACGTGCCAGCTGTGCGTGGCGCAGCCCGGCAGCGATTCGCGGAACACGAACACGCCGCGGCGGCCGCTCTGTTCGCAGACGAACTCGGCGCCGCTCTTGTAGACGAACGTGTCGCGCGGCGTCGGCACGCCGAGCCGCTCGAGCACCGGCAGGCCGGCCGGCAGCAGCGATTCGCCGATGTGGAACCGCGGGAACTCGTCCTTCTCGAGCACCAGCACGCGGTGGCCGGCCGCCGCCAGCAGACCGGCCGCGGTCGCGCCGCCGGGGCCCGCGCCGACCACGAGCACGTCGTGACGTTCGCTCACTGGAAGCCTCCGTCGACGCCGATCACCTGGCCGGTGATGTAGCTCGCCGCCTCGCTGCACAGGAAGCCGACCAGGGCCGCGACTTCGTCGGGCCTGCCGGCCCGCTGCATCGGGATCATGTCGAACACGAACTCGGGTACGCCGGCGATCATCTCGGTCTCGATCAGGCCCGGCGCGACGGCGTTGACGGTGATCTTGCGCTTCGCGAGTTCGATCGCCAGCGTCCGGGTCGCCCCGAGGATACCGGCCTTGGCCGCCGCGTAGTTGGCCTGACCGCGGTTGCCGCGCAGAGCCGACACCGACGACAGGTTGACGATGCGGCCCCACTTCTGCTGCACCATCGGCATCACCAGCGGCCGCGTCACGTGGAAGAAGCCGTCGAGGGTCGTGCGCAGCACCGCGTGCCACTGCTCGTGCGTCATCGCCGGGAACGCCGCGTCGCGCGCGATGCCGGCGTTGTTGACCAGGATCGCGATCGGGCGCGGATCCTGCAGCAGCCGATCGATCGCCGCGGCCGTGGCCGGCCCGTCGGCGACGTCGAACTGCACCGCCAGCGCTTCGCCGCCGGCGGCCTCGATCTCGGCCACGACGCGCGCGGCGGCGTCGGCGTCGCTGCGGTAGTTGACCAGCACCGCGTGGCCCATCGCCGCCAGGCGCCGGGCGATCGCGGCGCCGATGCCGCGGCTGCCGCCGGTGACCAGCGCGCGCCGGCCGGTGCGTGGAGCGGCTTCCATGGGGCGGGCCATTGTGGCGGCTGCCCGAGGCGGTTCAAGCGCGTGCGGCCGAGCTCGTCCTTGCATGCCGACACGCCGGCGCGAAACTCAGGGCCATGCGTCCGCCCCTGTCCGTCCGTCTCGCGTCGCTGCTGCTCTGCCTCGCCGTGCCCGCGGCCGGCTGCAAGGGCCCGCCGCAGGCGCCCGAAGTGTCGAGCGCCGGTCTGCGGATCAGCGTGACCAAGACCAAGAATGGCCGCAAGGCCGCCGAGATCACGGTGCGGGTCTTCAACGACCACGACCAGCGCGTGTCGTTCGACCTCGGCGGCGTGCGGCTCCTGTGCCCGGACGGCAGCGAGATGTCGCCGAACGCCACGCGCACGCGCCCCAGCGTGCAGGCCAAGAACAGCGAGACGTTCCGCTGGCAGTTCAACTACGTGAACCGCGACCCGCTGCCGGCCGGCACCTACGACATGGAGATCAAGGACATCTTCGTCGGCGACATCCAGCTGGACATGCGCGCGCAGTTCCAGGTCGTGCTGGGCGACTGATCGAGCCGTCGGGCGGGGGCTCGCCGGCGCCGCGCGCGGCGGCGATGATGCGCGGCCATGCCTTCGTTCCGAGGTCGTGTGCTCGACCGCCGCACGTTCCTGCGCGGCAGCGGCGCGCTGCTGGCGCTGCCGTGGCTCGAAGCGATGCGGCCCGCGTTCGTGGTGCCGCCGCGCGAACCGACGCGCTGTGTGTTCGTGTTCACGCCGAACGGCATGCACATGCAACCGTGGCGGCCGGCCGGCGAGGGCCGCGTGGCGGTGTTCGGCGGCACGCTGGAACCGCTGCGGCCGTTGCGGGAGCGCGTCACGGTGGTCTCCGGCCTCGCGATCGACGGCGGCCGCGCGCACGGCGACGGACCGGGTGACCACGCGCGCGCGACGGCTTCGTTCCTGACCTGCGCGCACCCGAAGAAGACCGGCGGCGCCGACATCGAGGTCGGCCAGAGCGTCGACCAGGCGATCGCGGCGGTGTGCGGACAGGAGGTGCCGTTCGCGTCGCTCGAACTGGGCCTCGAGCGCGGCGCCGCCGCCGGCATCTGCGACTCCGGCTACTCGTGCGCCTACACCAACAGCATCAGCTGGCGCACGCCGAACGTGCCGGTCGCCAAGGAGACCGAGCCGCGCGCCGTGTTCGCGCGCCTGTTCGGCGACCCGACGGCGGCCGGCGACGCGGCGGCGGCGCGGCGCCAGCGCGCCCGCGACCGGTCGGTGCTCGACGCGGTGCGGGCCGACGCGAAGGCGCTCGCGGACCGGCTCGGCGCCAGCGACCGCCGCAAGCTCGACCAGTACCTGACGTCGGTGCGCGAGCTCGAACAGCGGCTGCGGCGCCTCGACGAGGAGACGGCCAGCGCGACGCCGGTGCCGGACGGCCTGCTCGATGGCCGGCAGGGCTACGCCGAGAAGCTGGCGCTGATGTACGAGCTGGTCGCGCTGGCGCTGCAGACCGACCGCACGCGCGTGGTCACGCTGATGGTCGGCAACGGCGGCAGCAACCGCAGCTACCGGTTCCTCGGCGTGCCGGAGGGCCACCACGACCTCAGCCACCACGGCAAGAAGCCCGACAAGCTCGAGGCGCTGGCGAAGATCAACCGCTTCCAGATCGAGCGCCTCGCCGAGTTCCTGCAGCGGCTCGCGGCCGCGCGCACCGACGCCGGCGACCTGCTCGGGGCGTCGCTGGTGGTGTTCGGCTCGGGTCTCGGCGACGGCGACCGGCACAACCACGACGACCTGCCGGTGCTGGTGGCCGGCGAGGCCAACGGCGCCGCGAAGGGCCGGGGCCACCTGGTCTGCGGCAAGGAGACGCCGATGGCGAACCTCTGGCTCGCGGTGCAGCACGCGATGGGCGTGCGCGCCGACCGGTTCGCCGACAGTACCGGCGCGCTCGCTCTGGCCTGATCGCCGCGGGTCACGCGCGCGGGGCGGTGACGCGGCCGAGGAACAGCAGCGCGCCGCTCTTCGCATCGCGGATGCCGAACACGAACGGCCGGTCGGCGCGGAACACCGGCACGAACGGCACCATCTGCGGCGGCCGCACCGCCGAGCCGGGCGCCATCGCGACCGCCGTCGCCGCGGCTGCCTCGGTGCCCTGCTCGTGGACCGTGAGCCACGCCCGGTGGTGCACGCCGCCGATCGCGACCTGCTGCCGCGGGTCGCTGGCCCGCGAGATGCCGCCGAACTGGGCCGCGGCCGGCTGGCCCGGCGGCACGAAGGCGCGGCGCAGGCCCAGGGCGCGCAGCGCCGCCGACAGTTCGTGGCCCTGGCTCAGTTCGAAGCGCGGCAGCGCGACATCGACGCGCCGCGCCTCCAGTGCGCCGATCCACGCGGCGAAGCGCGCCGGTGTCAGCAGGTTCTCGAGGCGGCCGAGTCCGTCGGCCGTGCGCGGCAGCAGCACGACCAGCGTCAGTTCGCGGCCCTTGTACGGCAGCTCGAGCAGTTGGAAGCCCTGGTCGTCCGGGTAGGTCGCAGGCGCCTCGGCGGTCGGGCCGGGGCCGGCCGGCACTTCGCGCGGCGTGGGGAACAGCGTGCCGTCGGCGCGGAACGCGGCGTAGCCGATGCCGCCGCGGTCGCGGTCGTGCATCAGCGGCACCTTGCTGCGCGTGCCGTCGCGGTGCACGAAGTCCTCGTCGCGCGTGTGCCTGGCCTCGAACGGCACCAGCCAGGTGCCGCGGAACCACACCGCGTTGGTCAGCACCAGCGGCGTGTCGGGCCCGACGCCACCGGCCGGGATCAGGTCGCGCATGCGATCGTGCGTCGCGCCGGCGACCCAGGCGTTGATCGCGCCGCGCGCGGCTTCGGCATCGCGCGCGAAGTCGAGGCTCCGGGCGGCACCGCTGCCGTAGCTGCGGTCGAGCGCCGCGACGAACGAGGCCTCGAGCGGGAACGCGTCGGCGACCCAGACCGCGTTCGCCAGCGTCAGTTCGTAGCGGTCCACGCGCAGCAGCTCGCGGTTCAGTTCGTCGGCGATCGTCTGGCTGCGCTGCGCCGCCGCGTCGGCCGCGCGCCAGTCGCGGCCGGCCTGCAGCCGTTCGGCTTCGGCGTTGGCCTCGGCGAGCTGCGTGCGCAGTCCGGCGATCCGGGCCGCGAGCGCGGCATCGGTGTCGCCGCCGCCCTGCCGGTAGCGATCGGCCAGCCGCGCGAAGGCGGCGTGCAGGTCGGCGAGCGGCACTTCGTCCGCGAGGTGCAGCGCGCGGCGCAGTTCCGCCAGCGTCTCGTCGCGTGCACCCTCGGCGACCATCGCCAGCGCCATCGCGATCGACAGCGGCGACGCGAACAGGTTGGCAGCGGGTTCGGCCGCCGCCAGGTCGCGGTAGAGGTCGAAGGCGAGGCCGTTGGTGGCCTGCACGGCGACCGCATCGGCGGGCGGAGACTGCGGCGCAGGCAGCGCGAACGACGACACGGCGCAGGCCAGGACGAAGGGCGTGGGCATGATCGGGGCTCCCGGAAAAAAGGCGCGGGCGAACGCGCCCCGCCGCCGCAGGTTCCGTGCCTTCTCGCAGCGCGTGCCGCGCCGACGCACGTCGATGCAGTGCCGCTCGCCGTTCGTTATGGTCTGCGCCCGGGCGCCCGTAGCTCAATTGGACAGAGCATCAGACTTCGGATCTGAGGGTTGGAGGTTCGAGTCCTCCCGGGCGTGCCAGTCGGCGGCGCGCGGCGCCGCCGCTGGCAGCGCCCGGGGGCATCGGGCATGCCCCGACCGCGCCTGCGGCGCGGGCGGGGCAGCAGCGAGTCCTTGGGCAGTTCCTCGGCGGGTGGAGCCGGTGCTCAGGCCTTGCGATACCAGAACACGACGTCCCACAGCCGGGCCGCGGCGGCTTGGTCGACGTCGAACGTCAGCGTCGTGGTCTCGGCGGTCAGCACCGGCGAGTTCAGCATCGCGAGCTGGGCGCCGGCCTGGTCGAACAGGCCGACCGCCAGCGTGACCTTGCCGAACAGCGGGTGCGAGGCTGCGAGCTGGTAGGGCTGCACGATCAGCCGCTTGCCCTCCTGCAGCCGGCAGTGCCAGCCCTTCGCGACCGCCGCGCCGCCCTCGCTGCCGGTGCCGCGCGCGTGTTCGAACGACGACGTGCCGTTGGTCGGGCCGTAGGTCCAGGCGACCTCGCGGTTCTGCGGATCGGCGGTCGGGCCCTCGTTGCAGGCGGCGAGGGTCAGCAGCAGGAACGCGGTGGCCCGGGCGGGCCGGCAGCGGTGCGGGCGCAGCAGCATGGCGCGCCCATCGTGCTGCCGCGTGGTCCGAAAGCAAGCCGGGTGGGAACCCCAGCGGCGGCGAGCGGGCCGGCCCGAATGACGCCAACGCTGGCCGCTCCCGGTCCGTAACAGCCCGCCATGCCTGCCCCGACCCGCCGTTCGTTCGTCGCTTCCCTGGCCGCGGCCTCGGTCGCCGCGCCGTTGGCCGCCCGTGCCGTGCCGCCGCGCCGCGAAGCCGCGCCGCAGAAGATCCTGGTGCTGGGTGGCACCGGCTTCCTCGGCCCGCACTTCGTGCGCGCGGCGCTGGCGCGGGGCCACACGGTGACGCTGTTCAACCGCGGCAAGCGCAACCCGAAGCTGTTCGGCGACCTCGAACAGCTGAAGGGCGACCGCGACGCGGGCGATCTGGCAGCCCTGCAGGGGCGCACGTTCGACGCGGTCGTCGACACGTCGGCCTACGTGCCGGCGCACGTGACCGCGACCGCGAAGCTGTTCGCCGACACCGCCGCCTACTACCAGTGCATCAGCTCGATCTCGGTCTACGCCGGCTTCGGCGAACGGCCCGGCAGCTTCGGCGAGGCGGCGCCGGTGCTCGAGGTCAGCGACGAGGTCGCGGCCACGGTGACGACGATCCGGCAGTCGTTCCCGCACTACGGCGCGATGAAGGCCCGCTGCGAAGCGGCGGCCGAGGCGGCGATGCCGGGCCGCGTCGGCAACCTGCGCCCGGGCCTGATCGTCGGCCCCGGCGACGACTCCGATCGCTTCACGTGGTGGCCCTGGCGCATCGACCGCGGCGGATCTGTGATGGCGCCCGGCGATCCCGACGCGCCGGTGCAGTTCCTCGACGTGCGCGACCTCGCCGACTGGATGCTGCACTGCGTCGAACAGCGCACGGTCGGCGTGTTCAACGCCGACGGCTTCGCCGGCCCGGTGTCGATGCAGGACCTGCTGTGCGCGTGCAAGTGCGCGACCGCCAACCCGGTGACGCTGACCTGGGTCGACGAGGCGTTCCTCGCCGACAACGAGGTCGGCCCGTGGATGCAGATGCCGCTGTGGATCCCGCGCGAGGCGCGCGGCACCGTCGACAACGCGCGCGCGATCGCCGCCGGGCTGCGCTTCCGGCCGATCGCCGACACCGTGCGCGACACGCTGCAGTGGGCGAAGACCGAACGCGGCGGCCGGCCGTTCGAGCGCACCGGCGTGCCGGCCGAGCGCGAGGCCGCGCTGCTGGCGAAGTGGCACGCGGCTGCGAAGGCGCGTGCGGAGCAGCCGGCGGTCCGGTAAGCAGGAGCGTCCATGCACCCGTTCTTCCGCCGCGCCGCGGCCATCGCCGCTTCGTCGTTCGCCGCGCTCGCGGCCAGTGCCCAGGACGAACTCGGACTGGGCAAGATGTGGACGTTCGAGCGGCCGCCGCTCGAGTACCTGCAGCGCGAATACGGCTTCGCGACCGACGAGCGGTGGTGGAACACGCTGCGCCTCGCGTCGCTGCGTTTCGGCCGCGGCTGCTCGGCATCGTTCGTGTCGCCGCAGGGCCTGATCCTGACCAACCACCACTGCGTGCGCGACGGCATCGCGCAGGTGCAGGGCGACCAGGACTGGGTGCGCGACGGCTTCGTCGCGGCGAGCCTCGAAGACGAGGTGCGCATCCCCGGCCTGACCGTGCAACAGCTGGTCGACATGCGCGACGTCACCGCCGACGTCACCGACGGCGTCACCGACGCGATGACGCCCGAACAGGCCGAACGGCAGCGCGAACAGAACCGCGAACGCGTGCTGGCCGCGGCGCGCGCGGCCGACCCGCGGCTGGAGCCGCAGCTGGTCAAGCTGTTCCAGGGCGGCGTGTGGCAGCTGTACCGCTACCGCGTGTTCGACGACGTGCGGCTGGTGATGGCGCCGCACCTGCAGGCGTCGCACTTCGGCGGCGACCCCGACAACTTCGTCTACCCGCGCTACGCGCTCGACTTCTCGTTCTGCCGCGCCTGGGTCGACGGCAAGCCGGCCGACACGGCCGCGTCCCACTTCCCGTGGGGCGACGGGCCGAGCGAAGGCGACCTGGTGTTCCTGACCGGCAATCCGGGCGGCACGCAGCGCCTGCTGACGATGGCGCAGCTCGAGTACCGGCGCGACGCGCGCTACCCGCGGATCCGCGAGCTGATCGACCATCGCATCGACATCCTGCGCGGCTTCGCGCAGCGCGACGCGGCCAGCGAGAAGAAGCTGCGCACGTCGATCCTCGGGCTCGAGAACGCGCAGAAGCTCTACCGCGGCGAACACGCGGCGCTGCTCGACGAAGCGTTCCTCTCGCGCAAGCGCGAGGCCGAACGCGCGTTCCGGCAGCGCGCCGAGCAGCAGGGGCGGGCGGCCGATCTGGTGGTCTGGTCGCAGCTCGAGGAGCTGATGCAGCAGAAGGTCCTGCTCGAGATGCCGCTGAACTTCCATTCGGCCGGCGGCAGCCCGCTGCTGCTGCGCGCGCTGGCGCTGCTCGAGTTCGCGGCGACCGGCGACGAGGCCAAGGCGAAGCTCGCGCGCGACGTCGCGGTCGCGGCCGATCCGGTGCAGGATGCGCTGTTCGCCGACCACCTGGCCCGCGCGCGGGCCCGGCTGCCGGCCGACGATCCCTACGTGCGCGCGGTGCTCGGCGGCGACGAACCGGCAGTGGCGGCGGCGCGGCTGACGGCGCAGAGCCGGCTCGCCGACTCTGCGGTCGTCGACGAGCTGCTGCGCGGCGGCCGCGCGGCGATCGAGGCCAGCGACGACCCGGCGCTGGTGGCCGCGCGCGTGATCGCGCCGCTCGAGCAGCAGCACCGGGCCCGGCAGGCGGCGCTCGATGCACGCGAGAACGACCTCGCGGTGCGCATGGCGAAGCTGCTGTTCGCGGTCTACGGCCACGACGTGTCGCCGGACGCGACGTTCACGCTGCGCTGGAGCGACGGCCGCGTGGTCGGCTACGCCTACAACGGCACGCTGGCGCCGTGGCGCACGGTGTTCCACGGCTTGTTCGCGCGCGCCGCCGAGTTCGACCACACGCACCCGTTCGACCTGCCGCAGGCGTTCCGGCTCGCCGCCGATCGCATCGACATGCGCGCGCCGATCGACTTCGTCTGCACGGTCGACTCGACCGGCGGCAACTCGGGCAGCCCGCTGGTCAACACCAAGGGCGAACTGACCGGCCTGTTGTTCGACGGCAACATCGAATCGCTGGCCAACGAGTTCCTCTACGGCGAACGCGTCGAGCGCAGCGTTTGCGTGCACCCGCAGGGCATCGTCGAGGCGCTGCGCAAGGTCTACGTCGCGACGCGGCTGCTGCGCGAGCTCGGGCGCTGACGGTCGTCAGACGGCTACCGCGACTGCGCTGAGATAGTCGCCGCGCAGGCGTTGTTCGCCGGGTGGAAGCGCCATGGCGGCGACGCCGTCCAGCTCGATGTGTGCATCGACCTGCGCTGCCTCGCCGAGCCGTTCCACGGTGATCCGCTCGACGCCGGTGCAGGCCACGCGTTCGAGCGCGAACGCCGCGTCGTTCAGCAGGCGCGCCAGCGATTGGGCCGTGAAGTAGTGCCAGTGGCCCCAGTTGAGGTTCCAGTAGTCGATGCCGAGCAGTTCGACGGTGCGGCCGTGGAAGTTCGGCACCACGATCAGCACCGCGCCGCCGCGACGCAGGGCGCGCCGCACGAGCCGTATCGCCTGGCGTGGGTCGGCGTGGTGTTCGAGCGTGTTGTCCAGCACGGCCAGGTCGAAGTGCGCCTCGGGCAGCGGTGCCGTGTGCAGCAGGCCGCGAACGACGTCCAGCCCGCGGCGTTCGCGGGCGATGCGGACCGCGGTCGGGTCACATTCGACGCCGCGGCAATCGGCGAAACCGAACCGATCGCGCAGCACCTCGAGGCCGACGCCGGCACCGCACGACACGTCGAGCACACTGCCGCGGCCGCTGCGGAACCGGTCGATGTCGGCGCGTTCGCAGTGAACCGTCACGCTGCGTTGCTTGTCGGCGACGTACGCCGGATCCTCCATCCAGTGCGCGGTGGTCGCATCCTGGTTCGTCGTGTCGATACCGTCGATCCAGGTGGCGTGGAAGGTGGGTGCGATCCGTGCTGCGCCACATGTCGTGCACTCTCGGTAGAGCAGCGGCAGCCGCATCACGCCGAACGGCATTGCCGGGGCACCGCGGTACAGTCGTCGCCCGAGCGGGCGCGTGCCAGCGACCGCGGTACGCAAGTCGAAGTCGCCGCAGACCCCGCATGCCGGTGCGGTCAGTACGTCCGGATACCGCTCGACGAGGCGCGCTGCACGTCGCTCCAGTGCTGGCCAGGCGGTCGCCGGCGCGTTCGCCACGCGCCCGAACAGGGCGCGGTGTGCGAGTGCGCGGCAACTGGCGAAGAGGCCACGGGGCATCGACGGCACGATACTGCGCCGGGCTTGGGAACCAACGCGAGGGCTCTTAGGCTCCAGCAGATGGTCGGTTGCTCCAGGTTGCTCCTCGCCCTGTTCGTGTTGCCAGCGATGGCCGCGGCGCAGGAGGTGCGCGTGTTCCGCGGCGCGCGCATCGTGCCGATCGACGGTCCGCCGATCGACGACGGCGTGCTGGTCGTGCGCGGCAGAGTGATCGAGGCGCTCGGCGCGCGCGATGCGGTCGCGGTGCCGGCCGGCGCCGAGGTCGTCGACGTCACCGGCCGCACGCTGATCCCGGGCCTGGTCTGCAGCCATTCGCACATCGGTGCGGTCGCCGGCGCCGACGGCTCCGGTCCGATCCAGCCCGAGGTGCGCGCGCTCGACTCGATCGATCCGCGCGATCCCGGCATCCAGAAGGCGCAGGCCGGCGGCATCACGACCGCGAACGTGATGCCCGGCAGCGGCCACCTGCTGTCGGGCCAGACCGTCTACCTGAAGTTGCGCGACGGCCGCACGGTCGACGACCTGCTGATCCGCACCGCCGACGGTGGCATCGCCGGCGGCCTCAAGATGGCGAACGGCACCAATCCGCAGCGCGACCCGCCGTTCGCCGGCACGCGCGGCAAGGCCGCGGCGCTGGTGCGCGCGCAGTTCCACCGGGCACGTGAGTACCAACGCAAGGTCGCGGCCGCGAACGGCGATCCGACCAAGCTGCCCGAACGCAGCCTCGGCCTCGAGGCGCTGGTCGAAGTGCTCGAGCAGAAG
Source organism: Planctomycetota bacterium (assembly GCA_016794425.1). Classification (GTDB taxonomy): domain Bacteria; phylum Planctomycetota; class UBA1135; order UBA1135; family UBA2386; genus JAEUHS01. The sequence continues at coordinate 18,977 of JAEUHR010000002.1, forward strand.
CGCGTCGTGCACCACCACACGCACCGCGCCGACGACATCCTGACCGTGCTGCGGCTGCGCGAGGAGTTCGGCTTCCGCTGCGTGCTGCACCACGTCAGTGAGGGCGCGCTGGTCGCGGCCGAGATCGCCGCGGCCGGCGTGCCGTGTTCGGTGATCGTGATCGACTCGCCGGGCGGCAAGCTCGAGGCGCGCAACCTGTCGCTGGAGACCGGCGCCGTGCTCGACCGCGCCGGCGTGCTGGTCGGCTTCCACACCGACGACGGCATCACCGACAGCCGGTTGTTCCTGCGCTCGGGCGCGCTGGCGGTGCGCGCCGGCATGGACCGCGACCAGGCGCTGGCGGCGTTGACGCTGGCCAACGCGCGCATGCTGGACCTGCAGGACCGCATCGGTTCGCTGGCGCCCGGCAAGGACGCCGACTTCGTCGTGCTGAGCGGCGATCCGTTCGCGGTGCGCACGCAGGTGCTGCAGACCTGGATCGAAGGCAGCAAGGTGTTCGACCTCGACGATCCGCGCGATCGGCTGATGGCGTACGGTGGCTACGGCGCCAGCGAGGGCCAGGCGATGTCGATGTGCTGCTTCGGGCAGGGAGGTCAGTGACATGCTCGCGTCCACGTTCGCGGTCGGGTTCGGGCTCGGGTGGGCCGGCGCGCTGCTGCCGCAGGAGCCGCCGCCGGCAGCCGCGCCGCCGGCGCGCGCGTTCGCGGTGGTCGCCGAGACCGTGCACACGATGGCGGGCCCGCCGATCGCCGACGGCGTCGTGCTGGTGCGCGACGGCCGCATCGAGCGGATCGGCAAGGCCGTCGACGTCGCCGTGCCCGACGGCATGCCGGTGTGGCGCGCCGCGGTCGTCACGCCGGGCCTGATCGACGCGCACGCGACGGTCGGGCTGTCCGGCGTGCTGAACGTGCGCCACGACCAGGACCAGCTGGAACGTTCGGCCGCCGTGCAGCCCGAGCTGCGCGCGCTCGACGCCTACCATGCGCGCGATCCGCTGGTCGCCTGGCTGCGCAGCTTCGGCATCACGACCGTGCACACCGGCCACGCGCCGGGCGCGCTGGTCTCGGGCCAGACCATGGTCGTCAAGACGCACGGCCGTTCGGCCGACCAGGACGTCGTCGTGCCGCTGGCGATGGTCGCGGTGACGCTCGGCGACGGCGGCCGCGCCGGCGACGGCAAGGCGCCGGGCACCCGCGCGAAGGCGGTCGCGATGCTGCGCGAGGAACTGCAGCGGGCGCGCGAATACGCGGCCAAACGTGCCGCCGACGCCGAGGCGCCGGTCGACCTCGGCCGCGAGGTGATGGCGCAGGTGCTGCGCAAGGAAGTGCCGCTGCTGGTCACCGCGCACCGCGCGCACGACCTGCAGGCGGCGCTGCGCGTGGCGCAGGAGTTCGACGTGCGGGTCGTGCTCGACGGCGCCGCCGAGGCCTACACGATGCTGCCCGAACTGCAGCGGGCCGGCGTCGCGGTGCTGCCGCATCCGACGATGGCGCGCACGGTCGGCGAGCTGAAGAACGGCACCATGGAACTGCCGCGGCTCTTGCTCGAGGCCGGCGTGCCGTTCGCGCTGCAGAGCGGCTTCGAGAGCTACGTGCCGAAGTCGCGCGTGGTGCTGTTCGAGGCCGGTGTCGCGATCGGCCACGGCCTGCCGGCCGATGCGGCGCTGCGGGCGCTGACCGCCGACGCGGCGCGGCTGTGCGGCATCGACGCCCGCACCGGCACGCTGGTCGCCGGCAAGGACGCCGACCTCGCGCTGTGGGACGGCGATCCGTTCGAGTACACGACGCACTGCCTCGGCACCGTGATCGACGGCATCGAGTACCGGGACGGCCCGCGGTGACCGCGGTCCCGGACCGGCTGCTGGTCTGGGCGATCGTCGGCTCGCAGTTCGGCCCGCCGTTCCTGTTCGCCGGCGTCGCGGTGGCGTTGCCCGACATGGGCCGCGAACTCGGCTTCTCCGCGGTCGAACTAGGCCTGGTCGAGACGACGTTCCTCGCCAGCGCGACGGCGTTCCTGCTGCCGGCCGGCCGGCTCGTCGACGCCGGCGACCGCCGCACCGTGTTCCGTTGGAGCCTGATGGTGTTCGCGGTGCTGGCGGCCGCGATCGCGTGCATGCAGGACATCGTCTCGGTGCTGGTGCTGCGGCTGCTGCAGGGTGCCGCGTCGGCGCTCAGCGGCGCCGCCGGACCGGCGATCCTGGTCGACCTGGTGCCGGCGGAACGGCGCGGCCGCGTGTTCGGCGCGGTGATCGGCACCGCCTACGCCGGCCTGTCGGCGGGGCCGTTCGTCGCCGGGTGGCTGGTCGAACACTTCGGCTGGCGCGCGGTGTTCGGCTTCGGCGCGGCGCTGATCCTCGCCTGCTACCTGCCGGTGCACCTGCGCATGCCGTCGCGCTGGCGGCGGCCCGAGCGCTGGGTGCACGTGCCGAGCCTCGTGCTGCTGGTCGCGGGGGTGTTCGGGCTGGTGTTCGGTTCGGCGGCGATCGCGCACGGACCCGCGGCGTGGCTGCTGACCGGGCTCGGTGCCGTGCTGCTGGTGTGGTTCGTCGTGCTGCAGCTGCACAGCGACCGGCCGTTGCTCGACCTGCGCGAACTGGCGCGCAACACGGTGCTGGCGCGGGCCCTGGTCGTGCAGCTGCTGGTCTACGGCAACGCCTACGCGTCGATCTTCCTGCTGTCGGTCTTCCTGCAGGAGACCCGCGCGCTGCCGCCGCGTGAAGCCGGCTTCGTGGTCGCGATCGGTTCGGTCGTGATGATGTGCATCGCGCCGTTCGCCGGCCGGCTCGCCGACGCGATCCGGCCGCAGCTGCTGGCCGCGGTCGGGGTCGCGGCGGTCGTCGTCAGTTCGCTGCTCGGCATGCAGCTGACCGAAGCATCGGGCCGCGGTGTGGTGGCGGCGGTGCTGGTCGCGCAGGGCCTGGGCTTCGGCCTGTTCTCGACGCCGAACCTGGCGCTGATCATGGCCAGCATGGGCAGCGAACGCAGCGGCATGGCGTCGGCGCTGGCGGCGCAGTCGCGCGGCATCGGCATGTTCGCCGGCATGGCGCTGGTCGCGGTGCTGGTCGCGCTGCACTTCGGCACGCAGCCGGTCGCCGCCGATCCGCCGCGTTTCGCGCGCACGCTCGGCACCGCCTACGTCGTGCTCGCGGTGACTTCGGCGCTGGCGCTGCTGGTGGCGCTGGTCGGCCGCCCGCGCGGCAGCGCGGTGCCGACCCGCTAACGCGGCGAGCGGCGCAGTGCGGCCGTGTCGACGGTCACGCGGAGCCGGGCGTCTTCCTGCGGCACGAAGTCGCGCACGCCCTCGTCGAGCGGGATGCCGACGCGTTCGACGTGCAGCGCGACGCGGTCGACCTTCGGCAGCAGAAGCGCCAGGCCGGGCTGCCGCGTCGGCGGCCCGCCGTCGAACACGATCGCGCGGTTCTCGGCGCGCACGTGCAGCCGCGCGACGCCACCGTCGATCAGCACGCCGACCAGTGTGCAGGTGTAGAAACCGGACCCGAACGTGCCCCAGGCGATGTCGACGTGCGTCTCGCCGCCCGCGTCGTGCACCGTGATCTCCGGCGCCTCGGTCGCGGTCGTCTGCAGCCGCCGCAGGGTCACCCGTTCGCGCGCGGGGCACGCGTCGGGGCCGATCCGCACCACGAGGTCGGGGCGGCGCACGTGGACCAGATCCGGCGCGCCGCCGTGGCGCCGGGCGCCGACCACGTCGAGCACGACCTTGTCGGTGCGAGGCGTGCGGAAGAACAGCGACGGATACCACGTGCGGCCGGGCTGGTCGGCGGCGATGTCGATGCCGGGGCCGGGCGGGATCACGGTGCGCACCGTCGCGTGCAGGGTGGTGCCGTGCAGTTCGGCGCGCTCGAGCACGATGTCGATGCCGGTGCCGGCCGACGACTCGGCGAAGCGCAGCGCGCCCCAGGCGACGACGACGATCTGTTCCCGCGTGTAGTCGATGTGCAGTGCGTCGTTGGCCTTGCCCCATGCCGCCTGCGCGAACCCGGCCGCGTCCACGGCGGAACGCAGCACGCGCACCTGCGGCGGCACTTGCGCCGCGTAGGCCGACACGTGCAGATCGTCGTAGGGGCCGGCGAGCAGGTCGATCGGCGCCACGTCGGGCGCCGGGGCCGTGGGTTCCTGGGCCGTCACCGCGGCGGCCCCGCCGACGACCACGCCGAGCACGACCAGCGAACCGAGCGAACGCCGCACGTCCATGCCCGCAGGCTACTCGCCGAGCCCGCCGACGGGCACCAGCGGCACGACGTCGATCGCGGCATCGATTGCATCGCCACCGACGACGATCGTGACGCGGCCCTCGTGGTGCGACAGGTCCCAGCGGTTGTTGCGGTCGAGCCGCTGCTCGAGCGCGGCCAGCAGTTCGCCGGGCACCTTCGCCAGGCGGATCCGGTCGGCCTTGTGCACCTTCTCCTTGCTGCACTTCTGCTGCAGCAGGTCGGGGCGGCGGTGGCACCAGACGGCGACGCGTTCGGCGAGCTTCGCAGCGCGGTGCAGCCGGTCGGCCGCCGGCGCACCGACCTCGATCCAGCTCAGCACGCGGCCGTCGGGGGACTTCCGCCAGATCGCCGGCTCGCTGCCCTCCGACAGGCCGCCGCTCCATTCGAGGCCGGGTTCGTACTCGAGCGCGAACGCGAGCACGCGGGTCAGCAGGTACGGGTTGTCCTCGGACGGGTGGCGCGCGACGCGCAGGTCCAGCGATTCGTAGACGGAGCGGTCGACGTCGGCGAGCTGGATCTCGAAGCGGTGCAGCATCGTGCGGACTCTACGCGGCGGCACGCCGCCGGCGCAGCGCGAGCAGCAGCAGCGCGGCGGCGCCGACCAGCACCGGCAGGTCGCCGGACCGCGCATAGACGGTCGGCACGCCATCGCCGAGCGGCACTTCGCCGTGCAGCAGCGCCGCCGACGGCAGCCGTTGGCTCTTCGCCAGGCCGATGTCCGACTGGTCGCCGCCGAGCGTCTGCGTCGTGTGGTCGTAGCGCGCCAGCACTTCGCCGCGCGGGGACACCAGCGCCGAGATGCCGTCACTGGCCGCGCGCACGACGGCGTAGCCGTTCTCGATCGAACGGAACGCCGCGTTCTCGAGGTGGAACTCGCGGATCGCGGGCCAGTCGTTGGTCGGCACCGCGACCAGCCGCACGCCGGCGCGGCCGAGCGCGCGCGCGACGTCGGTGAAGTTGTCGTCCTGGCAGATCATGCCGCCGAGCCGGATGTCGCCGAACGGCACCAGCACCGGCACCCCGTCGCCGACCGCGTAGTCCTCGAAGAACGGCACCAGGTGCGACTTGCGGTATTCGCCACGCAGCTCGCCGGTGGCGTCGACGAACCAGATGCGGTTGTCGTCGGTCGGGTGGTGCCAGAGGCCGAGCACCAGCGCCAGCGGATGCAGCCGGCAGAGGTCGCGGCAGAACCCGAGCATGGCATCGCGATCGTGCACGCGCAGCGCCGACTCGGGCGTCACCAGCAGCTGGGCGCCCTCGGCGTGCGCCATCGCGGCGGCGATCTGCGGGAACGACTCGCCGTCCGGGCTGTTCGGGTACTCGTGTGCCCAGCCGAACGCCGCGACCCTCACGCTGCCGGCGAGCGGCCGGTTCCAGCGTACGGCGTCGAGTGCGGCGACCGTCGCGAGCAGGCTCGCGATCAGGGCGAGTGGCAGTCCGCGTGCGGGACCGCGCAGCGCCGCGACCAGCAGGGCCTGCAGCGCTGCGACGACGAACACGAGCCCGCCGACGCCGGTGTAGGCGACGAAGGCGACCAGCATCGGCGCAGCACTCAGCGGCCGTACGAACGCCTGCGCGGTGCCGAACACCGGCACCAGGTGCCACAGCGCGACTTCGACCAGCGTCAGCGTCGCCGCCGCGGCCAGCGGCCCACGCACCGGCCCGCGCTCCAGGTGCCGCGCGCACAGCCACGTCGCGAACGTCCACTGCAGCACGTTCGCGGCGGCCGCGGCCAGCACCGGCGGCGCGAGTCCCGCGGCCAGCAGGATCACGCTGGCGTAGGCGAGCCCGAACACGAGCCCGAACAGCCACGTTCGGCGCCGCGCCGCACGCTGCCGCCACAGGCCCCACCAGAACGGCACCAGCGCCATGAACTGCAGCCACCAGAAGTGCAGCGGATGGTCGGACGCGGCGAGCAGCAGTCCGGCGGCGAGGGCGGCGGCGAGGTGCATCGTTCGTGCGACTACGCGCCGGCGCCGATCTCCTCGTAGACCGTCGTGCGCTGCACCGGCTCGTAGCCCGCTTCGCGGATCAGGTGCTGCAGCTGCTGCTCGTCGAGCGCCTGCGGTTCGGTCGTGCCGGCGTCGTGCGTGATCTTCTCCTCGGTGACCGTGCCGTCGATGTCGTTGGCGCCGAACGACAGCGCCGTCTGCGCCGACTCCTGCGTCAGCATGATCCAGTAGGCCTTCACGTGCGGGAAGTTGTCGAGCATCAGCCGGCCGACCGCGATCGAACGCTGGTCGAGCGAGCCGGTCGTCACGTGGCCGTAGTTCGCGAGGTCGGTGTGGTAGGGCCAGAACGCCAGCGGGATGTAGGCCATGAACCCAGCGCACTCGTCCTGCAGCTCGCGCAGCTTGATCAGGTGCTGCACGCGCTCGTCGGTGCGCTCGATGTGGCCGTAGAGCATCGTCGCGTTCATCTTGAATCCGGCCTTCTGCACCTTGCGCGCGGTGTCGAGCCAGCCTTGCGGGCCCTGCTTCTCGCGGAACACCGCCTTGTGCACGCGGTCGACCAGCACCTCGGCGCCGCCGCCGGGGCACGAGCCGAGGCCGGCCTCACGCAGGTCCGCGAACACCTCGTCGTCGCTCTTGCCCGAGATCTTCAGCATGTGGTCGATCTCGACCATCGTGAACGCCTTCACGTGGATGTCGGGCCGCGCGCGCTTGGCGGCGCGCACGACGTCGAGGTAGTACTCGTACGGCATCGTCGGGTGGATGCCGGCGACCATGTGCACCTCGGTGACCGGCCGGTGCAGCTGCTCCTTCACCTTCTGCTCGACGATCTGCGGCGTCATCAGGTAGGCGCGCTCCTCGCCTTCCTTCGCCGCGAACGCGCAGAACTTGCACGAGTAGATGCAGATGTTCGTGTAGTTGACGTGCTGGTTGATGTTCCAGTAGGTCTTCTTGCCGTGCCGCTGCGTGCGCACGCGGTGCGCCAGCAGGCCGACCGCGGCGAGGTGCGGCGTCTCGTAGAGCCGCATGCCGTCGTCGAACGACAGCCGCTCGCCGCCGCGCACCTTGCGGTCGATGTCACCGAGACCGGCGCGCTCGATCAGCTTCGTGGCGAGGGACTCGTCGAGGTGGGCGTAGGCGAAGGCGTTCATCGGGGGCGGCAAGGGTAGGGCGCAGGGCGCCGCGCCGGCAAGGGAACGGCCCCGCGCCGGCGCGAATTGCCCGTTCGGGCTCAGTCCGTCGCGGCGAATGCGGCGTGGTAGGCGACGTCACCGGCCGGCGCCGGGCCGCGCCAGCGCAGCGCGAAGAAGTGGTCCTGCGGCAGGCCCGGCAGCACCAGCGCCGGGTCGCGCGCGAACCCGAAGCGCGGGTAGTAGTCGGCGTGGCCGAACACGACGCAGCCGGCGGCGCCCCGGGCGCGCAGCTCGCGCAGGGTCGCCTGCACCAGCGCTGCGCCGATGCCGCGCCGTTGCCAGGCCGCTGCGACCGCGACCGGGCCGAGGCCGAACCAGTGCGCGGTGCCGTCGCCGATCGTGATCGGCGACGCCGCGGCATGGCCGACCAGCGCACCGTCGAGTTCGGCGACCTGCGACACGGCCAGCGCGTTGGCGGCGCGCAGCGCCCGCACGATGTGGTGTTCGGTGTGGGAGCTCCGTGCGAGCGGCGCGAACGCGGCGCGGACGACCGCGTCGATCGCCGCCGCGTCGGCCGGGTGCTCGGCGCGCAGTCGTGGTCTCAGGGGCGCCATTGCAGCAGCGCGTCGAGCCGCGCTTCGAGTTCGGCCAACGGCAGCTCCGTGCCGGCGACCGTCGCGGTGCGGGCCCGGCAATCGACTTCGCAGTGCACCAGCGGCGGCTGGTGGTTGCCCGGGTACTTGCGCAGCGTCAGGCGCACGCGCTCTGGGGTGCACCAGTCGACGCGGTCCACCGACCAGGACTGGTTCGCGAACCGCAGCAGCTCGACGCCGGTCGCGGCGACGACGATGCGCGGCGTCAGGATCCAGTGCGACATGCGCACTTCCTGGCCGTCGGTCGCGACGACGAAACGGCCGTCGGGCGAAGGGTGGGGCGCGAACCCGCTCATCGCGGCGCGGGCGCGTCGGGGTCGCGCTGCAGGTGGGCGGTGGGGCGCAGCTCGTAGACCAGCAGGTCGGCGCCGCGGCTGGTCGTGCGCCCGGTGCGCACCGCGCCGAGGCGTTCGGCGAGCCGCAGCGAACGTTCGTTGCCGCGGTCGATCACGCAGGCGATCCGGTCGCGGCCGAGCGCGACGGCGTGGCCGATGGCGGCACGGCAGGCTTCGAGCGCGTAGCCCTTGCCCTGCGCGTGCCGCGCCAGCGCCCAGCCGAGTTCGAAGCCGACGTCGCCGTCGGGTTCGAGGAAACCCACGTGGCCGACCAGCGTGCCGGTCGCGCGTTCGAACAGGCCCCACATGCCGAAGCCGCGCAGCTGCCAGTGGCCGAGGTAGCGGGCGACGTTCCACCATGCGTCGGTGCGCGACAGCGGGCGGCCGGTGATCCAGCGCATCACTTCGGGATCGCCGGTGATCCGCGCATGCGCTTCGACGTCGCCGGCCGTCATCGGGCGCAGCAGCAGGCGTTCGGTCGACAGCTCGATCACGGCCGGCTCCGGTCGTCGCGGCGGCGCGCGGCGCGCAGCGACTGCACGATGCCGGTGCCGCCGAGCAGCAGCAGCAGCGGCCCGAACAGCAGCGCGCCGCCCCACAGCAGCACCGGCGCGTCGTGGTACCACGCCGACCAGCCGTAGGCTGTGACCAGCACGCCCATCACGACGAACAGCACGCCGAGCCGCCAGTCGCTGCGCGTCCACTGCGGCGACGGCGGCTTCGTCGCGACCGCAGCGATGCCGTGCGCCGCGGCACGCGGGTCGCCGGCACGCACGCCTGCCCAGAAGCGGTGGCCCTGTTCGATCAGCTGGTCCGGCTCGACGATGCGGCCGGTCGCGTCACGGATCTCGGCGTGGTCGAACCAGATGCGCAGGTCCAGGTGCCGGTCAGTGCCTTCCTGGAACAGCGTCAGCGTGTGCGCGCGACCGTCGCGTTCGTCGGCCTGCCAGTCCAGCGACAGGCGGTCGCGGAACGCCGGCTCGTCGTCGCGCACGTCGAAGAAGTCCCAGCCGTAGATCGGTTCGCCGCCGAAACTCGCGACCACGGCCGCCAGCCGATCGAGCGGGAACGGCTCGACCGCGGCGCCGGCGTCGTTCCACGCGCCGAGCCGCAGCGACGCGGCGATGCGGCCGGTCGGCGCCAGCACGAACTGCAGCCGCCGCACACTGCCGCTCGCGAGCGACAGCGTGCCGAACGTGACCACCGTGCGGCGCCGCGCCGGGTCGAACTCGACGCCGAGCAGCGCGGCTTCGTTGAGGGCCGTGCCGAGGCCGGCCATGGTCGCTTCGCTCCAGGTCATGGCGCGGCGAGGATAGCGGCGCCGCCGCGGTTCAGACGTGCGCGATCCAGCGCCGCACGAGTTCCTGCAGCGCCGGCCGGCGCGCGTGCACGTCGGCGAGGTCGGCGAACACGATGCGGGCGCGGTCGGGGCCGAGCCACTGCAGCAGGTGCTGTGGATCGGCGACCGCTTCGACGCCGCTCGGCAGCGCGCGCGCCTTGGCGCCGAGGTGCAGGATCAGCGCGATGCCGCGGCGTTCCCGCAGGTGGACGGTCGCGAACCACTCCGTGGTGCGGAAGCTCGGCGCGTTCCACTTGACGCCCTCGGTGATCGACGCGGCGGCGCCGGTGATCGCGGTGCGCAGCGCGCGGATCGCAGAGAGGTGCGGGTGGTCGAGCTCCTGCAGCAGCGCGTCGACGGCGGCGGCGTCGGCGGCCGGGCTGGGGCGCTTGCGGGTGGCCATGCGGTCGGCGCGCAGTCTAGCGCTGCACGCGCGGCGCCGGCGCGGCCTGGCGCGCGACCACGCGCCCGGCGCGCACCCCGGTCGGCGTGCCCGCGTCGACGGCCACGGCGCCGTTGACGACCAGGAACCGCACGCCCTCGGCGTAGCGCTGCGGCTCGAGCCAGGTCGCGCGGTCGGTGAACGCCGCCGCGTCGAACGCGACCAGGCTCGCGAGTCTGCCCGCCGCGATCGTGCCGCGGTCGGCGAGCCGCAGCACGGTCGCCGGCAGCGACGTCATCTTGCGCACGGCTTCCTCGACCGACAGCCGGCCGAGTTCGCGCACGTGGCGCCGGAACACGCGCGGGAACGTGCCGAACGAGCGCGGGTGGCCGGTGCGGCCCGACGCGACCGCGGCGCTGCCGTCGGACGCGACCAGGCACCACGGCTGGCACAGGATCGTGTCCATCTGGTCCTCGCGGATGCCGAAGCCGAGGATCGACACGTTGCCGCGCGTCAGCAGGTCGCACGCGAGCTGGAACGGCTCGACCGAACGCTCGCGCGCCGCCGCGTCGAGCCGCTGGCCCAGCAGGTCGCGGTCGACCGCGGCGAGGCCGTTGCCGAGCATCAGCGTGCCCCAGCCGCCGTTGGCGGCCACTGCGGCTTCGGTCTCGGCGCGCATGCGTTCGCGTTCGGCCGGGTCCTGCAGCCGTTCGACGAAACGGCCGCCCTCCTTCGACCAGGCCGGGAAGTTCGTCGCCAGCGATGTGTGCCACGCGTCGTACGGGTAGCAGTCGGCGTGGACTTCGTGGTCCTTGCGCGCGGCCTCGATGCGCGCGAGCACGGCCTCGAGCTTGGGCCAGTTGGCGCTGCCGCCGATCTTCAGGTGCGAGACCAGCAGCGGGGCGCCCGAACGGCGCGCGATCGCGATCGCTTCGTCGACCGCCTCGACGACGCGGTCGTCCTCGTTGCGGATGTGCGTGACGTACGGGCGGTCGTGGGCGGCGGCGACCTTGCACAGCTGGACCAGTTCGTCGGTCGCGGCGGCGTTGCCGGGGAAGTACTCGAGGCCCGACGACAGCCCGAGCGCGCCCTGTTCGAACGCGGTCGCCAGCAGGCGCCGCATCGCCGCCAGTTCGTCGCCGCTCGGCGCGCGGCCGACCGGGCCGAGCACGTGCTGGCGCACGGTGCCGTGGCCGACGTAGGCGCCGATGTCGATCGCGATCGCGCCGTGCTGCTGCCGCCAGGCGGCGAAGTCGGCGCAGGCGCGTTCCTTCGGTTCGTCGGCGTCGGCGGCGTCGGGAAACGGCGAGCCGCCGTCGGGGCCGCAGACGTCGATCGTGACGCCCTGCAGCACCTTGCTGGCCGCGGTCGGCTGCCGCCGCAGGTCGCTGTGCGCGTGTGCGTCGACGAACCCCGGCGCGACCACGAGCCCGCGCACGTCGATCACGCGCGCTGCCTCGACGCTGCCGATGTCGCCGACCTCGGCGATGCGGTCGCCGCGGATGGCGACGTCGGCCGGGCGGCCCGGCGCGCCGGTGCCGTCGACGACCGTGCCGCCGCGCAGCACGAGGTCGAACGGCGCGCCACGCGCGCGCGGCCAGCCGTGCGGCGCGAACGCGAACGTCGGCGCCGCGGCCAGCGCGCCGCGCAGGAACGCGCGCCGCGTCGTCACGAGCCGGTGACGAAGTGCGCCGCCTGCGTGACCGCGATCGGCACCGTCGGGTTCGGGTTCAGGTCGACCGCCAGGCCCTGCAGCCACAGGTCGAGGCCGATCAGGCTGCCGGCCCACGGCATCGTGAACGCGTGCGGCACCGTCAGGCCCGGGCCGAACACCGTCGTCGGGATCACGATGTGCGGCAGCGTGATGTCGACGCTGATGTCGCCCGGCGCGCCGGGCCCGTTCATGCCGAAACCCGGGATCGGCACGCCGCACGGGAACCCCGGCGACGCGAACGCGAGGAAATAGAAGCCGACGGCGAACCGCTGCGTGCCGACCGGGTTGCCCATCTCCCAGAACATCGTCGTGCCGACCGCCGGCCGACCGGTCACGACCAGACTGCCCGGCGGGTTGTTGCCGCAGGTGCTGACGGTGACCGTGGCGGGCACCGTGCCGAGCTGGCCGCGCAGGTCGACGGCCGCGCCGAACACGTCGGCCGCGCCGCTGCGCAGATCGCTCCACGCCAGCATCTGCGTGCCGCTCTCGCTCGCCGCCATCGCCAGCCGCAGCTTGTCGCTGGCGAACGTGCTGACCGTCACCGGCGCGAACGCCGGCACGCCGTTGGTGTCGAGCCCGAACAGCTGCACGCTCTTCTGCAGGAGGCCGAGCGACTCGACCAGCACGCCGACCGCGATGCCGTCGTTCTGGTCGTGTTGCCGCAGCGGCGCCGCGACCGGCGCGAACTTCACGGTCGTGTCGATCGGCAGCAGCTGCACGCCGGTCGCGCCCCACTGCAGTCCGCCGCCGACGCTGCTGACCTTCTGCGCGAAGATGCCCCAGCTGGTCTGCGCGACGTTGCGTTCGTTCCAGGCGACCAGTGCCTCGGAGGTCGACGGCGACCAGACGATCGCCGGGTCGAACTTGCTGTTGGCGCTGCTCGACACGTCGATGCCGTTGTGCGGGTGCACTTCGGTGCCCGACGACGAGATGTGCTGGACGCGGGCCGAGAACTGGCTGCCGACCGCGAAGTGCCACGCGAACACCGCGCCGCCGAAGCGGTCCGGCAGCACCTTCGGGATGTGCGCGATCGGGATCGACGTCTGGTCGAACACGGCGATGCGCGTGCCGCCGTTCCACAGCGGCTGGCCGAGCGCGTCGAAGCGCTGCGCGTGGATGTGGCGCGGCGACAGGAACGACGACGTGCCGCGCACCCAGCTGACGACCACGTCGCCGGCGCCGAGCGTCACACCCGACACGACGTTGGCGAAGCCGGGCGTCTGGCCGGCATCACCCGGGATCGCGGTGCCGTCGCCGGCGAAGCGCACCGTGCCGTCCGGTGCCACGCGCTGCATCTGCACGGTGGCGGTGCCCGAGTTCGACCACACGAACACGAGGTCGTCGTCCCACGCCTGGCAGACGCGCGGGTTCGGCTCGAAGTCGGCGTTGTTGGACAGCGCGATGCCGTTCGCGCCCCAGACGAACGTGCCGTCCGGCGCGATGCGGTAGGCGTAGACGTCGAGGTCGCCGCCGGCGCGGATGTCGGTGAACGTCAGCACGCAGTGGTCGGCGCGGTCGCAGATCAGGTCCCAGTCGACCAGCGACGACTGCTGCGGGTTGCCGCTGACCAGCAGGCCGTTCGCGGCGAACAGGGCCTGACCGGCGGCGTCGTAGCGCTGCAGGTAGACCGCGTACGAGCCGGCGCGGTTGTCGAACCAGCCGACGTAGCAGCCGCCGTCGCCGGTGGCGGCGACCTTCGGCAACACCTGTTCGCCGGTGGTCGCGCCGATCGGCAGGTTCGGCGAGGAGGTCGTGGGCCACTGCGCCGGTGCAGTGGCGGCGAGCAGCGAGAGGGCGAGAAGGGCCTGGCGGTGCATGCGCGCACGATAGCGTCGCAGCGCCGGCCGTCGCTGGGTGCCATGGCGGGGGACTTGCCCGATCGTGCGGGCGCACTACCCGGCACCGCCCTGAACCGGAGGTCTGCCGTGCACCGCATCTGCATCGCTGCGCTCGCCTCCAAGGGCGTGTGACCGGTTGCCGCGCGGAACGACGGGACGGGTGGTGCGCGCAGCGGTCGGTTCGACTACCGTGTGCGGCCCGCTCGGCAGCGAGTCGCCGGCCCTTCGGGCCACTGCCGGGACTCGGACCGTTCGCGCCGTCACGGCGCGGGCATCGGTGCACCGGCCCGTTCGCGGGCACGGGTGGTGCGCGCTGGCGTGTGGTCAGCCGAGTGGTGACGCGTCGGTCGTCACCATTCGTCTGCACTGCCTCATGAACCACAAACTGCACGTCGGCAATCTCGCCTCGGACATGACCTCGGACCAGCTCGGTGAGCTGTTCGGCCGCGACGGCCGCAACGTCGCCCGCGTCAGCCTCGTGATGAGCCGCGACGCCGGCGTCTCGCGCGGCTTCGCTTTCGTCGAGATGGCCAGCGACGAGGACGCGAACCGCGCGGTCGCCGCGCTGCACGGCACCGAGGTCGCCGGCCGGACGCTGCGGGTCACCGTCGCGCATCCGCCGAAGTCGCGCTTCGGCGGCCGCGTCGCGCGGATCTAGTGCCGTGAACCGGATGTCAGCTCGCGTTTCGCGGGCCCTCGTCGTCCCTGGCGGCGTTGCGCCTCCTCGACAGATCTCCCGGATATGTCTCCGGGGGCGCGCCTTGCCAGGACCGACGATGGCTCCGCGAGAACACAAACCGACATCCGGTTCACGGCACTAGCCGCCGGCCACCAGCGCGACCGGCTCGACGCGCGCGCCGAGCCGCGCCAGCAGTTCGCCGAGCCAGGCGGCCGTGCGCGGCGCCGCGCCCGGATCCGGCGCCGCTGTGCCCCAGACCAGCGCCAGCACCCGCACGGTCGCCGGCGAGGTCTTGGTGCGCTGGGCGTCCTTGACCGCGTTCGCGCACGGGCCGTCGCGGTCGCACAGGCACAGCAGGCCGCCGACGTCGATCTGCTGGCCGCTGCGGTTGAACACGTAGGCGCTGCCCGCGGGCGGCACGGCGACGCCGAGCGGCTCGGTGCACCGGTCGAGGTCGACGACGCTGATCGGCAGGCCCGAGTGCAGCGACGCGGCGTTGCCGGCGTCGACCACCGGGTTGATCGTGCCGAGCCGGCCCTCGGCGGTCGCGGCGGCGAGGTACTCGGCCGACGGCTTGCCGCGCCCGGTCGGCCGGTAGCCGTGCCGGCGCAGCAGGTCGCGCACCGCCGCGCGCGTGCCTTCGCCCGCCGCGACCGGCGCCTCTGCATCGGCGCGCAGCAGGTCGACGAGCCACGGCGGCGAGACCGCTTCGCCGAGCGGCTGCGGCAGCGTCGCGCACAGCGCCTGCAGCGACAGCCCCGGATGGTCGACGACGGTCAGCTGCACGGTCAGCCCCCCGCCCGCGGCAGGTGTTCGAGCGCGAACCGGTGCAGCCACGGCACCAGGTCGCGCACGTCGCGGAAGTCCGGCGCGCCGTCGCCGAACAGCACCGGCGTGCGGTCGAACTCGTCGCGCGGGTGCGGGTGCACGCCCGGCGCCTCGCGCCGCTGCCAGCGCCCGTGGTGGTCGAAGCGCCACAGTTCCGTCTGGTCGGCGGTCGCGCGCAGGCGCCAGCCGAGGTCCCAGGCGGCGGCCGTGCCGCGCGCGTCGCGCAGCTCGAACTCGGCGACGCACAGCTGCAGCACCGCGTCGGCGCCGGTCGCGAGCCGGATCCGTTCGCCGTCGAGCCCGCCGCCCGGTTCGGCGTCCGCCAGCAGCTGCTCGGCGACCGCGGCCGCGACGATCGTGTAGCCGCGGCGCCGCAGCGCGTCGTCGAGGCCGGTGCGCAGCAGCTGCTGCAGCTCCGGCGGCAGCGCTTCGGCGACCGGCCACGGCCAGACCACGATCGTGCGCGGCGCCGGGCCGGCCAGCGGGATCGGCGCCATGGCGCCGCCGAGCCGGCAGCCGGCCAGCGTCCACACGGCGACGGTCGCGAGCACGCGCTTCACGCGCGCATCATGTCGGCAGCACCCGGCTCAGGGAAGGCGGCGCAGCACGACGACCATCTCGCGTTCGTTGGCGGCGAACTCGGCCAGCTCGAACGGCGGGAAGCCCGGCCGCGTCTGCAGCGCGCACAGGAACGGCAGGAACTCGGCCTGCGACCAGCAGTGGAAGTGGATCCGGAAGTCCTGCGCGACCAGTTCCTGCACCTTGGCCGCGACCGCGGCCTCGCCCTCGACCTTGATCGCGAGCCGCACCACCTCTTCGTAGTGCGCCGCGCGCGACACCGCGGGGCCCTGTTCGTGGTCGCGCACCAGGTGCTCGTAGCTGGTCGCCGGCCGGTCGCGATCGAAGATGTGGCGCTTGTCCGGCACCGACAGGTAGACGACGCCACCGGGCCGCACGACGCGCAACAGGTTGCGCAGCGTGCCGATCGGATCCTCGCAGTGTTCGAGGAAGTGGTTCGCAACCACGAAGTCCTGCGTCGCGTCGGCGACCTTGGCCAGCCGTTCGCCGTCGTCGACGAGGTCGACCTCGACCAGATGGCGGGCCTGCTTCTGCGGGTACATGCGCCGCAGCGCCGCGGTGTCGGCGATGTCGACGTAGCGGGCGCGGGCCCCCTTCGGCAGCGGCAGCGGGTCCTGCAGCGCGCCGATCTCGAGGCCCTCGCCGCGCAGGTGGCGGTCGGCGACCGTCAGCCGGCCGAGGTACTGGCGGAACGGCGTCACCAGGCGCTTCGCCAGCCGGCGCAGGTCCAACATGGCCATGCCATCGGCGCCTCGACGGCGCCGGCTTGAGCGGCGGTGGCTTGACTCACCGCCGCTGCCTGTCCAGAGTGCTCACGCCTCCGTCTGCCACGGCCGAAAGACCCGCCGATGCCCCGCCCCACCCTCCAGCTGCTGTTGCGCACCCTCGCGGTGCTCGCACTGCTGGTGCTGGGCCTCGGGCTGCCTCGGATCCTGGTGCTGTGCGAACACGACGACGGCGCGGCGACGCTGGCGTTCGCGCATGCGGCCGGCAGCTGCTGCCACGATCCGACCGCGCCGGGCACCGAGCACGCACCGGACCAGCCGGGTGAAGCCACGCGCGGCCACGAACACTGCGACCACGACGACCTCGCGGTCGAACTGGCGCCGGCACCGCGGCCCGCTGCGCCGGCGGTGCCGACCGCAGCGCCGACCACGTGGTGCACGCCGCAGGACGTGCCGAAGCCGGCGCACGAGCGCGCCGTGGTGCGGCCGCCGGCGACCGGGCCACCGCGGCCCGACCCGCAGTTGCGCCTGCGCGCGACGACCCTGCTGCTGCTGTGACGGAACGGACCCGCGCGCCCGCGGCTCCGCGGTGCTGCGCGTACTCGGCCGCCGAGGCCCGGTCCCGCTCCCGTTCCGTTCCGCCCGCAGCATGCACCGACACACCGTTCCCGCCGTCCTGCTCTGTGCCGTCGCCGCCGCCTGCCACGGCTACGCGCCGGCGCCGGTCGACCTGCACGCCCACCTGCGTGCGTTCGCGGCGCGGCTGCCGGACCCGACCGCGGCCCCGCCCGACGCGGCGCCGCCGCGGCCCGGTGCGTTCGACCTGCGCGACGGCATCGACCGCCGCGAGGCGGCGACGCTGGCGATCTGGTTCCACCCCGACTGCCGGCTGGCGCGGCGCCGCGCCGGCGCGGCCCAAGTCGCGCGCGACGAGGCCGGCCGCTGGCACGACCCGACGCTCGACGTCGACGCGGCGCGGATCCTCGAGTCGGTGCCGCACCCGTGGCTGCTGGCCGCGGGCATCGGCCTCTCGCTGCCGCTGTCGGGCCGGCTCGACGGCGAGCGCGCGCTGGCGGCGGCCGAACTCGACGCGGCGGTGGTCGCCGCGCGCATCGCCGAGGCCGATGCCGTGCACGGCGCCGACCTCGCGTTCGCGCGCCGCGCCGCCGCCGAGCGCCGCGCCGCCGTGCTGCGCGAACTCGGCGAACGGCTCGGCGAGCTCGAGGCGATCGCGCAGCGGCTGGCCGCGGCCGGGGAGCGCACGGCGCTCGAGGCGCGCGCGTTCACGCTCGAACGGCTCGCGCGCGCAGCGGAGCTGGCGCAGGCCGAACACGCGGCCGCCGCGGCGACGCTGGCGCTGAAGCGCTGCCTCGGCCTGCACCCCGAGGCGCGCGTCGAGTTCACGACCGAGGCCGAGCTGCCGCTGCAGATCGACGCCACCGACCAGCGCCAGGAACGGCTGCTGACCGGCCCGCGGCTCGCGGCAGCGCAGCACGCGCACGCGGTCGCCGAGCGCCGCCTCGCGCTCGCAGTCGCCGCGCAGTGGCCCGACCTGCAGCTCGGTCCCGGCTGGCAGGAAGAGGACGCAGAGCCGCGCGCGGCGCTCGGCATCTCGCTGCCGCTGCCGCTGTTCGCCGGCAACACGCCGGCGATCCGCCGCGCCGAGGCCGACCGCGAGACCACAGCCGAGGCGCTGCGCACGAGCCTCGAGCAGGCGCTGCACGACCTCGCCGCCGCCGAACTCGCGCTCTGCGCGGCGCGCGAGCAGCGCGACCTCGTGCGCGAAGGTCTGCTGCCCACCGCCTGGCAGCAGGTCGCCGACGGCCGCCGGCTGGCCGAACTCGGCGAACTGCAGCCGCTGCTGCTGCTCGACGCGCTGGTGCGCGCCCACGACGCGGCCTTGCAGGCGATCGCCGCCGACCTCGCGGTCGCCGAAGCCACCGCGGCCGTCAACCACCTGTTCTGGAACCCGCCCGCCGAGGACCGCCGATGAAACCCGTGCCCAGCCTGTGCCTGGCCCTGCTCGCCGCTGCGTGCAGCAAGCCGGCCGCCGCACCGACCGCCCACCAGGCCGAGACCCCGCCGACGACGAACCGCATCGCGGTGCCGGCGCCGGTGCGCCAGAACCTCGGCATCCGGTTCCAGCCGGTCGAACGCCGCCGCGTCGCCGCGACGCTGCGGCTCCCCGGCCACTTCGAGCTGCTGCCGCAGGGACGCCACGAGCAGCGCACACCGATGGCGGGCCGCGTGACGATCGCCGTGCAGCCGCTGCAGCAGGTGGCGGCCGGCGACGTGCTCTACACGATCGACGCGCCGGAGTGGCGGCGTACGCAGCGCGAGCTCGGCACGCTCGAGACCGACCTGCAGGTCGTGCGCGCGCGCATCGCGACGATGCAGCCGCTGCTGGCCGCCCACCAGGTGCACGAACAGAGCCTGCGCGAGGCCGCGGCTGTGATGCAGGACCGCGTGCAGAGCCTCGAGGCAACGCGGCAGAGCGTCGGCGGCCAGGCGCAGGCGATCGCCGACGCGCAGGTGCAGCTGGCGCAGGTGCGCGCGCAGGCGGCCGAGGCGGCCGAGAAGCACGTCGAGACCGAGGCGACGATCGCCGAGCTGCAGGCCAGCGAACAGGCGCTGCAGGCGCGGTCGCGGCTCGAACTCGCGTCGGCCGCGGCGATGCTCGGCATCGCGCCCGCGGTGCTGGCCGAACAGTGGCGCACGCTCGGGGCCGTCGCCGTGCGCGCCGCCGCCGCCGGTGTCGTCGCCTCGCTGCCGGTCGCCAGTGGTGCCTGGGTCGAGGCCCACGAACTCGTGCTGACGATCACCGACCTGTCGCAGGTGCGGTTCCGCGCCAGCGCGCTGCAGAGCGACCTGCCGCGGCTGCTGCCCGGCCTGCCGGCCGGGATCCAGGGCCCCGGCGACGCACCGCGGCTCGCCGGCGTGCTGCAGCTCGGCGCCGAGGCCGACCCGACGCAGCGCACGATCGACGTGTTCGTGCAGCCGACCACGATGGCGCCGTTCGCGCGGCCCGGCGTGGCGGCGTTCGCGGAGATCGAGACGCAGACCGGCGCCGCCGCCGAGCTGGCGGTGCCGCTGGCCGCGGTGATGCAGGACGGCCTCGACCGCGTGCTGTTCCGCCGCGATCCGAAGGACCCCGACAAGGTGATCCGCGTCGAAGCCGACCTCGGCATCGACGACGGGCGCTGGGTCGAGGTCGCCAGCGGTCTGGTCGACGGCGACGAGGTCGTCACCGCCGGCGCCTACGCGCTGATGCTCGCCAGCTCCGGCAGCGCACCGAAGGGCGGCCACTTCCACGCCGACGGCACCTGGCACGAGGACCACTGAGCGATGCTGCAGCAGCTGATCGCATTGTCGCTGCGCCGGCCGGGCTTCGTGCTGCTGCTGGCGGTGCTGGTCGTGGCCGCCGCCGTCTGGCAGGTGCCGCGCACGCCGATCGACGTGTTCCCCGAACTGAACGCGCCGACCGTCGTCGTGCTGACCGAGAGCCCCGGCCTCGCCGCCGACGAGGTCGAGCAGAACGTCACGTTCCCGATCGAGAGCGCCGTCAACGGCCTGCCGGGCCTGCGCGCGGTGCGCAGCTCCAGCGCGATCGGGCTGTCGCTGGTCTGGGTCGAATTCGATTGGGGCGCCGACATCCACCGCGCGCGCACGCTGGTCGCCGAACGGCTGGCGCAGGCGCGCGAGGTGCTGCCGCCCGGCGTGCACAGCGAGATGACGCCGATCACGTCGATCACCGGCGAGATCCTGCTGCTGTCGGTGTCGTCGCCGGACGGTTCGCGCACGCCGATGGACGTGCGCGCCTACGCCGAGTTCGACCTGCGCAACCACCTGCTGTCGGTGCCCGGCGTCGCGCAGGTCGCGGTGATCGGCGGCGAACTGCCCGAGTACCAGGTGCTGGTGCGGCAGGACCAGCTGCGCCTGCACGACCTGACGATCGACGACGTGGTCGCGGCGGCGCAGGGTGCGCACAGCACGGCCGGCGCCGGTTACCTGCCCGACGTCGCCGGCCTCGAACTGCCGGTGCGCCAGACCGCGCGCGTGCGGTCGACCGCCGACATCGCCGGCACGGTCGTGCGCTGGAGCAACGGCCGCGCGATCACGATCGGCGACGTCGCCGAAGTGCGGCTCGGCGCGGCGCCGGCGCGCGGCACCGCCACCGACGGCGGTCGGCCCGCGGTCGTGCTCGGCGTGCAGAAGGCGCCGGGCACCAACACGCTGCGCCTGACCGCCGCGGTCGACGCGAAACTGGACCAGGTCGAAGCGGCGCTGCCGAAAGGCCTGGCGCTGAACCGGCACGTGATGCGGCAGGCGGACTTCATCGACCTGTCGGTGCGCAACCTGGTCGCGGTGCTGCGCGATGCGGCGATCTTCGTCGCGATCGTGCTGGTGCTGTTCCTGCTCGACCTGCGCACGACGCTGATCACGCTGGCGGCGCTGCCGCTGAGCCTCGCGGCCGCACTGCTGGTGCTGTGGGCGCTGGAGCTGTCGATCAACGTGATGACGCTCGGCGGCCTCGCGGTCGCGATCGGCGGGCTGGTCGACGACGCGATCATCGACGTCGAGAACGTGTTCCGCCGGCTGCGCGAGAACGCGGCGCTGCCGGCCGGCGAACGGCGCGGCACGCTGTCGGTCGTGCTGGCGGCCAGCAACCAGATCCGGGCGCCGATGGTGTTCGCGACCGTGCTGATCGTGCTGGTGTTCGTGCCGCTGCTGTTCCTGCAGGGGCTCGAGGGCCGCTTCTTCCGGCCGCTCGGCATCGCCTACGTGATCTCGACGCTGGCGTCGCTGCTGGTCGCGCTGACCGTGACGCCGGTGTTGTGCAGCCTCCTGCTGCGGCGCACCGGCCTCGGCGGCCGCCACGGCGACGGTTTCCTGGCGGCATGGCTGAAGCGCCGCTACGAGCCGTCGCTGCGCTTCTGCCTGCAGCGCGGGCGTCTGGTGTTCGCGGCCACGACCCTGGCACTGCTGGCCAGCCTCGCGCTGGCGCGCACCTTCGGCACCAGCTTCCTGCCCGAGTTCAACGAGGGCACGTTCACGGTGTTCCTGATGGCGCCGCCCGGCACGTCACTGGCCGAGAGCAACCGCATGGCGATCGGCATCGAGCAGCAGCTGGTGCAGATCCCCGGCGTGCGCACGGTCGCGCGCCGCACCGGCCGCGCCGAACGCGACGAACACGCCGAACCGGTCAGCAGCTCCGAGGTCGAGGTCACCGTCGAGCCGGGCCGCGACAAGGCCGCGGTGCGCCGCGCGATCGACACGGTGCTCGCCAGCGTGCCCGGCATCACGACCGCGGTCGGCCAGCCGATCGAACACCGGCTGTCGCACGTGCTGTCCGGCACGCCGGCGGCGATCGCGATCGACGTGCTCGGCGACGACCTCGCGCTGCTGCGCCGGCTGGCCAAGCAGATCGAAGGCGTGCTGCGTGAGCTGCCCGGCACGCGCGACGTCAACGCCAACCGCGAGGTCACGATCACGTCGCTGCCGGTGCGCTACCGTCCGGCCGACCTCGCGGCCGCCGGCCTCGCGCCGGCGGTCGCGGCGGCGCAGGTGCAGGCCGCGCTGATGGGCATCACGGTCGCCGAAGTGCACGACGGCACGCGGCGCACCGCGCTGGTCGTGCGGCTGCACCCCGACGAACGCGAACGCATCGCCGACGTCGAGAACCTGCTGCTGCGGTCACCGGCCGGCGCGACCGTGCGGCTGCGCGACGTCGCCGACGTCGGCATCGAGCGCACGTCGAACCTGATCACGCGCCACGGCGCGCGCCGCAAGGCGGTCGTGTCGTGCAACGTCGCCGAGGGCCACAACCTCGGCCAGCTGGTCGCGGCGGTGCGGGCGCGCGTCGAACCGATCGTCGCCGCCGCCGGCTGCACGGTGCACTTCGGCGGCCAGTTCGAGGCGCAGCAGGCCGCGAGCCGCACGCTGTGGTGGATGGGCGGCCTGGTCGTCGTGCTGATGCTGATGCTGCTGCACGGCGCGCTCGGTTCGGTGCGCGCGGCGCTCCTGGTGCTGGTCAACCTGCCGCTGGCGCTGATCGGCGGCATCGTCGCGATCTTCGTCGCCGAGTCGCCGAGCCTGTGGGCGAACACGCTGGCGCTGTTCGGCCTCGGCGGCGACTACCGCGCGCCGGTCGTGTCGATCGCCAGCATGGTCGGCTTCATCACGCTGTTCGGCATCGCGGCGCGCAACGGCATCCTGCTGGTGCGCCACTACCTCGATCTGCTGGCCGAAGGCGTGCCGTTCGAGCAGGCGATCGTGCGCGGTTCGCTCGAACGTCTGATCCCGATCCTGATGACCGCGCTGACCGCGGCGCTGGGCCTGCTGCCGTTGGTGTTCGCCGCCGGCGAACCCGGCAGCGAGATCCTGTCGCCGCTGTCGGTCGTCGTGCTCGGCGGCCTGCTGACGTCGACGTTCCTGAACGTCGTCGTCGTGCCGGCCGGCTTCCACCTGTTGTTCCGCCACACGCCGCCGCGCGCGGCGCCCACCGAAGAGGACCTGCGATGAACCGACTGCTGCTCCCGACGCTCTGCCTGTCGCTGCTGGCCGCCTGCGGCGGCGACGCCCCCGCTCAGCCCGCTGGCCCCACCGGCGGCCAGGCACCGGCCGCAGCCGACCACGGCCACGGCACGCCGCACCCGCTCGGCGACCTGACGATCGGCGCCCACACGTTCCGCGTCGTGCAGGAAGGCGACCTGCACGCCGGCGCGGAAGCGGTGTTCACGCTCGAGTTCCCGACCGGCAAGCCGCGCCCGGAGATCGTGCGCGTCTGGGTCGGCGTCGAATCCGGCCAGGGCTCGATGAAGGCGCGCATGATGAAGGAGGGCAACCGCGAACTGCACAACCACGTCGAGGTGCCGAACACGCTGCCCGAGGGCAGCAAGGTCTGGGTCGAAATCGAGGAGAACGGCCAGAAGGCGCGCGCCGCGATCGACTGGCACCGTTGAGCCGGTTCGCCTGCGGCATCGGCGCGACGCGCGGCTACGCTGCCGCCGATGCAAGGCAACCCCCCAGGCGTGCTGCGTCTCGTGCTCGTGCCGGCCCTGCTGACGCTGGTGATCACGGTGCTGCGGCTGGTCGGCCAGATCCAGGGCTGGAACCCGACGATCTTCGGCCGGCCCGAGGCCGGCGGCGGCGGCGCGGTGCTCGGCATCAGCTGGCTGATCTTCGTATTCGGGCTCTGGTTCGGCATCCGGCTGCAGCGCAGTGGTGCTGGCCCGAAGGCGCCCGGCCGCGCGCTGCTGACGAGCGTGATCGCGATCGCGGTCGTGTTCGGCGGTATGGCGGCGCTGCAGGCCGCCGGCGTGATGTGGTTCCCCGACGAGCAGAACCCCGGTGAACCGCGCGGCCTCGGCTGGATGCTCGGCCTGATGGCGTGCGGCTGCCTGGTCGCGGCGCTGGCGTGGGGCCGCGCCGCGCTGGTGCTGCTGGTCTACGGCCTGCTGGCGCGCATCCCGGTCGTGATCGTCACGCTGATCGCGCTCGGCCAGGTCGGCTGGACCACGCACTACACGCAGATCCCGCCGTTCTTCACCAACGTCGCCGAAGCCGACCGCGCGCAGTTCCTGCTGATGCCGCAGCTGACGTTCTGGCCCGGCCTGACGGTGCTGTTCGGCACCGCGATGGCCAGCCTCGGCGCGCTGCTGTCCGGTCGCAAGCGCGCCGCGTAGCGCCGGCGCAGCGCAACCCGGACTGCGCACGCGTCAGGGCAGGCTGGCGAAGTACTGCTGCAGCGCGGCCCGCCGTGCCCGCTCGAACTCGGCCACCCGGTCGCGGCAGGCGAACACCTCGGGCGCCGCGGCGCGCGTGAAGAAGACGATCGTCTTGCGTGCGATGCCGTCGGGTTCGACCGTCCCGCAGACGGAGTAGCCCCAGTCACGCATCGGCGTGCCGAGGCGGCCCGTCAGCGTCGCCATCATCTCCTGCTGGTCCCGCTGGTCGCGCTCCGCGCGCTGTCGATGCTGGCGCACGAGTTCCTCGGGATCCGCCGCACCGACGGATGGCTGCTCGCGCGTCAGATAGTCGCCCGCCTCGACCGCACGCACCAGCGCAGCCCGCGTCAGCTGCCGGTTCTCGCGATGCAACGCGCGCTCCTGTTGGTCGAAGGGACGCAGCAGGGAGCGAAGCCCGTCGAGCTGCGCCGCATCGAGCTGCTTGCCGAGCGGATTGACGTCGCGATTGCGGACCTCGAACTCCGCGTCGCGCTCGCCGATCGCGGGCGTTGGGGAATCGGCCGGATGACGTTGCACGAAGTGCGCCAGGTGTCCCTCGAAGGTCCGTTCGGGTGCCGAGGACGTCGGACTCACCGCCACGCTCGGCGCCTCCTCCCTTTGGTCCGGGGCGCTGCCCTGTTCTGCATCACCGGCGGCCATCGCGCCGGGCGGCGCATTCACGTCGGATGCCGGAGGGTGCGTGACCGCACTGGAACCCGGTGCCGCGGTGGCAGCTCGGGTCCACCACCACATCGCGCCCAGCGCGACACCGACGAGCAACAGGAAGACCAAGCGCATGGGAATCCGACTCTCAGCACCCGCGGCAGGTCAGCGTATGGGCTGGCTGCGAGAACGGAAGCTCCTGGACCGAGCCTGCGCCAACTGCCGAACCCAATCGGACGGTCGGCCAGCCTCGGCGCGCTGCGGTCCGGTCGCAAGCGCGCCGCGTAGCGCCGGCGCGTCAGTGCGCGTAGACGCGCACGTCGCAGTTCGAGGTGCGCACGCCGTGCACCGGATCCCAGGTGCCGGCCTGCGCCAGGAACGGCACGCCTTCGAGGCCGAGCAGCCACGCCGGCACGAACGTCACCGTGCACTGACCGGCGCCGTCCAGCACACCGACCATCGCGCCGCCGGTCGTCAGGTCGATCAACAGGTCGGGCACCACCAGCGACGACAACGCCGGCCGGAAGCCGACGATCAGGAAGAACATCGCGTTCGGCACCAACCCGTCGTAGGTCACGGTCAGCGGCTGCAGCGCGTCGGTTTCGCCGTTCGGCAGGTAGCTGGCGTTGACTGCGAGCCGCGGCGCCGCGCCGGCCGGCACGAACGTGAAGCCGTTGGTCGTCGCCGCGCCGGCCGTGGCCGGCAGCAGCGTGACGCCGTCGTGCACGGCGACGTTGCCGGCGACGCGCTGCACCGCGTAGCCGACCGCCGTGTGCGCCGCGGTGCCGAAGCCCGCCGGCATACCGCCCTGCAGCACCGGCCACTGCCCGCCGACGACGCGCACGGTGCCGGTGTTCAGCACCACGGCGTGGCCGCCCATGCCCTTGGCCAGGGGCAGCGCATGGCCCGCGGCGCCGCCGTAGCAGGTACTGTCGAACAGCAGCGCGGTGGCGCCGAG
The DNA here is from genome assembly GCA_016794425.1 of Planctomycetota bacterium. GTDB lineage: Bacteria > Planctomycetota > UBA1135 > UBA1135 > UBA2386 > JAEUHS01. The sequence goes on from JAEUHR010000002.1 coordinate 44,713, forward strand.
CACCGACACGCCGGCGCCACCTTGTGTCCAGCCGGTGACGTTGTCGTCGGTCGCGCCGCCGAGGAACGCACAGCCGCTGGCGACCAGCACCGCGGCGGCCTGCACGTCGGCGCCGGCACCGGCCTGCACGGTCCACGGGCCGGTGTAGCTGCCGATGCCGCCGAGGAACGAACAGCGCGACGCGTGCAGCAGCATGCCGGCCGACAGGTGCACGGCTGCGCTGCCCTGTTCGCCGTCGGCGCCGAGCACCTGGCAGTCGTTCAGCAGCACCGCGCCCGGACCGACGAGCCAGAGGCCCGGCCGTTCGCTCGCAGGCGGCGCCGCCAGGCGCAGGCCCGAGAGCAGCACGCAGCCGCCCGCGGGCACGCCGAGCACCTCGGCGCCGGCCACCGTCGTGATCGCCGAACCGGCGCCGCGGATCGTCAGTGACTTGCCGACGATCGTGCACGCCGAGTAGCTGCCGGCGCGCACCAGGATCGTGTCGCCTTTGCGCGCCATCTCGATCACCGGCTGCAGATCGCGGCCATGCGTGCCAGGGCCGTTCGCTGCGTCGACTACCCAGATCGTGGGAACCAACACCAAGGCCAGCCAGCTCATCGGTAACCTCCTCGTCGGCATTCCCGCGGCCGCCATCGGCGTCGTCGGTCACTCGGTCGAGATCGGCGCTGCGGTCCGCGGTTTCGTCTGCCGAACCTCTCGGCGCGCGCGGGCCTCGGCCCTGAGCCGATCGGTGCCGGTACGAACGCAAGACTTCCCGCATGGACCGGCCCCCTAGGGAGGTTCCCGCACCTTGCCGCCGTTGCGCCGGGCGGGGCCGCGCGGCGACACTCCGCCGATGCACGCCCTGCGCCCGCTCGCTCTCGCCACCCTGTTGACTGCGCCGGCGGCGGCGCAATCGCTGATCTGGCCCGGAGAAGCGATCGCGACGATCGACGCGGCGCACCTGCGCGCCTACGTGCCGGCGGCCCAGGCCGACCGGTTGCGCGCGCTGGTCGCGCGGGCCGACCAGATCTACGCCCACATGCAGCGGGACGCCGGCTTCGTGGCCGGCGACCGGCTGCGGCTCCTGGTCGCGGACTGGTTCGACGACCACAACGGCTACTCGTTCGTGGTGCCGTTCCCGCTGGTGCAGGTCGAACTGGCGCCGGCACACGCCGACTCGACGATCTTCGCCGGCGGCAACGACGTCGAACGCACGCTGGTGCACGAGTTCGCGCACCAGCTCAGCAACGACCGCAACCACGGCTTCCGCGCCGGCCTCGAGTCGGTGTTCGGCCGCGTGCTGCCGAACGACCTGCTGAGCCTCGTGCTGTGGTACCTGTCGACGCCGGCGCACCAGACGATGCCGCGCTTCTGGCACGAGGGCATCGCCATCTGGGCCGAGACCAGCTACGCCGATCCGGCCAGCGTCTGGGCCGGCCGCGGCCGCGACCCGCTGACGCACATGGTCTGGCGTCTCGATGCCGCACGCGGCGGCATCCCCGACGTCAGCGAGTGGCGCATCACGTGGCACGAGTGGCCGTTCGGCGGCCGCGCCTACAGCTACGGCGCCGCCTACACGCGCTTCCTCGAGGCGTACCTCGGCGACCGCGCGTCGGTGTGGAAGCTGATCCAGGCGCAGGCCGAGAGCTGGCCGTTCCTGTTCGACCGCGCGCCGCGGCGGCTGGTCGGCAGCCGGCACGGCGCGCTGCTCGAACAGGCGCGCGCGGCGCTGCAACAGGAACAGGCGAAGGTGCTCGACGTGCTGCGTGCGGCGCCGGTGACGGACGCCGTGCGGCTGACACCGGCGCACATGCTGGTGTCGGCGCCGGCGTGGCGCGCCGACGGCACGCTGGTGTTCGCCGGCAAACCGGCACAGGGCCGCGCACGGCTGCACACGCTGGCGGCCGACGGCACCCTCGACGGCTCGTGGACGCCGACGCTGGCGCTCGGCCCGGTGCGCGCGCTGCCCGACGGCGGCGAGGTGTTCGCGGAGTTCAACTGGCGCGGCATCTCGAAGGTCACGGTCGCCGGCGACACGTTCGGCTGGCGGCTCCTGCAGCCGGACGCCGGGCCGCTGGTGGACGGTGCGCGCACGCTGGTCGCGGTCCGGCTGCGCGGTGGCGGCGGCCAGGACCTGGTCGTGCACACGCTGCGCGACGGCGCGCTCGACGACGGCCGCGTGTGGCCTTGCGAGGGCACGCCGTGGACGCCGGCGCTGCGGCCGGGTGCTGGCCACGAAGGCCAGCTCGCGTGGGTCGAGACCACGGCGGACGGCTCGCGCCTCGTGCTCGGCCTGCTGCACGACCCCGACTGGCGCGCGATCCTGTGGCAGGTGCGCGGCCGCATCCTGCATCCGGTGTGGACCGCGAACGGCGCCGCGCTGTACTGCTGCAGCGACGCGACCGGTGTCGCGAACGCGTGGCACATCGACGTCGGCGCCGGTTCGGCCGTGCCGAACGGCATTCTGCTCGGCGCCCCGGCGCGCGCCGAGCCGGTCACCAACACGATCGGCGGCGTGGTCGCCTGCGTGCCGTCGCCGGACGGCAAGGAGCTCGCGATCGTCGACCACGACGCGAACGGGCCATTCCTGGCCAAGCTGCCTGCCGACCCGACGACGTGGGCGCCGACCGCGCCGGCGATCCCGCTGCCGTGGCCGGCACCGGTGCAACCGGCCACCGCCGACCAGAACCCCGCCGCGATGCGGCCGACGCCGCTGCCGCCGCCCGATCCGGCCGCCGCCGCCGCGCTGGCCGTTGAGCCGTACTCGTCGCTGCGCGAACTGCGGCCGCTGTTCTGGGCCCCGTCGACGTTCGCGGTGCCGGACGGCGGCTACGGCGCCTACGGCATGCTGGCCGACCCGCTGTTCACGACCGTCGTGCAGGGCGGCGTCGGCGTCGGCTACGCCGAGCAGGAGCCGGTCGGCTTCGCGAGCTGGGACCAGCTCGGTGGCGTGCTGCAGTACGGCGCCAGCATCGGCCGCGGCGAACGCACGTTCGCCGACACGGTGCTGCGCGGCACCGACGAACTCGACTACACCGAGACGGTCGCCTACGGCGAGGTGCGCCTGGGCCGCGGCCTGTTCGCGCTCGAACGCACGCTGCTGGCGTGGGTCGCAGCCGGCATCGAAGACCACAGCGAGGTCGACGACGCGGCGCGCGACAACGTCGGCGGCGTGCCGGTCAAGGCGCCGTTCCGTGACACCGAACGCTACGTCGAGCTGACCGTCGGCTACGACGACGCGACGTTCTACCCGACCAGCTACACGCGCGAGGACGGCCTCGCCTGGCGCGCGGTGTTCCGCCACTCGGGGCTCGACGGCGACCTCGAGCGTGACCTCGCGTTCGGCGACGCCGGCTACACGTGGAGCCTGTTCCCCGAAGCCGGCCACCAGGTCGCGGTGCGCGGCCAGATCGGCTGGTCCGACGGCGACGACACGCTGCAGGGCAACTTCTCGATCGGCGGCGGCCTGTCGACCGGGCTGCCGCGCGGCTACTTCGACGAAGCGGTCGCGACCGGCCGCCACCTGCTGGCCGGCAGCCTCGCGTACCGGTTTCCGGTGTTCCGGCCGTTCGCGGCGTCGAGCACGACGCCGTTCCGCGGCCGCCAGCTGGTCGTCGAACTGTTCGGCGACACTGCGCAGACCAGCGACGACCGGCTCGGCGGCGACGGCGACTGGTTCACCAGCGTCGGCATGGAACTGCACGCCAACGCCGAGTTCTTCGACGGCGTGCTGAGCCCGGGCCTCGGCGTCGCGGTGCAGCTCGACGGCGAACGCGAGGTGCGCGCCTGGTTCGCGCTCGGCTTCGCGTTCTGACGCGTCACGGCCCGCCGCGCGCGAGCCGACGCACCGCCTGCTGCGCCGCGTCGACGGCGACGCCGAGGTTCCAGTCGCCGCGGTCGCGGTCGCCGGTCCAGTTGCTGATCGCGCGCACGTGCAGCAGCGGCAGCTCGAACTGGCGGCAGACGTACGCGACGGCCGCGCCTTCCATGGTCTCGACGTCGGCCTGGCACCGCTGCCACATGCGCTGCGAACCGGCCTCGGTGCCGCTGCACGTGCTGACCGTGACGCCGCGCACGACCGGCACCGACAGCAGCGCCGCCGCCTGCTGCGCCATGCGCGGGCTGGCCGGGAACGGGCCGCTGTCGCCGAGGTGCAGCGCGCGCAGGTCCTGGAAGCCGCCCGGTGTGTCGACGCCCTCGTCGCCGAACCGGTCGCTGCCGACCACACAGAGGCCGCCGCGGCGCACCGGCCCCGGCGAGCCGCGGTGCCGGTCGGGATAGGCACCCGCGACGCCGAACAGCAGCACGGCGCGCACGTCGGTCGCGCTGCGCAACAGCGCGGTCAGGTGCATCGCCGCCGCGGTCTTGCCGACGCCGAGCGTCGCCATGCGCAGGCCGTCGGCCACGAACTCCTCGATCGACGCGGCGCAGACGACCAGGAAGTCGCCGATCGGTACGCCGCCGAGGCCCGGCCCCGCGGTCACCGCACAACCTCGGCGACCGCCTTGCCGTGGGCGATGCGCACGGCGCGGAACGCGGCGTCGTCGCGCACGAACGACTCGGCGAGCCGGCGCCACGCGTCCGCCGTGGCGGCGAACCGGCAGGTCTCGGCCGGCGTCGGATCGCAACCGCTGCTCTCGACCGCGAGGCCGTCGAAGCCCAGCGTCTGGCCGAGGAAGTCGTGCAGGTGTGCCGCGCGGCGGCAGTGCCGCAGGTCCTCGTAGTCGAGTTCCTGCAGCAGCGCGACCGCCGCCAGCACCGCCGGCCGCCCGAGCCACTCGAGCCGCCGCGCGTGCCCAGCCGTGAACTCCGGCACGTCGGCCAGCTGGGCGACCTGCTGGCGGTAGAGGTCGAGGTCCGGCGGCGCCGCGACCGCGGCCGCGTCGAGCGGCTGCAGCCGCGGCGGCCGCTGCCGCTGCGCGGCCAGCCGCGCCGAGCGTTGGGCCGACGCCACGAACTGCGCCAGCCGCGCGCCGAGGTCCGTGCCGGCCGAAGCGCCGGCGCGCGTGGTCGCCGCCGCGGTGGTGCGCACCGGGCGCACACCGGCGAGCAGCCAGACCAGCGTGATGCCGAGCAGGCCGCAGACGAACGCGAGCGCGAACGCCGGCAGCAGCGAGCGGCGCCGCAGCCGCGGTGCGGTCGGGATCGGCGGCGGGGCGTCGAACGGCGGCGGCGGCACGGCCGGCAGCGGCGGCGGCCCGCCGGGGCGCGGCGCCGCGCCGATACCGGTGCCGGTGCCGGTGCCGATGGCGGTGCCGGTCTGCGCGCCGAACGCGGCGACGATGTCGTGCACGCTCTGGAACCGCGCCGCCGGGTCCTTCTGCAGGCAGCGCTGCAGCACCGCGCGTTCGACCGCGGTCAGGTGCGGCGGCCACTCCGGCTGCCGCGTCTCGTGCGCCTTCAGCACTTCCCACTCGCTGTCGCCCGTGAACGGCACCTTGCCGCACAAGAGCTCG
>JAEUHR010000049.1 GCA_016794425.1 Planctomycetota bacterium
CATCTTGGCGCCGTCCTTGGCGATGCCGCCGGTCTCGTACTTCTTGCCGACCATGAAGCCGGTGATGTTCTGCAGGAACAGCAGCGGCACCTTGCGCTGGCTGCACAGCTCGACGAAGTGCGCCGCCTTCTGCGCGCTCTCCGAGAACAGGATGCCGTTGTTGGCGACGATGCCGACCGGCATGCCGTGCAGGTGGGCGAAGCCGCAGACCAGCGTGGTGCCGTAGCGCGTCTTGAACTCGTGCAGGCGGCTGCCGTCGACGAGCCGCGCGAGGACTTCGCGCACGTCGTACGGCGTGCGGGTGTCCTTCGGCAGCACGCCGAGCAGTTCGTCCGCGTCGTAGAGCGGCTCCTCGGGCGCCACGAGCGCCAGCTGGTCGGGCTTCTTCGTGTTCAGGTGCGCGACGATCTGCCGGCACATCTGCAGCGCGTGCGGCTCGTCCTCGGCGAAGTGGTCGGCGACGCCGGACAACCGCGTGTGCACGTCGGCGCCGCCGAGGTCCTCGGCCGACACCACCTCGCCGGTGGCCGCCTTCACCAGCGGCGGGCCGCCGAGGAAGATCGTGCCGTTGCCCTTCACGATGATGCTCTCGTCGCTCATCGCCGGCACGTAGGCGCCGCCCGCCGTGCACGAGCCGAGCACGACCGCGACCTGCGGGATGCGCGCAGCCGACATCCGCGCCTGGTTGTAGAAGATGCGGCCGAAGTGGTCGCGGTCCGGGAACACGTCGGCCTGCAGCGGCAGGAACGCGCCGCCGGAGTCGACCAGGTAGACGCACGGCAGCCGGTTCTCGAGCGCGATCTCCTGGGCCCGCACGTGCTTCTTCACCGTCATCGGGAAGTAGGTGCCGCCCTTCACGGTCGCGTCGTTGGCGACGATCATCACTTCGCGGCCTTCGACGAGGCCGATGCCGGTGACGATGCCGGCCGACGGTGCGTCGCCGCCGTAGAGCCCGTGCGCGGCCAGCGGCGAGAGCTCGAGGAACGGCGCGCCCGGATCGAGGATCGCGGCGATGCGCTCGCGCGGCAGCAGCTTGCCGCGCTTGTGGTGGCGCAGGACCGCCTCCTCGCCGCCGCCGAGCCGCGCCTGTTCGACCAGCGTCCGGATCTCGCCGATCGTGCGCAGGTGGTGGTCGCGGTTCGCCTGGAACTCGGGAGAGGCGGGCTTGACGTGGCTGTGCAGGACTTCGGTCATCGGCGCGCGGCTTCGGGCGGCGCACCATAGCCGGCGCGGCGGCGAAGCCCAACGAAGCGCTGCCCGCCCTGCGCTTCGCGCGCGCGCCGCGGTTCGCTAGCATCCGCTGCCATGCGGACGGCTGGCCTGGGGCTGCTGGCGCTGGTCCTGCTCGCGGCCGGCGCCTGGGTGTGGTGGTCCACGGGGGCCACCCCGGCCCCGCTGCCGACCGACCCGACCGCGCCGCCGGCGGCCGGGTCCGACGCCGGACCGACCGTCGAGGCGACCGGCGCAACCGCGCCCACCGGGCCAGCGCCGGAGTCAACCCGCATCGACGCGGGCGCCGACGGCAGCAGGTGGTCGGTGCGCGGCCGCGCCCTGTGCGCCGACGACGTACCGCTGGCGAACGTGCCGGTGCAGCTCGAGTGCTTCGCCGGCCCCGAGGCCGAAGGCACGCCGCGGCACCAACTGGTCGTCACGACCGACGCGGCCGGCCGGTTCGTGTGGCACCTGCCGGCGCCGACCGGCACCGTGACGCTGCGCGGCCGCGCCAAGGCTCCCGACCACGCCAACTACGGCGCTGTGCGGCGCGTCGTGCGCGGCGAGCCGGCGCCGCAGGACTTCCTGGTCTGGTCGCGGCCGAAGGACCACATCGTCGTCGGCACGATCACCGACGGCGACGGCACGCCGATCGCCGGCGCCTGGATCGGCTGGGCCGCCGAACGCAGCCTCGCCGCGGCCGACGGCACGTTCCGCCACGCGTTCGCCGGCGGCGCCGGCACGATGGCGCTCGAAGCGGGCGCGCCGGGCTTCGTCACGCAGCGGCAGACCGTCGACACCGCGGGCGCCCGCGAGTTCACGCTGCACTACCGGCTCGGGCGCGGGCTGCAGGTCGCCGGCCGCGTCGTCGACGCCGACGGCCGTCCCGTCGCCGGCGCCTCGGTGGCGACGTTCTACACGCTGCAGGAACCGGGCACGACCGACGCCGAGGGCCGCTTCCTGCTGACCAACGTCGATCCGACACGCGACCGGCAGGTGCTGTTCGCGCGCAAGCCGGGCTACGTCGAAGCCAAGACCGAGATCGTGCCGGCCGCGCCGGTGCCGAGCTACGAGCTGGTGCTGCGGCGCGGCGTGCGCGTGCACGGCAGCGTGACGACGCGCGACGGCACGGCGCTGCCGGCGGCCGAGCTCTACATCGGCTCGAGCCCGTATGCGTACGACCGGCTCGATGCGGTGGCCGACGACGACGGCCGGTTCGTGTTCGCCGCGGTCGCGCCGGGTGCGCAGACGCTGGTCGCGAGCAGCGAGGGCTTCGCGCCGGACACGCGCACGCTGGCGGTGCCGACCGACGCCCGCGAACTGTCGGTCGACGTGCAGCTCGAGCCGGCCCACATGCTGGCCGGCGTCGTCGTCGACGAGAACGGCGCCCCGGTCGCGGACGCCGGCATCGCCGTGCGCGTGAAGCAGGGCGGCACCGTCAACGACCTGCCCGGCGTGCGCACGCGCTCGGCCGCCGACGGCACGTTCCGGCTCGACGGCCTGCCGGGCGGCGCCGTGCATCTCGACGTGTACGGCAAGCAGATCGCGCGGCGCGCGTTCGAGGACATCGGTGTCGACCGCACCGACGTGCGGCTCGTCGTGCAGCGCGCCGGGCGGTTCGCCGGCACCGTCGTCGACGACGCAACCGGCGCGCCGATCGCGGACTTCCGCGTGCACTTCGCGCCGGCGCGGCTCGCGCCGGGCGACCGGCCGGTGCGCAGCTATTCGGCGGTGTGGGTGCGCGAAGGCACCCGCTTCCAGGCCGCGAACGGCGTGTTCCGGACCGACAACGACGCGTTCGAGCCCGGCGCGGTGGTCGGCCTCGAGATCTCGGCGGCCGGCTACGCGCCGGTGCGCGTGCCGCGGGTGGTCGCGACCGTTGCGGCGGACCCGGCCGAGCTGGTCGTGCGCCTGCCGCGCGGCGCCGTGCTGACCGGCCGCGTGGTGCGCGCCGCCGACGGCACACCGATCGCCGGTGCGCAGCTGATCCACTACGCCGACGATCGCCCGCTGCGCCCGGGCGACGCCGAGAACGGCAGCCGCCTGCGCGCGACCAGCAGCGACGACGGATCGTTCACGCTGCGCGACCTGCCGGCCGGCGAGGCGCACCTGGCCGTGACGGTGCCGGGTCTGCCCTCGCACCGCGCGGGACCGTTCGCACTGCGCAGCGGCGAGACCAGCGAGTGCGAGGTCGCGCTGCCCGGCGCCGCGCTGCTGCGCGGCATCACGCTCGACGCCGACGGCAACCCGCTGCCCGCTGCGCTCGTCGAGGCGAACGGCCCCGACGGCGCGCGCCACACCACGACCGGCGACGCGACCGGCCAGTTCGCGTTCGCGGAGCCGCTGGCGCCCGGCACCTACACGGTCACTGCGACGGCCGCCCGCGACGGCATCGCGTACGCGCTGTGCGAGGCGATCACGCTCGGCGCCGACCAGGCACACGACCTGCTGCTGCGGCCGGAAGGGACCGCGGTGCTGCGCGGCACGGTCAACGGCGACGCCGCCGCCGGCCAGGAAGTGCAGGTGCTGGTGTGGCCGCGCGAACGGCCCGACCAGCCCGGGCCGTACCGCGCCGTGTCGACCGGCGGCACCTTCGAACTGCGGGGCCTGCCGGCCGGTCGGTGCACCGTGCTCGCCAGCGCCGGCCGCCACGCCGCCGAGCCGATCCACTGCGAGCTCGATGCGACCACGCCGACCGAACTCGCGATCACGCTCAGCGCGGCCTCGGCGCCGCGCACGAGCCGCTGATCAGAAGGTGCTGAAGATGGACTGGACGCCGTTGCTGACCAGCGCACCGAATGCGTTCTGGCCATTCGGCAGGCTGTTCGGCGGGAAGAGCGACACGCCCTGCGCATAGAACGCCGTGCCCATCGCCAGCGGCTGCGGTACCGCCAGGGTCACCGCGGCGGTCGGC
>JAEUHR010000008.1 GCA_016794425.1 Planctomycetota bacterium
GCGTGCACGATCGGCAGGCGCGCGACGTTCTCGAGCTGGCGCAGCGCGTTGGGGTCGGCGGTGACGCCGCGGATCCAGGCCTTGATCGGCACGCCGGGGGTCTCGAACTGTTCGAACGTGGTCATGGGTCGGGCTCGCGGAGGGTAGCGGCCGCCCAGTTCGTCGGCAGCAGGGTGATGACGCGCCGTTGGGTCGCTCGTTCGGGCGTGCCGATCGCGTCCGTGCTCAGGCTTTGGTCAGCTTGAAGCTCACCTGGTACCGGTAGAAGGAGACGCTTGGCACGGCCAGCAGCGCCCAGCGCATCCGTTGGTCGTCGTCCAGAGCGATGATGGCACCCTCGACGTCCTGCTCGTTCTCGGCGATTTGCTCGCGCACGTAGCCGATGTAGCGCAGGACCTGGCCGACGACGGTGTCGCTGGCGCGGCCGCGTTTCAACTCGACGACGAGCAGGCGCTTGCGGTCCTTGCTGATCGCGAGCACGTCGATCGTGCCGGCATCGGTCGCATACTGCTGGCCGACGGGCTCGCCGTCCTCCTCGAAGATGTCCCAGTCTTTTCCGAGGATGGTCTGCTGCCAGTTCTCGACCAGGAAGTCCTCGAGGTGCTTCTCCATCGCGAACGCCAGGGGGTCCTCGACGTCTTGCGCCAGCATGGCGGATCCGACGCTGGACGGGGCCGCGTTACCCAGCAGGCTCTCGATCTCGTCGCGGTGGCGACTGACATCGCATGCCGTGCCGATGGACCCGGTCGACCGCCGCAACGCGTCGCTCATCGCTGACCGAGGCACGACCGTGCCGTTCCAGTGCACCTTGCGGCGGTGCGGCAGCACCTGTCCGGGTGCGAAGTAGTACTCACCATCTACTTCACCGACGCGGTAGTTGCCGCTGCCGTCGGGGGCGAGCACGACATCGCCGGGCCGCACTCCTCTGCAGATCGTCCAGAGCATTCCGCAGGCGAGGCCAGCCCCGATACGGGTCTTGTCGGGGAACCTGGCGAGGTAGGCTGGGACCCACTGCTTGTTGAAGGATCGCCAGTCTTCGGGGAGGTGCTGGGTCAGGTCCTGGTCGATGCCGAAGTCAGCCCCGACGAATCCGCCCTCGAAGCACTCGGCGGCGTGCGCGCTCTTCTTCCCGAGCATGATGCGGAAGTACTGCTTCATGAGATCTCCCAATGCCCGCCCTTGGTGCCGTGTCGGCGCAGGCGGCCTGCGGCTTTCAGGCGTTTCAGGTGGTAGCGCACGCCGTCGACGCCGAGGCCGAGCAGTCGCGCGAGGTCGGCGGCGACGAGGCGCGGGTTGTCGCGCAGCGCCGCGACGATGCGTTCCTGGACGCCGCCGGCGGCCGGGATTGTGGTAGGGAATGTGGTAGGGATTCTGGTAGTGGCCGAGGCGGTACTACCAGGATCGCCAGCCCGGATCGCTGCCGTGTAGAGGGCGCTGGCGCGGAACGTGACCATGACGCCGGAGGTCGCGACGTCGAAGTCCGGCTTGGTGATGCCGTGCGCCTTGCACGCCGCCTGCACGCGCTCGATGCCGCGGCCCCAGGACTCGACGTAGCCAGCGCGGAAGAACGCGTTGGCCAGCAGCGGGTTGAACGGCAGCGACGGGTGCTTGCCGAGCAGTTGCCGCACGGTCCAGCGCTCCGGCAGTTCGCCGGGGTTCCAGATCGACAGCTGGTCGTCGTGCACGCGGACCTGGATCGGCACCGGCACGGCGTAGTCCTTGTGCACGATCGCGTTCAGCAGTGCCTCGCGCAGCGCGGCCTCGGGGTACGGCAGCACCTCGCGCCGCTGCAGGCCGTCGTAGGTGACCGCGGCCTTCAGGTACTTGGTGCGCAGCAGGTCGATCGCCGTCGCCACCTGCAAGAACAGGTCGCCGTGCACCTCGTCCTGGTAGCGCAGGTCGTCGGTGCCGGCGAAGAAGCCGAGCTTGATCCAGGCACCGCGCACCCAGGTCTCCGGCTCGATGCCGAACAAGAGGCACGCGGCGCGCTTGAGCCGCGGGCCCTCCAACAGTTCGAGGTTGCCGAGCACGCGTTTCGGCGGGTCGCGCAGCACGGCCGGGTCCATGCGGCCGGTAGTGCTGGCGAGCTGCTGGAAGCGGCGCAGCGCGTCCGTGCTCACCTTGGCCAGGCGGAACGTCGGCTCGGGCGCGTCGTCCCAGCGGCGGCCACGGCGCTGCAGCAGGAAGCGTTCGAGCGCCTGGCCCTTCAGCTCCTGCTTGGTGCTGCCGCTGCGCACGTGGTACTCGCCGCGGTAGCTGATCGGGCTCGGGTAGGGCTCGACGTGGATCTCGATCAGGTCTTGCCTCTGCCTGCGCACGAGGCGCACGTCGGCGACGATGCCCAGCACATCGCGGATCTTGTTGGGCAGGTCGGCGAGCAGCTTCTTCGCGTCGGGCACGCCGACCGGCCGGCCCTGGTCGTCGCGGCCCAGCACCAGCACGCCGCCGTCGGCGTTGGCGAAGCCGCACAGCCAGCGCAGGTATTCGTCGCGCCAGGTGCGCTTCCACTCGACGTGTTGGCTCTCCTTCATCTCAGCCGCGTCCTGCCAGTCCGCAGTTCCAGCATCATGCTCCGCTGGATCGCGCGGGACTTGGCCAATCGGGTGGCGGTGGCGTCGAGGTCGCTCAGGACGTCCAGGACGTAGTCCATGTAGTGCGAGGCGTCCATGACTTCGCGCAGCGCGTCGCAGGAGGACCAGCGCGTGGCGAGAAGCTGCGACTTCTTCAGGGCCATCGGGGGAGCGGAAGCGGCGACGTCGAGAAGCGAGAAGGTGCCCGCCGACCGGCAGGGATGCCACTGGAGTCTGAGCCTCCCTGGCGCCCAGGTCCGCGACCGCCTACGCCTCGTAGCCGAACCGCCACGGCCGGCCGTCCATCGGCAGGTCCGAGCGCCGCGCGCGGCGCAGCGCCGCGAAGCGCGTGCGCAGTTCGTCCATCGAATCGCCGCCGAGCTTCTCGAGCAGCGCGTCGGCGAGCACCAGCGCGACCATCGCTTCGGCGATCGGCACCGCGCGCGGCACCTGGCAGAAGTCGCTGCGTTCGTAGCGCGTCACCGCCGGCTGGCCGGTGGCGAGGTCGACCGACGGCTGCGGCAGCAGCGTGGTCGCGATCGGCTTGATCGCCACGCGCGCGACGATCGGCGCGCCGTTGCTGATGCCGCCCTCGATGCCGCCGGCGTGGTTGCTGCGCCGCACCAGCGCGTCGCCATCGGCGAACACCGGATCCTGCGCGGTCGTGCCGCGCCGTTCGGTCACCGCGAAGCCGCAGCCGAACTCGACCGCCTTGGCCGCGGGCAGGCTCAGCAGCGCACCGGCGAGGCGCGCGTCGAGCTTCTGGTCGCCGTGCACGTGGCTGCCGAGGCCCGGCGGCACGTGCAGCGCCGCGACTTCGACCACGCCGCCGACCGTGTCCTTGGCGGCGATCGCCGCCTCGACCTCGCGCTGCATCGCGGCGGCCAGCGCGGGTTCGGCGCAGCGCAGCTCGTTCGGCTCGGCGGCCTGGAACCGCTGCGCGAACACCGCCGGATCGACCGGCGTCGGCTCGGCCGGGCGCCGCGCCGCGCCGATCGCGACCGTGCAGCCGCCGACCGTGATGCCGAACTCGGCCAGCAGCGCGCGCGCGATCGCGCCGGCCGCGGTGCGCGCCGCGGTCTCGCGCGCCGAAGCGCGTTCGAGGCCGAGCCGCAGGTCGCCGTAGCCGTACTTGATCGCCGCGGTCAGATCGGCGTGGCCCGGCCGCGGCACCGTCATCGGCGGCACGTCCTTGTCGGCCCAGTTGCGATGGTCGCGGTTGTCGATCGTCCACGCGATCGGTGCGCCGGTCGTGTGTCCCGCCATCACGCCGCCGGTGATGCGCGCGTGGTCCTGTTCGATCTGCATGCGCGCACCGCTGCCGAGGCCGCGCTGCCGGCGTGCGAGGTCGCGGTCCAGCGTCGCGGCGTCGAGCGCCAGTCCCGCCGGCATGCCGGCCAGGACCGCCGTCAGCTGTGGACCGTGGGACTCACCGGCGGTCAGGAGGCGCAGGCGGGAGAGGAACATCGCGGCGCGACTGTAGTCCGTTCACCGGCCGCTGTCGTGCAGGCGCCGCAGCGCCTCGGCCACCGATGCGGCGGTCGGCGCCAGAGCATCGAGCCGGAACGTCGCACAGCGCGCGAACAGCGGCCGGCGGCGCGCCAGCAGCGTCTCGATCTCGTCGGCGACCGGCGCGCCGGTCACCGAGGGGCGTTCGCGCGGGTCGGCCGCGATGCGCGCCCGCAGCGCGTCGGCGTCGGCGTCGAGCCAGAGCACGAACGCGCCGTCGGCCAGCAGCGCCTGCGTCGCCGGATGCTCGATCGCGCCGCCGCCGGTCGACACGATCTGGCCCGGCTGCACCGCCTCGGCGACCAGGTCGGCTTCGAGGTCGCGGAAGTTGTGCCAGCCGTACTTCGCGACGAACTCGGCGATCGGCCGGAAGCGCTGTTCGAACAGCCGATCGGTGTCGACGTGCGGCAGACCGGCGGCCGCGGCCAGCGCGGCGGCGAACGTGCTCTTGCCGGCGCCGCGCATGCCGACGACGACGACGCAGCGCGGCTGCCGCTGCACGGTCGCCAGGTCCTGCCAGAAGCCCGGGTAGCTCTTCGCGACGCAGTCGGGATCGCGGATCGTGATGCCCGGAGCCAGCAGGCCCGCCAGCGCGAACGCGAACGCGATCCGGTGGTCCTGTGCCGGGTCGATCACGGCGGCGCGCCGCGGTCCGCCGCCGTGAACGACGAGGCCGTCGGGTCGTTCTTCGACGCCGACGCCGAGCTGGTCCAGCCCGCGCGCCATCACCGCGATGCGGTCGCTCTCCTTCGTGCGCAGGTTGGCGCCGCCGGTGAACGTCGTCGTGCCGCGGCGGAAGGCCGCCACGATCGCGAGGTCGGGGAACTGGTCCGGCAGCGCCGCGACATCGACCGTGCGGTCACCATCGCCGGCCAGCTGCGGCAACCGCGCGCCGAGTCGTTCGTCGGCCTGGCCCGAGTGCGCGATCAGGTTGGTCGCGACGATCCGCGAGCCGTTCAGATGCCCGAGGCAGGTCCAGACGCCCATCGCGCTCCAGTCGCCGGCGACCGCGAGCGTGGCCGGCACGTCGCCGTAGCCGGGCGCCACGCGCGCGGCATCCCACTGCAGCTCGACGCCGACGCCGAGCCGCGCCAGCGCCCGCGTGGTCAGCGTCACGTAGTCGGCCGAAGCGAGCGCGGAACCCCAGCGCACGGTCAGGCCGTTCGGCAGCGCGGGTCCGACCAGCAGCAGCGACGACGCGAACTGGCTCGACACGCTGGCGTCGAGCTGCACGGTGCCGCCCGCGATCGATCGGCCGTGCACGCGCACCGGCGGGCAGCCGTCGGTGTCCTCGATCGCGACGCCGAGCTGCCGCCAGGCGGCGACCAGCGGGCCGATCGGCCGCCGGCACATCGCCGCGTCGCCGGTCAGCGTCCATTCGCCGGGGGTGATCGCCGCGACCGAGACCAGGAAGCGCAGCGCGGTGCCGGCGTTGCCGCAGTGCAGTTCGCCGCGGCCCGGCGCCGAAGCCGGTGCGCGGGGTCCGACCTCGACGATGCCGCGCGCCGCGTCGACGAACCGCGCCGCGTAGCCGAGTGTCGCCAGTCCGCGCACCAGGTGCCGCACGTCGTCGCACGGCGTCGCGCCGGTCACCGTCACGGGCCGGCCGGCCAGCGCCGCCGCGACCAGCAGGCGGTTCGCTTCGCTCTTGCTGCCCGGCAGCGCGAGCTCGGCGTCGGCCGGCCAGCGCAACGGCTCGATCCGGATGCCTGGGTTCGGTTCGTTCACGGCGTACCGGGGCTGCCGACGGTAGCGGCTCCGCAGTCCTGCGAGGAGGCTCCGTTGCGGGTGTCGCGCGCCGACGAGGCAACTGGTGCTTTCCGTGGAACGGTGCTCGCCTGCCGCCGCGCCGATCCTCGCCAGCCCCGGTCCTCGCGCGGAAGGTGGTTGACAACATCCTGTCACTGCTTATCGTACAACCAAATGGTTGTGCTTCAGGACAGCCCGACCGACCACGAACTCGACCGCCTGTTCCGGTCGCTCGCGTGCGCCACCCGGCGCGACATCGTGCGGCGCGTCATGGCCGGTGAGGACGCCTCGGTGTCGTCGCTCGCCGAGCGCTACGACATGTCGTTCGCGGCCGTGCAGAAGCACGTCGCCGTGCTCGCCGAGGCCGGGCTCGTCAGCAAGCACCACCACGGCCGCGAACGGCGTGTTCGCGGCAATCCGGAGCAGCTCGCGAAGGCGCGCGCGCTGCTCGCCCGACTCGAGCAACTGTGGACCGAGCGCTTCGCGCAGCTCGATGCCGTGCTCGCCGACCCCCCGCCGCCGCAGGCCTGACCGATGCCAATCACGTCCGTCTCCTCCGATCCGACCACCCTGACGCTCACCGTCGTCGCCGACTATCCGGTCCCCGTCGAACGGCTCTGGGACGCCTACGCCGACCCGCGCCAGCTCGAGCGCTTCTGGGGGCCGCCGACGTGGCCGGCGACGTTCACGCGCCACGACATGGCGGTCGGCGGCCACTCGCACTACCACATGACCGGGCCCGACGGCACGGTCGCGCGCGGCTGGTTCCGCTTCGTCGCGATCGACCGCCACCGGCGCATCGAGGTCGAGGACGGCTTCGCCGACGCCGACGGCAAGCCCGACGCAAACCTGCCGACGATGCGCATGGTGTTCGCGTTCGAGGCGACCACGAACGGCGCGCGCTGCACGACGACGACGCGCTTCCCCAGCGTCGCGGCGATGGAGCAGCTGCTGCAGATGGGCATGCGCGAGGGCCTGCAGTCCGCGCTCGGTCAGCTCGACGGCATGTTCGAGGACCTACGCCGCTTCGCCGCCGGCCGCGCGACGCAGGCGCAATTGCTCGGCGATACGCAGGTACGCACGAGCCGCATCGTGCGCGGCACGGTCGAGCAGGTGTGGCGCGCGCACCACGACCCGGCGCTGCTGCCGAAGTGGCTCACCGGCCCGGACGGCTGGACGATGCCGGTCTGCGAGGTCGCGACGAAGGCCGGCGACCGCTACCGCTACGAATGGGCGGCGGGCGACGGCTCGCAGCGGTTCGGCTTCGAGGGCGAACTGCTCGAGAGCGAGCCGCCGTACCGCGCCGTGACGACCGAGCGCTGGATCGGCGGTGACGGCCAGGCGGTGCGCAACGAGCTGACGCTGACAGCGGTCGCGGGCGGCACGCTGGTCAGCCTGCTGATCACGTATCCGAGCAAGGAGCTGCGCGACATGGTGCTCGGCACCGGCATGACCGACGGCATGGAAGCCAGCTACGCGCGGCTCGAGCGCACCGTGCTGGCGCGCTGACCTTCACGCGAACGCGCGCGCGAGCCGTTCGGGCGTCAGTTCGACGACGACGCCGTCGCCGATCGCGTGCGGCACGACCATCGGCACGCGGCCCTGCTGCACCTTCTTGTCCTTGCTCGCGCGCGCCCACAGCGCCGTCGGGTCGCGCAGTTCGGCCGGCACGGTGCTCGGCACGCCGATCGCCTGCAGCAGCGCGGCGATGCGCTGAGTGACCGCGGCCGGCACGACGTCGGCTGCGGCGCGGCACTCGGCGACGAGGCCCATCGCGACGCACTGGCCGTGGCGCAGCGTGCCGGCGGCGAGGCTCTCGAGCGCATGGCCGATCGTGTGGCCGGCGTTGAGCCAGCGGCGCCGGTCGCGTTCGCGTTCGTCGCCGAGCACGACCGCCATCTTCATCGCGACCGCCATCGCGATCGCCTCGGCGACCGCCGGCGCGCGGCGCGCAAACAGGTACGGCGCCAGCCGCTCGAGTTCGGCGAAGCGCGCGCGGTCCAGCACGGCGGCCTTCTTGACCACTTCGACGAAGCCCTCGCGGAACGGCGCGTCGGGCAGCGTCTCGAGCCAGTCGGTGTCGCCGAGCACGAGGTCCGGCTGCCGCGTGCAGCCGAGCAGGTTCTTGATGCCGTCGTGGTCGACGCCGTTCTTGCCGCCGAGTGCCGCGTCGCACAGCGCCAGCGTCGTCGTCGGGCACAGCACCAGCGGCACGCCGCGCATCCAGACCGACGCCAGGAACCCGACCAGGTCCGAGATCGAACCGCCGCCGACGGCGACCAGCGCGGTGCCGCGCGACGCGCCGCAGCGCAGCAGTTCGCCGGCCAGTCGGCCGAGCACGTCGAGGCGCTTGTGGTCCTCGCCGCCGGCCACCGGCAGCACCGCGCGCGCGCCGAGCGCCGCGCCGATGCGGTTGCCGATCGCCGCCACGGCCGGATCGCAGCAGACGACCACGTCGTCGGCGCCGAGCGCACGCACCGCCGCCGGCAGTTCGGCCTCGACGCCGGCACCGATCCGCACGCGGCTGGTCGTGGTCGCGGGGAACGAGAACCTCAGGTCCATCTGCGGACCGTCTTACCCGCGGCCGCCGGCGGATTCTGCGTCACACGGCTGGCGGCCGTGCATCGGGCACGGCGATGACGTCTGCCGTTCGCCGCATCGCGCCACCAGCCGCCAGGTCGAGGTCGGCGCGGGCATGCCTGGTGGCCCGGCCCACTGCTAAGCTGCCCGCGTGCCCGCCGACGAGGACCGGCTGTACGACCGCGCGACCGAGGGCGACGCGGTCGCGCTCGACCAGCTGCTGCAGCGCTACCTGCCGCAGCTGCACGCGTTCGTACACGCGCGGCTCGGCGCCGAGCTGCGGGCGCGCGAATCGAGCCTCGACGTCGTGCAGTCGGTCTGCCGCGAACTGCTGTCGGCGCGGTCGCAGTTCGACTTCCGCGGCGAGGAGCGCTTCCGCGGCTGGTTGTTCACGGCCGCGCTCAACAAGGTTCGCGAACGGCACCGGCGGCTGCACGCGCAGAAGCGCGACGGCGGCCGCGAGGCCGATCTCGACGCATCGTTCGCGGCGGTCGTGAGCCTGCTGACGCCGAGCCAGGACGCGATCGGCAACGAGACTGCCGCGGCGCTGCGCGCGGCGCTGGCGGCGCTGTCGGAGGAGCACCGCGAGGTCATCACGCTGGCGCGGCTCGTCAAGCTGCCGCACAAGGTGATCGCCGAGGTGATGTCGCGCAGCGAAGAGGCGACGCGGCAGCTGCTGGCGCGCGCGATGGTGCAGTTCGTGCGCGAACTGACGCGGCGCGGTGTCGACGTCTCCCAGTGGCAGCTCCGGTGAGGCCGTGGCGAAGTCCGCGCACGACTCCGACGACCTGCCGCCGGCGCTGGCCGACGCGGCCGCCGAACGTCTGCTGGCGGCGCGCGCGGCCGACCGCGAACGCGTGCTCACCGAGCTGATCGCCGGCAACCCGGGCCATGCGGCGGCGCTGCAGCGATTCGCCCAGGAGCTGGCCGGCGCCGAAGCGATGCTCGACGCGACGTTCGCGCCGGTGCGCGGCGAGGCGCCGAAGCAGATCGGCGGCTACCGCGTCGTGCGCGAACTCGGCGAAGGCGCGTTCGGCATCGTCTACCTGTGCCGCCAGGAGACGCCCGTCGTGCGCGACGTCGCGGTCAAAGTGCTGCGGCCCGGCGCCGGCGACCAGCAGACGCTGCGCCGCTTCGCCGCCGAACGCCAGCTGCTGGCGACGCTGAACCACCCGTCGATCACGCAGGTGTTCGACGCCGGCGAACTGCCGGACGGGCGGCCGTTCTTCGTCATGGAGCACGTCGACGGCGTGCCGATCCGCGCCTGGAGCGACGCGAACGCGCTGGCCTGCGAGGCGCGGCTGCGCCTGTTCGTGCAGGTCTGCCGCGGCATCGCCCATGCGCACTCGCGCGGCATCGTGCACCGCGACCTGAAGCCGGCCAACGTGCTGGTGACCGACCGCGGCGACGGGCCGCTGCCCAAGATCATCGACTTCGGCATCGCCAAGGCGCTGCACGCGACCGAGACCGGTGCGGTGCAGCACACTGCGGCGGGCCGCGTCGTCGGCACGCCCGGCTACATGAGCCCCGAACAAGCGGCGGGGCGCGCCGCCGAGGTCGATGCGCGGGCCGACGTGTTCGCGCTCGGCGTGATGCTCTACGAACTGCTGACCGGCACACTGCCGTGGACCGACGGCGCCGCGGCGACCGACACCGAGCCGATCCGGCCGAGCCGCCGTGTCACGACGTCGGTGGCTGCGAACCCCGCGCCGACGGCGCCGACGGCGCGGCAACTCGTCGCCCAGCTGCGCGGCGACCTCGACTGGATCACGCTGAAGGCGCTCGCGCGCGATCCGCGCGACCGCTACCCGAGCGTCGCCGCGCTGATCGACGACATCGATCGCCACCTGACCGGCCGCACCGTCTCGGCCGGACCGCCGTCGTTGCGCTACCGGCTGCGCAAGTGGAGCCGGCGCCACCGCGCGGCGGTCGCGATCGTGAGCAGCGCCGTCGTGCTCGCGGTCGGGCTCGGCTTCGCGTTCGCGTACGGCGCCCGCAAGGACGCGAACGTCGAGGCGAACCTCGCCGACGTGCGCGGCATCGTCGGCCGCATGCTGCAGCGCGCCAACGATCCCGCGCTCTACGGCACCGCGCACGGCGACGCGATCCGCCGGGCGCTGAGCGACGAGTGCCTGCGCATCGCCGAGGGCCTGCTGGCCGGGGCGCCGGACGATCCGGCGTTGCAGCGCGACCGCTGCGAGGCGCTGCTGCAGATGGCGCAGATGCACTGGCTGCTCAGCGAACCGGTGCCCGCGCGCAAGGTCGCCGACGAGGCGTTGCGCGTGGCGCGGGCTCTGGCCTCGGCGGCGCCGGACGACAACCGCCTGCAGGCGCTGCGCGGCCGGGCGCTGCGCCAACAGGGCCGTGCCATCGTGCTGGCCGGTGACGACGACGCGGCGCATGTGTTGTTGCGCGAGGCGCTGGTGGACCTGCGGCCCGCTGGCGAACGGGACCCGGCCGGCCACGGCCTCGTGCTGGCGGCGGCGCTGCGCGAAGCCGGCGGGACGTGCGCGGCGCGCGATCCGGAGCAGGCGATCGCGTTGCTGCGCGAGGCGATCGGGTGGTACGAACGCCTGCATGCCGCGGCCGTGCCGGGCAGCGACGACCACGTGGTCGACGACCTCGTCGCCGTGCGGCTGCAGCTCGTGAGCATCTGCCTCACGCGCGACGGGCTCGACGAAGCACGGGCACTGCTCGATCGATCGGCGGCCGAGATGGCGGGCGTGGAGTTCGATCGGCATCGCCTGACCGGCGAGTTCGAGGAGCAACGCGCGGTGCTGGCGTGGCACACCGGCGACCGGACGGCAGCGATCGAGCACCACGAAGCCGCGCTCGCCGCGGCGCGCGCGTGGTGCGAGGCGCAGCCGCGGCGCAGCATGACGCACCGGGTGCACATGGAGCGCTGGCTGCAGCTCGCGCGAGCGAAGAACGGCTGCGGCGACTTCGACGGCGCCTCGGCCGCGTTCCGGCAGGCGATCGAGATCGGCGAGCGCACGGTCCGCGACTTCCCGGCCGATGCCGGCGCCGTGTTGCAGCTGCACGACGCGCTGTGCCACTACGCCGATGTGCTGCGGGACCGGTTCCGGCGCCGCGATCTGGCCGAAGCCGCCGCGTGCGTCGAGCGCGCGATTGCGCTGGTCGCGGCGTCGCCGTTCCCGACCGATGGCCGACGGCTGGCGCCGTGGCGACGCCTCGCATCGCTGGCTGGCATCGAGGCCTCGCGCGGCGAGGCGCGCAGTGCCGAGCTGTGGCGCCAGGTCGCGGCATGCCTGCCGACGTTCGCCGAAGCGCCGCCGACCGACCACGACGAACTGCTCGCGGCCTACACCGGCGCGATCCGCATGCACTTCGAGGCCGGCGAGTGCGCGGCCGCGGCACCGCTGGTCAAGGCGGCGCTGGCGTGCCTCAAGGCCAGCCCGCGGCTGCAGAAGCGTCAGGTCGAGGTCGACTGGTGGGCCGCCAACTGCGCCGCGGCCGCCGGCGAGGTCGCCACGGTGGCGGCACTCGGCGAACGGATCGCGAAGATGCGGCCGTCGTGGTTCGGCTACCGCCGCGCCGGCGACTGCCACCGGCTCGCCTGGCGCACGGCCGGCGACGCGCCCAACGCGGTCACCTACCGCGATCGTGCGGCCGAGTACTACCGTCAGGTCGACAAAGCGCTTTCGCCCGAGGTCGCGAAGGACCCGAGCGATCCGTGGCAGGTGCTGCCGTGGGGATTCTGCCGGCTGCATCTGGCGACGATCGCCGCCGCGACCGGCGACACGGCAGCCGCGCGTTCGCTGCTGGCGGCGACGCTGCCGGTGCTGGCGGCCGTGCGCGACGAGGCGCAGTGCGACGAGTGGGACGAGCCGTCGTACCGCGCCGCGGTCCAGCTGCAGGCCGGCCTGTAGCCGCGCGCTACTGCAGGCCGAGCGTGCCCTGGATGCCGTTGCCGGTGATCGCGCCGAATGCGTTCGGCGGCGGCACCGTGAACACGGCCGACGTGGTGTAGAAGTTCGTGCCGTTCCAGGCCGGGATGTTCGGCAGCGCGAGGCCGAAATCGTGCGTGCTGCCGGTCACCAGCCACGGGCTCTGGATGTCGAGCGTCGAGCGCAGGCCGCAGCCCGGCAGGCCGACGAAGAACAGATCGTCGACGCCCGGATCGGCGAGGCCGTAGAGGTCGACGCCGATCAGGCCGTTCGGCGGCACGTTGCTGGTGCGCAGGTCCCAGTTCGCGCCGAGCACCGGCCGCGAGAGCGCGGTGACGGCGAGCGGCGGCAGGTCGGCGACCGTCGCGAACGGACCCGCGGTCAGGTCGCGGCTGCCCGGATCGAACGCGCCCTGGCCGCGCGAGAAGCCCGTCAGGCACTGGCCGCTGAACGTCGTCGCGTCGTTGGCGAGGGTCTGGTAGCGCAGCTGCACCATGTCGGCGGTGCCGTTGTCGATCAGCGCGATCTGGAACGTCGACGGCGTGCTGGCGCCGAAGCACGGCACGCCGTTCCACGTGATCAGGAACGCGTTCGGGTTGCCGGGGTCGACCTCGGCGAACACGTTCTGCGTGTTGGTGGCGCCGTCGGGCAGCAGGTCGGTCAGCGCGGCGGCGATCCGCGGCGCGGGCGAGTTCAGCAGGTTGGCGACGTTGCCGGCGTTGGTCGACGGTCCGGTCGCGCCGAGCAGGATGTTGCCGTTGCTGTCGACGAAGATCTGGTTGGTGCTGCCACCCGGATAGTCGAATGCGAACGGCAGCGCGATCGCCGCCGAGACCACGTCGTCGCCGAGCGCGAGGCCGGTCGTGGTCGGCGGGGTCACGACGGCGCCCGGCGTCGTGACGACGTCGTAGCCGCCGTCGGCGTTCGGCGTCATCAGCACGAGCTGACCGCCGAGGTCGTTGGCCTGCGTCGGGAACAGCTCGTAGAACGAGCGGTAGCGCCGGTAGCAGCCCTGGCCCAGCGAGGTGTTGTAGGCGGCGTTCGCGACCGGCGTGTAGCCGAGCCGCACGATCGGCGGGAATGCCGACTGCGTGCCGGTTGAGTCGGTGGTCGAGCCGAACCGCCGGATCGAGTTGCAGCGGTGCGTCGTGACGACCGAGCCCGAACTGGTCGAGTTGCTGACCGCCGGCGTCGGGATCGACCAGACCACCAGTTCGAGCAGCAGGTCCTGCCCCAGCGTCGGGTCGTAGACGAACGGCACCTGCAGCGGCAGGTCGACGAACCAGCCGTTCGGCGCCGTGCCGGGCACCGCCAGCGTCGTCACCGGCCCCTGGTAGTTCGGCGTGCCGAGCGGCGCGCTGCGGTTGCTGGCGAACGTCGTGCTCGGCGTCGTGTAGTCGACCGCCGAGTACTGCAGGTAGGCGTGCACGCTGCCGTAGATCACGAGGTTGGTCGCGCCGTTGTTGACCAGCCGGAACTCCAACCGGTCGATCGCGATCGGCGCCTGCGGCACCAACGACGCGAAGTGCGACGTGTCGTAGAAGCACTGCACGCGGACGACGTTCGCGGCCCAGATGTTCGGCGTGTTGCCGACCTCGGCGGTGGCGGCGACGTCCGGCACGATCAGGGTCTGGGCGGTGAGGACGGCGCTGGTCAGCGCGAACGCGGACAAGGATCGCAGCATCGGGGCTCCACGGGTGCAGGGACGGGGCGCCGAGGATAGCAGGGGTCGGGCTGCCGGCGGCGCCACCGTCCGCCACCGCGGCGCCGCCGAGGGTCGTCACGTATTCGTCAGCGCGACAGGATTCCGGCCGCCGAACGTCCATCGCGTTCATGGGAAGAATGCCACGCTGCGTCGTCGTTCTCGCGACCCTGCTCGCCGCCGCCCGCACGCAAGCCAGGCCTTTCGACTACGAAGCGGTCGGGCGCGCCTGGCTGACCGAGCTCGGGGAGGCCGAGGCGCCGGCGCTGCCGGACCTGCTGGCGCGCCACTTCCGGCGCTTGCCGATCGGCGAGTTCGACCTCTGCGTGCCCGAAGGCATGCTGGCCAAGGGTCAGGACCCCGCCCGCATCCCGGCCATCGCGACCGCCCTCGTCGACCTGCAGTCCCGTCTCGCCGAGCTGACGCTGACCGACGCGGCGGCGCTGAAGGCGAAGAAGGCCGAATTGGCCCAGCTGCGCAAGGAAGTCGGCACCTGGCGGGCGAAGCCGCGCCCCGTCGACGCGGCGGCGGGGTCGCGGCCGCAGGTGTGCGAGCTGGTGCTCGCGCCCGACCGGCGCACCTTCCTCGGCCTGACCGGCTGGCTCGGGCTGTGGAAGCCGGTCTATCGCGAACGCTTCTGGCACGACGGGACCGTGCGGCACTGCGACATGCGGCTGCAGGACGAAGGCCAGGTGCAGATCGTCGCGCTCGAGTACGCGTCGCCCGACCCGGCCGCCGACGCGTTCGCCGGTTTCGACATGAACACGCGCGAACGCACCGGGTTGCTGCAGCACGTGGTGCAGCGCGCGGCAATGTCGTGGTGCTGGCGCGCGTTCGGCGACACGGCCGATGCGACGTTCGTGCTCGGCTTCGTGACCGATCTGGTCATCGACGTGCTCGGCCAGAACAACGCGCGTTCGGACGGCAGCGGCACCGGCAAGACCACCGAGGGGGTCAACGCGTTCATCCCCGGTGCGCCGAGCCGCGGCGGCAGCATGCAGATGGTCAACGCCGACAGCACGTGGCGCCTGACCCAGGGGCAGGACTGGTTCGCCCGCGTGCTGCGGCAGGCGCAGAAGGCCGGCGAGCACGCTGCCGAAGACAACAAGGACCGGCTCGGGCACTTCCAGCTGCGCGACCCGAAGGGGCAGAAGCTGCATCTGGTGCATGCGCCGTTCCTCGGCGCGGTCGCCTACGACCGCGCCGACGTGCCCCCGGAGTTCCTCGACGACTATCTCGAGTTCCACCGCGCCTACCGGGCCGGCTTCGTGCACTGGCTGCAGCTCAAGGGCATGAAGGCCAAGGCGTCGAGCCTGGAGCGCTTCCAGCAGCTGCTGCAGCGCCTGATGGCACAGCGGGACGGCGAGCGCTTCGAGGCGCTGTGCGCGGAGTTGTACGGCGTGCCGCTGTCGGCGAAGGCCGCCGACGTCGACACGCTCGAGCGCCGCTATCTGGCGTGGATCGCCGCCGACTCCCGCTGAGTGCCGCTGCGGCTGCGTCGGCGGGTCACAGCACGCCGACCGCCAAGGCCAACGCGTTGGTTGCGGTGACCGCGATCGGCGTCGAGCCGGCGATCTCGATCGAGACGACCTGATGGAAGAAGGTCAAGCCGACCAGCGAGGGCGTCGGCACGATGGAGATCTGCGTGTCGAGCACGCCGGCGGCCGGCACCGCGAGGCCGAGCACGTCCGGCGTCGCCAGCAGGTCGCAGCCCGGCAGCGCCTCCGGGAACACGAGCGGCAGCGGCAGCTGCAGGGGCGCGAAGCCGTAGACCGTGAACGCCACTGCCTGTGCGGGCAGCCCGGTCGCCCGGGCGCGGAACGACGCCTCGTTCCACGGCAACGACAGCGCGGTCAGCACGTCCGGGCCGTTCGCGCCGGCGCAGCCGGTGCCGTGCACCGTGGCGGTCGCCGGGCACGACGGCACGCGCTGCGTGAACTGGTACGACGGTCCCGGCGCCACGAAGTCGCCGCCGACCAGCAGCTGGCCGTCGGCGCGCAGCGACAGCGCCCAGACCACGCCGCCGCTCACCTCGAGCGGCGACCAGGTCGAGCCCTGCAGCCGGGCGACGTTCGCGGACACGGTCGAGCTGAACGGCGGGATGCCGATACCGAGCTGCGACACGAACCCGCCCGCGACCACGTCGCCGTCGGGCAGCACCGCCAGCGCGTGGATCGGCGCATCGAGGTCCGACACGATCGCGCCGGTCGGATGCCAGGTGCCGCCATCCCAGCGCGCGACGTAGTTGGCGAAGGACGAGCCGGCAGCCGTGAACGCGCCGCCGGCCCACAGGTCGCCGTTCGGCGCGACCGCCAGCGCGTTCACGGTTTGGTTGAGACCACCGCCGAGCACCGACCAGTTCTGGCCGTCCCAGCGCGCGATGCGGCTCGCCGGGCCGCTGTTCGCGGTCGTGAACGCACCGCCGATCGCGGCCGAACCGTCGGGCAGCAGCGCCAACGCGAGCACGTCGCCGTTGGTGCCGCCGCCGACGGGGAGCCACTGCGTGCCGGTCCAGCGCGCGAGGCGCAGCGCGGTCGTCGCGCCGGCCTGCTGGAACTGACCGCCGACCAGCAGTTCGCCGTTCGGCAGCGGCAGCAGCGCCCGCACCGGCCCGTTGGTGCCGGTGCCGAGCGGGGACCACGCGGTGCCGTTCCAGAGTGCGATGTGGTTGGCCGGCTGGCCGTCCGCGAACTGGAAGTCGCCGCCGGCGACGAGGTCGCCGTTGGGCAGCCGCGCCAGCGCGCGCACGCTGCCGCCGGTCAGGCCGCCGCCGAGCGGCGACCACGCGTCCGGCTGGCCGCGCGCGATGTTGTGGACCGTGACGCCGGAGATGGTCGCGAACGAACCGGCGATCACCTGTTCGGCGCCGTCGACGGCGATCGCGTAGACGGTGCCGGGGATGCCGCGGCCGAGCGCAGGCTGCCAGAGGTTCGCCGCCCCGTCGTGCTGCAGCACGGTCGGCGTGGTCGCCGCCGAGATGTGCTCCAGCGCCATCACGTAGCGGCCCTGGAGGAACGACACCGCGGTCGGCAGGTCGGCGGTCGAGCCACCGGTGCTGCCGAGCGAGCTCCAGGTACCGCCCGCGAGCCGCCATGCCTTGTGCGTGTCGGTGGTCACGAGCCCGGCGACGACTTCGAAGCTGTTGAGCCCGGTGCCGCGTACGAACAGGCGCCAGCAGCGCGAGGCGAGGCCGCCGCCCGGCGTGCCGGTGCCCGTCCACGAGTTGCTGGTCGGGCTGTAGCGCGCCACCATCGGCGCCTGCACCGAGCCGTTGACCACCGAGAACGCGCCGCCGGCGTAGAGGAACGAGTTGGTCAGCGCGGTGCCGATGCGCACCGCCAGCGTGTCGATCGGCCCGTCCCACGTGCCGAGCGGCACCCAGATCGAGCCGCCCCAGACGCGCAGGTTCGTCGCCGCGCTGCCAGTGCCGAAGTCGCCGGCGACGTGCAGACCGCCGTTGAACACGACCGCGGCGTTGGCGCGGCCGGGCAGCCCCGTGCCGAGGGGCGCCCAGGCGGTGCCGTTCCAGCGCGCGATGTGGGCTGCCGCCACCGTGTTCGTGCCCAGGACCGTGTCGAACGCGCCGCCGACGATCAGTTCGCCGTTGTAGGTCGCGAAGCAACGCGCACTGCCGCCGATGGTGCTGTTGGTCAGCGAACCGAGCGGCGTCGTGCTGCTGCCGTCGTGCAGGTAGACGCTGGCGTCGAGGCCGATCACCAGCTGGCCGTTCCAGGTCCCGAGCGCCGTCACGTCGCCGAGCGGCGTCGAGAGCAGGACCCATTGGCTGCCGTCCCAGCGGGCCAGGCTCGCCGTCTGGACCTGGCCGAACGACAGGTCGCCGCCGACCACCAACTGCAGCGTCGCCGGCCCAGCGCCGTCGGGATCCCAGAGCGTCGTGGCCGTCACGGAACCGCGCAGGAACGCCAGCGGATCGCCGTTCCAGGTCGGTTCGCATTGGCCGGAACCGACGGTCGCCAGCAGGAACGCTGCCGCGGCGGCGGGCAGCAGACGGGAACGGTGGCAATGCATGACTGCCGTGATGCGCGACGCCTGCCGGTGTGACGCGCGGTGCGGAATCCGTGCTGCCACCGTCACGACCGCCGCGGAATTGCATCGCACCGCACATGCACTTCCTCCCTCTGTCGCGCGCCGCCTCGGCGGCCCTGTCGGTGGTCGCGGCCGCCGCGTTCGCACCTGCCCAGACGCTCGTCGCCTGGGGCAACAACACGTTCACGCAGCTGGTCGTGCCCGCGTCGCCGGCCGGCGGTTTCGCCGACATCGCCGCCGGCGGCTACCACGGACTCGCCCTGCGCCCCGACGGCTCGATCGCGGCCTGGGGTCGCAACAGCTACTTCCAGTGCAACGTGCCGGTGCTGCCGGGCGGCGTGACCTGGACCGCGATCCAGGCCGGCATCGAACACTCGCTCGGTCAACGTTCCGACGGCCAGTTGTCGGCGTGGGGCTACAACTACTACGGCCAGTGCAACGTGCCGGCGCTGCCACCGGGCACCAGCTACGTGCAGGCCGCCGCGGGCTACTACCACTCGATGGCGCTGCGCAGCGACGGCGCGCTGCTGTGCTGGGGCGACAACTGGGCCGGCCAGCTGACGCCGCCGGCGCTGCCGCCGGGCCTGACCTACGAACGCATCGCCGCGGGTTCGTCGCACGGCCTCGCGATCCGCAGCGACGGATCGATGGTCGCGTGGGGGCACGACAACTGGGGGCAGTGTGCCGTGCCGGCGCTGCCGGCCGGCCTGCGCTACACAGCGGTCGCCGGCGCGTTCGAACACACGGTCGCGCTGCGGTCGGACGGTTCGGCGGTCGCCTGGGGCCGCAACAACTACGGCCAGTGCAACGTGCCGGCGCTGCCTGCCGGCATGACCTGGGTCGACGTCGCCTGCGGCCAGTACTTCACGCTGCTGCGCCGCTCGGACGGCGCGGTGGTGGGCTTCGGCGACAACGGCTGGGGTCAGTGCAACCCGCCGGCGCTCGGTGCCGGCCAGACCTTCAACGACCTCACGGCCGGCTACTTCTGGGGGCTGAGCAAGGTCGGCCCGACCAGCACCTACGTGACCGTCGGCACCGGTTGCGCCGGCACACTGCCGCCGGCGCGCCTGGTGCCGGTCGACACGCCGAAGATCGGCAAGACGCTGCAGGTGCGCCTGTTCGACCTGCCGCTCGACATCGCCGTGATGATCACCGGCTGGGGCGGCATCGCGCCGGTGGGACTCGACCTCGGGCTGGTCGGCATGCCGGGTTGCCCGCTGTGGAACACGCTCGAACTGCAGGACCTGGTCGTCGGTTCGGGCACGCGAGCCCAGCATTCGCTGGTGCTGCCGCTCGACGTCACGCTGCTCGGGCTGAACCTGTTCCAGCAGGCGCTGGTGTTCGACAGCGGCGCCGGCAACGCGTTCGGCGCGGTGATGTCGAACGGCACCAGGCTGGTCGTCGGCCGGTAGGGTTGGGCCGCGGCGGATTTTCGGTCACGATCCGCGGCGCCGGAGCACCGACGCCGCGTGGACGTTCCCTCCCCGAACCCGACCGACCGCCTGCTGGCCGAAACCGGCACGGTGCGGCGACTGGCGCAGGCGCTGGTGCGCCGCAGCGACTTGGCGCACGACGTCGCGCAGGACGTGATGCTGGTGGCGCTGCGGCAGAGCGAACCGCCGCACAACCTGCGCGGCTGGCTCGCCGCGGTCACGCGGCGGCTGGCCGGCAAGGCCGTGCGGTCGCAGCGGATCCGCGCGCTGGCCGAGGCGGCGGCGGCGCCGGCACCCGGCAGTGACGCCGAGGCGCGCACGGTCGAACGGCTGCGCCTGCATCGGCGGCTGACCGACGCGGTGCTGGCGCTGCCGGAGCCGTACCGCACGGTCGTGGCGCTGCGCTTTTTCGACGAACTGCCGCCGCGCGCGATCGCGCAGCGGCTCGGCACGTCGGGCGAAGTCGTGCGCAAGCGGCTGCAGCGCGGGCTCGAACTGCTGCGCGAACGGCTCGACGCCGACTTCGGCGACCGGGCACGCTGGGCCTTCGCCTGCGCGGCGTTCGGGCTCGTCGACGCGGGAGGTCCGTGGCTCCTGCTCTCGGTGCTCGCGATGAACAAGCTCGCTCTGCTGACCGCGGCCACGCTGGCCGTCGGTGTGTTCGTGTTCTGGCCGGACCGGTCGCCGCCGCCGCTCGCCGGCAGTGTCGCGACGGCCGACGCACCCGTGCCCGCGTCCGTCGGCACCGCGGCGCCGGCGCCGAACGAACCGGCACTGCGGCGCACGGAAGTGGGGACGACGGCGCCGCCCGACGGTGCGTTGCCGGCCAGCAGCGTCCTGGTCATCGACGCGTCGGACCGGCCGGTCGCCGACGCGGTCGTCTACAGCTGGTCTTCGGGCAGCCAGACGTGGAGCGAATGCGCGACCGATGCCGACGGCCGCGGCTCGTTGGGAGCGGTCCAGGGGCCCGGCGCCGTGCTGGTCGTCGCCGACGGGCATGTGCCATGGCACCAGGCGCTGGCCGAACGCCGCGGCGAGCACCGCCTCGTGCTGCCCGAAGGCGAGACGATCGACGGCACGCTGACGGTCGATGGCCAGCCCGGCGTCGGCTTCCGGCTCGGGTTCGACAGCCTGCCGCTCGACGCGTCGGTGCCGGGCGCACTGGCGGTCGACCTGCGGTTCCACCGCGGTGCGGTCGCGACGACCGGCCGCAACGGTGCGTTCCGCTGCACAGGTCTGCCAGCCGGCTGGCAGGGCACGATCCACTTGCCGCTGACGCTCTGGCTGGTGGAACCGGTGCTGCCGGACGACGCCGGCCGCCTGCCGGTCGCGGCGCCGCAGCGGCAGATCGAGTTGCACACGACGCAGCTGCCGACCGTGCGCGGGCGCGTGGTGTGGCGCGACACCGGCGAGCCGGCGGCGTGGCCGGACGTCACGGCCAACGCCGAGTTCCTGGACGGCCAGAACAGCCCGGTGATGGGTCACACGGGCTGGCGCGACGGCACGTTCGCGCTCGGCTTCTACGGCGGTTCGCAGGCGCGCGCGGCCGAGTGGCGCGACCCGCAGCGGCGGCCGGCGTTCCGCGCGGTGCGGCTCTGGGTCGAATCGGCGGACGACAGCGCCGAGGCCTTCGTCGAACTCGACGCCGCCCGGCTCGCCGCCGGCGAGGAGGTGGTCGTCTGGCTCGACCGGGCGCCGGTGACGCACTTCCGGTGCGTCGACGAGGCGGATCGGCCGATCGCCGGTGCGCGCGTCAAGGCGCGCGCCGTCAGCGACCCGACGGACGCGACGGGCTGCGGCACGTTTGCCGGCGCGCCGGCCGACGTGACGCTGGCAGGCGCCATGCACCACCGCATCGGTCCGGTGGCTCCGCGCGCCGCGGCGGCCGGCACGGCCGAGGATCCGTTGGTGTTCGTGCTGGCGCCGACCAACGTGGTGCGCTTCCGCGTCGAAGGTGGCGACGTCACCGGCTGGCGCTACCGCCTGCGCAGTGACGTGGCGATGTTCGCCGGCCCGCGGCAGCAGGACTCGCTCGACGAACTGCTGCACGCGGTGTCGATGGACTCCGGGGCGCGCGGGCGCACGCTGCCCGACGGTTCGACGCAGTGGTACGACTTCTACGCCCGGTTCGAAGCCGACGCGGCGGGGAGGGCCACCGTGTGGTCGCTCGAGCCCGGCACGCCGTGCGAGATCCAGGTGCTCGACGACCTGCAGCGGCCGCTGGTGACGGCGCGGTTCGCGGCGCCGGCGTTCGGCGCCGAGGCCGAACTCGTGCTGCTGCTGCCGCCGGACATCGCGCCGTTCGCGGGCCGCGTCGTCGACGACGAGGGGCGGCCGGTGCCGCAGGTGGACGTGCGGCTGTCGTGCGACGAGCCGAGCGGCAGCACGGGTGTCGGACGCCGCACCGATCCGGACGGGCGGTTCGAGTTCGGCCGGCTGGGCGACCTGTCGAAGGTGCGCCTCGAACTGCAGCGCGACGGCTTCGTCGAGCAGCGGCACGACCGGATCACGGCCGGCGCGCTGCAGACGTTCACGCTGCCGCGTGGCCGCGACGTCACCGTGCAGGTCGTCGACGAGCAGGGCCAGCCGGTCGACGAGGCACCGCGCTGGCGCGACGACCGGCGCGAGCAGGTCGACCGGGTCAGCGCGGGTGTGTACCGCTTCCGCGGCCTGCCGGCTGGCGTCGCGACCTTCGCCTGCCGCATCGGCGCCGACGAGTTCGTGCTCGAACACGACACCGCCGCGCCGGTGGCGACGCTGCGCGTGCCGCGGCCGGGCCGCGTGCGCTTCGAATCGCCGAACGGCTGGCCGGAGCCGACCCTGCCGCGCGGCAGCCTCGTCGTCGCGGCGACCTGTCTGGTCGGCGGCCACCAGCCGGTGCGCCTGCACGGCGCCAAGCGCGGTGAGGCTGGCACGCTGCTGCCCGGCAGCTGGCGGTTCGAGCTGCTCGAGGTGGGCCTGCCCCAGCAAGGGCTGCCGGGACCGGTGCGCGACACCGGCCTCGCCGCCGAACTGCAAGTCACGGCGGGCGCCGAAGTGACGGCCGTGCTGCGGTGAGGCGATGTTCGGCCGCACGGCGTAGACTGCGCCGGGCCACCGCCCGCACCCGCCCATCGCGCGGCGCATGTGGTGGCGATCGACCCGGAGTTCGCGGCGGACGTGTTCGCGCCGCGCCGGTGACCGACGCCGCGGCCGCGGGGCAGGGCTCACCAGCCGAAGGCCTGCTCGGCGGACTCGAAACCGTAGCCTGACAGCTGCGCGAACACCGACGCGCGCGTGACGCCGCGACGGGCGAGTTCGTCGACCAGTTCCGCGCGCGCTGCCGGCTGCCAGTCCTGCATCGCGCCGAAGATCGTGTCGGTGGTAGCGAACACGTAGTCGGCCCTGGCGCCGTGGTCGAGCAGCAGCAGGACGACGTCGAGCGCCCGGGCGCGCACCGCGCAGCTCAGCGGATTCTCGCCGAAGTGGTCGTTGTAGCGGTTCGGGTCGGCGCCTGCGGCGAGCAGTCGTCGTGCACAGCCGAGGCGGCCCAGCACGCAGGCGTAGTGGAGCGGGGTTCGGTGCGTGTCGTCGGTCGAGTCCACGTCGACACCCAGCGACAGCAGCGTTGCCGCGCCGCTCGGGAAGTCCTCGATCACGCACCAGTGCAGCAGCGGCGAGCCGATGCGCGTCGCGTGCGGCAGCGACGGGTCGGCTGCAGCGAGCCGACGAGCCGCGTCGGGCTGGTCGATGCACGCCGCGAGGAAATCACCTACCGGGTCGTCGCGGTCATCGGCCATGCTACGCCTGCCGCCACTTCCGCCAGACGTCGCGCCGTTCGAACAGCGGCGCCCGCGGGTCGATCGCTTCGCGGCGCGGCACGTGGCTCGCACGCGCCTCGACCAGCATCGTCTGGCTGCGCGGGCCGCTGCCGCGGTTGCTGTCGAGGCAGCCGAGCAGGAACCCGGCCAGCCGCGCCGGCGCCACCGGCGTCCACGGCGACGACCAGCCGTGGTTGCCGCAGGTCGCGAACAGGTCGCCGCGCAGCCGCCGGTAGACGCAGAAGATCGCGCCGTAGTCGAACGGCTGGCCCGACGCCGGCGGTTCGCCGTGGTAGAGGAAGTCGAAGAAGCGCAGGCCGCCGCGGCGCGGGATCGCGCGCAGCAGCGCCGCGACCGTGGTCGCGTCGGCAGCCGCGGTGAACGCGGCTTCGACCGCGTGCGGCACCTTCGTCGGGTGCCACTCGAGGCCCGGGATCGACGGCAGGGCCATGTTCAGCGGTGCACGAACGGCGCCTTGGCCTTTGGTCCGTGCGCGAGGAAGTTGTCGACGCCGATGCGCATGTCCTCGGTGCCGCAGACTTCGCCGAAGCACTTCGCCTCGAACGGGATCGCGTCCTTCAGCGGCAGCTTCGCGGCGCCGAGGATCGCCTTCTGCAGGATCGCGTCGACCTTCCGGCTCAGGTGGCCGATCTCGACCGCCGGCAGCGACGCGGGCACGTTCGGCAGCGGGCCCTCGGCCATGCGCGAGCGCGCGGCCTTGCCGCTGGCCATGTCCTTGGCGAGCTGCACGGCGCGGCCGACCAGGTCGCCGTCGACCTCTTCGCGGATCAGGCCGAACGCGAGCGCCTTCTCGCTGCTGATCGGCCGGCAGGTGCGCAGCATCTCGTTGGCGCGCTCGAGGCCGATGAGCCGCGGCAGGCGCACGGTGCCGCCGGCACCGGGGATGATGCCGAGGTTGGCCTCGGGCTGGCCGGCCAGCACCTTGAGGCCCTTCTGCGCGATGCGTGCCTCGCACGCCATCGCCAGCTCGATGCCGCCGCCGAACGCGAGGCCGTTCAGCGCCGCGACGGTCGGCTTCTGCACCGCCTGCACCGCGTCGACGCAGACCTGCGAACCGCGCGAGGTCGCTTCGCCCTTCGCGACGCTGTCGATCTTGGCCAGGAAGTGCACGTCGGCGCCGCTGACGAACGCCTTCTTGCCGAAGCCGGTCAGCACGATGCCCTGCACCTTCGGGTCCTGGTCGCACTCCTGGAAGCGGCGCCGGATCTCCTCGAACACGCCCTGGTCGAGCGCGTTCAGCACCTTCGGCCGGCGGATCGTCAGCACGGCGATGCCGGCGCGGTCCTCGCGCAGCACGACCGGCACGTCGAACGGCTTGTTCTCGGCGCCGTGCGCGGCGATGCACTTCGGCACGACGAACTTCGCGTGCTTCTTCGCGTAGGCCTGCACCAGCTCGAGCGCCTTCCGAGTGCCGACCTCGTTCATGAACGTGAACGCCGGCTTCATGTCGAGCGCGATCTCGATGCCCATGTTGAAATCGGCGATCGTCACCAGGCCCGCGTCGACGATCTCGCCGCAGATGCCGAAGTAGGCGCCGAGCAGGTCGTCGCGGATCCGGGCCGCGACCGCCGGCGGCACGTCGACCTGTTCGCCGCGCGCCGGCACGTCCCAGTTGGCCTTCTGCGCGACCTTGTCCTTCAGCGACTGCGGCGTGCGGAACCAGCCGTTGATCTTGGTCGTGTAGTTGTCGAGGCCGACGGCGGTGATCGGGTTGCCGCCGGTCAGGTTCATCGCCGTGAACGAACCGACGCCCATGCGGAACGTCTGCTTGCAGACCACGTCGATCTGCTTGGTCGTCGCTTTGCCCTCTTCGGCCAGCAGCGCGCAGGCGAAGAACAGGCCCTCGAACACCGGGTCCAGCGCGTAGCCGTAGCGCGACCGGACCGGGATCGGCACCTTGCCGATCGCTTCGTAGAACGACAGCAGCCACTGCCGCGTCGCCGCCGCCGTGTCCTTGCCGGAGACGACCTCGACCATCAGGTTGCGCTCGGCCGGGAAGAAGTAGTGCACGACGCCGGTGCGGTCCTTCTTCTTGCTGTTGGCGAAGATCACCTCGGGCTCGAGGTGGCTCGAGTTGCTGACCAGGATCGCGTCGTCGCCGACGAGGTTCTCGACCTGGCCGAAGATCTTGCCCTTCAGCTCCTTGTTCTCGGTCGCGGCCTCGACGACCAGGTCGGCGCCGCGCACGGCCTCGTAGTCGGCCGTGAACGTGACGCTGCCGAGCATCTGCGCCTGCTGCTCGGCGGTGAACGCGCCGCTCTCGACGCCCTTCTGCACCTTCTTCTCGAGCTTCGCCTTGCCCTTGGCGAGCGCGTCGGTGCTGACGTCGACGACGACGGTCTTCACGCCGAACGGGCTCAGGACCTTGGTGAAGTAGAGCGCGATGTCGGGGCCGATCTGGCCGGAGCCGATGACGGCGACCTTGTGCAGCGTGCGACCTTGGTGGGTGAAGCTCATGGGGGATCCGGTTCGGGGGGCGAGCACGGTAGCCAGCCGGCCGGGGCGGCGGAAGGGCGCGGCCGCCGTCAGGTCGCGTGGGTCGTGGCTTTCCGGCCCAGGTCGACGAACAGGAGCCGCGCGCTGCCGTTCGTTGCCATTGCCCCCGCCCAGTCGGCCACGAAGCGGTCGAACGTCGGGCGGTCCGTCGTCCGCATGGTGTTCGCGTCGCGCCACAGCAGCGCCTTCGCGCCGGTGCCACGGCGCTCGTGCGCGATGTGCGCCACGATGCGCGCGACGGGATCGTGCGGCTCCCCGAACGCCCCGAACGCAGCGTCCAGCGCGTCGGCGAGGTCCGAAGCGGAGCGGATGCGGGAGCCGTCCAACTCGCGGGCTTCATGGCCGTGGTTGCGGAGGACGTCGAGGATGGCCCCTGCGGCCGTGGCGTCGTGGGCGAGTACGCAGCAGCGACCGGCGGCGGGCAATGCCAGCTCGAGACCGACCGGCGGAAAGCCGGGAGGACGCAGCACGAACCAAGCGAGCAAGGCGACCGTCGCGCCGATCGGGAGGGTCTCCCAACCCCATTCGAGTCGATAGGCGATGTAGAGGTTGAGCAGGGCCATCGCCGCGTAGCAGCCGCGCATCAGGGGCCTGCCCGCGAACGGTCGCCGCGTCGCGACACCGGACAACGGCTCGCACAGCCCTCGCTCCGAGGCGAGGTCCCCGTCGACGGCCCGATCGTCGCTCATGGCCCGCATGCTAGCGCCCGCGGCCGTCAGCTGCCGAAGCCGAACACCTGGCCGAGCGTGACCGAGACCTTCCAGCCGTCGCTGTCGCCGACGACGTCGACGAACGGCTTCGCGACGTCGATGCGCAAGAGGCCGCCGCCGAGCAGCGGCTTGCTGCCGATGCGCAGGCCGAGGCCGGCGGCCGTGAACGGGCGGCCGAGCGCGCTGCCGTCGCCGATCCAGCCCGCGTCGCCGAACGCGACCAGGCCGAAGTGCAGCGTCGCGAACTCGACGTCGGTGTCGAAGCGGTGTTCGAGGTTCGCGCGCAGCCGGTGGGTGCCGACCAGCTGGTCGTTGGCGTAGCCGCGCAGGCCGAGGTCTTCGCCGAGCGTCAGTTCCACCGGCAGGTCCTGCGTCTCCTCGGCGGCGTCGAACACGATGCGACCGCACAGCGTGTGCAGTTCGTGCAGCATCACGAACGCGCGGCCGCTCGCCGATGCGAACCAGCCGACCGCGTCGCCGTCGTCCCAGCGCATGCGGCCGCTGACGTCGCCGACCGTGAACAGATCGGTCGTCGGCGCCGCCGACCACCGCGCGTGCAGCGCGAGTTCGGGCTGCAGCGCGCCGTTCGTGCCGGCCTCGTCGCGCCAGCGCGCGCCGAGTGTGCCGCCGACGTCGAGCCCGAGTTCGAGGTCCTGCACGAACACCAGCGTGTCGAGCCCTTCGACCTTGCGGAAGCCCGTGACGAGGCGCCAGCCGCCGGTGGCGCCGACGAACGCGCTCCAGGTGTCGCCGGGCACGCGCACCGCCGGCGCCAGCGGGCCGGTCGCGAGGCCGTAGTCGTGGTCGTCGAACGCGGCGGTGAGGCCGATGCGGCGCCGGTCGAGGGCCGGGCCGCTGCCGCGATCGAGGTGCAGGCCGAGGCTCGTGCGCCGATCGGGCACCTCGGCGAGCGTGTCGCCGTCGCGGTGGTAGTCGACCGCGGTCTCGGCATGGTCGAACGAAGCGCCGTAGCCATACGGATCGGCGAGGTGGCGGAACGGCCGGCGCAGGTCGACGCCGACGTAGTCGCCGTCGTCCGTGCGGCCGAGGCGCACCGTGCCGGTGTGCCACGTGTCGAGCACGTGCAGGTCCGTGTA
Source organism: Planctomycetota bacterium (assembly GCA_016794425.1). Lineage (GTDB taxonomy): Bacteria > Planctomycetota > UBA1135 > UBA1135 > UBA2386 > JAEUHS01. The sequence goes on from JAEUHR010000008.1 coordinate 27,623, forward strand.
GGCGATGCCGCCGCGGTACTCGTCCTCGGTGTTGGTGCGGAACGACGCCGCGAGCCGGTCGCCGAGACCCAGCAGGTTCGACTCGCCGAGCGCCGCGTTGACGCCGCCGACGCCGCCGACGTAGGACGCGCCGGCGCCGAACGACAACGTCAGGCGGTCGCGCGTCGCGACCTCGAGGTCGACGACGCCGGGCGTGTCGGTCGCGACGAGCCGCACCGTCACATCGGCGAACAGACCCAGCGCGCGCAGGTTGCGTTCCAGTTCGGCGGCGAGCTCGCCGTCGACGTGGTCGCCGGGCGCGAACCAGATCTCGCGTTCGATCACGTCGCGCCGCGTCGCCCAGTGCAGCGAGTTGACGAGGCGCTCCAGCGGCCGTTCGGCGGCGCGTTGTGGGTCGAACACGTCGCCGGTCGCGATGCGGATCTCGCGCAGCCTGCCGCTCGGGGCGGCCGGGGCCGGCGCCGGCGCCGGTTCCTGCGCCTGCGCCGCCGCGACGGCGGTCAGGCACAGGGCGGTCGGCAGGAGGCGAAGGTGCATCGGCCGGCATCGTGCGCGAACGGCCGGCGCGAGGCCATGCGTCGCTGGACGGGCGGTCAGTAAGTACCGAACGTCAGCGTCAGCGCGTTCGAGGATTCGATGCGCAGATTGCCCTGTGCGTCGAGCGACAATTCGCCGACCTGCGCGTAGATCGCGGCGCCGAGCAGGATCGTGTCGGTGGCGACGGTGAAGCCGGTCGTGAACGTGCCGGCCGTCGGCGTGCCGAGCGCGAACACTAGGTCCGGCGCGACCAGCAGGCTGCAGCCGGCGACGCCGGCCGGGTGCACGCTGTCCAGCGGCAGCGCGAGCGGGGCCGTGCCCAGCAGGTCGATGGCGAGCGAGCCGGGTACGAAGCCCGTGGTGCGACTGCCGTACGGGGCGCCGAGGACCGGCAGGCTCGTCGCGGTCATCTGCAACGGTGCGGCAGCGCCCGCACAGGAGCTGCCGTACGGGACGGCGCCGGCCGGGCAGGCGGCGACGAAGCGGGCGACGTGGTTCGTGGCCGCCGCGCCGGAGCTCGTGAAGCTGCCGCCTGCCGCGACGTCGCCGTTCGCCAGCTGCGTGAGGGCGTTGACGATCGTGAACGCACCGCCGAGGCCGAGGCCGAGCGGCGACCAGACCGAACCGTTCCAGCGGGCCACGCGGTTGGCGGTCAGGCCGCCTGCGCCCGTGAAGTTGCCGGCCGCGAGCAGGTCGCCGTTGGGCAAGGCGAGCAGCGCGGCGACGGAGGCGCCGCTGCCCTGCAGGCCGGTGCCGAGCGGCGCCCACACACTGCCGTCCCACACCGCGATGCGGGTCGCCGGCGCGCCGCCCGCGCTGGTGAACGATCCGCCGGCGACGAGGCGACCGTCGGCGAGGACGGCGAGGGCGGCGATCGAGTTGTTGGTGCCGGCGCCGAGCGGCGACCAGGCCGAACCGTTCCAGCGCGCGATGTTGGCGCACGGCACGCCGCCGGCGGTCGTGAAGTTGCCGGCGGCGACGAGGTCGCCGGTCGGCAGCACCGCGAGGGCATACACGTTGAGGTCCATGCCGCTGCCGAGTGGCGACCATGCACTGCCGTTCCAGCGGGCGATCTTGTTGCAGGCGACGCCGCCAACGGTGCTGAACCAGCCGCCGACGACCAGGTCCCCGTTCGGTAGCTGCGCGATCGAGTTGACGCGGCTGACGATCGAGTTGTCGAGCCCGCCGCCCATCGTGTTCCAGGTCGAGCCGTTCCAGGTGGCGATGCGGCTCGCGGACGTGAAGCCGAGCATCGTGAAGCTGCCGCCGACGACCAGGTTGCCGTTGGCCGAGCGCAGCAACGCCCAGACACCGGCATTCGGCGTGCCGCCGAGCTGCGACCAGGCCGACCCGTTCCACTGCGAGAGTTTGTCGCCGTGGTTGCCGCCGACCACGAGGTTGCCGTTGATCACGCACATCGTCGACACCGACTCGCCGAGGAAACCGACACCGTTGCCGAACGGCGACCACTGCGACGAGCACTGTGCGGTGGCGGCGGTACCGAGCGAGGCGGCGAACAGGAACGAGAGGCAGCGGCGGGGCGACATGAGTGCGGCGCACGATAGCGACCGCCGCCGCCGCCGGAACTGCCGGTAGCCGGCGCGCAGCGCGTTTGCGCCGCACGGTGCTGCGCAGCTGTGGTTCAGCGCGTCAGTTCGCCGGGCTGCGGGTGCCACCACGCGTCGTGCGGCGCCGCCGCGAGCTGGCCGCGGTCGGCTTCGGCAGTGCGTTCGCCGACGTAGCGCGGCTCGCGCGCATCGCCGTCGCCGGCCGACGGTGCGGGGCCCTCCGGCAGGTCGAGGAAGACCAGCATGCCGGGCGGCACGCTGGCGACCATCGCCGACCACAGCGCCGCGAACTCGACCACCAGCGTCGGGTGGGCGACCAGGCTCTCGGTCGCAGAGCGCCACACCAGTGCGCGGCGGCGCGGCCGCGTGCCGGCTGTGCGCTGCAGGATCGCGAGGCACTTCGCGACCGGTTCGCGCGGGAACGGCTGGTCGCCGAAGTGGCGCTGCAGCGCGGCGGCGAGATCGTGCCAGCTGCCGATCGTGTGGCCGTCGAGTTCGACCACCGTGTAGCCGTGGCGGGCGAGTGTCGGCGACAGGTCCGGTGCGCGGTCGAGATCGAGGCAGGTCGCCGGCTGCAGCCGGAACCCCGGCAGGTCGCGCTGCAGGCGCTTCAGGCGGCCGAACGCGCCGGAACCGGAGCAGTGGTGCGCGATCCCGATCAGCGCGACCACCAGGAGCACCATCTTCGCGATGTAGCCGACCGTCGTCAGCGCGTCGTCGCCGTGCATCGACGGGTTCCAGACCGCGCCGATCAGCAGCAGCAGGCCGGGCCAGCGCAACATCGGGTTCGCGTAGGGACTGGCGGACGGGTTCGGCATCGGGACCTCGCGGCAGTGGGAAGATAGCGCCGGGCGGTATGGTGGTGGCCCGTTGCAGGTGGCCGTCGCGCGCGGCCGACCGTCGCCGCGCGGGCCGAAGCTGTTGCCGTTCACCGTTCGCCCGATGCCTGACGAGATCTACGTGAGCACCGACGTCGAGGCCGATGGCCCGATCCCAGGGCCGCATTCGATGCTGAGTTTCGCCTCGGTGGCGCTGCGGGCGGACAAGACCACGATCGCCGAGTTCAGTGCCAATCTGGCACCGCTGCCGGGCGCCCACCCGCACCCGCGCACGATGGCGTGGTGGGAGGGATTCCCGGAAGCACTGGCGCAGGCGCGAGCGAACCCGGAGCCGGCCGAAGTCGTGATGCCGCGCTACGCGAAGTGGCTGCGCCAGCTGCCTGGGCGCGTCGTGTTCGTGGGTCAGCCGGCCGGCTACGACTTCTTGTGGGTGTACTGGTACCTGATGCGATTCCACGGCGACTCGCCGTTCGGCCATTCGGCCCTCGACGTGAAGACCTACGCGATGGCGCTGGTGAAGCGGCCGTACCGCGACTGCGTGAAGCACGCGCTGCCGCGCGAGTGGGACGACGGCCTGCCGCACACGCACGTGGCCCTCGACGACGCGCGGGCTCAGGGCGCGATGTTCTGCAACATGCTGAAGGCCAACGGGGCGGTGCTGCCGTGATCTTGCGCGGCGTCGTGGCGTGGTGGTGCGTGGCGTCGCTGGCGGCACAGACCGAGTGGTCGCTGCGCGGTGGCGCGGCCCGCGTGCGGCTCGCGGGCCCGGCAGGGCACTGGCTGATGGGACCAGTGGACCACGCGGCCGGACTGCCGGCAGGGGACTACGAGGTGCACTTCGGCGCCGACGCGGCCGGCAAGCCGCGGTCGTTGCAGTTCCGCGTGCCGGCGGGGGCTCGCGTGCACCTGGCGGCCGAACCGGCGGCGGCGGTCGCCGCCGATGCGGCCGCACCGGCGGGAGAGCAGGACGCAGCGCCTTCCGCCGCGAACTACCGCGTCGTCGCGGTCACGCCGCCCGGGGCGGACGGAGTGCTGGGCCTCGTCGCGCGCCGCGCCGAAGGAGCGCCGGCGGTGCACTTCGTCTGGGACCGCGCGGTCGGCGAGTTCCGCCTCGAACGTGCCGGCGACGCGGACACCCGCACGCTGGCGAAGGCGCCGGCGCCGCGCGGCGACGACGATCTGCACACGATGGCGCTGCAGGTCGAGGGCTTCCGCATCGAGGCGTTCTGGGACGAGGCGCCGGTGCTGCGCGCGATGTACGGAGGCATGGCTGCGGGTGGCCACGGCGCGTTCACGAAGGCGACGTCGGCCGCGTTCGCGACCGTCGAACGACAGCCCGTCGCGTCGGCACGCACCAGCTGCGCGCTGGTGGTCGAGGAGCATGCGGCGACACTGCACGCCGCGGTGACGGCGCTGCCGGGGCACTGGCACGTGCTCGAAGTCGTGCTGGACCAGGCGCAGCCGCCGCTGCCGGTCGAAGCGTCCGGTCTGGAGCCGTGGCTGCTGCGCGGCGGCGCGACTCCGGTCGTACTGATGGCCGACTGGCGCGGCAGCTACGGACCCGGCGGCATCGGCGAGGTCGGTCGCGAGGGCACGTTCACGAGCCGCCTGGAGTGGCCGCCGTTGCCCGGGCTGCGCCACCAGTGCGGCGTGGTCCGCGCGCTACTGGTGTCGCCGCGCGGGGAGGTCCTGGCGGAACGCATCCCCGGCTTGCCGTTCTGCATCCCCTAGCCTGTCGCCTGGGGACCGGGGCCCGTTACCGGGACGGCTCGCGCCGACTACAGTCCGCTGGCCATGGTCCGCCTCTTCCTGGTGATGTTCGCGGCCCTCTGCCTGCTGGTCGGCCTGCCGGCCCACGGCGGGCAGTACCGCGGTCCGGGCTGGGGCACGCCGACGCTGCCGCCGGGCGTCAACCCGGTTCCCAGCACGGGTGGACCGACCGGGCCCGGTGGTGGCGGTCCCTCGCCCACGACCGGCGGCCGCGCGCTGACGCCGGACACCGTCAGCTGGCAGACCTGGTGGGAGTTCAACAAAGAGCCGCTGCTCGGACCGCGGCGGCGCGCCGCCGACTACGCGGTCAGCGGCAGCGACGACTTCTACCTCGGACAACGCCGACCGGAGGCGCGGGTGGACCTGCTGCGCCCGACCGAGGCCGACCTGACCGAGCGCATCGTGCCGGCGCTGGCGGCGCTGCTCGAGGCGGAGCGCAACCGCGACATCCAGAGCGCGTGCCTGATCGCGCTCGGCAAGATCGGCCGCGACGGCGTCGACGTGCAGCTCGAGAAGGTGTTCCAGCAGCGCCTGCTCCGCGACGATCAGGAAGTGCGGGAGAGCGCAGTCCTGGCGCTCGGCATCGCCGGACGTGCGGAGGCCCTGCCGATCCTCGCGGCTCTGGTCGGCGACACGGCCGACGGGCGCCGGCTCGTCGATCGCGCCGAGGTGGGCGACCGCACGCGCGCCTTCGCCGCCTACTCGCTCGGCGAGCTGGCGCGCCGCAGCACCGACAGTGCACTGAAGCGGCAGGTGCACGACCTGTTGCTGCCGCTGCTGACCGATCCCGAGACCGACGATCGCGACCTGCGCACCGCCGCGGTCAGCGCGCTGGGCCTCTCGTGCGGCGAAGACAACGCTGCCGCGCACAAGCGCCTCGCGTGGCAGACGGTCGAAGAGCTGCTGCGCTGGTACCAGCTCGACCTCGGCCGCGGCGACGAGCTGGTGCAGGCCCACGCGCCGATCGCGATCGGGCGTCTGCTCGGGCGCGGCACGACCGTGCTGCACCAGCGTTGCAAGGATCACCTGGCGGAGGTGCTGGCGGCGAGTGCCCGGCGCAGCAACTCCATCCTGCAGTCGGCGGCCGTGGCGCTCGGCATGCTGTCGGTGCCGGCCGAGACGGAGGCTGCGGACGAGCCGTTCTCGCTGGCCCTGCAGTCGTTCTACGAACGTGGTCACGATCGCCAGGCGCGCAGCTTCGCGGTCATCGCGCTGGGTCGCATCGGCGGCGCCGGCAATCGTGCATGGCTGCTCTCGACCTACGCGCGCGACAAGAACGCGACCGAGCGACCCTGGCTCGCCCTCGCCCTCGGCCTCGTGGCCCATGCCACGCGGCAGGACGGCGAAATCGACGCGACGATCGCGCAGTTGCTGCGCGAGGACCTCGACGCCGCGTCGAGTGAGGACGTGCGTTCGGCGCTGGCGGTGAGCCTCGGACTGACCGGCGATCCGGGCGCGGTGCCGACCGTGCTGGCCCAGCTGCGCGAGCGCGAGAGCGACGAGCGCCAGGCTGGCTACCTGTGCGTCGCGCTGGCGTTGCTCGGCGAGCAGGCCGCCGTGCCCACCTTGTCGGCCGTGCTGCAGCGTTCGGTGCGACGCCCGTTCCTGCTGCAGCAGTCGGCGGTGGCGCTCGGGCGCCTCGGCGACAAGGATGCCACGGTGCTGTTGCTCAGCCTGCTCGGTAGTGGCGACAGCGTTGCCGTGCTGTCGGCGATCGCGACGGCCATCGGGCAGATCGGCGACCGCCGTTCGATCGACCGCCTGCTCGAACTTTCGCGCGACGCGGAGCTGACCAAACTGGCGCGTGCCTTCGTGGCCGCGTCCCTCGGCGGGGTCGGCGACAAGGACGACCTGCCGTGGAACGTGCCGCTGAGCCGCGACAGCAACTACGCGGCGGCGGTGGACACGCTGACCAACGGCGCCACGGGCGTGCTCGACATCCTCTAGAGCTGATGGCTCCAGTGTGCATGGCTGCGGTTTCGTGCACCCGATGAGCGCTTCGGCCCACTAGCTCCTCGTCCCGGCGCCCCTTCGTAGCCGGGGGGAGGAGAGGGTTGGTCTTCGTTCCGCCGCGGTGTCCGAATCCGTCGTGTCCGCAGCATGCCGCTCCACAGGCCGGGTTCTGGCAGCGACGTGGCAACTACCGACCGAGCTGTCGCACCGAGCCGGTGCCACGCTTCCGGTGTCGAACCTGCAACAAGGGGTTCTCGCGCCAGACGTTCCGCCACGACTACCGGGACAGGCGTCCCGAATGCAACGCGAGCCTCTTCGTGCAGCTCACCAGTGGCGTTGGCCTCCGGCAGGCGGGGCGGAACCTCGGATTGGACATCCACTCCGTCGTCGACAAGCGGCGGAAGCTCGCCCGGACCTGCCGCCTCCTGCACGCTGCGCTAGGGCGGGGGGTCACCGGCGACCGGACCTTCCTCCTGGACGAGGAGGAGACCTTTGCCGCTGCGTCGATTCGCCCCCTGACGATGCCGGTCGTGATCGAGAAGGAGACTTGGTTCATCGTGGCGACCGCGGTGGGCTCGATTCGGCGATTGGCGAAGCCAGGCAGCCGCAGGCGTCGCCGTCAGAACGAGGAGGAGAAGCGGCTCGGTCGTCGCCTGGATCGGAGCCGGCGCTGCGTGCGGGCCGTCATGGGACGCCTGAGCAGGGTGGCGCCAAGCGGACGCATCACGCTGCGGACCGACGAGAAAGCGAGCTACGCTTCGATAGCCCGCGCCGTGCTGGGCGAGAGAGTCGAGCACCAGACGACGCCCGGAACGCTCGTGCGTGCGGCACACAATCCCCTGTTCGCGATCAACACCACGATGGCGATGTCGCGCGAGAACTGCGCATGCCTGCGGCGGCGCTCCTGGTCGGTCAGCAAGCGACCCAAGGGACTGCGCGATCAGCTCGCGTTGTTCACGTCCTACCGCAACTACGTGCGGCGACGTTTCAATCGCGATGGCCCCCAGGAAACGCCAGCCAAGCTGCTGCAGCTCGCGCCTCGGGCGCTGACCCCGGCGGAGCTGCTGGCGTGGCGCCAGGACTGGGGTGATCGCAGCATCCACCCCATCAGTCTGGACGGGCAACGGACGGTTGGGCGGCCCTAGCACCTGCCCACGGGAAGGGTGCCGGATCCGGCTGCCGGATCCGCGCACCCACCCAAGCCATCAGCTCTCAGCGCTGCCAGAGGTCGTGGGCGTTGCTGGTGGCGAACACCCCGTTCGCGACCGGCGTCGCGATGCCGAGGGCGACTGCCTGCCACCGCATCAGATCGAACGGCACGCTGGGCGGCAGCACCAGCGACATCGTCCAGCCGCCCGCCGGCACGCCGAAGAGGCCGACGTACCAGTCCCAGTGGTCGAGCCACAGGCCGGGGATGGCGACGATCGGCGGCGAGCCCAGGTCGTGGAACTGCACGAACAGGGCGCTGAGGTTGAACTGGTGCGAGCCGCCGGGGCTCGACACCTCGAAGTTCATCGTGTCGCCGACGCGCACGTCCTTGCCGCACGTCTCGTCCACCGGCGCGCCGTTGATCGAGGTCTTCAGCACCAGGTCTTCGTTGGTGCCGGGCAGGTTGCACCAGCGCGCCTTCGCCATGACCTCAGGCGTCGACTGGCCGGTGTTGCGCCAGGCGTCGAACAGTTCGTCGCCCGCCGTCGCGAGGAAGGCGCTCGAGCCCGGGTTGGCGAGCTTCAGGAACTGGATGTACTCCCAGCTGGCCGTCTGGTAGAGCAGCTCGATGTCGGCGCGGGTGGCGCCGACCGGCGGTGCCAGCGCCACGTCGTCGAAGTGGGCGTAGGTGCCGCCGGGTGTCGGATTGCCGAACTGCGTCGCCGGCACCGGCAGCGCATTGCGCTCCTGGGCGATCGTCTGCGAGAAGCCGTACGGCGGGATCCGATTGTCGGCGAGCACCTTGTTGTTCAGCACGAAGTGGAACGACTCGTGCTCGGTGCCGGGCGGCGAGGCGGCGAGCTGCGCCAGCGTGAGCGTCACGGCGCCGGTCACGCGATCGAAGGCGATCGGCGTCAGCGGGTTCACGCCGAGAGTGAGCAGCTGCAGCGCCCAGTCCTGCGTGATGCCCATCTTGGTCTCGTAGACGCGAGCGTTCGGGTCGACGATCGAGTTGACCGAGTAGGGGGTGCCGTTGACGTTCGACGTGAAGCTCGAGTAGCCGCCGTCCTCGCGCAGCAGGTTGCCGAACTCGTCGCGCCACTGCAGGCGCAGCCACATGCGCCGACCCTCGGGGTAGCCGGTGATCAGCTTGTGGCCGGTCAGGTTCGTCAGGCGCAGCGTGTTGCCCGTGATGTCGAGCGCGCCAGCGCGCTGCAGCGTGGCCCGCGCACGCAGGATGCCTCGGTCCATCGCCTGCGACATCGACGGCGTGATGCCGGCGCCCAGCCGGAGCAGGCTCGGTGCCTGGTTGTCCAGCCACCGGATCGCATCGGGAGCCCAGGTGTTGCCGCCGGTCAGATCGTGCTTGGGCAGGTCGTAGCGCAGCGGCGCGATGCCGAACGCAGCGCCTTCGCCGCCGACCGGCTCCATGTGGCAGCTCTGGCAGTTGAAGTAGCGGACCTGGCCGTCTTCGTAGTTGCCGCCGGTTCCGGCGAGCTGGGCCTGCTGGTGGGCGCGCTCGATCGCACCCCGCCGGATGTCGGCCGGCAGCGTGTTGTAGGCGCTGATCGGCGTCGTCGACAGCGAGCTGGCGACGTGTTCGCTGTAGGTGCGTTCGACGATGCCGTACTTGTAGGGCGGGTTGTTGAACGCGGCCTTGGTCGCGACCGGATCATTGAGCACGCCGCTGTAGGTGCCGGGCGCCAGCGGGATCGGCGCGCCGTTGCCCGGCGCGAGGTCACCGACGACCGGGTTGCTCACGTCGTGGCAGGTGCCGCAGATCTTCGACGACCGGTGGAACTGCGACTGGGCCCAAGCGTGGCCGGCCGTCGCGTTGTCGTACGGGCCGAAGCGAGTCTGGTTGCCGGCCAGCACCATCATGCCGGCGCCGTAGAAGCCCTCGGCGGGCAGGCCGCCGTCGTTCGCGACGTACGGCGGGGTCTGGATGCCGGCGTGCTCGGTCTGGTCCGGGTCGACCATGTTGTGGCAGATGCCACACTCGACGCCGTCCGAGTCGTAGAGCGGATTCAGGCCCGACCCGTCGGTCTGGTTCGCGCGGCCTTCGTGCCAACCGCGCGGCGAGTGGCAGCGGATGCAGAAGTTGCCCGCGCCCGGGAAGTCCCCCTCGGCGATCGCGAGCGCAGCCCAGAACAGCGGGTCGCGGCCCGAGTGCGCCATCATGCTGCCTTGCCAGTTCTCGAACGGCTCGACGGCCGGATCGTAGTAGCCGTGGCAGCCGGCGCAGACCGACGGGCCCTGCAGCAAGGTCGCTTGCAGCGGTTGGGTGCCGGGTAGTTGGACGTCGCTCGGTGGGGCGACGGGCAGAGCGGGTGCGAACGACGGGGTGTTCGCAAACAGGACAGCGATGGCTGCGGCGCCCCAGAGGGTCACCGGGGTGGAAACGAATCGCATGGGTGGGAGGAAACGGTCGGTCAGGGGCGTGGGAAGGCTACCAGCACGGTAGGCACCTCGACAGGCCGACCACAGGCCCAGAAGGGCGCAGAAGCGCCACCGCCGACAGGATGGGGCCCGTTTCGATACGGCGCACAGTCATGTCCGTCAGCTCCCAAGGATCGAACGCCACCGAGCTGATGGCCTGAGTGGGCAACGTCGCACGGGCGTCCGCCACCGCGCTCACGCCGATGCAGGCGCCGCTTCAGCGCGGAGCCTCGCGCTCCAGCCGCACCACGACTTCGTTGTGTTCCGTATGCGGGAACAGGTCGCAGAGCCGCGCCGCCGTCAGGCGGTAGCCACCCCCGACCAGTCCCTTCAGGTCGTCCGCCAGCGTCGTCGGCGCGCACGAAACGTAGACGATGCGTGGCGGCCGAGCGGCCAGCACCCGCGCCACCGCCTTCGCACCGAGGCCCGCACGCGGCGGGTCGACCAGCAGCAGGTCGGTGTCGGGAGGCAGCTGCGCGCCGGCGAACGGCGCCTTCACGACTCGCACCTGCGTCGTGCCGTTCGCCTGCGCGTTCCACTCGGCGTCGCGGCACGCGGCGTCGCCCTCTTCGACGATCGTCACCGCGGCAGCACCCGCGCGCGCCAGCCGCAGCCCGAACGTGCCGACGCCGCCGTAGCCGTCGACCACACGTCGGCCCGCGACGTCGCCGCACAGCTGCAGCGTCGGCTGGTACAGCAGCGCGTCGGCGTCGACGTGGATCTGGTAGAAGCTGCCGGCGCTGACGCGGAACGTGAGGCCGGCGCGGCGGTCGACGACGTGGTCGGCGCCGCGCAGCGGCACGTGGCGATCGCCCAGCAGGAACTCGTCGTCGCCGTCGCGGATGCTGTGCACGACGCCGACGAGCCGCCGTGCCGGTCCGTTGCGCGGCAGGGTCGCCGCGGCCTCGAGCCACGCGCTCGCCAGCGCCGGTCCTTCGGCGAATGGCCCCGGGTTGGTCACGACACCGGCGAGCACTTCACCGCTGCCGCCGGCGAGGCGCGCCCAGATCGCGCGGATGCCGCCTTTGCCGCGGCCGCGCCCGCGCTTGGCGTCGGTCGGCACCAGTTCCAATTCGCGCAGCGTGCGTTCCGCCGCGCGGCCGAACGCCGTCAGCCACGTGTCCTGCGTGCGGCATTCCTCGATCCGCACCAGGTCGTGGCTGCGGAACGCGTAGATGCCCACGATCGGCAGTCCGTCGCGGTCGGCGCGCACCGGATACAAGAGCCGCGTGCGGAAGTGGCGCGGCGCGCGCTGTGGCGCGGCGGCCTCGATCCGCACGTCGCCGAGGAACGGCGCCAGCAGGCGTCCGCAGGCTTCGAGCTTGTCGTGCAGCTGCCAGCGGATCGGCTGGTCGAGCAGCGAGCAGCCGCCGCACCGGCCGAAGTGGCGGCAATCCGGCACCGCATCCGGATCCTCGCGCTGCCGGCGCGGTGCGGGTCGTTCGGAGCCGTGCGCCATGCGGCCGCTACTCCACCGCGACCAGGCCGGACGCGAACAAACGCTCGCGCGTCGTCACGCCGCGCCAGCCCTCCTGCAGCACGCAGTGGCCGACCGGCGCGCGCAGCGACGTGCCCGGACCGGCGCACAGCAGCACGTCGGGCTGGAACTCGCGCATCGCGGTGCGCACGCAGGCGGTGAAGTCGAACGTCTCGAGCACCTGCTCGTGGGTCGTGTAGTGCCACAGCTCGCTCGGATCGGCGGACCACGGCGAGTGCACGTTGCCGAAGCCGTCGATCAGGTGGCAGCTCGGCATCGCGATCGGCAGGTCCCTGAGCATCGTCGCGGCCTGTTCGGACGTGCTCTCGCACAGGTCGGTGTGGAACGGGCCGTGGCCGGCGAGGCGGAACGGGAACTCGCGTTCGCCGATCTTCACCTTCGGCAGGTGCGTGAGCAGCTCGGTGACCGCGGCTTCGGTGCCGGCCAGCACTTCGTGCCCGCCGAGGTGGATGCTGAAGTCGCAGAACGTCTCGTCGCCGCGATCGCGCAGCGCCTGCACGACGGCTTGCGTCGCGACGACGAGCTTCAGGTCGACGCGCCAGTCCTCGCCGACGTTCGTCATCAGCACCTGGCCGCCCTTCACCTGCTTCTGCAGCGCGGCCATCGTCGCGACGAGGCGCCAGCCGTTGGTCGCATCGAGCGCACCGCTCGCCGGCAGCGCGGTGTACCAGCCGAGCGAGTTGCCGGCGACGGCGAGGATGTCGTAGCGCTCGCGCAGCTGCTCGACGTGCGCCATGGTGCCGAAGTAGATCAGCTCCGCTGCGTTCTCGCCGTCGAGGTGCAGGCCGGGGCGGAACTTGTCGGCGCCGTCGATCTCGGTCAGCGTCGGGCGGCCCTGCGAGCGGCGCCAGTCGTCGCACGCCGCGAGCGCGTCGGCGACCGGGCCGGGGCGGACCGTGCGGCCGACGAAGCCGAGCTCGTCCTTCGTGTAGCTGCCGCGGCCGGGGCACAGCAGCACGGCGGTGGGCTTCTTCATCGCACGCGCTCCTCGCACAGCGACAGCGCCGCACGTTCGATGTCGGGCTCCTGCACCAGCACGAGGTTGGCGGCGGCGGCGAGCGGCACGTAGCTGTCGACCGCAGCGACGCGGCGCAGCACGCAGCCGGCCAGCTCCGGGTCCTGGCAGAGTTCGGTCAGGATCATCGGGCTCGGGCCGCCGTGTGTGTAGCGGCACTCGTCGACGACGAGGCAGCGGCCGGTCGCCTTCACGTGCTGCTTGATCTCGTCGATCGGCAGCGGCGACAGCCAGCGCAGGTCGAACACGCGCGCCTTGATGCCGCGTTCGCGCAGCCGCTTCGCTGTGCGCAGCGACATCCAGAGACCATTGCCGAACGTGACGATCGTCAACTGGTCGTCGTCGCTCGCGTCGTAGATGCGACCTTCGCCGATCGGCAGGAACTCGTCGGGCGGCGGATAGCCGAACTGCCACAGGCCGTCGTTCGGCGCGTGCAGGTCCTTCTGCATGTAGAGCGCGATCGGTTCGAGGCAGAGGCTGACCTTGCCGTCCTCGACGGCCGCGGCGGTCATCGCGCGCAGCATCAGCACCGCTTCGTCGGCGCGCGCCGGCACGCCGAGCACGATGCCGGGAATGTCGAGCAGGGCGCCGACCGAGTTGTCGTTGTGGAAGTGGCCGCCGAAGCCCTTCTGGTAGGCGAGGCCGGCGATGCGCACGACCATCGGATTGCTGTAGCTCGTGAACTGGTCGGGCAGTTCGCGGTGCGTCTTGCCGGTGCTGAAGAACTCGAGTGACGCCGCTTCGCCGCGGATCTGGTCGAGCGCGTTGTGGATGTACGCGAGGTACTGGATCTCGGGGAACGGCAGGCCGCCCGCCTGCGCGATGCCCTGCGCGAGGCCGAGGATCGTGGTCTCGTCGAGGATCGTGTTGAACACGCGGCCGGCGCCGAACGTCTCGAACAGGCCCTGCGTCGCGTTGTAGACGCCGCCCTTCTTCGCGACGTCCTCGCCGAACAGGAACGCCTGCGGGTAGGCGGCGAACAGGTCGGTCAGCGCCTGCGTGATCCGGAACGCCATGTGGCGCGGCCGCGGATCGGCCTCGGGCAGCTTGCCGCCGAAGACCCGCAGCCGCGTCTCGCGATCGGCGACCTGCACACGGAAGCCGCGGCCCTTCGGCTTCGCGAGCGGCCACGTGATCTCCGCGACCGTCGTCAGCTTCTTGCGCCTGCTAGCTTCGTCGGCGGCGCGGCGCAGCCGGCGGTCGGTGTCCGCGTAGAGCGCGAGGATGCCGTCGCGCGAGATCGCACCGGTGCGCAGCAGCAGGTCGGCGAACGCGAGCAGCGGGTCGCGCTTCTCGTTCGCCTCGATCTGCTCGAGTGGCATGTGGTTGGCTTCGACGTCGGAGCCGGCGTGGCCCATCAGCCGCACGGTCTTCACGTGGAAGAACGCGGGCTTCTTGCGCGAGCGCACGAAGTCGATCGCTTGCAGCGCGGTGCTCCACACGCCGGGGAAGTCCTGGCTGTCGCACGCGAAGTACTCGAGGCCGGCGCGGTGCTCCATCATCCGCTGCACGAACGTGTCGGGCGTGCGCACCGAGATGCCGATGCCGTTGTCCTCGCAGGCGAACAGGATCGGGCACGGCTGGTTGTGCAGCGCGGCTGCGCCGGCCGCGTGGAAGCCGGCCTGCGCCGTCGCGTGGTTCATCGACGCGTCGCCGAAGTTGCAGAACACGACGCTGTCGAACGGCACGTCACACGGCGGGTAGATGCCCTGGCGCTCGAGCTTCGCGATCGACATCGCGAACCCGACCGCCTTCGGCAGGTGGCTCGCGATCGTGCTGGTCTGCGGCGGCACGTGCAGGGTCGGCGAGCCGAGCACCTTGTGCCGGCCGCCGCTGATCGGGTCCTCGGCCGACGCGCAGAACGACAGCATCGCGTCGAAGAACGGCGTCTCGCCGCGGCCCTTGCGCAGGCGCGCGGCCATGAACGCACCGCTGCGGTAGTGCAGGAACGCAGTGTCGGTGGTCTCGAGCAGCGCGCCGAAGATCGCGTTCGCCTCGTGGCCGCTGCTGCCAATCGTGTAGTAGCTGAGGCCCTTGTCCTTCATCTCGCGCGACAGCAGGTCCTGCAGGCGCGACTGGATCGCCGACTCGAAGATCGCGACCGCCTGGCGGCGCGTCATCGGCGAGTGCGGCACGATCGGGTCGTCGAGCGGGCCGCTCCACGCCGGATCGGGGCCGGGATGTTCGCGCAGCAGCGTCAGCAGACGCTCGGTGACGGGACCTTCGCGGCGGATCGACATGCGGGGAGGGCGGCGGATCTTAGAGCGGCGCGCCGGCCGGGCCACAAACCCGCTCGCGGTCTCGGGCTGCGGCGCCTGCGGCGCCCGAATTTCGGGCGAGTCCGCCCCGTGTGCCGCCGCCGCGGAACGGCGCCGTGCACACTCAACCCATCAGCTCCGTGGCGCTAGACTCCGGCTCCCGGTCGCCTCCGGGCTGGAACCACGATGATGCGATGGACCCGCGCGGCGGCGCTGCTGTTCGTTTTCGTACCGCTGTCGGCCCAGGCGCCGGCGCTCGGCGACCGACAGGTGGACTGGCAGCGGAGCCTCGCCGACGCCCTGGCGGTCGCGCAGGCCACCGGCAAGCCGCTGCTGCTGGCCGTCAACATGGACGGCGAGAGTGCCAGCGACCGGATCGTGCACGAGCAGTACGTGGACCCGGCGTTCGTGGCGTTGACGCGGCGCTGCGTCTGCCTCGGCGCCAGCGTGTTCCGCCACAACGCGCGCGACTACGACGACGCCGGCCGCCGCATCCCCTGCCCGCGGTTCGGCTGCATCACCTGCGGCGAACACATGGCGCTCGAGCCGCAGCTGTGGGAGCGCTACCTGTCCGACGGCGAACGCGTCGCGCCCCGCCATGCATTGGTGCTGGCGGACGGCAGCAAGGCGTTCGACGTGTCGCTGAGTTTCGACCTGCGCGACATCGACCGCGCCCTCGCTGGCGCGGTCGCCGCGCGCAGTGACCGCGAGCTGCCTGTGGTCGGACCGGGCTTCGCGGCGCTGGCGGCCCGACGCGATGCGAACGGTCGCGCTGCGCTCGAGGCGGCGCTGCTGGCCGCCGACGAGCCCACGCTGCCGGCGGCGTTGGCCGCGATCGGCGAGCACGGTGACGCCGGTTCGCTCGCGGCGCTGCGCCTGGTCGCCGCGCGGGTGCCGACGCTGACGGCCCCGACCGTCGCCGCGCTGGCGGCGACCGCCCTGCAGCTGCAGCTCGGCACCGAGCAGGCCACCGTGCTGACGCGCCACGCGCAGGCGCTCGACGACGCCCCGGCGGACGGCGCTGCCACGCCGGCGCAACGGGCCTGGGTGCGGGCGCTGGCGCCGCTGGCGATCGAAGGCGGCGCGGCGACCCGCTCGTTCCGTCTGGCGCACGCGGCGATCGGTGTGCTCGAGATTCCGGCCGACTTCGAGGTCGGGGTCGCGCCGCGCGTCGATCTCGCGGCCGCCCTTCGCCTGGCGCAGGCCGTCACCGCCGAAGCGGGGCCGCCGCCGACCGCGCGGCCGGACGACGCGCTGCCCGACGAGGAGTCGGTGATGGCGCGCCTGCATGAACTGGAGAGCAGGACGCCGCGGCCGGTCGCGGACGCCGAGTGGCACGCGGCGTTCGCGCGCGCGTCGCTCGATCTGGGGCGTCGGCACCTCGAGACCGGCGCGCGGGACACGCAGCTGCTGCTGGAGGACGCAGCGCGGCACTTCGACCGGGCGTTGGCGCTCGAACCGGCCCGCTACGAATGGTGGCTCGATCGCGCGCGCGCGGCCTTCCTGCTCGAACGGTTCGCCGAGCAGATCGCGGCCGGCGAACGTGCCTACGCGCTCGCCACGGGCGCCGGCGTGCGCCCGGTCGAAGCCGAGCTGGCGGACAGCGTGGTGCTGCGCGATGCGCGCGCGGTCGAGGCGTTGCGCTGGGTCGGCGACGGCCACGCGCGCCTGCTCGCGGCGCGGTCCGGCGGCGACGCGCGCGACGAGCTCGCCGGCATGGTCGACGGTCTGCGCGCGCTCACGATCGTCGCGGTCGGACCGTTCGGCCGCGATCGCGACTGGCTGACGCTGGCGTCGTTCGTGGGTGCGATCGGTCTGTGGCGCCAGGAGCAGGCGATCCTGCAGTGCGGCGCCATGCGCCATCCGGCGTCGCGCGATCTGCGCCAGGCCGTGAATGCGTCGCTGTGGAACGGCGGCCGCCCCGACCTCAGCGGGCCGGTCGCCGAGCGGATCGTGCGCGCCACGGCACCCTCGGCCGACGCCGACTGGTTCGCCGGCTACGCCTGGCTGCTGGTCGCCGAGGACGCGCGGCGCCGCGAACGGCCGGCCGACGCGCTCCTGCACTACGCGACTGCGCAGCGCTGGTTCACGGCCGCGGCCGCGCGCAACGCCGACTACCGCGACAGCTGTGACTGGTTCCGTGCAGTGGCCCTGCTCGGCAGCGGGCATGCGCAGGCGCAGGCCGGCGACCGCGCCGCGGCGGCCGACCATCTGCTGGCCGCGGTTGCCGTGCGCGCCGATCTGTCGCAGGCCCGCGACGGGCTCGGCTACGACGTGCTCGACCTCGTCGACCGGATCGTCGAATGGCGCGACCACGGTGGACCGCCGTTGGGGCCGATCGCGCTGCTCGATCGGCTCGATGCGCTGGCGCCCGACACGCCGTTCTGGGCGGTCGCGGTCAGCGACGCTGCGCTGCGCGAGGCGCTGCGCGCCGACGGCCGCAACCCGCAGCGCGTCGTGCGCGAGACGGTCGACGCCGGCGGCAAGCCGATCACGCTGCCGGTGGGTCTGCCGACCGCGGCCGGCGACGCGTTCTTGCAGGCATCGCTCGAGGCGGGTCGCCGCGCGGTCGCCCGCGCGCGCACCGACGACGACCGCACGCCGCTGGCGCAGAGCGCCGTGATCGCCGCCGAACGCGAGCTCGAACGCGGCCGCGCCGACACGTTCCGCGCCGCGGTCGCGGCGGCGGCCGCAGCGCTCGGCGAAGCGGCCCCGTCGGCGGCGGCACCCGAAGCGGCGCTGCGCGCGCAGGTCGAGCAGTGGCGGCGCCGCCTCGGCCCGGCGCGGCCGCGGTTGCGCGACGGGCGCTAGCGCGCTCCGATGCACACGTGACCGGAGCCACCGCCGGACTGCTCGCCGAACTGCGCGCGTTCGCGGCGTTCGGCACTGCGACGCGCACCAGCGAACTCGACCACGACGGCACGCGCGTGCCGGTGTTCACGAACGAGTTCTGGACCGCGGCGCAGCGCGAGGGCCACAGCCTGCACGAGGTCAGCTACCGTGCGTGCTTCAAGCCGTCGCTGCCGGCGTTCTTCGTCGAGCGGCTGAGCCGACCCGGCGACCGCGTGCTCGACCCGTTCATGGGCCGCGGCACGACGCCGCTCGAAGCGCTGCTGCGCGGCCGCGTGCCGTGCGGCAACGACGTCAATCCGCTGTCGACGATGCTGCTGCGGCCGCGGCTGTGTCCGCCGCCGCTGTCGCGGATCACCGCGCGCATCGGCGAGCTGGACCTCGGCTGGCACGGGCCGCTCGACGACGACCTGCTGGCGTTCTTCCACCCGGACACGCTGCGCGCGATCTGCGCGCTGCGGACGTACCTGCTGGCACGCGAACGCGCGGGCAGCCTCGATGCGGTCGACGACTGGATCCGCATGGTCGCGCTGAACCGGCTCACCGGGCACTCGACCGGCTTCTTCTCGGTCTACACGCTGCCGCCGAACCAGGCCGTCACCGCCGACGCCCAGCGCAAGATCAACGCGAAGCGCGCGCAGACGCCGCCGTGCCGCGACGTGCGCGCGATCCTGACCAAGAAGTCCGCTGCGCTGCTCGCCGACGTGTCGCCGCTGTGGGCGCAGGATGCGGCGGTGCTGGCACAGCGCGCGGTGCTGAGCAGCGGACCTGCCGAGGCGTTGCCGGCGCTGGCCGACGCGAGCGTGCAGCTGGTCGTCACGTCGCCGCCGTTCCTCGACGTCGTGCAATACGCCGACGACAACTGGCTGCGCTGCTGGTTCGGCGGCATCGACGCGAGCGCGGTGCCGATCACGATGGCGCGCACCGTCGCGACGTGGCAGGCGGCGATGACGGCCGTGTTCCGCGAACTGCACCGCGTCGTCCGGCCCGGCGGCTTCGTCGCGTTCGAGGTCGGCGAGGTCCGGCGCGGCAAGGTGCGGCTCGAGGAGGCAGTCGTGCCGGCAGCGCGTGAAGCGGGGTTGGTGCCCGAGCTGGTGATGGTGAACGCGCAGCGATTCACGAAGACCGCGAATTGCTGGGGCATCGACAACAACAAGGCCGGCACCAACACCAATCGCATCGTGCTGCTGCGCCGCGACTGAGCTGCCGTCGGCACGGTCTTCGAGGGGTTCGGTGCCGGCGGGTGACGTCCGATCCCGCGCCGAGCTACCATGCACCGCGAGGAGCCAGCCCATGCACCTGCTCTCCGCGTCCGTTGCCGCGGTCTCGTTGGCCTTCGCGCTCGCGGCGCAGGCCCCATCGCGTGAAGATGTCGCCGAGGCGCTCGATGCAGCCGAGGCCGCGGTTGCCGAGCAGCGGTGGGACGACGGGATGGCGGCTCTCGACCGGGTGCCGGACCTCCTGGCGGTGGACGGGTATCGGCCGCGGGTCGTGGATCTGTTGGCGGGGTTGGCCCGTGGCGCCGGCCGTGCGTCGCGGCACGCGGTCGCCGTCCGGGCCCGCACGGTCCTGCTGGGTCTGGCCCGCGCGGTCCACGGGCAGGGTGACCACGTAGAGACCGTGGACAGCCTGGTGCTGCTCGCCGAAACTCTCGAGTCCGCGGGCCGCCCGGCCGACGGCCTGCCGCACGCCGAGGAGGCGCTGGCGATGGCGCGGCGGCTGCGAGCGGGTGGCGACGACGAGCTCGTCGCCACCGCGCAGAACTGCCTCGCCAGCGGGCTCGAGGCGTGCGGCCGGGCCTTCGACGCGATGCCGCACTACGAGGCGGCGCTGGCGATGCGGCAACGGATGTCCGGTGGCGAAGACAGCGCCACGCTCGCCGTCAGCATCAACAACCTCGCTTCGTGTCTGCAGACCCTCGGGCGCCACAGCGAGGCCCTGCCCTTGCTGGAACAGTCCCTGGCGATGCGGCGCCGGCTGGCGGGGCGCAGCGACGACGCGGCCGTGGCCCGGGCGCTCAACAACCTCGCGCTGTGCCTGCGGGTGCTGGACCGCGCCGGCGAGGCGCTGCCGCTGTTCGAGGAGTCGCTGGCGATGCGCCGGCGGCTGCGCGGCGGCGACGAGCACGCCGACGTGGCGAATGCGCGCAACAATCTCGGACTCTGCCTGCAGACGATGGCGCGACTGGCCGAGGCGCTGCCTCACTACGAAGCTGCGCTGGCGACGTGGCGGCGGTTGCACGGCGACGTGCATCCGTCGGTCGTGACCGGTGCCAACCGCGTCGGCAGCTGCCTGCGCGAACTCGGTCGCTACGACGAGTCCGTGGCCCACTACGAGCTGTCGCTGGAGTTGTGCCAACGCTTGCACGGGGCGTCGGACCATCCGGCGACTGCGACGACGTTGCACGGGCTCGCGTTGGCCTTGGAGGCGGTCGGTCGCGGCGAGCAGGCGGTGCAGCGGGCCGAACAGGCGCTCGCGATGTGGCAGCGGTTGTTCCCCCGCATCGACCACCCCGAGAAGGCCAGCACCATGCGCCAGTACGCGCGGCTCCTGCTGTTCGAGCGTGGGGATGCTGCGGCGGCACTGCCGCACTTCGAGCAGGCGCTGGCGATGCTGACCCGAACGTACCGTGGCCAGGACAACGTGGTGATCGCGCTGGCACGGCACGACCTCGCCTATTGCCTGCAGCGATCGGGGCGGGACGGCGAGGCGCTCCACCAATTCGAGTCGGCGCTGGCGATGTTCCGTCGCTTGGGTGCCGAGCACACGGAGTCCCGGCTCGACTGCCAGGACAAAATCGCTCAGTGTCTCAGGCGGCTGGGTCGGGTGGCGGACTCGCTGGCGTCGTACGAGGCCAACATGGCCGAGCGGGTGCGCCTCGAGGGCTGTGATCCACGCGCCCTCGCGATCGGCTACGCCCACCTGGCCTACGGCTTGACGGGCGTCGGCCGCCACGACGAGGCGTGGCAGCAGTTCGAGCTGGGGTGGGCGATCGTCCAACGCATCCACGCCGGCAGGGACCATGCCGACGTGGTGCGCTGGCTCTGCCATGCCGTTCACCACCTGTATCGCGCCGGGAAGATCGACGAAGCCGAAGCGCGTGCGACCGCCGGGCTCGCGATGGCGCGCCGCCTCTACGGCGAGCGAGACCACCCTCTGGTCGCGCTGGCACTCGACCGCACCGCCGTGTGCCTGCTGGAGCGCCGGCAGCTCGACGCGGCGCTCGCCGCCACCGAGGCCGCGGTGGCGATGGTGGAGCGCCTGCGCGGGTCGGCGAAGGCCACGGCGGAGATGCGGCAATCGTTGTTCGACGAACTGAAGGAGAGCGGCACATTCGAGCGGTTGCAGCTGATCCAGACGCTGCGCGGCGACGGTGCCGGTGCGTTCTCGGCGGCGGAGCGCAGTCGCGGTCGCGGGCTGCTCGACCTGGTCGAGGAGCAGCGCTTCGACGTGATGGCAGAGGCCGAACGGCGCGCCGCCATGCGCGGCGACGCGGCAGCAGCCGCGCGGCTGGCAGAGCTGCGCCGGGAGGTGCAGGCGGCGCGACTCGAGGGTGACCGGCTGCTGCACCAGCTGACGCAGATCGACGACGGTGGCGACGGCGATGCGATGGCGGCGCGCCGCCGCGACCTGCGGGCGGCGTCCGACGAGAACGCCGCGCTGCAACGCCGGCTGGCCGGAGAGCGTGCGCGTCTGCTCGCCGATGTACAGCCGCTCGGCGGCGTGAGGTCGCCTGCCGAGGTGCAGGCGGCGCTCCAAACCGGCGAACTCCTGCTGCACTACACGGTGAGCCCGCAGTTCAGCCAGGTCCGCGTGCTCGCGCGCGACGGCGACATCGAAGTCGTCCCGCTGATCGGCGCCCACGGCGTCGTGCAGCGCACGTTGCCCGCGGTGTTGCCGCGCATGTTGTCGGACCGACCGCTGCCCTCGCGCGGCCGCGACCCCGACGGTGTCGGCGAATCGCACGCCGCGGTGACGGCGAGCCGCGAGCTGTTCGCTGCGCTGGTGCCGCCCGCGTTGTGGGAACGCGTGCGGGGATGCAAGCGGGTGTTCGTCGCCGCGCACGGTGAGCTGCATCGATTGCCGTTCGAGTTGCTGGTCACGGCCGGCAGCGACGGAGCGCCGGTGCACTGGCTGGACGCGGGCCCGCCGACCGCCTACGTGCCGTCCGCCAGCGTGCTGCACTGGCTGCGGCAG
Source organism: Planctomycetota bacterium (assembly GCA_016794425.1). Taxonomy (GTDB): domain Bacteria; phylum Planctomycetota; class UBA1135; order UBA1135; family UBA2386; genus JAEUHS01. The sequence continues at coordinate 49,696 of JAEUHR010000008.1, forward strand.
CGCACGGCCGAAGTGCGCGACGACGCCACGTCGCTCGATCTGCTGGCGGTCGGCGATCCCGGTGCCGTCGGCTTCGCGCCGACGCCGGCGGACGGTGCGTTGGTGATCGCCGTTTCTGCCGACGGGCCAGGTGCTCGCGCCGGGTTGCACGTCGGTGACGTGGTGCTGGACTACGACGGCCAGGCGATCACCGACGATCGCACGCTGCGCGATGCGCGGGTGCGGACCGAGGCCGCGATCGAGGACGGGACCCGCGCCGCCGACTCGATCCCGCTGGAGGTCTGGCGCCGCGGCGAGCGCGTGACGCTCCGGGTTCGCCCCGGTCTGCTCGGTGTCGAAGTCGCGCGCGGCAAGGCGGGCAGCGCCGTGGCCACCGCCGACGGCGTGGTGCGCAGCGGGGAGATCGAACGCCTGCGCCAGCTGCCGCCGCTGCACGGGGCCCGGGCCGAGACCGAGGCCATCGGCGCGGTCTTCGCGAAGCACGGTCGCGCGAGCGAGCAACTGCTCGGCGGCGAGGCGACGGAACCGGCCGTGTTCGATCTCGCCGCGAAGGCGAAGTACTTGCACTTCGCCTGCCATGGTGTCGCCGAGGACTACGCGGGACAGAGCCTCAGCATGTTGGTCCTGTCACCACCCTCGCTGGTGCTGCCCGGCGATGACGGTCTGTTGCAACTGACGGATCTGCTGCAGAGCTGGCGCGGTCGGCTCGCGTCGTGTCGCCTCGTCGTGCTGTCGGCGTGCCGCAGCAACGTCGGGCCGACCTTTCGGGACGATGCGCCGCAGGCCTTGCCGGTCGGGTTCCTGTTCGCCGGCGCACCGGCGGTGATCAGCTCGCTCTGGGCGGTCGACGATGCTTCGACGCGCGAACTGATGGTCGACTTCTACTCCCGCCTGCTCGGCGGCGAGACCGACCAGCTCGCGGCATTCACGGCGGCGAAGCGGACGCTGCGCGCGAAGTTCCCCGACCCGTTCCACTGGGCTCCGTTCCTCTACCTCGGCAGCCCGGAGTAGGTGCGGGCGGAACGTTCGCTCAGGCCGAGTGGCCCCACGCGTCGCGCAGCGCCTTCTTGGTGATCTTGCCCGAACCGGTGCGCGGCAGCGCGGCCAGGAAGCGCACCTGCTTCGGCGCCTTGTAGTGCGCGATGCGGTCCTTGCAGAACGCGATCAGCTCGGCGTCGGTCGCCGCGTGGCCGGGCCGCAGCACGACCGCGGCGGTCACCCGTTCGCCCCAGAGCGGATCGGGCACGCCGAACACCGCGCACTCGAGCACGGCCGGGTGCTGGTAGAGCACGTGCTCGACCTCGATCGAGAACACGCTCTCGGCGCCCGTCTTGATGACGTCCTTCTTGCGATCGACGATGTCGACGTAGCCGTGTGCGTCGATCGTCGCGAGGTCGCCGGTGCACAGGAAGCCGTCGGCGTCGAACGCGGCCGCGGTCGCCTCCGGGTTCAGCCAGTAACCCGGCGTCACGGTCGCGCCGCGCACGCGGATCTCGCCGACCGTGCGGCCGTCGGCGGCCACGGCGCGGCCCTGCTCGTCGACGACGCGCAGTTCGACGCCGCGGAACGGGCGGCCGGTCTTGCACTTCCAGTGCAGCTGCCGTTCCGGCGGCAGTTGCCGCAGTTCCTCGGTCAGCAGGCTCAGCGTCAGATACGGGCTGGTCTCGGTCATGCCATACGTCTGCACGTAGTCGCCACCGAACGTGGCGAGGATGCGGCGCACGACCTCCGGCGCGATCGGCGCGCCGCCGCTGAGCATCGTGCGCAGCGAATAGGGGCGCCCCGCGGCGTCGGCTTCGGCCACCATCAGGTTCAGCATCGTCGGCACGAGGTTCGTGATCGTGACGCGCTCGGCCACCAGCAGGTCGAGTGCCGCGCGGGCCTGGAAGTGCGGCAGGAACACGTGCGTGCCCGCGACCGCGGTGATCGCGAACGTCGCCCACGCATCGGCGAGGTGGAACATCGGCGCGATGTGCGCCCACGTGTCGCGTTCGGACAACGCGAGTTCGGCGACCGCGGCGAGTGCGTGCGTGCACACGTTGCGGTGGGTCAGCACGACGCCCTTCGGCGTGCCGGTCGTGCCGCTCGTGTAGTAGAGCTGCGCCGGCGCGTCGGCCGCGGCCGGCGACGGCGTGAAGTCGGCCGGCGCGATGCCGTCGACGTCGACCGGCAGGGTCTGCACTGCGAGTTCCGCGGCACGTGTCCGGTGCGCAGCGTCGTGCAGCAGCAGGCGGCTGTCGCTGTGTGCGAGGATCGCGCGCTGCTCGCCGACGGCGAGCCGCGTGTTCAGCGACACGAACGTCGCCCCGGCCGCGGCGGCCGCGAAGTAGGCGAGCCAGTGCTCGATGCCGTTGTCCATCAGACAGGCGACGCGATCGCCCGGCCGCAGTCCGTGCGCGCGCAGGCGCGCGGCGACGCCGGCGGCGGCGGTCGCGGCGGCTCCGTAGCCGAGGCGATGGCGGCCCTGGCGCAGCGCATCGGGCTGCGTCGACCGGGCCGCGGCATCGACGAGGAAATGCCAGACGTTCACGTGCGGAGGTGTAGCGCGCCGTGGCCCGGCTGTCGCCCGACGTTGCGCGGCCTCGCTGGCGCGGCTCCAATGCGGCGCCGATGAGCACGCCGCCGAGCGAGCCCGCCGCTGCGGCCGCGAGCCACCCACCGCTGCCGATCGTCTACCAGGACGAGGACGTCGTCGCGGTGTCGAAGCCGAGCGGCCTGCTCGTGCACCGCGACGAACACCATCGCGATGCGCCGGCGGCGCTGCAGGTCGTGCGCGACCAGACGCAGCGCCACCTGTATCCGTTCCACCGGCTCGATCGGGCGACGTCGGGCATCCTGCTGTTCGCGTTCTCGTCGGCGGCCGCCGCGGCGTGGCAGGAAGCGCTCGCTGCGGCGGAGGCGCACAAGCGCTACGTCGCATTGGTGCGCTGGCCCGGCAGCGTGCCGGGACTGGGCGATCGCTGGACCTGCGAGCAGCCGCTGCACGACGACAAGGACGTCGCGCGCGCCGCGCACAGCGAGTTCGCGCTCGTCGAGCGCTTCCGCCATTGCGCCGTCGTCGACTGCCGGATCCATACCGGTCGCTATCACCAGATCCGACGCCACGCGAATCTCAGCGGTCGCCACGTGATCGGCGACACGACGCACGGCAAGGGGCGCATCAACGCGCTCTATCGTGAGCGTTACGGACTGCACCGCTTGTTCCTGCACCTCGCGACGGTGCAGTTGCGGCACCCGCGGACCGGTGCGGCGCTGGTGCTCGCGGATCCGCTGCCGGCCGAACTGCTGTCGGTGCTCGAAGGCCTGCGTCGCGAGGCTGTGACCCGCCCGGATGCGGCCCCGGAAACCGCTTGACTGTGCCTGCGCGCACATCAAGATGCGGCCTTCGTGGCGCGCTTCGTCCGGTGCCGCCGGACACTGACGGTCCGCCCCAGGCTCTAGCCGGAACGCGATAATCCCTTGCAAGAAACAGAGTTGAAGAAGGGCGACCAGGCGCGCCAGCGTTCCTCCAGAGCGAAAACGAATGGCGCTGCCCCCGGCGCCGCCACGACCGTGTCGCGGGACCTCGGCATGAACCAGAAGAAAAAGTTCGCCCTCGCCGGCGGCGGCTACTGCCTCTATGCGCCGCGCTTCCCGCGTTTCGCGGATCGGCCAGGCTTCGCGGACGAGGCCAGCATTGGCAATGCCCTGCTGCCGTCGGTGTTCTTCCTGTCACTGGTCGAAGGCAAGCGCGAACTGCGACTGCATTGGCGTTCGTCGGTCGAGGAAGGCGGCCGACTGCTCTCGACGTTCGACGATGGCGCCGGCATCAAACTGGTCGAGCGCCGCTTCGTGACGCAGGACGATCGTTTCGTCAGCGAGATCGAGCTGACCAACGGCAGCAAGGTCGACCGCGAACTGACGATCGTGCTGTGGACCACGACCGATCCCGAGGGCGAGCCGGTCTCGCTGGAGGGCGACAGCTTCCGCATCCGTCGCGCGCTGAAGACCGGCGACGGCGTCGAAGTGCCGGCCGACATCCACTATTCGAACCCGGACAGCAAGGGCGCGCGGTGTCTGCAGGGCTTCTTCGCCGAGGGCGGCAGCGACCTGCCGGACTTCGAGGAGACGCCGTGGTTCGAGCTCGAGGGCATGCCGACGCCGCGCGCCAAGCGGCCGATGGAGAAGCCGAGCCCGATCGTCGCCGGTTCGCGCGTCTATTGCGGCCTGTTCCGGCCGATCCCGCTGAAGGTCGGCGCCAAGGCCGAGCACCGCCTCGAAGCCAACGTCGTGTTCAAGGGCAAGGGCGTCAACTTCCGCGCCCGTCGCCCCGACCCGAAGGACGAGAACGGCTGGCACACCTTCTGGGAGAAGGTGCCGCGGTTCGCCTGTGACAACAAGGAACTCGAGCGCGTCGTGCGGCACCGCTTCGAGCTGCTGCACCTGCTGCGCCAGCCGCACGGCGCCGGCCTGTTCACGTCGCCGGCGGTCTGCGAAGGCAATGGACCGTTCCACCAGCCGTCGAGCTTCAGCACGCCGTCGATCATGCGCGAGGCGCGCTGGCTGCAGGATCCGACGCTCGCGCGCGGCTGCCTGAAGGCGTTCTTCGACAACATCCTGCACAACGGCCAGGTGCCCGGCCGGCTCTACATGGCCGGCACCAACGCCAACGACTTCTATCACGCCGACTGGGGCGGCGGCTTCGAGTCGCTCGACGCCATCCATCCGGACAAGGCGACCAAGAAGGCCGTGTTGATGGCGATGCAGCGCTACGTGAAGTGGCTCGCCAACAACCGTGACCCCGAGGGCAGCGGCCTCACCGACATCGTCAATCACTTCGAGGCGGGGCAGGAGTTCTCGCGCCGCTACATGGTGATCGACGGCAAGGCCGACCGAGCGATCGAGTTCACCGAGCAGTTCCGCCTCAAGGGCATCGACGCCTCGGTGTTCCGCTACCGCATGGTGAAGTGGCTGCACAAGGTCGCCGAGGAGATCCAGGAGAAGGCGATGGCCAACCGCTTCGCGGCGGAGGCCGAGGTGATCCTCGACACGATCCGCAAGAAGATGTGGGACGAGAAGGCCGGCTTGTTCATGGATCTCGATCCGGACAACCGCCGCAAGACCAACGTCAAGGCGGCCGTCGGCTTCTATCCGCTCGCGACCGACATCCCGAACCCGAAGCAGGTCGATCGCATGCTCGAGACGTTGCACGACCGCAACGAGTTCTGGACCCGGTTCCCGGTACCGAGCATCGCGGTCAGTGACACGACCTACGACGCGACCGGCAAGTGGAAGGGCACGCGCAAGGGTTGCCCGTGGAACGGCCGGGTCTGGCCGGTCGTCAACTCGCACATCCTCGAGGGCCTGACGCACTGGGCCGAACGTGGCCACAAGAAGGCGCAGAAGCTCGCGACCGAACTGCTGCACAAGACGATCGAGATGCTGAGCGGCAAGGCCGAGGGCAGTGACCTCGCCAACTCGCTCGAGCACTACAACCCGGACACCGGCGTCGGCTCGCGCTATCGCGGCGTCGATCACTACCTGGGCGCGTTCGTGCTCGACAACGTGTTCCGCATCGCCTGCGGCTTCGCGATCCGCTACGGCGAGGTGCAGGACGACCCGATCGGCGACGCGATCGACTTCAAGCTCCAGGGCATGCCGCTGGGCAACAAGGTGTTCGACGTCGAGCGGAAGAATGGACGACTGCGCGTCCAGCCGCACTAGCGACCGCGAACGGCCGCCCGCCACGTCCAGCTCCGATCCCGGGCCGCGGCGCGGTGCCGCGGTCCTCTGGCTCGTCGCCGCGCTGCTGATCGCGACCGCGATCGGCGCCTGGCAGTTGCGGTTCCTCTGCGACGACGCCTACATCACGTTCCGCTACGTCGCCAATGCGCACGACGGCCTCGGCCTGGTGTGGAACGCGCCGCCGTTCCGGCCGGTCGAGGGCTACACGGGCTTCCTCTGGGCCCTGCTGCTGTGGGCGGTCTGGAGCTGGTTCGGGGTCGAGCCGCCTGCCGCCGCCAACGTGCTGTCGCTCGGCTTCGGACTCGCGACGTTCGGCGTCGCGGCGTGTGCTGCGCTGCGGTTGCGTGGCCGCGACGGCGCGCAGCTGCCGGCGGTCGTCGGCCTGACGGCGCTCGGTGTGATGGCGTGCAACCGCACCTTCCTGCAGTGGATGACCGGCGGGCTCGAGACGGCCCTGTTCAACCTCGGCTTCGTCGCCTGGGTGCTGCACGCGTTTCGCGCCGGGGCCGTGCCCGGCACACGTTGGCTCTCGGTCTGGTCGACCGCGGCGGCGGTGACCGCATTGACGCGGCCCGACGGCCTGCTGCTGGTCGCCGTGACCGGAGCCACGGCCTTCGTCCTCGTGCTGCGGCGTCGACTGTCGCCGGCGCGCGCCGCGTGCGGGCTGGCGCCGCTGCTGGTGATCGCTGCGCACGTCGCGTGGCGGCGCGGGTTCTACGGCGACTGGCTGCCGAACACCTACTACGCCAAGGTCACGGCGCCCTGGCCCGAGGCCGGCTGGCGCTATGCGTTCTGCTTTGCGTTCGAGCACGGTGCCTGGGTGTGGCCGCTGGTCGCAGCGGCGGCGCTGGTGACGGCGGTGGCGCGGTGTCGCGGGGTCGCGGCGGCGGCACGATGGTGCGACGAACGGCTGCCGGCCCTGGCCGCGGTGGCGGCGGCGGTGTTCCACGTCGCGTTCTACCTGGTGCGCGTGGGCGCCGACCACTTCGAGTACCGGGTGCTGAGCCACACGGTGCCGCTCGGCACGCTGGCGACGGCCGCGCTGGCGGCGCACCTGCGGCGCGGCGCGCTGCTGCCGGTCGGCGCGATGGTGCTGACCGCACTGGCGTCGTCGGTCGGCTGGTGCCAGTACTGGCTGACCGAGCCCCGCCTCTACCCGCAGTACGACCCGCTGTGTGACAAGGTGCCGGCCTGGCTGCGCCCGGTGGTGCGCGAGTACGACCGACAGCAGCTGTGGCTGCAGCTGCAGTTCTGCTTCCGCACGCCGGTGCTGGCGATCTGGGTCGACAAGCAGCAGAAGGCCCTGCCCGAACGCGCGCGCATGGCCACCGACCCGCAGGACATTCCGGTCGTGCAGACCATCGCGGCCGGTTACCTGGCCTGGGTGCTGCCGGACATCGCCGTGGTCGACGAGCTCGGCCTCAACGATTGGGTCGGGGCGAGGACGCCGACCACCGAGTGGTACTTCTCGTTCCTGCCGCGCGAGCGCTGGATCGAGGTGCTCGACCGCACCGATCCGGACCACGATGGCCGGCACACGCGCGACGAGTTCGCTGCCGCGCTGGCGGCCGTGGCGGGCGCGCCGCCCGCGGCGATGCTCGAGTTCGTGGACCGGTGGCTGCTCCTGTTCGGCGGCCGGTTCGAAGACGCCCTCGCCGATGCGGAGGTGGAAGAACTGCGCGCGTTCCACGACCGCATGCGGTTCATCGCCCACGAACGTCGTGTGCCGGCCGAGTATCTGGCAGCGCTGGACCCGAACGTCACCATCGTCGACCGCCGCGTCGTCGTGCGGCCGCGACCGGTGCCGCTGACCGCGGAGCGAGTGCGCCAGATCGAGGACGAATGGCGGCGCCGGCTCGGCGGCTAGGAGACGGTGCGGCGGCCGGTCGCGGCGCGGACCGATCGCGCACGGGCCGTCGGCGGTCGCTCAGTCGGTCACGTGCACGAACGCAGCGTTGCTGACCTGGTAGTCGAAGGCCAGCGCAGGTCCCAGGCCCTGCAGCGCGAGCGGCATGTTCAGGAAGGCCGGGTCGTCGGGGATCGAGATGCCGACATCCAGGCGCGAGTTCGCCCCGACGGGGCCGACGAATGCGACGAAGCTGGTGACCGGATCGAGCAGCAGCGCGCCCCATTCGGTCGGCACCGCCGGGCCCAGCGACGATGCCGCGGCGATCGCCGCGAGACCGGGCTGGGCGGCGATCGACAGCGTCGCCGTCGCTCCCAGGGTGGGGTTCTCGTCGAGCCACATCTGCGGCTTGGTGGCCACGAACTCGTGGCTGACGACGATGGGCTTGGTGGCGACGCTGTCGCCGCAGACCTGCTCGAGCGCGAACGCGTCGAGGCCGAGGCAGTGGTTGAAGAACGACGTGCTGACCTCGACGGCGTGCGCGAATGCCGGGCACGCCGGCCCACCGAACATCGACACGATGTTCGCGTGGTCGGCGGTCGTGTCGAGCAGGTGGTAGGCCTTCAGCGGCGCCGCGGTGCCGATCGCGTCGTAGTAGGGTTCGGCGTGCAGTGCCGGCGGCGTGATCCAGTCGCCCTGGCCGGCCAGCACACCGAGCGGCACTTCGACCATGTCCGGCGAGCCGTCGTTCGGCAACGCCGGCGCGAGCGCGAAGCCGCACTGGTAGCCGGGATTCTGCGCCAGCACGGTTGCGGTGTTGCCGCCGCCCATCGAGTGGCCGGCAATCGCGATCCGATCCGGCGCGAACGCGTTCGCGAACGGCCCGAACGCGTCGTTGTTCGCGGCCAGCACCGCACTGTGCAGCGCGATGCCGTCGAGCGGCTGCTGACTCCAGTCGAACAGGCTCGTGTCGCTGAGCACGACCACGAAGCCACGTTGCACCCAGGCGTCCGCGAGCTGCGAGTAGAGCACCGCGCCGGCGCCATAGCCGTGCAGGAACACGATGACCGGCCAGCCGCCGGTGCGTGGCAGGATCGGCGCATCGACGCCGGCGACGGCTGCCGGGTAGTGGATCCACGATGACAGCTGCGTGGCGCCGGCTCCGGTGGAGTTGCGCCATTCGACGTAGCGCGTTCCGATGGAGACCGGACCCTGAGCGGACACGGTCGCGGTGATCGCGAGACCCAGCAGCGTCGATTGCCAGAAGCGATGGTGCGGCACGGTAGGAAGTCCGAGGTGAGGGCATGCCTCGGACCGCCGGCGAGCGGCCCGAAGTGCGGGGGAGGATAGCAATTCGCAGGGTGCCCGCGCGACCCCCTTCTTGGGCACGATTCCTTCCCGGCGGAAGCGTCGGCCGCGGGCCGTCGGGGCCGGCGCCTGGCGGGGCCGCGGCCCGTGCCTCGCTTCGGGGGACTCGACTACCACCGGAAGTAGCTGCCAGCCGCCTGCCTACGACCGGTGGGTGCAACACATGCCCACTCAACCCATCAGCTCAGGGGCTATCCTGCGCCGGTGATCACCTTGGGGGCTGTGACCGCCGCGGCCGCGCGCATCCGCGAGTTCGTGCACCGGACGCCGGTGCTGACCTCGCGCACGCTCGACGCCGCCGTCGGGGCGAGCGTGTTCTGCAAGTGCGAGAACCTGCAGAAGGTCGGCGCCTTCAAGGCGCGAGGTGCCTGCAACGCGGTGTTCGCGCTGCCGCCCGATGTCGCGGCGCGCGGCGTCGTCACGCACAGCAGCGGCAACCATGCGGCGGCCCTGGCCTACGCCGCACGTGCGCGCGGCGTCCCGTGTGCGGTCGTGATGCCGGATACGGCGCCGGCGATCAAGGTCGACGCGGTGCGCGGCTACGGCGCCGAGATCCGCTTCTGCAAGCCCGCCGATCGCGACGCGGTCTGTGCCGCGTGGCAGCGGGAGCGCGGCATGCACCTCGTGCACCCGTTCGAGGATCCCGACGTGATCGCCGGGCAGGGCACCGCGGCCCTCGAACTGCTCGAGCAGGTGCCCGAACTCGACGCCGTGGTCACGCCGGTCGGTGGCGGCGGCCTGTGCGCCGGCACGGCAGTCGTCGTGCGCGCGCTGCGGCCGGCGGCGCAGGTGGTCGCGGCCGAGCCGGCGGCGGTCGACGACGCCGCCCGGTCGCTGGCGACCGGCGTGCGGCAGCCGCGCGTCGACGGCGCCAAGAGCTGGGCCGACGGGCTGATGACCGGGCTCGGCGAACCCAACTTCCGGCTGCTGCGCGAACACCGCGTGCGCGTCGTCACCGTCGACGAGCCGGCGATCGTCGCGGCAGCGCGCTTCTTCCTGCAGCGCATGAAGCTCGTGGTCGAGCCGAGCGCGGCGACCGTGCTGGCGGCCCTGCACGCCGATGGCGGCGCGCTGCAAGGCCGGCGCGTGGGCCTCGTGCTCAGCGGCGGCAACACCGACTTCGCGTGGCTCTGATGCGGGTCACCGACCCTTCGGTGGCATGCCGGCGAGCGGGCGCAGCAGGTCCAGCGTGGTGACGATGCCGACCAGCCGGCCGCGCTGCACGACCATCAGCCGGTGCACCTCGCGCTGCACCATGAGGCGCGCCGCTTCGGCGAGACCGGTGTCCGGCGCCACGCTGGCAACGTCGGTGGTCATCACGTCGCCGGCGCACAGGCCGCTGCCGCGCGGCCGGCGGTAGGCCACGGGCTCGGTTTCCTCGGCGTCGAGCACGGTGTCCTCGAAGCCCAGTTCTTCGGGTGCCTCGCTGTCTTCGGCGCGGCGTCGTACCAGGTCCTTGTTGGACAGTACGCCGAGCATCTGGTCGTCGTCGTCGAGCACCGGCACGCCGCTGATGCGCGCGTCGGCGAGCACGCGTTCGACCTCCTCCAGCGCATCGGTGGCGCGCACGTGCACCAGCTCGCGCTGCATCACGTCGGCCACTCGGATCTCTGCGAACGCCACTGGCACCACCGTGCCGGTGTCCGGTTTCCGCGTCTTCATCACGACACCTCGCATGCCGGTCGAACCCCGGCGCCACCGCGCGACTTTCGCCGGTGGTCGAAGACCGCATGGCCGATCGGCCCGAGGTGGCGCATGCTCTACGCCTTGCGGACCGGACGTTCGTGGCCGCCGGGCGGCACCGGGCGACCGATCCGGCCCTGACCCAGGAGGCGCCAGATGCCAGGCATCGTGTTGACGACGGATCTCTCCGACCAATCGAAGCGCGCGTTCGCCCCGGTGCGGCAGCTCGCGCAGAGGCTCGGCCTCGACGTCACGCTGGTCGCGGTGCTCGAGGACCTGCCGTTCGAGCCGACCGGCGGTGGCCTGATGGCGACCTATCCCGACCGGCAGCAGGTCAAGCGCGACTGGCAGACGGCGATCGACAAACTCGCCGGCGAGTTCGGCCGCGATCTCTGCAAGCAGGCGGTCGTGCTCGACGCCGCCGACGTCGCGAAGGCGATCGTCGACTACGCGGCGTCGACCAAGGCCGACTACGTCGCGATGGCGACCCACGGCCGCAGCGGCCTGCGGCGCCTGCTGCTCGGCTCCGTCGCCGAGCTGGTGCTGCGGCACGCGCACGTGCCGGTCGTGCTCTACCCGCCGCCGGCCGCGAGCTGATCGCCGCGCCACCGTTCGAAGCGGTGCACCATCATCGCGGTCGCGAACACCGGCGTGACCAGGTTCAGCAGCGGCACCGTCAGCAGGAACGCCAGCCCGGCGCCGGTCAGCAGCAGTTCGCCGGCGTGCGCGGCGCGCAGCGTGCGCGTGCGTGCCCGGTCGAGGCGGCGCAGCGCCACGAGATCGAAGTACTCGCGGCCCAGCAGCAGGCCGTTCACGACGAAGAAGCCGACCGGATAGGCGAACGGCAGGAACCAGAGCAGCAGCAGCGACAGCAGCAGCACGTTGGCCGCCACCACCAGCGCCAGGAACTGCAGCGAGGCCGCCAGTGCCTGGTGGAACGGCAGTCCCGGCGCCGGCGTCAGGTACGGATAGTGGCGCCGTTCGACCAGCGTCGCGACGCGCTCGAGGAACAGGCCGACGAACGCGCTGGTGACCACCGGGAACAGGAACCACGCCAGCAGCACGGCCGCGAACGCGCCGAACCAGTCGAGCGTCGTGTGGGCCCAGCCGGTCGTGACCCAGACGTCGGTCAGCAGCCAGTCGATCAGCCACCAGAGGCCGACGAACACCGCGAGACTCAGCAGCGCGCAGGTGCCGAGCACGCCGAGCACCCGGCGATCGAACAGCTGGCCGAACGCGAGCGAGAAGGCGCGCAGCATGCGATCAGCTGCCGCCGCTGCCGACCAGCGCCTCGATCGCCACGCGTTCCTTCGGCACCGCAGCGGTCAGCACTTCGTGGCCGCCGTCGGTGCAGAGCACGTCGTCCTCGATGCGGATGCCGCCGAAGCCGCGCAGCGAGTTCATGGTCAGGTAGCGTTCCGCGCGCGCGAAGTCGACCTGGCCCTTGAAGCGCTTCTTGAACGTCGCGTCGCGCAGGATCGCCGGCACGAAGTAGACGCCCGGTTCGATCGTCACGCACATGCCCGGCGCCAGGTCGAGGTCCAGCCGCAGGTAGGCGGTGCCGAACTGGTCGCTGCGCTTGCGGCCCGCGGCGTAGGCGACGCGGTCGCCGAACGCTTCCATGTCGTGCACGTCGAGGCCGAGCAGGTGGCCGACGCCGTGCGGAAAGAACATCGCGTGCGCGCCGCTGGCGACCAGCTCGTCCGCGTCGCCGTGCATCAGGCCGAGCTGCGCGAGCCCGTCGGCCAGCACGCGGCAGGCGAGCAGGTGCACGTCGCGGTAGCGCACGCCGGGCCGCACGGCCTCGATCGCGGCCTGCTCGGCGGCGAGCACCACGTCGTAGACGTCGCACGCCTCCGGCGAGAAGCGGCCGCCGACCGGCCAGGTCCGCGTCACGTCGGCGCAGTAGCCGGACGCCGTCTCGGCGCCGGCGTCGAGCAGCACGAGGTCGGTCTCGTGCAGCAGGTTGCCGTGGGCGTGGTTGTGCAGCACTTCGCCGCGCACCGACAGGATCGTGTTGTACGCCGGCACGCAGCCGTGGCGCGCGAACGTGCCCTCGACGTGGCCGACGAGTTCCTGTTCGTAGATGCCGGTGCGCGTGCGCGCCATCGCCAGCGTGTGCGCCTCGCGCGTCACGGCGGCGGCGCGGCGCATCTCGGCGAGCTCCTCGGCGGTGCGGTGGTTGCGCAGCGCGGCGACCGCGGCCACGAGGTCCGGGTGCGCGACGCGCGCGGCATCGTGGAAGTCGACCTCGGCGCCGGTGATCGCGTTCGCCTCGGCCGTGGCGCGCGGATCGGCGATCGCGATCGTGCGCACGGTGCGCTTGCCGCACTTCTTGCGCACGAACGCCGCCAGTTCGCCGCGTGCCACCACCGCGGTGACCCCGACGGCCTTCTTGACGTCGGCGAAGCCGGGCACCGGACCGTGCCACAGCGCGTCGGCCTGCGTGCGTTCGTCGAGGAACAGCGTCACCGAGCCGTCCTTCGGGTCGAACAGCGCGGCTGCGTTCGGCTCCGGCTCCGGGAAGAAGAACAGGAACGTGCTGTCGGCGCGGAACGGGTGCCAGTTGGCCGGGTAGTTGCGGGCGATCCAGCCGCCGGCCATCAGCAGCACGGGCGTGTCGATCGCGGCCAGGAACTGACGACGGCGGGCCTTGTGGTGCGCGGGGGTCGGCATGCGGCCCGCGAGCGTAGGCGGTGCCCGCTCCGCGTGCATCGGCCGAGCTTCGGTCGCGGCGCAGATCGCCTTCCGGAAGTAACCTGACGGCCCTGGCGTCCCAGCCGCCCACTCCGCTCCGCGCTCTCCCGATGCAAGCCAAGCCCCTCGTCGCGGTCGCTGCGGCCGCCGTTTCCCTGTTGCTCGGTTGGTGGTGGTTCGCGCACGAAGGTGTGCCGCAGGTGCCGGCACCGCCGTCGACCACTCCGGTGGCCGAGACCGCGGTGCCGGCCGCCGGTGCGGCACCTGCCGCCGCGGCAGATCGCCCGGCCGAAGCCGCCGCGGGGGGCGTCGAGCGCACCGAGGTCGTCGGCGCTGTTGCCGATCCGCGGGGCTCGGCGACCTACGAAGTGCGCGGCAGGCTGGTCGATGTGCACGGGGCGCCGAGGGTCGGGGTCGAACTCGGCGTGTCGACGTGGCCGGCGGACGGCGCCACCGACGGCGGGCCCGAGCTCGGTCCGGACCAGCGGCCGAAGTCGGACCGCGAGGGTCGGTTCCGCCTGTCGATCCCCGTCGGCAGCGACGGGCAGCTGCACGTGCAGGGCGGCGAACTCGAGTTCGCCGCCGAATCGCCGCGGTTCCGCAGCGCGGCCGGCGACCAGGACCTCGGCGACCTCGTCGTGCTGCGCGCCAGTTCGCTGGCCGGCGTGGTGCAGGACGAACTGGGCCGGCCGGTCGCCGACGTGAAGGTCGAGGCGACGCTCGGTGCGTTCCTGTTCGACACGCGCAGCGGCACCAAGACCGGCGCCGACGGCCGGTTCACGATCGGCAAGCTGCGGCCCGGCAAGTGGGTCCTGCGCACCGCGTCGAGCCGCTTCCTGCCGACGGCTCTCGACGTCGAGGTCGCGAGCGAGCAGCAGCAGACCGATCTCGTCGTGACCGTTCGCACCGGTGACGCGATCGCCGGTCGGGTCGTCGACGATCGCGGCGTCGGTGTCGCCGGCTTCCGCGTCGCCTGCAAGCGGCGCGAGATGCAGGGGGCGATGGACGTCGAGCGCTTCTCGAGCGACGAAGCCGCGACCACCGACGCCGCCGGCTTCTTCACGCTGGCCGGGCTGCCGAAGGGCACCACGACGGTGCGCGCGTTCGGCGCCGGCCACACGGCGGCGACCGCGGCCGACGTCGCGGTCGGCACCGGCGATCTCGTGTTGCGCGTGCAGCGCACGGCGGCGATCGAAGGCGTGCTGAGCACCGCCGACGGCACGCCGATCGCCGACTCCGAAGTCGGCGTGCTGGCGACGCGCACGAACGACGACCTCGTCGGCAATCTGGCCGCGCCGACGCGTCCCGTGACGACTGCGGCCGACGGCACGTTCCGCCTGGTCGACGTCGCACCGGGCCCGACGGTGCTGCGGGCAACCGGCGCCGGCCACCTGCCGACGCAGCTGGCCGGCGTGCAGGTCGCGCCGGCGCAGACCGTGCGCGGCGTGCGCATCGTCGCCGACGCCGGCGTTTCCGCCCGCGTGCGGGTCGTCGACCCGGCCGGTGCACCGGTGGCCGGCGCGAAGGTCCGCGCGGCACTGCCGGGGCAGGACCAATTCGGCGGCATCCGCGTGACGCGCCACGCCGACGCGGCGGCCGACGGCGAACCGACCGAGGTCACCTTCGACGATCCCAGTCGCGTCGGCGAGGCCACGACCGGTGACGACGGAACGGCCACGATCCCGGGCCTGCCGGCGCGCGACGTGCAGTTCGTCGCCAGCCATGCCGACTTCGCGTCGACGGCGCCGGTGGTCGCCTCGCTGGCCGCGCGCGGCACCGTGGAGGTGCGGCTCGTGCTGCAACAGCCGGGCTTCGCCGCGGTGCAGGTCCTCGACGGCGACGGCGCACCGATGCCCGGCGCCGAGGTCCACTTCGCTCCCGCCGACGCCCAGCTCGACCAGCTCTGGATGCTGCAGGGCAACGACAACTACAGAACGGCAACTACCGACCCGAGCGGCAAGGCACGACTCGGTCCGTTCGCCCCCGGCGACTACCGCGCGGTACTCGGCCGGCCGCCGCGCGACGAGTCCTCCGGCGGCATGCGGATGGTGTTCGCAGGCAACGAAACGCTCGCTGCTTCGGCACAGGCGGTGCGCATCGAGGCCGGTCGCACCGTCGACGTCGTGTTGCGCCGCCCGATCCTCGCGCGGGTGCACGGCCGCTTGCTCGGCGCCGACGGGCCGTTGGCCGGCGGCACGGTTTGCCTCGAGCAGCGCGACAACGGACTCGGTGCCCTCGGTGCGCCGACGGTGACGGTTGCCGGCGACGGCAGCTTCGCGTTCGCCGACGTCGAGCCGGGTTCCTACACGCTGTCGTTCGGTCGCGAGCACCAGGTCGTGCGCGGGCGGCACGACCTCGAGGTGCCGCCGAACACTGCCGAGGTGCGGCAGGACTTGTCGCTGCGGGTCGGCCGTCTGACCGTGCGCGTGCACCGGGCCGGCACCGGCGAGCCGGTCGACGGCGCCACCGTCGAGATCGAGCCCGAGGTCGGCGAAGGTGGGGCGACGGCGCGCCAGATGGTGCGGTTCGCGACGATCACGACCGCGGACGGCGGCGGCGGTGAAGCGATGACGATGACCGTCGGCGCCCAACGCGTGCGCACCGACGCGACCGGCCTCGCCACCGTCGACGACGTTCCGGTCGGCTCCTGGCGGGTGCGCGTCAGTGATCGCGGCTGCGTGCCGGTCGAGCGCGCCGCGCAGCTCGTGGTCGAGCGGCAGACCACCGACGTCGGCCGCGTCGATCTGGTCGGCGCCGGGCGCGTGCGCTGCAGCGTCCGCGGCGGCAACGGCGAGGCCCTCGACCTCGTGATGGTGCAGCACCGCGCGGCCGACGCGACGCAGTGGAGCCAGCCGGCGATCGGCACCGGCGGCAGCGTGCAGGTCGACGACCTGGCGGCCGGGCGCTACGCGCTGCGGGCGAAGAACGCCAGGGGCGGCGACTGGTGCCCCGAAGTCGAAGTCGAAGTCGTCGCCGGTGCGACCGCCGACGCCGAGCTGCGCGTCCGCTGACGTCAGCTGTGCTGTCGCGTGCGCCGGCCGTCGGCGATCGCGCGGGCCCGTTCCTGGTGCAGTGCCGAACGGAACCCCGCGAGGTCGTCGCCGAAGCGCTGCCGCAGTGCGCCGGCGTCGACGCCGGTGCAGACCTCGCGCAGCCAGTTCAGGTCGGCGGCGGTGCGCGATTCGACTTCGGCGCCGACGTGGGCGAGGCCGAGCCGCCCGGCCGAGTCGGCGGCCATCGCGATCGCGAACAGCGCCACCGGATAGTCCTGGGCGCGGAAGTGGCGATCGAACAGCTCGGCCAGCGTGCCCGGCCGCAACTCGTCGAACCGACGCAGCTCCCCGTGCAGCGCGCAGACGTCGCGCGCCAGCAGGCGCGTGCGCGGGTCGGCGAGACCGGGCCAGCGATCGAGCAGGCGGTCGACGTGCGGCAGGCCGTCCTGTTCGTGGCCGTGGTGGGCCGGCAGCCGCGCGTTCGACGTGTAGCCCTTGCCGAGGTCGTGGCACAACACGGCGACCAGCACCGCGAGGCGGTCGCGTGGGTCCAGGTAGGCGGTGCGCGCCGCGGCCCATTCGAGCGCCAGCACGAGGTGCAGCGCCTGCGACACCTCGGGGTGCCAGCGCTGCGGACCGGCGGGTCGGCCGTCGAACTGGCGCGCGAGCTCCGGCGCCAGCGTCGCCAACAGGCCGTCCTCGTGCAGTTCGAGCAGGCAGCGCCCCGGCGAGGCGCACTTGGCCAGCACGGCGCGCAGTTCGAGCGCGACCGCTTCGGCGGGCAGTTCGAGCAGCACGGTCGGCGGCAGGCCGGCATGGCGCACGGCCGAGTCGAGCGCGAAGCCGAGTTCGTGGGCCTTGCGGTAGTAGCGCAGCCAGCGGATCGGGTGCTCGCGCACGCGCTCGGCGACATCGCCGACCGGCACGACGCGGCGTTCGCGCCAGTGCTCGAGGCCGCGGTTCGGATCGTGCAGCCGGCCGGTCGCCAGCTCCCACGCGAGCGCGCCGATCGTCATGTCGCGTTCGGCCAGGTCGGCGGCGATGCGGGCCGCGGTGGGCTGGCCGGGCTCGCCGCCGCGCAGCGTCGTGATCTCGATGCGGCGGCCGCCGACCTTCATCGCCAGCGTGCCGCGCCCGAGGTTGCCGTCGGTGGTGCCGACCAGCACGTCGTGCGCACGCAGCAGCGCGGCGCCGTCGGTGACGTCCGGCAGCCACGACAGGTCGAGGTCCTGCGGCGTCGGGCCGGGCGCACCGTTCGCGCGGCAGCCGAGCGCCAGCGCCTGCGAGCCGACGATGCAGACGCCGAGGTCCGGCGCGAACAGCCACTCGGCGTGCCGGCGCAGGAACGCGATCGGGTCGGCGATCTGCGCGTCGACGTTCACCGCAGCGGATTCTTCGCCAGCCATGCCCGCGCCTCGGCGGCGGTGCTGAAGCGTTGGCCGGTGATCGCGAACAGGGCCTCCTGCACCTTGCCCTTCCAGATCGCCCACGCCTTCCAGCGCGCTTCCCAGTACTCCGCCGGCGGGTTGTCGGCGTGGTGTTCGTTCTCGGGCACGGGCTCGTCGAGGTTGCGCAGCAGCAGGTCGACGGCCTGCTTCTCCTTGTGTTGCGTGATCAGGTCGAGCAGCGCCTCGTGCAGCGGCACGCGTTCGGCGTGGTAGTCGACCTCGAACAGGCCCTGGATCTCCGACCACTGCTTGGCCGTGTAGCCGCAGGCCGCGAGGCTGCGCACCAGTTCGGCCGCGACGCCGGGGTGGCCCTGCACGCGCGGGTTCGCCAGCAGCTTGCGGATCGCCGGGTTCGCCAAGGCGGGCGGGTGGTTGCGCAGCAGCACCGCCGCGCGCTTGCGCAGCAGCACCGACTTCTCCTTCTCGATCAGCGTCGCCAGCGGCTTCAGCAGCCGCTCGTGGGACCGGTCCGCGATCTTGTCGAGCGCGCGGTTCTTGTCGGCCAGCGACGCGGTGTCCTTCAGCGCCAGCTCGAGGTCCTTGACGGCTTCCTTCGCGGCGCGGTCGTCGAGGGCGACGACGACCGGTTTGGCGGCAGGCGGCGCGGTGTCCGGCGCGGGGGCAGGCGGCGCCGGGTCCTGCCACGACAACAGACTCGCAAGCAAGCAGGCCAACATGGGGCCGCGATGATAGCCCGAAGTTCAGCCTGCGTGCGACCGCAGGACTTCGACGGTCAGGAAGGCGACGTAACCGAACAGGAACACCAACCCGACCAGGCGGGGCACACCGCCGCGCAGCCGCAGCACGGCGGCCAGCGCGACCGCCGAGGCGAGCGTGGCCGTCAGCAGTGGCCACAGCGCGCCGGTGTCGACCGGGAACGGCTGCACGAGCGCAGCGATGCCGAGCACCGCACCGACGTTGAAGATGTTGGACCCGAGGATGTTGCCGATCGCGATCTCGGGCTGCCGCCGCAGCGCCGCGACGACCGAAGTCGCCAGCTCGGGCAGGCTGGTGCCGACCGCGACGACCGTCATGCCGATCACGGCCTCGCCGAGGCCGAGGTCGGCCGCGACGACGATCGCGCCTTCGACCAGCCATTCGGCGCCGTACAGCAGCAGCACGAGGCCGAGCGCCAGCAGCGCAGCGTGGGCGAGCCAGCCGCGCCACGTCGCCACGTGCGGCGGCGCATGGTCGACCGACTGCATCGCGGCGCGTTCGCGGCGCAGCAGCTGGCCGCAGAACGCCACCAGCATCGCCACCATCAGGGCCGCCACCGGGCGGCCGACGTGTTGGTCGACCACGAACGGCACCGCGGTCAGCGCCGAGGCCAGCAGCAGGAAGCCGAGTTCGAGCCGCCGCACCTGCAGGCGGATCGCACACAGCGACGCTGCGACGCCGACGATCAGCAGCACGTTGGCGACGTTGCTGCCCAGCACGTTCGCCAGCGCGATCGCGCTGCTGCCCTTCTGTGCCGCGGTCAGGCTCACCAGCAGTTCGGGCATCGACGTGCCCATCGCCACCAGGGTCAGGCCGACCGCCATGTGGCTCATGCCGAGCGACAGCGCGATCCAGACCGCGCCGCGGACCAGCAGATCGGCGCCGACCACGAGCGTGACGAGGCCGGCGGCGATCGCCAGCAGCGGGAAGTCGGGAGCCCAGTCCGGCATCGGCGCATCCTAGGCCCACGCCAGCGCGATGCGCGGGTCCGACCGGCTCCAGATCGTCGGTGGCAACGGCCGATCACGACTGCATGCACCGCGCGACCGTCGCCCTGGCCTTCCTCCTGTGCGCCACCAGCTGTCTCGAGATGGAACAGACCGTCACGCTGGGCGCCGACGGCGCCGGCCGCCAGGTCGTGGTGCTGAAGATGGCGGAGGCCACGCTGGCCGAGATCGCCAAGGCCAGTGAGGCGGCCCAGCTCGGCGCCGTGCCGAACCCGGCCGCCGTGTTCGAACGCGAGGCGGTCGCCGCCGAACTGCGCAGCGCCGGACTCGAGCTGGTGCGGCATGCGACGCAGCGCGCCGCGGGCCGGCGCACGGTCGAGCTCGAGGCCTCGTTCACGGACTTCGCGACGCTGCGCAAGAGCCCGCTGTGCGGCTCTTCGGCCGAGTGGGAGCTCGCCGCGGGACCGCGGCCGGGAACCGCGAAGCTGACGTTGTTCCCGCAGGGCAAGGCCGCGTGGGGGGAGGCGCGGGCCAAGGCCGAACAACTCGGCGCCAGCGACGACCCGATTGCCGCGGAGTTCTTCCGCAAGCGGCAGCAGCAGCTGGCCGGCCTCGACGTGGTCGTGCGGCTGCAGGTGCCGGGCGACGTGCTGGTGTGGACGCGCAACCTCGACAAGACCGGCGACCGCGAGGTGACGGCGCGCATCACCGCCGACAAGCTGAAGACGCCCGAGGACCTGGTGCGCTGGCTGGCGCCGCGGTTCGAGGTCGTCTTCGATGCCACCGGCTGCAAGCTGCCGCTGTAGCGACCTGCCGTTCGGTTGGCGGAACGAAGCGGAACCGCGGCCGGTGGTCCGGCGTTGCGGGGCGGCTCGGCACAGCGTGCGCATTCGCGCCGCGTCGTGCCGCAGACCAGCCCATGAACCGCGCGTTCTTGTCGTTGTCTCTCGCCCTGTGCACGCCGCTGGCGGCCCAGGGCCTCTGGATCGGCCCCGATCAGCCCGGCCCGGCGCCGCGGCCCGACCTGCGTCCGCCGGCGCCGCCGAACGTGCACATCGCGCGCACCGCCGTGCACGCCGACGTGGTCGACGGCGTCGCGACCACGGTGGTGGACCAGCTGTTGCGCAACGACGGCGACCGCGATGCCGAGGGCACGTGGTTCCTGCCGCTGCCGGCCGGCGCGGTTGCCGACCACTTCACGATGACCGTCGGCGGCAAGGAAGTGCGCGGCGAAGTGCTGGACGCGGGCCAGGCCCGCTCCGTCTACGAGTCGATCGTGCGCCGCCGGCGCGACCCGGGTCTGCTCGAGTACGCCGGCGACGGCATGCTGCGCGCGCGGATCTTCCCGATCCCGGCGCGCGGCGAGGTCGCGGTCACGGTGCGCGTGCGCCAGGTGCTGCAGCCGACCGGCGGCATCTACCGGTGGTCGTGGCCGCTGCGCGCCGCGCGGCTCGGCGACGCGGCGGTCGGGCCGCTCGGCCTCGACGTCCGCATCCGCTCGCAGACGCCGCTGAGCACGGTGTTCGCGCCGTACGCGAACGCGGCGATCCGGCGCGAGGGCGAACACGCGGCCACCGTGACCGTCGACGGCGCGGCCGCCGGCTTCGACGACCTCGAAGTGCTGTACGGACTCGCCGAACAGGAGTTCGGCTTGCACCTGCTGCCGTACCGTCTGCCCGGGGAACCCGGGTGGTTCACGATGCTGGTGTCGCCGCCGCGCACGCTGGCCGCCGCCGCGCCGCCGCGCCGTTGCGTGCAGCTCGTGGTCGACACGTCCGGTTCGATGGCCGGCGCGAAGCTCGAACAGGCCAAGGCGGCGGTGCGCACGTTCCTCTACCGGCTGCGGCCGGACGACCTGTTCCAGGTGATCACGTTCGCGTCGGCCGTGCAGACGTTCTTCGCGGCGCCCCAGCCGGCGACGCGCGACAACCTCGACGCGGCGCTGCGCCGGGTCGACGGGCTGACCGCGATGGGCGGCACCAACATCGGTGGTGCGCTGCAGCAGGCGCTCGAATCGGCGCGCGCGCTCGGCGACGACGGCGCGGTGCTGCTGCCGCAGATCGTGTTCGTGACCGACGGCCAGCCGACCATGGGGCCGACCGATCCGCGGCAGATCCTCGAACTGACGCGGCGGGCCGACACGCAGGCGACGCGCGTGTTCGCGCTCGGTGTCGGCGACGACATCGACGTCGTGCTGCTCGACGACCTGGTCGAACAGCACCGCGGGGCCCGCGACTTCGTGCGCAACGACGAGAAGATCGAGGCGAAGGTCGACGCGCTGTGCCAGAAGCTCGCGCAGCCGGCGCTGACCGACGTCGAGGTCCGCTGCGACGGACTCGACGCGTTCGAGGTGCACCCGACGCGCACGCGCGACCTGTTCTGCGGCGAGCAGCTGCAGGTCGTCGGCCGCTACCGGAACGCCGGCGCCCAGCGCGTGCGCGTCACCGGTCGGCAGAACGGAGTGCGGCGCGAGTTCGTGTTCGACGTCGAGTTCCCGGCGGTCGCCACGCGGCACGAGTTCGTGCAGACGCTGTGGGCGCGCCAGCACATCGCGGCGCTGCTCGACGGCATCCGCCGCAACGGCGCGCGGCCCGAACTGGTCGACGAGGTCCGCCAGCTGGCGACGCGCTACGGCATCGTGACGCCGTACACGTCGCAGCTGATCGTCGAAGAAGGCATGCGGCTCGCGGGCAAGGACGGACGCGTGCGCGATCGGGAGGGGATGCGCGACGGCATCGGCGGACCCCCGGCAGGCGCGACGTCGGCCCCGGCTGCGCCGGCGGCGGGTGGCGGAATCGCCGCGCTGGGCCGTGCGCGGACCGGCGCCGAGGCCGTCGAAGAGAGCCTCGCCACCGACACGGACGCCTACGAACTCGGTGCGACGCGCCGCGAGGCAGCGAAGTCCGGCAGGGCGGGTGCCGCTGCCGAACGTGAGCTGGTGCGGCGCGCCGCCGGACGGTCGTTCGTGCGCGTCGGCGACGACCTGGTCGAACAGGGGCTGCCGTCGGACTGGGCGCGCCAGGCGGTGGTGGTCGCGACGTTCGCCGATGCCTGGTTTGCGCTGGCCGCCGATCCGGCGCTGCGCGCGGTGCTGGCGCTCGGTGACCGCATCGTGCTGCGCGACGGCGAACGGATCGTCCACGTGCGGCCCGCCGCCGCGCCGCAGCGCGATCCGGGGCCGGCGGTCCGATGACGCGGCGCACCTCGCACGCTACCGTGCCGGCATGTTGGGGCTGGCACGGTGGCTGTGCGCGGTGCTCGGTGGCGTGATCGTCGGCGGCGGCCTCGTGCTGCACGGCCAGGTCGCGATGGCGCGCTACATGCGCGACGAAGTCGAGAGCACGTTCTTCCTGTGGCGCGCGATCGGCCACGCGACGTTCGTGTTCCAGGGTGGCGAGACGCAGATGGCGCTGGCGATGAGCCACGTGCCGGAAGCCGCGCTGCGCGAATCGGACCGCGCCGGCTGGGTGTTGCTCACGGTCGGCGGCCTGATCGCGTTGACCGGGCCGTTGCTGCGGCGCGGCCGGCCGACCGCGAAGGCGCCGGCGCCGGCCCGGCGCGCCTAGGCGCTACAGCTCCCTGAACACGCCGCCGTTCTGCTCGGCGAGGCGCTGCATCAGCTCGGCCGGCTTCATCTCCGGCTCGGGCACCTGCCGGCGGTACTCCTCGGGCATCACGGTGTTCACGAACACGGTGTTGATGCGCATGCCGGCGGCGCGGTTGCTCTCGGCGACGAGCCGCAGGATCTGCACCGGCTCCGTCACGGCGCCGACCGACGGAGCGCCGTCGGACAGCACGAACAGCTCGTCGACGTTGCACTCGTAGCGCGTGTTGTGCACCAGCGACTTGATCTTCATCGCCTCCTCGAGGCCGCACCACAGGTTCGTGCCACCGTCGGCCCGCAGCTCGTCGACGTATTTCAGCAGCCGCTCGCGGTTCTTGTCGGTCGCGGGCACGAGGTCCTTCTGCCACAGCTCGGGCTTCGGGTTGCCGTTGAACGTGACCAGGTTGCACTGCGCGTTGGGCGCCAGCGCGCCGATCGCGCGCCGCAGTTCCTGCTTCAGGAAGTCGAGGCCGGTCGGCGTCTTCTTGCGGCCGGTGCCGGCTTCGCTGCGCATCGGCCAGTTCATGCTGCCCGACAGGTCCAGCACGAACACGACGCGTGTGCCCTCGATCGGGATGCCGCAGAAGTCGCCGGCCGACGTCGCGCCGCCGCCCTTGGGCTCGTGCTTGGCCGTGACCTCGATCTTGTCCTTCTCGGTGTCCCAGAACTGGCGCCACTTGTCGGGCTCGGTCGCCGGGAACACCGCGCCGGTCATCGACACCAGCAGTTCGTGGACCTGGAACTGCAACAGACCCGACAGCTTGCCCGACTTCACGTCGTCCGGTTGGTCGCGGAAGCGCTCGAGCACCGAGACCAGCGCCGGGACCGCTTCCTGGGACCGGAAGTCGTCGAGGAACCGCACGAGCGCCATGTCGGCGCGCCACGTCGTGCGGCCGAGCGCTTCGATGACCGCGCGCACCGCCAGCCGCAGGCTCTCCGGTGCCTTCGTGGCGTCGCTGGCGGCCTTGTCGACCTTCGTCAGGGCCGTGAACGCTTCGCGCAGCGCCTGCGCGGCGGTCATCAGCACGGTGTCCGTGGCCTCGCGCCGAACCAGGGCGACCAGCGGTTCGGCCTTGTTCTCGTCGGCGAGCTTGCCGAACGCCTCGGCCGCGTTGAAGCGGACCACGTCCTCGGGGTCGGCGAGCAGAGGCTCGATCGCCGACAGCAGGGTCGGGTCGCCGATCAGGCCGAGGCAGCGCGCGGCGGCAGCGCGCCAGGCCGTGGCCTGCGCCTTCGGCACCTTGGCCTCGCCGCGCGCGACCCGGCACAGCTCTTCCTTGGCGGCTGGCGTGCGCAGCTTGGCGGCCCAGCGTTCGCCGGCGTCCCGGACCGACGCCGGCGCCATGTCCGGCGTGTACTTGCCCTGGTCGATGCCGATCGCCGCGACTTCGAGCAACGCGCGCGCGGCGTCGGCATCGTCGATCCTCGCGACCGCTTCGAGGATCAGCTCCAGGTCCTTGGCCCAGGTCGGATCCGTGAAGGCGCTGCGCGGCACGACTTCGTACTTCATCGCCAGCGAGTCCTTGGCGATGTTGTCCTTCGACGCGAACGCGATCTTGCCGCTGCGCCAGAGCTTCAGCCACGCATCCAGCGCCTTGATCGCCTTGTCTTCGCCGCGAACCGCGGGACCGTGGACGGCGACGGGGTCGTGGGAGCGAACGGCGCTCGGGAACGGCGACAGGCAGACGACCAACAGCAGTGGGAGCATCGGCGGGGTCGGCGGGTTGGCGGTGCCGGCTGGCACCGGGGCGGGCCGCGCATGCTACCTCGCGCAGCGCGCCGGTTTCCCGCGCGGCCTCGTCGAGCCGCTACTTCCGGTGCGCCAGGCGCAGCAGGTGGTCGCGGGCCTCGACGTCACTGCGCGGCGCGACCCAGCTGGCGCCGCAGTCGCCGTCCATCAGGAACGCGCCCATCTGCAGCACCGGCGACTGCAGTTCGTCGGCGGAGCCGAACACGAAGAACAGCTTCGGGAAGACCTCCGGGTGCTGGTGGTTCAGGCGCACCAGTACCTCGCGCTCTTCGCGCGGGTCCATCAACACCACGGAGATCATCCGCGAGATGTTGCCGAGACGGCGGCTCTGCAGCGCCTGGCCGACCACCTCGGTGATCGATTCGCGGTCGCGCCGCAGCACGCTCGTCTGGCCCAGCAGCCCGACGGCGACGCGCAGGTCGACGCCGACCTCCGGCTCGAGGAACATCAGCCGGCGGCGGTCGCTGAGCTCGAGCAGCAGTTCGCCGAGGCTCTGGAATTCGCCGGCGTTGTCCAGCACCTGGTCGACTGCGACGTCCGGATCGACGCTGCGCCGCTGCAGCCGATCCAGCGTCGAGTGCACGCTCGCGTAGCGCCCCTCGAGCTGGCGCGCGGCTTCGAGCGCGACCAGATCGGCCGTGAGCCGCCGCGTCGAGGCCAGCAGCGGGTTCTGCTCCAGCTGCAGCTCGTCGGACGCGAACGTCGCTTCGGGCGCGGTCGGCGCGTCGTGGATCCGCGGCTGCAGGCGGTGGTCGTCGACGTCGGCGATCGGGCCGGTCGGCTGCTCGGGTTGCGCGGCGCGGTCGGGCCGCAGCAGCGACGCGCCGAACAGCACGAGTGCCGCAGCGGCGGCGCCGACGAACGCGTAGCGCAGCTTGGTCGCGATCGGCACCGGCTCGCGGAACACCGCTTCCGGCGAGCCTTCGCCGGCGCGGATGCGCTCCCACAGCTGTTCGCGGAAGTGCTCGCTGACCCGCTCGCGCGGCAGCTGCAGCACGAGGCGCTGCGCGGCCTGCAGTTCGTTCCAGAACGTCTCGCAGTCGCCGCACTGCTGCACGTGTTGCATCACGAGCGCGCGCCGTCCAGACGGCAGTCGGCCGTCGAGGCACTGGGACAACTCGTAGCGGCAGGTGGTGCAGTTCATCGCGTGCTTCAGACCTTGATCAGTCGGCTGACGAGCGACTTGAAGCGTTGGCGGGCGCGGAACAACCGCGTCGACACCGTCTTCACCGGGCAGCCCATGATCGCGGCTGCGTCCTCGTAGCTGAGTCCCTCAACTTCGCACAGCTGGAAGGCCTCCCGGAACTTGGTCGGCAGTTCGTCGATCGCGTGCTCGATCGCCTTGTTGGCCTCGCGGGTCTCCGCGACCTGGTCGGGAGTGGTGGCGCTCTCGTCGGACAGGCTCAGCGGCTGGTCGTCGTCCTTCTGCAGGTCGCGGAACAGGCTGATGCGGAACTTGCGGCGCCGCAGCTGGTCGAGGCAGAGGTTGCGGGCGACGCGGAACAGCCACGGCCGGAACGCGGCGACCGGCACCTGGGTCAGGTGGCGGTAGAGCGCGAGGAAGGCGTCCTGCGCCACGTCCTCGGCGGCGACCGGATCGCCGAGCAAGCGGCTCGCGTAGGTCTTCAGGCTGTCGGCGTGCTCGGCGAGGGCACGATGGTAGGCGACCATCGTGACCGGGTCGGGCTGCGGTTCCGGGCTCTGCTTCGCCATGGTGACGCGTCGAGATCCTAGGCTTCGGCGCGTGGCACGCCTCGACGAGAGGATTCGAAAGGGTGGTTCCCCGACGGCGTTGGGGCGGGGAAACTCCGTGGCCCGACGATGACCCGCCCTGCCGACCCCCGTCCGTCCCGAAACCGGCGTGGTAGCGCCCACCGCACGGGCTGCCCAACGCTGCGGTGGACCGCCGCGGG
This sequence comes from Planctomycetota bacterium, assembly GCA_016794425.1. Lineage (GTDB taxonomy): Bacteria > Planctomycetota > UBA1135 > UBA1135 > UBA2386 > JAEUHS01. The sequence goes on from JAEUHR010000008.1 coordinate 76,386, forward strand.
GTCCCTGATCGGGATCCTCACTGCTTGCGGCGGCAGTCTGTCGCACCGGTCCACGGCGCAGTTCACCTGCGACTTGCCGATTCGGCAAGGCGCCGAGCGACTGCGGGTCGAGGTCGCGGACGGCTTGGTGCAGATCGATCGAGGGGAATCGGGCCAGATCCAGATCCGCGGCGGCGTGCGGCGGGCGGCGGACACGGCCGAACAGCTGGCCGTGCTCGAGCAGACTGTGCTCGCGTTCACCGCCGAACCGGATGCCGGCGACCCGCGCGTTCTCGTGGTGCGCGGACCGCGGCCGCCGGCCGGTGCGCCACTCGGGGTGTTCGCGCTCGAGGTCGGGATCCGGCTGCCGGCTGACCTGCCGGTGGAACTCGTGATCGCCGGCAGTGGCGACGTCGTGGTCGCGAATCGGCAGGCGCCGACCAAGGTGGCGACCGGTCGCGGCGACCTCCGGTTCGAGAACTGCCAAGGCGGTCTGGCGGGTCGTACCGGCCGCGGCAACGTGATCGCGTACGGCAGCGAGGGTGACGTCGACCTGCACGCGAAAGCTGGGGAGATGCAGGTCTTCGTGCCGGTGCCTGGCGCGTCGCTGCGGCTGGTCACGGGCCAGGGCACCGTGCAGTGCCATGTGCCGCGCGGACTCGACTTCGAGATCGACGCGCGGGCCGAGACCGGAGTGATCCGCGCCACCGCGTTCGACCTGGAAGAGCAGCGCGTCGGTCGCTTCGGCGCGGTGCTGACGGGCGTTCGTGGCAGCGGTCGCACGAAAATCGTGCTGCGCACCGGCTCGGGGCACCTGTCGCTGTCGCCGATCGACGGCTGACCGCAGCGAAGTCCGTATCCGCGGACGGTTTGCGTGGCGTGTTACCAGACCGCGTGCGAGCTGTACGCGCATCTCGCCGCGGTCGCGCAGACCTCGACACACTCCTCTCGAGGAAATGTCGAATGGAACCTCACGTCTTCGTCTACGTCCCGTAGCAACCTCTCGTCCGCCCCCAAACCCCAGACACTCTCCGACCCGCGGGCTGCCTGGCGCTCTCGAGAAAGCGCCGTTCCTTGCCGGCAGCCGTGCACCGAGCCACTCATGACCCTAGGCAAGCGTCTCCTTCTCTACTCAGCCCAAGATCCGTCTGCCCAGAGCCTCGCCAAGACGACTGCGAGCTGGGGGTGCATGGTCTCGACCTGCAGCTCGCTCGACGAGCTGCGGGCTCGCATCGAGGGCGCTGACTTCGACATGGTGTTGGTCGAGCCTTCTGCTGCGCTCCAGCACCTCGTGGCCGAGAACACCATCGACGAGACCCTGAAGCTGTCGTTGGCGGAACTCGAGAAGCGCCACATCCAGCGTGTGCTCGCCTCGACCGGCGGCAACAAGACGCGGGCGGCGCGCAGCCTCGGGATCGACACCAAGACGCTCTACAACAAACTGAAGAGCTACAAGTCGTCGGAGGCGCTGGCCCGCAAGCGCCTGCACGGCTCCGGTTCGATGACGATCCTCTGACCGCCAGGGCGGTCCGCGCCCCAGCCTGCAGCGGACCCCGAGCGTGGCGCCCAAGCCGCGCTGGCACGGCGGCCGACCCGTGGCAGTGCCGAGAACTCGCACGGCGCGCCGCCTCGGCTGGCCGCAGTCCCGTTGCGAGCCAATTTTCGCGCCCCGGCACCTGGCGCGCCGTGCCGAGTTCCCGGTGCGACCGCGCGGCGCGCCGCCGACGCCTCGGCGACGCGCGCAACCCCGTCGCCCGGAGGCTCATGTGTGCACCCGTCGGGCCGAGAATCACGCTGCCGCGGTTGCCGCGGTGGCGATACACGAAACCCGCGACGGGCCATGATTCGCCGACTTCGATCCTTTGCCTGCAGTGTCCGTCGCGGGTTTCACCTTTCCGCCGCTGGCCGCCTGCTGCTGCCGGCCCGGCTCCCGGATCGGAGCTGATGGCTTGCGTGGATCGCCGTTCGGCCGGCCTGGTCGATCCGCGCCGCGCTCGTGCCGCGCACCGGTCGTCGCTGCGGCGACCCAGGTAGGGGTGCTGCAAGGACCTGCGCCGTGCCTATCATGGCGCGGCCCCCGGGTCGCCGCCCATGCGTATCCGTCTCGACGTCTGCGCCCTCGTCGTCGTTGCCCTGTCCGCTGGCAGGTTGCCGGCCCAGCATCCGGCAGCCGGTAGCGCGATCCGCTACGACCGCGACGTTCGGCCGATCCTCGCGGACCGCTGCTTTGCCTGCCACGGCCCCGACGCGGCCGCTCGCGAGGCGGAACTGCGCCTCGACGAGCGCGGCGACGCGGTGCGTGAACGCGACGGCGCGTTCGCGATCGTGCCGGGCGACGTCGACGGCAGCGAGTTGTGGCGGCGCATCACCACCGACGCGGCGGAGGATCGCATGCCGCCCCCCGACAGCGGCAAGAAGGCCCTGACCGCCGACGAGATCGCCGTGCTGCGCGCCTGGATCGAACAGGGCGCGGCCTACGAACCGCACTGGTCGTTCGTGCCACCGGTGCGCCCGCCGTTGCCGCCCGTCCGCGATGCCGCCTGGTGCCGCACGCCGATCGACCACTTCGTGCTGGCCGAACTCGAACGGCACGGCGTGGCGCCGGGCCCCGAGGCCGACCGCGCCACGCTGGTCCGGCGGGCGTTCCTGCTGCTGACCGGCCTGCCGCCATCGCCCGAAGAACTGCGCGCCGCCGTCGCCGATCCGGCACCGGACGCCTACGAACGGCTGGTGCAGCGGCTGTTGCACGACGAGCCGTGGCGGTCGCGCGGCGCCGAACACCTGGCCGCGACCTGGCTCGACGCGGCGCGCTACGCCGACACCTGCGGCATCCACACCGACGCGGGCCGCCAGATCTGGCCGTGGCGCGACTGGGTTCTGCACGCGCTGCGCGCGGGCATGCCGTTCGACCAGTTCGTCACCGAGCAGCTGGCCGGCGACCTGCTGCCCGATGCGACCGTCGCGCAGCGCACGGCGACGGGCTTCCTGCGCAACCACGTCACGACCGACGAGGGTGGTGCGATCCCGGAAGAGTACCTCGTCGAGTACGCCGTCGATCGCACCGCGACGACCGGCGCCGTCATGCTGGGGCTCACGCTCGGCTGCGCACGCTGCCACGAACACAAGTACGACCCGATCGCGCACGACGACTTCTACCGGCTGCTGGCCTTCTTCGATCAGAACGACGAACCGGGCCTCTACTCGCAGGAGAAGGACCCGCGGCGCGCGTTCGAACCCGCGCTCGAGGTGCCGACGCCGGAGCAGAGCGCGCGCCGCGACGAACTGGTCGCCGCGGTCGCGGCGGCCCGGGTCGGGCTCGAGGCGACCGATCCCGACGAAGCCGAGGCGTTCGCAGCCTTCGCCGCGGCGGCGGCGCGCCACGCCACCTGGGCCGGGGCCGAGGTGGTCGACGCCCGGTCGGCGCGCGCCGACGGTGCCGACCTGCAGGTGCAGCCGGACGGCTCGGTGCTGGCCACTGGCGCGAATCCGGTGCACGACGCGCACGTCGTGACCCTGCGCACCGACGCGACGGACCTGCGGCTCTTGGCGGTCGAAGCGCTGACCGACCCGAGCCTGCCCCACGGCAAGGTCGGCCGCGCCGGCAACGGCAACGCCGTGCTGATGGCGGTCACGGCCGAGGTCGCGTCGCGGGTCGAGCCGGGCGAACGGCGCGCCGTGCCGTTCACCTGGGCGTGGGCCGACGTCGCGCAGACCGACGGCGACTACGCGGCCACCAACGTGCTGTCCGTCGCCGACGGCGCCGGCTGGGCCGTCGCGGCCCACCAGCGCGACGCCGGGCCGCGCACCCTGCTGCTGCTGGCCGCGGCGCCGTTCGGCTTCGTCGGCGGCAGCGAGATCGTGGTCACGCTGCACTACGACTCGATCTACGCGCAGCACGTGCTCGGCCGTGTCCGCCTCGACGTGGCGTCGGTGACGGCCGCGGGACTGGCGCGGTTGCCGGAGACGGCGTCGATGTTCCACGTCGCGGGGCCGTTCGTGGCCGCCGCGGCCGACCTCTACTCGGCGTCGTTCGGCCCGGAGTCGGCGACCGGGCTGGATCGCGCGCAGCGGTTCGGCGACCTGGGCTGGCGGCTGCTCGACGGTGTCGACGAGGGCGCCGTGCAGGCGCTGCCGGAGGGCAGCAACGCCAGCTTCGTCGCCTGGCAGCTGTTCGCACCGACCGCGCGGCGGCGGCCGCTGTCGCTCGGCAGCGACGACGGCTTCGTGCTGTTCCACGACGGCGTCGAGGTCGCGCGCCGCGCGATCGACCGCGGCGTCGCGGCCGACCAGGATCGCGTCGAGGTCGACCTGCATGCCGGCGCCAACCTGATCGTCCAGAAGGTCGTCAACACCGGCGGCGCCGCCGGCTTCGCGCTGCGGCGGCTCGCCACCGCCGACGAACTGGGCGGCGACCTGGTCGCGGCGCTGTTGCCCGAACGCGCGCGCCATCCGGAGCTGGCGCGCCGGTTGCGCAGCGCCTGGCGGCAGCTGCATTCACCGGTCCATGCGGCCCGGCAGGGCGAGCTGGCCGCGCGCGAGGCCGAACTGGCCGCACTGGTCGCCGCGATCCCGCGCACCATGGTGATGCAGGAGCGCGCCGAACGGCGGCCGACCTACGTGCTGCTGCGCGGCGCCTACGACCAGCCCGACCGCGCGCGGCCGGTGACGCCGGGCGTGCCGCCGGCACTCGGCGCGCTGCCCGCCGGCGCACCGGCGGATCGACGCGGTCTGGCGGCGTGGTTGTGCGCGCCGGACCACCCGCTGTTCGCGCGCGTGCAGGCCAACCGCTTCTGGGAGCTGCTGTTCGGCGCCGGCCTCGTGCGGACCAGCGAGGACTTCGGCATGCAGGGCGAATGGCCGAGCCACCCCGAACTGCTGGACTGGCTCGCGGTCGAGTTCCGCGAGAACGGCTGGGACGTGCGCGCGCTGCTGGCGCGGATCGCCACCAGCGCGGTGTTCCGCCAGTCCTCCCGCGCGCGGCCGGACGTGCGCGAGCGCGACCCCGACAACCGCTGGCTCGCCTCGTTTCCGCGGCGCCGGCTGCCGGCCGAGGTGATTCGCGACCAGGCGCTGGCGGTCGCCGGGCTGCTGGTCGAACGCTTCGGCGGCCCGTCGGTGAAACCGTACCAGCCCGACGGTCTCTGGCAGGAAGTGGCGATGCCGGCTTCGAACACGCGCTTCTACGAGCGCGGCGCCGGCTATGAGCTCTACCGCCGCAGCCTCTACACCTACTGGAAGCGCGCTTGTCCGCCGCCGAACCTGGCGGCCTTCGACGCGCCGACGCGCGAGAGCTGCACGATCCGTCGTGGCGTCACCAACACGCCGCTGCAGGCGCTGGTGCTGTGGAACGACGTGCAGTTCGTCGAAGCCGCGCGGGCGCTCGCCGCGCGGACGCTGCGCGACCCCGACCTGACCGCCGACGAAGCCCGGCTCGCCGCGCTGTTCGTGCGCTGCACCGGCGACGCACCCGACGCGGCCGCGGTGCACGCACTGGCGCAGGCGCTCGCCGACCTGCGCGCGCGCTATCTGGCGGCGCCAGGCGATGCGGCCGCGCTGCTGGCCGTCGGCGACCACCCGGTGGCCGCGGACGTCGCGGCACCCGAACTGGCGGCGTGGACGCTGCTCGCCAACGCCGTGCTGCAACTCGACGCGACCCTCTGCATCGACTGACCGCCATGCATCCGCTCCCACGACACGCGCTCGATCTCACGCGGCGGCACTTCTTCGCCTGCACGGCCGGCTCGATCGGCGCAGCGCTGGGCAAGGGCGCGCTGGCCTCGCTGCTGGCGCCCGGCGGCGATCGACCGCCCGGCCCGCACTTCGCGCCGCGCGCGCGCCGCGTGATCTACCTGCACATGGAAGGGGCGCCGAGCCAGCTCGACCTGTTCGACCACAAGCCCGACCTGCGCGCGCGCTTCGACCAGGACCTGCCCGAATCGGTGCGGCAGGGGCAGCGCCTCACTGGCATGACGTCGAACCAGACGCGGTTCCCGATCGCGCCGAGCCGCTTCGAGTTCACGCGCCACGACAACCGCCACGACGGCGTCTGGATCAGCGAGCTGATGCCGCACCTCGGCAAGGTCGCGCACGAGCTGTGCTTCGTGCACTCGATGCACACCGAAGCCATCAACCACGAACCGGCGCTGACGTTCTTCCAGACCGGCAGCCAGCAGCCGGGCCGGCCGAGCTTCGGTTCGTGGGTCGGCTACGGCCTCGGCAGCGCGAACGCGAACCTGCCGACGTTCGTCGTGCTGATCACGCAGGGCTTCGGCAACATGCAGGCGCTGTCGGCCCGCTTCTGGGACAGCGGCTTCCTGCCCAGCGAGCACCAGGGCTGCAAGCTGCGGTCGACCGGCGACCCGGTGCTCTATCTGCAGGACCCGCCCGGGGTGACCCGCAGCGACCGCCGGCGGCTGCTCGACCTGTGCGGCACGCTGAACGCCGCCGAAGCCGAACGTTGCCTCGATCCCGAAGTCGCGGCGCGCATGGCGCAGCACGAGATGGCGTTCCGCATGCAGGCGGCGGTGCCCGAACTGGCCGACCTCAGCAGCGAGGATCCGGCGACGCTGGCGCTGTACGGGCCCGACGCGACGCGGCCCGGCACGTTCGCCAGCGCCTGCCTGCAGGCGCGCCGGCTGGCCGAGCGCGGCGTGCGCTTCGTGCAGCTCTACATGCGCGGCTGGGACCAGCACGAGAACCTGCCCGGCGAACTGCGCCAGCAGTGCCGCGCCACCGACCAGCCGGTCGCCGGGCTGATCACCGACCTGCGGCAGCGCGGCCTGCTCGACGACACGCTGGTCGTGTGGGCCGGCGAGTTCGGTCGCACGGTCTACTGCCAGGGCCGGCTGACCGCCGAGAATTACGGTCGCGACCACCACCCGCGCTGCTTCACGATCTGGCTGGCCGGCGGCGGCGTGAAGCCCGGCATCACGTACGGCCGCACCTGCGACTTCGGTTACCACATCGTCGAGAACCCGGTCTCGGTGCACGACCTGCACGCGACGCTGCTGCACCTGCTCGGCTTCGACCACACGCGGCTGACGTGGTTCCACCAGGGCCGCGACTTCCGGCTGACCGACGTCGCCGGCCGCGTCGTGCACGACCTGCTGGCGTGAGGGTGGAAATCCCGCTGCGGCGATGGTCTCATCGCTGCATGGGCCTGAACGATCATCTGAGCAACCTGAAGGCAGCCGAAGAGCGCATCGAGTCGCTCAAGGTGAGTCTTTGACTACGTTCGCTGCCACCGCGAGCTCGCCGACATCGAACACCAGATGACGCAGCCGGGGTTCTGGGACCAGCCCGAGCGGGCCCAGACCATCGTGCAGAAGAAGAAGATGTGCGTGCAGGTCGTCGAGCCGATCGACGCGCTGCAGCGCCTCGTCGAGGACGGCCGCACGCTGGTCGAACTCGGCGCCGACGACCCGACTGCCGTCGAGGCCGACCTCGAGCAGGTGCACGCGCAGATCACGGCCGGTCTCGACCGGCTCGAGTTCCAGCTGATGCTGGGTGGTGAGCACGACCATCGCAACGCGATCGTCACGCTGCAGGCCGGCGCCGGCGGCGTCGACGCGTCCGACTGGGCCGAGATGATGCTGCGCATGTACATCAAGTGGGCGGCCAAACACGACTACGAGGTCGAGGAGAGCGACTTCCAGGCCGCCGAGGAAGCCGGCATCAAGAGCGCGACGATCGTCGTCAAGGGCCCGTACGCCTACGGCCGGCTGAAGGCCGAGCAGGGCGTGCACCGGCTGGTGCGCATCTCGCCGTTCGACGGCCAGGCGCGCCGGCAGACGTCGTTCGCGTCGGTCGAAGTCGTGCCCGAACTCGACGACGACCTCGCGGTCGAGATCCGCAAGGAAGACCTGAAGGTCGACACGTTCCGCAGCTCCGGCGCCGGCGGCCAGCACGTCAACAAGACCGAGTCGGCGATCCGCATCACGCACATCCCGAGCGGCATCGTCGTCGCGTGCCAGGCCGAGCGCAGTCAGCACAAGAACCGCGAGTCGGCCATGAAGACGCTGCGGTCGAAGCTCTACCAGCTCGAACTCGCCAAGCGCGAAGCGGAGCTGGCGAAGTTCTACGGCGACCGCGGCTCGATCAGCTGGGGCAACCAGATCCGCAGCTACGTGCTGCAGCCCTACCAGATGTGCAAGGACCTGCGCACCGACGTCGAGACCTCGGACGTGCAGGGCGTGCTCGACGGCGATCTCGACCCCTACATCGAGGGCTACCTGAAGCAGCGCAAGGAGGCGGCGAAGAAGTGAGACGCGCCCTGCTGTCCGTGACCGACAAGGCCGGCGTCGTCGACTTCGCGCGTGGGCTCGCCGAGTGCGGCTTCGCGGTGCTGTCGACCGGCGGCACGCACCGCGTGCTGAGCGACGCGGGCATCGCGGCGACCGAGGTCGCCGACTACACCGGCTTCCCCGAGACCATGGACGGCCGCGTCAAGACGCTGCACCCGAAGGTGCACGGCGGCCTGCTCGCGCGCCGCGACGAGCCGTCGCACGTGCAGGCGATGGCGCAGCACGGCATCGACCCGATCGACGTGCTGTGCGTCAACCTCTACCGGTTCCGCGAGACGGTGCGGCGGCCCGGCATCACGCGCGGCGAGATCGTCGAGCAGATCGACATCGGCGGCCCGGCGATGATCCGCAGCGCCGCGAAGAACCACCAGAGCGTCGCGGTGGTCGTCGACCCGACCGACTATCCGACCGTGCTGCGCGCGCTGCGCGAGCACGCCGGCACGCTGCCGGCCGAACTGCTGCGCAAGCTCGCCGCGAAGGCGTTCGCGCACACCGCGGCCTACGACGCCGCGATCGCGCAGTGGTTCGACTGCGAACGGCGCGCGATGCCGGGCGAGCCGTTCTTCGCGCCACGCGTCGCGTTCGCGGCCGAGAAGCTGCAGGACCTGCGCTACGGCGAGAACCCGCACCAGAAGGCCGCCTTCTACGGCTTCGGCGATCCGTCGCCGAGCCTGGCCAGCGCGCGGCAGCTCGGCGGCAAGGAACTCAGCTACAACAACATCCTCGACGCCGACGCGGCGCTGGCGCTGGCGCTCGAGTTCGAGCGGCCCGCCTGCGTGCTGGTCAAGCACAACAACCCGTGCGGCACCGCGGTCGCGGCCGACCTGCCGCGCGCGTTCGAGCTGGCGCTGGCCGGCGACCCGGTGTCGGCGTTCGGCGGCATCCTGGCGACCAACCGCCCGTTCGACCTCGGCACCGCGAAGGCGATCGTCGACAGCGGCACGTTCCTCGAGGTCGTCGTCGCGCCGCAGGTCGAACCGGCCGCCGCGCAGGAACTGCTGCGCGCGAAGTGGGGGCCCAACGTGCGCGTGCTGGAGCTCGGCGGCCTGCCCGATGCGACGGTGCGCAACCGCTTCGTCGCGCGCCAGGTCAGCGGCGGGTTCCTGCTGCAGACCGCCGACGTGCCGCCCGAGGCGCCGCGGCACGACGTCGCGACGCGGCGCGCGCCGACCGAGCCCGAACAGGCCGCGCTCGCGTTTGCCTGGAAGGTCTGCAAGCACGTGAAGTCGAACGCGATCGTGTTCGCGCGCGCGACCGACGACGGCGCGTTCTGCACGGTCGGCGTCGGCGCCGGTCAGATGAGCCGCGTCGACTCGGCGAAGATCGCGGTCGACAAGGCCGGCGAACGCACGCGCGGCGCCGTGGTCGCCAGCGACGCGTTCTTCCCGTTCGCCGACGGCCTGCTGGTCTGCGCGGCCGCCGGCGCGACCGCGGTGGTGCAGCCGGGCGGCAGCAAGCGCGACGACGAGGTGGTCGCCGCGGCCGACGAACACGGCATCGCGATGGTGTTCACCGGCCAACGCCACTTCCGCCACTAGGCCGATGGACCTGGCACTGGCGGTACGGCACGTGCTCGAGGGCAGTTCGCTGCGGCAGGTCGCGGCCGAGTACCGCGGTGACCTGATCGCGCACTTCGGCTTCCGGCCCGAGGAGGTCACGGCGGAGACGTTCCGCGCCGAGGTCGAACAGTTCCTGCGCCGGCTGGCGCGCCACCTCGGCGACCGCCACGCCGGCGAGCCGCGGGTCGGCGAGGCGCTGCGCCAGTGGGTGCGGCACACCGACCACTACGAAGCCTGGGACGCGCTGCTGTCGGGCTTCACCGTCGAGGACCGCGAAGCGCTGGTGCGGCGCGGCCGGGTCATGTTCCCGGGGCCGCTGACGGCCCACTGGACCGAGACGTGACCGATCGCCTCGCGATCACCCGCCGACTGGCGCTGCTGCGGTTGCGGATCGCGGGCGTGTGCCGGCTGGCGGGGCGGCCGGCCGATGCCGTCGAACTGCTGGCGGTCAGCAAGCTGCAGCCGGCCGACGCGGTGCGGGCGGCGTACGCCGCGGAGCAGCGCGCGTTCGGCGAGAACCGCGTGCAGGAGCTGGTCGCCAAGGCGGCAGCGCTCGCCGATCTGCCGGACCTGCGCTGGCACATGATCGGTTCGCTGCAGACCAACAAGGTGCGCGACCTGCTGCGCGTGCCGGGTCTCGTGCTGCTGCACAGCCTCGACCGGGTGCGCCTCGCCGACGAACTGCAGCGCGAACTCGACCGCGCCGGCCGCCGGCTCGACGTGCTGGTCGAGATCCACGCGACCGGCGAAGCCGACAAACACGGCGTGGCGCCCGCCGACGCGCCGGCGCTGGTCGCCCACGTGCAGCAGCACTGCCCGGCGCTGCGCCTGCAGGGCGTGATGGCGATGGGGCCGCTCGCCGGCGATCCGGCGCCGACGTTCGCGGCGGTCGCGGCGCTGCACGACGAACTACGCCGTCGTTCGGGGCTGCCGCTGCCGACGCGCAGCCTCGGCATGTCCGGCGACCTCGAGGCCGCGATCGCTGCCGGCTCGACGCTGGTGCGCCTGGGCACCGCGGTGTTCGGACCGCGCGGTTGAGCCGCGCCCCCTGCCGCCGCTACCCTTGGGCGCCGTGTCCACCAGCCGCAAGCCCGCCGTGCAGGTCGCCCGCCTCACTCCCGCCGGCGTGGCCGAAGTGGCGTCGCGCCTGCAGGTGGCGATCGCCGAGCCGAAGTGCGAGCTCGACCACCAGGATCCGTGGCAGCTGCTGATCGCGACGATCCTCAGCGCGCAGAGCACGGACCGCACCGTCAACACGGTGACGCCGCTGCTGTTCCAGAAGTGGCCGACGCCGCAGGCGCTGGCCGCGGCGCCGCGCGAAGAGGTCGAGGCGGTCGTGCACCGCACCGGCTTCTTCCGCAACAAGGCGAAGGCGATCCAGGGCGCGAGCCTGGCGATCCACGAGCAGTTCGGCGGCGTGGTGCCGCAGACGATGGCCGAGCTGGTCACGCTGCCCGGCGTCGCGCGCAAGACCGCCAACGTGGTGCTCGGCGTCGCGTTCGGCAAGGCCGAGGGCATCGTCGTCGACACGCACGTGATGCGAACGTCGCAGCGGCTCGGCCTGTCCGCGGCGGCCAACGCCGACAAGGTCGAACACGACCTCTGCGCGCAGTTCCCGCGTGACCAGTGGATCGCGATCGGCCACCGGCTGCTGCTGCTCGGCCGCTACGTCTGCCTCGCCAAGGGGCCGAAGTGCGACGACTGCCCGCTCAACGAACCGTGCGCGTCGCGCACCGCGCCGCCGCTCGGCACCTGGCAGCAGCGCGCGGCGGCGACCCAGGACCAGGTCGCGACCGGCGGCCGCGACGCGCGGCGCAGCCCGCCGGCGGAGTGACGATGCGCACCGCGCCGCGAGTCTGGCTGTGCGCGTGCGCGCTGCTGGCGGCGTGCGGCGGTGACGCCTGGCGGCCGAGCGCCGCCGACGATCCGGCGCAGGCAGCGCGCCGGCAGGCCGCGGCCGACGCGCGCGACGCGATGGCGCAGCAGCTGCTCGGCGAACTGACCGCGGCGCTGGCGGCCGGCGGTCCGACGGCGGCGATCGGCATCTGCCGCGAACGCGCGCCGGCGATCGCGGCCTCGGTCGCCGCGCAGCGCGGCGTCGGCATCGGCCGCACTTCGCAGCGCCTGCGCAACCCGGCCAATGCCGCGCCGGCCTGGGCCGTTGCCTACACGGCCGGTCCGGCGACCGAGCCGGCGTTCTTCACCGGGCCACGGCAGCAGCTCGGCGCGCTGTTCCCGATCCGGCTGCAGCCGATGTGCGTGCAGTGCCACGGTCGCGGCGACGAGGTGACCGAACCGGTGCGCGCGGCGCTGCAGGCGAGCTACCCGCACGATGCCGCGACCGGCTTCGCGGCCGGCGACCTGCGCGGCTGGTTCTGGGTCGAGGTGCCGTGAACCGTCCGTCCGTGTCCGTCGGGGTCTCGGCTTCGGCTGGATCGACGTCGCGTACGCGTCGCCGTTCCAACACGACGAATCGGGCTTGGCCGGTGTGATCACCGGCGGCCTCGAACTCGAACTCGCGCGGCACGCGCTGGTCGGCGTGCAAGGCTGGGGCGGCATCTTCGGTGAGCCCGGCGACACCGAGGGCGAGATCCAGAGCGCGCTGTTCTACGTCGGGCTGCGCTTCTGAGGCCCGCCGTGCAGGCGCCGGCACGCGGCGGCGAAACGGGTCGCGGCCTGGTCCCAGTCGCCGAGCGGCGGCCGCACCGCGCGGTCGCGCGCCGCGCGCAGCGCCGCCGGGTCGGCCAGCAGGGCGCCGAGCCGCGCCGCGAACGCACCGTCGTCGGCATCGGCGGGCAGCAGCCAGCCGTTGCCGCCGTCGCGCACGAACGTGGCGATCTCGCCGGTCGCGAACGCCAGCACCGGCGCGCCGCAGGCCACGGCCTCCGCGACCGCCATGCCGAACGACTCGCTGCGCGACGCCGACACGAATAGGTCGGCGCGGCGCAGTTCGTCGGCGACGGTGGTCGGCGGCACGGCGCCGCGCACCGCGACCGTGGCCGGTGCCGCCGCCCGTTCGACGGCGCGTGCGTGGTCGGGCCAGGTCAGGGCGTCGCCGAGCAGCACGAGGTCGCACTGCCGCGCACACCGGGCGGCGGCGACCGCGGTCGCGAGCAGCAGCTGGCCCTTCGCCGGCGACACCGTGCCGATGCAGACGATGCGCCGGCGGCCGTCGGCCGGCCGTGGCGGCCCCGGCACGAAGCAGGCGTCGAGCCCCGGCCGCACGACTTCGACGGCGAGCGAATCCGCGGCGACCGCGGCGGCGGTCGGCAACGACGTCGCGACCACCGGCAGCGGCGCCGCCGACCACGGCCGCTGCGGCGGCACCAGGTGCAGCAGCGCGATTGCGCCGGCCGGCAGCGGCCCGGCGCCCAGCGCCGCGAACAGACCGTCGACGACGACCGGTCCGCGCGCCGCGGCGACCGCCGCCGCGAGCGCATCCGGCGCGACGACCCGCAGTTCGCCCTCGCCGCGCGCGGCCAGCCGCGCGCCGATCTCGGCCTGGTAGCGGTAGCCGCCGGAGACGAACCCCGCCGGCCGCGGCGGTTCGAGCAGCAGGATCACGCCACCGGACCTTCGAAGCTGGCCCACGCGACGCGGCTCTCCTCGAGCGTCACGCGCAAGCCGCCGGTGAAGCGGCCGCGCAGGCGCGCCGCGAGCTGCGCGTGCACCCACTGCGCCAGGAACTCGGTCGTCGTGTTGGCGCCGGCGAACGCGGGCAGGTCGTCGAGGTTCTGGAACCGCAGCGGCGCCAGCACCTCGCCGAGCAGCTGATGGCACAGGCCGATGTCGAGCACGATGCCGGACGCGTCGAGCTGCGGCGTCGCGTACTCGGTGATCACTTCGTAGGTGGCGCCGTGCAGGCGCTGCGCCGGGCCGAACACGGCGCCGCGCAGGCTGTGCGCGACCATCACGTGGTCCTTGACGGCGACGCGGAACGTTCCGGCTGCAGGTTTCATCGCGCGGGGTACTCGACGACGGGACAGGGTTCGGTGGGTTCGCCGCGGTAGAGCCGCGCGCAGAACGCCGGCAGATCGGCGAACGCGATCGGCGGCGCCAGCAGCGTGTCGAGCCGCGCGTCGGCGAGCAAGTCCAGCACCGCGGCGGTGCGCGCCGCGCGGCCCGCGGCACGGTGCGACGGCGCGATCGTGCCGACCTGCGAGGCGACGATGCGCTTCCGGCCGTGGTGGAAACCCGTGCCGAGGCGCAGCGATACCGGCTCGTCGCCGTACCACGACAGCTCGACGACGCGGCCCTCGAAGCCGACCGCGTCCAGCGCGAGTTGCAGGCCGCTGCCGGTCGCGCTGGTGTGGAACGCGACCGCGGCCGCTTCGACCGGCACCGCCGTCGGCGGCACCACGTGCGGCCGCCACGGCAGCTGCTGCGCGAACTCGCGCCGCGCCGGGTCCGTCTCGACCAGCGTCACCGCCCGGTCGTGCCGGCACGCGAGCACGAACGTCAGCAGCAGACCGACGGCGCCGCCGCCGACCACGACGACACTCTCGTCGCCGCGCAGCTCGGCGTCCCAGACCGCGTTCAGCGCGGTCTCGAGGTTCGGCAGCAGCGTCGCGCGCGGCGACGGCACCGCCGGCGGCAGCGGCACCAGCTGCGCGGCCGCGACGACGGCGCGGTCGTGGTGCGGGTGCATCGTGAACACGCGCGCACCGGTGCCGACGACGGTGCCGACCAGGCAGTAGCCGTACGAGACCGGCAGCGCGAACGAGCCCTGCATGCCCACGCACGCCATCACCGCGGCGCTCGCCGTGGGCACGCGGCCGCGCCCGACCAGCCGTTCGGTGCCGCAGCTGATGCCCGAATGCGTCGTGCGCAGCTCGACTTCGCCGGCCGCAGGTGCGCGCAGCGGCTGGCGGCGCAGCGCGCCGCAGCCCGGCGCCTCGACCCAGTAGGTCGTCGCGGTGCGCGGTTCGGTCATGGTTCGCCGGGGACGCGCTCGGGCCAGCAGGACAGCAGCACGTGGCCGTCGAGCATCGCGTGGTCCATCGCGAACTGCAGGCCGTCGCGCACGTGTTCGACCGGCGGCAGCGAGATGCTCGGCACGCCGGCGCCGAGCACGAGGCCGGCGATGTGCACCTGCAGCAGGTCGACCGCGCGCGCGCGCAGGAACGACGACAGCGTCGCCGAGCCGCCTTCGAGGTAGATCGAGTGCACGCCGCGTTCGCGCAGCAGCGAGAGCGCGTGGCCGATGTCGAGGCAGGTGCCGTGGGCCCGTACCGGCAGCACGTGCGCACCTGCCGGTGCCGCCGCGGCGGTGGCCGCGGCCGCGGCCGCGACGACGACGTCGCAACCGGGCGCCCGGAACACGTGGCGGCCGTCACTGCACAGCACGCTGCCGCTGCCGCTGAACACGATGCGGCGCGGGTTCGGTCCGTGCACGTGGCGCACGTCGAGCCGCGGGTCGTCGGTGCGCACGGTGCCGGCCCCGACCAGCACGCCGTCGAGCAGCGCGCGCATGCGGTGCGCGTGCCGCAGGTCGGCCGCGTTGCCGATCCACTGCGACTGGCCGTTCGGGCAGGCGATGCGGCCGTCCAGCGTCTGCGTCACGTGGCCGGCGACGAACGTGCGGCCGCGGCGCCGCGCCGCGGCGGCGCCGAGCAGCACCGGCAGGTAGACGCGCGCCATGCCGAGGAACGCCGCGTCGACGGGCCGGCCGGTCGGGTGCACGAAACCCGGCGCGCCGGCGGCGGTCGGGGCCCAGACCGTGCACGGTCCGGTCGGCGCGGACGACGGCGGCAGCAGGCAGAACCGTTCCGCCGCATCGGCGCCAGGCGGCTCGGCCGGCACGCAGCGCCAGCCGTTCGGCGTGCGGTGGAACTGCAGGTCCGCTTCGCCGGCAGCGAGGCGCGCGCGGGCTTCGACGAAGGCAGGCCAGGCGGAGTCGTCGCCGAGTTCGCAGACCATCGAGAGAGGTGCGGTCAGGCACGCCGGTGGTGGGCGAACCGTCAGGAGGTGCGCAGGCTAGCGCACGGCTGCCGAAGGGTAACCCAGGAACGGCACGCGCGTCGTGCCGTGCAGTAGGCTGCTCGCCGATGCCGGTCGCCGCGCTGCAGGTCTGGTTGCTCGTGCAGGCGCTGGCCTGGACGCCGTGGCTGCTGGCGACCGCATGGTTCGGCGCGGCGGAACGGCCGGCGTGGTGGGCCGAGCTCCAGGTCGCGGCGATGGTGGTGTCGTACGCGGCGCTCGTGCTGCTGCTGCGTGCGGGGCGCCGCGCCGCCGACGTCGTCACCATCGGCCGCTTCGCCGTGCTGCTGCTGGCGGTGGTGCTGGCCGATCGCGGCAGCGGAGCGGCGTGGTGGCTGGCGGTCGCGGCCGTGCTCGGCGACCTCGTCGACGGCGCCGTCGCGCGGCGCCTCGGCGGATCGCCGCAGGGCGCGGTGCTCGACATGGAGACCGACCAGCTGACCGTACTGGCGCTGGCCAGCATGGTGGTGGCCGGCGGCGGCGGCAGCCACGTGCTGGTGCTGCCGGGCCTGCGCTACCTGTTCGTGCTGTGGATGCGCGCTGCCTCGGTGCCGGCGCACGACCCGAAACCCAAGGACGGCGACAACCGGCGCGGCCGCCGCGTCTGCGCCGCGGTGCTGGTCGCGCTGCTGTTCGCGCTCTCGCCATCGGTGCCGCGCGCGGCCGGCGACGTCGCGACCGGCATCGCGGTCGCGCTGCTGCTGTGGTCGTTCGGCGACGACGCGAAGTTCCTGCTGGGGCGCCGGAGCGCGGCGAAGGGGCGCACGTGACCGCGGTCGACGTCGTCGTGCTGGTCGCCTACGCGACGCTGGTGCTCGAACTGTGCGGGTTCCCGATCCCCAGCGAAGCCAGCACCTGGCAGCTGCTGGGGAGCCACGGCACCGGCCCGGCCGCGCCGGCCGACGCGCTGCAGCAGGCCCGCGCGCGGTCGCTGCCGCGCAAACTGCTGTGCTTCCTGTTGCCGACCGCGCTCGGCGTGGTCGCCTGGCTGGCGCCGCTCGCGTGCATGGTCGTGCCGGCGCTCGCCGACGCGCTCGGCTGCACGCGCATCGCCGCGCTGCAGTGGCCCGGCGCCGGCCTCGTCGCGCTGGGCCGCACGATCACGTTCACGTCGGTGCTGCAGCTGCGCGCGCAGCGGCGCCACGGCGGCGCGCCGCGGTTCTGGTTCCGCCGGTCGCGCAACCCGGGCCTGCTCGGCATGTACGTCTGCTACCTCGGTCTGTGCGTCGTCTACGGTTCGCCGCTGCTGTGGGCGGTGCTGCCGCTGTACGTCGCGAACATGCACGGTCGCGTTCGGATCGAGGAGGCGCACCTCGCGGCGCGGCACGGCGCGGCCTGGACCGACTACGCCGCACGCGTGCCACGCTACCTCGGCCGCTGACGCCGCTACACTCGCGCCCCCCGTGCACGCTCCGCCCGTTCCCCAACACGAAGTCGCCGCCTGGTTCGATGCGACGTACCGGCGCAAGGGTCTGCGCTACCTGCGACCGCGGCGCGCCTATCCGATCTTCGTACAGCTGCTCGACCTGCCGCCGGCGGCGCGTGTGCTCGACGTCGCCTGCGGGCCGGGCCTGCTGCTGTGCGCGGCGCTCGAGCGCGGCCACGCCGCCGCCGGCGTCGACGTGTCGGCTGCCGCCATCGAACTGGCGCACGAGCTGGTGCCCGCCGCCGACGTGCGGCTCGGCAACGCCGAAGCGCTGCCGTTCGCCGACGGCACGTTCGACGGCGTGACGTGCCTCGGTTCGCTGGAGCGCTTCCTCGACCGCGAACGCGCGCTGCGCGAGATGCGGCGCGTCGCGAAGCCCGGCGCGCGGTTCTGCTTCCTGGTGCGCAACTCGAACACGCTGGTGTGGCGGTTCTGGCGCCAGGGTCTCGGCCGCCGCGAAGTGCAGGGCCATCAGGACGCCCTGTCGCTGGTCGAGTGGCGCGCGCTGTTCGCGCGCTGCGGCTTCGTCGTCGAACGCGTGCTGCCCGACCAGTGGCCGCGCGCGCGCTTGCGGCAGCTGCTGCCGTGGTGGCGGCCGCGGCCGGGCCGCGCCGAACCGGTGGCGCGACCGCTGGTGCCGCTGCGCTGGTGCAACGAACTGGTGTTCGTGCTGCGGCCGGCCGAGGCCTCGGCACGATGACGCCTGTGGCCGACACAGCGGCGCTGTACGAGACGCTGTCGCGCTGGCAGTGGCGCCGGTCGCGGCGCCAGCGCGCCGCGGGTGGTGGCCTCGAACTGCGCAAGCGGCTGCAGCCGCCGCCGGCTGGCCGCGACGGGCCGGCGGACGGTGCAGCGGGGCTGGACCAGTGGTTGTTCGCGCAGCTCGGCGGCCGGCCGGCCGCGCGCGTGCTCGACCTCGGTTGCGGCTTCGGCGCGTCGGCGCAGCGCTGGGCGCGGCTCGGCGGCGGCAGCGTGCTCGGCGTCACGCAGAGTCCGTTCCAGGTCGCCCGTGCGACCGAGCAGGTGCGGCGCACCGACCTCGGCGAACGCGTACGTTTCGTGCGCCAGGACTTCACGGCCCCGCCCGGCGGCAGCTTCGACGTGGTGCTGGCGATCGAGGCGCTGGGCCACGCGCCCGACCTCGCGGCGGTGCTCGCGAACGCCCACCGCGCGCTGCGTCCCGGCGGCGTGTTGGTCTGGGTCGAGGACCTGCTGCGGGCGCCGCTGCCGGCCGACACCGACGTCGCGCAGCTCGCCGCCGCGTGGTGCTCGCCGCCGCTGCGCACCGTCGACGAAGCCGCTGCGGCGCTGCGCGCGGCCGGCTTCGGGCCGCCGCGCGAGGTCGACCTGACCGCGCAGGTGCCGTGCACGCCGGCACTGCAGTTGGCGGCGCGCGGGCGCCGATTGGAGCGTGTGCGGCGCCTGCTTCCCCTGCCATCGGTGCGACGGCTCGTCGACGCGTTCGTCGGCGGCACCGCGCTCGAACGCCTCTACGCGCGCGGGGCGGCCTGCTACCTTGTCCGCATGAGCGAACGTCCGCCGGAGGCCGCGTGAAGCTCCTGCGCCATCTGGCCTGGCCGATCGTGCTGCTGCCGGTGCTCGCCGCGTTCGTGTGGTCGAGTTTCGCGGCGCGGCTGCCGGAGACGGTCGCGGCGCGGCACGCCGCCGGCGAGGCGACGATGAAGTGGAGCCTGGTCGAGCTGCCGGCCTTCGATCGCGAGCCGTCGCACCTGCTGGCGCGGGCACTGCACCTGGCGGTGCTGCACGTGCCGGGGTCGTCGTTCTGGTGGAGCGCCGCCGCGAATGCGCTGCTGGCCCTGGCGCTGGTGTTCGCGCTGGCCGCGCTGGCGCGCCGATCGTTCGCGCTCGGCAACGGCGGGCACGCGGTCGCTCTCGGCCTCGCCGGCCTGCTGGCCTGCAGCCCCGCGTTTGGCGCCGATTGGTTGTACGGCGCGCGCCTCGGGCTCTGGCTGGTGCCGCTGCTGCTGGTCGCCGCCATGTGGTCGCTGCAGGGCGAACGGCGCTTCGCCGGCCGCGCGCTGCTGGCGCTCGCGGTCGTGGTGGCGGCGCCGCTGTGCCACACCAACGGCCTGCTGGTGTTCGTCGCGCTGGCGCCGTCGCTGCTCGAGGCGGCGCGCCGCGCCGGCAGTCCGCGCGGCATCGCCTGGACCGTCGCGCTGCTGCTGGTCGGCAACCTGGCCGCCGTCGGCAGCCTCTACTACACCAACGGCCTCGCGCTCGGCGACCGCGGCCTGCTCGGCCACGCGCTGGCGGCGCCGCTCGACACCCTGCTGGCGCTGCTGCGCGCGACCGGCACCGCGTGGCAGGATCCGCTGCCCGGCACCGGGCTCGACGAGCTCGCGCTCGGCGGCGCCTCGTGGCTGCTGCCGCTGCTGCTGTGGCGGCTCGGCGACCGCAGCGACGCCGCGCGCCGGCAGGCCGCGCCGTGGTGGGGCTGCCTGTGGTTCGGCCTGCTGCTGTTCGTGCTCGCGCTCGAACGGCACGGTCCCGGTCTCGACTTCGGCAGCCTGCGCGAACGCAGCTACGGCGCGTTCCTGCTGCCGCTCGGCTGCCTCGGTGTCGCCGCGGCGCGGTTCGGTGCGGGTCTGGCGCCGTTGCTGGCCGGTGCGCTGGCCGTGCTCGCGGTGCAGGACTGGCACCGCGGCATCGAGGACCTGCGGCTCGCGCGGCAGGCGGTGGACCGGCAGGAGCTGCTGGTGTCACTGCCGGCGGCACACGGCGGCACGCCGTGGCCCAACACCGAGGAGTGGCAGGGCCTGTGCCGGCTCGGTTGGGTGCCCGGCGTGCGCAGTGCCTTCACCGGGGCGGCGGCGCGGCTGGCGGCGGCGCCGCTGGAGCCCGAACTCGGCGGCTTCGTCGACGGCGACGCGCGGCAGCTGCGCGGCATCGTGCGCTCGTCGCTGACGCGCGACAACGTGATCGCGGTCGCCGTGGTCGCGGTCGGCGCGGCGGACGGGGTGCCGGCCGGTGCGGTGCTCGGCACCGCCGTGCCCGACGGCAGGGGCCACGGCCGTTCGGTGCCGTGGACCGTGACGCTGCCGACGCCGCTCGGCGACGGCGCCCGCGTGCAGGTCTACGGCTACCGGCTGCGCAGCGACTCGTTC
This sequence comes from Planctomycetota bacterium, assembly GCA_016794425.1. Lineage (GTDB taxonomy): Bacteria > Planctomycetota > UBA1135 > UBA1135 > UBA2386 > JAEUHS01. Next base: position 96,757 of record JAEUHR010000008.1, read on the forward strand.
GTCCGGCTCGGGCCCGAACTGGTGCTGCGCGGCGGCAACCTGCAGGCCGCGGCCGACGGATGAGCCGGCTGCTCGCAGCGCTGGCCTGGCTCGGCGCACTGGCGCTGCTGCACGTGGCGTCGCTGGCGCCGCTGCCGTTCGCCGGCGGCGACGTCGCCGCGGTGCTGGCGCGCTGGTCGCCCGACCTGGCGGCGCTGCTGGCGCTGGCCGTGCTCGGCGCCGCGCTCGGTCGGCCGCGCTGGTTCGCGCACGCGGCGGCGGCGCTGCTGCTGGTCGGCGCGCTGCACCGCACCGCCGCGTTCTACGTGCAGCTGCTGCTCGAACGGCGCCTCGACCTGCGGTTCGATCTGCAGGAGCTGCCCGGTGTCGTGCACCTGTTGACGCACGACGCCTGGCCGGTCTGGGCGGTCGCCGCGGTGGCCGTGGTCGTGCTCGTCGCCGTGCAGCTGCTGCTGGCCTGGGCGTTCGCGCGCGTGGCGGCGCCGGCGCGGCGCGGCCGCGGGGCGCTGTGGCTCGCGTTCGCGCTGCAGGCGACGGTCGCTGTGGCCGTGCTGCGCGGGTCGGCGGACTCGGCGGCGCCGTCGCCGTGGCACCGGTCGGCGCTGCTGGCGCTGGCGGACGATCTGCACGCGGCCGTGCGGTACTGGCGCGACCCCCACGCGTTCGACGATCCGATCCGCGCCGACATCGGCGTCGCGGCGGCCGCACTGGCGGCGGCGCCGACCGACCTCGGTCGGCTCGAAGGTGCCGACCTGCACGTCCTGTTCGTCGAGTCGTACGGGCGCTTCGCGCACCGTTCGCCGGCGGTGCTCGAGCCGCTGCGCGCGCTGTGGCGCGAGGCCGGACCGTCGCTGCAGGCGGCCGGCATCGCGGTGTGCACGGCGATCTGCGCCCCGTCCAACACCGGCGGCGAGTCGTGGCTCGCGCACGCGCAGCTGCTGACCGGCGCACGCATCGGCAGCCGCCGCGCCTGGCAGCTGCTGCTCGAGAGCCCGCTGCAGCCGCTGCCACACCGGTTCCGGCAGGCGGGCTACCGCACCGTCGAGGTGATGCCGGCGATGCCGCGGCACTGGCCCGAGGGCGCGCGGTTCTACGGCTTCGACGAGGCGGTGACGCAGCTCGAGCTCGGCTACCGCGGCACGCGCTACCACTGGGGGCTGATGCCGGACCAGTTCGCGCTGCACCACCTGCTGCGCCAGGTCGTCGAACCGGCCACGCAGCCGCTGTTCACGATGTACGTCTCGGTGACCAGCCACGCGCCGTTCACGCGGGTGCCGCCGTACGTCGCCGACTGGCGCATCGACGCGGACACGTTCGCGGGCCCGCCGCGCACCGAGCATCCGGTGACGTGGTTCGACGTGCCGAACGGGCCGCGCCTGCCGGCCGCCTACGCCGACACGATCGAGTACTCGATGCGCTGCGTGCTCGGCTTCGTCGAGCGCCTGCCGCGGCCGTCGATCGTGGTCGTGCTCGGCGACCACCAGCCGCCGCTCGCCGGCGTCGCGGACGATCCGGCGACGGCGTTCCACGTGCCGATCCACGTGATCACGAACCGCCCGCAGCTGCTCGATCCGGTGCGCGCGATCGGCTTCGTCGACGGCTGGGAAGCGCCCGCCGACGCCGGCGTGTTCAGCACCGTGGACTTCGCGGCGCGGCTGCTGCAGCTCTACGCGCGCTGAGCGCTATTCGAACCGCGCCTGCCGCGCCAGGCGCTTCTTGATGATCTCGATGCGCTCGAGCTGGCCGCGCGCCGGGAAGCGTTCGTAGAAGCCCTCGCGGCGGAAGTCGGCGACCAGCTCGCCGAACGAGCGGAACCGGCTCTCGAGCAACTTCACCAGTTCGGGGCCGGGGGCGATCGTCGCGTCGAGCTTCGCCGCGGCGTCGCCGCACAGGCGCAGCATCGCTTCGATCGTCACGTCGCGCGTCACGAAGTAGTTCTTGTTGTCGCCCCACGCGGCGCCGAACGACGTGCGCAGCGCCTTCAGCACGTCGCGCGTGAAGCCGTAGCCGCGCTCCTTGCTCCAGCCACGGCCGTCCTTGAAGCGGTGCTGCGAGTCCTTCCGGCGGATCAGCCGGTAGGCCTCGCCGAAGATCTGCGCCTGGTTGATCCACATCTCCTGGTGCGAGCGGCCGCCTAGCATGTTGATGTGGTACTGCAGCGGCGAGTCGTCGGCTTCGTACAGCGACCGCACGAGACCGGCCGCGTACTTCTTCTCCGGGTCGGTGCCCCACTCGATGCGCTCGTACAGGTCGATCAGGTGCGACTTGTTGATGCGCGTGTGCGTGCTGTTGATCACGACGAACATCTCGGTCGCGAAGTCGGCGGTCTTGCCGTCGAAGATC
>JAEUHR010000015.1 GCA_016794425.1 Planctomycetota bacterium
CCGCTGCCTGCACGGCGGCCGCGGCCCGACCTGCCTGGCGATGACCGGCGAGAACCGCTACCACGCGGTGCTGGGCTGGTCCGACTGCGTGCGCGTGCACCCGAGCAACCTGGCGCCGCCGCTGCTGGCGCTCGGCGCCGACTACACGACCACGAAGGGCGGCACCGAGCGCCGGCGCACGTTCGCCGAGCTGTTCCCGGCCGAGCCGCGCGCCGAGGCGCCCGAGCACACGCTCGAGGCCGGCGAGATCGTGACCGCGATCCACGTGCCGGCGCAGCCGGCCGGCACGCGCACCGCCTACTGCGAGAGCCGCGAGAAGCACACGTTCGACTGGGCGACGACCGCCTGCGCGGTGCGCCTCGTGCTCGACGGCGGCGTGGTCCGCGACGCCGCGCTGGTGCTCGGCGCGGTCGCGCCGGTGCCGCTGCCGCGGCCGCAGGCGGCCAGGCTGCTGGTCGGCCAGAAGCCGAGCGAGGCGTTGTTCGAGAAGGTCGCCGACGTGGCGTTCGCCGGCGCTGCCCCGCTGCTGCACAACGCCTACAAGCTGCCGATCGGCAAGGCCGTCGTGCGCGAGGCCCTGCAGCGGGCCACGAGGTGATGCCATGGAGATCCGACCGAAGACCCATCAGGACCTGCTGGACCGCCAGGCCTGCCCGTCGCTGCTGATGAAGCACATCCTGACGCACGGGCTCGACGAGGTCGTGCACGACGAACGCCGCTCGCCGGGCGACGGCTACTACTGGTGCGCCAGGACCTGCACCTGCGTCGGGCCCGACGACCAGGTCGTGCACCCGAGCCGCTGCGGCCCGAGCCGGGCCTGCTACGACGGCCCGCAGGCGTGACGCCGTGAGGCTCACCGGCACCTGGCACGGAACCTACGTCTACGGCCCGCTCTACGGGCCGCTCGCGAGCAAGGCCGTGCCGTTCACGATGAGCCTGACCGAGACGTGGCCGCGGCGCATCGCCGGCTACGTGCGCGACGACGCCACGAAGGGCGGCATGCCGGAACGCGGCCGGGTGCTCGGTCGGCGCCGCGGCACGAGCATCGAGTTCGAGAAGACGATGCCGAACCACTACGTGATGCGGCCGGACGGCACGCTGGTGAGCCTGTCCGAAGCCGCTGCCGAACAGGGCGTCGAGTTGCCCGCGCGGATGCCGCCGCATCGGATCCGGTACGAAGGCACGCTGAGCGCCGACGGACAGCAGATCACCGGCACGTGGCGGATCCCGATGCCCGGTGGCAGCGGCGAGAACGGACGCGGCACCTGGTCCGCCCGCCGCACCTCCGAGCTGCCCCTCGAGGTGTGATTTTCGCGCGCCGCACGCAGCACGCGGCGGCGTTCCGGTCCAGAGCGGGTGATGTTCCCCTTCCGCACCGTCGAACTCGCCTTCCGGCGCTTCCAGACGCGGCGTGAGCCGCGGGCGCTGGCGTTCGTGTTCGACCGCACCGCGGCCGACCTGCTGGCGCTCGCGCGGCACGTTGCACCGCCCGGTACCGAGCCGGAAGACCTCGTGCAGGCGACGTTCGTGACCGCGATCGAGGCGGCCGGCTCGCACCGGACCGGCGAACGCGTGCTGCCGTGGCTGTGTGGCATCCTCGGCAACCACGCGCGCGCCGCGCGGCGCCAGGCACGGCGGCCGCTCGACGCGGCGCGGCTGCCGCAGCCGACTGCCGACGCCGCCGCCGGTGCCGAGGCGTCGGAGCTGCGCGCCGAACTGGCGGCGGCGATCGACCGCCTGCCCGAGGTCTACCGGCCGGTGCTGCGGCTCGTGCTCGCGCACGGGCTGCAGGCCAACGAGGTCGCCAAAGCCCTCGAACGGCCGGCCGGCACCGTGCGCGCGCAGGTCGCGCGCGGCCTCGAACTGCTGCGGCGGGCGCTGCCGGCGAGCCTCGCCGGTTCGGCCGCCGTCGCGGTCGCGACCGGCCGCGGCCTCGCCGCGGTGCGCACGGCCGTGCTCGGCGCGGCCGGCGGCACGGGGATCGTCACCGTCTCCCCGTGGTTCGGAGGTCTGCTCGTGCTGCACCAGAAACTCACCGCCGCGCTGGCCGCGGCTGCCGTCGTGTTGTCGTCGTACTGGATCCTGCGCGCGCCACCGCCGTTGCCGGTGCAGCCGATCGCGACCGAAGGCGCGGCGGCACCGGCGTCAGCGGACCTCACGGCTCTGCCGGTCGTCGACCCGCAGCCGGACCGCATCGCGGCGGCACCGACGCCGGCACCAGCCGCCGCCGAACCCGGCAGCGCCACCACCGGCAGCCTGGTCGTGCGCGTGCGCGCCGCCGACGGCACGCCGCTGCCGGGCATCGGCGTGGCCGTGTTCCCGTTCGCGGAGCTGCAGGACCTCGGCCGACGCATGGACTACGCGCCGACCGACGCCACCGGCACGGTGCGCTTCGACCAGCTCGCGCACACCGACTGGGCGATCGACGTCGACCGCGTCGGCATGGCCGGCGTCGCGACGCCGGCGCCTGGCCGAACGGTCGAGCGCGAGGTCACGATGCCGGCCGGGGTGCGCGTCGAGGGCCGCGTCGTCGACGCGCGCGGCACGCCGCAGGCCGCGGCCGAGATCGTGCTGCACGGCAGCCGCGCCGGCACGACCGTGGTCGCGCGCAGCGATGCCGCCGGCGCCTTCGCGCTGGCCGACCTGCCGGCAGGCGTCGAACTGCAGGCGCGCGCCGCGGGCCGCGCGCCATCGCTGGCGCACTCGGTGCGCGGCGCCGTCGGCACCACCACGGCGCTGGACCTGGTGCTCGGCGACGCGGGGCGCACGGTGCGCGGCGTCGTGCTGCGCGGCGACGGCACACCGGCCGAGGGCGCGGTGGTCGCGATCCTGCCGGCGCGGGCCCGTGCGGCCGTGGCGGCAGAAGCGCAGCAACCGCAGCTGCGCGCGCAGTGGTGCCACTGCGGCGCCGACGGCACGTTCGTCTGCGACGCCGTGGCGGCGGAACCGCAGCTCGTGTTCGTGCGCCTGCTGCCGTTCGCACCGACGTGGACCGAGGTCGACCCGACGCGCGACGACGCCACGGTCTTGCTCCAGCTGACGCCAGGCAGTGCGCTCGACGGCCGGGTCACCGGTGCCGACGGTCCGGTCGCCGGCGCCACCGTGCTGGCGTGGCCGCTCGACGCAGCGCCGATCGGCTACCTGCAGAACCTGTTCGGCCTGCGCCACGCGACGACCGCCGCCGACGGCACGTTCCGGCTCGACGGCCTGACGCCGGGCAGCCATTCGGTGCGCCTGCTGCAGGGCACGAGCCTGCTGCGGCAGGAGACCGTGACGCTGGCCATCGGCGCAACCGCGACGTGGCAGGTCGACCTCGCCACCACGCCCGAACTGCGGATCGTGGTGCGCGGCGCGGCGCTGCCCGAAGGCCTGCAGCTGATGGCCCTGCTCTACCCGAACCCGCTGCGCGACGAAGTGCCGCCGGCGATGGCGCCGGTGCGGCGCCACGGCACCGCCGTGGTGTCGGTACCGCGCGATGGCGATGTCGACGTGGTCCTGTGCACGATGCCGGGCGGCCGGAGCCTGCTGCAGCTCGCGGCGGCACGGGCCGTGCCGCCGCACCAGACCGAGGTCGTGTTCGAGCTGCTGCCCGAGCAGCTGCCGCGCCGCGGCATCGCCGGCCGCCTGGTCGACGCGCAGCGCGCGCCGCTCGCCGGCCGCACGGTGACCGCCGCGCGCAGCGACGGCAGCGGCCTCGTCGTGCGCCTCGACGCAACCACGGCGGCCGACGGTTCGTTCGTGCTGGGGCCGCTGCCGGCCGGCCGCTACACGCTGTTCGAAGGCGTGGCGGGCATGCCGCAGCAGGTCGGCGAGGCCGTGCTGACGACCGAGCGCGACGAGCGCCTCGGCGACCTGGTGCTGCGGCCGCACTGAGCCATCCAGGGTCCAGTTCGAGGCGGTTGCGTTGGCGGCGGCGATCGCGTCGCATGCGGCGGTGCCGGCTCCCCCCCGCACCTCCTGGCAACGCTGGCGCCGGCGGCTGCTGCTCGCGGTCGCGGCGTCCGCGTTCGCGCTCGGCGCCGCCGAGGCCACGCTGCGGCTCGCGGCGTGGTTCGGCCACGACGACGAACTCGTGCGCTGGCGCCAGCAGTCCGCGGCCGGCGCTGCGCTGGCGCCCGGCCAGCCGGTGCGGCTCGGCCAGATGGTGCGGCCGGCGGCCGATCCGGCGATCGTCTACGAACTGCTGCCGCAGCTCGACGTCGAGTTCCAGCGCCACCGCGTCGTCACCGGCGCGCGCGGCTGCCGCGGCGGCGACCCGCCGCTGCCGCGGCCCGACGGCGCGTTCGTCGTGCTGGGGCTCGGCGACTCGGTGCTGTTCGGGTCCGGCGTCGCGACCGAGGCGACGTTCCTGGCGCGGCTGCAGCAGCGGCTCGCCGCGCACCTGGCGCCGCGCCCGGTCGTCGCGGTCAACACCGGTGTGCCCGGCTACAACACGGCGATGGAGGTCGCGACGCTGCGCGCGAAGTGGCTCGACCTGCGGCCGGACATCGTCGTGATCGACTTCGTCGACAACGACTTCGACCTGCCGAACTTCCTGCTGCTGCCGCCGGACCCGCTGCGGCTGGACCGCTGCTTCCTCTACGACCTCGCCTACCGCACGCTGCGCCAGGGTCGGCGGCCGAACGGCCCGCTCGAACCGGCGCCGATGCAGGACCGCTTCCGCTTCGTGTCGGATCCGGACCGCGTGCCCGCGGCCTACCGCACGATGGTCGGCCCCGCCGGCTACCGCCGCGCGCTCGAGCAGCTGGTCGAGCTGGCGCGCGCGCACGGCTTCCGTGTCGTCGTCAGCTGCCACACCGCGATCGACCCCGAAGCCCGCGCGATCGCCACGGCGCTGGGCCTGCCGATCGTGACCGCCGAGGCGCGGCAGCGCGCCTGGCTGCACGAGCACGGCGACCCGGCGCTGCGCGACTCGGCGCTGGTCGTGGCCCCCGACGACCTGCACCCGAGTGCGATCGGCCACGACCTGCTGGCCGAGGAGCTGTTCACGTTCCTGGTCGCGAGCAGCTGGCTGCCGGCCGGAAAGTGACGATCAGCACGTCGCGCGGCGCCGCGGTGTGGTTCCAGGCTTCGTGCTCGAACGTGTCGTCGAACACGAGGCAGCGGCCCTCCTGCCAGCGCCGCGTCTCGGCGCCGAAGCGGATCGCGGCGTCGCCGGCGGGCACGACGAGGCCGAGGTGGCAGCGCAGCACGGCGGCCAGCTCGCCGCGGTGCGGATACAGGTGCGTGCCGGGCAGGAAGCGCGAGAAGCCGGCATTGACGAGCCCGGGCACGGCGGCACAGACCGCCGTCGTCGCCGGACAGCGCCGGCGGTGCGCCGCGCTGGCCGCCGGCGTGCCGAGCAGCGCGTAGTACCGCCAGCCGCGTTCGTCGTAGCGGCCGTCGATCGAGGTCAGCGAATCGGGCGCCTCCGGCCACTCGTCGTCGCGCAGCGCGAGCACCTCGGCGCGGATCGCCGCGTGCGCAGCCGCCAGCGCGAGCGCACACGGCACCGCCGCGGCGTCGTGGAACGGCGACGCGGTCACCGCACGACCGTCAGCAGCTTCTGCAGCCGCAGCCACTGGAACTCGTCGGCGTGCGCCTTCACGGCGCGGTGCAGGCCGTGCGTCGACCGCGGGTACAGCATCAGCTCGAAGTCCTGCTTGCCCTCGGTCTGCAGCGCCCAGACCAGCTGCAGCACGTTCTGCATGTGCACGTTGTCGTCCATCGTGCCGTGCAGCAGCACCAGGTGGCCGTGCAGGTCCTTCGCGGCCTTGATCACCGACGTCGCGTCGTAGCCGGCGCGGTTCTGCTGCGGCGTGCGCATGTAGCGCTCGGTGTAGATCGTGTCGTAGAGGCGCCAGTCGTAGACGCCGGCGCCGGCGAGCCCGAGCGCGAACTTCGTGCTGTGGGTCAACGCGTAGGCGGCCATGAACCCGCCGTAGCTCCAGCCGGCGATCGCGACGCGCGCCGGATCACCGCCGTGTTCGCGGCAGACGAAGTCGACCGCGTCCTCGAGATCCTTCAGCTCCTGCACGCCGAGCTGGCGGTAGCAGGTGCCGGTGTCGCGCTGGCCGCGGCCGCTGGCCGAGCGCACGTTGGCCTGCAGCACCAGGAAGCCCTGCTGCGCCAGGAACTGGTGGTAGGTCGAGTGCGACCAGACGTCGGCCACGCTCGGCGCGTCGGGGCCCGAGTAGGTCGGCACGAACACCGGGTAGCGCTGCCCCGCCTGCCAGCCGTCCGGCAGGATCACGCAACCGTCCAGCGCGTAGCCGTCGCGGGCCGGGATCGTCACGCGCCGGCGCTCCTGCAGGCCGAACGTGCGCGCGGCACTGCCGGGTTCGGCGTCGCCGATCGCGAGCACCTCGGCGCCGGTCGCGGCGTCGAGCAGCCGCACCGTCGGCAGCCGGTCCATCGCCGACCAGCGGTCCAGCACGAACGTGCCGGCGGCGTTCAGTTCGAAGCCGTGCGTGCCGACACCCGGCGTCACCACGACGCGGCCGGTGCCGTCGAGGCCGATGCGGTACAGGTGGCGGCCGGTCGCGCCGTGCTCGGTGCCTTCGTACCACACCACGCCGGCCGCTTCGTCGACGCGCACGATCGACCGCACCTGCCAGTCGCCGGCCGTGACCGCGCGCACCAGTTCGCCGCCGGCGCGGTAGTGGTAGACGTGCTGGTAGCCGGTGCGTTCGGAGCGCCACAGGAACGTGCCGTCGGCGAGCCACAGCGGCGGTTCGGGCCGGTTGACCCAGGTCGGCGACTCCTCGCGGATCCAGCGCACGGCGGCGCCGGTCGCCGGGTCGATCGCACACAGCTCGGCCCAGGTCTGGATCCGGTCCTGCACGATCGCGAGCAGCGTCTTGCCGTCCGGCGTCCAGTCGACGCGCACGACCAGCGCATCGGCCGGGAACGACGACAGGTCGACCCGCACGACGCGGCGGTCGGCCGGATGCGCGACCGACAGCCGCGCGGTCGGGTTCGGGTCGCCGGCCTTCGGGTAGTTGGCGACTTCGGTGACGACGGACCGCTCTTCGTCGAGGAAACCCTCGGGCACGTGGTCGACCAGCGTGAACTCCTTGACGGCCGACTCGTCGAGGCTCAGGAACGCGAGCGCGCCGCCGGTCGGGCTCCACCAGTGGCCCTGGAAGTCGCCGCGGCCGTAGAGCTCTTCCTGGTAGACCCAGTCGAGCAGACCGTGGAACAGGTCGGGCCCGCCGTCCTCGGTGACGCGCCACGACGCCTTGCTGGCGACGTCGACGACGAACAGGTCGTTGTTGCGCACGAACGACGCCCGCGCGCCGTCCGGACTCAGGTGGAACTCGCGCTTCCTGCCGGTCGCGGCGCCGTCATCGGTCAGGCGGACCGCGTCGGCACTCTTGGTGCGCTGCGGTCCGCGCCCACCACCACCCTCGGCGGTGTCGAGCCACAGATCACCGTCGTGCACGAGCAGCACCTTGCGCGGCGCCGCCGGCACCGGCGCCGGCGCATCGGCCGGCTTCGGCCGCCGCTGCCGCACAGCCGGATCGAACCAGACCGCGGCCCCGTCGACCTCGAGTTCGAGGTGCACGCCGTCGGCGGCCCAGCGCGCGGTCGGCGTGCGGCCGACCCAGGCCAGGCGCTTCTGGCTGTCCGCGAACGTGAGCCGGCTCCGGGTCACGGCGGCTGGGTCCTGCGCGAGCAGGGACGGCGCCGGCGACGACACGAACCACAACGACAGCAGCAGCAGGGTGCGCATGGCAGTGCGGCATGCTACGGAGCGCGGCGCGGGCGCACGAACGGCCGCGGCCTGGAAATCGCGCCGTTGCCCCGCCGCGGCGCGCCGCGCACGATGCGCGCGATGACGACGATCCTCGCCGTGAAGTCCCCCGACCAGGCCGCCGCGGCCGGCAACGGTTTCGACGCCGTGGTGCTGGTCGGCCACGCCCCCGCGACGGTCGCCGTGCCGGCGCTGAAGCCGCACCTGCGTGCCGCCGCCGCGGTCGACGCGCAGCTGGCGCGCACCGTCAACCTGCTGCCCGCCCCCGGCGTCGCCGGCGGCCGGCTGGTGGTCGCGCCGACCGGTCCGCTCGGCCGCGACCACGACGACGTGCGCGGCTACGCCGAGGCGGCTGCCGCCGGCCTGCGCCGCGCGCGCGACGCCGGCGCGACCAAGGTGCTGCTGCTGGTGCAGACGCCGCCGCGCGGCGAACGGTACGCCACCGCGGGCCGCACCGCGGCGCTCGGCGCCGCCGGCGCGCTGTGGGAACCGCTCGAGGCGCGCGAAGCGCTCGGCGCCAAGGCCACCGAACCGGTGGGCCGCATCGGCGTCGCGGTGCTCGGTGGCACGTTCGACGACGCCGACGCCGCCTGGGTCGAGGCGACCGAAGCCGGCCTGCGCCTCGCGCGCGACCTCGCCGGCACCGATCCGGAGCGCATGGCGCCGCCGAAGTTCGCCGCCTACGTGCAGGCGGCGTTCCGCGGCCTGCCGGTCAAGGTGACCGTGGTCAAGGACACCCGGGTGCTGGCGAAGGAGTACCCGCTGCTGATGGCGGTCGCGCGCGCGTCGCTCGGCGTGCCGCGGCACCGGCCGTGCGTCGTGCGGCTCGAGTACGCGCCGAAGGGCCGCATCGACCGCACGCTGCTGTTCGCCGGCAAGGGCCTGACCTACGACACCGGCGGCGCCGACCTGAAGACCGACGGCCACATGGCCGGCATGAGCCGCGACAAGGGCGGCGCGGCCGCGGTCGCGGGCCTGTTCCTCGCCGCCGCGAAGCTGCGGCTGCGCGGCACGCGGCTGTTCGCCGAACTGGGCGTCGTGCGCAACAGCATCGGCAGCGACGCGTTCGTCAGCGACGAGATCCTCCGGAGCCACGCCGGCTGCCGCGTGCGGATCGGCAACACCGACGCCGAGGGCCGGCTCGTGCTGGCCGACCTGCTGTCGCACCTGCGGCTCGCGGCCGCGCGCGAGGACGCGCCGCGGCTGTTCACGGTCGCGACGCTGACCGGTCACGCCGGCCGCGCGGTCGGCCCCTACAACATCGCACTCGACAACGGCCCGGCGCGGTCGCTCGGCATCGCCGCGTCGCTGGCGGCGCACGGCGACCGCATCGGCGATCCGTTCGAAGTCTCGCGCCTGCGCCGCGAGGACTTCGCGTTCGTGCAGCCGCGGTCGAAGGCCGACGACGTGCTGTCGTGCAACAACGCGCCGAGCTCGGCGACCGCGCGCGGGCACCAGTTCCCGATGGCGTTCCTGTGCCTGGCCAGCGGCCTCGACCGCCACGGCAACGACAGCGCGGTGCCGCTGCCGTTCACGCACGTCGACATCGGCGGCAGCGGCTGCGAAGGCGGCGACTGGCAGCACGGCCGCCCCACCGGCCGGCCGATCGCCGCGATGCTCAGCGCGCTGTTCGGCGACGGCGCCTGAGGCGAAGTTCCGGCGCCGGCACTGAGCCGCCGGACCGCGGCCACCGTTGTGGCAGCCGTCCCCTACCCGCGGAGGCTCTGGTGCCCGACCGTACTGCTGCCGACCTCGCCGAGGCGAAGTCGGACCCGACGCCGATGATCGACGTCGTGTTCCTGATGATCGTGTTCTTCGTCTGCCTCGACTTCCGCGTGCTCGAGGCGAAGCTGCCGGCGTACCTGCCGAAGGACGCCGGCAGCCGGCACAGCCCGGCACCGCCGCAGCCGCAGCTGGTCGTGCGCGTGCACGTCGACCGGCCCGGCACCGCGGTGTTCCGTCACGGCTTTGGCGCCGGCACGATCGACCCCGCCACGGGACGCCCGGCGCGCTACACGCTGACCGGCCACACGGCGCGCTGGGAAGTCGGCCCGCGCCGGTTCACCGACCCGGCGGCAGCACGGCGCGAACTCGAACGCATCGCCGCCGACCCCGACAGCATGGTGCCGGATCCACGCACCGGCACGCGCCAGCTGCTGCGCTGCGTCGTCGAAGCGACGCCGGGCGTGCGCTACGCCGACGTCGCCGCGGCGACCGACGCATGCCATGCGGCTGGCTTCCGCGACATCACGTTCGCCGGCGGCTGAGCCCGGCTCAGACCGCGGCTTCGGCGCGCTGCAACCAGCCGGCGTAGCCCTGGTCGCCACCGGCGGCGGCAACGATCTCCGGCCGCCGCGACTGCCACAGCGCGTCAAGCCCGACCGCGCGCAGCGGGCAGACCGCGAGCCGCACGAACGGGCTGTTCGCCGGCATCTGGCGGAACACCTCCGCGACGGCGCGCGCGTGTTCGAGCGGCAGCTTCGAGCCGAGCTGGCGCAGCACGCAGAGGCCGGACGCATACAGCCAGAAGCCCGGCTGCCAGCGCTGCTCGGCCAGCGCGGTCTGCTGCAGCCACTGCAGCACGTAGCGTTCGCCGTAGAGGCGGTCCTTCGGCATCGCGCCCGCCATCGCGGCGACCAGCACCGCATGCTGTGCGAGCCCGTCGGTGTACTGCTGCCAGAACGCCGCTTCGCCGACCGGCGGCTTGTGCGCCGGCGGCCCGCCGAGCGCCGGCCACAGCTCGGCCATCAGTTGCAGCAGCATGCGACCTATGTCCTGCGGGGTGCCTTCGGCGGCCGCGTGGCCTATGCGCTGGCGCAGCGCGCAGTCGTAGGCCCAGAGGTCGATGCGCCGCTGTTCGCCGTCGAAGCGCAGCACGCCGGTGACCAGGATCGTGCGCTGCCGTTCCGCCTCGGGAAACTGCTGCGCGACCTGCTCCTCCTGCCACGGCTGACCGAGCAGCGCCCAGCCGTGGCCCTCGGCCATCGGCAGGCCGGCGACGCCCAGGTGCGGCGTCGACAACCAGACGTGTTCGGCCAGGAACAGCGGCACGCCGCGCGACAGGCGGCCGATCTCCTCCTCGCGCCCCGGCGCCGGCTGCTGGCCGCCCTGGATCGCGAGGCCCAGGCACAGCACCTGGCGCGCGTCGGCGGCCTTGCGCGGCAGCAGCCACTGCGGATCCTGCAGCCCGGCGCACCAGATCGGCCGGTCGAGCCGCACGAGGCCGATGCGCGGGTTCCCCGCCATCGGCGCCGGCGGCGGCAGCTTGGCGAGCCGCAGCCGATCGAACGCGGCCGTGAACGGCTGCAGCGGTTCGCCCAGCAGGTGGCCGTAGTGCAGGTGCATGCGGTGCAGCAGCTCCGTGCCGGGCGCGACCTGCTCGGTCGCGAGGTAGTGGTGCAGCAGGGCGAGGCCGGTGTTCGGATGGTGGCGGCCGGGCTGGAAGCGCGGCGCGATCAGCTCGTCGACCAGCGCGTGGCGCTTGCCCTGCACCAGGTCGGCGCTGGCCATCACCAGCGCGTCGCCCTCGTCCGCGGCGCGTGCGAGCACTTCGCGGAAGCGCGCCTCGGCAGCCTCGGTGCGACCCTGCTGCAGGTCGTGCCGCGCGCGCCACAGCTGCGCGCGCCACGCGTTCGGCAGCGCGACGAGCCGATCGAGTTCGGCCGTGTAGCCGGCGTCGCCGACCGCGCGGTGGCGCAGGCTGAGCCAGCCGTGCACGGCGTCGGCGTGGTTGGCGTCCAGCTGCAGCGCTTCCCACAGCAGGGCCTCGCTGCGCGCCGCGTCACCGCGCTTGTCGGCCAGCATCGCCAGCCCGACGCGCGCGTTCGGCGACTGTGGCCGCCGCTGCTGCAGTTCGCGCAGCGTCGCCTCGGCGGCGTCGAGATCGCCGGCATCGCGCTGCACCACCGCCAGCACCGACAGCGCGCGCTCGACGTCCTTGTCGATCACGGTCAACCGGTTGGCCGCGGCGACGAGGTCGGCGGCGAAGCCGTCGCGCAGCCCCTGCATCAGCACCGCGACCAGTCGGTCGGGGTCGTTGCCGTGCGCCTTCACCATCTCGGGCAGCACGCGGGTCCGGTACTCCTCGCGCGGCAACCGCGTGCGCCGACCGAACGCGTCGGTCGCCTCGAAGAACTCGGGGCCGGCCGGGGTCGTGGGTGCAGCCGCAGCGGCGGCAGCCGCGGCGGGCGCTGCCGCGGGAGCCGGGGCAGCGGGCGCCGGCGAACCAGCCGACGGCGCGGCGGCCGGCGGCGCGGCGGCCGACGGTACCGCGGCCGGCGTCGGCTGCGGCGCGCCTGGCGCGGCCGGCGCCGGCGCTGCCTCACGCGGATCCCGTTCGCCGGGCTTCTTCTTCAGGAAATCGAACAATCCCATCGCATCACCTCGCCGGACCGCACCACGCGAAAGGCCACCACGGTAACGAGCCGCGCCGCGAGGGACCAGCGACGGCACGCGAACCGCGGCGCCCGGCGTGGTAGACCGTACGCCATGGCCGCGCCGCGCTGGCTGACCACCGACGAGCCGCACCGCTTCGGCAGCGGCTGGATCAGCGGCACCATCGGCGCGATCGCCGGTCTCGCGGCGGCGGGCACGGCGCTGTGCCTCGCGCTGCCGGACCAGCTGACGACACCGGCGCTGCGCGGCTGGTACCCGTTGCCGTGGGTCCGTGCGGCGCTGGCCACCGCGATCGGCGTCGCGTTCGCGCTCGGCGCCGTGTCGCTGGCGCTGCGGCGCAAGCCGACGCTCGGCCTGGTCGCGGTCGGTGCGGCGCTGGCCGCGGCCGGGCTGTGGGCGCTGGCGCCGGCGGCGCCCGTTGCCGACGGCACCCGGCCGACGCTCGCCGTCGACGTGTTCGTGCTGAACCTGCTGCTCTACTCGGCGCTGTTCGTGCCGCTCGAACGGCTGTGGCCGCTGCGCCGCGACCAGCCGACGTTCCGGCCGGACTGGTGGACCGACTTCGCCTGGTTCGTCAGCAGCGCGCTGCTGGTCCAGGTGACGACGTTCCTGGTGCTCGGACCGGCGGAGTCGCTCGCGTTCGCCGCCGTGCCGGCACTGCAGTCCACCGTGCGGGCGCTGCCGCTGGCGCTGCAGTTCGCGGCGATCGTGCTGGTGGCCGACCTGGTGCAGTACTGGGTGCACCGCGCCTGCCACCGCGTGCCGTGGCTGTGGCGCTGCCATGCGATCCACCACTCGGCCGAAGCGATGGACTGGCTCGCCGGTTCGCGGCTGCACACCCTCGACGCGGTGCTGACGCGCGCGCTGGTCTACGCGCCGCTGTTCGTGCTCGGCTTCGCGCCGGCGGCGATCGGCGCCTACCTGGTGTTCGTGGCGGCGCAGGCCACCTTCGTGCACGCGAACGTCGGCTGGCGGCTCGGCTGGCTCGAGCCGTGGCTGGTGACGCCGCGGTTCCACCACTGGCACCATGCCGAGGCACCGCTCGACACGAACTTCGCGGTGCACCTGCCCTGGCTGGACCGGCTGTTCGGCACCTGGCATCTGCCGCCCGCAGCCTGGCCCGCCAGCTACGGTCTCGGCGGCAACCAGCGTGGCCCGCGCGGCTTCTGGCGGCAGCTGGCGGCGCCGTTCGCGCCGCGCGGCCGGCCCTGACCGGGCGGTGCTACGGGAACATCCGCAGCCCGGACGGGTCAATCCGGGCCGCGGCCGACGCCGATACCGGATCGCCCACGTCATGCGATCCGCCGCCCCCCGCCCACGCCTGCTGCTGCTGTTGTGCTCGGCGCTGGCCGGCATCGGTGGCGGCACGGCGCGCGGCCAGGATCCGGACCCGCAGGAACGCGCCGCGGTGCTGCGCGCGATGGTGATCCTGAAGATCGCGCCGTACCTGGCGCCGGAGCCGAAGCCGGCGCCGCGGGCACCCGCGCCGACACCGCCGAAGGCCGGTGAGCAGGCACCCGGGCCGACCTATCGGATCGGTCTGTGCGGCCACGACGACGTCAGTGCCGCCGCCGCGAAGCACCTGCCGCAGAAGCGCGTCGGCGACGCGGCGGTCGCGACCGTCGCGGTCACCGCGGCCAGCGCCGCGGCGCCGCGCGGCGACGAACCGCGGCCGTACGACCTGCTCTACATCGCCGCCGACACACCGCACGACGTCGTCGCGCGGATCGTCGCCGCCCACGCGAACGAGCCGGTGCCGCTGGTCTGCGAGCAGCGCGGTTTCGCGGCCCGCGGCGGCGGCGTGCAGTTGTTCGTGCAGGACAACACGCTGCGCTTCGAGGTCAACGTCGACGCGCTGAAGCAGCAGGGTGTGCGGGCCAGCCCGCAGCTGCTGAAGCTGTCGAAGGAGGCGCCGAAGTGAGGCGCCGCGGCCCTTCGCTGCGGCGGCGCCTCGCCGCGCTCGGCACCGCGACGACGCTGGCCGCGTTCGTCTGGACCGCGTTCGACGCCTGGCACGGCGAAGCCGCGACGCAGGCCCAGAACCAGCGCGACAAGCTGACGACGCTGGCCGACATGGTCGCGCTGAACGTGCGCAGCGGCGTCGAGTTCGACGGCACCGACGACGTGCGCTCGTTCCTCGAGCGCGTGCTGCGCCGCACCGAGGTCACCGCTGCCGCGGTGCACCTGGCCTCGGGCCAGCGGTTCGCGGTCAGCGGCGACGTCGACGCGCTGCCGGCCGATCCGGGCGTGGTCGGCCTGCGCGGCGACCACTGGGTCGTGACCGCGCCGCTGCCGTACAACGACGCCCGCGGCGAACCCGCGCTCGGCCGCGTCGTCGTCGCGGCGCCGAGCGCCCCCTACCACGCCCACATGCGGTCCTACCTGGGCCGGCTCGTGCTGGCCGACCTGGCGGCGTTGCTGCTGCTCGGCCTGGCGACGCGCTACCTGCTCGGCCGCCTGCTGCGTCCGCTGGCGGCGCTGGTGGAGACGACCGACCGGATCCGCCGCACCGAGGACTGGTCGCTGCGCGCCGCCGCGGCGCGCGACGTCGAGACCGGCGCGCTGGTCGAGGCGCTGAACGCGATGCTGGCCGTGATCCAGGAGCGCGACGCGCGGCTCGCCGAACACGCCGGCAAGCTCGAGCAGCAGGTCGCCGAACGCACGCGGCAACTGGCGCAGGCACTGGCTTCGGCCGAGCAGGCGACGCGCGCGAAGTCGACGTTCGTGGCCAACATGAGCCACGAGATCCGCACGCCGCTGAACGCGATCCTCGGCATGAGCGAGCTCGCCAGCGAGACCGAGAACACGGCCGAGATCCGCGAGTACCTGCAGGTGATCCGCGGCGCCGGCAACAACCTGCTCGGCGTGCTCAGCGACGTGCTCGACCTCGCCAAGATCGAATCGGGCCGGCTCGAGCTGTCGCCGGTGCCGACCGACCTCGAGGCGCTGATGCTCGACGCGCTGCGGCCGCTGTCGTCGCGCATCCAGAGCAAGGACCTCGAGTTGTCGTTCACGATCGACCCGGCGGTCGCACCGGCCTACCAGGTCGACGACGTGCGGCTGCGGCAGGTGCTGACGAACGTGATCGGCAACGCGATCAAGTTCACCGCCAGGGGCTTCGTACGCGTGCAGGCGAGCCGGATCGGCGGCGACGACGCGGCGCACGAACTGGAACTGACGGTCGAAGACTCCGGCGTCGGCATCCCGAAGGACCGCCTCGAGGCCGTGTTCTCGCCGTTCACGCAGGCCGACAGCACGATCACGCGCCGCTTCGCCGGCACCGGGCTCGGCCTGTCGATCACGCGCCACCTGGTCCAGCTGATGGGCGGCACGATCACCGCCGACAGCACCGAGGGCCGCGGCTCGACGTTCCGGATCCGGCTGCGGCTGCCGCCGTGCGCGAGCCCGTTGCCGCCGCTGCCGACGCTGCCGGCCGGCACCGGCCTCGTGCTGGTCAGCCGTTCGCCGACGCTGGCGGCATCGCTGCGGTGCATCGGCGAACGGCTCGCGCTGCCGCTCGACGTCGTCACCGACGCGGCCGCCACCTTGCCGCTGGCGCCGGGCCGCTACCTGCTGGCCGACGAACGCGACCCCGACGCCGACGCCGGCCTCGCGCAACTGGCGCCGACCGGTGCGCGCGGCGTACGGCCGGTGCTGCTGCTGACGTCGTTCCACGACCTGCCGATCGCGGCCGCGCGCTGCCACCAGCACCGCTTCGCCGGCTACGTGCCGAAGCCCGTGTCGGCCCGCGACCTCGCGGTACGGCTGGCGGCGCTCGGCGACGCCGCCCCGGCGGCGCCGGCGCCGGCCGCCGACGCGGCGACGGCCCGGCGACCGCTGCGGATCCTGGTCGCGGAGGACAACGCGGTGAACCAGAAGCTGATCGAACGCATCCTCGAGCGCGACGGCCACACGGTCGTGCTGGCCGGCGACGGCCAGCAGTGCTGCGACGCGTGGGCGCGCGGCGGGTTCGACCTCGTGCTGATGGACATGCAGATGCCGGCAGTCAGCGGCCTCGAGGCCGCGGTCCGGATCCGCCGCGCCGAGAGCCGCACCGGCCAGCGCATCCCGATCGTCGCACTGACCGCGAACACGACGCCAGAAGACCGCAATGCCTGCCTGCACGCCGGCATGGACGACGTGTTGTCGAAACCGATCTCGGTGCCGCGGCTGCGCGCGGCACTGCGCCACTACGCGCCGCCGGGCACCCGGACCGACGCACCACCACCATCGACCCCGCCGCAGGACACGCCATGAATCCCGTGCTCCGTCTGTCGCTCCCGTTGCTGGCCAGTGTGCCCGTGCTCGCCCAGGGTGGCACCGCGACCGCGACCGCGGGCGCCGACGACTTCGAACTGGCCGAGCTGAGCCTCGAACAGCTGATGAACGTGCCGGTCGAGGTCGGTTCGCGACAGACCGAGCCGCTGGCCGGCACCGCGGCTTCGGTGTTCGTGCTCAACGAACCGGAGATCCGCCGCTCGGGCATGCGATCGGTCGCCGAGGTGCTGCGCCTGGTGCCGGGCCTGATCATCGCGCAGGACGTGCCCGGTGCGTACGGGTTCAGCAGCCGCCTCGGCGAGTACGGCTTCGCCGGCATGCTGGTGCTGATCGACGGCCAGCGGCTCTACAGCACGCTGCTGCGCCGTGAGTACTGGCAGGCGATCGACCTGCCGCTGGCGATCGTCGAGCGCATCGAGGTGATCCGCGGCCCCGGCGGTTCGCGCTGGGGCGACAAGGCCTCGCAGGGCGTCATCAACATCGTCACCAAGCGCGCCGCGGCCGCGCACGGCGTGCGGATCAGCGGCTGGGCCGGCAGCGAGGAACGGCTCGGCGGCACGTTCCGCATCGGCGGCGCTCTCGGCCCGGACACCGACGCCTACCTGTTCGGCAAGGCCAAACAACACGACGGCGGCCATCCCTCGACGACCGGCGACCGCTGGGACAACAACAACCTCGGCGCGCGGCTCGAGCACCGGTTCGGCGACGGCGTGCTGATCACCGTCGACGGCATGTACCACGACAGCTTCCTCGGCGACTCGTACGAGATCGATCCGGGGTTCTCGTCGCTGAACATGATCAAGGGCGGCCACCTGAAGGCGAAGCTGCGCATCGACCACGGTGAGCACCAGTGGACCGAGTGGCGCGCCGGCGTCGACGCCTACGACCAGGACATCCGCGACTACCTGGACAACGTGCCCGACGGCCACCTGCGCTGGCGCGAGGAGTTCGCCGACACGGCGCTGGTGCACTCGCTGCCGCTCGCGGCCGACCACCAGCTGACGGTCGGCGTCGTGCTGCGTTCGCTGACGGTCGAGAACCAGCGCGTGTTCAGCGGCACCGGCGCCGAGTTCAACGAGACCCGCGGCGACCTGTTCGCGGCGTGGGACTGGGACGTCACGCCGGAACTGCGCGTCACGCTCGGCGGCAACGTCGGCTATCAGGATGCCGACGAGGGCAGCGGCGTCGATTCGCAGCCGGATCTGCGCGTCGCCTGGCGCCCGAGCGCCGACCTGACCGTGTGGGGCGCCGTCGGCACCAACCGCGAACCCGACCGCAAGATCGCCGATTCCGGCCTCCTGGTGCGCCGCGAGTCCAGCCGGCTCGCCGCCTACGAACTCGGCACGCGCTGGCGCATCCACGACCGGCTGCTGCTGTCGGTCGACGGCTTCGTCTACCAGGTCGAGGACCAGCTGAACGGCTTCGACACCGACGCCGGCACCGGCGCGACGCTGTACCGCACCGGCGGCCGCACCGACGCGTTCGGCGGCGAAGTGCACGCGACCTGGATGCCACACGACGCGGTGCGCGCGACGCTGTTCGTCGCCACGACCGAGGCGAACACGCAGCGCATCGACCCGGCCGACTTCTTCACGATCGAGGACGAGGTGCCGCGGCTGCGCGGCGGCGCCACGCTCGGCTTCGACCCGCTGCCGGGCGTCGAACTCGACGCCAACGTGCTCTACACGCAGCAGCACGCGGCCGTGCCGACCTGGTGGCGCGTCGACCTGCGGCTCGGCTGGCGGGTCGGCGAGTCGACGTCGATCGAGGCGGTCGGGCAGAACCTGACCGACCCCGAGCACGACGAGTACTACTACCTCGAAGGCGCGCAGCGCGGCTTCTACTTCCTGGTCAGCCACCGGTTCTGAACGCGCGCGGCGGGTACGCTGCCCGCCATGCACTCAGCGCTCGACACCGCCGCCGTGCGGCGGCAGTTCCCCGGCCTCGCGCGGCGCGGCGGTGACCGGCAGGCAGTGTTCTTCGACGCTCCGGCCGGCAGCCAGGTGCCGGCGGTCGTCGCCGAAGCGATGGTGCAGCAGCTGCTGCACGACAACGCCAACCACGGCGGCGTGTTCGCGACCTCGCGCGCGACCGACGCGATGGTGCACGACGCGCGGCAGGCGGTCGTGGACTTCGTCGGCGGCGACGATCCGGAGGAGGTCGTGTTCGGCGCCAACATGACGACGCTGACGTTCCACCTCGCGCACGCGCTGGCGCGCACGTGGCGGCGAGGCGAACGCATCGTCGTCACCGACAGCGACCACGACGCGAACGTGACGCCTTGGGTGCGCGCCGCGCTGGCCGCCGGCTGCGAGCTGGTGCGCATTCCCGTGCGCGCCGACGCGTCGCTCGACCTCGACGGTGCGGCGCGGCTGATCACGCGCGACACGCGGCTGGTCGCGTTCGGCGCCGCCAGCAACCTCAGCGGCACGATCCACCCGGTCGTGCGGCTGTGCGAGCTGGCGCGCGCGCAGGGTGCGCTGTCGTTCGTCGACGCCGTGCACTGGGCGCCGCACCTGCGGCTGCAGGTCGACCGCCTCGGCTGCGACTTCCTGGCCTGCTCGGCCTACAAGTTCTTCGGTCCGCACCTCGGCGTGTTGTGGGGCCGCCGCGCGCTGCTCGAGGAACTCGACTGCGACCGTGTGCGCCCGGCGCCGCGCCACGGCGCGGAGAAGTGGCAGACCGGCACCGCGAACTTCGAGGCGATCGCCGGCACGCGCGCCGCGGTCGACTATCTGGCCCGGCTCGGCCGCAGCGTCGGCGGTCCTGCCGAACGCCGCGGCGCGCTCGACCACGCGTTCCACGCGATCGAACGGCACGAACGCGACCTGTGCCGCGCGCTGCTGCAGGGCCTCGCCGACCTGCCGGGCGTGCGCGTGGTCGGCATCGCCGATCCCGACCGCGTGGCGGAGCGCTGCGCGACGGTGTCGTTCACGCACGAACGGGTTCGACCCGCCGAGCTGGCGACGGCGCTGGCCCAGGCGCACGTGCACTGCTGGGCCGGCAACAGCTATGCGCTGGCGCTGACCACGGCGCTCGGCCTCGAGCCCGACGGCGTGCTGCGACTCGGGCTGCTGCACTACCACACCCAGGAAGAAGTCGCCTACACGCTGGCGCAGCTGCGGCGCCTGCTGGCGTGACTTGCACGCGACGGCTCGCCTCGCCTACGCTCTGCCGCCCACTTTCGCGCTCGATTCCCCCCGACCCCTTCGAAGAGTGTCACCGATCATGCGATTCCCGTTGCTCACCGCCGCGCTCGCGGCCCTCACGTTCGCCCTCCCCACCACCGCCCAGGACGTCAAGGTCTACGGCGGCCAGAGCCAACGCGCCTGCAGCACGCTGGTGCTGTTCGGCGACAACATCATGGCCGGCATCACCGTCACGCACGGCCAGCCGGAGTGGAAGGCCGAGTACGACGGCATGCTCGACAAGCTGAAGGGCAAGCTGAACCGGCTCGGCAAGGACATGTGGACGACGTTGCTGAACAGCGTCGACATCGAGATCGGCGGCACGAAGATCCCGGCCGGCAGCTGGGTCGTCGGCCTGCACTGCGACCAGGACGGCAAGTTCGCGCTGGCGTTCCTCGACGCCACCAAGGCGATGAAGGAAGGCACGATGCCGTTCGGCCCGCAGAAGTGGACGCCGGACCATGTCGCGCCGCTCGAGCTGAAGAAGGACGTCGCCACCGAGGCCGTGCAGAAGATGGAGATCAAGCTGCAGGCCGACGAGAAGGACCCGATGCACGGCACGGTCACGCTGGCCTGGGGCAAGCACCAGCTGGTCGGCCAGCTGGCGATCCACGCCGGCAAGTGAACCGCTAGCCGTCGGCCGCGGCGCCCGCGCGGCGCCACTGCCGCCGGCCCGCGTGCACGGCCAGCGCCGCCAGCAGCGCGGCGCCGAACCACGCCGCCGACGCCGGCGGCAGGCTGTCCTGGCGCGCGGCGCGCAGCAGCGCGCCGGCCCAGGCCGACGCGACCGCCACCGGCAGCACGCCGAACAGCGTGCCGATGCCGACCGCCGCGACCGGCACCGGCGCCACGGCGAGCAGCAGGTTCTGCACCGCGAACGGAAACGGCGCCGCGAGCCGCAGCATGACGACACCGCGCGCGGCGCGGCCGTCGCCGCAGGCGCGCCGCACCGCGACCGCGCGCGGCCGCTCGCGCATGAACGCGAACCGCGCGGCGCCGAGCCGCGGCCAGACCAGTGCGCGCGCCAGCACGGCGCCGACGGCGGTGCCGACCGCGGCCACGGCGGCCCCCGGCACGCCGCCGAACGCGTAGCCGGCGACGAACGCAGCGGCCGCCGGCGGCAGCACCGCCAGCGCCGTCGCGGCCGCCACCGAGATCGCGGCCATCGGCAGCCACATCGGCGGCAGCGGCGCGGCCGGCGACCAGACCGACAGCACGGCCAGCGCGGCGATGCCGCCGGCGGTCTGCGCGACCGCGACGTAGACCGCGATCGGCCACAACGGCCCGAGATCGCGGAGCCCGGCGGCCAGCGCGGCGCGGATCGGCAGCTTCACGGCGCCGTGATAGCGAGCCTGCGCATTGCCCGCCACCGCGACGCGCGTTCCGATGGCGCGATGCACCGCGCGATCGAGACCCTGCTGCTGCCGCCGGCGTCGGCGCTGTGGCTGCTGCTGCTCGGCGCGCTGCTGCGGCGCCGCTGGCCGCGCCTCGGCCGCGCGACGCTGGTGTTCGCGGTTGTCTGGTTGTGGCTCGCCGCGACGCCGGCGGTCGGCGGCCTGCTGCTGGGCGCGCTGCAGACGTCCGCGCCGCTGCCGCCGACCGGCGCACTGCCGCCGGCCGACGCGATCGTCGTGCTCAGCGCCGAAGCGGACCGCGACGGCGCCGAGTACGGCGCGCCGGTCGCCGGCGCGCTGACGATGCAGCGCCTGCGCTACGGCGCCTGGCTGCAGCGGCGCACCGGGCTGCCGATGCTGACTTCGGGTGGCGTGCCGGGCACCGACCTGCCGTCGCTGGCCGCGCTGATGGCCGACGCGGCGCAGCGCGAGTTCGGCGTGCCGGTGCGCTGGCGCGAGGAGCGTTCGGCGGACACGCGCGAGAACGCGCGCTACTCGGCCGAACTGCTGCACACAGCCGGCGTGCGCCGCGTGCTGCTGGTGACCAGCGCCTGGCACATGCCGCGCGCCGCCGCGTGCTTCACACGGCAGGGCCTGACCGTCGTGCCGGCACCGACCGGCTTCCGCGGCCCGGCGTTCACCGGCTGGACCGACCTGGTGCCGCGCTGGAGCGGCCTGCGTGACACCTGCCTCGCGCTGCACGAACTCGGCGGCGCGCTGGCCTACGCACTCGGCGACTGACCTTGGCGCCAGCTTCACCGGGTCTTCGCCGCCGATCGGCGGTCCGTGGGAACATGCCGCGATGCCCGCCCGCTTCCACCCGGACCGCCTGCAGGCCGCCCTGGCCGAGATCGAGCACCTGCTGACCGAGACCGACGCGATCACGGACGCCCGGCGCGCGGCGATCGAGGCCGTGCCGGCCGCGCGCCGAGCGAGCGCCGCGAACCTCGCCCACTACCTGGCCCTCCGCTCGCACGACCTGCGGCCGCTGCAGCGCGAACTGCGCGCACTCGCCCTGTCGTCGCTGGGTCGGCTCGAGGGCAACGTGGTCGACACGCTGCTGGGCGTGCGGCTCGCGCTGCTCGGGCTGCTCGGCCGCCTGCCGAGCGCCGACACTTCGGCTTCGGCGCCGATCTCGGGCGACGAAGCCGACCGGCTGCTCGCCACCCACGCCGCCGAACTGCTCGGACCGCGACCGGCCGCCCGCGACACGCGGATCATGGTCACGCTGCCCGCCACCGTCGACCACGGCACGCTGTGCCAGATGCTGCAGGCCGGCATGGACGTGGCGCGCGTCAACCTGGCCCACGACGCGGCTGCCACCTGGGA
The DNA here is from genome assembly GCA_016794425.1 of Planctomycetota bacterium. Taxonomy (GTDB): domain Bacteria; phylum Planctomycetota; class UBA1135; order UBA1135; family UBA2386; genus JAEUHS01. Next base: position 22,320 of record JAEUHR010000015.1, read on the forward strand.
CCAGCTCGCGTCGGACCTGCGCCGCGCCGAACGCGACACCGGCCGCGCCTGCCGCCTGCTGGTCGACCTGCCGGGGCCGAAGCTGCGCACCGGCGCGATCGAACCCGGCCCCGAAGTCGTTCGCGTGCGCCCCGAACGCGACGTGGTCGGCGCGGTGGTCCGGCGCGCGACGGTGCGGTTCCACGACCCGGGCGCTGGCGGCGAACCAGCGGTCGCCGGCGTGCCGACGATCCCGCTGGCGACGCCGCTGCTGCACGCGGCGACCGCCGGCGACGAGCTGATCGTCGAGGACACGCGCGGACGGCGGCGCACGTTCGTCGTCGAACACGTGCACGGCGGCACGTGCCTCGCGACGGCCGACCGCACCGCCTACCTCGGCAGCGCATGCCGCGCCTCGCTGCGGCGCGGCATCACGGTGCTGGGCACCACCCACCTCGGCCGACTGCCGGCGCTGCCCGGCCAGATCGAATTGCGCGTCGGCGACGTGCTGGTCGTGACGCGCGACCAGGTGCCGGGTGCTGCGGGACGCCCCACCGCCGACGGCCGCGGCACACCGCCCCGCGTGCCGTGCACGCTGCCGGAGGTCTTCGACGACGTGCGCGTCGACCAGCGGATCCTGTTCGACGACGGCCGGATCACCGGCATCGTGACGGCCCACGACGGCACTGCGCTGCGCGTGCGCATCACCGGCACGCCGCCGGGCGGCGGGCGCCTGCGCGCCGAGAAGGGCATCAACCTGCCGGACACCGAACTGACCGCGCCGGCGTTCGGCGCCGCCGATCTGCCGCGGATCGACTGGGCCTGCCGGCACGCCGACCTGATCGGCATGTCGTTCGTGCAGCGACCCGCGGACGTGCTGCGCCTGCACGACGAACTGAGCAGCCGCGGGCGGCCCGACCTCGGCATCCTGCTGAAGATCGAGACGCAGGTCGCGTTCCGCCGCCTGCCGGAGCTGCTGTTCGCCGGCCTGCAGAGCCCCCCGCTCGGCGTCATGGTGGCCCGCGGCGACCTCGCGGCCGAAGTCGGCTACGCGCGCCTCGCCGAGGTGCAGGAGGAGATCCTGTGGCTGTGCGAGGCGGCGCACGTGCCGGTCGTCTGGGCCACGCAGGTGCTCGACTCGATGGCGCGCAGCGGCGTGCCGTCGCGCGCCGAGGTCACCGATGCCGCGATGGGCGTGCGGTCGGAATGCGTGATGCTGAACAAGGGACCCCACGTCGTCGCGACCGTGGAGTTCCTGGCCGACCTGCTCGCGCGCATGCAGCAGCACCACACGAAGAAGCGCTCCCTGCTGCGCCGCCTGCGCATCGCCGGCGACGCGGTGCACCGCGACACGTGAGCAACCGGGCCGGAGATTCCAGTTGCAATCCGTGCCCGTCGATGCATAGTTATGCACGTGGCACGCATATCCATGCATGAGCCCGACACGGCCGGACCCGACGCGCGGCGCCAGCGCATCCTGACGCTGCTCGAGCGCGGTCCGATCCGCAACCAGAACGAGCTGCAGCAGCGGCTCGCGGCCGACGGCTTCGAGGTCAACCAGGCGACGCTGTCGCGCGACCTGCGCGCGCTCGGCGTGCGCAAGGCCGCGGCCGGCTACGAGCTGCCGACTGCGCCGCTGTCGCCGCAGACCGCGTACCAGAGCCTCTGGCACGCCGTGCACACCTGGCTGGTCGGCGCCACCGCGGCGCAGAACCTCGCCGTGTTGCGCACGCCGGCCGGCGGCGCGCAGGCGCTGGGCCTCGCGCTCGACCGCGCCGAGCTGCCGGGTCTGGTCGGCACGATCGCCGGCGACGACACCGTGCTGGCGGTCTGCACGACCGCCGCGAAGGCGCGTTCGCTGGTACGGAAGCTGACCGCCGGAGCGCGCCGATGAAGAGCGCGGCGATCGTCGGCGCGTCCGGCTACACCGGGCGCGAGTTGCTGGCGCTGCTGGCGCGGCACCCGCGGCTCCGCGCCGAGGTCGTGATGACCGCGCGGCCGGGCCAGGCGCCCGAGCCGCCGGCGTTCCCGCACGAACCGCGCATCGATCCGCTCGACCTCGACCGGCTCGACGCGGTCGACGGCGTGTTCCTCTGCACGCCGCACGGCGCCGCCAGCGAGATCGCGCGCGCGGCGCTTCTGCGCGGCAAGCGCGTCGTCGACCTGTCGGCCGACTTCCGGCTGCGCGATCCGGCCGTGCACGCGCGCACCTACGGCGCCGCGCACCCGGCGCCCGAACTGCTGCGCTCAGCGGTCTACGGCCTGACCGAGCACGCGCGCGAAGCGGTCGCCGCGGCGCGGCTGGTCGCGAATCCCGGCTGCTACCCGACGTCGATCCTGCTGCCGCTGCTGCCGCTGTTGCAGGCCGGCCTCGTCGACCCGCAGGCACCGATCGTCGCCGACAGCAAGAGCGGCACCTCGGGCGCCGGCAAGGCGCCGAGCGAACGCACGCACTTCGGCAACGTGCACGAGAACTTCCTCGCCTACGGCGTCGGCTCGCACCGCCACGCGCCGGAGATCTGGCAGGCGGCCGGCACCGACCGCATCGTCTTCACGCCGCACCTGCTGCCGACGTTCCGCGGCATGCTGTCGACGATCTACGTGCCGCCGGCGCGCGGCGCCTCGGCCGACGCGATGCGCAGCTGCCTCGCCGAACGCTACGCGCGCGAGCCGTTCGTGCGCGTCTACGACCGCGGCCAGCCGGAACTGCGCTGCGTGCAGCACGGCAACGAGTGCCACGTCGCGGTGACCGCCAGCGGCCCGCTGGTCGTGCTGGTCGCGGCGATCGACAACCTGCAGAAAGGCGCCTCGGGCCAGGCGCTGCAGAACATGAACCTGATGCTCGGCCTGCCCGAGACGGACGGGCTGCGATGAGGCTCTTGGTCAAGATCGGCGGCGCGCAGATCGAGCAACCGGACGCCCGCGCGCGGCTGGGTGCGGCGATCGCGGCGGCGCGGCGGGCCGGCCACGAGCCGATCGTCGTGCACGGCGGCGGCAACCAGATCCGCGCGACCTCGCAGGCGATGGGGTTGACCGACCGCTACCACGACGGATTGCGGATCACCGACGCGGCGACCGCCGAGGTCGTGCTGATGGTGCTGGCCGGCAGCGTGAACCGTACGCTGGTCGCCGCCTTGCAGCGCGCCGGCGTGCCCGCGGTCGGCCTCAGCGGCGCCGACGGCGGCACGTTCACGGCGCAGCCGCTGCAGCGCCCCGGCGTCGACCTCGGCTTCGTCGGCGCGATCGACCGCGTCGAACCGCGGCTGGTGCTGTCGCTGCTGGCGCAGGGCTACGTGCCGGTGCTCGCGACCGTCGCGCCGCGCGACGGTGCGGCGCCGGACGAACCGTTCTTCAACCTGAACGCCGACCACGCCGCCGGGCCGCTGTGCCGCGCGTTCGCGTGCGATGCGGCGCTGTTCCTGACCGACGTGCCCGGCGTGCTCGACGCGCGCGGCGCGCGGCTGCCGGCGCTGACGCCCGGCGACTGCGACGCGCTGGTGCAGAGCGGCGTCGCGCGCGGCGGCATGCTGCCGAAACTCGACGCGGCGCTGCGTGCGCTGCGCGACCACCCGCGCGCGATCGTCAAGATCGCGCCAGGCGGCACCGACGACGCGGTCTGCGCCGCGCTGCGCGCCGACGTCGGCACCCGATTCGTCACCGACCACGAGGCGACCCGAAATGGATGAGGGCCTGATGAAGACCTACGCGCGCGCCGACGAGGTGTTCGTCGACGGGCGCGGCGCCGTGCTGCACGACCAGGACGGCCGCGAGTTCCTCGACCTGCTGGCCGGCATCGCGGTCAGCGCGCTCGGCCACGCGCACCCGGCGCTGGGCGAGGCGCTGCGCGACCAGCTCGGCAAGGTCGTGCACCTCAGCAACCTGTTCCGGCATCCGTACACCGAGAACGTCGCGCAGCGGCTGTGCCGGCACACCGACATGGCGGCCGCGTTCTTCACCAACTCGGGCACCGAGGCGGTCGAGGCCGCGCTGAAGCTCGCGCGCAAGGCGATGCACGTGCGCGGCACGCCCGAACGCACGTCGTTCGCGGCGCTCGAGGGCGGCTTCCACGGCCGCTCGCTCGGCGCGTTGTCGCTGACCTGGAACGAGAAGTACCGCCAGCCGTTCCGGCCGCTGCAGCCGGTCACCTGGGTGCCGCCCGAGGACACCGCCGCGCTGCGGCGCGTGCTCGAACAGGAGCGGCCGGCGGCGCTGGTGCTCGAACCGATCCAGGGCGAAGGCGGCATCCGCGAGCTGTCCGGCGACTTCCTGCGCGCGGCGCGCGAACTCTGCACGGCCTTCGGCACGTTGCTGGTGCACGACGAGATCCAGTGCGGCTGCGGTCGCACCGGCCGCTTCCTCGCCGCGCAGCACCACGGCGTCGTACCGGACGTCGTCACGCTGGCGAAGCCGATCGCGGCCGGCCTGCCGATGGGCGCGATGCTGTGCTCGGCGGCGCTGGCCGACACGTTCCAGAAGGGCGAACACGGCTCGACGTTCGCCGGCGGCCCGCTGGTCTGCCGCGCCGCGACGGTGTTCCTCGACGAGATCGACCGCGGTCTGCTCGACCAGGTCGCGGCGCGCGGCGCCGAACTGCGCTCGGGCCTCGAACGCCTGCGGCACGAGCTGCCGATCGTGCGCGAGGTCCGCGGCCGCGGCCTGATGCTCGGCCTGCGGCTGTGGCACTCGGCCGACGCCGTGCAGAAGGCGCTGCACCGCTCAGGCGTGCTGGTCAACTGCACCGCCGGCGACGTGCTGCGCATCGTGCCGCCCTACGTGATCACGAGCGCGCAGGTCCAGGACGCCCTGGCGACGCTGCGCGCCGTGCTGGCGACGTTCCCGAACGACCCGAAGGAGGTCCACTGATGGCGAAGTCCCCTGCTCTCGACCGCACCCCGCTGTCGGTCACCGATCTCTTGTGCACGTCGGCGCTGACCGCCGACGACATCGAACGGCTGTTCGCGACCGCGGCCAGACTGAAAGCCGAACGCGACGTGCACACCGACGTGCTGAAGCACAAGCGGCTGGCGATGATCTTCGAGAAGGACTCGCTGCGCACGCGGTTCACGTTCGACGTCGGCATGCAGGACCTCGGCGGCTGCGCGGTCTACATGGACCACCGCGATGCGCGGCTCGGCTCGCGCGAGTCGGTCAAGGACGTGGCGAAGAACCTCGAACGCTGGGTCGATGCGATCGTCGCGCGCACGTTCAAGCACAAGGCGCTCGAAGAACTGGCGCAGCACGCCGACATCCCGGTCGTCAACGGCCTGTCGGACTTCGTGCACCCGTGCCAGGCGTTGTCGGACTTCTTCACGCTGCGCGAGAAGTGGGGCTCGGTGCGCGGCCGCACACTGACCTACGTCGGCGACGGCAACAACACCTGCCACGCGCTGATCCACACCGCGGTCAAGCTCGGCACCAACATCCGCGTCTGCTCGCCGGAGGGCTACGAACCGAACGCGCGCGTCGTCAACGAAGCGATGCGCACCGCGGCCGGCACCGGCGCCGAGGTCGTGATCCTCAACAACCCCGAGGCCGCGGTCGACGGCGCCCACGCGGTCTACACCGACGTCTGGGCCAGCATGGGCCAGGAAGACGAGATCGAGGAGCGCAACGGCATCTTCGCGGCCTACCAGGTCGACGAGGACCTGATGGCGCGCGCCGAGCGCGGCGCGCTGTTCCTGCACTGCCTGCCCGCCCACCGCGGCTGGGAGGTCACGCAGGAAGTCATGGATGGCCCGCAGAGCGTCGTCTACGACATCGCCGAGAACCGTCTGCACGTGCAGAAGGCGATCCTCGCGCACCTGATCCGCTGACCCCGAAGGACTCCACCGATGGCGAAGAAGAAGATCGTGCTCGCGTACTCCGGCGGCCTCGACACGTCGATCATCGTGCCGTGGCTGCGCGAGCACCACGACTGCGAGGTGCACGCCTACTGCGGCGACATCGGCCAGGGCGCGGACGAACTGCGCGGCCTCGAGCAGAAGGCGCGCGCGGCCGGCGCCGTGTCGTGCCGCGTCGACGACCTGCGGCGTGAGTGGCTGCTCGACTACGTCTGGCCGTGCGTGCGCGCGATGGCGGTCTACGAGGGCCGCTACCTGCTCGGCACCAGCATGGCGCGGCCGATCCTGGCCCGCGGCCAGGTCGAGTACGCGAAGGCGATCGGCGCCACGGCGCTGGCGCACGGCTGCACCGGCAAGGGCAACGACCAGGTCCGGTTCGAACTGGCGTACCAGGCGCTGGCGCCCGACCTCGAGGTGATCGCGCCGTGGCGCCACTGGGAGATCAAGAGCCGCGAGGACGCGCTCGACTACGCCGACCGGCACGGCGTCAGCGTCACGGCGTCGCGCACGAAGATCTACTCGCGCGACCGCAACCTGTGGCACATCAGCCACGAGGGCGGCGCGCTGGAGTCGCCCGGCAACCCGCCGCCCGACGACGTCTGGATGCTGACCGTCGACCCGCGCCGCGCGCCCGACGAACCGGCCGAGCTGACGCTCGGCTTCACGCACGGCGTACCGACCGCGCTGAACGGCGAAGCGCTGCCGCCGGAGACGCTGCTGGCGCGCCTCAACGAACTGGGCGGCCGGCACGGTGTCGGCCGCGTCGACATCTGCGAGAACCGGCTGGTCGGCATGAAGTCGCGCGGCGTCTACGAGACGCCGGGCGGCGCGATCGTGCTCGAGGCGGCGCGCACGCTGCGCGCGCTGACGATGGAACGCGACACGCTGCGGCTGTGCGAACGGCTGATGCCGGACTACGCCGACCTGGTCTACACCGGCCGCTGGTTCCACCCGACGCGGCGCGCGCTCGACGCGCTGTTCGCAACCGCCGTGCAGCACGTCAGCGGCAACGTACGCGTGCGGCTGTTCAAGGGCAGCGCGACCGCGGTCGCCGCCGAGTCGCCGCACAGCCTCTACAGCGAGGACCTGGCGACGTTCGGCCAGAGCGCCGCGTTCGACCACGCCGACAGCTACGGCTTCGTCAAGCTCTACGGCCTGCCGGGCGCCGTCGCCGCGCGCGTGCACGGAGCCGGCACGTGAGCGGCGGCAAGATGTGGGGCGGCCGCTTCCGCGGCGGCCTCGACCCGGAGTTCGCGCACTTCCAGGCGAGCCTGCCGGTCGACCACGTGCTGGCGTTCGCGGACCTCGAGACCAACCGCGCCTGGAGCCGCGCGCTGGCCGCGGCCGGCGTGCTGACGCAGCACGAGATGCACCGCCTGCACCGCGCGATCGACGAACTGATCGCGCACTGGCAGCAGCACGGCGTGCCGCGCGACGACGACGCCGAGGACGTGCACAGCCTCGTCGAACGCGAGCTGGTCGCGCGCTGCGGCGACCTCGGCAAGCGCGTGCACACCGGCCGTTCGCGCAACGACCAGGTCGCGACCGACCTGCGGCTGTTCCTGCGCGAGTACACGGTCGAGCTGATGCGGCTCGTCGGTGAAGTCTGCGCGGCGCTGGTCGACCTGGCGGCGGCGCACGCCGACGCGCCGATGCCCGGCTACACGCACCTGCAGCGCGCCCAGCCGATCACGATCGGGCACCACGCGTTGGCGCACGCCGAAGCGCTGGCGCGCGACCACGGCCGGCTGGTCGACGCCTGGCAGCGGTTCGAACAGTGCCCGCTCGGCAGCGGCGCGCTGGCCGGCACGACGGTGCCGGTCGACCGCGCGACGCTGGCCGAAGACCTGGCGTTCCTCGGCGGCCCGACGCGCAACAGCCTCGACGCGACCGCCGCGCGCGACCACCTGTGCGAGCTCGCGTTCGCCTGCGCGATGGCCTGCACGCACCTGTCGCGCCTGGCCGAGGACTACGTGTTCTTCGCCTCGCACGAAGCGCGCTTCCTGACCTTCGGCGACGCGGTGTCGACCGGTTCGAGCCTGATGCCGCAGAAGCGCAACCCCGACGCGATGGAACTCGTGCGCGGCCACGCCGGCGCCGTGCAAGGCGCATTGGTCGCGCTGCTGACGACGGTCAAGGGCCTGCCGCTGGCCTACAACCGCGACCTGCAGACCGACAAGCAGGTGCTGTTGCCGGCACTCGCGGCCACCGCCTCGTGCCTGCGCACCGCCGCGCTGGCGGTGCGGCACGCGACGTTCGACCGCGACCGCTGCGCGGCCGAGGCCGCGCGCGGCTACCAGGATGCGACCGACCTCGCCGACTTGCTGGTGCAGGCCGGCGTGCCGTTCCGCGACGCGCACGGCATCGTCGGCGCCGCCGTCAACCGCGCGGTCGAACTCGGCGTCGAGCTGTCGGACCTGCCGGCCGCCGAGCAGCGGCGGCTGCTGCCCCAGCTGACGGTCGACCTGCGCCGCGCCCTCGCCGTCGATGCCGTGCTCGCCCGGCGGGCCGCGATCGGCGGCACGGCGCCGGCCTGTGTGCGCGCCGAGATCGAACGCTGGCGCAGCCAGCTCGCCGACTGGGCCGAGTTGCACGACGAACCCGAACCCGAACCCGAGGCTCCGTAGATGCCCCCCGCGAACCAGATCGTCGTGCGCCCCGCGCGCGTCGCCGACGCGACGCCGATCCTGTCCCTGGTCAACGAACTGGCGCTGAAGCAGGTCATGCTGCCGCGGTCGCCGGCGTCGGTGATCGAGAACATCCGCGACTTCTTCCTGGCCGAGGTCGACGGCGAGTTCGCCGGCTGTGGCGCGCTCGCGGTCAGCTGGACCGACCTGGCCGAGGTGCGCTCGTTGGCGGTGCGGCCGGCGCTGCAGGGCAAGGGGGTCGGCCGCGTGCTGGTCGAGGCCCTGGTCGCCGACGCACGGCGGCTCGGCATCCCGCGGCTGTTCGCCTTCACCTACGTGCCGGACTTCTTCGGCAAGCTGGACTTCACGATCTGCCAGCACGAGGACCTGCCGCACAAGGTGTTCAACGACTGCCGGCACTGCCCGAAGTTCCTGGCCTGCGACGAGATCGCGATGACCCGCGTGCTCGACGCCAAGCTGTCGCCGCCGAAACTGTTCGGCAAGCCGCAGCGAGCCATCCCGCTGCCGCAGCGCACGCCGTCCTTCGTGCCACCGGCCGGCGCGAAGCCGGTGCCGAAGCCCTGATGGGCGAAATCGCACGCGCCGACTGCCGGCGCCGCAGCGAAGGCGCCCACCGCATCGGCACCTGGGCCCCGCGAGGGTCCGTGGCCGGCGCGAGACTGCTTGACGTGCCTGCGTCAGATCGCACAATCGGTGCCATCGGTCCCCGGGCCGTGCGCGGATGCTGCCCTCGTCCCGTTACGGCACTGCCGTGGCGAGCTATCGCGCACGTCCCTACCCCGTCTCCCCATTTCCCGGGATAGTGTTCTGTCTCGGTAGCGCCATGAAGCACGTTGAAACAGTCGCCCTGTTGGCCCTTGCGACGATCCTGGTGTTCCCCGCCTGCGGTGGCGGCGGCGACAGCTCGACGCCGTCGGGCACGATCAAAACCGGCGGCGACTTCGTCGTGCTGAACACCAGCCCGACCAACGGCGGGCGCGCGTATCTGAACGACGCGGTCAGCATCGACTTCAGCCAGCCGGTCGACCTCGACTCGGCGTCGCTGCAGACGATCAGCTTCCAGGCGCTCGACCAGGTGGGCAACCCGATCAGCGAACTGGTCAGCGGCACCTTCCAGCTCGCCGCGAGCCCTGGCGACGCGAGCGTCGGCCGCCGGCTGCAGTTCGTGCCGAAGTTCCCCGAGGACAACGCCTACACCACCGGCGGCTTCCGCGCCGGTCGCACCTACCTGGTGTCGCTGGTCGGCGGTGCCGCGATCAACGGCACGGTGCTGCGCGACCGCAACGGCAAGGGCCTGGCGCAGCCGCTGACGTTCCGCTTCAGCACCGTCGACGGCACGCAGGCAGGCCAGCTGTTCCGCAACCCGAAGTCCGGCGGCCCGACGCGCACGGCGTTCCAGGTCACGACGGCCGACAGCCTCACCGACGTGCCGCTGAACGTGTTCGGCCGGCCGCCGCTCGAGGTCCGGCTGCACTTCGACCAGGCGCTGAACCCGAACGACGGCAACGTGCCGGTCAACTTCGACACCAACCCGCTGGTGCGCGACCAGAGCAAGCGCGGCCGCATCTACCTCGAGTACGAGAACACGGTGTTGGGCCCCGGCGCCTTCACGTGGATTCCGGCCGACGTCAGCCTGGAGCAGAACGACCTGAACGGCGCCATCGTCGCGCTGCGGCCGGTCGGCGTGCTGCCGAACAACGCCACCGTGCGCGCGGTCGTCGCCAACACGCTCGAGGACATCTCGGGTGAGTCCAACGTCGCGATCCCGGGCTACGACGAAGTGTTCGGCACGTTCAAGACGGACTCGTCCTACGCGCCGCAGTGGAACGGCATCGTCGAGGACTTCGCGAACACGGACCTGATCGACTTCACGGCGGCGTTCGCCGAGAGCCAGTCCGACGTCGGCGCCGGCTTCGTGCGCGCGGGCTTCGCCTTCGAAGGCAATCCGACCAGCCTCGAGTACGAGCCGACCGCGACCGAGGTCGTGCTGAACACCGCGTTCACGCAGATCCAGCCGAAGAACGGCCTGCCGTTCACGGTTTCGGGCGGCGTGTTCAACTTCAAGAACGTGCGGATCCCGAACGGCGTGAACGTCATTGGCACCGGCCCGAACCCGATGGTCTGGCTGTGCAGCGGCAGCTTCACCGTCGAGGGCAACCTCAGCGTGCGCGGCGGCAACGGCGCTCGCGTCGACACCCTGAACTCGGCGAACTTCGCCAAGGCCGGCGGCATCGGCGTCTGTGGCGGCGGCAACGGCGGCGACGGCACGCCGAAGGCGACGCAGCGCGACCTGCGCGGTGACACCGGCCGCGGTCCGCTGCAGGTCGCCGGCAAGGGCGGCCGCGGCGGCTACAACGCCTGCCTCGCGGGCCAGGCCTGCTACACCGGCACCGGCTACGACGGCAGCGGTGGCGGTTCGGGTGGCGGCGGTGGCGCGCTGGCGACGCAGGGCGATCCGCTCTACCGGCCGTGGCCAACGACGACGATCCTCCCGAACACGCCGCCAACCGCGAACACCGGCTCGCAGCAGGTGCTCGGCTACGGTTGTTCGGGCTGCAGCGGCACGTCCGGCGCTCGTTCGTTGTTCCTGCCCGGCGGCGAGCCCGGTGATCTCGCGTTCGTCGACTCGCGCCACGAGAACAACTTCTGGGGCAGCGCCGTGCGGCTCAGTCCGTCCGGCAGCCTGCGCATCACCGGCGAACTGTCGGTGCCGATGGGCGGCGGTGGCGGTGGCGGCGGCGGCGACACCGTCTACCCGACGTCGACCTGCAACCTGACCTCCCCCGATCCCACCAACGACTTCAGCGGTGGCGGTGGCGGCGGCGGCGGCGGCGTGCTGATCGTGAAGGCCCTCGGCGAGATCGTGATCACGTCGACCGGCAAGATCGTCGCCGACGGCGGCAACGGCGGCGGCGGCGAACAGGCCGGCGCCTGCGGTGAGGCCGGCGGCGGCGGCGGTGGTGCAGGCGGCATGGTCGTGCTGATGTCGGCCACGCGCATCGTGCTGCACGCGCACGGCTCGGCGGCGCAGAACCGCTACACCTACGGCCCGACGGTGTTCGGCCAGAACGACTACGACTTCGCGATCTCGGCCGACGGCGGTGTGACCACGACCGGCGTGTTCGGCTCGGTCGTGCTGACGGGCAAGTACCCGGCCAGCGGCACCGCGATGATGGCGCCGGCGTCCTACGACGGCGAGCCGCTCGGCGGCCTCGGCGGCATGGGCGTGATCCAGCTGATGGTGCCCCCGGGCGACAACAGCGACGACAACACCAACACCCGCCTCGACGACAACATCCGCGTGGTGCGCACGACGACCGGCGGCTCGCAGGTCGTGCTGACCGGCGCCGAGAAGCGCGCGATCCTCGGCTGGCGCGGTTTCCCGGGCACCAACGGGATCGGTGTCGACGACTTCGGCGGCAGCACGAACTACAACTTCAACAACCCCTCGAACAGCGCGAACTACGCCGAGGGTGACATGCGGCCGGCGCCGGTGCTGATGCCGGTGCCGTTCAGCGCGCAGTCGCGCGTGCGGTCGAAGTGGATCGACACCGGCGTCAGCAAGCGCCGCGAGCTGGGTGCACCGGACGGCCTGCCGGCCGGCATCGTCGGCGCCGCCGCGGGCCCCAACTACGAGTTCGGCGGCATCGACACGCAGCCGGGTGACAACACCGGCTACGTCCGCTACCTCGAACAGGGCACCTCGGTGGCCATCGACTACGGCCAACCGGTGGTCGGCCCGGTCGCGATCCAGAGCACCAACGCCAGCGGCACCTTCCTCGGTCAGCCGGCCTACCGCGTGACCGTCACCGGCACGCCGTTCGCCCAGCCGGACCGGTTCGTGCAGTACGAGGCGCAGCTGCTGGACATCGTCGGCTCCGAGATCGGCAGCTTCCGGATCCTGGCCCACACCACGAACGAGCTCGTGCTCGATCCGGGCGCCCAGGCACTGCCGACCGGCGCGAAGGAACTGCAGGTCGTCGCCAAGTTCTTCAAGGTCGTCACCGGTGGCGCCGAAGGCCTCGGCCCGGTCTACCAGCAGGTGCAGGCCGGCGGCGCGGTCCGCGTGATCCCGCGCACGAATGTGCGCATCGGCTTCGCGTTCCACCAGGATCCGAAGAACACGACGAACCGCTTCCCGGCCGACGCGCAGCAGTTCCTCTACGACCTGCAGGACACCGGCTTCACGCAGTGGGTCGCCGCGAACGGCGCGCCGCGCTACGTGCAGTACGACGTGACGTTCGACCTGCGCTACGAGAACAACAGCCAGGGTCAGGCGCTGACGGCGGACACGCCGCGGCCGGAGCTGCACTTCCTGCGGCTGCCGTTCCGCTTCTGAGCACAACTCGGCGCGACGCACCGCGGCCCGGTGGACCCCAGGTCCCCCGGGCCGCTGGCATGAATCCGGCGAGTGCACGCGGCGGGTCGGCGCACGACGGGTAACGTCTCGCGCCATGACCGAACCGCTCGAACCCGTGCCGCACGCCGTCGCCCTGCCAGCGGGATTCCGCGCCGGCGCGGTCGCCTGCGGCCTGAAGAAGCAGGGCGCGCTCGACCTCGGTCTGCTGCTCGCCGACCAGCCGGTCGCGGCGGCGGCGGTGTTCACACGGAACCGCCTGGTCGGGGCCCACATCGAAGTCTGCCGCGACCACCTCGCGCGCAGCAACGGGCTCGTGCGCGCCGTGCTCGTGAACGCCCGCAACGCCAACTGCGCGACCGGCCGCCAGGGTGTCGACGACGCGCGGCGCTGCTGCCGCGAACTCGCGAGCCGCCTGCGCTGCCCGCCGGAGCAGGTGTTGATGGCCAGCACCGGCCCGATCGGTGCGCCCCTGCCCACCGATCGCATCGTCGGCCACCTCGACGCGCTGCTCGACGCCGTCGCACCGGACGGTGGCATGGCGTTCGCGCGCGCGATCATGACCACCGACACGCACCCGAAGGTCGCCTCGACCCGGACGGAGCACGGCCTCGCGACCGGCTTCGCGAAGGGTGCCGGCATGGTCCACCCGGACATGGCGACGATGCTCGGGTTCCTGCTGACCGACCTCGGCCTGACGACCGGCACGATGGCGTCGATGCTGCAGCGCGTGGCTGCGCGCACGTTCCACCGTGTGACCGTCGACGGCGACACCTCGCCGAACGACACGCTGATGGTCCTCGGCAGCAGCCGGACGCCGGCCGACACCGCGGCCGTCGAGGCCGCGCTGACCGAGGTCGGTACGAAGCTGGCGCGCCAGATCGCAGCCGACGGCGAAGGTGCGACGCGGCTGGTCACCGTGCAGGTGCGGGGTGCCCGCAGCGAGGCCGAGGCCACCGACGTCGGCCGCACGATCGCGACCAGCCCGCTGGTCAAGACCGCGGTGGCGGGCCGGGACCCCAACTGGGGCCGCATCCTGTCGGCCGCCGGCCGCGCCGGCATCGAGTTCACGGCCGAACGGGCGCGCGTCTGGGTCGGCAGCGCCGAGGTGTTCGCCGACGGCAAGCCATGGCCCGACCGCGAGGCCGTCGCACACCGCCACCTCTGCGACGAACGTGAAGTCGTGCTCGGTGTCGACCTGGGTCTCGGCACCGCCGCCGCCGACGTCTGGAGCTGTGACCTGACGGCCGACTACGTGCGCATCAACGCCGACTACCGCAGCTGACGGTCGGGCGGCGCACCGTCGGCCGGTCCGCCGCGTTCGCCGTCGCGCCGATACACCGCCGGCGGCGCGATGCCCTTCTGCTGCCACCACGCGCGGTGGTCGGCCGCCGCCTCGGGCAGTTCGGCCACGTAGCCGAGCGATGCGTCCGGCACCGCATCGCAGTAGCGCAGGTAGGGCTTCAGGTCGAGCACCGGCGTGCCGTCGAGCAGATCGTGGTCGGCGATGTGCAGCACGCGCTTCTCGATCCGGACGAGCCGCACGCACGACAACCCGATCGGGTTCGGGCGCTGCGGTGCTCGCGTCGCGAACAGCCCGCGCTTCTTCGTGTCGCGCGGCGGCACGACCTGCGAACGGAACCCGCGCGCGAGGTGGCACCAGAACAACACCCAGACGTGGCTGAAGCCGCCGAGGTCGGCGAGCGCGTTCTGCAGCCCCTGGCGCAGCTCGATCGTGCCGCTGGCGCCGCGCCCGAGACCGCTCTGCCGCGGCGCCGCATGGTGCACGCGCTGCTCGGTGCGCAACACGCCGATCGGCTGCAGCGGCGGCAACGCGGGCAGATCGAGCGGCATCTCAGCGCCCGTCGCCAGCGCGGCCGCGGTCGATCGGGATCTTGACCGGCTGCCCCTCGGGCAGGCGGCGCGCGTCGCGCTCGGACCAGCCGTTGGCGGCCAGGATCTCGCGGAACCGGTTGCCGTCGCCGAGGTGCTTCTTCGCCAGGTGGATCAGGGTCTCGCCGCGGCCGAGCGGCACGACGATGTGGTCCGCCACGACCGGCGCCGGCTCGGTCGGTGGTGCGGGCGGCGGTGCCACTTCCGTCGCCGGGTCGACGCCCGGTTGCGGCCCGGGCGCCACCACCGGCGCCACCGGCACACCGGCCGCGACCAGCGCCCGGCGCAGCGACTCGTAGTCGCCGCCCACCTCGAGCACCAGCACGTCGGGACGCGGCGCGGCCGCGGCGGGCTTGCTGCAGCCGCCGCCCACCGCGCAACCGAGGAAACCGAGCGCCGCCACGAGGCTCCGCATGGCGCCCATTGTTCGCCGACAGCGGTCGCGGCGCAACGGCGCGCAGTTGCACGCGCCGCGGCGATCGCGGAAAACCCCCGGCGGTGAGCACCCTCCGCCGCATCCTGCTGAGCGCCCTGCCCAAGGTCGCACTGTCCCGCCTGTGCGGGCTCGGCTGTTCGCTGCCGGTGCCGCGGGCGCTGCGGCCGCGGTTCTACGGCTGGTTCGCCCGCCGCTACGGCGCGGCGCTCGACGAGGCCGCCGCCGCGCCGGCCTCGTTCCGCAGCCTGCAGGAGTTCTTCCGTCGTGCGCTGCGGCCGGACGCCAGGCCGGTCGCCGATGCACCGCTGGTGTGGCCGTGCGACGGCCGCATCGTGACGGTCGGACCGATCCATGCCGGCCGCATCGAACAGGTGAAAGGCCACGACTACGCGCTCGCCGACCTGCTGGGCGACGCCGAACTGGCGCGCGCCCTCGACGGTGGCTGCCAGGCCACCGTCTACCTCGCCCCCGGCGACTACCACCGCGTGCACGCTCCGTTCGCGGCCGACATCGAACGCGTGGTCGCCCTGCCGGGCACGTTGTTCCCGGTCAACCCGCCCGCCGTGCGCTGCATCCGCGACTTGTTCGCGCGCAACAGCCGGCACGTGTTCCACTGCCGACTCGCCGGCGGCGCCGCGGCCGCGGTCGTGATGGTCGGTGCCTACAACGTCGGCGGGACCCGCATCACGCGGCCCCAAGGCACCGTGCACCGAGGCGACGAACTGGGCCAGTTCGGCTTCGGCTCGACCGTCGTCGCGCTGGTCGGGCCCGGCGCGCCGAGGTTCTCCGGGCTCGCTCCGGAGCAGCGGGTGCGCATGGGCGGCGCCGCCTGCTGATGTGGCCCGATACCGTCGGCGAGCCCGCGTGCGGCCGTTGCTCCGCGCCGGCCAGCCGTTCCCGGCTTCAGCCGCCGACGGCGCGCAGCGCCACGCGCGCCTCGTCACCCGTACGACCCTTCTTGCGGGTGGCGAGGAACTGCAGCAATTCGGTGCCGAAGCGCCGCTCGACGCCGACCGCCTCGGCGAAGTGCGTGGCCACGCGCAGCAGCGCCTCGGGCGTCACCGCGCTCTCCTTGCGCAGCCGCTCGGCCAGGGGGAAGCCGGCGCGCACCAGCGTGGCGAAGAAGCCCATCGTCGGGTCACCCGGCGAAGAAGCCTCGGCGCTCGGCCGCACCGTGTCTTGCAGCAGCTTCGTCAACGCGAGCTGGTAGTGCCCCTCGTCACCGGCATGCGCCGATCCGGCGAGCCGCGCCAGCACGTGCAGCGCCTCGGCATGCCGCCGGGCGCGCCGCAGCCGCACGGCCCGGTCGACCACGTCGGCGCCGATCTTCGGCGCCGACGACGCGAGCACGACACCGAGCAGCTGGTCGGCGGTACGGACGTTGGTTGGCAGCAGGCGCACTGCGCGGTCGAGCAGCACGCGCACTGCCTTCGGCGGCATCGCCGGCGCCTGCCGCGTCAGCACGTCGGCCGCGGCCTGGGCCAGCGCGGGATCGCGCGCCGTCTGCACGACGCGGACCAACGGCTCGATCGCCTGCCGGTTGTGGGCCAACGCATCGGCAGCGGCGCGGCGGAACCGCTCGTCGTCGTGGTCGAGCAGCTTCAGGGCGACCTTCGCCATCTCGGCACCGGTCGCGGTCCGCAACATGCGCAACGCGAACAGCCGCTGTTCCGGCTGGCGCGCCGCCAGCAGCCGCTTCAGCACCGGCACCATCGCGGCCGGCACTTCCGGCAGGTCCGCGAGCACGTCGCGCACCGCGTCGTGCACGTCCTTCTCGGCCGGGTCGGCCAGCAGGTCCATGAACTCCCGCACCTGCGCGGCGGACAGCTTCGTGCCGCGCAGCGAACGGTAGGCCGCCGACCGCACCAGCGGCGAGTTGCCCTTGGCCGACAGCTTCAGCATCAACGGCCGCGCGCCGGCCGCGTCGACGCGGGCCAGCACGGTGGCGATCCAGGCCAGCGAGACTTCCGGCAGCGGCTGGTCCAGCGGGGCTGCCAGCGAATCCCGCAGCTGCTTGCGCAGCGCGGCATCGAACTGGTCGGCCGCACCGAGCAGCGCCTGGCCAGCCGCCTCCGCGGTCTCGGGCGCCAGCAGCGCGCGCACGAACACGTCGAGCGCGTCCTTGCCGACCGTGCGACCGAGGATCTCGAGGATCCTGGCGCGCTGGTCACCGATCGCGTCGGCATACCGCGCCGCCAGCACGCGGTGGGCAGCGAGGCCGAGTTCCTTCAGCAGCTGCGCTGCGTGTTCGGCCAACGCCTCCTGTTCGAGCAGCGTCGCGGCGATCGCTTCGATCGCGTCCGCGGTGCCGATCTTGGCCAGCGCGTCGAGGCAGAACCTGCCGAGCACCGGCGACCGGCGCTGCGCCGCGGCGAGCGCGCGCACCGCGGCGGGCTCCTTCGCCTGCAACTCGCCAAGGACCTGTGCTGCGGCCACTTGGAGCTCCGGCTTGCCGGACTCGAGCAGCTGCACGATCGCCTTCAGGGTATCGTTCATCGGCAATGAGTTGCGGATTACGCACTGCCGCCATCCTCCGAACGTTCCGTCCCAGAGGCGGCGGAAGGCGCGCGGATTATGGCAGAGACCCCGACGCGCCGCTACTGGCTGGGCCAGCCGTCCATGCGCGCCACCATCGGTTGGTGTCGCAGGCTGGATCCCGCAAGCCCCTGCCCGCTAGCATCCTAGCCGCGAAAGCCGCCTTGCCATGAGGACCTGCCCGCCCCACGGCCCGCCGGCGCACGAGCCCGCCACCGCTCCCCGGCTGGCACCGCGGACGGTCGTCCGGCGATGAAAATCCTGCTGCTGACCCCTTTTGTGCCTGCGCCCGACGCCCCCCACGGCGGCGGTATCGCGCTGGGCACCCTGGCGGCAGCCATGGCGGAACGTGCCGAGGTGGGCCTGTTGGCCCTTGCCGGCCCCGCCGATCTGCAGCGCGCCACTGCGGGGGTGCCGCGGCCGTGGCACTACTTCCGCCTGCTGCCCCACCTCGACGTGGCAGCACGTCGCCACCGACCGGGCCACCGGCTGCGCATGCTGTGGCACTGGCTGCGCCTGCCGTTGGTCGCGGCCAAACACTGGCAACCGGCGCTGCCGGGCGCGATCGACCGTGCCCTGGCCGAGTTCCGCCCCGACGTGGTGTTCGTCGAGATGGCGCAGATGGCGCAGTACCTGCGGTGGCTGCGCGGCGTGCCGACGGTGCTGACCGACCACGAGGCCGGCGTGCCAGCGAACACGCGCACGGGCCTCGGCCGGTTCGGCGACGCGCGCGACCGACGGCTGTGGCAGCGCTACCTGCAGCGCAGCTATCCGCTGGCAACCGCGCTGCAGGCCGTCACCGCCGAAGACGCCGCCACGCTCTCCGCGTGGTTCCATCGGCCGGTGGCGGCGCGCAAGCCGCTGGTGCCGGTGGCCACGAAGCCGGTCGACGTGCGCGCGGCACCGCCGCATGCGCTGTTCCTCGGCGACTACGCGCACGGTCCGAACCCGGAAGCGGCGCGCGCCATCGTGCACACGATCTGGCCGCAAGTCCGCGCGGCCGTGCCTGCGGCCGAGTTGTGGTTCGCCGGCCAGCACCAGGACCGGATCGCCGACCTGACCGCGGTACCCGGCGTGCGCTTGCTCGGCTTCGTGCCCGACCTCGGCGCATTGTGCGCCGGCGTCCGCCTGATGCTGGCGCCGATCTACTCGGGCAGCGGCGTGCGCACGAAGTGCATCGCCGCGCTGGCACACGGCGTGCCTGTCGTCACCAATGCGCTGGGCGCCCGCGGCTGCACGGCGCCACGCGAGGCCTGTCGCATCGCCGAGGATCCGGCAGCGCTGGCGGCGCTGGCGATCGAGTGGCTGACCGACGGCGAACGGGCGGCGCGGGCCGGCGCCGCGGCACACCGCTGGGCCGGCGAGAACGTCGATGCAGCAGCGATCGCCCGCAGCCAGCTCGCGCTGGCCGAGGCCGCGGTGCGCCAGTTCGGCGCCGCGGCGCCGCGGCCTCAGGCCTTGCCGGCCGGCACGCCCTGACCGGGCGACGCCACGCGCGTCGGCGGCACCGGCGCGGACGGCCGTTTGCGCAGGCGGAACTTGCGCAGCGTCTCCTGCAGGAACGACTCCATCTTCGACGTCTCACGGCCGCGCACGAAGTTCCAGAGGATGCGGAACCAGCGCGACGGCCGCAGCAACAGACTGCGGAGGTAGAAGGCGCGCACCACGCGGTACTTCCACCGCGTGAGCTCCTGCGCCGTGAAGTGGTCGTTGTACTTGCGGTCCTCGCTGAGGAACGCGTTGTGCACGTAGATCGGCAGCTTCAGGAAGGCGTCGTCGTAGGTGACCTTGCCCTCCTTCTCGAGCTGGCGCGTGATCTCGGTGTTCGGCAGCGGGAAGAAGAAGCCGGCCGAGACGTCGTCGATGCCGGCCTTGCCGAGCTTCGCCGCCAGCCGCACGGTCGCCTCCATGTCCTCCTTCTCGTCGGTCGGATAGGCGAGCACGAAGAACGCGCCGACGTTGAGCCCCGCCTTGACCGACGCGCGCACGGCCCGGAAGAGCTTCTCGTCGGTCAGCATCTTCTTCATGTGCTTGCGCGTACGCTCGCTGCCGGACTCCGGCGCGAAGTTCAGCGAGCGGCAGCCGCTCCTCACCAGCAACTGCGCGACTTCCTCGTCGATGATCTCGCTGCGCGTGCCGGCGGGCAGCTGCCAGGTGATCTTCAGGCCGCGCCGTTCGACCTCCTGGCAGAACTCGACCACCCACTCGCGCTTCAGGATCGCGGTCAGGTCCTGGAACGGGAAATTGGCGGCGCCGTACTTCCGGATGTAGCTCTCGATCTCGTCGAGCACGTCCTTCGGCGAGCGGGCGTACCACCGCGTGGTCCACATGTTCGGCGAGCTGCAGTACGTGCACTGGTACGGGCAGCCGCGCGTGGCGAGGATCGGCACCGTCTTGCCGTAGTAGATGCCGCTGACGAGGCGGTTCGACGAGTAGGCTTCGACGTCGAAGTACTCCCAGGCCGGCCACGGGATCTCGTCGACGTTCTTGATGCGGTCGCGGCGCGGGTTCTTCTGCATCGAGCCGTCGGCGGCACGGAACGCGATGCCCGGGATCACCGTGTGGTCGAGGCCGAGTTCGAGCGCGCGGAACAGCGCGATCGCGGTCTCCTCGCCTTCGCCGAGCACCAGGAAGTCGATCGGCGCCTGCGCCATCGACAGGTCGGGCACCGCCGTGAAGTGTTCGCCGCCGCAGACGATCGGCACCCGCGGGAACGCGGCCTTCAGCGCGTGCAGCAGTTCGCGCACGATCGGCCAGCTGTAGCTCCACATGCTGGTGACCCCGATCGCCTGCGTGTCGGCCGGGATTCGCGCCACGATCTCGGCCGGCGTCAGGCCGAGCCGCCAGATGTCGCCGTCCGGCACCATCTGCTCGGGTGCGAGGCCGAGCGCGTCGACGACCGTGATCTGGTGCTTGTCGTCGCGCAGGACCGCGGCGATGTAGGCGAGACCGAGCGGCAGGCTCGGTCGCAAGGCGGTCAGGCCGTTCTTGTTGATGTAGACCGGCGGGTGGATCAGCGTGACCTTCATGCGGCGAGGCGGGGCCCGAACGGGCCGCAGGACTATAGCACCCCCATCTAGCCCTGGAATGGGGCGAATTGTGAATGTGCCGCGCGGACGCGACTTGCGCCGCGCCGTCGATGCCGTGGGGCGCAGCGAGCACCGGCTCCGTAGGCTGCGGCGCCCGCCCCGTCCGCGCCCCGATGCCCAGCCCCGCTCCGTCAGGCCCACACGAACCCGTCCGCAGCCGTCCGCCGCTGCTCGACGCCCTGGTGCTCGGCGCCGGCGTGCATGGACTGTGCAGCGCCTTCGCGCTGCGCCGTGCCGGCTTGCGCCGCATCACGGTGGTCGAGGCACACGGACCAGGCCACGAACTCGGCGGCTCCCATGGCCGCACGCGCATCACGCGCTCGTCGTACGACCGGCCGCGGTTCGTGCAGATGGCCCGCGAAGCCCACGCACGAGGTTGGCCCGAACTCGAAGCCGCACTGGGCCGCTCGCTGCGCATCCGCACGCCGGGCCTGTTCTTCGGCCCGCCGGGGCCGTTCGACGCCTACGTGGCCGCCACGCTCGGCGCCGGCGCGGACGTCGAACCGTTGCCGGCGGCGGCCGCGCGGGCGCGCTTCCCGCTGCTCGCAGTCGACGACGGTGAACAGGCGCTGCTGGACCACACCGCGGCGATGGTGCTGGCAGCCGAGACCATGGCGGGCCTGCGGGCGTGGCTCGCCGAGCACGGCGTCGAACTGCGTTGGCAGTCGCCCGTGCGGCACCTGGAGGTCGAGGACGACGCCGTCGTCGCAACCTGCGGCGACGAGCGCCTGCGCGCCCGCTGCGCGGTCGCGGCACTCGGCGCCTGGCTGCCGCGCTTGCTCGCCGACGGCGGGCCGCCGCTGGTGCCGCTGCGGCAGAGTGTCGGCTACTTCGCCGTCGATGCGCCGGCGGCCCAGTGTCGCGCGCCGGCGTTCCCGGTCTGGGCGCGCATCGCGCCCGGCGACGACGGCTTCAGCTACGGCCTGCCCGACCACGCCGACGCGGGCCTGAAGCTGGCGTTGCACCGCACTGTGGGCCGCGCCGACGCACTCGACGCCACCGTGCCACCCGCCGACCCGCAGGCACTGTCGCGGCTCGCACGGGAGCGCTTTGCCGTGCCGGTGCGCGGCCTCCGCGCCAGCGAGCGGTGCCTCTACGCGATGGCGCCCGAACACGAGTTCACGATCGCGCCGGCACCGGTGTCGCCGCGGCTCATCGCGGTCGCGGCGTGCAGCGGGCACGGGTTCAAGTTCGGTCCTGTCGTCGGCCGCATCGCCGCCGAACTGGCGCTCGCCGGGCGCTGACGTGTTGTTCACGATGGCCGGGTCCGCGATAACGGCGCCCCGATGAACCTCGCCCAAGTCGCGCGCCTGCTGGCGGGTTTCGCCGCGCTGCTGACGCTGGCGCAAGTCGTGCCGCTGGTGTTCGCGCTGGCGGAACCGGCGACGGAACGCCTGGCACCGGTGGCTGGCTTCGTCGGCAGCATGGTGATCGGCACCATCGTGGCGACGCTGTTGTGGCTCGCCGGGCGCCGCAGCAACGGCGAGACCTTCCGCAAGGAAGCGATCGCTGTCGCCGGCCTCTCGTGGTTCCTGGCCGGCCTGCTCGGCGCGCTGCCGTTCGTCTGGTCGGGCCTGCTGCCGAATCCGGTCGATGCCGTGTTCGAGGCCACTAGCGGACTCACGACCTGCGGCGCGACCATGCTCGGCAGCGGCAGCAATGCCGCGATCGCCGACGTGCCGCGCAGCCTGCTACTCTGGCGCGCGCTGACGCAGTGGATCGGCGGCATCGGCATCGTCCTGGTGTTCGTGGCCCTGCTGCCCGCGATGGGCGTCACCGGCAAGAACCTGCTGTCGTCGGAGTCGGTGGCCGTCGGCACCGATTCGTTCCAGGTGCGCGCGATCGAGCGGGCACGCCTGGTCGCCGTCATCTATGCGCTCCTGACCGCGCTGTGCACCGTGCTGCTGGTCGCGATCGGCGGCTACGGCTGGTTCGACGCGGTCTGCCAGGCGTTCGCGGCGCTGGCGACCGGCGGGTATTCGACGCGCGCGTCGATCGCCGAGTTCGACAGCCTCGGTGGTGAGATCGTGCTGACCGTGTTCATGTTCCTGGCCGGTGCCAGCTTCGCGATGATCGCGACGCATTGGCGCAGCGGCTGGCGCTGCGCCGTCGCACTGGCCCGCAGCGGCGAGTTCCGGATGTACGCGCTGGTCACCGCTGCAGTGGTCGGCAGCGTGACGTTCACGCTGGTCTCCCGCGGCCTGCCGTTCGGAACGGCGTTGCGGCAGGCGTCGTTCAACGGCGTCAGCATCTTGACGTCGACCGGCTTCGCGACAGCCGACTTCCAGGTTTGGCCGCCGCTGGCGACGCTGGTGCTGTTCTGCGCGATGTTCGTCGGTGGCTGCACCGGCTCCACCGCGGGCGGCATCAAGCAGGTGCGCCTGCTGGTGACGTTGAAGCTGGTCGCCTACACCATCCGCCACTTCGTGCGGCCAAAGAGCGTCGAACGCCTGAAGCTGGACGACGAAGTCCTGCCGGCCTCGACCATCTCGACGATCCTCTGCGTCGTACTGCTGTGGCTCGTCTGCGTCGTGCTCAGCGCACTCGTGATCTCACTCGACGACCGGCTCAACTTCGTCGCGGCCTTGACCACGAGCGCCAGCATGCAGGGTTCGTGCGGCCCCGCGCTGACGCTGGTCGACCCGTTCGCGGCTGCGGATGTGCTGTTGCACGGCGGCACGGCCCCCACCCTGGCGGCGACCGCCAATGTCGGTCCGTTCGGCGGCTTCGGGGAACTGGCGTCGTGGACCAAGGCCGTGCTGGTCTTCCAGATGGTGCTGGGCCGTCTGGAACTGCTCACGGTCCTCGCGCTGTTCGCACCCAGCCTCTGGCGACGCTAACCACCTAACTGGTGCTTTCCGTGGACCACGCTCATGCCGCCGCGCCGCAAGTGCCGGTGCCGTCCGTGCTGGTCGGGTGGATCGACAGCCCGCGCCAGTCCTGCCGCCATGCCAGCAGTTCCTGGGCTTCCAGGTTGCGCTGGAGCAGACGCAGCACGACGCCAGGCGCCAGCTGCTGCGGCTCGTGGTTGGTGCGCGGCCGGCACCAGTTGCGGTAGGCGGCGAACAGGTCCAGCTGCCGGCGCAGGTAGCGCGCCTGCTTGCTCGCCAGCCACGACCGCCGGCGCAGC
>JAEUHR010000024.1 GCA_016794425.1 Planctomycetota bacterium
GCAAACCCGCTGCTGCCGCCGCACCGGCCGCGGCTCCGGCCGCTGCCGCCGCCAAGCCGGCCGCTCGCGCCGGCAAGCCGGCCGCAGCACCGCGCGCTGCGGCCGCCGCCGCCGGCGAGGGTGGCCACAAGCGTGGCGGCATGGGCCTGATGGTCGCACTGACCGTGCTGCTGCTCGTCGCCGCTGCCGGTGTCGCCTACTTCTTCCTCGGCAACCAGCTCTGAGCGGAGGGACTCGTATGGCCGACAAGAACAAGAAGAAGATGTCGCAGAACGAGCGGCTCCGCCACGACCGCCTGACGTTCTACAAGGACGACGTCGACCGCATCGACAAGCTGCTGGCCGAGTTCCTGCGGCTGTCCGGTGCCAAGTGCGCGCTGCTGATCGACAAGGAAGGGCACCTCGTCACCAAGCGTGGAGAACTTCGCACAATCGACATCGACACGATCTCCGCGCTGGTGGCCGGCTCGTTTGCGGCGACCAAGGAGATGGCGCGGCTGCTCGGTGAAGACGAGTTCACCGCGATGTTCCACCAGGGTGAACGCGACAACATCCAGCTGTCGCTGGTCGGTGATCGCACGCTGTTGACGATCTTGTTCGACGACCGCACGACGGTCGGCATGGTGCGCCTCTACGCGAGCGAGACCGCGAAGAAGCTCGCCGACATCTACAAGGACGCGATGAACCGCACCGACGTCGATCCGGGTCTCGGCGAGGCGTACGGATCCGACGCGAAGAAGACGCTCGACAAGCTGTTCGACTGAGCTGCCGAGACGGTGCGCACGCGGGTCGGCCACGACGGGTTTCGTGGTCGACCCGCGTGCGTTTCCGGGCCGTTTCCGCGCGTCGGTCGCAAAGGAAAATCGAAAAAAACTGGAGCGTGCGCGCGCCGCGATGGTGGCGAAGCAAGGCAGCCATCATGGCTCGGACAATCTGCGTCGCGTTCTGATTCGCAATTTGCGACGCTGCGCCGAACGAGCAGTATCTCAAGCCTTCCCAGCGAGTTCCGGTGAATTCGCGGCTGCACGTTGCCGATCACTACACCGTGGCCGGAGTTCCAGGCTCACCTCGGTGCTGCCCCTCTTCGGTCTTACCCCTTCAAAACCCTAACAAGGACTCAGTGTAATGGCTGCCAAGAAGAAGGCCACCAAGAAGAAGAAGGCCACGAAGAAGAAGGCGAAGAAGTAAGCCTTCCCGAGGGTTGCGGCCTGCCCTCACGGCGCGCGCCCTCGCATGGAATCCCGGACGGGGTGCGGCGCTGCTGCATCCCGTTCTTTTTTTGTCAGGGCCCTGTTCGGGTCGGCCGCTGCCCGCGTCGGCTCAGTGCAGCCGCTGGCCGGGCCTGGCGCCGGCGTCCGGCGACAGCAGGAACACCTCGCCGTCGGTGCCGGCCGCGATCACCATGCCTTCGCTGGTGCCGAACTTCATCTGCCGCGGCGCCAGGTTGGCGACCATCACGACCAGCCGGCCGACCAGTTGTTCGGGCGCGTAGGCGCCCTTGATGCCCGCGAACACCGTGCGGGTCGTGCCGCCGCCGAGGCTCAGCTGCAGGCGCAACAGCTTCTTCGCTTCGGGAATCGACTCTGCCGCCACGACGCGAGCGAGGCGCAGGTCGACCTTCTGGAAGTCGTCGATCGTGATCGTCGGTGCCAGCGGCTCCTTGGTCAGCGTGGCACCATCGTCGGCGCTGGCTGCCGGCGCCGGTGGTGCGCTGGCCGGCGCCGCCGACAGCTCCGGCGTGAACATTGCCTGCACCTTGTCCGGTTCGACGCGCGCCATCAGGTGTTCGAACTTCGCGACCGGCCGGCCGACCAGCGGGGTCGCGACCAGGTCCCAGCGGTCGCAGCTGCTGCCGAGCAGCGCGCCGGCCTTCGCCGCCAGCTGCGGCAGCACCGGCTGCAGGTAGACCGCGATCTGGTGGAACAGGTTCAGCACCACGGTGCAGGTGTCCTGCAGCTCCGCCGCGCGCGCCGGGTCCTTCTTCAGCGTCCAGGGGGCCTTCTGCTCGACATACTCGTTGGCCGCGTCGGCCAGCAGCATCACGAGCCGCGTCGCCTCGCGGAAGTCGCAGGCCTCGTAGGCCGCGGCGATCGCCTCGCGCTGCGCGGCCGCGCGCGCGAACCGGCCACCGTCGTCCGGGTAACGCGCCGACAGTCCGCTGGCCTCGACGAAGCGCGCCGTGCGACTGGCCAGGTTGACGACGCGGCCGACCAGGTCGCTGTTGACCTTGCCGACGAACTCGTCCGGCTGGAAGTCGAGGTCGTCGATCTTGTTGCCGAGCTTGCTCGCGTAGTAGTAGCGCAGCCACTCGGCGTCGAGGTGCTCGAGGTACTTCGCAGCGGTCACGAACGTACCCTTCGACTTCGACATCTTCTCGCCGCCGACGCGCAGGAAGCCGTGGATCTGCACGCGGCTCGGCAGCCGGTAGCCGCCGACGTGCAGCAGCGCCGGCCAGAACAGCGTGTGGAAGTAGGTGATGTCCTTGCCGAGGAAGTGCACGATCTCGACGCCGGGCTTGCGCCACCAGTCGTCGAGCGACTGGCCGGTGCGTTCGCACCACTCGCGCGTCGCCGCGATGTAGCCGATCGGCGCGTCGAACCAGACGTACCAGTACTGGCCCTTCGCGTCCGGGATCTCGAAGCCGAAGTACGGCGCCGGCCGCGACACGTCCCAGTCCTGCAGCGGCTTGTCGAGGAAGTGGCCGGCCAGGTAGTTGGCGACCTCGGCCTGCAGCGCGCCGCTGCGCTGGGTCCATTCCTGCAGCATCGGCTGCAGCGGCGTCAGCCGCACGAACAGCTGCGCACTCGGCCGCAGCTCGGGCTTCGCCCCCGAGTGCACGCTGCGAGGGTTCTTCAGTTCGGTCGCCGGATAGGTGGCGCCGCACTTCTCACAGCTGTCGCCGTACTGCTCGGCGGCGCCGCAGCGCGGGCACTCGCCGACCACGAAGCGGTCGGCCAGGAAGGTCTTCTGCACCGGGTCGTAGAGCCGGTCGACGGAGCGTTCGACGACCAGGTTCTGTGCCCGCAGGTTGCGCCAGATGCCGGCAGCGATGTCGTGGTTGGCGCGGCTGTTGGTCGACCCGTAGTGGTCGAACGAGATGCCGAACGCCGCGAAGTCGCGCTGGTGCTGCACCGACATGTCGGCGATCAACTGCTCCGGCGTGCGGCCCTCCTTCTGGGCCCGGATCATGATCGCCGTGCCGTGCGTGTCGTCGGCGCACAGGTAGGCGACCCGGTGCCCGCGGAGCCGCTGGAAGCGGACGAACACGTCGGTCTGGATGTACTCGACCAGGTGGCCGAGGTGGATCGGACCGTTCGCGTACGGCAGGGCGCTGGTGACCAGGATCTGGCGTGTCATCGTCCCGGCGAAGGTAGCGGCGCGGGGGGCCGGATCCACGTTCGGGGCTAGTCGGGCACCAGCTGGCACTGGCTGCAGAACACGCCGAGCGCGCGCGTGTCGAGCGGCCGGCCCGCCACCGGCGGCGGCGGCTCGCTGTCCGGCAGGCGCAGCAGGATCGTCGTGCGGTCGCGTGCCGATGCGGCCAGCAGGGGAACGTACAGCGACGTCGGCGCCGATTCGGTCAGCACGTAGTCGCCGACGACTTGGCCGTCGCGTTCGACCACGACGCGCTGCGACGCGCGACCCGGTGCGAGGTGCGGCTGCACGACGAGCCGCAGCGTGCGCCGGGGGCCGGTCGGCGCCTTCAGGTGCAGAGCGGCGCTCGCGGCCACCGTCCAGCGCCCGTGTGCCTCCGGCGCGCCCCAGCCGTCGTCGAGCCCGGGCGAGAGCCGCGGATCGGCGAACGGCACGGTGGCCTGTTCGGGCAGTTCGACCGAGGTGTGCGGCGCCGGCAGCGCGGCGGCCAGGAACTGCGGGTAGGACCAGTCCCACAACCGTGCCGGACGCGCATCGACCGATTCGGGCAACGCGTTCCACATCCATGTCGAGTGCGCGAAGGCTCCCTGCGCATGCATCGCCACGGACACGCTCAGCGTGACGGCCCACGCCGCGCCCCACGCGATCCGTTCCGCGCGACCGAGGTCGGCGCGCCGGCGCGCTGCGTCGAGCACCAGCACGGCAACCAGACCCAACCACGGGAACACGCCGGTCGTGAGCCGCGGCCCGTACGACACGCCGCCCCACCAGTGCGTGTAGCTGGCGACGGTGACGAAGTTGAGGGCGATGCCGAGCGTGATCGCGACCACCAGCGGCCGGTCGCGCAGCCAACGGTGGTGGCGCAGGCCCGCGAGCAGCAGCACCGGCACGGCCGGCACGAAGACCAGCAGGCCGCGCCCGGGACTCACCAGCAGGCCGAGCAGCGCCGGGCCGATCTCGCCGGTGCCGAGTCGGTTGCTGCGGAAGTAGGTCGGCAGCGGCTGGCCCAGTTCCACCAACGACCAGACCACGAACGCACCGAACCATGCGCCGGCGACGGCCGCCGTGGCGAAGAAGGTGCGCCGATCGCGCCACAGCAGCAGCAGCAGCAGCGCGGCGATCAGGCTCGCCGACTGCGGGCGCGTCACGAACAACCAGGCCAGCAGCGTGCCGAGCAGCAGGCTGTTCGGGCGCGTGCCCCTGGCGATCGCGCGCAGCCACACCGCGGCTGCCATGGCGCCGATCAGGCAGCCCCAGGTGTCGCTCCACAGCGCGCGGGATGCCGTGCTCAGCAGCGGGGTCGCGAACGCCAGCGCCAGCGCCAGCACCGCGCTGGCGCGTTCGGGCAGCAACCAGCGCGCGGCGCGGTGCAGCACCACGACGGTCGCGGCCGTGACGATGGCCGCGATCAGGCACTGCAGCCATTCGTCGACTGCCACGTCGTAGGCGCCGTTGGCGTCGCGGCTGCGCACGCCGAAGGCGCGCGCGACCGCGACGAACGGTGCCGACAGCACCGCGCTGCCCGGCGGAAAGAAGTAGTACAGGTGGTCGTTGAGCACCTCGATCTGGTGTTCGTCACCGTTGGTGCGCACGAAGCCCCAGTCGCGCGGCGGCCGCCGCTCGAAGTAGTCGTCGACGCGCAGCGTGCCGTGCTCGAGCAGCGCGAAGCTCGGCGCCAGGCAGTACTTCGAGTCCGAGACCTGTCGGACCGGCGCGGCGGAGTAGACGCCGAACGTCAGCGCGAACAGCAGCAGCGAGCCGAGCGCGGTGCGCCAGAACCCCGAACTCTGTGCGGCGGGCAGGGCACGTTCGCCGGGTGCTGTGGGCGGCTGCGGCCCTGACGACGCGTCTTCCGACATGGTGCGCAGTCTAGGCGCGCCGCAGGACGGATGCGCGGCCGGCCTCACCGCTGCTTGTCGAACTGCAGGTAGCTGCTGGTGGCGGCGACCGTCGCGACGCCGGCCAGCGCCAGCAGGTTCACGAACGGCACCGCGGCCGCGAGCTGGATGCCGACTCCGGTGCCGAGCGCGCGCCAGCGGTTGCGCCACAGGAGCCGGATGCGGCCGCGCAGGTCGAGCCCTCGAGCTGCCATCGGCGGTTCGAACCACACCAGCGCCGCGACCGCGGCCCCGATCGCCGCCATCGCGGCGATGCCGACCCACGGCACCAGCACCAGCAGCAGCGTCGGCGGCAGCGCGACGAACGCGTAGCCGAGCACGCGGGCCCGTTCGGTCAGGCGCAGCGTGGCCGGCGGCGCCGCGGCGGCGCGTGGGCCGAGCATCGTGCGTTCGGCGGCGAGGCGCAGCGGTTCGTGCAGCGCACCGACCGCGACGTCGAGCAGCGACGGGCCGAGCAGCACCCAGCAGGTCAGCAGCCACAACGCCGGTCCGGTGTGCTCGTGGCCTCGGCGCAGGCCTTCGAGCACGCCCCACGGCTCCGCGAACGTGTCGGTGAACGCCGGCGCCAGCACCAGCCAGAGCCCGATCGCGATCGCGACCGAGACCAGCGCGTTCGCCACCACCGGCAGCCGCAGCCGACCGACGAACTCGCGGCCGAACAACAGCGCGAACGGTGCCCGCGCCGCGTCGCGCACGCCGCGCACGAAGTCGAGCGGCGGCAGGCCGCGGCCCGGTCGCGCGCTGTGGCGGCCGTCGACGGTGCGCAGCTGCCCATCGCACCGGTCGCAGCGCGCCGCGGCGACCGCATGGCCACAGCAGGCACAGGGAAGGGGGTTCGTGGTCACGCGGTGGGCGGATGCAGGCGCTGCGGTCGGCGCGAGGATGCGGCGCGCGTCGCTTTCCTTGCCGCGCGCGTCCGCCTATCCTGCGGTGCCCGCGCATCGAACGCACCATGACCGACCTCTACAAGGCCCTCGACTTCTTCAACGTCGACGAACTCTACTCCGACGAAGAACGCATGATCCGCGACACCGTGCGGTCGTGGGTGTCGGACCGGTTCATGCCGGTCATCGAGGAGCACAACCGCGCCGCGACGTTCCCGAGCCACCTGATCCCCGAGCTGGGCGAGATGGGCGTCTACGGCGCGTCGCTGACCGGCTACGGCTGCGCCGGCCTGAGTCCGATCGCGAGCGGCCTGATCTGCCAGGAGCTCGAGCGCGGCGACAGCGGCCTGCGCTCGTTCGTGTCGGTGCAGGGCTCGCTCTGCATGTATCCGATCTGGGCCTACGGCAGCGAGGCGCAGAAGCAGCGCTACCTGCCGAAGATGGCGACCGGCGAGCTGATCGGCTGCTTCGGCCTGACCGAAGCCGACTTCGGCAGCAACCCCGGCGGCATGCTGACCAAGGCCGTGAAGGACGGCGACCACTACGTGCTGAACGGCAGCAAGTACTGGATCACGAACGGCAGCGTCGCCGACGTCGCGATCGTCTGGGCCAAGCTCGAGGGCACGATCCGCGGCTTCCTGGTCGACAAGGGCACCAAGGGCTTCCAGGGCAAGGGCATCAAGAACAAGTTCTCGCTGCGCGCGTCGGACACCAGCGAGCTCGTGCTCGAGGACGTGCGCATCCCGGCGAGCCAGATGCTGCCGAAGATCGAGGGCATCAAGGGCCCGCTGTCGTGCCTGACGCAGGCGCGCTACGGCATCGCGTTCGGCGCCATCGGCGCGGCGCAGGCCGCGTTCGACGAGGCGTGCCGCTACAGCAAGATGCGCATCCAGTTCGACAAGCCGATCGCGCGCTTCCAGCTGGTGCAGAACAAGCTGGTCTGGATGGCCAGCGAGATCACGAAGGCGCAGCTGATGTGCTGGAAGCTCGGCAAGATGAAGGAAGCCGGCACGATGCAGCACTTCCACGTGTCGATGGCCAAGCGCAACTCGTGCTGGATGGCGCTCGAGTGCTGCCGCATCGGCCGCGACATCCTCGGCGCCAACGGCATCACCGACGAGTACCAGATGATGCGCCACATGTGCAATCTGGAGTCGGTGATCACCTACGAGGGCACGCACGACATCCACGGGCTGATCATCGGGCGGCAGCTGACTGGTGAGGACGCGATCCTGTAGCCGCTGGCGTCTGCCCTGACCGCCGCCGATGCCCCGCCTGCTGCACGTGCTCGCCGAGAAGGGCTACAGCGGCGGCGAGGTGCAGCTGCGGCTCCTGCTCGAGCACTTTCAGCGCGCCGGCTTCCACAACGAGGTGGTGCTGGCACCGGGTGCGAAGTTCCGCGCCGCTGCCGCAGAGCTCGGCCTGACCGTGCACGAGGCGCCGTTGCGGCGCTGGTGGCGGCCGGACCTGTGGTGGAAGCTGCGCCGCGCCTACGCGCGCGCGCGGCCCGACGCGATCCACTTCGCCGACGGGCGCGCGTTGATCCTCGGTGGGCTCGCCGCGGTCGGGGTGCCGGCGAAGAAGTTCACGATCCGCCGCATCGACTACCCGGTGAAGCGGGGCCTGCTCGGCGGTTTCCGCTACACGCGGCTGTGCGACCACACGATCGCGATCTGCGACGCGATCCGGCAGCGGTTGCGCAAAGGCGGCGTGCCCGACGACCGCATCAGCCTCGTCTACGACGGCCTCGACCCGGTGCCGTGGACCGGCCTGCAGCAGCACAAGGCCGCGGCGCGCGCGCGGCTCGGCATTGCCGCGGACGCGCAGGTGATCTCGCTCGCCGGCGTGCTGCGGCCGCGCAAGGGCCAGCACGTGCTGATCGACGCGTTCGCGCAGCTCGCCACCGAGTTCCCGCGCGCGGTGCTGTTCCTGGCCGGCGGCGGCAGCGAACACGAACCGCTGCGGGCGCAGGCGGCGCGGCTCGGGCTCGCGGCGCGCGTGTTCCTGCCGGGGCCGGTCAAGCCGGTGCACGACGTCTATGCGGCGAGCGACGTGTTCACGATGCCGTCGTTCCACGAAGGCCTGTGCAACGCCTGCCTCGAAGCCGGCTTCGCGGCGCTGCCGCAGGTCGTCAGCGATGCCGGTGGCAACGCCGAGATCGTCGTCGACGGCGTGACCGGCGCCGTGGTGCCGCGCGGCGATGTAGCGGCGCTGGCGGCGGCGCTGCGGCGCTACCTGCAGGATCCGGAACTGGGCGCGCGGCACGGCGCGGCCGGCCGCGAACGGTGCCTCGAGCGCTTCACGGTCGACCGCCTCGGCCCCGAGGTCGAGGCCGTCGTGCGGCGGCTGTTGGCCGGCTGAGCGGCGCGTCTCGACGCGGGACCGGCCCGCACAGTCGCGTGGGGCGCGTGGTCGATGAGCCGGCACCACCTCGCCTCGGACGATGACCGACACCTCGCCACGACTCTGCCCGACCTGTGCGGTCCAGGTGCCGCAGCGCACCGGCCGCTTCTGCCCGGCCTGCGGCAACGCCATGGACGCGGCGCCGCGGGCGCGCAACGCCGCGTCGACTGCGGCGCCGACTGCCGCGCCGACCGCGACCGTCGCGAACGCATCGGTCGCGGCAGCGATGGCTGCCGCACCGGCGGCTTCGCTCCTGTCCTCGACCACACCGACCGCGACCACGACGGCGACCGCGACGCTGCCCGGACTCGACCAGGTCGACGTCGCGCGGCCGGTTGCGTTCGCGGCGGGCGGGGCCTTGGCCGGCGCCCTGCTGTGGTCGCTGGTGATGTACGGGACCGGCATGGAGATCGGCTACGTCGCCTGGGCCGTCGGCGGCCTCGCCGGTGGCGCCGCCGTGCTCGGCGGGGGGCGCGGCACGACGACCGCGGTGCTGGCGGCGGCGATGGCGCTGCTCGGTATCGTCGGCGGCAAGTTCCTCGGCGCGCACTTCCTGGTCGAACAACAGATCGAACAGCTGGCCGCGCTGATGGACCGCCCGGGCTTCGAGCGCCTGCGCGCGATGGCCGCGGACCTGCCGGCGGCTCCCGGTGGCGAGACCGATGCCGATGCCGGCCTGCACGAGGTCGAGGATGCGCCCGACGCCGACCTGGCCGACGCCGCCGACGAGGCCGCTGGTGAGGCCGAGCCGGAAGCGGACGCCGAAGGCGCGACCGAGGAGCCGGCGGCGCCCGAAGATGCCGAAGCGGCGCGCCAGCTCGAGCGCCTGCGCGACCCGTCCTTCACCTACGAGCAATGGCGCGACGAACAGGTCGCCGCGCTGCGCGCGGAGATCTCGCTGGTGGACCTCGTCGGTGACAGCCTCGGCTTCGTCGACGTGATCTTCGTGCTGCTCGGTCTGTCGACCGCGTTCGGCCTGGTGCGCCGCGCCACCGTGGCGGCAGCCTGAGCGCCGATCGTCAGGCCGACGCCGGCCACAACCACGCGAACGTGCCGGCGGTCAGCAGCCCGTAGATCACGCCGTCGAGCGCGAACCGCAGCGTCGTGCCCCAGGTGACGCCCTTCCAGATCGAGTCGTGCACGTTCGCGATCGCGTGCGCCAGCACCGCCACGGCGCCGGCGATGCGGAACACGCGCAGGTAGTCGGCCCCGGCCGGCAGCGCGAGGCCGGTCACGTAGGCGACGAACACACCGATCACGAGGCAGAACACGAACCACTGGCCCAGCGCCTTGCCCATGTTCATGCCGGACTGGATCACGATCGTGCCGATCGGGCCGCGCTGGAACTTGGCCTGCATCGCCGGCGAACCGCAGTCCTTCATCGAGGCCGCGTACGGGAACCGGTACTGTCCCGGTGGCACGGCGCCGCGCAGCGCGTCGAGCACGCGGTCCTCCTGCGGCATCTGGCCGTAGTCGTTCTTGTGGAGCGGCAGCGCCATGTGGATCACGGAGCTGGCCACGAACACGAACACCGCCGACAGCAGGATCGGCAGCCAGAGTGCGACGAGATCGACCATCGCGGCATTGGACGCCGCTGCCCCGACCGCGGGCAAGCGCGAACGCGCGCTGGGCCCGGTGGCGTCGGGCGGATACCGTCTCGCCCGCCTGGGCCGTTCGTGCCGATAGAGCTGCGTGACCGAGTTCGACCTCAAGACCGACTGCCGCCACGTGCGCTGGGACCGGCCGTGCGCGCCGCACAAGCGCCGCGGCAAGGTGTGCGCGAGCTGTGACGAGTACGACCCGATCCGCCACCGCGTGCTGATGGTCAAGCTGGCGGCGACCGGCGACGTGCTGCGCACGACGGCGTTCCTGCGCGCGATCCACGCGACCTGGCCGCAGGCGAAGGTGACCTGGCTGACGCGGCGGTCGGCGGTCGGACTGTTCGACGGCAACCCGCTGGTCGACGAAGTGCTGGCGACCGACGACGCGGTGACCGCGGCGCGGCTTGCGACCGAGACGTTCGACGTCGTGTTGTGCCCCGACGCCGATCCCGATGCGGCGGTGCTGGCGGCGATGGCCCACGCGAAGGAGCGGCGCGGCTACGTGCGCGACGCGCAGGGCCGCATCGTGCCGTTGAACGAAGGCGCCGCCGCGTGGCTGGCGATGGGCCTCAGCGACACGCAGAAGCGCGCCAACCGCGAGACCTACCAGAACCTCGTCGCCGACGTGCTCGGCCTCGACCGCGCCCTGGTCACCGAGCCGATCCTCGAGCCGAGTGGCCTCGACCGCGCCGCCGCGCGCGCATTCGTGCAGGGGCTCGGCGCCGGCGGCACGCTGGTCGGCCTCAACACCGGCGCCGGCGGACGCTGGGCGTACAAGGTCTGGACCAAGGAGCACCAGCAGACGTTCGTGCGCCTGTGCCTCGACGCCGGTTGCGGTGTGCTGCTGCTCGGCGGCCCCGAGGAGGTCAACCGGCACCGCGAACTGCTGGCCCAGAACCAGGGCCGCGCCGTGTTCGACGGCGGCAACCACAACTCGTACGGCCGTTTCGCGAGCCTGGTCGAACAGTGCCGCGTCGTGGTCACCAGCGACTCCTTGTGCGTGCACGTCGCCGCGGCGCGCAAGGTCCCGGCCGTGGTGCTGTTCGGCCCGACGTCGGCGGCCGAGATCGAACTCTACGGCCGCGGCACCAAGGTCGTGCCCGAAGCGCTCGATTGCCTGTGCTGCTACCTGCCGCGCTGCGACCGCGTGCCGCACTGCCAGGCGCTGATCGAGCCGGCCAGAGTCTGGGCGGCGGTGCAACCGTGGCTCGCAGCGGCGAACAGCCCGGCCTGAGCCGCTACGCTGCCGGCGTGTTCCTCGGTCTCGATTGCGGTGGCACGCGGTGCCGCTACGAGTGGTGGCCGGCTGGTGCCGCCGCCGGCGGTGACGGTGCGGGGGCCCAGCCCGCGGTGCACGGCGTCGAGGCGACCGCGGAACGGCTCGCGGCGGTGCTGGGCACGGCGACGACGCAGCACCGACCCGCCGCGGCGGTCGTCGCGCTGGCCGGGGCCGGTGATCCGACGGTGGCCGCGGCGGTGGGGCAGGCGCTGCGCGCGCGCGGCGTCACCGTGCCGGTGGCGGTCGTCGGGGACGTGCTGGCCGCGGCGGCGGCCGGGCTCGCCGACGGGCCCGGTGTGCTGGTGTGGTCGGGCACCGGATCGTTCGCGGTCGCGCGCGGCGCCGACGGCACGCTGCACCGCGTCGGGGGCCGTGGCTACCTGCTGGGCGACCAGGGCAGTGGCTACGACCTCGTGCGCCGCGCCGCCGCGGCGGCATTGCTGGCGGTCGACGGGCTCGGACCGGCGACTGCGTTGACCGAAGCGCTGACGCGGGCGTTTTCGGCGCCGGCGCCGGCGCGGCTCGGCGCCGTGCTGCAGGCGCTCGACAGTGGGCAGGTGGCAGCCCGCCTGCCGACCGTGCTGGCGATCGCGGCCGATGGCGATCCGATCGCAGCGGACGTGGTCGAGGCCGGCGTCGAGGGGCTCGTCATGCTCGCCTTCGCCGCGGCGCGCCTGGCCGGGCTCGATCCGCGCGACCTCGACGTCGCCGGCGGTGGCGGCGTGCTGCTCGGGTCGCCGGCGGTCGTCGACCTGCTGGGCCGACGGCTGCAGGCGGCCGGCGCGCGGCCGCTGCGGCAACTCGGCGAACGAGCGGCTGCCGCCGGCGCGGCGCGGCTCGCCCGCGACTGGCACGAACACCGTGAACCGAACCATGGCTGGGTGACCCGTGTCGCGCTCTGACCTCTGGCTGCCCGACGGCCGCATGCTGCCGAAGGGCTGCTTCCACGTGTCGTTCTCGCGCAGCGGCGGTGCCGGTGGCCAGCACGTCAACAAGACCGAGACCAAGGTCGACCTGCGGCTCGACCTGGCCGCCGCCGAGGCCGTGCTCGGTGCCGAAGACACGGCACGGATCCGCACCGTGATGGCGCGCCGCCTGGACCAGGACGGCATGCTCTGCGTGACTGCCAGCGAGCACCGCAGCCAGTACCAGAACCTGCAGGCCGCGTTCGAACGCATGGCGAGCCTGATCGCGGCCGCGCTGGTGCGGCGGCGCAAGCGCATCGCCACCCGACCGACCCGCGGCAGCCAGCGCCGCCGGCTCGACGAGAAGCGCCACCGCGGCGACATCAAGCGCGACCGTCGGGGGCCGCCGACGGGCTGATGGACGCCTTGGAGTCGGTGGCGTCGGTGGACCGTGGCGACCGGGCCGGCCCCCGAGGCGATCCGGCGCAACTGGCGGTGACGCCGAGGCTTGCCGGTGATCCACGCAAGTCATCAGTTCGGGTGTCAGGGGTGTTCTTCCCGAGTTGGCGGGTTCGTCGGGCCGCGTGGTCTTCGGCTTCGTGACCGCGACCATGGTGGACCAGACCACGCCGTCGGAACGGTTGGTGCAGCGCCACCTCGAACCGGTGCGGCGCTACCTCGTGTTCCTCGGCTGCCCAACCGACCAGCTCGCCGACCTCGTGCAGGACACGTTCCTGGCGGCGTTCGCGGCACGGGTACCCGACGACGAACGGGCTGCCGGCTGGTTGTGCACGGCGGCGCGGTTCCGGCTCGGCAAGCTGTGGCGGGCTCGGCGGCGCACGCCGGTCGACCTCGAGACCGCCGACGCTGCCTGGCCCGGGTTCGCGCGCGACGACGACGGGGACGGCTGGCTCGCGGCGCTGCGCGCCTGCGTCGAAGAGCTGCCGCCGCGCAGCCGCCAGGTCGTGCAGTGGCGCTACCACGACGCGCTGGGCCTCGCCGAGATCGCGCCGCGGCTCGGCCTGGCGACCGGTGGCGTCGAGACCCTGCTCGGTCGCGTCCGGCGCTGGTTGCGCGGCTGCGTCGAACGGAGGCTCACGTGAACGTCGACGACGTTCGCCTCGATGCCGCGTTGCGCGTGCTCGCGCTGCCACCCGACCCGGGCTTGCAGCAGCGTCTGGCGCTGGCCGCCGCCTCGCCCTCGGCGGCGCGGCCGCGCCGAGCAGGTGTTGCCGTCGGTGTCGCGCTGGCCGCCGCCGCGGTGGTGGTGCTGGTGCTGGTCGCGACCTGGCGCGCCGGTCCGACGTTCCGGTCGTGCGGACCGACCTGCGTGGAGTTGTCCAGCGGCACGCGTGAACCCCTGCAGTTGCAGGTCGGCGCCGTGGCGCTGCGGGTCGACGGCGAAGTCCGCCTCGACTTCGGCAGTGGCAGTGTGCCGGCCGTGAGGAGCGAACCGATGACCCGAGACCAGTTGGCGTCCTTCCTGGCGGCGCATGCCGCCGTGCCGATGTTCACGATCGCCGTGTTGGGCGGCAGCGCGGTGGTCGAGGCGCAGCAGCGCCTGGACCTGCGTGCGGGCCAGGTGCAGCAGGTGGCGCAACCCACGCCCGCGCCGCCGCCGTCGCCGGCGGATCTCGCGGCCGTGCGGACCCTGTGGCCGGCGGTCGCGGTGCTGTCCGACGCTGCCGCCGAACGATGCGCCGAGCTGGTGTTCCGGCTGCGCCTGCAGCCAGCGCTGTACGACGTCGTGCGCGCCGACCTGCAGCGCCTGGTCGCCGAACCGGACCTCGGCGACGAGGTGTTCGCGCGGGCAGTGCAGCTGTTGGTGTTCGATCCGGCGCCGGACAGCTACGCGCTGGCCGCGCGGCTCGTGGGTGGCCCGCGGGCGCTCGATCCGGACGCGCTGCTGCGGCTCAGCGAGCGTGGGCTGCTCGACGCGCGGCGTGCGCTGGTGCGCGCGATCGACGGTGGCGAAGCCGAGGACGGCGAGTGGTTCGCGATCGCGGCGCACCTCGCGGCGAACGCGAAGCCGCCGGCGCCGCGGCTGCAGCAGGTGCTGACGGCAGCCTACGAACACGAGAACGGCCTCGAGCCCGCCGTGCTGACGCGGGCCATGGTGGCGGCGCTCGGCCTGCAGGCGCTCGGCGACGAGGCGCCGCTGCGCGCTCTGTGGCGCGACCTCGCCGTCGCCGTCGATGCCGCGCTGGCCGGCGAGGCAATCGAGGATGCCGCCGCGATGGTCGCGATCGCCGACTGGCTGCGCACGCACGGCGTGCACGGCACCAGCGGCTCGTTGGCCTACCTGCGCGACGACTTCCTGGCGCAATTCGCGCAGCGCGAGGCCGAACGTACGCTGACGGATGCCGCGCGCATCCGCGAACGGCTGGCGGCGATCCTGCCGAAGTGAGGGCGCGTGCCGCGGCCCGCAGCGCCGCCCGCGAGTTCGCCGCGGGCCTCGAGCATGGCTACGCGTGCCGCGGCGCGCAGCGCCGCCCGCGAGTTCGCCGCGGGCCCGTGGCCAGGTCCTGCCCGCGGCATCGCCGCGGGCCTCGAGCATGGCTACGCGTGCCGCGGCGCGCAGCGCCGCGTCACGCGTAAATGCCGCGCATGCGCGTCGTCTCGGCGACGCGGTTGACGCCCAGCATGTAGGCGGCGATGCGGTTCGAGACCTGGAAGCGGCGCGCCATGTCGACCACGGCCGCGAAGGACTCGACCATGATGTGTTCCATGCGGTCCTCGACCTCCTTCTGGGTCCAGAAGAAGGCCATGCGGTCCTGCACCCACTCGAAGTAGCTGACCGTGACACCGCCGGCGTTCGCCAGGATGTCCGGGATCACGAACACGCCCTTCTGGTCGAGGATCTTGTCGGCGTTGGCCGTGCACGGTCCGTTCGCGCCTTCGGTGATCACCTTCGCCTTGATGTTGGCGGCGTTCTTGCTGGTGATCACGTTCTCGGTCGCGGCCGGCACCAGGATGTCGACCGGCAGTTCGAGGATCTCGGCGTTGCTGATGCGCGTGCCGCCGTCGAAGCCGTCCAGGCGGCGGTGCTTCTGCAGGTGGGCGCGGATCGCCTCGAGGTCCAGGCCGTTCTTGTTGTAGAGGCCGCCGTGCACGTCGCTGATCGCCAGCACCTTGACGCCGAGCGTCGCCAATTGCAGGGCCGAGATCAGGCCGACGTTGCCGGCGCCCTGCACCGCCGCCGTGCACTGCCGCGTGTCGAGGCCGAGGTGCTTGCAGGCTTCGCGCGTCACCAGCATCACGCCGCGGCCGGTCGCCTCGACGCGGCCGAGCGAGCCGCCGAGGCTGATCGGCTTGCCGGTCACGATCGCCGGCAGATAGCTGCGCTGGTGCATCGAGTAGGTGTCCATCAGCCACGCCATGACCTGGCCGTCGGTGCCCATGTCGGGCGCGGGCACGTCGCGGTCGGGGCCGAGGATGTCCATGATTCCGGCGACGTAGCGGCGCGTGACGCGCTCGAGTTCGCCCTTCGACATCTTGAACGGGTCGCAGATCACGCCGCCCTTGCCACCGCCGAACGGCACGTTGACGACCGCGCACTTCCAGGTCATCCAGGCCGCGAGCGCGCGCACTTCGTCGCGGTTGACGTTGCTCGCGTAGCGGATGCCGCCCTTGGCCGGCCCGCGCGAGGTCGAGTGCTGCACGCGGTAGCCCTCGAACACCTGCACCGAGCCGTCGTCCATGACGACCGGCAGGCTGATGGTGACTTCGCGTTCGCAGCTGCGCAGGATCGCGCGGACGTTGGGTTCGAGGCCGAGCCGTTCGGCGGCCTGGTCGAACCGGGCCTGCATCGCTTCGAACGGGTTCTCTTCGCTGGGGACGTTTGCGTTCATGCCGGTGGGCGTTGGTGGCCGCGCGCTTGCGCGCCGATCGAGGGCCGGAGAACGTAACCGGCGGCCATGGATGCCAGCAACAAGCCAGAGGCGCCCGACGGACCGCGCCTGCAGACGCTCGATGCGGCAGCCGCCGCGGCGGTGCGCGGCCTGTGGGCCGGAGCCGTCGGTCGCACGGTGCGTTGCGTGCCGCAGCGGCGCACGGTGGCGGTGCCGGTCGGCGATGCGTGGCTGTTCGGCAAGTGGCATCGCGGCTGCTTCCGGACCGCGGCGGCGGAGTGGCGCTGGCTGCACGTGCTGCCGCTGCTCGGGATCCGCACCGCCGAGCCGCTGGTGTGGCTCGGCACCAGGCGGCGCAACCTGCTGGTCACCGCCGGGGTGCCCGGCCGTGCGCTCGACGCCTGGGCCACGGCGGCGGTCGGCGGCGGTTGGTTCGCCGACGTGGTCGACTACGCGTGCCGCGAGGTGGCACCGTTCGTCCGGCGCCTGCACGACCACGGTCTCGTGGCGCGCGACCTCTACTGGAACCACCTGTGGTGCGACGACCCGCGCACGGCCGGAGCGCCGCTGCTGCTGGACGTCGCGCGCGTGCTGCGGCCGTGGGGGCTCTGGCGGCGCTGGGTGGTCAAGGACCTCGCCAGCCTGTGGGCGTCGGTGCCGGTGCCGGTGTCGACGTCGGTCGGGCTGCGCTTCCTGCGGGTCTACCTCGGCGAGCCGCTGTTCCTGCACGCGCGCCTGGTGCGCGCAATCGCGGCGAAGGCGGCGCGGATCCGCGCCCACCGGCCGCGCTACGGCTGACCGCCGGCGGCTACGCCTGCCGGCGGCGACGGCGGCGCGCCGTCAGCGCGACGCCGAGCAGGCCGGTGCCGACCAGGAACAGCGTGCTCGGTTCGGGAACGGGCGCCGCTTCCGGCGGTGGCTCCAGCGGTGGCGACTGCGGCGGTTCCTCTTCGGGCAGACACCGATGCAGGTCCGGCGTCGGTGACGCGCCGTGCTTCGGCGCATCCGGATCGGGGGCAGCCGGTGCTTGGGCGAGCACCGAGCCCACGAGCCACGAAAGGGTCAGGCAAGGAAGCAGTCGCACGGGCGACCTCACGGGTGCGAAACCAAGGTGTGGGAGACGAGCAGCCGCTTTGCGAGGTGGTCCCGCACGCTAGCGGTCGCGGATGGCGCGGGCAAGGGTCCACACTTCGGCGCCGCGCGTGGGTTGCACTGCGAACTCCGCGCCGTAGCATGCGTGCGCCTGGTCTCCGGACGGCCGCCGGCGGCATTTGCCGCGGGAGGAAAGTCCGGGCTCCACAGGGCGAGGTGGTGGGCAACGCCCACCGTCCGCGAGGACAGGGACAGTGCCACAGAGAACAGACCGCCGGACGGCTGGCGCAAGCTGGCGACGGCGACGGTGAAACGGTGCGGTAAGAGCGCACCGCGGGTCGGGCGACCGACCCGGCACGGCAAACCCCACCTGGAGGAAGACCGAGTAGGAGGATCGCGCTGCCCGCGCCGAGGTCCTCGGGTAGGTCGTTGGCGGCCGTCCGTGAGGACGGCCCTCGAGAAATGGCCGTCACCGCCCTCCGGGGTGGCACCAGAACCCGGCTTACGGGGACCAGGCACTTTCCGCGCCGCCGCGAAGGCGGCCGCGGCGCGCGGGCTCAGCGGCGGCGGCGCAGCACGTCGCGGTAGCGTTCGAGGATCACCAGTGCGGCCACGCTGTCGGCCAGGCGCTTGCGCTGGCTCGCCTTCAGGCCGCCCTGCTTGAGCCGCTCGTGCGCTTCGTCGGTCGAATGGCTCTCGTCGACGGTCTCGACCGGCACCGACAGCGCCGCGCGCAGTTGCGCCGCGAACGCGCGCGTGCGCTGTGCGCGCGGGCCATCCTGGCCGTCCAGCGACAGCGGCATGCCGACGACGACCGCTTCGGTCTCCCGCTCGGCGACCAGCGCCGCGATCGCGGCCGTCACGCGCGCCGGATCGCGTTCGTCGATGCGATCGAGCGGCACGACGATCGTGCCGGTCCAGTCGGTGGCCGCGAGCCCCGTGCGCGCGTCGCCGAAGTCGACGGCGAGGATGCGGCGCGGGGCCGGGGTCACAGCAGGTCGTCCCGTCCCGTCGCGCGCACGTGCTCGACGAGTTCCTTGAGGTCCGCGGCGCGGTTCTGCGGGCAGACGAGCACGGCGTCGCCGACCGCGACCACGACCAGGCCTTCGACGCCGAACAGCGCGACGGTCCGCTTGCCCTCGGCGTAGACGATGTTGTCGCGCGCCTGCAGCGCGATCTGCGCCGCGCCGCCGGCCAGCAGCGCGTGGTTGCCGGCCGTGTCGGCGGTGCCGACGCTGGCGATCGCCGGGAAGCTGCCGACGTCGTCCCAGCGCACCGTGGCCTCGACCGTGACGACGCGTTCGGCGCGCTCCATGACCGCGTAGTCGACCGACGTCTTCGGCGCGGTGCGGAACGCGCGCCGCAGCGCTGCCGTCTGGCCCGCACTGGCCGCGGCCAGCATGCGGTCGGCGGCCGCGCCGAGCGCGGCGTTGCCGTGGTGCATCGCGCGGCGGATCGAGTCGACGGTCCAGACGAAGATGCCGCTGTTCCACAGGAAGCCGCCGTGGCGCAGGAACTGCTCGGCGGTGGCGCGGTCGGGCTTCTCGCGGAAGCGCCGCGCCGCGAACGCGCGCGGCTCGGCGCGGTCGACCGCGTCGCCGCACTCGATGTAGCCGTAGCCGGTCGCCGGCTGGGTCGGCCGCACGCCGAACGTGACCAGCGCGCCGGTTGCCGCGAGTTCGGCGCCGCGGCGCAGCATGCGCTGGAACTCGGCCTCCGGTTCGATCACGTGGTCGGCCGGCATCACGATCATCGTCGCACCGGGATCGACGGCCGCGATCGTCGCGGTCGCCAGCGCCACACACGGCGCGGTGTCGCGCGCCTCGGGTTCGACGACGATGCGGTCCTTGCGGAAGCCCGGCACCAGCTTCGCCAGCGCCTTCGCCTGCTGCGCGTTGGTGACGATCCAGACGTGGTCGGGCTCGCACAGGCCGGCGAGGCGGTCGATCGTCGCCTGGATCAGCAGGCGGCCGCGCGCCAGCGGCAGGAACTGCTTCGGCCGCTTCTTGCGGCTGGCGGGCCAGAAGCGGGTGCCGGAACCTCCGGCCATGATGACGGCGTGCAGGGACATGCGGGGGCTCAGAAGGGCGGCAGGACGAGGCGTTCGGACGCCGGCGGCATCGGCGGGATCGGGCGGCGCGCCGGCGAGGATTCGGTGACCCAGCGCTGCTCGGTGCGCAGGTCGCGCAGGTGGCCGAACAGGTGGAACCGCACGATGTTCTGTGACAGCAGGTCGATCAGCGGCATCACCAGCGGGTCGGCGCTGTCGCCGAGCAGGTTGTCCAGCGTCATGCGCACGTCGAGGTAGCCGTC
This sequence comes from Planctomycetota bacterium, assembly GCA_016794425.1. Classification (GTDB taxonomy): domain Bacteria; phylum Planctomycetota; class UBA1135; order UBA1135; family UBA2386; genus JAEUHS01. The sequence continues at coordinate 19,601 of JAEUHR010000024.1, forward strand.
GAGGCCGAGCGTGCCGCTGCCGTTCACGGCCAGCAGGTTCGACAGCACGCGCAGCGAGTCGAACCGCACCACGCGGTCGGCCAGCGCGAAGTCGACCGACAGCTGCTGGAAGCGCGGCCGGTCCGGCGCCGGCAGGCGCGCGTAGATCGTCGTGAACAGCGGCACGACGCCGAGGTCGCCGCGGTCGATCGCGAGGTGGCCGCGCGCCGCCGCGTCGATCACGTCGTTGCCGTCGAGGTGCTGCAGGAAGCACTCGCCGCTGGCCGAGCCCGAGTACGGCGGATTGACCCAGCCGCAGGTGGTCAGGAACGCGAACACGTCGACCTTCTCGTAGGCGAGGTTCGCGCTGAGCCGGCCGTCCGGCGTCGCCGCCGCCGGCAGCAGGTAGTGCAGCGCCGGCGCGTCGGTGCCGGCGCGCCGCACGGTGCCGCCGTGGAAGCGGCTGCTGAGCGCTTCGATGCCGATGCGCTCGGCGTCGGCGGCGAACTCGGCCTCGACCGCCTCGAACGGCTGGTCGAACAGGCGGAACGTGCCGCCGCGCATCGTGCCGCGCAGGCCGCCGCCGGTGTCCGACACGGTGCTCTCGGCGAGGCTGGCGATGCCGCTGATGCCCAGCACGCGGATGCCCTCGGGCGGCCGGCCGAGCGACATCTCGACGTCGTACAGCCGCATCTGGCCGCCGATCGTGGTCTCGAACGGCAGCGGATTGCCGGCGGTCGGGATCGCGAAGCGCAGCGCCAGCGCGTCGACGTCGGCCCGGCCCTGCAGCTGCCGGTCGAGCACCGCCTGGTGCAGCGGGCCCGAGAACAGGTTGGCGAGGCCGTCGTCGACCGGGATGCCATTGGCGCGCACGCGGAACGCGATCTCGCTGCGGCCGTCCGGCGGCGGCCGCGTGCGCACGCGGCCTTCGCTGGCCTGCACCAGCGCGCCGGCCATCACGCCGCGCACGTCCTCGAACGTCAGTTCTCCCTCGGCGATGCGCAGTTCGCCGGTCATGTGTTCGACCGGGCGCGGCAGGATCGGCGAATCGGTGCGCACTTCGAGCAGCTGCACGATCAGGCGCAGCCGCGCGTCGCCGTCGGCCGGCATCTCGTGGCGGCAGACCAGGTCGACGGCGCCGCTCGGCCGCAGCGTGTCCCAGGTGCCCGCGCCCAGCGCGCCGAGTTCCTCGAGCGTGCGGCCGAGCTGTGCGTCGAGGCCGAGGTCGCGCACGACGAACGCGAGGTCGCTGTGCGCGCCGGCGCCGGTCGCGAGGCTGCCGAGCATCGCCAGCTGCGCCGGGCGTTCGCGGTCGTGTTCGAGCCGGCCGCGCAGCGCGTCGAAGTCGATCCGCGTCGCGGCGTCCTGGCCCTGCACGAAGATCTGGCCGTGCAGGTCGGCCGCGCGCCACGGCGCCGTCGGCAGCGCCAGCGCGACGCCGTCGAGTTCGAGCAGCACGTCGTGGTGCAGCGGGTCGTCGGCGTGCGGTCGCCAGACCTTGACGCGGCCGCCGAGCGTGCCGGACGGCGCGCTGGCCTGCCACGGTGCGTCGATCTCGGGCGCCAGCACGGCGACCGCGCGGCGCAGGTCGGCGTCGATCGCGACGCGTTCGAGGTCGATCACGGCTTCGAAGCCGCGGCCTTCGACCTCGTCGTCGCCGATCGGGATGCGGCCGCGCATCGCCAGCCGGCCGTCGCCGTGGTTGCCGGCCAGGTCGAAGCCGACGCCGTCGGCGCGCGCCAGCACGCTGCCGCGCACGTCCTCGAGCCGGTACGGGAAGCCCGCCCAGCAGACCGCGGCACCGGCGGGCTTCACCTCGACCGACCAGCCGCCGGGCAGCGTGCGGCGCGGGCGCACCAGCACGGTGACCTCGGCGCGCCCGTCCGGCGCCAGGCGGTCGTACAGACTGCCTTCGTCGCGCAGCAGCGCGGTCAGCGCGGCGCGCAGGTGCGGCGTGAACTGGACGCTGTCGGCGTGGATGTCGAGCGTCGTGTCCTCGCCGCCGGGCTGCTGCGTCTCGACGCGGCCGACGAGCCGTACGGTGCCGCCGCCGGCGAAGTCGGGGATCGTCGCGTCGACGTCCTCGAGCAGCACGACGTCGTCGCGCAGCCGCACGCGGCCACGCGCCTGCACCAGCGGCAGCGGGAACTTCGCGCGGTCTTCGCCCTGACCGAAGCCGTGGTAGGACATCGCGACGCCCTGCAGCACCAGTTCGAGTTCGGCGATGCCGCCGCGGCGGTGCGGATCGCGCAGGAACAGGTCCAGGTCCGCCGTGCCGGTCTTCGGCTGCAGCGCGCGCACGACGTCGCGGCCGACGTCGAACGTCTGCAGCGCGGCCAGCACGTCGTCGTCGATGCGGATGTCGTCGCCGTGCGCGCGCACGTCGAGCGTCGGCTCGCCGCGCAGCGGCGACAGGCGCGCGTGCACCTCGAGGTGGCCGATCGCGGAGTCCTGCGTCAGCTGCACGTCGACGCTGCCGCCCGCGCGCGTCGTCGCGTACACGCGCGCGCCGGCCTGCGTGACCAGCGGCGGCAGGTCCGGCGCGGTCGCGCGCACGCCGTCGAGCTGCGCCGCCAGTTCGAACACCGGCGTGCGATCCGTGGCCGGCGCGCCGGGCACCGTGCAGGTCAGCACCAGCTCGCGTACGCGCGCCTCGGCGTCGACGCCGCCGAGGTCGATCGCCAGCAGCGCCTGCAGCCGTTCACGCTGCGCGCGGCCGAGCGGCAGGTCGCGCAGGGCGACGGTCGCATGCACCGCGCCGCTGGCGAGGTCGGCGTCGCCGCGCAGGTGCACGCGGCCGAAGTCGACCAGTTCCGCGGTGCCGGTCCAGTCGGCGCCGCTGGCGCGCGGCACCAGCTGCAGTTCGAGATCGCGCAGTTCGAGCGGCGCCGTGCCGGCGCGCGGCGTGAAGCGCACCTGGCCCCGGTGCAGCGCCAGCGCCGGCAGTGTCGTCGGCGCGCCGCCGCCACCGCCGCCGGCGCGCAGCAGCTGGGCCGCGGTCGGCAGGTCCGGACCGAGCTCGACGATCGGCGCCTCGATCGTGACCGTGTGCAGGCCGAGCAGCGGGCCGAGCGGGCGGGCGGCGACGTCGATCGCCAGCGTCTCGACCTGCAGCAGCGACCGGCCGGGTGTGGTCGGATCGGCCACGCGCACGCCGTGCAGCGACAGACGGCCGGCGCCGAGGTCGATCCGCGAATCGGCGATCTGCACGTCGGCGGCCAGCTGCGCGCGCAGCTCGTGCAGCACGAGCTCCGTGGCAGCGTTCGAATTCTGCAGCAGGGCCCAGGTCGCGCCGCCGAGGGCGAGGACGAACACCAGCGTCAACAGCAGGATACGGCGCCAGCTCATGCGGGAACGGCGCGGCACTGTAGTGCGCCGCCGCCGCGCGCGCAGGCGGTTTCTGCGGTGGCTCGCGCGGCGTCGCGGCCGCGTCGGCCGTGCCCGGCGACGCTCTGCCGACGTGTCGCGGGGGCCGGAGGGCGTACGTCGTGTCGGCAGCAAACCCCCGAGAACGGGCTCGCAGAGCCGGTTTCTGCTGCGGTTTTCCGTTGACAGTCGCGGCGGCGGCGCCAAACTCCGTCGCCAGTTCGCGGGCGGCGCGACACGTTGGTCGTGGCCTGGCGAACGAAGTCCACTCGAATCGAGACACCGATGGCTGCCAAGAAGAACAAGAAGACCGCGTCCGGCGATCTGATCATCTCCAAGTCGCGCACCAAGGCTGCGGTCAAGAAGTCGAACGTGTCGTCCGACTTCTACGGCGCGCTGGACGAGTGCGTCCGCACGATGATCGCCGGCGCCGAGCGCCGCGCCGCGGCGAACGGCCGCAAGACGCTCCGCCCGCAGGATCTCTGATCCCGCCGCTCCGACGGCAGCGTCGGCTCGTCGGCTCTGTCGACGGACCGCCCGCTGCTTTGTCCTCCACGACCCGGGTGCTGCTCGTGTGGCACCCGGGTCGTCTTGTTCTACCGGCCGGTCACGGCGCCGCGCCGTCGAGGTCGTCGGCCGAGCCCAGCTCCGCGAACGCGGCGCGCTCGCCGGCCAGCAGCGCCGTGCGCACGCGCGCGCCGGTGCGTTCGAGTTCGGCGTCGTCGGCGTCGGCCGCCACGACGATCGGTTCGCCGTGGAACACGACCAGCCGCGCGAACGGCTTCGGGATCGTGCACCGATCCCAGCTGCGCAACCGCCACGCGCGGTCGACGGCGACGCCGAGCGGCAGCACCGGTGCGCCGGTGGCGCGCGCCAGCCAGACGAGGCCGCTGTTGACCGTGTGGCGCGGGCCGCGCGGGCCGTCCGGCGTCACGACCAGCCGGCTGCCGGCCTGCAGCGCGCCGGTCATCGTGCGCAGCGCGCGCGCGCCGCCGCGGCTCATGGAACCGCGGATCACGCGATAGCCGAACCGAGCCAGTGCGATCGCGGCGAGGCCGCCGTCGTCGCTCGGTGACACCAGCACGTCGAGGCCGCGGCGCGCGTGCCAGCGCAGCGGCATCAGGCACAACATGCGGCCGTGCCAGGTCGCGACCAGCCACGGGCCCTGGCCGCGGAGCTGCGCGAAGCCGGCGTCGCCGCAGCGGCGCACGCGCCACGTGCAGGCCAGCAGCCGCAGCAGCGGCGGGCCACACAGCCGCAGCAGCACTTCGCCGGCGCGGCGGCGCCAGCGGCGCCAGCGCACCCGCCCCGGCGCGTTGCGGCCGGCGGCGGTGCGTTCGGCGGTGTGGCGCGCGACCTCGTCGCGCCGCACCCGGCGTTGGTCGCGGGCCTGCATCGGCCGCAGCATGCCCTGCCGCGGGTCCTTTCGCACGCGCTGAAGTGCGGCCGGCGGCGCGCTTCTGCTACAACGGTCGGCCCGAACGCCACCGCCGCATGCACGACCGTCCCCGCGCCGCCACCGATCCCGAACGAGAACGCCAGGCGATCGCCGACGCGATCGCCGAGCACCGTGCGCTGCGCGGTGCGACGCTGCCGATCCTGCACGCGATCCAGGAACGGCTCGGCTACGTGCCGGAAGCCGCCGTCGCGGCGATCGCCGCGGCGCTGAACCTGTCGCGCGCCGACGTGCACGGCGTGCGGACGTTCTACCACGACTTCCGCAGCGCGCCGCCCGGCCGCCACGTGCTGAAGGTCTGCCGCGCCGAGGCGTGCCAGGCGTCGGGCTGCGAACGCACGATCGCGCACCTGGCCGCGCGGCACGGCGCCGCGTTGCACGCGACGACGGCCGACGGCCGGCTCACGGTCGAGCCGATCTACTGCCTCGGCAACTGCGCGCTCGGCCCGTCGGTGCAGCTCGACGGCCGCCTGCACGGCCGGGCGACGCCGGCGCGGATCGATGCGCTGCTGGCCGAAGCGGCCGCGGAGGAACGCGCATGACCGTCACGGTGTTCGTGCCGCGCGACAGCGCCGCGCGTTCGGTCGGCGCCGACGCGGTCGCCGAGGCGATCGTCGCCGCGGCGGCCGCCGGCAAACACGACGTGCGCGTCGTGCGCAACGGCTCGCGCGGCATGTTGTGGCTCGAACCGCTGGTCGAGGTGGCGGCGCCCGCGGGCCGCATCGCCTACGGTCCGGTGGCGCCGGCCGACGTGCCGGGGCTGTTCGCGGCGGGCTTCCTGCGCGGCGGCGACCACGCGCTGCGGCAGGGTGCGACCGCGGCGATCCCGTACTTCGCGCGGCAGACGCGGCTCACGTTCGCGCGTGTCGGCGTGACCGATCCGCTGTGCCTCGACGACTACGCGGCGCACGACGGCCTCGCCGGCCTGCGGCGCGCGCTGGCGCTCGAGCCGGCCGCGATCGTCGAGCAGGTCGTGGCGTCGGGCCTGCGCGGCCGCGGCGGCGCCGGCTTCCCGGCCGGCATCAAGTGGCGCACCGTGCTGCAGTGCGCGGCCGACCAGAAGTACGTCGCGGTGAACGCCGACGAGGGCGACTCGGGCACGTTCAGCGACCGCATGGTCATGGAAGGGGACCCGTATCTGCTGCTCGAAGGCATGGCGATCGCCGGCCTCGCGGTGGGGGCGACCGAAGGCTGGATCTACCTGCGCAGCGAGTACCCCGACGCGCGCACGGTGCTGGTCGCCGCGATCCAGCGCGCGCGTGCCGCCGGCTGGCTCGGCGACGACCTGCTGGGCAGCGGCCGGCGCTTCGACGTGCAGCTGCGCATCGGCGCCGGCAGCTACGTCTGCGGCGAGGAGACCGCGATGCTCGAGAGCCTCGAAGGCAAGCGCGGCATCGTGCGCGCCAAGCCGCCGCTGCCGGCGATCGAAGGCCTGTGGGGCAAGCCGACCGTCGTCAACAACGTGATGACGCTGGCGGCGGTGCCGTGGATCCTGCAGCACGGCGGCGCCGCCTACGCGGCGCACGGCACCGGCCGCAGCCGCGGCACGCTGCCGTTCCAGCTGGCGGGCAACGTGCGGCGCGGCGGCCTGGTCGAAGTGCCGCTCGGCACGTCGCTGCGCACGCTGGTCGAGGAGATCGGTGGCGGCACCGCGTCGGGACGGCCGGTGCGCGCGGTGCAGGTCGGCGGGCCGCTCGGCAGCTACCTGCCGGCCAGCCGGCTCGACGTGGCCGCCGACTACGAAGCGCTCGCGGCGGCGGGCGGGCTGCTCGGCCACGGCGGCATCGTCGTGTTCGACGACACGGTCGACATGGCGGCGATGGCGCGCTACGCGATGGAGTTCTGCGCGATCGAGTCGTGCGGCAAGTGCACGCCGTGCCGGATCGGCAGCACGCGCGGCGTCGAGGTGATCGATCGCATCACCGCCGGCGACCGCCGCGAGGCGAACCTGGCGCTGCTGCGCGACCTGTGCACGACGATGAAGGACGCGTCGCTGTGTGCGATGGGCGGCCTGACGCCGCTGCCGGTCCTGAGTGCGCTGGAACACTTCCCCGAGGACTTCGCGCGCCGGTAGGGGGCGGCGGACGCCGTGCGGTCGCGTCCAGGCGTCGCCTTCGGGTGTGTGCCGGCCTACGCTCGTCGCGGAGGTGCCGTCATGCACGTCGGGTCCATCAGCGTGTTGCTCCTGCTCGCCGCCGACCTGCCGGCGCAGAGCCCCGGTGAGATCCTCGACACCGCGCGCGAGTGCGCCGCGGCGCAGGACTGGCCGGGCGTCGTCGATCTGTTGCTGCCGGTCGTCGAATCCAGGCCGGTCGTCGGCGAGGCGGCCGATGCCGCGACGCTGCTGGAAGACGCGGCCGAGGAACTGCGGCTCGCCGGCAGCACCGAGGCCGCGCTGCTCGGCCATCGCGCCGTGCTGGCGCTGCGCCGCGAACTGCACGATGGCGACGTGCACGAGGACGTTGCCACCAGCCTCAACCGCGTGGCCGTGTGCCAGCTGGCGTTGGGCGAGCTCGCCGCAGCCGTGCAGCAGTTCGAGCAGGTGGTCGCGATCCGCGAGCGCCTGCCCGCCGCCGGGCGGGATCTCGAAACGGCCCGTGCTCGCGGCAACCTCGCGGCGGGCCTCCGCTCGCTCGGCCGGTTCGATGCCGCGCTGCAGCAGTACGAACTGGCCTTCGCCTGCTACTCGCAAGCGCTCGGTGGGCGCGATGACTTCGGGCTGGCCGCGTGCGTCTCGAACCACGGCTACTGCCTCGAGTCGATGGGGCGCGTCGACGAGGCGCTGCCGCGCTATGAGCTGAGCCTGTCGATGCTGCGGCGCCTGACGGGGGGCGCCGACCACCCGCTGCTCGCATCGGCGGTGCACATGGTCGCCTACGGCCTCGACTCGCTCGGGCGTCGTCAGGAGGCCGTGCCGAAGTACGAGCAGGCGCTGGCGATCCTGGACCGTCTCCATCGTGGTGCCGACCATCCGCACGTCGCTGCCACTGCCAGCAACTTCGCGGTGTGCCTGTTGTGGCTCGGCCACGGCGAACGGGCGCTACAGCAGGCTCGTCAGGCGCTGGCGATGGACACGCGCCTCAACGGGGGACGCGACCATCCCGACCTCGCGAGCAAGCGCCACAACGTGGGTCTGTGCCTGCAGCAGTTGGGGCGTTTCGACGCGGCGCTGGCGGAGTTCGAGGCGGCGGCCGCGATGTTGCGGCGCTGCAGCCAGCGGCCTGACGACCCGGCCGTCGCGCAGGCCGAGGCGGCGCTGGCCTTCTGCCTCGCGCGGCTCGGCCGCTACCGGTCGTCCGCTGAGGTGTTCGAGCGCGTGCTCGCGACGTACCGGCGTGTCTACGGCGACGCCGACCACCCCGACTCGGCGCGCGCCAGCGGCAACGCGGCGCAGGTCTTCGCGCGGCTTGGTCGCACGGCGGAGGCCGAGACGCTGCTCGAACGAGCGGTTGCCAGCATCGAACGGTTGCGCGGCCGGTCGCGCGTCTCGGCGACCCTGCGGCAGTCGTGGTTCGACGATCTGAAGGACAACGGCGTGTTCGAGGCGCTGCAGGTCGTGCTGGCCCAGCGCGGTGCCGGCGCCGATGCCTGGCGCGCAGCCGAGCGTGGGCGCGGCCGCGAGCTGCTCGATCTGCTGGAGCAGCAGCGCTTCGACGCGATGGCCGAAGCCGGTCGCCGGGCGCGCCAACGCGGCGATGCGGTGACCGCGGCGCGGCTCGAAGCGCTGCAGCGGGAGCAGGAGGCGGCGGAACTGAGCAGCGACCGCGTGTTGTTCGATCTCGGGCGGCCAGACGCCGCGCCCGCCGGAACCACGAGCCGCGACGCGCTGCTGGCTCGGGGGCGCGAAGCCGACACCGCGCTGCGGCAACTGCTCGACGAACGGGCGCGGCTGCTCGGCGACGTGCTTCCCGTGGGCCACGTGCGTGCCGCCGCCGATGTGCAGGCCACGCTGCGCGACGGTGAGCTGCTGCTCGAGTACACCGTGGCAGCGAACGCCGCGCTGCTCTACGTGTTGGCCCGCGATGGCGTCGTCGAGGCGGTGCCGCTGCCCGCTGCGCACGCCGCGGTGATGCAGGCCTTGCCCAAGCTGCTGGCGCGCCGCTCGCACGCTCAGGTGCGGGGCCGCGACCCGGAGGCGGCGACGGCGCCGATTGCGGACGCCGAGGATCCCGCGCGAGTGCTGTTCACGGCGCTGATGCCGGCGGCGGTCTGGCAGCGCGTGCGCGGCAGCAAACGGGTGTTCGTGGCGGCACACCGCGAACTGCACCATCTGCCGTTCGAGCTGCTGGTCACCGACACCGCCGACGGCAAGCCGGTGCCATGGCTCGACGCGGGGCCGCCGATCGCCTACGTGCCGTCGGGCAGCGTGCTCGCCTGGCTGCGGCAGCGCGCGAGCGACGCCGGCGACGACACGACGGCGCTGGACCTGCTCGCAATCGGCGACCCGGGCGCACTCGCTGCCGCCGCCGAGCTGCCGGAGCAGGGCGTGTTCGTGCTGGCGGTCGGCGCCGATTCGCCCGCGGCTCGCGCTGGCGTCCGGCCCGGCGACGTGCTGCGACGCTATGACGACCGTGAGCTGGCCGACGACCGAGCGCTGCGCGATGCCCTGGCGGCGGTGGCGGCGGCGATCGAGGACGGGCAGCGTGCCGACGGGCCGATTGCGATCGAACTGTGGCGCCGTGGGGAGTCGGTCACCGTGCTGGTGGCGCCGGGGCGGCTCGGCATCGAGGTCGCGCCGGGCCGGGCGCGGACGGCCGCCGACGCATCGCTGGCCGGCCGGCAGGAACTCGCGCGCGTCACGCGCTCCGGTGACCTCGAGCGGTTGCGACGGTTGCCGCCGCTGCGTGGTGCCCGCGCCGAGACCGAGGCGATCGAGGCGGTGTTCGCCGCCGAGCAAGCGGCGACACGGCGCCTGTTCGGCGGCGAGGCGACCGAACCAGCGGTGTTCGACCTCGCTGCGAAGGCCAAGTACCTGCACTTTGCCTGCCACGGCATCGCCGAGGAGTACGGCGGCCAGAGCCTCAGCATGCTGGTGCTGTCGCCGCCGCCGCACGTACTGCCGGGCGACGACGGACTGCTGAAGCTCGGCGATCTGCTGCACGATTGGCGCGGTCGGCTCGCGTCGTGTCGGCTGGTCGTCTTGTCCGCGTGCCGCACGAACGTCGGCCCGACGCTGCGTGACGAGGCACCGCAGGCACTGCCGATCGGGTTCCTGTTCGCGGGGGCCCCGGCGGTCGTCTCGTCGCTGTGGGCCGTCGACGACGCCAGCACGAGGGAACTGATGGTCGACTTCTACGGCCGAATGCTCGGCGGCGAAGCCGACCGACTGGCGGCCTTCACGGCGGCCAAGCGGGCCTTGCGCCAGAAGTACCCGGATCCGTTCCACTGGGCGCCGTTCCTCTACATCGGTGCGCCCGACTAGGCTGGGCGCCTGCGGGCCGCCGCTCAACCGAACGGCGGCCCGCAGGCCCGGACTCGCAGGTGCCGGCCGAGACGCTACGATCGGTGGCCCTCGAGCCCGCTGCCGCGGGCCCGCCCGACGCGATGTATTCCAACAAGGTCCAGGACTTCGGCACGCCGGCGCGCGGCGCCGACGCGACCGTCTCGCTGCAGATCGACGGCACGCCCGTCACCGTTCCCGCCGGCACGTCGCTGCTGCGCGCCGCCGCCGAAGCCGGCGTGCGCATTCCGAAGCTGTGCGCGACCGACAGCCTCGAAGCGTTCGGCTCGTGCCGGCTCTGCGTGGTCGAGGTCGAGGCGCGCAAGGGCTTCCCGGCGTCGTGCACGACGCCGTGCGAGTCCGGCATGAAGGTGACGACGCAGTCGAAGAAGCTCGGCGATCTGCGCCGCTCGGTCATGGAGCTGTACATCAGCGACCATCCACTCGACTGCCTGACCTGCCCGGCCAACGGCAACTGCGAACTGCAGGACATGGCCGGCGTGACGGGCCTGCGCGAGGTCCGCTACGGCTACGCCGGCGCGAACCACCTGCAGGGCACCAAGGACACGTCGAACCCGTACTTCACGTTCGATCCGACCAAGTGCATCGTCTGCTCGCGCTGCGTGCGCGCCTGCGACGAGGTGCAGGGCACGTTCGCGCTGACCGTGCAGGGCCGCGGCTTCGACAGCAAGATCGCCGCCGGCCCGACCGACTTCCTCGACAGCGAGTGCGTGTCGTGCGGCGCCTGCGTGCAGGCGTGTCCGACCGCGACGCTGATGGAGAAGTCGATCGTCGAGCAGGGGCAGCCGGACCACGCGGTGGTCACGACCTGCGCCTACTGCGGCGTCGGCTGCTCGTTCCGCGCCGAGATGAAGGGCGCCGAGGTCGTGCGCATGGTGCCGCACAAGGACGGCAAGGCGAACCACGGCCACTCGTGCGTGAAGGGGCGGTTCGCGTGGGGCTACGCGACGCACCCGGACCGGCTCAAGAAGCCGATGATCCGCAGCAAGATCACCGACCCGTGGCGCGAGGTCACGTGGGACGAGGCGATCGCGCACGCCGCCGGCGAGATCCGCCGCATCCAGGCGAAGTACGGCACGGCCAGCGTCGGCGGCATCACCAGCTCGCGCTGCACCAACGAGGAGACCTACCTGGTGCAGAAGCTCGTGCGCGCGGCGTTCGGCAACAACAACGTCGACACCTGTGCGCGCGTCTGCCACTCGCCGACCGGCTACGGCCTCAAGACCACGCTCGGCGAGTCGGCCGGCACGCAGGACTTCGACAGCGTCGAGCACGCCGACTGCATCGTCGTGATCGGCGCCAACCCGACCGACGGCCACCCGGTGTTCGCGTCGCGCATGAAGCAGCGTCTGCGCGCCGGCGCGTCGCTGATCGTGATCGACCCGCGCCGCATCGACCTGGTCGAGTCGCCGCACGTGCGGGCCGCGTTCCACCTGCAGCTGAAGCCCGGCGCCAACGTCGCGGTGCTGAACGCGCTGGCGCACGTCGTCGTGACCGAGGGCCTCGCCGACGAGAGCTACGTGCGCGAGCGTTGCGATCTCGCCGAGTACGAGAAGTGGCGCGCGTTCGTCGCACTGCCGAAGAACTCGCCCGAGGCGCTCGAAGCGGCGACCGGCGTGCCGGCTGCTGCGATCCGCGGCGCCGCGCGGCTCTACGCGACCGCCGGCAACGGCGCGATCTACTACGGCCTCGGCGTCACCGAGCACAGCCAGGGCAGCACGACCGTGATGGCGATCGCCAACCTGGCGATGGTGACCGGCAACATCGGTCGGCCCGGCGTCGGCGTGAACCCGCTGCGCGGCCAGAACAACGTGCAGGGCAGCTGCGACATGGGCTCGTTCCCGCACGAACTGCCCGGCTACCGCCACGTGTCCGACCCGGCGGTGCGCGAACTGTTCGGCAAGGCGTGGGGGGTGACGATCCAGGACGAGCCCGGCCTGCGCATCCCGAACATGTTCGACGCCGCGATCGACGGCTCGTTCAAGGCGCTCTACGTGCAGGGCGAGGACATCGCGCAGAGCGACCCCGACACCAAACACGTGCAGAAGGCGCTCGAGTCGCTCGAGTGCCTGATCGTGCAGGACATCTTCCTGAACGAGACCGCGAAGTACGCGCACGTGCTGCTGCCCGGCAGCTCGTTCCTCGAGAAGGACGGCACGTTCACCAACGCCGAGCGCCGCATCAGCCGCGTGCGGCGCGTGATGCCGCCGCTGGCCGGCCTCGCCGACTGGGAGGTCACGCAGGCGCTGGCGAACGCGCTCGGCCAGCCGATGCGCTACGCGCACCCGGCCGAGATCATGGCCGAGATCGCCGCGCTGACGCCGACGTTCCACGGCGTCACCTACGACAAGCTCGATCGCCTCGGCAGCATCCAGTGGCCGTGCAACGACACCGCGCCGGCCGGCACGCCGGTCATGCACGAGCAGCAGTTCGTGCGCGGCAAGGGCCGGTTCGTGATCACCGACTACCTCGCGACCGACGAACGCACGTCGCGGCGCTTCCCGCTGATCCTGACCACCGGCCGCATCCTGAGCCAGTACAACGTCGGCGCGCAGACGCGCCGCACCGCCAACACGGTCTGGCACGAGCGCGACGTGCTGGAGATCCACCCGCACGACGCCGAGCAGCGCGGCATCCGCGACGGCGACACGGTGGCGCTGCAGAGTCGCAAGGGCGAGACGACGCTGCGCGCGGTCGTCACCGAACGCATGCAGCCGGGCGTCGTCTACACGACGTTCCACCACCCCGAATCGGGCGTCAACGTCGTCACCACCGAGAACTCGGACTGGGCCACGAACTGCCCCGAGTACAAGGTCACCGCCGTGCAGGTCGTCGCGCACGTCGCGCGGTCCGACTGGCAGCGCTCGTTCGACCAGGTCGCCGACCAGCAGGAGGCGCTGCTGCCCAAGAGCGCGCTGCTCGGCGGCGCGCCCGGCGAGGGGCGCTGATGGACGGGCGCAAGCTGGTCCGCATGGCGAACGACATCGCCGCGTTCTTCGCCGCCGAGCCGGAGCGCAAGGTGGCGCTGGACGGCATCGCGTCGCACCTGCGGCGCTTCTGGGAACCGCGCATGCGGCGCGAGATCCTGGCGTTGCTCGACCAGGGCGGCGAGGGCATGAGCGAACACGTCCGCGACGCGCTGCGTGCGCACCGCCGCGCGCTCGAGCCGGCCGCGCGGTAGCGGCCGCGCCGATCCGGTGCGGGGCTCCTGGCTTCCGGTCCGGCTCCGACCTATCCTGCGACCCTTCGAGGCTTCCCCGCCCGGCGGCGGAACCCTCGTTGGCAAGCGGACTACGGCTGCCGCCGGCGCTGCGCCGATGGAGGCCCGTCCGGAGCCGCAATCGAGACGCTGATGACCAACAAGGAACGCAAGGAACCGGGCGAAGGCGAACCGCGCAGGAAGCCGCGCGGCATGGGCGGGGTGATCCTGATCCTCGCGCTGCTGATGGCCCTGTTCCTGGTCGTGTCGAGTTCGGGCCGCGAGGGCCAGAGCTCGGTGCACGCCTTCTACAGCCACCTGCTGAACGGCAACGTCGAGAAGTTCACCTACTCGGACGGCGTCGTGACCGCCGAGGTCCGCGAGGGCTCGGGCACGCGCACGATCGAGGTCGTGGTGCGCGACTTCGTGCGCGGTGACGGCGCCGAGATCGACCTGTACAGCTCGCTGGCGGCGCAGCGGCTCGACGCGACCGCCTACGCGGCCGGGGCGACCGGCACGTTCGTCGCCGACCTCGACCAGGGCCGCATCCGCGTGCTGCGCGCGTTCCTGGTCGAAGAGGTCGAAGGCAAGAACCCGGCGCCCGACCGCGCGCGGCCCGAACGCGAGACACGCAAGGCCGGCACCTACCTGACCGCGCTGCTGCTGCGCGACTCGCGCGTCGACTACGTGCGGCTCGATGCGCCGACGCTGGCCAGCGAGCCGTCGCTGCAGGCGGTCGCCGGTCGGCTGGCGGCAGCCGGCGTGCCGCTGCGCACGTTCACGCTGTCGCTGAGCCCGGCCGACTTCCGGGTCACCGAGCCGAACACGGCGCTGATCTACATCCTCGGCACCGTCGGCCCGTGGCTCCTGGTGCTGGCGATCGTCTGGTTCTTCATCCTGCGCCAGATGCGGTCGCCGGGCGGCACCGGCGGCGTGCTGAGCTTCGGCCGCAGCCGCGCGTCGCTCTACAACAAGGAAGTCCGCACCAACGTCACGTTCGACGACGTCGCCGGCATGGAGGAGGCCAAGGCGGAGGTGCGCGAGATCATCGAGTTCCTGAAGAACCCGGCGAAGTTCGCGCGGCTCGGCGGCTCGATCCCGCGCGGCGTGCTGCTGGTCGGCTCGCCCGGCACCGGCAAGACGCTGCTGGCGAAGGCGATCGCCGGCGAGGCC
>JAEUHR010000057.1 GCA_016794425.1 Planctomycetota bacterium
TACGAATTGCTGACCGGCGATCTGCCGTTCGAGCCCGAACGGCTGCGCACCAACCAGGCGGAGATGCAGCGCATCCTCCGCGAGGAGGAACCGAAGCCGCCGAGCACCAGGATCACGGCTCTACACGACGCCGAGACCAACACCAAGGCCGGCCACGACGGTGGCAAGGCGCAGACCACCATCGAGCGCCTGCGGCAGCGGCGGTTCACCAGCGTCGCGCAATGGCGCAGCCGTCTGCAGGGCGATCTCGACTCCATCGTGCTCAAGGCACTGCACAAGGAACGCGAACACCGCTACGACTCTGCGCCTTCGCTCGCCAGGGACCTGCAGCGCTTCCTCGACCACGAGCCCATCGAGGCGCGGCCGCCGAGCTTCGGCTACCGGGCGAGGAAGTTCGTTCGAAGGTTCCGGGTGCAGGTGGCGGCGGCAACGGTCGTGCTCGCGTCTCTGGTTGCCGGCGGCACTGCGACTCTCATCCAGTGGCAACGCGCCGAGGAGCTCGCCACCACGGAGCGGACGGCGCGATTGGATGCGACTCAGGCGCGCGGAGACGCTGAGCTGCAGACCGCCCGCGAAAGGCATGGTCGCGCGAAACTACTCTTCACGCATGGGCACTTTGCCGAGGCGAACGAGCTACTTCGGGGACTCGTATCTGACTCGCCAATCGCGGGACATACTTCGGTTCGAATTGACTATTGCCGCTGCCTCGCCGCAAGCAATAGACTAGCTGACGTCATGGTGATACTAGAGCATCTACCCGAACATGATGTGCTCGACTCGGACTTTGGCTCCTACACGCTCATGCGTTGGATGCGCGAATGCGTGTTTGGCAATCGCGACCTCGGAGAAGCTGCTAGCGAGCTGCGTCCGCTATTGAGCGCTCGAAATATGCGGCCCGCCGACAAGGAACTGCTTTCTGCCATGTGGTCGAAGAATGTACTCGATGCCCGCAAACACCTGCTGCAGAGTGCCGCACTTGATCCCACGCAGCCAGAATTGTGGATTCATATGTCAATGATTGGAGGGCTTATTCATGACGCCGAACTGACCGGATTCGCCAGCCAAATCGCTCAGCTTCTAGCCCCCAACAGCACCCACTCTTCTATTGCTCGATCCCATCACGCATTGGTGACGTTCGCAGCCATTGATCCGAACGACCCACTTGAGATAACTCCTAGCGCTAACGATATGCTCATCGCCATGCAGGACTTTCAGCGCATGTCGCGACGCCAGCAGTTCACCGAAGTACCTGCGAAACACCGCAGCGAATGCCTCGCGGCCTTTCTTAGGCTTAAGGCCCTGCACGAGGAAGAGCGAGAGAAACTCACCAGTGGCAAATGGTCAATGGTCCAGACGATGCCCTTCTTGGCACACCTTGTCCATATCTCTCTCACAACGCCTTCCGACATCGGGGAACTGTTAGCTCAGGCCCGAGGATTCCCTACGGCCTTGACATGGCTGAGGGTCGCTCACCACTACAAGACCCTGAGCGATTGGGTGCCCTGCGAGAATGCCCTCCAGGAAGCACTGCGAACCCCGAGGACTAGTGCTTCGCAGCATCTCGAAGCTCGCCTCCTCCTGGTCGACACGTACGTCGCCCTCCTTCGTCTTCCCGCCTCTGATTCGGAGAAAGCCGCCTACTTGGATCGACTTATTGGCGTGGTCATTCAGCTCACCGAAGAGCACGACTTCTGTGTCGAGATGGCGCGCAACATATCTCGTCGCATGACAGGCCTTGAGCACACGCTCCCCCGGTGGCCGATCGCCCGCGCGTGGCTTGCGCAGGCACCGGGAGACTCCGAAGCACTCAACGAGGTCGCCGACCTTCACTACCTCGATGGCTCCTATGGACTTGCCATCCTGACTCTGGACGCGTTACCGACAGCGGGCAGGCGCGCCGACCACGCCGAACGCAGGTCCATGGCGGTAGCAAAACTCGGCAGGATCGGTCCGCCCGGGCGCGATGTGGCCCTCGACGAGTATGAGCTCCGGCACGCCGGGGTTCGCTAGGCCAAGGGACAAACTCGCTGGTGACCCGAGCAGTTGACTCACGCATGCGCCCGAAGCAGCTGCTGATGCTCGATTGCGACAGGGATGCGAGGGACATAGCATCCCGCCCCCCCATGTACTCCGGTAGACGCGCGCCTGCTTGCGGGGTCTTGCTGACCGCGTTCGTTCTCAGCTCGCCGGCGGCACAGGAGCCCGCGCCGAACACCGCGCCCCCGCCGGCAGCCCGGCCGCGCCCGGCCGATGCCGCCGCGCTGTTCGCGCGGCTCGGCGCCGTGACCGGCCTCGAGGCCACGTTCGAAGAACAGAAGCACCTGGCGCTGCTGGCGGTGCCGCTGCAGAGCAAGGGCCGCCTCTACTTCCATCGGCCCGATCCGAAGGGTCCGGGCTGGCTCGTGCGCGAGGTGACCGCGCCCGAACCGCAGTCGGTGCGCATCACGCCGCGCGAACTGCGGCTCGAGAACCGCGACGGCGTCGAGGTGATCGACCTCGCGCGCAGCGACAAGGTGCGCACGTTCGTGCAGTCGCTGGTGCACGTGTTCGCCGGCGACGAAGCCGCGCTGCGCAAGTCGTACGACGTCGTCTACGCGCCGGTGCCCGACGACGCGGCCGCCTGGACGCTGCAGCTGACGCCGCGCGCGGCGCCGCTCGACAAGCTGCTGCGCCAGCTGCGGCTGGTCGGCCGCGGCGAAGCCGTCGAGCGCATCGAGGTGCTCGAGCCGAACGGCGACCGCACGGTGACGCGGATCACGACCGCGAACCCCGACCGCCGGTTCGACGCCGCCGAGAAGCGCAAGCTGTTCGGCATCGACGAGTGACCACGCGCGGCGAAGGCCCGCGGCTCGCCACGGGCGCGCTGCTGTTCGTCGCGCTGCTGGCGTACGTGATGTCGTCGCTGCAGGTCACGACCGACATCACGCACTTCCTGCCGGGCGGCGCGCCGGACTCGCGCATCGAGCTGGCGCGCCGCATCGCGACCGGCGCGCTGAGCCGCACGATGGTGCTGCTGGTCGACTGCCGCGACCGCGACGAGGCGGCCGCGGTCAGTCGCGCCTTCGAGGCCGCGCTGCGTGCCGAACCGCGCGTGGCCGCGGCGCTGGCGTCGCTCGATGCCGGCCCGCCGGCCGGCGTCGACGAAGCGCTGTGGCAGACCTACGAGCCGCGGCGGTTCGGCCTGCTGGCGCCGGACGCGGCCGCGGCGCGCGACCGGCTCAGCGACGAAGGCCTGCGCGCGGCGGTGGCCCGCCTGAAGCAGCGCATCGCGTCGCCGATGTCGGCGATGGTGACGCGCGTCGCGCCCGGCGACCCGTTCCTGGTGCTGCCGGCGCTGTTCGAGCGCGCCGGCGGCGCGACCGCGAACGGCATCGGCGTGCAGGACGACCGCTTCGTGACGACCGCCGGCGACGGCGCCGTGCTGTTCCTGACCACGACCGCGAGCGCATCGGACTCGACGCGGCAGCGGCCGCTGCTGGACGGCGTCGCCGCCGCGTTCGCCGCCGTGCGCGACGGCCACGGCAGCACTCTGCGGCTGTGGCAGAGCGGCGCCAGCCGGCACGCGATCGCCGCCGAGGACTCGATGCGCGCCGACATGCAGCGCGTGTCGGTGGTCTCGCTGGCGGGCATCGTGCTGCTGTACCTGCTGCTGTTCCGTTCGCTGCAGCCGATGCTGCTGAGCCTGCCGGTGCTCGGCGCCGGCTTCCTGGCCGGCAGCAGCGCGGTGCTGCTGTGCTACGGCCGCGTGCACGGCCTGACGCTGGCGTTCGGCGCCGCGCTGCTCGGCGTCGCGATCGACTACTCGCTGCACTTCTTCAGCCACCTGGCGCTGGCGCCGGATCCGCGCGGCCCGCGCGCGACGCTGCAGGCACTGTGGCGCAGCCTCTCGCTGTGCACCGCGACGACCGTGATCGGCTTCGCGGCGCTGCTGCTGGCGGCGTTCCCGGGCCTGCGCGAACTGGCACTGTTCGCGGCCGTGGGCCTCGGCGCGTCGCTGGCGGCGACGTGGCTGCTGCTGCCGGGCCTGGCGCGGCCGCTGCGGCCGACGCGCGCGACGACCGCGCTGGTGCGCGCGATCGATCGGCTGACCGCCCTGCGCGGACCTCGGCGCGGCCTGCTGCTGCTGCCGGCCATCGCGGTGGCGGTCGTGATCGCGCTGGGCCTGCCGCACGCGCGCTGGGACGACGGCATCGGCGGGCTGAACCGCGTCGATGCGGCGCTGAAGGCCGAGGACGACGCGGTCCGCGCGCGCGTGGCGCCGTTCGAACAGCGCCGCGTCGTGGTCGCGACCGGCACCGACGAACAGGCGGCGCTGGCGGTCAACGACCGCATCGCGACGGCGCTCGCCGCCGCGACCGCGGCCGGCGAGGTCGACGGCGCGTCCGGCATCGCGCAGCTGCTGCCGAGCGCCGCGCGCCAGCGCGAGGTGGACGCCGTCGTGCGCGGCGACGCGACGCTGTGGCCGCGGCTGCACACCGCGCTGACCGACGCGGGCTTCGTCGCCGACGGCTTCCTGCCGTTCGCGGAAGCGCTGGCCGCACCGGCCGCCGCGCCGCTGTTGCCGGGCGACCTCGACGGCACGCCGCTGGCGACGCTGGTGCGACCGTTCCGCGACCAGGGGCCGCAGGGCCCGATCGTGCTGAGCTTCCTGCACGGCGTGCGCGACGAACCGGCGCTGCGGCAGCGCCTGGCGGCGATCGACGGCGCCGCGCTGATCGACATCGAAGGCACGCTGACCGGCGCGCTGACCGAGTACCGCTCGCGCATGCTCGAGATGCTGCTGCTCGGCGTCGGCGCGGTCGTGCTGGTCGTCGCGCTGCGGCAGCGAGCCGTGCGCCCGACGCTGGTCGCGCTGGTGCCGCCGCTGGTCGCCGCGACCGGCACGGCCGCGACGCTGGCGCTGTGTGGCCAGCCGCTGAACCTGATGTCGCTGATGGCGCTGCTGATGGTCGTCAGCATGGGCGACGACTACGGCATCTTCCTCGTCGACGACGACGCGCCGGCCGCGCGCGACGCGACGCACCTGTCGGTCGTGCTGTCGAGCCTGACGACGATGCTGGGCTTCGGCCTGCTGGCGCTGTCCGACCAACCGGCGCTGTTCGCGATCGGCGCCACGTCGATGGTCGGCATCGGCTGGTGCGTGCTGCTGGCGCTCCCGAGCGGCGCGTGGTTCGTGCCGCCGCGCCGCGAACCCGTGCCGAACGGGGCCCGCGGGCCGTATCCTGCGGCGCCCGGACGACCCACGCCGTGACCCGCCCAACCCTGTCGGTCCTGCTCGCCGCCGCGGCGGCGCTCGCCGCCTGCGTCGCGCCGCGCGGCCCCGCGTTCGCCGACCGCGACTACCCGGGCACGCTGCTGCCCGCCGGCACGTTCGCGACCGACCTGCTGTGGCAGCAGCGCATCACGGCGACCTGGGGCGAAGGCGCGCAGCGCGGCTTCGATGCCGCGGTGCAGAAGCAGGCCGCGGTGCTGACCGTGCTGGGCCTGTCGCCGGCCGGCTACGCCGGATTCGTGATCCTGCTGCGCGGCACCGACGTCGAGCTGCAGAACCAGGCCGGCGAGGACCTGCCGTTCCCGCCGCGCTTCGTGCTGCTCGACGTGCAGCGCACGTTCTACCCGTGGCTGCCGATGCCGACGCCGCGCGACGGCGAGCGCGAGGGCGTCGTCGCCGGCGAACGCGTGCGCGAACGGTGGGCCGACGGCCGGTTGCAGCAGCGCCGCTTCGAACGGCTCGACGCGACGCCGCCCGGCACGATCACGATCACCTACGACTGGACCGGCACCGAACCGAGCTGGCAGGCGCCGCGGCACGTGGT
Source organism: Planctomycetota bacterium (assembly GCA_016794425.1). Taxonomy (GTDB): domain Bacteria; phylum Planctomycetota; class UBA1135; order UBA1135; family UBA2386; genus JAEUHS01. The sequence continues at coordinate 5,817 of JAEUHR010000057.1, forward strand.
GCTCGACAACGGCTGGTTCGGCTACCGCCTGACCGTCGACACGCACGCCGAGACGCGGCTGCCGCCGCCCGCCGGCGGATGAGCGCCGACACGGTCTTCGTGGCGGGCCGCGGCGCCGTCAGCGGCTTCGGCGCCGGCTGTGGCACGCTGCTCGACGGTCTGTGGGCCGGCCGCACCGCCGTGCAGCCGCGCCGCCGCACCGCCGGCTGGAACGTGCCGACCGCGGTCGCGGCCGAGTTCCCCGACGGCGTCGTGCCGGCGCACGATCGTGCGCTGCACGCCGCCGCGCTGGCGGCGCGCGAAGCGCTGGCCGAGGCCGGCGAACCGCCGCGCGGCGATCTGTTGCTGGTGCTGGCGTCGACCAAGGCGGACCTGTCCGGCGTCGTCGACCGCGGCGAGGGCCTCGGTCAGCCGTGGCGGCTGGCGCGGCGGCTCGCGGCATCGCTCGGCACCGGCGGCCCCACGGTCGCCGTCTCGTGCGCGTGCGCCTCGGGCCTGGTCGCGCTCTCGACCGCCGCGCGCCGGCTCGCGGCCGGCGAGCACGAGCGAGCGCTCGTGGTCGGCGTCGACGTGCTGCACGAGTTCGTGCTGGCCGGCTTCGGCTGCATCAGCGCACTCGATCCGGGCGCCTGCCGGCCGTTCGATCGCGCGCGGCGCGGCGTCTCGCTCGGCGAAGGCGCCGGCGCGGTGCTGCTGACGCGGCACGCGCGCGAGTCGCTCGGCGTGCAGCTGGCCGGTCACGGCGGCGCCAACGACGCCTGCCACGTGACCGGCCCGGACCGCGAGGGCCGCGGCCTCGCGCTGGCCGCCGCGCGCGCCCTCGCGCACGCCGGCATCGGCACCGCCGACGTCGACGTCGTGCACCTGCACGGCACCGCGACGCCGGCGAACGACACCACCGAGGCGCTCGGGCTCGTCGCGCTGTTCGGCGGCCGCACGCCGCCGGCGTTCGGCGGCAAGGCCCAGACCGGCCACACGCTGGGCGCCGCCGGCCTGCTCGAGACGATCGCGGCGCTCGAAGCGCTGCGGCGCGGCAGCGCGCCGGCGAACGTCGCGCTCGACGAGCCGGACGTCGCCGCCGGCCTCGATCTGGTGCGCAGCGAGCGGCCGTTGCCGCGCGCCCGCTGCGCGTTGAAGGTCGCGAGCGGCTTCGGCGGCATCCAGGCCGCCGTGGTGTTGCAGCGATGAACTCCGTGCCGGTGCTGGCCGCCGCCGCGCTGCTCGACGCCGAACGGCTGGTCGGCACCGACGGCACGCGCACGTCGTGGAGCGACCTCGGCGTGCCGGCGCCCGGCGACGGCCGCACGTTCCGCGCCGTGTTCGGTCGCGGCGACGAGACGTTCCGGCGGCTCGACGTCGCGTCGCGCGCGCTGGTGTTGGCTGCCGAGGCGCTGGGCCTGCCGCGCGTGCTGCCGGCCGCGCACCACGACCGCACCGCGATCGTGCTCGCGACGACGCTCGGCTGCCTCGACGCCGACCGGCAGTTCGCGCAGAGCCTCGGCGCCGAGATGCTCGACGCACCGGTGTTCCCGTACACGCTGCCGAGCACCTGCCTCGGCGAACTGGCGCTGCGCCACGGCCTGCGCGGTGCCGGCGTCTGCCTGTCGGTCGCGCCGGACGACGGCGGCGCCGGGTTCGCGGAGGCGGTGCGGCTGCTGGCCACCGGCGAAGCCGACGCCGTGGTCGCCGGCGTCGTCGACGTCTCGCGCGCCGACCCGGCGACCTGCGCCGTGACGCTGGCCCTGCTGGCGGCGCCTCGGCTCGGCCTGCCGTCGCTCGCGCCGTGGCGCGGCGATCCGTTCGCCGCCGTGCGGGCCGCGCTGTTGCCGTGAGTCAGCGCTTCGGCGCGTCGCGCGCCGGTTCCCACGTGCGGCCGGTGATCAACCGCGCGCCGCGCGAGAACGCGAAGTACTGCCAGGCCCAGCCGATCATCACGCTGATGCGGTTGCGGAAGCCGATCAGGTAGGCGATGTGCACGACCCACCAGATCCACCACGCGACGAAACCGGTCAGCTCGAGCCGGCCGAGCTTGCCGACCGCCTTGGCGCTGCCGATCGTCGCCAGCGAGCCCTTGTCGCGGTAGCGGAACGGCCGCGTCGGCTTGCCGGCGATCCGCGCGGCGATGTTGCGGCCGGCGAGCCGCCCGGCCTGGATCGCCGCCGGCGCGACGCCGGGCACCACCGCGCCGTCCTGTTCGACGTGCATCAGATCGCCGGCGACGAACACGTTCGCATGGCCGGGCACGCCGAGGTCGGGTTCGACCAGCACGCGGCCGGCGCGGTCGAGCGGCACGCCGAGCATCGCGCCGAGCGGCGAGGCGGCGACGCCGGCGGCCCACAACACGGTGCGCGCGCGGATGTGTTCGTCGCCGATCCAGACGCCGGTCTGGTCGATGCGCGTCACGTGCGCGCCGCAGCGCACCTCGACGCCGAGCCGTTCGAGCTGGCGCTGGGCCGCCGCCGACAGCCGCTCGGTGTAGGGCGGCAGCACGCGCTTGGCGCCTTCGACCAGCACGACGCGCAGCGTGCGCGGGTCGAACGAGCGGAAGTCCTTGGCGACCGTCAGGCGGCCGATCTCGGACAGCGCGCCGGCGAGTTCGACGCCGGTCGGCCCGGCGCCGACCACGACGAACGTCAGCACAGCCGGCAGTTCCGCCGGATCGGTCAGTCGCTCGGCGGCCTCGAACGCCGACAGCACGCGGCGCCGCACCTCGAGCGCGTCCTCGATCGTCTTCAACCCCGGCGCCCAGGTCTCCCACTCGTCCTTGCCGAAGTAGCTGTGCGTGGCACCGGTCGCGAGCAGCAGGTGGTCGTAGTGCAGTTCGCCGTCGAGCAGCCGCACGGTGCGCTGCGCGAGGTCGATGCCGGTCACGCGGGCCAGGATCGTGCGCGCGTTGGTCTGCTTGCGCAGCACCGCGCGGATCGGGTAGGCGATGTCGGCCGGCGTCAGCGCCGCGGTCGCGACCTGGTAGAGCAGCGGCTGGAACAGGTGGTGGTTGCGGCGGTCCACCATCGTGATCCGCACCGGCGCCGACCGCAGCGCGTGCGCTGCCGACAGGCCGGCGAAACCACCGCCGACGATCACCACGTGGGGCAGGGGAGAGGTCGTCACCGGACCTCGAAACGATAGCGGCCGGCACCGACGTGCACGGCGCAGAATCGCGCGTCGACGGCGCGCACGTCGCAGCCGGACTCGCTGCGCAGCGGCACGCCGCGCTGCACGATCGGCGTGTCGCCTTCCCACACGGAGCGCTGCGCCGAGCCGAGCATCGGCACCCGCACGACCGCCTGCGCGTTCGGCGGGATCTCGACGTCGAGCCGCAGCCGGTCGCCGGTGCGCTGCCAGGCGCAGGCGATGCGGCCGCGCACGGTGTCGAGGTGGCCGCGCGCCCACGTCAGCTCGCCGGCCAGTGTCGGCGCGATCTCGACGTGCCGCCACGCGACCGAGCCGTCGGCCTGCCGGATGCCGAGCACGGCACGCTGCAGCCAGGCGCTGACCGCGGTGTAGAGCACGTGGTTGCGCGACCAGCCCGGCTTCCGCGTCCAGTGCTCCCACAGCGTCGTCGCGCCCTGGTCGACGAAATGGCCGTAGCCGCGTTCGTCGCGGCTCCGCACCATGCGCAGCGCGAGGTCGTCGCGGCCGGCGTCGCCGAGCGCCCGCAGCAGGTCGCCGGTCGCGAACATGCCGGTCGTGAACCGGTCGCCGGCGCCGGCGATGCGCTCCAGCAGCACCGCGAACGCTTCGTCGCGCAACCGCGCCGGCACCAGCCCGTGCGCCAGCGCGATCGCCTGCGAGGTCTGCGTCGGCACGACGACGACACCGGTCGTCGCGTCGACCCAGGCGGCGAACTCGGCGCGCACTTCGTTGGCCCACTGCAGGAAGCGGCGCGCGTCGGCGTCGCGGCCCAGCACGACGGCCGTGTCGGCGGCGATGCGCAGCATCCGGTACCAGATCGCCGTCGCGTGCACCGGCACCGGGTCGAGGCCGTCGTTGCCGTGGTCGCCGAGGCACGCCGCGGTCACGTGGTCGGGGATGCGGCGGCGGCAGAACTCGACCAGCCGTGCCAGCGTCGCGTAGTTGCGTTCGAGCAGGCGGCGGTCACCGCAGTGTTCGTAGGCGCGCCACGCCAGCAGCGGGTGCGCGAACATCCAGCCCAGCGGTCCGCTGTCGGCGGTCAGGCCACCGTCGTGGATGCCGACGTCGGGCGCACACTCGGGCAGCCCGCCGTCGGCGCGCGCCGCGCGCGCGAAGTCGTCGACGGCCTTGGCGTGCAGCGTCGCCGTGTCGAAGTGCGCGAGCCACGCGTCGGCCGAAGCGACCATGTCGCCGCCGTAGCCGAACCGTTCGCGGGCCGGACAGTCGGACAGCACCGACAGCGCGTTGCCACGCAACGACCACAGCGACAGCTCGCGCACGCGGTCGAGCAGCGGATCGCTGCACGCGAACGACGCCACCTCGGCGACGTCGGTCTGCAGCACGACGCCGGTCACGTCGCGCGGCGCCGGCGCGGCCGGCAGGCCGGTGATCTCGACGTAGCGGCCGCCGTGCCACGTGAACAGCGGCTCGAACACCTCGCCGCCGCCGCCGGCGCAGACGAAGCGGTCCTCCTGCCAGGCGACGTCCGGCGCGCCGGGGCCGCCCTTGCCGGGGCCGTCGACGCCGGCCGCGAGCGTCGACGTCGGGTCGAGCGAACCGTCGCCGTGCAGCTCCTCGGCGAAGCGCAGCACGATCTCGCGGTCGCGCGGCGCGTCGACGACGAGCCGCACGACGCCGGCGAAGTTCTGGCCGAAGTCGACGACGTGCACACCGGGCCGGATCGTGCGGATCTGGCGCGGCGCCAGTTCGTGCACCGCGCGCACCGGCGGCAGCGCCAGCCAGCGCAGCGCCCCGCGCGGCGGGTCGAGTTCGACCGCCGGCGCCCAGGCCGAGTCGTCGAAGCCGGCCATCGCGACGCCATCGACCGCGCGCCGTGCGTCGTGCCGTTCGCCGAGATAGACGTCGTTGCGCACCACGTGGCTCCCTGCCGTGCGCCACTGGCCGTCGCTGGTCACCTGCGTGCGGCGGCCGTCGGCGTAGTCGACGTCGAGGCGGCAGCACAGCCGCGGTGCGCCGCTCGGCAGCACGCGGCGCAGGTCGAGCCGCCCCCACAACTGCAGCGGCGTCGGTGCGAACCAGCCGTTGCCGAGCAGCACCGCGATCGCGTTGTCGCCGTCGCCCAGCAGCGCGGTGACGTCGTGCACCGCGTACGGCACCAGCCGGTCGAACGCGACCCACGGCGGGTCGAGCCGGTGGTCGCCGACGCGCTGGCCGTTCAGCCACACCGCGTGCCAGCCGAGCCCGGCGACGTAGAGCCGCGCCCGGCGCACTGCGCCGTCGAGCCGGAACCCGCGGCGCAGCCACGGCGCCGGCCGGTCCGCGAACGCGTCGGCACCGCTCGGCAGCGGCGCGCCGTCGCCGATCCAGCTGGCACCCCACGGTTCGCCGGCCGCGAGCCCGGTCTCGAACCAGGTCGGCGCCGCGAACGCCGACGCGCGGCCGGCGCCGTCCCAAGTGCGCACGGTCCAGTACACGCGCAGCGCCGGAGCGAGCCGTGGACCGTCCCAGTCGACGTGCAGCTGCCGTTCGCCGACCACGCGACCCGAATCCCACAGGTCGGCGGTGCCGGGCTGCAGCAGTTCCGGCGCCGTCGCCGCGAGCACCTGCCAGGCCGACTGCACGGCGCCGCGCGCCGGGTCACCGCCCCACCACGACAGGCGCGGTCGGTCGACGTCGATGCCGAGCGGGGTGTCGACGTATTCGCAGCGGAGCCGCTGCGGCGCGTGGTCGACGACAGCGACCGGCGGCGCACCGGCGCAGGCCGCGAGCGCGACCAGCAGCGCCGCGCGCGCTCTCACGTGGTCGCACCCGGCAGCGGGCTGCCGTCCGCGTCGATGTCGCGGTCGACGGCGTGCAGCCGCGGCGCCAGACCGCCGGCCGCGGTGCGGCGCAGCAGGCCCAGCGACGCCGCCAGCAGCTGCTGCAGCACGTCGTCGATGATCTCGTTGGCGACGCCGTAGAACAGGAAGTTGATCGGCGCGAGCCCGCCGAGCGCCCACACGGCCTTGCGGCGGCCGTCGGCGAGCCCGAAGCACCAGCGGTGGCCGTAGACGCGCGCCGTGCGCGGATCGACCAGCTCCTCGATCGCGAGTTCGACCGGCGCGCCGCCGAGCCGCGGCGACGGATGCCGCAGCAGGTCGTCGTACCACTGCATCAGGTCCGCGAACTCGGCGCGCTTCGTCGAACCGCTGGCGAGCACCAGCGTGTCGTGCGGGCTCTGCAGCAGCCAGCGTTCGACGTCGGCGCCGCGCAGCACGCTCTGGCCGGTGACGCCGACGACGAGGTCGACCGACGGCCACGCATCGGCCGGCAGTTCGTCGAGCGTGCGCGCCTCGGTGCGTCCCGGCACCGCGGCGCCGGCGGCGGCCGCGAGGTCGACGCCGAGCACGGCGGCGTGGTCGAGCCGGTGCTCCAGCGCGCGGCACGTCTCGCGGCCGATCGCGCCGCGCGAGCCGAGCACCAGCGCGCGGCGCCGCGCCAGCGTCAGGCCGCCGGCGTTCAGCACCGCTTCGATCGCCTGCAGGATCGCCGCTGCGACCTCGCGCGACTCGACGACGCGCTTCAGCCGCGAGATCGCGATCGAGAACGCCGGCAGCGCGAGCCGGCCGTGCTGCGCCTGCACCGCCGCCAGCTTGTCGAAGCCGTTGCGCGTGTGCTCGACGGTGCCGATCAGACGCGCGCGCAGCACGTCGGCGACCGGTCGCGCGTCGGCGGCGGCCGCGGCGTGGCCGAGTTCGCGCGCCACGGCGCCGATCGTGTCGCCGCGCAGCGCCGCGTCGTGCAGCACCGGTGCCAGGTAGCCGCCGTCCTCGATCAGCAGGCACTGCTGCCCGGCGGCCTCGGCGCGCGCCAGCTGGCGCAGGAACGGCACCACGGCGGCCGCGCGCATCGACTCGAGGTAGTGCTCCTCGCGGCCCTGCAGCGCCGCCGTGATCGCGGCCGCCTCGTCGAGGTCGGAGTAGTGCGCCGACAGCCGGTAGTGGCCGCCGACGCGGCCGCGCACCGGCACGTGCGCCAGCGCCGCGGCGCGGAACTCGTCCGGCGGCAGATCGAGGATCGCGTCCAGGTAGCTGGCCGGCGGCTCGCCGGCGTAGGTCACGAACAGGCAGCAGAGGTCGCGGCAGCCGAGCGCGCGCAGCGCCGCGATCAGGCCGACCACCTCGGCGGTCATGTGGTGCACCAGGAACACCGGCACCGACTGCAGCGGCGCCCGGGTGTGCGCGGCGACGACGCGCCGCAGCGCCGGCATCCGGCGCAGGAACGCGTCGACGTCCAGGCGCTCGCGCCGTTCGCCGAGCGAGATGCCGAGCACGCGCCCGAGCTGCGCTATGTCGAGGAACACCGGCAGCGCACCGGTGTCGACGCGCAGCGTCTCGCGTTCGGCCAGGAGCCGCCGCACCGAACGGTCCTCGAGCGTCAGCAGCACGCGCTTCAGCAGCTCGGCGACCTGGTCGGGTTCGCTCTCGAGCAGCAGCGGTGCGGCGTCGTCGGACCAGTGCAGCGCGACGCGCTGCAGCATGCCGAGCCCGGCCTGGTCGAGCTGGCGGAACAGGTGGCTGTGCGGGTCGCGCCGCTCGACGAACGAACGGCGGCCTCGTTCGGCCTCGCGGCGCAGCGCCTCGGTCCAGGTCTGCGAGATGCGCGTCGAACCGGCCAGGAACTGCCGTTCGCCGATGTCGCGGATCCACTCGTGCGGCAGCGTGTCCAGCGCCAGCCGCCGACCGGCCCCGCCTTCGATCGTGAACCGCAACGCGCCGCGCGCGCCGTCGCGGCGCATCGGCACGAAGTCGAGCACGACGCGGCACGCGGCGGCGCCGGCGAACTCGGCCACCAGCGCGCGCGACGCGGTCCGTTCCGTCGGCAGCAGCGCGTCGCGGAACCGCTGCCGCTGCAGGCTGCCGAGCATCGCGCGCAGCGACGCCTCGAACCATTCCGGGTGGTCGGCGATCGCCGGCGCGACCTCGCGCTCCGCGACCAGGCGCACCGCGTCGATGCCGAAGCGGTCGATCAGTTCCGGGTTCTCGCGCGGCCGCAGTCGCCGTTCGAACGCGATGTCGACGCGCTCGCCGCGCAGTTGCGCCGCCGCCATCTCGGCGAGCGCGCGCGCCAGCACCGACAGGCCGCGCACGGTCGGCAGCTCGGCGCAGGCGAGGTGCCAGACGCCGTCGGCGAACACCAGCTCGGGCCCGAGCGAGGTCGGCAGCGGCGCGCGTGTCACGAGCGGCCTCCTGTGGTCGGGTGTTCGACGACGGCCTTGATGCAGGCCCGCGTGCGCGCGGTCGCGAACGCGGCCGGCAGGTCGGCGGCCGCGAACCGGTGCGTGACCAGCCGTTCGCCGAGCCGCCGCAGCAGGGCGTCGTGCGCCAGCAGATCGAGCGCGGCGGCGAAGTCGCCGCAGCGCGAGCTGCCGAGCACGAGGCCGCGGCCCGCGACCGCGGCCAGCAGCGGCGACGCGTCGTGCGCCAGTTCGGGCACCAACAGGATCGAGCCGCGCGGCCGCACCAGCGCGACCTCGGCGCCGACGATCGGCCGGATCGCGGCGTCGACCTGCGCCGCCGACGCCGCCACCGCGACGTCGGCGCGCGGCAGGCCGTCGCGGTCGGCCGCGAACGACGCCGCGAGCTTCGCCGTGTCGCCGCGCCGCACGTCCGCCGCGGCCACGAGCCACGCCGGCGGTGCGGTCTCCGGCAGCCACGCGACGCGCGGCCGCGCGCCGGTGGCCGGGCCGGTCCACACCGGGTGGTCCTGGCGCAGCGGCGCCAGCGCCAGTTCGTCGACGACCAGTTCGGTCAGGTGCCGCAGGCCGGCCGCCGGCCGGCCGTGCGTCGACTTCAGGTGCACTTCGCGGCGCGCGAGCCGCACCGCGACCGGCAGCGCGTCCGGGTTGCCGGTCGTGTCGACGACGACGTCGAAGGCGCGGTCGCCGAGGCCGCTGGCGCGGTCATCGACCTGCACCACCGCGTCGGCACCGAACTCGCGCGCCCGCTCGGCCAACGCCGAATCGCGCAGCAACGCGGTCAGCTCGAACTGCACGCCGCGGCGCCGCCGTTCGGCCGCGAACGCGGCCACCACCAACAGGCCGAGCCGGCGCGGGCCGAGCACCGCGATGCGTTCGCCGGCGTGCGGTGCGACGCTGCGCGCCGCGTGCAGCGCGGCCGCGAACGGCTCGACCAGCACCGCGGTCGCGTCCGGCACCGCGGCCGGCACCTCGAGGCAGGCGTGCACCGGCGCCAGCAGCCAGCGCCCGAAGCCGCCGGGCAGGTCGTGGATGCCGATCGTGCGCCGGTCGGGGCAGTGCGTCGCGAGTCCGGCGCGGCAGAACGCGCAGTCGGCGGCGACGCCGCGCGCCGCGTGCGAGGCGTTGATCTCGATCACGTAGCGGCGGCCGCGGTCGTCGACCGCCAGCACTTCGTGGCCGATCACCTGCGGCAGCGGGAACGGCAGGTGGTGCCGCGCGAGGTCGGTCGAACAGACGCCGCACTGGCGCGCCGCCAGCAGCCGGTAGCCGGGCCCGAGCTCGAGCACGAGGCGCCCGTCGCGGAAGACCCGCCAGCCGTGGCCGTCGCCGTAGAAGCGGTAGTGCGCCGCGGCGAAGCGCTGGTCGCTGCCGTAGTCGAGCGCGTCGAACGCCACCGTGACCTGGGCCTCGGTCATGCGACCTCACCGGGCCCGTTGCCGACGCGCAGCAGGTCGAACGACGGCGCTGTGCCGAACCGCTCGGCGAACACGGCCCCGGCGCGTTCGGCGACCGCCTGCGACGCCCCGCTGCGCACCAGCGCGATCGCGCAGCCGCCGAAACCGGCACCGGTCAGCCGCGCACCGAACACGCCGTCGCAGCCGCGCGCGGCCTCGGTGATCACGTCGAGCTCGTCGCAGCTGACGGCGAAATCGACCGCCGTCGAACGGTGGCTCGCGTCGAGCTGCGCGCCGAGCGTCGCGTAGTCGTGGCGGCGCAGTGCCGCCACCGCCAGCGCCGTGCGGGCCATCTCGGTGACGACGTGGCGCGCGCGGCGGAACAGCACTTCGTCCATCGCGTCGCGGCTCTGTTCGAGTTCGTCGAGCGTGTACGACGCGAGGTGCGGCAGGTCGCGCACGTGCGCCCGCAGCAGCTCGTGCGCGTTGGCACACTGCGCGACGCGTTCGTTGAAGCCGCTCTTCGCGAGGTGGCGCGGCTTCCTGGTGTCCATGACCAGCACCTCGCAGGCCTCCGGGTCGAACGGCACGTGTTCCCAGCGCGGCCCGGCGCAGCGCAGCAGCAGCACCTGGCCGGCGCGGCCCAGCGCCGACGCGAACTGGTCCATGATGCCGCAGCGCACGCCGACGAAGCCGGTCTCGGCGCGGTGCGCGACCAGCGCCAGCTGCTGGCGATCGAGCCGCGTGCCGTGCAGCGCGTCGAGCGCGATCGCGGTCACGACCTCGATCGCCGCCGATGACGACAGGCCCGAGGCCATCGGCAGATCGCCGGCGAACGTGATGTCGACGCCGCGCGCGATGCCGGTGCGCTGCTGGAAGCCGTGCCAGACGCCCAGCGGATAGCCGGCCCAGCCCCATTCGGGCCGCGTGCGGCTGCCGATCGCCGCGGCATCGACGTCGACCACGAGCTCCTGGTCCAGGCTGCACAGGCGCAGCCGGCCGTCGTCGCGCAGCCGCGCCGCGGCGTAGATGCCGCGATCGACCGCCATCGGCAGCACGTCGCCGCCGTTGTAGTCGAGGTGCGCGCCGACCAGGTTGATCCGCCCGGGCGCGAAGAACAGCCGCGGCCGCGCCCCGCCGAACTCGCGTTGGAAGCGCGCGGTCAGCGCCGCGAGCAGGCGGGCCGGAGGCAACGGACTCATGCAGTCCCGAATCGAACGGCACGCGCGCGGTCCGTTCAAGCCGCGGAACGGGACGCGCCGACGAAGCGCTGGCGCGGATCGCGTGCAACGTGCGCTCGACGCGCAGCTATAACCGCGCCCGGACCCATCCACCCGCCGACCCGCATGCCGACCCGACCCTGCCGTGCCATCGCCCTGTCGCTGCTCGCGCTGCCGTGGGCGGCGCCCGCCCGCAGCCAGGCGCCGACGCCGCCGGAGCCGCCGCACTTCGTCGTGCGCAGCTACCCGCGCGACCGCGACGAGGCGATCGCCCGGGTCGGCGATCGCACGCTGACGCTCGGCATGCTGGTCGACCACATCGACGCGCGCCACTACCCGGGCTTCCGCGACGCGCTCGAGAAGCACCGGCACATCCAGCTGATGCTCGAGTCGGACCTGGTCGCGCCGTGGGTGCGGCAGTTCGCCGACCTCGAGGCGCTGCAGCAGACGTTCGCCGACGAGATCGACCAGGCCAAGCTCGAGGCGGCGCAGAGCGAATCGCTGCGCAAGAGCTTCCAGGCCTGGCTCGACAACTACGTCGCCGACCTGAAGGCGAACAACCGACCGACCGAACTGACGCAGCAGCGCGTCAACTCGCTGCTGGCCGACTTCCAGCTGCGCCAGGGCATCGCCGCCGAGCTGCAGGGCATGCTCGAGCTGCTCGAACCGGGCGAATACACGACCCCGCAGCTGCGCCAGTTCTTCGAAGCCAACGCGCGCACGTTCGGCGGCCGCGTGTCGATCCAGCACATCCTGGTCCAGCATCGCGATGCCGGCACCGGCATCCTGCTGGCCGACGAGGGCCTCGCGCGCGCCAACGCGCGCCTCGCCGACGTCAAGGCACGCCTGCGCAAGGACGGCTCGAACTTCGAGGAAGTCGCGCGCGGCTACTCGGACGACACGCGCACCGCCAAGGAGGGCGGGCTGCTGGCCAACATCGCCCGGTTCGACGACCGGCTACCGGCCGCGCTGTGCCGCACCGCCTGGCAGCTGCGCGACGGCGAGGTCAGCGACGTGGTCGAGACGCAGTACGGCTGGCACCTGGTCAAGCGCATCGAGTTCACGCAGCACGTGTTCATCCTGTTCACCGACGACGCAATCCCGGCGATCCGGCAGGCGATGGTGCGCCAGCGGCAGGAAGACCGGCTGTTCCACGCCCGCGAACAGACGAAGCGCCAGCTGCTGCTCTGACGGCGGGCGACGCGGCGATCGACGCATCACGCCCCGCGCGTCGTCCACGTCCACCAGACCAGCAGCCAGGTCGGGTTCAGCAGCGTCCACAGGATCGCCCAGCGGCGGAACGGCTGCTTCTGGGTCTTGTGGCGGAACCACGCCATCGCCAGCCAGGCGCCGAGCCAGCCGCCAACCGCGATGCACCACAGCAGCGTGCGTTCGGGCACGCGGCGGCCGTCACCGCGACTGCGCCACTTGTCGAAGCCGAACACGAGCAGCGTCCAGACGTTCCACAGGAGCCACAGTGCCCACGCCAGTTGCTGCATGCCGGTGATGATGCGGCGGCGCGCGATCGACGGCAAACCCGGCGCGTTTCGCCGTTCGCGCGCCCCTCGCTAAGCTCCCCGCTCCCATGCAGGTCACCGCCCAAGACGTCGCCGACGCCGCCGCCGCGATCGGCACCCACGTCGTGCGCACTCCCGTCATAGCAGCGCCGCGGCTCGGCGAACCGCTCGGCGTCCGCCTGTCGCTGAAGCTCGAGAACCTGCAGTACACCGGCTCGTTCAAGGACCGCGGCAGCTGCGTGAAGCTGCAGCGGCTCGCGCAGCAGGCCGAACCGCCGAACGGCGTCGTCGCCGCGTCGGCCGGCAACCACGCGCAGGGCGTCGCCTACCACGGCCGCCGGCTCGGCCTGCCGGTCGTGATCGTGATGCCGCAGACGACGCCGTTCTCGAAGGTCGAGCGCACCGAAGCGCTCGGCGCCGAAGTACTGCTGCGCGGCGAGTCGGTGGCCGAGTCGACCGCGTTCGCGCAGGAGCTGGCGCGCGAGCGCGACCTCGCGTTCGTGCACCCGTACGACGATCCGGTGGTCGTCGCCGGCCAAGGCACGGTCGCGATCGAGATGCTCGAGGACCGGCCCGACCTCGACACGCTGGTGGTGCCGATCGGCGGCGGCGGCCTCTGCGCCGGCATCGCGATCTGGGCCAAACACGTGAACCCGCGCCTGCGCGTGATCGGCGTGCAGACCGAACTGTGCCCGTCGATGCACGCGCTGCTGCGCGGCGAGCCGCCGCCGCCGCTGCGCACCCACACGCTGGCCGACGGCATCGCGGTCAAGACGCCCGGGGCCGTGACCGCACCGATCCTGAAGCAGCTGCTCGACGACCTCGTGCTGGTCGACGAGACCGACATCGAGACCGCGGTGCAGTTGCTCGCGTCACAACAGAAGGTCGTCGCCGAAGGCGCCGGCGCCGCCGGCTTCGCGGCCGTGCTGCGGCATCCGTCGCTGTTCGCCGGCCGCGACGTCGGCACCGTCGTCTGCGGCGGCAACATCGACCGTCGAATGCTGTCGACGGTGCTGCTGCGTGGGCTCGAGCGCGAGGGCCGCATCGCCAAGCTGCGCATCTCGATCCACGACTTCCCCGGCACGCTGGCACGCGTCACGCAGATGATCGGCGCCGCCGGCGCCGACATCATCGACATCGAGCACCAGCGCCTGTTCAACAAGCTGGCGCCGCGGCAGGCCGAACTCGACGTCGTGATGGAGACGCGCGGCCGCGCCCACGTCGACCGGATCCTGCTGACGCTCGAGGCGGCCGGCTTCCCGGCGAAGTCGCTGTAGCGGACACCGGTCGGCCGCCGCTGGCGTCACAGGTCGCCGACCGTGAGCCGCAGACCGTTCGTCGCCGCGACGGTCGTGAACGCACCGGCGCCGTCGACCGCGAACGCGAGCATCTGGTGGTAGAAATCGAGCCCGACCAGCGGCGGCAACGGCGGCAGGTACAGCGACGACTCGGCGCTGCCGGCGCCCGCAATCAGCGTCTGCACGATCTCGGGCTCGACCAGCACGTCGCAACCCGGCAGCGCCGCAGCGAACATCGCGGTCAGCGGCATCGCACCCGGCGGGATCGCGGTGAAGCTGCTGAGTGCCGCGACGAGCGACGGGTCGGGCAGCACGACGCCGGCGGCGCGGAACGTGGTGTCGACCCACGGCGGCGTGCGGGCCGTCAGCGCGAGGCCGCCGCAGCCGACGCCGTAGGGCACGGCCGTGGCCTGGCAGGCGGTCGTGTAGCGCGCGGCGAAGGCGGACACGTCGTCGGGAAACCACGCGCCGATCAGGTCGATCGCGGGGAAGGTGCCGCCGGCAACCAGCTGCCCCCGCGCGTCGCCGGCGAGCGCGTAGACGCGGCCGAGCGGGGTCGCCATCAGCGACCACTGGCTGCCGTTCCAGCGTGCCACGCGCGCGGCGGGCTGCCCGGGAACGAAGAACCCGAAGACGTAGTTCGTGGCGACGAGATCGCCGTCGGCGAGCACCGTCAGCGCGGCGACGCCTTCACCCAGCGGACCGAACCCGGGCACCTCCCAGGCCGAGACCGGCATGGGCAGCCAGACGGCGCCGTTCCAGCGCGCGAGCTGGCGCGCGGCCACCCCGCCGGCCGTGCTGAACGTACCGCCGGCGACGAGATCGCCGTTCGGCAGCACCGCGAGCGCGCGCACGCTCCCGTTCACGCCGGCGCCGAGTGGCGACCAACCGGTGCCGTCCCAGCGGGCGACGCGGCTGGCGGGGGTTCCGCCGGCGAACGTGAAGTCGCCGCCGGCGACCACGTCACCGTCGGGCAGCACCGCGAGTGCGCGCACGCGGCCGTTCGTGCCCGCCGCCAACGGCGACCAGCTGGCGCCATCGAAGCGGGCGATGCCGGCGGCGGCGATGCCACCGGCAGTGCCGAACTCGCCGCCGACGACCAGATCCTCGCCCGGCAGCGTCGCGAGGGCCAGCACCGGTCCATCCGTGCCGCCCGCCAGCGGCGTCCATGCACTGCCGTCCCAGCGCGCGACCCGGGCGGCCGGCGCACCGCCGGCGTGTTGGAAGTCGCCACCGGCGACGACGGTGCCGTCGCCGAGCGCCGCGAGCGCGCGCACCGGGCCATCGAGCCCCGCGCCCAGCGCGGACCACGTGCCGTCCGAGTGCCAGCGCACGATGCGTTCGGCGCGGATGTCGCCCGCTTGCGAGAAGTCGCCGGCGAGCACGCAGTCGCCCGACGGCAGCACGGCCGCCGCGCGCACGGCGGCGTCGAGCCCGGGACCGAGCGGTCGCCATTCGGTGCCGTCCCAGTGCGCCAGCTCCGCACTGGTCGATTCCTCGCGCGGCGGCACCGTGAAGCCGAACTGGTTGGCCGCGAACAGTCCACCGGTCGGCAGCACCGTGAGCGAACGCACGGGCCCGGGTCGACCGGGGCCGAGCGGGGTCCACGCGACACCGTCCCAGCGGGCGATGTGCTGCGCGGCGATGCCGCCCGCCGCCGTGAACGCGCCGCCGACGATCAGGTCGCCGGCAGCATCCACGACGAGGTCACTGACCGTGCCGGTGACGCCGCTGCCGAGCGGCGACCACGCGGAACCACCCCAGCGCGCGATGCCGGCGGCAGGCGAGCCGCCAGCGGCGCCGAACGACCCGCCGACGACCAGTTCGCCTTGGTGCAGCGCCAGGCTGGTCACGCTGCCGTCGGTGCCGGCACCGAGCGGCAGCCACGCCACGCCGTTCCACACCGCCAGGTTCGCGGCCGGCTGGCCATCGGCCGACGCGAACGAACCGGCAGCGACCACGAGGTCGCCCGGCAGGCGCAGCAGTTCGTGCACGACGCCGTCGATGCCGCTGCCGAGGGCCGACCACGCCGTGCCGTTCCAGCGGGCAACGTGGAGCAGCGGCACGCCGCCGGCCGCGGTGAACGTGCCGCCGACGACGAGGTCGCCGTTGGCCAGCTCGACCACGGTGCGGACCTGGCCGTCGAGCCCGGTCGCGACGGCTTCCAGGCTCGCACCGTCCCACACGTAGATGCCGCCACCCGCCAGCAGCAGGACGTCGCCGTTGGCACGCGTCGCGAAGGGGCCGATTTCGGACGACGTCGTACCGAAGCCGAGCGACGACCAGGAGCCGGTCTCGGGAGTGAACTTCCCGACGCCCGGCGACTGTCCGTCACCGGCGTAGAGGAAGATGCCGCCCACCACCAGTTCCGGCGCCGCGGGCCCCGGCCCGTCCGCGTCGAACGTGCCGAGGTGCGCGACCGACTGCGTGAGGCGCGACGGGATCGGGCCCGACACGCCGGGAATCGGACCGCTGCCGGTCCACTGGCCGCACTGCGCCACCGCCACCACGGACAGCGCTACCCCCGCGAGACCACCGAACACGATCCGCTGCTGCATCGTCGACTCCTCCGGCGGCGGGCGCCGCCATAGGCCGCCACGCTAGCACACGCAGCGAACCGCCCACTTCGGACAAAGGGCGGAGGCGGCCGGACAGCGGCACGCGGCTTGGCTTCGCGCCGCCGTTCGCCGACGCTGGCCGCGTGACCGACCCAGGCCCAGTCGCAGCCCCGGCCGCCGATCCGGCGCGCGCACGCTGGGCAGCGGTACGCGCCGCGGCGCGCACGTTCGTGGCCGCACGCCTGGGCCGCGAACTCGCGCAGGCGCTGCTGCCGATCGAGGCCACCGAACACGGGATCGCGCCGCTGCCGCTGCCGCCGCAGCCGCGCACGTTCGCCGAGCTGGCGCGGTGCTATCCGGAGCTGCTGCACCGCGACGCGCGCAAGCGCCACGGTGCCTGGTTCACCGCCGAAGCGCTGGTGGTGCCGACGGTCCGACGCGCCTTGGCCGGCGCAACCGGGCCCGGGGCATCGGCTTCCACCATGCCCACTGGAGCCATCAGCGCACCGCGCATCGTCGATCCGGCCGTCGGCGGCGGCGCGTTCCTGCTGGCGGCCCTGCACGAACTGGTCGCCGCGGGTCTGCCCGCGGCGGACGCGGTGCTGCGCCTGCACGGCGTCGACGTCGACGGTACGGCGGCGGCCCTGGCGGCACTCGCCTTGTGGGAAGCGTGTGGCGACGGCGCTCCGGACCCCCGCCGGATCGCCGCCAACGTGCACCAGGGCGACGGCCTCATCGACCTCGCCGACGGCACGTTCGACGTCGTGCTGACCAACCCGCCGTGGGAGACGCTGCAGTCGGACGCGGCGGCTCGCGCGCGCGCCGCCGCGCTGCGGCCGCTGTTCCACCACCAGGGCCGCGGCAAGCTCTTCACGTACCGGCTGTTCGTCGAACGCACGCTGCGGCTGCTGCGGCCCGGCGGCGGCTTCGGCCTCGTGGTACCGGCGAGCCTGTGGTTCGACCGCGACGCCGAGCCGCTGCGGCGCTGCCTGCTCGACACCTGCGACCTGCAGTGGCTGTTCGGCTTCGAGAACACGAAGAAGCTGTTCGCGATCGACGGGCGCTACCGCTTCGCCGTGGTCGTCGGCAGCACCGGCGCCACGACGACCGCCGTGCGCGTCGCGTTCGGGCGCACCGATCCCGCCGACTGGGCCGCGGCGACACCGCCACACGCGGTCTACGGCCGCGACGCACTGCGCGCGCTGAGCCCGGCATCGGGTGCGTTCGTCGAAATCGAACACGAACGCGACCTCGCGATACTGCACCGGCTGCACGGCCGTGGCCGACCGCTGCTCGGTCCGGACGGCGTGTTCCGGTGGCGTCAGGGCGACTTCAACCTGACCGCCGATCGCGGAGCCTTCGTGCTGCGCAACGATGCCGAGGCCGACGGCTACCGTCGCGGCGAGGACGCCGTCTGGCGCCGCCCCGGCGCCGTGGACCTGCTGCCGCTCTATCAGGGTGCGATGCTGCACGACCTGCACCCGAACGCCGGCGCGCACGCGGGCGGCACCGGACACGCGACGCGGTGGGAACCGCCCGCCGACCCCACCGACCTGCGGCCGGCCTACCTCGTCGACGCAGCTGCCTGGCGCCGCGGCGCCGCGGCGCGGCCGCCGGCGCGCATCGCGCTGCGCGCGCTGTCGAACGCGACCAACGCGCGCACCGCGATCGCGTGCCTGCTGCCCGACGTTCCGTGCGGCAATTCGCTCGGTGTGTTGTCGCCGCGGGCCGCGACCACGACGCCGCTGCGCACGCTCGCCGCCGGCGCGGCGGTCCTGGCGTCGCTGCCGTTCGACTGGGCGCTGCGGTTGCGGCTCGGCGGCACCAACCTGAACGGCTTCGTGCTCGCCGACTGCTTCGCCCCGCGGCTCGACGCAGCCACCGAGGCCGAGCTGGCACGGCTGGCGCTGCGGCTGTGCGCGGTGCTGCCGTGGCACGCCGCGATGTGGGCGCAGGCCGCGGCCGAAGGCTGGTGCGTTCGCCGGGAACCCGCGCTCGACGCGACCGAACGGCGCCGGCTCGCAACCGCGATCGACGTCGCGGTCGGCCGCGCGTTCGGCCTGCAATGCGGCGACGTCGCCTGGATCGTGCGGGGCTGCGACCGGCCGCGCGCCGCGAGTTCGCATCGCAAGGGCTTCTGGCGCGTCGACCGCGAGCTGCCACCCGTCGAACGACGGCCGCAGCGCTGGCTGGCGGCAGTCGCCGACTGAGCCACGATCGGCACCGGAACGACGAGGGCCCGGCAACCTCGCGGGTCGCCGGGCCCTCGCTTCGGCGCCGTCGTGGCGCCTACGTCCGTCTCACTGCAGCTGCGTCAGGCTGCTGACGCCGTTGCTGAGCAGGAAGCCGCCGGCCTCGCCGTTCGGCAGCGGGAACGCCGGGTCGAACAGCGCGACGGCCTGCGCCGCGACGACGTTGCCCGGCGCGAAGAAGGTGTTGCTGAACGTCAGGTTCCACGACACCGTCGGCGAGAAGCCGATCTGGGCGCCGAGATCGAGGTCCAGCGACAGGATGTAGGCGTTGCAGCCCGGGACCGTCGTCAGGATGCCGGCGAGGTCGAAGCCACCCGGGTTCGGGAACACGCTCAGGAAGCACGTCGCCAGGTAGATGCCGGAGCCGGGCACGAACTCGGGCAGGCCACCGGCCGTGTAGGTCACCACGGTGCTCGGATTGATGACCGGCGCCGGCGCCGCGGACAGCGTCATCGGCGACAGCACAACCTGCGGCAGCAGCGTCACCGGCGACGTCGTCAGCGACTGCGAGACCGGGATGTCGCCGGTACCCGCGAGCGTGCAACCGGCGATGATGTCGTCGACGTTGCCCGACGTCGCGAGGCTCAGCCAGACCATCGTCACGTCACCGGTGGCCAGGTTGACCTGCCACTGGAACGTCGCCGGGCTGGACGTGAAGTACTCGTAGACGCCGTCGTAGGTCACGATCAGCTGGCCGCCGACCTCCTCGTACTTGACCTGGCCGCTGCCGGGTTCGGTCGGGTTGAAGTCGCGCCAGCAGCCGTAGAAGGCGAGGCCGGTCTGCCACGAGATGTCGGGGAGCCAGGTGAAGAAGCTGGTGTCGTGGTTGCCGATCGCGTCGGCCGTCAGGATGCCGTTCGACGACACGGTCCAGACCGGCGCCGTGCCACCGGGAACCGGCGGCGCGATGGACGGCGTGATGTTCGCGGTGTCGTCGTCGCCCAGACCCAGCGTGGTCGCGCCGCCGCTCGGCGGGATGAACAGCGCGGTAGCGACGCCAGGCAGCCAGTTGGCGACGAAGCCGGTCGCCGTCTTCTGGTAGAGGATCGCGTTGCCATCCAGCGCGGCCTTGGCGGCCGCGGTGCCGGCGAACAGTTCGACGACCGTCGACCCATCCGGACCCAGGTAGCTGTGGCAGCCGGTCCCGTACTCGGTGTGCCGCGCCGCGACGCAGGTCTGCACGGCCAGGTAGCCGCCGGTGCCGTTCGGCAGCAGGGTGATGCTGGCGCCCGCAATGCTCGGTGAGCCAGCGCCGAACATCTCCTGGTAGATCAGGCCGAGCGTGCCCGAGTCGGGGCTCGCGGTCAGGTCGACCGAGGTCTCCGTGCCGGTGCCGACCCCGTTGCCGATCGAGACACCGGCGACGCCCCAGGTCGTGTCGGGCAGGTCCGTGTAGGCGAACTCGATCGCGCCGGACGAGTACAGCGTCGCGCTGAAGCGGAACTGCGGGCCGCCGGAGAAGTACTGCTCGACGTCGATCCAGCTGACCTTGCAGGCGCCCGCGACCGACGTGTCGACCAGCACCTGGTAGGTCGGCGCGAGTCCTTCGAGGTCGGTCGACAGCGGCCACACGCGCGGCGAGGCGCCGACAGCGCCGCGCAGCGGGTCGAGGCCGGCCCCCGAGTAGTCGTAGGGATCGGCCGGCGCGCCGCCATTCGTCAGGTAGAGCTCGCCGTTCGAGCCGACGACGACGTGCGTCAGCGGACCCGCGGCGCCCGCCATCGGGAAGCCCGTCGGGCCGAACAGCATGTCGATCGGCGCCGAGCGGCCTTCGTCGTCGGCCGGGTAGAGGCCGGTGGTCGCGATCAGGTTCGCCGACGTGCCGCCGGTGTTGGTGAAGCACTGCTGCGCCGTCGCAGCACCGACCACCAGGGAGAGGGTGGAGAGGATGGAGAGGGTTCGCATGGTTGGAATCACGTGGCCCCGCGAGACGTGGGGCGGGAGACCACGAGAACAGGCGTAACCCAGTTCGGTGTCACGCCCCGGTCGATTTCCCCGAGGTGCGCAAACGGTACAAGGCCGCAGCCGCAGCGCGGACGGACGCCGGCAGGAACGGCGATGGCATGGGCCCATCAGCCCATGCGGTGGCTGCTTCGCCACGGCTTGGCCGCTGCGTGCCGTTCCGTCGCCCCGTCGACGTGCCACCCGGCGGTTCGCCGGCGCGGGTCGGCCGCGGGATGCGTCGCCGGCGAAGCCGTGCTGCCACCGGCACACGCCGCCCGCACCACGCCGGGCGAAGCGCCCACCGCAGACACTTCAGAGCGTCCTCACGCGCACGAACATCGGCTGCGTCACCGCGATGCAACCGCTCGCCTCCACGGAGAGCCCCTGGAGCACGAGCCGCAAACCCGCGGTGATCGGCAGCAGCGGGAGCGCGAACGGTGTCGGGTCACCGACCCCGAGCATGCCGACCGCGGGCGACGGCGAAGTCGTCCACTCCGACGCGGAGCAGAACAACGGTGTCGACAGCTGCGGGAACGGCTGGCCTGCCAGCGCGAAGTCGACATACAGCCCCGCCAAGCCTGCACTCGGAGATGTCGCCGGCCACACGCGCGCGCCGAGCACGCCGAGCTGCTGCGGCGTGACGACCGGCGACGTCGTGATCTCCAGGAACGCATCGTAGCCACTCGTGCTCGACAGCCGCGCGTCGCCGAACGGGTGCTCGATTTCACGGGTCCGAGCGGTCGGCGCGCCGCCGATCGTCGACGAACCTCCGAACACGAACATGCGGCCCGTCGACTCGCGCCAGCACGACGCAGTGCCGACGCCCACGAGCTCCGGCTGGATGCGGCTGATCTGCCAGACCGGACCGCCGTCCCAATCCTGCGCAGCCGAGTGGTAGAGACCGATCGTCGCGTCGTAGCCGCCGACGATCACCGAGCGCTCCTTGACCGGGTCCCAGGCCATCGCGAAGTCGAGCACCGCCGGTTCGGTGGTCAGCGGAGGCAGGGTCCACAGATTCGCGGCGGGGTCGTAGAGCAGCGTCAGCCCCAGCGTTGGGTTGGTGCCGTTGCGTCCACCGAACGACACGAGCTTGTTCGTGCGACGGTCGTAGACGAGGCCCCCTTTCTCCCGCGGCACGTTGTTGAAGAAGCCGAGCCCGCTGATGGGAATCCAGAAGCCGACGCTGTCGAACAGACTCAGGGAGCCGATCGCCCCGAAGCCGTTGTTGCCGCCGTACAACCATGCACGGCCCGCACCATCGCTGCAGATCGCGGCGTCGTAGCGCGCCGCAACCGGGAACGGCTGGGAGACCGCCGTCCAGCCGCCAACCGCGGTGTAGAGCCAGGTGTCGCTGAAGACCGTGCCGTTCTGCGAACGGCCGCCGAACAAGAGGATCGTGTTCGGATCGAGCGCCGTCATCGCGGCGCCGAAGCGCGGCGATGGCGACGCGCCGGTGCTGGTGACGTTCGCCCACTGCGTGCCGTCCCAACGCCACATCTGGTTGGTGGCGTTGCCGCTCGCATCGCGACCACCGAAGACGAACGTGCCAGCCGTGATGTCGGCGGCGCACGCCTCGGTCAGCGCCGGCGGCCGCACGGTCGGCTGCGACCAGTCGATCCACGTCGTGCCATCGAAGCCGTGGATGTCGTCGATCACCGTTCCCGCCGCGGACGTGCCGCCGAACAGGATGCACTGCTGGCGAACCGGGTCCCAGATCAGCGACGCCCCGGTGCGCGCGGGGGGCGACGTCGCGGGCGTGGCGCTGGTCCATTGCGTGCCGTCCCACTCGATCGTCGTGTTGCTGACCGCGAGGCCGCTGCCGCCGCCGAACGCCACGAGCCGCTGTCGCGCTGCATCGAACGCGAGTGCGCGTCCGGTCACGTAGCTCGCGGGTGCCGGCACCGGCGCCCACGTGACGTCGTCCCACAGGAACGCGCCCGCGTCGGTGAGTGCGACGACGCCACCGCGCGTCGGATCGAACGCCATGCCGCCGAAGCGGTCGTTCCCCGGCGGCAACGGCATCGACGTCACCGACAGGCCGCTCCAGGTCCAGCCGCCGGCATCGAACTGCCACGCCGTGACAGCCGGCGGCGTCGCGGTCTCGACGAGCAGGATCGCCTTGTGGTGGGCGTGGTCCCACGCGAGCTGGCAACGCAGCACCCCCGCGCTCGCGGGCACGGGAACGTCGGCCGGCGCGAGGCCGGAAATCCAGTTGCCGAACACCGACCACGTCCCCATCGACGGACTCCAGAACATGCCGTAGCCGGGCGTCTCGGGGTGGGGGTATTCGCAGAGCGCCGCTGGGCCAGCGGCCCAGTAGTCGGGCTGGGTCGCGACACCGGCGCCGCCCCACTCGCGCAACGCCGTGGAACCCCGAACGACGTGCAGGTGGTTGACGCTGTCGTAGTACCCGCCGGGGCCCGCCCAGCCGACGCCGTTCGACGCGGCTCGTTCGTAGACGCGCGGCTGACCCTGCGCGTGGGCCGGCAGTAGCACGAAAGCCGACATCAGCAACAGCCGCAGACTCGGCCAGGCGAACGAGACAGGGAAAGCGCAGTGCTTCATGGCACCGGGTGCAGTGCCGGAACGCGCCAGCGCTTGCGCGGAATCGCGGGAATCCGCTGCTACGGGCCGCCGGATCGCCGGTCCATCGCGGCCGACAGCGCGACCAGCGAGCGCGACAGGAGCGTTCGCACCGCGTTCTCCGTACGCCCCATGACGCGGGCGACTTCGGGGATCGGCAGCGCCGCGAGCCGCGCGAGCGCCACCACTTCCCGCTGGTCGGGTGCGAGCGTGTCGAGGGACGCGAGCATCAGGTCGTTCGCTTCGTGCGCGATGGCCTCACGGCTCGGCGAATGCAGGGCCGCGCGCGGATCGGCGACGCCGTCGAGCGCGTCGTCGGGAGCCCGATCGTGCTGTCGCTTCTGCGCCCGCTGACCACGCAGGCGCATGCGAACCTTGTTGAGCGCGGCCGTGAAGAGCCAGCTGCGGAAGCGAGCTTCGCCCTGCCACTCGAAGGCGGCACCGGCCTGCAGCACTTCGCGGCACGTGGACTGCACGAGGTCCGACACGGACTCCTGCAGCCGTTGGTCGGCGTCGATGTTGGCGCGCAGGAAGGCCCGGAGCCGCGGCACGTAGCGGACGAGCAAGGCCTCGATGCCGACGGGATCACCGCGCGACGCGAGGTCGGCGAGGGATCGCGTGTCATCGGCGTCGGAGTCGTGCATCTCGTTCCAGGTCGGGGCGCAGTTCCACGCAGCGGTCGCATGAAGCGCAGCAGAACGGCATTCTACTCCGCAGCGGACGCGATCCGTTCCCATGGACTCGACCGACGACCTGCTCGCCGAACTCTTCGCGCGCCCCGACGCCGAGTGGAAGAGCGGCCTCGACGACGTCTGTCGGCGGCATCCCGATCGTGCGGCCGATCTGCGCCGTCGCTTCGCGCACCTCGAACGCTGCGGCATCGCGAGCCCGGTGCCAGCGCGCGAACACGGCGACCCGCCGCGGCGGCTCGGCCCGTACCGGCTGGTGCGTCGACTCGGCGACGGCGGCATGGGCACCGTGTGGCTCGCCCAGGACGAGGCGCTCGGTCGCGAGGTCGCGATCAAGACGATCCGGCCCGAACGTCTGTGGTTCGACAAGGCACGCGAGCGCTTCCAGCGTGAGATCGAAGCCGTCGCGCGGCTGCGCCATCCGGGATGCGTGCAGATCCACCAAGTCGGCGCAGCCGACGGCGTGCCGTGGTTCGCGATGGAGTACGTCGCGGGGGCGAACGCGCAGCAGATCATCGAAGCGCTGCGCGAACGGCTCGCGACGACACCGATCGCGCACCTCGGCGGTCAGGATCTCGCCGCGGTCCTGCGCCAGGGCGACCCGCCGCTCGCGAGCGCGAGTTCCGAGCTGTTCGCCGAACCATGGGTGCGCGTCGCGCTGCGGATCGTACTCGGGGCAGCCGAGGCGCTCGCGCACGCGCACACGCGCGGCGTCGTGCACCGGGACCTGAAGCCCAGCAACCTGATGGTGACGCCGGAGGGCCGCGTCGTCGTGATCGACTTCGGCCTCGCGGTCGCCGCGGGAACGTCGTCCCTCACCGGCATGGGCAGCCAGCTCGGTTCGGTGCCGTACATGGCGCCCGAACAACTGCGCGGCGACGCCGCTTCGATCGGGGTTCGCACCGACGTGCGTGCGCTCGGCCTCTGCCTCTGCGAACTGCTGACGCTGCAGCCGACGTTCGCGGCGAAGGATGAACCGATGTTGCGCAGCGCGATCCTGGATGGCACGCGGGCGGACGTTCGCAGCGCGAATCCCGCCGTCGGTCGCGACCTCGAGGTCGTGATCGCCCGAGCGCTGCACGTCGATCCCGAACAGCGCTACGCATCGGCGCTCGACTTCGCGGCCGACCTCGCGGCCGTGCTCGACGATCGACCGGTACAGGCGCGGCGCGACGCCCTCGGCGCACGCCTGTCGCGCTGGATGCGGCGCCGGCCAGCCGTGGCCACCGCCTCGGGGCTGCTGCTGCTCGGCGTGCTGGTCGTGCCCACGATCGTGACCTTCGCGATCGCCGACGAACGCGATCGGGCACGCGCAGCGGAGAGCGAGGCGCGCCTCCGTGAGTACGTCGCCAACGTCTCGGCTGCCGGCACGGCGCTGCGAACGGGCAACGTCGGCGAAGCACGGTTGCGCCTCGCGGCCTGTGCACCGGAACAGCGCGCCTTCGAGTGGCGGCACCTCGCGCTCGGCCTCGACGACTCCTTCCTCGTGGTGAACACCGGCCCGGGCACGGTCGGCGCGATCGCCGTCTCGGGCGACGGCGAACGGATCGCGACCGGTCGCGACGACGGCCGCATCGTGGTCGTCGACCGTGCCAGCGGTCGCATCGTTCGCGAGTGGCAGATCGGGTCCGGCCCGATCGCGGCGCTCGGCTTCGATCCGTCGGGACGCGAGGTGTTCGCCGTCGATCAGGCGCAGTCGCTGCACGTGTTCGACGCCACGAGCGGCGCACTGCTGCGCCAGCGCAGCCGCGGCGACGCGGCGGAGACGCTGCGTCTGCCGACGCCGGTCGATCGCGTGTTCGTGGGCCGAGGCGCCGGGCGCATCACGACGATCGATCCGGGGACGTTCGCGACACGGCACGACGTCGGGCTCCAACTGCGCGACTGGCCGGGCGACGGGGGCTTCCGGGTCGCGGACGATGCGCTCGCCGCGGGAGCGGCCAACGGCTTCACGGTTTGGAACCTCGGCGACGGCAGCGTGCGCGCGGAGTTCGCGAATCCCGTGACCATGGCGGTGCTCGGCGTCACCGACGAACCGCTGACGGTGACCGCGATCGACGGCCACGGTCTCGTGGTCTGGTCACCCGAACGAAGCACCGCGACGTTCGCCCTCGGCGGTCGCCAACCGCTCACCGCGCTGCCGCTGCGACGCGGGCGCTTCGTCGTCGTCCCGTGCAACACCGGCGAGATCCTCGTTCTCGACCCGACGGCGCGCACGGCGCGCACCTTGTGCGGCCATCGCGGCGCCGTGACCGCAGCAGCGATCGTGCCGGGGAGCACGTCGTTCGTGACCGGCGGCGCCGACGGCACCGTGCGCACGTGGAGCGCGGTCGCGACGCCACGCGAGACCGAACTCACCGGCGTCGGTTGGGGTCGTTCGCTCGCGGTCGACGCGAACGGCCGCCTCTACACCGGCGGTGACGACGCGCAGATCCGCTGCCTCGCTCCGGACAGCGGCAGTCAGGAATGGGGCCGAGGCCATCCGCACTGGGTGAACGCGCTCGCCGTCGTCGAACGGGACGCGCTGCTGGTCGCATCGGTCGGCAAGACGCTGTTCTTCGGGTCGCGCGAGAACGTGACCGCGCTCGGTCGCCTCGAGCTCCCCGCGAGCGCTGGCATCGGCGCACGTATCGCGGTCGCGCCGGACGAACGCATCCTCGCGATCGCCGGCAGCGCCGGCTTCGTGACGATCGTCGATCCCGTGGCGCGCACGGTGCTCCATCACGAACGCGTCCACACCGAGAGCGTCGTCGACGTCGCGTTCGTCGCCCCGCGAACGCTTCTGTCCGCCGGCGCCGACGGAACCGTGCACCGGATCGACGTCACGAACACGTTCGACGATCGCCTGCTCGTTCGCACGACCGGCGCCTGCCGCGCCATGACGATCGACCGGGACGTGCTCTACACCAGCGAACAGGCGCTCGACGCCACGACCGGCCTCGTCTGCGCACGCGACATTCGTACCGGCGAACGTCTCGCGTCGTGCGCCGTCGGCGACGCGGTGATCGTGATGCGCGCGCTCGACGAGCGGCGGCTCGTCGTCGGCACGCACAGCGGCCACATCGGGTTCTGGAACCGCGCCCCGTTGGCGCCCGTTCTCGACGTTCCGTGCTTCGAGCAGCGCGTGCGCAATCTCGCCGTCGCGCCGAACGGCGAGTGGGTCGCGGCGATCGGTGCCGGCGGCGAACCGCGCATCCTGCACACCGCTCCGCCGCGGAACGGGCGGGATCGTGAGCAGGTCGCCGATCTGCGCGATCGCATCCGCGCAAGCCTCACCGAACTCGCGTGGAGCCCGCACGCCGAAGCGGCGATCGCCGGCGATCCCGATCTCGACGACGCGGCGCGCCGCCGCGCGACGGCACTCGTGCCGCCGCCGAATCGATGGAGCCTCGGCGTCCTCGCCAACCAGCTCGCGGCCTCCCCGTCGCCGGACGAAACGCACCTCGCACGGCTGCGCGCTCTCGTGCCAGCACTCGACGCCGCCTTCACGCGCGACGTCGACGATCACGGCAAGCTGCTGCGCATCGGCCGCGCGCTCGTCGCCGTCCGCCTGGGCGATGCCGCCGGTGCGTTGGCGCTGCTCGCCGGCACGACTGCCGACGCGACCCAGGGCCCTGACGGCGACGACGGCCACTTCGCGCCGACGCTGCACTTCACGCGCGGCATGGCGCACGTGCTGCAGCACGACACCGCGGCGGCACGTCGCGAACACGATGCCCTGGCGACCCTGGTCGCCGGCGCCTACCGCGACGACGCCCGCGCCCGACTGTTCCTGCGCGAACTCGACGAAGTGCTGCGCTGAGCCACGACCTCGGCCGTGCCCGGCCGGAAGCACCGGCAGCGGATCGTGAAGTCGTCCGCTACTTGGCCGCCGCGTCGCGCGCCTGCAGCTCCGCCGCCACGTCGACGTCCCACTCGACGGTCTCGCCGTCGCGGATCGTCCGCGTGATGCGCACCTCCGGCTTGCCCGGCTCGGCGATCACGGCCGTGTACGTGTCCGGCGGCACGCTGCCGAACTCGTACCAGCCCGAGTCGTTCACGTCGTCGCGGCTGCCGAGCAGCCGCTTCATCACGGTCAGCGTCGACACGCGGCGCACCACCGGCTTGCCCTGGCCGTCGAGCAGGCTGAGCCACGCGAGCGGGATCTGCTGCCGGTCGACGTTGGTCGCCCGCAGCCGCAGCGTCGCACCGCGCACCATCGACAGCGTCACGGTCGTGACGCCGTCCTCGGGCACCTGCACGTCGCGCACGGCGCCCGCCTCGAGCGCTTCGCCTTCGACGCGCAGGTCGTAGGTCCCCGGTGTGAGCCCCGTGATCTCGAACCGGCCGTCGGTGCCGGAACGGATCGGCTGCGGTTGCGCGCCGAGCAGGTCGAGCATCGGGTTGCCGGCCGCGCGGCGTCGCTTCGACGAGGTCTCCACCCAGCCGATCTCGGCCCCGGCGACCGCGGTGCCGCTGCCGTCGAGCACCACGCCCTCAATCCGGCCCGCCAGCGGCACCGTGATCAGCAGTCCCTCGATCGCGGTCGCGCCGTCGACGACCAGGCCGTCGAGCACCGCCTCGCCGTGCGTGCGCAAGGCGTCGCCGCCGCCGCGGCGGCCACGCCCCGGCCCGACGCGGCTGCCGGCCGTCAGCCGGTAGGTGCCGGCCGCCACCGAGCGGATCGTGAACTCGCCGTTCTCGTCGGTGCGCGCCTGGCCGAGGCCGTTCTGCGCGATCAGGCCGATCAGTCCCTCGGCCGCGCCGAGCGCGCCCTGGTCGCTGCCGAGCGTCACCGGCAGGCGCGCGACCGGCTGGCCGCGCGTGTCGACCACGCGGCCGCGGATCGAGCTGGTCGGCAGCTCGACGTCGAACCGGAACTCGGTCGCGTCGGCCGGCACTTCGAGTTCGAACGTCGTCTGCACCGGCTGGCCCTGGAAGCGGCTCACCTGGATCACGTAGTTGCCCGGCCGGATGCCGACGAGCTCGTAGCGGCCGTCGAGCTCGGCGGCGTCGGC
Organism: Planctomycetota bacterium; assembly: GCA_016794425.1. Taxonomy (GTDB): domain Bacteria; phylum Planctomycetota; class UBA1135; order UBA1135; family UBA2386; genus JAEUHS01. The sequence continues at coordinate 34,604 of JAEUHR010000057.1, forward strand.
GCGCACGCCCATGCCGAGGATGCCGTCGCGGTCGGCGCCCATCAGCGTCACCAGCGCCCGCGGCACCGGTGCGCCGCGTTCGCGCACGACGCCGTGCACGCGCAGGCCGTCCTCGTCCTCGTCGTGCACGTCGGCCCGCGTGAACTGGCCCTGCCGCACCGTGACGGTCTTGAGCCGCATGTTGCTCATCAGCTCGAGCGGGATGTTGTCGGCGCGCTCGTCGAGCCGCGATTTGAACACCATGTACTGGCCGGGCGGCAGACCGTCGATGCGGTAGAAGCCCGCCTGGTCCGTGGTGCTGCTGCGCATCGTGCCGGCCTGCAGGCTGAACGCGACCATCAGTGCGTCGCGCAAGGGACGCATGCCGAGCCCGGTCACCGAGCCCTCGACCCCGCCCCCCGCGTCGAGCCGGATCTCGATCGGCGGCAACGGCGTGCCGGCCACGACTTCGACGTCCGCGGACGAGGCCTTGGCGAGGTCGGGATGCCGCGCGGTGAAGCGGTAGCGCCCCGGTTCGAGCGCCGCGATCACGAACCCACCCTTGCTGTCGCTGACCGCGCTGCGGCGCCCCTGCGCCGACGACAGCGCCAGGAAGTCGAAGTCCTCGGGGTCGATGCGGAACGCGAACGGTCCGCGGCGCCCGCCGTCGTCGCGCTGCCGATGCGCGGTCACCTGCGCGTCGCTGACCGGCTGGCCGGCGCCGTCGACGACGCGGCCGGCCACCGACTGGCCCGGCTCGAGCCGGAACACCAGCACGTCGCTGGTCTGGCCCGGCGCCAGGTCGACTTCCTGGTTCGGCGCGTCGGCGCAGCCGTCGGCGCGCACGCGCACGCGCACACGGCCCGGCGGGATGCCGCGCAGTTCGAAGGTGCCGTCCGCGGCCTGGACCTCGCGCCAGTTGCCGTCGAGGCCGTTCATGCCGCGCTCGAGCATGGTCTGCCCCTCGGGCAGTTGCACGGTGCGCTCGCGCATGCCGCGCCGGCCCGGCCCGAACGGCGGACCGCCGCCTTCGTCGCTCCAGGTCGGCGCGCTGTTGCCGTCGGTGGCGGCCGGGCGCGTGCCGCCGGCCGCGGCGTCGGCGACGGCTTTGGCCGGCACGGCCGTCGTGCGCGTGTCGACGCGGAAGCGCGGTAGCGGCGCGTCGCCGAGCACGACCTTGCCGCGCACGACGGCGCCGCGCTGGATCTCCAGCACCAGGTCCGGCTCGTCGAGTTTGACGCCGAAGCGCGTCACGGTCGTGTAGCCGGCCTTGCCGGCCTGCACGACCAGCCGTTCGCCGGTCAGGCCTTCGGCGACGAACCCGCCGTCGGCATCGGTCGTCGCCGCGACGCGGCGGATCTTCAGCATCATCTTCAGGAACTGCGGATCGTCGGGCCGTTCGAACGGACGCAGTTCGACCGCGGCGCCGGCGACCGGCCGCCGTTCGTCGTCGACGACGCGGCCGCGCACGGTCACGCCTTCGGCCAGCTGCAGCACGAGGTCCTCGTAGCGGCCGTGGTCGACGACCGCGAGTTCCTCGATCTGGCTCGGCGCCTGCCGGTCCGCGGCCGCGACGAACGCGACGCGGCCGGCGGCCACGTGTTCGATCGCGAAGCGACCGGCGGCGTCGGTCGTGATCGGCGCCTGCCGACCGTCGGCCGAGAACAGCACGCGGCTGATGTCGAGGTAGACCATCGCGACGTTCGCGTTCGCGACCGGCGCGCCACTGCCGTCGACGACGCGGCCGGCGACGAACGCACCGGCGTGGCCGCGCAGCGTCACTTCGGTGACCTGTGCTTCCCGCACGTCGACGCCGTGCACCTCCTCGAGCGCCATCGCCGGGGCGATCGCGGTCGCGGTGTAGCCCTGGCCGGCCGGCACGCCGGGCAGGTCGAAGCGGCCGTCGGCGTCGCTGACGGTCTCGAGCCAGCGGTACTGTCGGTCGGTGATCTGACCGAGGAACGAGTTCAGGCCCGGCCGCAGGCTGACGTGCGCGCCGCCGAGCGGCGCACCGTCGGGACCGAGCACGACGCCGCGCACGCGGCCGCCGGGCACGGCGCGCAGTTCGACGCCCGGCTTGATCTCGCCGGCCGCGAGCCGGGCCGTGCCGGGCGTGCGCACGAACCAACCGTCACTGCGGCCGTCGAGGAACACGCGGCCGGGCGGCAGCCCGGTGATCGTGAACGTGCCGTCCGGCGCGCTTTGCGTGCGGCCGAGCTCGCGGCGCACCGCCCGCGTCTCGACGTAGACGCCCTGCGTGAACAGGCCGCGGAAGCGGGCCACCAGCGGTTCGATCGAGGGCTCGTCCTGGATCGCGACCACTTCGACGCCGCCGAGCGGCGTGCCGTGCCGGGCGTCCAGCACGATGCCGCGCACGCCGGTCTCGGCGGCGCCGACCGAGACCTGTTCGCGCGCGGCGTCGGCCGTGGCGGCCGCCGCGGCCGCGGCGCCGGCGTCGAGGGCGCCATTCGCGGGCGCAGCGGGGTCGACCGCATCGGCACCGGCAACCGGCGGCAGCGGCGGCGCTTCGTCGCCGCGCGCGAGCCACCAGACCAAGCCGAGCAAGAGGGCGAACAGAACGGCGACGAGGGCCGTGGCAGCAGCGCGATTCGGCATGGGAGAGGCGGGAGGCGGCGCAGCGCGAGGGGCGGTTGGCGGCAGGTGGCCGGGCGGGGACGGCGCCTGTCGGGTTCGCCGCGCAGGTTGGCCGGGATGCGCCGCGGGGCAAGCGGGCGGCGCGGTCCGACCCGTGCAGCCTACGCGGTCGGCGGCGGCGCCACCGGCAGTTCGATCGTGAACACGGTCTCGCCGGCCCGGGTGCGGTCGAGCCGGATCGCGCCGCCGTGCGCCTCGACGACGCGGCGGCAGATCGCCAGTCCGAGCCCGGTGCCCGACGACTTGGTCGTGAAGTACGGCTCGAACAGGTGGCCGCGCGCCTCGTCGGGCACGCCAGGACCGTCGTCCGCGATCTCGACCACCGCCCGGCCGTCGGCGCGGCTCGACCGCAGCGCCACCGCGACGCCGTTCGGCGCCGCTTCGATCGCGTTCTGCACCAGGTTCACGAACACGCGCGCCAGCGTCGGGCTGTCGAGCGCGACCGCCGCGTCGCCGGCCCCGGGCGCGAACGTCAGTTCGAGCGCCTTGCCGGCGAACAATCCCGCGCACTGGTCGCGCAGCTCGGCGAGCCAGTCGTCGAGCCGCACCGGCGTGCGCTGTGCCGGCGCCGAACCGGCGAAGGCGCGGAAGTCGCTGGCGATCCGGTCGAGGGCCTGCGTCTGTTCGAGCACCGTGCGCGCGAGCCGGTCGGCGACCGCGTCGGCGCGCGGATCGCTCTCGCGCCGCGCGCGCTGCAGCAGCTGCGCCGCCATGCGCATCGGCTGCAGCGGGTTCTTGACCTCGTGCGCGACCTGGCGCGCCATCTCGGCCCAGGCCTGTTCGCGTTCGACGGCGACCAGCCGCTGCCGGCCCTGCGCCAGTTCCGTCGCCATCTGGTTGAACGCCGACGCCAGTTCGCCGAGTTCGGGGCCGCCGCGCGCCGGCACCGACACCGCGAGGTCGCCGCCGGCGACGCGCCGCGTCGCCGCCACCAGCGCCCGCACCGGCGCCACGATCGCGCGCGACGCGACCAGCGACCACAACACCAGCACCGCCAGCGTCACCGCGATCGCCACCAGCAGCACCTGCTCGAACGCGTCGCTGGCCGCGAACAGCTCGGTCTCGGGCACCGTGACCGCGACCACGAAATCGCGCGCCCCGCCGAGGCCGCAGGGTGCGACACCGACGCGCCAGCGTGCGCCGTCCGCCGCCGCGTAGGCACCGCGCGCCATCGCCTTGGCCGCGGTGACCTGCGCCGCCAGCGCCGGCGGCGCCAGCGGCAGGCCGTACCTCGCGCGATCGGTGTGTGCCAGCACCCGACCGTCGCGGCTCGCCAGCAGCACCTGCGCCGACGGCAGGCCCGCCCGCGCCGCCAGCACGTCACGGGCCTGGTCGAGCACGAGCTGCACTTCGCCCCAGCGCAGCAGCGCGAACAGCACGCCGGGCGGCCCCTCCGGCCGCGGCACGTCGATCGCGAGACCGAGGTGGTGGCTGGCCGGATCCATCGAACGGTGCTCGAGCCCGCGGTGCAGGAACGGCGACCGCCCCCACGGCACGAACTGCAGCGTGCGCTCGCGCTGCGCGCCGCGGAACCACGCGGCGTCGGCGACCGTCGTCGGGATCAGCGCCGCGCGCCGTTCGTGCGTGTTCGGATCGAGCCGCTGCCCGTCCTGCCAGTAGACGACGCGTCCGGTCGAGTCGGCGAGCAGCAGCAGATCGAGGTAGTTGTCGAGCAGGTCCGGCACCAGCTCGACCTGCTCTTCGAACGCCGCCATCTCGGCCCGGCTGTCGAGCGCACGCCGCGCGATCTCGCGCACGATCGCGCAGGCCTGGTCGACGCGCTGCAGCAGCCCGTCGATCTTCTGCGCGTGGTCGGCGGCCAGCTGCGGCAGGAACACGCGCACGACCTGCTCGTCGATCTGCTCGCGCATCGAGCGCAGCGAGAACCAGCCGTAGAGCAGCAGCGGCAGCACGGCGGTCACCACGAGGGTGAACACGAACCGGCTCGCCAGCGAAATCCTGCGCACGCGGCGATCATGCCGGTGCCGGGCGCCGGCACCAATGGCCGACGCAGTCGGTCAGTCGCGCCGTGCGCCGCCCTCGGCGCCGCTGCCATCGGCCTGCTGCGCGATCGCCTGCTTCAGGCGCTCGATCCGCGCCGGACCGTCCTGCCAGCCCGGGTAGAACTGCATCGCCGCCTCGTAGTGCAGCAGCGCGCCGGGCAGGTCGCCCGCCTGGTCGGCCGCGACCGCGGCGTCCCATTCCTTCTGCGCCTGCTCGATGTCGAGCTTCAGGCCGTCGACGCGCGCCCGTTCGTCGGCGAGCCCTTCGGGCCACTCCAGCGCCAGCGCTTCGAACGCGGCCAGCGCTTCGGCCTTCTTGCCGAGGATCTCGAGATCGCGCGCCGCCTGGTACTTCGCGTCGCCCTCGCGGCGGCGGTTCTGGATCATCAGCTCGCTGATGTCGCCGCGCAGCAGCGTCGACATCGCGTAGGCCTCGTCGAGCTGCTGGCGCGCGCCGTCGAACTGGCCCGAGCGCATCGCGATCTGCGCCTTCTCCATCAGCAGCGACGCCTTCGTCTCGCGCTCGACCGCGGCGATCTCCTCGGCGACGCCCGGCAGCTCCGGATCGAGCTTGGCGGCCTCGCGCAGCTCCAGCAGCGCGGCGCCGAACTGGTTCGCGCGCACGCATTCGCGGGCACGTTCGAGCGCGGCCAGCGCCATCTCGTGCCGCGCCCGGATGCGCAGCTGGTCGGCGTCCTCGCGCTCCGGCGCGTTCGCGACCGCGATGTCCGAGTGCCAGCGCACCTCGACGAACCGGAACTCGGGCAGCTTGCGCACCGCCTCGAGGAACTGCCGCTGCGCCTTGGTCGACAGCTCGCCGAGCGAAGTGCGCACGCGCTCGGTGCCCTTGACCGCGGGCAAGAAGCCCGGCAGCAGCGCCTCGGCGCGCAGGAACGCGGTCAGCGCACCCTGCAGGTCCTTGCGCAGCAGCTGGTCCTCGCCGGCCTGCACCGACCGCGTCGCGAGCTTGAAGATCGCGCGGTCGCGCAGCGCGCCGAGTTCGGGGTAGTCGGGCGCGATCCGTTCGAGTTCGGCGAGGTCGTCGAGCGCCGCCTGCTCGCGCTCGCCGAAGATGTGGTAGCGGGCCCGCTCCAGCAGATGGCGCTGCCAGGCCGCCGCGCAGGCCTGCTCGAGCTCCGGCGTCGGCGTGTCGCCGGCGTCGATCAGCGCCTGCCGCTCCGCCGCCAGCAGTTCGTAGGCGCGCTGGTGGTCGCCGAGGCGCGCGCTGTGCTGGCTCTGCTCCAGCACGGAACTGGTGCTGCAGGCCGCAAACAGCAGGAAGCCGGACAGGAGCGGGCGGAGCGTGGGCATGATCGGAAAGGCAGCCTGCCCGAGCCGTCGGGCACGGGCCGGCGACGTCGGACGGCCGGCGGCGGCGCATCTTCCCTCGCACCGTGCCGATGTCCACACGGCGCTGCGGAACCGTGCCCTGCCGACCGGTTCCGGCGCCGCCGAAGGGCACTGGCTGCGGAGGGGCTGTCCCGGTCGTGGACGCCGGCGCGCCGCAGGCCGCCGACCGCTCAACCCGCCGGCCCGAACGGCCGATGACACCGGCCATGACCGGCCCAGGCGACATCACCGACGAATTCGACGACGACGCGCTCAGGGCGTCGATCGAACGCGCGGATACCGCGGGCGAGTGGCGCGACACGGCGGGTTTCGTCGACCCGAAGCTGGCCGCGATCGAGAAGAAGCTCGCCGAACCCGAGCCGGCCAACGCCGACTACGCCGAACGGCGCCGCCGCGAGCTGCTGGAGCGCGCCTCGATGCAGCTGGTCGACGGCGAACCCGAGGCGAAGCCGAAGAAGCTGCAGGACCCGTTCGCCGGCGACTGGCGCGAAGCGCTGGCGGTCCGGATCGACCCGCCGGCAGCGACGCCGGCGCCGGCCGAAACGCCGCCGCCGGCCGAACCGAGCTACCTGGCGCAACGCCGTTCGGCGCACCCGGTGCTGACGACGATCCGGCCGCTGCTGACCGGCTTCGGAGTGTTCCTGCCGGCCGCCGCCGCCTACGTGCTGATCGCGGGCTGGCACTACGACGTCGCTCTGCGCACGGCGATCGCCGCGCCGCTGGCGGGCTTCCTGTGGCAGCAGTTGGACGCCGAACGGTTCCGCGCGCTGGTGCTTGGCGCCGCGGTGCACCTGCTCGCGTTCTTCCTGACGTCGCTGACGTGGACGGTCGCCGACGTGGTCGGCCACTGCACGGCGTTCGTGATCGTCGCGATCGGTGCGCTCGTGGTGGGCAGCATCCACGAGTCGCGCAAGATGCTCGCCGACCGCCACTGAGGTGTGAGGGTCGGTCCGCTCCCCTCGTCTCGGCCTGCCATCGGGCGGCCGGCAGCGGCCGCCGCGTGGCCGCGGTCGCCTCAGGCCTTGCTGATGAACGACTCGAGGTCGCCCTTCAGCTGCTCGAGGCCGTAGTCGCTGACCGTGATGCAGCGGTAGATGATGCGCTCGAGTTCCTCGGGCGTCTTCGGGTTCAGCACGTGCGGCGGGCTGTAGCTGAAGAAGTAGCTCAGCGACAGCCGCTGCGTCTCACCGCCGCTCTGGCGGCCGGCGAACTCCCACGGCACCTCGTCGAACGGCAGCGTGCCGGTCAGGATCTCGTAGATCATGATGCCGATCGCCATCACGTCCGCCTTGCTGTCGCACAGCAGCAGCGGGTTGTAGTGCGGCGTCGTGGTCACGATCGAACCGCCCGGCACGCGCATCGCCGGGTCCAGGATCACGACCTTGCCGCTCGGCTTGACGACCAGGTTCTCGGGCTTCAGGTCGCCGTGGTAGTCCAGCGCGCCGGCGGCCTTGGTGGCCAGCAGCGCGCGCACGACGGCGAGGAACCAGTTCAGGTGGATGCCCTCGAGGCTGCGGATCTTCTCGCGCAGCGTCTTGCCGCGGACGTACTCGAGCACGAGCACCGGGTTGCCGTCGATCACCAGCCGGTCGTGCACCGTGACGACGTTCTCGTGCTGGCACGCGGCCAGCAGGTCGCCCTCGGCGCGCAGCATGGCCTGCACCTCGCGCTCGTCGAACAGGTCGATCCGCACGCCGCGCGGCTCGAAGAACACGGCCTCGGCCGGCAGTTCGTCGGGGCTGATGCCCTCCGGGGTGCGCCGGGAGGTGACTTCGAGCAGGCGCGTCACCTGGCGGCCGCCGCCGGAGGCGCCGCCGACCTTGAGGGCCACTTTGTTGCCGGTCTCCTCGTGCTGCGCCAGGAACACGGAGGCGAAGCCGCCGCGTCCCAGGAAACGGGTGATCCGGTAGCCCTGCACCACCTCACCGACCGCGAGCTTCATCATCCGCTGTGTGTCCCGGTTGCATGCGGGAGGGGCCTTCCCCCCGCGAGCTGCTTTTCGGTATCCCCTTTCTGCAAGTTGAGTTAGGGACACTCTGCGGCCGCTTCGGGCGGTGCCAACGGGCGTTCGGTGTCAGCGGATCGTGAAGCTCGCAAGGCGGCTGCGGACGGTCCGGCCGGAGGCCTCGGCCTCGACGAACCAGTGGAACGTGCCACGCGCCGCGAGGCGGTCGCGCAGGGCCTCGGGGGTCACCAGCACGTCGCCGTCGATGCCAGCGATGCGATCGATCTCGGTGTAGTCGGCCTCGCACAAGACGAACGCCACCGCGCCGGGTCCCCCGTTCGCGCGCCAGCGGAACGCCGGCGGCGGGTCGGTCAGATCCCCCGTCGGTGAAACCGCGTGCAGGGAGCGAAGGTAGAACCCTGGTCGTGCCGATGCGGAGGCAGCAACATGCGTTGGTATCGGCTCCACCGGATGCATCGCCGCCATTCCCGCCACGACGAGCAGCAGCACGCCGACCAGGCGCGGCCACGCCGGCTGGACCCGGCCGGCGCGGCGCCGTTGCACTTCGTCGGCGACGGTCGGCGGCACGACGCGCCACGGCCGCGCCAGCGCGCGGCCGTCGGCCCCGTGCGTGCGCGGGGCGGCAGCGCCGGCCGCTGCGCTGCGATGCGCCGTGAACCACGCCCACCTCGACATGCTCCGATGATCGGATCCGACCGCCCGTCGCATCAGCGTTTTCCGGCCGCGGCCCTGACCGCCTGCCTGCTGGCCGCCGCGTGCGGCGGCGGCGGCGGCGGCAGCACCAACGTCGCGCCGACGATCGTCACCGCGGCGTTCGTGGGCGCCGCCGCGACGCCGGTCGCCGGCGAGACCTTGCTGCTGTTCTTCTCGGAGGACGTCACGCTGGTGGGCGGCGCGGTGCTCGGCGACGGCGACGTCGCGCTGTCGACCAACGCGACACTCGGCGCCGTGGCGGCGCCGCCGTCCCAACTCGGGCCACGTTCGATCGCGATCACGCTCGGCACCGGCGTGTCGTTCACTCCCGGCGCGACGACGATCGCGTTCGCGGCCACCAACGACGTCGTGCGCGACCTCGGCGGCGCACTCGGCATCGGCGGCACCGCCGTGACGATCGGCACCAGCGACGGCGTCGCGCCGGTGCTGACCAACGTGACGATCGCCGACATCGACGACGCGCTGAACGGCACCGGCGCGGCCGGCGGCACGCTGCAGGTGCCGGCCAACGGCTGGACCCTCGACCTCGCGTTCAGCGACAACGGCACGATCGACCACGCGCGCACGTCGATCACGGCCAACGTCGCCGTCGGCACGACGGCCGGCACGCAGCCGGCGGGCACCAACCTGCTGCCGTTCCTGACCGCGGTCACGACCGGCAATTCCGCGTCGAGCTGGCGCGTGCCGACGACGACGGTGTTCCCGGACGCGCCGTTCACGCTGAGCTGCGTCGTCGCCGACGCGTCCGGACTCGCTTCGGATCCGGTGACGTTCGCGGCCACGGCACGCGCGTTCACGGTCGCACTGCAGCCGTTCGAGACCAACACCAACCCGCAGCAGGTGTGGTTCCTCGACTTCAGCCGCGACATCGAGAGCTTCACGACCAGCGCGATCACCAACGGCGTCTCGCTCGACGCCGTCGCCGGCGCCAACGGCCGCAGCGACTTCGTCGACGTGCTGTTCGCGCTGGGCCTGCAGTCGAACTCGCCGCTGTCGAACGTCGACGCCGGCCTCGACAGCAACGCGGTCGTCGTGCGGCGCTTCGAGACCGAACTGCTCGCCGACCTCGCCGAGCTCTATGCCGGCGCCAACGTGACGTTCACGACCACGGCACCGAGCGGCTCGTTCGGCACCAGCTCCAGCGTGCCGTACCACGAACTCGGCTTCTCGCGCATCAGCATCGCCGGTTCCTCGGCGACCGCCGGCGTGCTGGGCATCGCGATCTTCGATCCGTCCAACGCGACGCAGAACGACGACACCAAGCTCGACTTCCTCGGCGAACGGCTCGGCGTGTTCTTGCACACGATCGCCGACGCCGGCCTGGGCCCGCCGGCGTCGAGCGCGTTCCGGCTGACCTTCGCCCCGCTGGCGCCGGCACTCGGCGGCACCGCGGTCGGCAACGACGGCCTCGACGGCGCGCGGCTGATCGGCTCGTTGACCGACGGCCGCACCGACGACATCGACTCCGCCATCGAGGATCTGGCCCGGTTCACGGCGGTGGTGCTGGCACACGAGTGCGGCCACTCGATGGGCCTCGTGCGCAACGGCGCGATGCCCACGGGCCTCTACGGCAACGACACCACGAACTTCCCCGGCTCGAGCGACGGCCACATCCGCACGTCGGCGCTGTTCGTGAGCGGCGCCACCAACGTGATGAGCCCGTCGCTCTCGTACGCGTCGGCGATCCACCCGCAGACGGCGTTCAACAGCCTCAACCTGGCCTACCTGCGCGAGCAGGCGTTCTACGGCAACTGACCATGCGCACCGCCCCCTTCGTGTTCTCGATCCTCTGCCTGCCGGCGCTGCTCGCGGCGCAGGAGCTGCGCCGCGGTCTCGTCACCGCCGACGCGGTCGTCGTCGCGCGCGGCGTGCAGCGCACCGAAGTCGGCGACGACCTCGTCGTGCACCGGCTGCAGGTCGTGCGCCCGGTGCGCGGCGCCGGCGGTGCGGCGACGCTGGCCGTGCTGGAGTTCCCGCGGCTGGGCCTGCACCAGCGGCCGTCGCCGCGCCAGTCGCGGCTCTACTGCCTGCAGGACGCGACCGCGCAGGCTGGGCGCCTCGGACTGCCGGCCGCCGACGGGCCGTACTACAAGATGGTCGGCTGGCCCGGCAGCAACCCGCTGGTCGGCGCCGAGATCGACCGCGACCCGGTGTTCGCGTTCGCGGCCCTGCTGGCGGCCAGCGACGCCGGCGCGCCGCCGGCCACCACCGCCGAAGCGCTGTGCCGCACCGCGCTGGAGGGCGACGCGAGCGTGCGTGTCGAGGCCGTGCGCTACCTGACCGAACGGCCGGACCTGCGCAGCCACCTCGACGGCCTGCAGTGGAGCCGCGCGATGTCGCGCGCCGCCGGCGAACTCGACGACGTGCCGTACAAGATCGCGCTGGCCGAGTTGTGCGCCGAGCAGCGCCTCGACGGCCTGCTGGACGCGCTGGCCGTGTCGCTCGGCCCGGTGACCGATCCCGAGTACGCGCGCACCGTCGGCCGGATCGGCAAGCTGCTGCACGGCGAGGCGGCGACGGCGAAGCTGGAGACCAGGCTGCGCAGCGCCGGCGCCAGTGCGGACCGCAAGGCGCTGCTGCTGGCCATCGGCGCCACCGACACCGAGAGCGCGCTGCAGGCGCTGCTGCGGCTGCACGAAGTCGGCAACGACCCGGCGGTCGAGGCCGCGCTGCAGGAACACCGTTCGCCGCGCGCCCGGGAAGCCGTCGCGCGGCGCAACCGCTGAGCCGCCGAGGCGCGGCAACACGGCGGCGAGGCGGGAAAATGCGCGGTCGGCCGGCCCGACGAGGTGGGCTGGGAACACGGAGGAGAGGAGCGAGCGAAACAGCGCCTGGCTCGACCGCGCGATCCCTTCGACGAACGCCAGCGCGCGCGGGTTCCGTCGTCGTCGAGGACCGCGACGGCGCGGCGCGGGCGCCTCAGCGGCGCAGCCGTTCGAGCACGCGCAGCGCCTCACCGCGCTCGAACAGCGCCTCGCGCGGCTGCAGATCGGCCGCGACCCGCGGCATCGGCACGCCGTTGCCGTGCCAGCGCCGGTCCGAACCACCGTCGGTCGGGTTGCCGAGGTAGACCGCGCCGCTGCCGGTCAGCGACCACTCGACCATCGGCCGCACGCTGCGACCCGCGAACAGCATCAGCCGCGGTGCCAAGGGGCCTTCGAGCGCGAGTTCGAGCTCGAACCCGCCGCGCAGGAGCCAGCGCAGCGAGTCCTGCTCGGCGCGCGCCAGCGCCGCGCCGGCCGGGAAGATCGCGTCGCTGCGATCGCTGATCGCCGCCACCGCCGTGACGGCGCGCCGTACCAGCGGGTCGGGCTTCTGGTTCTGGCGCGGCAGCAGCGCGAGCGACTGCCGCAGCGGCGCCGTGAACAGCACCAGCCGCTCGCGCGGCGCGGCGGCCGCGCGGTCCGCGGCCACCAGCGTGCGATCGAGCACGAGCAGCGGCCCGAGGGCAATCGCGCGGTAGAGGTCACCGCCGTCGCCGCAGCAGCTGAACCGCAGGCCGGCCCAGGCGCCCGGCCGTTCGATCCACGTCGCGGCCTCGCCGCGCCGCCAGGGCTGCAGCAGCCGATCACCGTCCTGCACGCGCACGTCGCGCAGCCGTTCGCGCGCGGTCGGCGACAGCGCGATCCGCACCAGCGAGCCGTCGCCGAGGCGCAGCTCGAGTCCGAGCGGGAACGGCCCCGCCGACTCCCCGGACCGCAGGTGCACGAAACCGTCGGGCGCGACCAGCAGTTCGCGCCCGGACGGGAACGTCAGCTTGACGCCGACACGCTGCACCTCGATGCGCGCGCCGCCGGCCGTCGTGCAGCCGTCCGGCGACCAGCGCAGGGCGGCGCGGGGGCCGGGCGGAAAGCCGCCGTCGCCGAGGCCGTACTCGGCCAGCGGCACCGGATCCTCGGCCGCTGCCAGCACCACCTCGCTCGGCACCCCGGGCGGAGTCTGCGGCAGACACGTGACGGACAGCAGGATGGCGAGCGAAAGGGCCATGGCATGGGCTGCATCGGCCGCGCCGGGCCGACAACTGATGGCTCGAGTGGGCAAAGCCGAGCGGGCGCCGCAACCCTGACGCCGGCCGCATGCCGCGAAGCGCGCGGCGGCGGCTACGGGCGTTCACCCGGGCACCACAGCGCCCCGTCCGCCGTCAGTCCTTGGGGTCGGGCAGCACGCCGAGCTGCTGGGCCAGCGCGCCCAGGAAGGCCCCGACGTCGGTGACGATGCCCTGGCTCTGCGCCGAGCCGCGGTCGCTGAGCTTGCTGACGACCGCCGGATGGATGTCGACGCAGACGGTGTGGACCTCGGCCGGGATCATGTTGCCGGTGCCGATGCCGTGCAGCATCGAGCTCAGGATCACGACCAGACCGGCGTTGTCGAGGATGCGCGCGTAGCCGTCCTGCGCCGCGATCAGGTCCATCTGCGTGTCCGGCAGCGGACCGTCGTCGCGGATCGAACCGGCCAGACAGAACGGCACCTTCGCCTGCACGCAGGCGTGCATGACGCCGGTCTTCAGCAGGCCCTTCTGCACGGCCGCTTCGATGCTGCCGGCCCGGCGGATCGTGTTGATGGCCCGCATGTGGTGCATGTGCCCGTGCACGGCCGCACGACCGGTACGCACCTCGATGCCGAGGCTGGTGCCGAACAGCGCCGCTTCGATGTCGTGCACGGCGAGCGCGTTGCCGCTCAGCAGGCCGTCGACGAGGCCGGCGCGCAGGATCGCCGCCAGCGGCGCGACGGCGCCGACGTGCACGACCACCGGCCCGGCGACCAGCACGACCTTCTTGCCCTCGGCCCGCACGCGCCGCCACTCCAGCACGACTTCGGCGACCTGCGCGGCGAGTTGCCGTTCGGAGCTGGCACCGCTCTGCATGAAGCCGAACCGGCCGCCGTCCTGCTGCAACTTGCGCGACGTATGGGGCGTCATGCGGATGCCCGTGTAGCCGACGACCACGCGCTGGCCGCGGCGCAGGTCACGCAACTTCACGCAGCGGAAGGCTCCGTCCTCCTGCACCAGGGCCGCGTCCATGCGCTGGCCCAGCACCGGCAGCCACTCGCCGTCGAGGCGCACCTCGGTGGCGAGGTTGGTGGTCGAATAGAAGTTCTCCGGCGCGGTGCCGTCGATGTCCACCTCGGCCAGCACGGCATCCTGGGTCTCGGTCTCGCTGAGGCCGAGCGACATCAGGTCGGCGCGCACCCGTTCGAACACCTCCGCGTCCGGCGCCGTGACCTCGAGTTCGAGCAGGCTCTCGTCGAGCCGGTGCTTGCCGATGTCGAGCCGCACGACGCGATAGCTGGCGCCCGCCGCCTGCACGGCCTCGAGCGCATCCGACATCAGACCGGAGTCGATCAGGTGCCCGCGGGCCTGGAACGTCGCGGTGATCGGCGGCTTCGACTTGCGGGGCTTCGACGGCTTGCTCACGGCGGCCGAACGTAGCCGGCAGGACGGCGGGCCGAACCGCCAACCCGCCGAATCGTCAGGTGTCAGCGCGCGCCGGTCGTGCGGTGCAGCAGGGCCCGCTGCACCGCCACTTCGGCGATCGGCGTCACGCCCGCCGCGCCCGTGGCCGCGCCCGTGGTCGGCGTCGCAGCGTCGCTGCCGTCGCTGCCGACGCCGAACGACTCCAGCGCGAACTCGACGCCGACTGCGACCGCCCGGTAGCGCGCCACCAGCACCTGGCCGCCGACCGCGAACACCGAGACCAGCTCGCCATCGCACAGCCGCGCCGGCAGCACGATGCCGTTCTGCTCGTCGATGCGGTACCGCCCGGCCGCCGCGTCGTCGACCAGCAGCAGGTAGTCGCGCGCCTGCGCCGAAGCCCCCTCGCCGTAGCGCAACACCCAGCGCAGGCGGTCGGTGGCACCGGCGACCGGCTCGACGTCGAGGCCCATCGGCACCTCACGGACGCCGTTCTCGCCGTACATGCGCAAGGTCCCGCGGTGCGAGCCGACGAACGGCGCCACGGCACCGGGCACGCCGCTCGGGGCAAACCCGCCCACCGGCGACGCCGGCGCCGAAGCACACCCAACCCAGCAGACCACGAACGGAACCGCAGCGGCAGCGCGCATGGTGCCGGGCGTACCGGCCGTCGGCGCGGACGCAAGGGCCGGAATTCCCGTCGCCGACGTTCCGGCCCGGCCGCCGCCGCCCCTGACCGGGCATGAACCCGCGCCTCTTCGTTGCTCTGTTCTCCGCCCCGCTGCTGCTGACCGGCCTCGCGGCCCAGGACCTGCGCCTCGGCACCGAGGTCCATGGCACCACGATCACCGCGACCGTCGCCGGTGCGGCGGCGGGCGACCTGGTGGTGCTGGTGCTCGGGCTCGACCGCTCTGGCCTCGAGCTGCCGGGCGGCCAGGTGCTCGGGGTCGCGCCGGATCTGATCACGGGATGCTCGCTGGCGCGTGGGGAAGGCGCGCTGGCGATCGACGTGAAGCTGCCGGGCCTCGAACGGGACCTCGTCTGCTTCGCCCAAGCCGTGCGCGTCTGCCCGTCGCTGCCGCTGGAGGATGCGGCGGCGATCGGCCTGTCGCCCGTGCGGGAACTGCGGGTGCCGGCCATCCGCCGGTGACCCGCCCCGTCGCATGGCTGCATGCGGCGCGAGGGCTCGCCCCCTCGCGCCGCGTGCTTTTTCGGGCTGAACTCCGCGGCGTCGCCGGACGTTGGGCCGGCCACCCCGCCGCGACCGCGCCCGGCGCAGGACGGCCTTCCCCACGCCGCCGACGTGTAGCATGCGCACCGCCACGCACTCCTCGCGGATGTCCCCACTCGCGCAGAAACTCACCCAGGCCATCGGCCAGTCGCTCCGCGGCAAGGAGGACGCGATCGAACTCGCGGTCACGGCCCTGTTCGCCGGCGGCCACCTGCTGATCGAAGACCACCCGGGCGTCGGCAAGACGCTGCTGGCCAAGTGCATGGCGCGCGCGCTCGACCTGCCGTTCCAGCGCGTGCAGTGCACCGCCGACCTGCTGCCGAGCGACATCGTCGGCGCGCAGGTCTACCACCCGCGCACCGGCGAACTGACGTTCCGGCCCGGACCGGTGTTCACGTCGGTGCTGCTGGCCGACGAACTGAACCGCACACCGCCGCGCACGCAGTCGGCACTGCTCGAGTGCATGGCCGAACGGCGCGTCACGATCGACCGCGACAGCCACGTGCTGCCCGATCCGTTCTTCGTGATCGCGACGCAGAACCCGATGACCTCGGCCGGCACCTACCCGCTGCCCGAGAACCAGCTCGACCGCTTCCTGCTGAGCCTGCGGCTCGGCTACCCGAGCCCCGAGGAGGAGATCGAGGTCGTGGCGCGCGAGGACGGGCACCGGCTCGCCGACGAGGTGCGGCCGGTGGCGACGCGCGACGAACTGTTCGCGGCGCGCTCGGCGATCGACGGCGTGCGCTGCGATCGCGAACTCGCCGCGTTCATCGTCGAACTGGCGCACCGCACGCGCACGACCGCCGACGCGGTGCTGGGCGTCAGCACGCGCGGCGCGCAGGCGCTGCACCGCGCTTGCCGCGCGCGCGCCTTCGTGCACGGCCGCAACTTCGTCGTGCCCGACGATGTCCGGGCACTGCTGGTCCCGGCCTGGGCCCACCGCATGACCGGCCGCTCCGGCAGCGACACCGAAGCGCTGCTGCACGAGATCCTCGCCCACACGCCGCTGCCCGACTGACGACCGATGGCGACCTCGAGCAGCTCCGTCGAACTGACGCTGCGCGGCAAAGTCGTCGCGTGGCTGACGGCGCTGGCGGCCGGCGCGGCATGGCTCGGCGACGACGCCAACGCGCGGCTCGCGGCGGCGATGCTGGCGGCGCCGCTGGTGGTCGACTTCGTCGCCAAACAACGCCGACTGCACCACACCGAGGTGCAGGTCGCCGCGCGCCGCGCGGTCGCCGGCGCGCCGTTCGTCGACCACCTGACGCTGGTGCACCGCGGCCGCCGCGGCGCGCGCGAGTGCCTGCTCAGCGAACCGCGCACGATGCGCTACGAACCGCCGCTGATGCTCGGCACGCTGCGGCCGGGCGCGCCGATGCGGGTCGCGCTGCGCGGTCGCAGCCTGCAGCGCAGCCACGTGCTCGAACGCGTGTTCGTGCTGATGTCGGTCTGGCCGCTGGCACTGTTCCGCTCACGCGCGGTGATCACGGTCGCGACCGACTTCGTCACCGAACCGGCGCGCGTGCCGCTGTCGGCCGAGGTCGTGCAGGCGCTTGCCGAACAGCAGGCGTCGCCGCGCGACCACGCGGTCGCGGTCGGGCTGGAGTTCCACTCCCTGCGCGAACAGCTGCCGCACGAGGACGCGCGCGGCGTGCACGCGCTGCGCAGCGCGGCGCTCGGCACGCTCGTGCGCCGCGTCACGCGCGGCCGGCTGCCGCACACGGTCGGCCTGGTGCTGGACCTGCGGCGGCCGCCGGGCCGGCCGCTGTACCAGGGCTCGCGCCGCTTCGAATGGAGCCTCGGCGCCTGCGCATCGCTGGTCGCCTGGCTGCGCCAGCGCGCCGCGCAGATCCTCGTGCTGGTGCTCGACGAGCGCTCCGAGCGGTTCCTGGTGCAGGGCCCGGCGCAGGAACACGAACTGCTGACGCTGCTGGCCGAGGCGCAGCCGACGGCGCACCGCGCGCTGCCGCCCGACGTGTTCGACCAGCTGCTGCGCCTCGAACACTGCTTCTGGATCCCGGCCGGCGCCTACACCGCGTCGCCGGAGATCGCGGCGATGCCGCGCACGGTCACGGTGGTCGGAGGCGACTTCGAATGATCGCCCTGCCGTCGCCCACAACCGCAGTGTCGCGGCTCGCGGCGCTGGCGCTGCTGACGTGCGCGCTGCTGGCGCTCGTGAACCTGCCGCTGCAGGACTTCGCGCCCGGCTGGTTGCTGGCGTTGTGCGGGCCCGGGCTGCTGCTCGGGCGGCTGCCGCGCGCGACGGCGCAGTGGCGTCGCGCCCTGCTCGCGACCGCGCTGCAGGCCGCGGCGCTGTGGCTCGCGCTGCGCTTCGCGGGCCCGATGTCGCGGCCGGCGGCGCTGGCCGGCACGATCCTGCCGCCACTCGCGTTCGTGACCGCGCGCCAGCAGGACACCGACGGCGCGCTGGGTCTGTTCCTGAGTTTCTGCGTGCTGCTGGTCGGCGTGATCCTCGACGGCATGCACGTGCCGCTGGTGGTCGGCTACGGCGTCGCCGCCTGCGTGGCGCTGCGCGCGACCGCGCATCTGGCCGCTTGCCGCGTCAGCCGGCCGGCCCCCGCGGCGATGCCGGCGCGGCCGGCCCGGCACCTGGTCGCGTCGGCGCTCGGCCTCGCGCTGCCGTGCCTGGTCGCCGCGTTCGCGGTCGAACGCACGATCGGACTGGTGCCGTCCCCGAGCCGCACCGCCTCGGCGCCCGACGTCGGTCTCGGCGACACGCGGCGCCGCGTCGGTCTCGACGACTCGTTCGAGCTCGACGGCGGCCGCGGCGCGCTGTCCGACCTGGCCGGCGAGCAGCTGGTGCGCGTGCGTTCGGTCGACGGCGACGCGGTGCCGGCCGATCTCTACCTGCGCTCGGGCTTCTTCGCCGTGCCCGGCCTCGACCGCTGGGGCATCGGTGAACTGTCGGCGCGCGCGGCGTCGGGCGGCAGCGACCACGTGCTGCGGCGCGCGGCGCCGGCAGTGCCGGTCGTGTGGCTCGAAATCGAGCGCTTCGCCGGCGCGCGCAACTTCGTGTTCGCGCCGCCGGGCACCGTCGAGGTGCAGGGCGTCGACGGGCTCGCCGTCGACGGCGAACGCGAATGGCTGCGCCAGATCGACGGCAGCCGGCCGGGCAGTTACGCGGTCGGCTACCAGGACCTGCCGCCGCCGACCGACACGCCGGTCGACCCGCGCGCCGGCCGGCTCGGCCTGCTCGCGCTGCCGGGCGACCTGGACCGCGTGCCGTTCTCGCGCCTGCTCGCCGAATGGCGGGTCGACCACGAACCGCTGGCCGCGGCGCAGGCGATCGCCGACGGACTCGCGCAGCACTGCCGCTACGACCGGATCGATCCGACCGGGCCGTACGGGCACGCACTCGAGAACTTCCTGTTCGCGACCGGCGACCGGCGCGGCTACTGCATGCACTTCGCGTCGGCGGCGGCCCTGCTGCTGCGGCTGCGCGGCATCCCGTGCCGCATCGGCACCGGCCTCTACGGCGGCGGCCCGGATCCGCGCGAGGCCGGCGCACGGATCTACGGCTCGCAGCACGCGCACGCCTGGGTCGAGATCCCGTTCCGCGGCCGCGGCTTCGTCGTGTTCGATCCGACGCCGGCGGCCGAACGCGGCCAGCGTATGCCGTCGCAGCTCGATCGCGGCGGCACGCTCGCCGACGTCGCGCAGCGGGAACGGGGTCCCGCCGCCGATCCGTGGCGCGCGCTGGTGGACTTCGTGCTGCAGCCGTGGCTGCTGCTGCTCGCGCTGGTGCTGGCGCTCGCGTCGACGTTGTGGCCGACCGGCGGCTCGGAACGGCCGACGGTGGCGCCGCCGCCGGTCGCTCGCAGCGCGCGGCGGCTGCTGGCGCGGCTGTTGCGCGTACTCGCCGAGCGCGGGCTCGCGCGCGGGCACGGCCAGACGCTCGAGCAGTATGCCGCCGCGCTGCGGCGCGGCGACCGGCTGGCGCCGGAGTTCGCCGCTGCGTTCGCGGCCTACCAGGAAGTGCGCTTCGGCGGCTGCCCGTTCGACGCCGCGCGCGAACGGACGCTGCAGCGCGCGCTCGAAGTCGCGGCGCAGCTGCCGGCGAGCGCCGTCGATCAGGCCGAGGGCGCGGCGGGCCAGGCGTAGTCGAGCGTGGCCGCGGTGCCGTCGTCGCGGCGCGCGAACTCGCCGCCGGCATGGGCCAGCAGCAGCGATGTGGTGGTCTGCCAGTCGGGGTCGCTGGCGCCGGCGCCGACCGGCGCGGTGCAGCCGCTGGCGGCGAGGCGAACGCACACGCAGGCCCGTTCGCGGCCGCCGGCAACCGCGCGGCGCTCGGCGGTGGCGGCGATGTCGATGCGCTGCGGCGCCGTGTCGAGCAGCGCGCCGAGCCCGAGCAGCAGCGCCTGCTGCGCCTCGGCGGCGACCACCCGCACGGGCGGCAGGCCGGTCGCCGGCGCCACCGCGAGCGCGATCTTGCGGCCCTGCGCCGCACGCGTGGCCAGCGCGCAGACGCCGTCGATCAGGTCGCCGACCGCGACGGCGGCGCGCTCACGCGCCCGGCCCTGCAGCATGCGCGCCAGCGCGCGCGCCAGCGCCGCTCCGCGCGTCGCACCGCGCTGCAGTTCGCCGATCAGGCGCCGTTCAGCCGGATCCTGTGTCGTGGCGTCGGCGAGCGCCGCGAAGCCCATCGCTGCGTTCAGCACGTTGGCGAGATCGTGCGCGATCGACGACGCCATGCTGCCGAGCTGCCGCGCGCGCGCTGCGGCGAACTGCGCCGCGACGGCACGGTCGTCGACGGCGTCGGCCGGCATCGCCAGCAGCCAGTCACCGGCGCGCCGCAGCACGTGTTCCCGCCCGTCGACGGCGATCCGCAGCGCATGGCCGGCAGCCAGCTGCCGCCGTTCGGCGTCGGTCGGCGTCCATGCCGCCAGCAGCCGGCGCATGCAGTCGTTCTGCGGCGCGAACGCGCCGTCGCCGGCGACCGCCGCGACCCCCTCACGCAGGGC
This sequence comes from Planctomycetota bacterium, assembly GCA_016794425.1. Lineage (GTDB taxonomy): Bacteria > Planctomycetota > UBA1135 > UBA1135 > UBA2386 > JAEUHS01. Next base: position 54,894 of record JAEUHR010000057.1, read on the forward strand.
GTCGAACGGGAACGGCGCAGCGGCGCGGTCGGGCATGCGCGACTTGTACCCGGCGCCCGCCGGCCTGCCATGCCCACCGCGGCACGGCGCGTCAGCGCGCGATCAGGTTCACTTCCCCGGCGCGCAACACGATGGCGAACTGCACCGGCGCCCCGCCCTTGCGGGGCTGCACCTGCAGCGTCACGGCGTCCTCGCTGACGAACAACACCTCGGTCTTGCCGTCGTGCAACTGCTGCGACGTCGTCGACATGCTGGTACCGGCGCGCTCCTGGTGGATGAACTGCGTCTCCCCGGCGGCATCGAGGAACGAGACGTGCCCGTCGGCCAGCGCCGGATCGGCCAGCTGCACGCGCACGTGGCAGCGCCGCAGCATCGTGACGCGCAGCTGCGTCGGATCGGCCGCCGCGCCGAGCGGCACGCTGCGGTCGACCCAGTCGCCGCCCGCGAACGACAACGCGACGCCGTCGCGAGCGAGCCGCGGCAGCGTGAACCGGCCGTCGGCATCGGTCTTGGCCCGCACCTTCAGGCCGACCGACGCGACGCCGCCGCCGTTCGCGTACACCTCGAGCCACGCGCCGACGCGCAGCCCCGCGACCGGCGCGCCGGCGCGGTCGCGCACCTCGCCGGCGACCGGGCCGATCAGGCCGGCCGGCAGCCGCAGTTCGACGTCGCGCGCCCCGCCCGGCACCTCCGGCGTGGTCCAGCCCCACTGCTCGGCCGCGTGGTAGAGCCGCAGCCGGTACGGCCTCTGGTCGAGGCCGCCGAGCTCGAACCGGCCCTCGGCGTCGGTGTGCGCGAACGCCCGCACCGGGTTGCCGACCAGCGACAACGGCTCGTCGGTGGGCGGCGCCGCCAGATCCTCGGCGGTCTCGTTGTTGGTCAAGGTCGCCAGCTGCCACGGATACAGCGCCACGTTGGCGACCGGCTTGCCGTCGGCGTCGAGCACGCGCCCGACGATCGTCTGTGCGCGCCGTTCGATGTGCAGGTCCTGCGTCACGCTGCCCTCGGCCAGCGCCGCGACGATCTCGCCGAAGTTCGCGATCGAGACCGGGAACAGGCCATCGCCGGTCGCCCACAACGCCGCGCCCGGGTTGACCCCCGCACCCGGTTCGAGCACGAGTTCGAAGTTGCCGAAGTCGTCGGCGCGCGTGCGCCGCGAACCGAGGCCGACGGCGGCACCGCGCACGTACTCGCCGCGCGGCCCGGTGACGACGCCGGTGACGATTCGTGCTCCCTTGGCGATCCGCGGCAGCACGACGTCGAGGCTCGCCGCCGTGGTCGCCACGATCGGCACCGCGACCGGCCGGTGCCCCGGATGCGACACCGACAGCGCCGTGTCGGCGACCGGCAGCGCGGCGAAGTGTGCCCGGCCGGCTGCATCGGTCGTCGTCGCCGGCACCCGGATCTCGCGCGCGTCGTCGAGCGAACGCGGGAACTCGACCAGGCCGTGCACGCGCACGGCGACGCGCGCGCCGGCGATCGGCAGGCCCTGGTCGTCGCGCACGGTCAGCTGCTGTTCGCGGCACGGCGCGACGATCAGCAACGGCATCACCTGCTCGCGGTCTGGCTGCGGCATCTGCACCGCCAGCGCGGCCCACGGCGGCGCCGCGGCGAGCCGCTCGAACGGTCCGACGGCGAACGCCGTGAACTCGCCGGCCGCGTCGGACACCGTCTCGCTGTGCCACCGCGAACCGTCCTCGAGCACGCGGCCGACCTCGACGCCGGCCACGGACCGACCGTACGGATCCAGCACGACACCGCGGTCCGGCGCCGGGGGCGCGACCGGCGGCAGCGCCTCGGCGACGACCGCACGTTCGACCGGCGGCGGCACGGCGGCGCCACTCGCAGTCGGCGACGGGTCGACCGCCGCGTGCACCGGTCCCGGTCCGTCGTCGGCAGCCGGCGCGGCGTCAGCGAACCACTGCGGCGCGAACAGGGCGGTGGCTGCCAACAGGCACAGACCACCGACCACCAGCACGATGCGAGCTTGGGTCATGAGCAGCACGGGCAAGGCCGCCGCGGCACCGACCGGCGGCGGCGTCGGCAGCGGATCGGCGGCGGTCTCGGGGCGCACGAACCACGCGATCGCCGGCGCGGCGCGCCAGTCGCGACCGAGTTCGCGGGTCAGCCGGTCGCGCATCCGGTCGAGACCGCGGCGGGTCCGCTGCCGCACGTTGGCGGGCGTCGTGCCGGTCGCCGTGGCGACGTCGTCGGCAGCGAGCCCGTGGTAGTAGCGCAACAGCACCGCGGTGCGGTACGGCTCGGCGAGCTCGCTGACCGCGGCGGCGACCGCGCGCTGCACGGCCAGCCGTTCGACGGTCTCGGCGGTCGACGGGGTCGCAGCGGCGGTGTGCTGACCGACCTCGGCCTCGCGGCTGCGGCGGCGCCGTTCGGTGCGCCGGTGCGACAGCGCCACGCGCAGCGCGACGCGCCGCAGCCAGCCGTCGGCGCCCTCGGCCGAACGCGGCGGCCGCCGCCACGCGCGGACCCACGTCTCCTGCAGCACGTCGCCGGCCGCATCGGCATCGACCAATGCGCGCACCATCGGCCGCAGCCGCGCTTCCTGGCGCCGCAGCGTGTCGAAGTCGGGGAAGGCCAGCGGATCGGTCACGACGACAAGACGCCACCGAGCGGCGCCGCGTGACAGGATTCTCGCACGGGCCGGCGCTGCGCGCGCGGTGCGGAACGGCCTACCGCACGGCCTGGATGCGCGCGCGGCCGCGGTCCAGTGTCACGCGGCAGCGTGCCAGCAGGTCGATGCCGAGCACGCCGTGTACCGGGAACTGCGGCGATTCGCCGCGCGCGACGACCGGCAGCGTCACGCCCTGGAAGCGCACGTCGGAACAGCGCACGACGAGGTCGCGCACCTCGCGCACCGCGACCAGCGCGCCGCCGACGGTCCGCACGCGCCGGAACGACGGCACCGCGCGGCCCGGACCGCCCGGCAGCGCGTCGAGGCCGAGCCCGCTGAGGCTCGAGTGGCTGGCGCCGGTGTCGAGCACGAACCACATGCGCACGCCTTCGACGTGCACCGGCACGAGGCAGCGCCCCTCGGCGCGCAGGCACTGCACCGATTCGCCGACCGGCAGGCCGCGCGGCAGTTCGAGCTGCACGCTGCCGCGCTCGGGGTCGATCGTGAACCGGAACGCCGCCAGCAGGTCGAGGCCCAGCACGCCGCGCGGCACGCGCTCGGGCCCGCCGAACAGGTCGCGCAGCCGCAGCGCCTCGTCGTCGACGACCAGCACCGGCACGGCGCCCAGCTCGACGTCGCCGATCGCGAACCGCGGCAGCGCGCCGACCTCGATCGCGAGGCTGCGGCCGGCGGCGTCGAGCGCCGAGCCGGCCGGCTGCGGGTCGCGGATGCCCAGTTCGGCGGCGAAGCTGCGCGACACGGTCGTCATCGACGTGCCGGTGTCGATCGCGAACGGCCGCACGCGGTCGCCGGCGCCGCACAGGAACTCCGGCATGTCGCCGGCCAGCAGCCGCTGTTCGGTCAGCAGCGGGCCGACCGGCTTGCGCACGAACGGCAACCCGTAGGCGATCGTCGCGAACGCGCGGCGCCGTTCGGCGTCGGCGCCGAGCGCGCCGGCCAGCAGCGGGCTCGAACACTCGCCCCAGCGACCGACCTGGAACAGCAGGTCGCCGAGCCGGCCGCGCAGCGCCTGCACTTCGACCGCCTCGAAGCCGGCCGTGCGCGCGTTGCGGATCGCGGCCATCTGCTCGCGCACCGCCTCGTCGTCGTTCCACAGCATCTCGGCGAGCACCGAACTCCACTCGGCCGCGGCCGTGTAGGTCGGCTGCCGGCGCCGCAGCGCGGCGACCAGCTCCTGCGCCTCCTCGACCCGGCCGCGCTGCAGCGCGGTCGCGGCCAGTTCGAGCTGCGCGGCCGGCGCCGGCTCGGGCCGCCGCAAAGCACACGCCGCCAGCAGCAGCGCGCTCGCTGCGAGGGCGGCGCGCATCAGTTCGCCGTGATCGGGATGCTGCGGCGTGTGACCTGCGTGATGCCGCGCTCGGCCGCGCCGATCGAGTGCACGAACGTCGACAGGTCGCGGTACGGATCCTCCGATCCGACCAGCACGTCGTCGCCGAAGTACGCCGACACGGTCAGCGTGTAGCTGCGGCCCGCCAGCAGCGGCGTCGGCGCCTCGACCGGCAGCAGCACGAAGCCGAACTGCGTCAGGTCCGGCGGCACCAGCACCTGCCACAGCAGCGTCTCGCCGGCGGTCTCGCTGCGCAGCTCGATCGTGCCGTGGCGCGCGCCGGCCGGCAGCGCGAACTCGACCGTGAAACCGGTCGCGGCGACCGTGGCTCCCGCCGCCGGCGCCGTCACGGTCGGGAACGCCGGCAGCACGCGCGGCGTGGTGACCGGCAGCGTGTGCAGCGACCGCAGGACCAGCGTCGCGCCGCCGCTGGCGAACGAACCGCGCAGCAGCGCGAGCCAGCGATGCGACGCCAGCGCCCCGGCGAGCGGCGGCAGCGTGAACGCGAGGTCGTTGCCGTTCGCGGCGTGGTTGCCGCGCAGACCGCGCACGACGTCGACGGCGCCGCCGGACGGCAACAGCAGGCCGAGGTCGAGGTCGAGCGCCGCCGGCACGATCGCCGGATCGAGGCCGGCGAGGCTGCCGGCGCTGGCGAACACGCTGTTCGCGACCAGGTCGAGCGCGATGTCGCGCGCCGTGGTCGCGCCTTCGACCGGCGCCACGTCGAGCGCCAGGCCGAGCTTCTGCAGCGTGACGACACCGGCCGGCGCGGTCAGCTCGGCAGCCGCCAGGTGGCCCGCCGGCAGGCCGGTGCCGGCCTGGAACGCCGCGTGTGTGGTCGCCGGATCGACGTCGATCGGCAGTGCCGACGCCAGCGGGATGCCCTCGACGACGTCGTCCCACCACTCCTGCAGCTCCAGGCGGCGCGTCGCGCGCAGCCGGTGCTGCCGCGCCGGGTCGGCGCCGGTCACCGTGCCGGCGACGAGCCCGTGCCGGTCGAACGCGCCGAGCGGCGCGCGCGGCACGCGCTGCAGCGGCAGCTCGAGGTGGTCGCCGTTCGGCCGCTGGATCGAATACGCGTGCACCAGCACCTGGCCGTCGCGTTCGCTGCGCAGCGACACGGTGGCACGGCCGTCGACGCCGCGGTCGACGAAGAAGCCACCGGACTCGTTGGTCAGCGCGACGAAGTTCGCGTTCGGCACCTCGCCGCCGACCAGCGCCGCGCCGAACACCGGCCCGCCGCCGATGGCGTCGGTCGCGATCACGCGCGTGCGCCGCGAACCCACGAACCACGGCCGCTGGTCGAAGAACTGGTACGAGTCGAGCCAGCGCCGGCCGCGGTCGAGGAAGCCGATGCTCTGACCGTAGAAGACGTCGCGCACGTCGATCGGCTGGCCCTGCTGGAAGCCGAACCACTGCGCCGGCACGTCCTCGAAGATCGCCTGCCCGTTCGCGTCGCCGAGCGTCGCCAGCGCGACCGGCTCGAGCAGCGAGCTGATCCGCGTCGCGCGCTGCACCGCCGCGCGGCCGCGCCGCACCTGCTGCACGCGCACGTTGCCGGCCAGCGTCGTGTCGAGCGTCAGGTCGCCGAGGTCCAGCGGCACGCCGGCCGTGACCGCGAACGTGGTGCCGACGCGGACCGGCAGCCAGCTGCCGCCGGCGAACAGTTCGATCGCGACGCTGCGCGCGGAGCCGTCTGTGCGCGCACCGGGCACGCGCACCGCGAAGCGACCGCCGGCGTCGGTCACCGTGCGGGCGCCGTCGACCGTGACCATGACCTCCGGCGCGGCCGAGCCGTCGCGCAGCAGCACGCGTCCCGTCACGTCGGTCGCCGGCACCTCGGCGACCAGCACGTAGGCGCCGCCGGCCGTGATCGACGCCGGCGCGACCACGCGGCCACCGGCGGCACCGAGGCCGCTTGCCAGTTCGGTCCACGCGCCGGTCGTCGGCTCGAGCCGCAGCAGACGCGCGGTGCCGGCGCCGCCGAGGCCGAGGTCGTCGGGCAGATCGAGGTCGGCTGCCGGCGCGAACGACACGCCGGGCGGATCGATGCAGAACACGCGGCCGTTCAGCAGCGCGCCGCCAACCGCGGCCGGCAGATCGCCGGGCACGTGCTGCGGCTGCAGATCGCCGACCGCCAGCGCGACCGAGGTCGCGGCGGCATCGTCACTGGCGATCGTGCCGCCCGCGGCCACGGTGAGTCGGCCGCCGTTCGGCGCGGTCAGCGTCGTCGCGGCGGCCTGCACGCCGAGCGCCAGGTCCGCGGTGCCGGCCGCGGCGAACGCCGGCAGGTGGATCGGGTACGGCAGGTCGTTGCCGGTGATCGTCGCGGCGAACGTCAGGCGGCCGAGCCGGTCGCCGGCCACGGCGGCACCGTGCGCGCCGTCGACGGTGACGAGCCGCGTGCCGCGCGGTTCGGCCAGGAAGTCGCCGCGGCCGTTGCGGCCGGTCAGCGCGACGGCGCCGTCGATGCTGACGCGAGCACCGACCACGCCGCGGCCCTGGTCGTCGAGCACGACGACCTTGCAGCTCGCGTCCGGGATCGCCGCCAGCTTCGGACCGATGTCGCTGCCGTCGCCCTGGCACGCGGCGAGCCAGGTCAAGGTCAGCACGACGAACGTCGCACGCTCACTTCGGGTCATCCGGTTCCTCCGCCGCACGGCGCGCGCGGCGCTGCAAGTCGTTGCGTTCGGGTTCGGGCGGGGTCGCGACGCGGCTGCGGCTGCCGTCGTCGCCGATCGCGCGCACGCCGACCACGACGTCGTCGAGGCAGACGCCCGCCAGCGTCGCGCGCACGCGGCCGCCGTCGAGTTCTTCGAGCGCGGCCGCGGCCTCGTCGACGACGTGCGTCCAGTCGGCGGCCGTGGTCTCGCGCCACACGAACTCGTGCGCGCGCGCGCCCGGCGCCGGCGCGAACACCAGCTCGGTGTCGTAGCGATCGCGGCGCAGCGAAGCCGACAACGCCAACGGCGGCGGCGGCGCGCTGGCCAGCTCGGCCAGCGTCGCGACCACGACGCGCGCCACGTTCGCGGTGTAGGTGAAATCGACGAAGTCCGGCACGTCGCCGTAGGGACGGCCGTCGCGTTCGGTCACGTCCTGGTGCTGGCGCGAGAAGTCCTCGCGCGGCTCCGTCAGCCGCACCGCCGGGTAGCCCGCGTCGAAGAACGACCGGTGGTCGCCGCCGCGGCCGTAGCGGTCGCCGCGCAGCACGAGCCGCACCTCGAAGTCGTGCAGGTGCTCGGCGGCGGCGCGCGTCACGGCGCGCGCGAGGCTGCGGCCGAGGCTGTCGTTGCCGGTCGGCGCGTAGCTGAAGCAGCGCACCCAGCGGTGGTAGCGCGCGCCGTCCATGCCGAGCGTGTTGCCGACGATGTCGCAGCCGAGCATGCCGTCGACGCGCGCACCGGCGGCGTGCAGCGCTTCGGCGTGCGCACGCGAACCGAGCAGGCCCTGCTCCTCGGCGTCGTAGGCGACGAACACGATCGTCGCCGCGAACGACTGCGCGGCCAGCACGCGGCAGGCCTCCAGCGCGACCGCGGTGCCGGACGCGTCGTCGACGGCGCCCGGCGCGGCGCCCTTGCCGTCCTCGCCGCGGCCGTTGCGGGAGTCGTAGTGGCCGCCGACGACGTAGATCCGCTCGGGATCGCCGGTGCCGCGCAGCGTCGCGATCACGTTGCGGATCGGCACCTCGCGCGGCATGCCCGGTCGCGCGCAGGGCACGACCGCGTCCTGCAGCTCGACGACCAGCCGGCCGTCGGTCTCGGCGGCGATCGCCTCGAACCGGGCCTGCAGCCAGCGCCGCGCGGCGCCGGTGCCCTCGGTGTCGCTGTCGGTGCGCGACAACACGTGGCGCGTACCGAAGCCGACCAGCGTGCGCACGCTGGTCTCGATGCGCGCCGCGTCGACCGCGCGCAGCAGCGTGCGCACGCGTTCGTCGATCGCCTGCTGCGCCGGCAACAGCGCGGCACCGGCACACAGGCAGGCCACGGCGCGCAGCGTCATGCGAACAGGTCGCGGCCTTCCATCGCCGGGCCGCGCGGCAGCTCGAGGATCGGCAACAGCGTGGTCGCGATGTCGCACAGGCGGCCGCCGGCGCGCAGCGTGCGGCCCTTCACCGCGTCGCCGCAGACCACCAGCGGCACCGGGTTGGTCGTGTGCGCCGTGTGCGGCTCGCCGGTCACCGGATCGACCATCACCTCGACGTTGCCGTGATCGGCCGTGATCGCGACGGTGCCGCCGAGCCGCAGGAACGCCGGCACGATGCGCGCGAGGCAGCGATCGATCGTCTGCACCGCCGCGACCGCGGCCGGCAGGATGCCGCTGTGGCCGACCATGTCGGCATTGGCGAAGTTCAGGATCGTCACGTCGGGCCGTTCGTCGCTCGCGAGCGCCTGCAGCAGCGCGTCGGTGACCGGCACCGCCGACATCTCGGGCTGCAGGTCGTAGGTCGCGACCTTCGGGCTCGGGATCAGGATCCGGCGCTCGCCCGGATACTCCTTCTCGTCGCCGCCGGAGAAGAAGAACGTGACATGCGCGTACTTCTCGGTCTCGGCGATGCGCAGCTGGCGCAGGCCGCGTTCGGCGATCACCTGCGGGAAGATGCCGTCGAGGTTCTGCGGCGCGTACGCGACCGGACACGGGAAGTCGTCGCGGTAGCGCGTCAGCGTCACGTAGTGCACGGTCGGCACGCTGGCGCGCGGGAAGCCCGTGAACTCCGGCACCACGAACGCCTCGGTCAGCTGGCGCGCGCGGTCGGTGCGGAAGTTGAAGAAGATCACCGCGTCGCCGCTGCGCACGCGGCCGCGGTCGCGCGAGCCGATCACGGTCGGCAGCACGAACTCGTCGCCCTCGTTGCGCGCGTAGGCCGCGGCGATCGCCGCCTGCGCGCTGTCGGCCTGCTCGCCCTGGCCGAGCGTCAGCGCGTCGTAGGCCCGCTGCACGCGTTCCCATCGCTTGTCGCGGTCCATCGCGTAGTAGCGGCCGATCACGCTGCCGATGCGGCCGGTGCCCAGTTCGCGCATCCAGGCCTCGATGCGTTCGACGTAGCCCTGCGCCGAACGCGGCGGCGTGTCGCGGCCGTCGAGGAACGCGTGCAGCACGACGCGGTCGCCGCCGAGCCCTTCGGCCTTGCACAGCTGCAGCAGCGCGCGCAGGTGCTGGTCGCTCGAGTGCACGCCGCCGTCGCTGCACAGGCCGAACAGGTGCAGCACGCCGCCGCCGCGCCGCGCGTGTTCGATCGCCGAACGCAGCGCCGGGTTCTGCTGGAACCGCCCCTCGCGGATCTCGCGGTCGATGCGCGAGATCTCCTGGTAGACCACGCGGCCGGCGCCGATGTTCAGGTGGCCGACCTCGCTGTTGCCCATCAGCCCGCACGGCAGACCGACATCCTCGCCGCTGGCTTGCAGCAGCGTCACAGGCCAGTGCTGGCGCAGTTCGAGCAGGCAGCGCGGCTCGGCGACCGTGATCGCGTTGGTCGGGCCCGGCGCGGCTTCGCCGAAGCCGTCGAGCACGATCAGGCACAGCGGCGCGCGGCGGCTCATGCGAGCACGGCGTCGACCTTGGTGGCGATCGCGGTCTGGTGGCGGCGGATCTCGCTGCGGACCTGCTCGGCGCGCGCCGTGGTCTTGTCGGCGAGCTCGCGGTTGGTCAGGTAGGCGGCGTTGATCTTCACGTTCAGGAACGCACCCTCGGCCGCGGCCAGCAGCAGCGACGCGCCGGACGCGAGGTCGCTGACGATCGCCTTGCCGACGCAGTCGACGACGCCCTCCATCGCGACGAACACGTCGCGCACCATGCACAGCGTCTCCTCGGGCACCACCATCGCGCCGTGCATGGCTTCCTGGATCGCCTTGTCGCGCAGCGTCTTCTGTTGGTCGGTGTCCTTCGGCATGCCGTAGGCGGCCGAAACCAGGTCGAACGAACGGCAGTCGCGCTCCGCCATCGGCAGCAGCCGCTGCAGGTGGCCGTCCAGCAGCGCCTCGACGCGGGCCAGGTCGCCCTCGCGCGCGACGTTGGCCTTCTTGCCGCGCGAGAAGCGCACCACCATCAGGAACAGGGCCGTGCCCATGCATCCGGTCAGCGCTGCCGCCGCGCCACCACCCGGCGTCGGCGTCTTCGCGGCCAGGGACGCGATCAGTTGTTCGAACGGCTGTTGGATCATCGGGCGTGCCAGTCTCGGCGCGCAACGACCCGGATCAAGGGCGGAGCCGCGGAACGGCGCCGCGCGCTTGCACGGCGGTCGCGTTCGGCGACAGTGCCGGCCCATGCGGTCCGCGCCCACGACGTTCGCGCTCCTGCTTGCCTGCGCGGCATGCTCGACGGCCGGTGCCGTGCCGACCGACCTCGCGGCGATGCTGCGCGACGCGCCGGCCGAGGCCCCGCTGCGGCTCTGGCTCGCCGGCAACCGCATCGTCGCCGCCGCGGTGCCCGGCGGCCCCGGCCTGCTGCCGGCCGAGGCGCGCGTGGCGCTCGACGCGGTCGCGCCGCGCGGCGAACTGCTGTTCCAGGGCCGCGAGTGGAGCGAGCGCGGCACCGGCTTCCGCGTCGACAAGCGCTACCGCGGTGCCGGCGAGGACCACGACCGCTCGGTGCTGCTCTCCGCCGACGGCCGCGTGCTCGAACGCGATCACACGGTGCCGATCGGCGCGGTGCCGCAACACGTGCTGGCCGCCGCGCTGACCGTCGCCGGCACGATCGACGAGGCGCGCATCGTCTCCGGCCCCGAGCGCGAGGAATGCTGGCGGCTGGTCGTGCACGACCGTTCCGGCCGCGAGTTCGTGGTCACGGTGGCGCTCGACGGCCGGCTGCTCGGCTCGCTGCGGCGCCTCGGCGCCAGCGTGGCCGGCTGACCGCCACGGCGCCCGATCACGCCGCCGCGATCGGCACCGACGGCAGCACGCCCGCGGCGATGTCGGCGACGACGTCGCGGGTCCGCGTGATCGCCCGCTGACCGTCGAGTCCCGGCTCAGTGCAGCAGTGCCACCGCCGCGTCGAGCACTTCGTCGCGGCCCGCCAGCACGGCGGCGCGGGTCGGCGCGACCGGCACGTCGGGCAGCGTGCCGACGCCCTCGATCGGCGCCCCGTTCGGGCCGAACACGCGCATCGTGCAGAACGTCACCACGGCCCGGCTGTGGCACAGCGTCACCAGCGGCCGCGGCGCACCGCTGCCGCCGCCGGTCGCGCCGCCGACGAACGTCACCTGCGGATGCAGGTCGTCGAGACACCGGCACAGGTTGTCGGCGGCGCTGAACACGCCGGCGTCGATCAGCACGATCAGACGGCCGCGCACGCGCGGCGAGTCCTCGGGCACGGCGATCGGCACCGGCCACGGTGGCGTCCACCCGCCGGTCGCGCGCCGGCTCGACAGCCGGTAGTAGACCGCGTCGGACGGCAGCAGGCAGGCCGCCACCGCCCGGCCGAGCAGGTCGGTGCCGCCGGCGTTGCCGCGCAGGTCGAGCACGACGGCGCGCGCAGCGGCGAACGGCGCGAACGCCACGCGGATCGCCCGCACTTCTTCGGCCAGCAGCGCCTGGCGGTCCCCCGGCGCCGCACGCTGCCACGCGGCCTGATCCCGGTGCGCCAGCGTCGGGATCCTCACGTAGCCGACGCCCTCTTCGAGCGTCCGGCTGGCGACGCCCTGGTCGACCCGCTCCGGAAACATGTGCTCGCCGGCCGCGGACCGCGCTTCCACTTCGACTTCGCTGCCGTCGGCACGGCGGACCCGGTAGCGCATCGGGTCGCGTTCCCCGAGCGCCGCGTCGGCCAGCGCCAGCCGTCGCCGCGCCGCGGGCGTCGATGCCGGCGTGCGCCGTTCGACGTCGGCGATGAGATCGGCGACCAGCACGCCGTCGACCGCGAGCAGCAGGTCGCCGCGCCGCAGGTCCACCGCGGAGCCGTCCCAGGCCGGCAAGGCCCGGTCGACCATCACGCCCTCGGCGACGTCGACGAACGTGAACGGCCAGCGCCGGAACCGTTGCCGGTCCGCGCGGGGCCACTCGACGTACGCGTGCCCGTCCCGCAGTGCCGCGACGAACTCGCGCAGCAGCGCGGCATGGTCGGCGTCGCTGGCGCTGTCGGTCAGACGGGCGACCATGGTCTCGGCCAACTGCGCCAGGTCGAGGCCGTCGGCCGCGCGCCGCGCCTCCGCGTAGGCCCACTGCGACTCGGCCTCGTGCGCGAGCTGACGCAGATCGTCCGCCATCTGCGCCGCAGCCAGCGGCCGCGCTTCCTGCGCCTCGAGCGTGACCGCCAGCAGCGCCGCGATGGCGAGGACTTGCATCCGGACAGTGTACCGGTTCGCACCGTCGGCGGCGGCCGCGCTACCGTGCCGCCCAATGACGACGTCGGCTGCACCCTGGGATCTGCCCGCCTACCGGATCCGCCGCAAGGTGCTGAAGGTCTTCGGCGGCAGCTTCCACGTCTACGACGGCGATCGCGTGGTCGCGTTCTGCAGCCAGGCCGCGTTCCGCCTGCGCGAGGACATCCGGCTCTACGCCGACGAGACCAAGACACAGGAACTGCTGTGGATCCAGGCCCGCGAGGTGATCGACTTCGCGGCCAGCTACGGCGTCGTCGACAGCGCGACGGGCACGGCGGTCGGGCTGCTGCGGCGCCGCGGCCTGAAGTCGCTGCTGCGCGACAGCTGGGAAGTGGTCGGCGCCGACCAGAAGCCGCTCGCCACGGTCGAGGAAGACAGCACCGGCATGGCGCTGCTGCGCCGCTTCCTCAGCAACCTGATCCCACAGACGTTCCACCTGCGCGGCCCCGCCGGGGGCACCGCGGTGTTCCGCCAGCGGTTCAACCCGCTGGTCTACAGCCTCGAGGTGACGGTGCCGCCGGACGTCGGCGTCGACCGGCGGCTCGTGTTCGCGGCGGCGATCCTGGT
>JAEUHR010000023.1 GCA_016794425.1 Planctomycetota bacterium
TCGTCCGCGCGTGAAGATCGATGCCGCAGTAGTGCTTGTGCGGCTTGGTGTAGAATCGCATCCGGCCCTCCTGGGTTTGGTTGACAAGCTGAGCCTACTCACGGTGAGCAGGTGCTCAGGGGGCCTTATCAGCATCCCGACGCAGCAGCCGACGCTCGCTACGCTCGCGCGGCTCCTCGTCAAAGACGTCGGGCGGCGAGGTTCCCTGGGTATGGATGCTGTCGATCTGTTCGCTGTCGAGGCTCGTCGCTTCTGTTCATGGACCAAGCAGGGGTTAGGCTCAGGCCCAAGCGCGGCGCGCGGGGCGCTGGACCAGATCGCGCGCATCTACGCCGCTGGGTTGGGCCTTCCTTCCGAGTGGCTGGCGGAGTGCTCGGATCACGATGCCGAGGCCGTTCCGGATGACGAAGTCCGGGCCGTCGTGTCCGCAGCTTCTGGCCTTCCCATCGATGTCTACTGGGAGGTGTTCGACCCGGTCAGCGATGACGCCACAGATGGACGATCTGTTGCTGGGTCTCTTGCTGACGACATCTCCGACATCTACCGCGACGTTGCGCGTGGGCTGCTCGAGTACGAGGCCGGTCGGCGATCCGAGGCGCACTGGGAATGGGCGTACCACTTGCGGCATCACTGGGGAGCACACGCAACCAGCGCCATGCGCGCGCTACACTGGTGGTGCCGCGAGCACGACACCGGTCGGGCTCGATAGCCAACGTCGCGCAATAGGTGTGACCCCCGCCCAACAGACCGTGGAGCCAGCGAGCGCCGCAGCGACGCTCGCTGGCCAGCGGCTGAGACTCTTGGGCGGACAAGGTCGCGTTACCCCGGATGGGCAAGGCTCCAGCCAGCAATATCGACCTGCGAAGTCGCTGTTCGCGTCGCAAAGTTCTTCTCGCCGCCGGAAAACGGTTCTTCGCCCCGAATTTTTCGTTCGCAGGCACAACACGACGCTCCTCGCCTCCGGATTTTCTTTCCCGGCGCGCGACGACTCCTCGTTGTCCCAGGATTGCTTTCATCCGCGTCGCAAGGTTCCTCATCGCGCCGAGATTTCCTCCATCTGCGCCGCAGAATCCTTCGCGCACCCGCGAGAGCTGCCCTTCGTCGCTGGAAAGACATCCGCGCGACACTTCGGCGACGAATGTCCCGCGCGTGAGTTGTCCGCCGCAGAACCACGCGGCGATGCCCCCAGGAACCGCGCGGCGCTCGGGACGCCGCCAGGCGCATCGAGCGAGCGTCTCCAGCGCCCACGACGAAGCAGCTCCACACCAGGGTGAACACGCAGCGCCCGCACCGCACACCCGACACAACCGACAACCGACACCACCAACCGCACCACCCCCACCGACCGCTACGTGACCTTGCGCACGAACTTCGACTTCAACTGCATCGCGCCGAAGCCGTCGATCTTGCAGTCGATGTCGTGATCGCCGTCGACCAGGCGGATGTTGCGCACCTTGGTCCCGGCCTTCAGCTTCGACGACGCGCCGCGCACGTCGAGGTCCTTGACGACCGTCACCGAGTCGCCGTCCTGCAGCACGTTGCCGTTCGCGTCCTTGACGACGCGCACCGCCGGCTCCTCGGCGCTCGCGGCACCAGCCGGCGCGGGCACCCATTCGTGCCCACACTCGGGACAGGAGAACCGGTCGCGATCGAGCCAGGCGTGCGGCGACTGGCACGCGGGACACGGCGGAACTTCGCTCATCGCCGAACGATAGCTGCGCGCCGGTACAAGCCAACCGCGGCGCCGCGCCACCGGCCTCCGCACAAAGCCCCACCGCGCCGCCGCCGCGCCCGCGGCACACTGCGCCCATGACCCGTCCAAACCTGCGATGCGCGGTCGTGGCCACCACGATCGCGCTCGTGGTCGCGACCTGCGCGACCGGCCCCTCCACCACCGCGACCGCGGCACCGGCCTCGCGCGGCGCCGAGCTCTACACGCGCCATTGCGCGGTCTGCCACGGCGACGCCGGCGACGCCGACACGATCACCGCGCAGCTGCTGCTGCCGCGACCGACCGCGTTCCGGCTCGGCCTGTTCAAGCTGGTCAGCACGCAGAACGGCATGCCGACCGACGACGACCTCGTCGCGACGCTGCGCCGCGGCATGCCCGGCTCGACGATGATGTCGTGGAGCTGGCTGCCCGAAGAAGACCTGCGCGCCCTCGCGCAGGAAGTGCGCCGCCTCGCCGCGCGCGGCCGCGCCGAGTCGATCTTCGCCACCGCGCAGGCGACCGGCCGTACCACCACGTTCGCAGCCGCGGTCGCCGAGGCCGAACGCGAACTCGCCCCCGGCCCCGCCGTCGAGGTCGGCCAGCCGATCGAGGTCACCGACCAGAACCTCGCCGCCGGCGAACGGCTCTACGCACAGCACTGCGCCGGCTGCCACGGCAGCGACGGCCGCGGCCTGCCGCAGGGCGCCGACTGGCCCACCGACGGCACCTGGCTGTGGCCGCGCGACTTCACGGCCGGCTACCTGCGCGGCGACACGACCTGGCGCGACCTGACCTGCCGCGTGCGCGCCGGCATGCCGGGCGCACACATGCCGCCGGTCCGCTTGTCCGCCGCCGAGACCGACAGCCTGGTGTCGTTCGTGAAGAGCCTGATCCCCGAGGAAGCCACGGCGCACCACACGCAGTGGCGCCGCACGCTGCGCGTGCAGCGCACCCAGACGCTGCCGGCCCGCCTCGACGACGCCGCGTGGACCCGGCTCGAACGCCTGCGGCTGCCGCTGGCGCCGCTGTGGTGGCGGCCCGAAGCGCCGGCCGAACTGTGGCTGACCGCCGCCCACGACGGCACCGACGTCGTGCTGCGGCTCGAATGGGCCGACGCGACGCACGACGCCGAGGCACAGCCGACCTCGACGATCAGCGACGGCGCCGCAATCCAGTTCGCTGCCGCCACGCTCGACCCGCCGCTGTTCGCGATGGGCAGCCCGCAGCAGCCGGTGAACGTGTGGCGCTGGCACGCCTTCGACCCGAAGGACCTCGCCGGCATCGCCGACCTGCTGTCGCCGACCCACACCGGCCTCGACGTGCCGCTCGGCGCCGTGCAGCCGCGGCCGCGCGCCGAATCGCTGGCGTTCGAGGGCCCCGCCAGCGCCCGCGCCGCGACCGGCACCGGCCTGCCGCTGCAGGTCGCGACCGAGTGGGCCGCCGGCCGCTGGACGGCGACGTTCCGCCGCTCGCTGCGCGCGCGCAGCGACCAGGAGGTCGACCTGACCGGCACGACGCCGGTGCTGTTCGCGTTCGCGATCTGGGACGGCCGCATCGACCACCACGCCGGCTCGAAGGCGATCACGACCTGGCACGTGCTCGCGCTCGAACGCTGAGCCCGCGGCTCGGCGCGGCCGGCGTCACTGGCTACGGAAGCTGGCCTCGAACACGCGCTTCTCCCGACCGCGGCAGGGATGGTTGCGCACGTTGTCCCACTTCCAGTCCATCACCATGCCCCCAGCTCCGGCCTTGCCTTTGCCGGACTCATTGTAGATCCGGACTTTCGCATCGAGGCGGCGCACGTCGCCGATCGTGAAGTCGGCGCCGCGCCCGTCGGTGCGCACCGGGATGCACACGTTCCAGCCGTTGCTACCGCGCAGGTCGATCGTCGCGGTGCGCGCGCGCTGGTTGCGCGCGACGACGCGTGCCGTGACCTTCAGACCGTTGTCGAGCGCGCCGCGCCAGACTCGGCCGAGCGGCATCTGATCTTCGGCCAGGCCGGCGGTGACGTCGATCGCGGCCGGCGCGTCCGGCGCCGGCGGCGGCACCGCACGGAAACTGGCGGACAGCAGGCGGATCTGTGTGCCCGCCTCCGTCACCAGGTGGAACGACCGGCGGTTGCCGAGCTTCGCGCCCCAGGCGGGCGGTGTCAGCAGGTGCCGCACCTCGTCGTGGTCGAGCACCCGCTGGCCGTCGACCTCGACGCCGATGCGGTCGTTCTTGCACGTCAGCACGATCGTCGACGACTTGCCGGGCTCGAGCAGCCGACCCTGGTGGCTGTTCGCCGAGCGCGACGCGCGCACCGCATCGAAGCGCGTGACGTCACCGGCGTCGTCGAACACCACCGCCGCGAGTTCGCGGTCGGGCTCCGGGCGATCGGGCAACGCGAAGAACAGGCGCAGCGGGCCGGTGCCGCTGGTTCGCTCGACTTCGAGCCGCAGCTGGTAGTGCGCGATCAGTCCTTCCCGGTCCATGTCGGACGGCAGGCGCAGCACCCCGCCCCGCTCGGCCGGCGACGCCAGTGATGCGCCCTGCCAGGCGAATCCGCTCTGTGCGACCGCCGCGGCGAAGTCGGAACGGCAACGCAGATCCAGCCAGGTCGTCAGCTCGAGTTGCTCTTCGACGTCGTCGAGCAGCGTGCGGTGCTCGGCCGCCGCGGCGTCGTCGCCGCGCCTGGCATAGGCCTCGGCAGCCTTGCGCAGCTCGAATTGCAGCGTCAGCAGGCGCTTGCGCCGCTCGTGTGCAAACTGCCGCGCCGGCTCTGGCCGCGACGCCGGCAGGATGCCGCCCAGTTCGAAGCTCTCCAGCTCGAGCAGCAGTCGCTCCTGGTCGGCCGGGCCCGCCGCATCGAGCTGCGACTCCAGCTGCTGCTGCAGTTCGGCCCGCTTGCCTTCGTAGGCGGCATCGACCACCGCCAGGCGCCGCGCCAGGTGAGCAGCGATCGGATCGTCGGCCGGCGGCTGCTGCGCCGGCAGCACGGTCGCGAACACGACGAAGAAGCAGGACGCGGTGACGGACGGCACGGGCGACGGTCGGGACATCGAACCTCTTGTGGGCCGGCACCACGCTAGCGTCAGCGCCGTCGAAGCTCACGCCCTTCGTGGCCACGGCATGGCCGCCGCGACTGTGGAGACCGGCCGCCCGCGGCCGATACAGTGCGCCCGTGATCGCGCACAAGTTCGGTGGCAGCAGCGTCGCCTCGGCAGAACGCATCGCCCGCGTCGTCGACATCCTGCTGGCCCGGCCCGAGCGCCAGGTCGTCGTGATCTCGGCGATGCAGGGTGTCACCGACGCGCTGATCGCGCTCGTGCAGAGGGCCGCCGCGCGCGACGACGGCTGGGCGCAGGCGGTGAACGACCTCGAACGGCGCCACCTCGACACCGCCGCGACGCTGCTCGGCAGCCGCGCCGAACCGGTGCAGACGCAGCTGCGCGCCGGCTTCGCGGCGCTGCGCGACCTGCTGCGCGCGCAGGCGCAGCTCGGCGCCGAGTCGCCGGACCTGCTGGCGCTGATCGCCGGCCTCGGCGAAGTCTGGTCGTCGACGCTGGTCGACGCGGCCGTGCGCGCGCGCGGCGCGCCGAGCACCTGGCTCGACGCGCGCGACGTGCTGGTCGTCGACGCGACCGACCTCGGCGCGGCGGTGGTCTGGGACCGTTCGCAGCAGCTGGCCGCCGCGCACCTCGCGTCGGCCCCGCCGCGCACGATCGTGACCGGCTACGTCGCGCGGCACCGCGACGGCCGCATCACCAACCTCGGCCGCAACGGCAGCGACTACTCGGGCGCGATCTTCGCGGCGCTGTTCATGGCGCGCGAACTGCACGTCTGGAGCGACGTCGACGGCGTGCTGTCGGCGGACCCGCGGCTCGTGCCCGAAGCGGTGCACATCCCGAAGCTGTCGTACGCCGAGGCCTGCGAGCTGGCCTACTTCGGCGCCAAGGTGCTGCACCCGCAGACGATGGCGCCGGCGATCGAACGCGGCATCCCGATCGTCGCGCGCAACACGTTCCGCCCCGAGCACCCGGGCACGCGGATCGCCGCCGAAGTCGACCTGAAGCAGCCGGTCAAGGGCGTGACGACGTTCCAGGGCCTGGCGATCCTCGACCTCGAGGGCGCCGGCATGATCGGCGTGCCGGGCACCGCCGAACGCGCGTTCGCGGCGCTGAAGCAGGCGCGCGTGTCGGTCGTGATGATCTCGCAGGGCAGCAGCGAACACTCGATCTGCTGCGTGATCCGCGAGGCCGCGGCCGAGGCGGCGCGGCACGCGCTGCTCGAGGAGTTCGGCCGCGAACTCGCGAACCGGCAGATCAGCGGCGTCACGGTCGTGCGCGGCATCGCCGCGCTGGCGGTCGTCGGCGACGGCATGGCCGGCCGGCCCGGCACGGCGGCGCGGTTGTTCGCGGCGCTGGCGCGCGCCAACGTCAACGTGCGGCTGATCGCGCAGGGCGCCTCCGAACGGAACATCTCGGTCGCGATCGACGCGACCGACGCCGGCCGCGCGCTGCGCGCGGTGCACGCCGGCTACTACCTGTCGCCGCAGACGATCTCGATCGGCCTGGTCGGCCCGGGCCACGTCGGCAAGGCGTTCCTGCGCCAGCTGCACGCGGCGCGGCCGCGCCTGTTGCAGCAGAACCTCGACCTGCGTGTGCGCGCGGTCGCCGGTTCGCGGCAGATGCAGCTGCTCGACACGATGCTGGCCGCCGACGCCGAACCGGCGCCGGACCGCGAGACCGACCTGATGGCGTTCGCGGCGCACGTGCAGGCCGACCACCTGCCGCACGCGGTGGTGGTCGACTGCAGCGCCAGCGACGGCGTTGCCGACCACTACGAACCGTGGCTGCGGCGCGGCATCCACGTGATCACGCCGAACAAACACGCCGGCTCGGGCCCGCTCGAACGCTGGCGCGCGCTGCGCCGCCAGCCGGGTCAGTGGCGCTACGAGGCCACGGTCGGCGCCGGCCTGCCGATCCTGACCACGCTGCGCGACCTGCTCGACACCGGCGACGAACTGCTGGCGATCGAGGGCAGCCTGTCCGGCACGCTGGCCTACCTGCTGCACCACTTCGACGGCCGCGAGCCGTTCGCGGCGCTGGTGCGGCGCGCGATGGAACTCGGTTACACCGAACCCGACCCGCGCGACGACCTGTCGGGCCGCGACGTCGCGCGCAAGCTGGTGATCCTCGCGCGCGAGTGCGGCTGGTCGCTGGCGCAGGACCGCGTGCAGCTCGAGTCGCTGGTGCCGGAGGCCCTGCGCAAGCTGCCGCGCGACGAGTTCGTGGCGCGGCTCGGCGAACTCGACGACCCGCTGGCGACCCGGCTCGCGGCCGCGCGCGCCGCCGGCGGCGCGCTGCGCTACACGGCGCGGCTCGAAGCCGGCGGCAAGGCGACGGTCGGCCTCGCGGTGCTGCCGCCGGGCCACGCGCTGGTGACCGCGCGGCCGACCGACAACGTCGTGCAGTTCACGACGCGCCGCTACCGCGACAACCCGCTGGTCGTGCAGGGCCCCGGCGCCGGCCCCGAGGTCACCGCCGCCGGCGTGTTCGCCGACCTGCTGCGGCTCTGCGCTTCGCTCGGAGCGCGGCTGTGACCGGCCGCACGGCCGCGACCGCGTTCGCGCCGGCGTCGATCGGCAACTGTGCGGTCGGCTTCGACGTGCTCGGCCACGCCGTGCAGGGCCACGGCGACCGCGCCACCGTGCGCTGGAACGACCTCGGCACCGTGCGCGTCGTCGCGCTGCGCGGCCTCGACCTCGAACTGCCGCTCGCACCCGAACGCAACACGGCCGGCCGCGCGCTGCAGGCACTGCTGCCGCACGCGGGCCGCGGCCGCGGCTTCGACGTCGAACTCGACAAGGGCATCGCGCTCGGCTCCGGCATGGGCGGCTCGGCCGCGTCGGCGGTCGCCGCGGTGGTCGCGGCCAACGCGCTGCTGCCAGTGCCGCTGGACACGACGACGCTCTACGCGGCGGCGCGACTCGGCGAGAGCGCCGCCAGCGGCGCCGCGCACGGCGACAACGTCGGCCCGTCGCTGCTCGGCGGCCTCGTGATCGCCCCTGACGACGGTGAGCCGGTGCGCGTGCCGGTGCCGGCGTGGCTGCACATCGGCCTCGTGCGGCCGCACTTCGTGCTCGAGACGCGGCGCTCGCGCGCGGCGCTGGCCGGCCCGTACGAGCTGCACCAGTTCGTCGCGCAGAGCGAAGCGCTGGCGCTGGTGCTGGCCGGCTGCTTCCGCGGTGACGCCGCGCTGCTGCGGCGCGGCCTCCGCGACGTGCTGGTCGAACCGCGCCGCGCGCCGCTGATCCCGGGCTTCGCGCAGGTCCAGCGCGCGGCGCTCGACGCCGGCGCGCTCGGCGCCAGCATCGCCGGCGGCGGGCCGAGCGTGTTCGGCTGGTTCGAATCGGCGGCCGCGGCCGCGGCCGGCACGGCGGCGATGCAGGCCGCGTTCGCGGCGGCAGGCCTGCCGAGCAGCGCGGTGGTCAGTCCGGTCGACGGCCCCGGCGCCGAGGTCGTCGCGTGAACGTGCGCAGCACGCGCGGCGGTGCCGAAGTGCCGCTGTCGGCGGCGATCGCATCGGGCCAGGCACCGGACGGCGGCCTCTACCTGCCGCCGCCGGTGCCGCCGCACGCAGGGCCGTGGGGCGAAGGGCTGCCGGCGCACGCGGCCGCGGTGCTGCGGCCGTGGTTCGCCGGCGATGTGCTGGCGCCGCAGCTCGACGCGATCGTGCGCGAGAGCTTCACGTTCTCGGCGCCGGTGCGCTGGCTCGACGACGCGACCGGCCTCTTGGAACTGTTCCACGGCCCGACCGCGGCGTTCAAGGACTTCGGCGCGCGGTTCCTGGCCGCGTGCCTGCAGCGGCTGACGCCGGCGGACGAACGGCGCACGGTGCTGGTCGCGACCTCGGGCGACACCGGCGCCGCGGTCGCGGCGGCGTTCTGGCGCCGGCCGCGCTGCCGCGTCGTCGTGCTGTACCCGGACGGGCGCGTGTCGCCGCGCCAGGCGCACCAGTTGGCCGCGTTCGGCGACAACGTCACGACGTGCCGCGTCGCGGGCTCGTTCGACGACTGCCAGGCCCTGGTCAAGCGGGCGTTCGCCGACGCGCACCTGACCGCGCGCCACGGCCTCGTGTCGGCGAACAGCATCAGCCTCGGCCGGCTGCTGCCGCAGGCGGCTTACCACGCGCATGCGGCGCTCGCGGTCGCGGCGCGCGGCCGGAGCCCGGCGCACATCGTCGTGCCGACCGGCAACCTCGGCAACGCGTTCGCGTGCCTGCTCGCGCGCGAGGCCGGCGCGCCGATCGGCGACGTCGTGCTGGCGACCAACCGGAACCGCGTGCTGCCGGACTTCCTGCGCACCGGCCACTACGCGCCGACCGCGAGCCTGGCGACGCTGGCCAACGCGATGGACGTCGGCGCGCCGAGCAACCTCGAACGGCTGCGCGCGCGCTGGGCCGAGCCGGCCGAGGCGGTCACCGCCGACTGGGTCGATGACGACGCGATCCGCGCGACGATCCGCGCGACCGCGACCACCTACGGCGCCTTCGTGTGCCCGCACACGGCCTGTGGCCTCGCGGTGCTGCAGCGGCGGCGGCGCGCCGGCGCCCGCGGCACCTGGCTGGTCGCGGCGACCGCGCACCCGGCGAAGTTCGAGACCGTGGTCGAACCGCTGGTCGGGCAGCCGGTGCCGGTGCCGCCGCCGCTGGCCGAACTGCTGGCGCGGCCGGCGCACGCCGAACCGCTGGCGGCGGACCTCGGCGCGCTGCGGCAGCGGCTCGACCGGCTGGCCGACTGACGGTCGGGCCGGGGGGTGGCCGCACGGCGCGGCAACGGCTTCAATCCGTCCTCCCTGCGGACACCCTTCCACCGAAGAGGGTCTCATGCTGCACTCACTCGTGTTCGCGCTGCTGCCGACGACCTGGATCGTCGACGCGGCGAACGGTCCCGGCACCAACTTCCTCGACCTGCCGGCGGCGATCGCTGCCGCCAGCGACGGCGACACGATCCTCGTGCGCGCCGGCACCTATTCGCCGTTCACGATCACCGGCAAGAACCTGCAGATCCGCGGCGCCGGTGCCGCGGCGACGCTGGTCGATGCGCTGGTGGCCGGCGCCGGCCCCGCGCACGCGATCTCAGCGAGCCCAGACGGCATCGGCAGCGTGCTGGCCGGGCTGCGGATCCGCGGCGGGCTGCAGCTCCACGGTCAGGCCAACGTGACGCTGCTCGACTGCGTGCTGCAGGGAACCGACGCCGTGCAACAAGGCGGGCTCGCCTTGAGCGTGATCCAGTCCTCGGTTGCCTGGGCACAGGGTTGCCGCTTCGAAGGCGGCAGCGGCCTGCCCTTCTCGCTGCCGCCCGGCGTCACGCCGATCAACGGCGGCCCGGCCGTGGTCGTCTACCAGGGCCGACTCGCGGCGAGCGACTGCGACTTCGTCGGCGGCGACAGCGTCGTCGTGGCGCCGCTGACGGCGCCGGCCGGCGGCAACGGCCTCACGGTGACCGTGTCGGCGCAGGTGCGGCTCGACCACTGCCGCCTGCGAGGCGGCGACGGTGGCACGCCGCCGATGAGCGGTTCGCCCGGGATCGGCATCGACGTGTCGAACGACTCGCACCTGCAGCTCGATGCGTTCAGCAGCGACGTCGTCGCCGGTGGCTTCGGCGTGATGTTGGGGTTCCCTTACCAAGGCACCGCGATGCGCCTCGTCAACCAGGTCTGGCTGCCGCCGGCCACGCTGCACGTGCACGGCGCGCCGTCGGTGCAGGGCACGGTCACCGGCACCGTGACGTTCGGCGCCCCCGACCTGCCGACCCTGGCCGTCGCGGCCACGACGCTGCCGTCGGGGGAGACCGACGCGTTGCAGCCGGTCACGGTCACGTTCGACGGGCTCGTGCCGCTGCAACCGTTCGCGCTGCTGCTCGGCCTGCAGCCGGTCTACGGGCCGGTGGGCCCGCCGCTGGTCGGCGACCTGCTGCTCGACCTCGGCTCGGCCGGGTTCCAGGTCGGCCTGCTGGACGCGGCCGGCCAGTTCCAGTTCGGATTCGTGCCGGCGCTCGTGTTCGGCGGCGGCGTGCCGCTGCCGGTGCTGGCACAGGCCGCCGTGTTCGAAGCCAGCGGCCAGGTCCGGCTGTCGAACCGCGACGCGCGCTACTACTCGCTGTGAGCCGCGCCGCGCCGCGTCACTTCACCAGCGGCGCGCGCCAGCCGGCGATCAGGTCCTTCTCGTCGGGCGCGAAGCGTTCGACCAGGTCGATCGCGCGCAGCCGCAGCTCGTAGTCGTTGGCGAACGCGCGCGGTTCGGCGGTCACGGCGGCGGCCTGTTCGGCGGTCGGTGCCGTCGCACCGGCCTCTTGCGCGGTCGCGAGTTCGCGGTCGATCCACGGCTGGCGCAGCGCCTCGGGCAGCGCCTCGCGGCCGTAGAAGATCGGCGCATCCTCGAGCCAGAAGTCGCCGGGCACGATCACGACCAGCTTGCCCGAACCCTGACCGGTGTTGACGCGGTCGGCGGTCTCGGCGCCGACGTAGAGCACCGGCTCCGCGACCTGATGCGGGACCATCTGCGCCGGATCCCCGGCCAGCACCAGCAGCCACCCGCTCGCGACCAGCGGCCGGTCGGCGCGCCAGACGTGGTGGAACGGCTGCGCCGTGGTCCAGCGTTCGGCGTGCACCAGCGTCAGCTGGCGCGGCGGCTCGGCCGCGGGTGCATTCGGCGTCGGGCGCGGGCGCTCGCGCGAGGCGAGCACGGCGACGACGCCGAGACCGGCGAGGCCGACGGCGAGCGCGGCGAGGCGCGGGAAACGGGACGACCTGGAGTCCTTCATCGTGTGCCTCGTCAGTTGTTGACCAGTTCGACTTCGTCGAGCGCGAGCCGCCCCTGCGCCGAGCCGGCGCCCGTGCCGAACCGGAACGCGATCTTGCGCACGCGCGCCAGCTGCACGCCGGAGCCGTTGTTCTGGAAGTCGGTCAGCCGGATCCGGATCGTCTCGAACTCGCTGTTCCAGCCGTTGCCGGTGCCGCAGGCCGGCCCCGAGTTGCGTTGGTAGGGTTCCTCGATGCCGCCGCCGTAGGCGCCGATGTTGACCGTGCCCTGGTTGCCGCTCTCGTCTTCGAGGCGCACCGAGAACGTCAGGTCGCCGAGCGCGACCGTGGTCAGCGGGTGGCGCGTGCCCTGCGCGGCGCGGAACGACAGGTGCGTGAAGTCGCTGAAGTCCGGCCGCGCCGAGGCGGTCGCGAGGTCGTAGACCAGCTCGTAGGTGCCGGCGCCGTCGAACTGGAACACGCAGCCGTAGCTGTTGGAGCGGAACGACGCGTTCAGCAGCGTGCTGTCGAACGTGAAGCCGTTGAACGGGTCGTCGACCGCGTGCGTGAAGTCGCTGTTGGCGTCGTCGAGGCGGCCTTCGACGAACGACTGCACGCCGACCGTGACCGTCGCGCCGCAGGTCGCGACGCCCGGCGCCGCCGTCGCCTGGTTCTGGAAGTCGTCGATCACGTACTTGGCGCTCTGCGGGTCGTCCTTCAGCATCATGTTGACGACGACGCCGGCCGTGGTCGGCGCGCCGACCGCGCGGAAGGTCTCGTATTGGCGCCACAGGAAGTCGCGCGACGGCACGTCGCCCTGGACCCAGTGCGACACCAGCGCGAGCAGGTAGCCGCGCATGACGTCGTGCGTGGTCGTGCGCCCGATCAGGTTCGGCCCCGACGCGAACGCGCCGCCGGTGCCGTCGTGCAGGTCGCCGTGGCCGGCGCCGTAGATCGAGATCGACTGCCGCTGGCGCGTCGCCCGTTCGTGCAGCGCGTACCAGAACACCTGCGCGTCGCTGGCGCAGCCGTTGACGTCCGAGTCGGCCTGCGCGACCCACAGGTGGAAGTTCGCGTCGTGCGGATGCGAGCCGTTGCCGGTGCCGCCGAGCAGCGGCGCAGAGCCGTCGAAGCCGCCGAAGTCCACCGGCGCCATGCTGGACACCAGCACGATGTCGGCGCGCGTGAACTGGGCCGGCGTGGCGCCGCCGTTGAACAGCAGGTCGTAGGCGCGCGCGACGCCGTCGGCGCCGCGGCTGTGGCCGATCCAGACGATCTTGTGGTCGTCGATGCGGCCGTTCAGCACGCCGCCGCCGATCGTCGCCTGGTTGGCGAGGATGTAGTCGGTGTTGGCCAGCGTCGACTGCGCCGCGGTATGGCTGCCGGGCACGGTGTTGTTCTGGTGGCTCATCACGACGTAGCCGTACGACGCCAGGTGGAAGCCGATGTGGTCGTACCACTGGTAGTCGTGGCCGTTGCCGTGGCTGACCACGACCAGCGGCAGCTGGCCCAGCGTCGCGATGTTGCTCGGGTAGTAGGTCTTCTGGCCGAGGAACGAGCCGCCGCTGTAGAGCAGCGTCGAGACCGGGTACGGACCGCGCGTCGTCACGGTCTTGATGCCGCCGAGCGCCAGGTTGCGCACGACGTAGAAGCCGGCCTCGTCGCCGTAGCCGTCGATCAGGTCGGAGCCGAGGTCGAGCTGGCCGTCCTGGTCCAGGTCGACCACGACGTCGTAGCCGACGCCGATGCGCGCATCGCCCGAGCTCGGCGCCTCGTTCGGCCCCGGCAGCGTGCCGGCGTCGAGCTGGAACGTGTACTGCTGGATCGTCGTCGCGCCGGCGGCGAACAGCACGGTCTGCGGCGCGCCGCGCACGTCGGCCAGCGTCGGGTTCGCGTCCCACTGCGCCGCGGTGCGCTTGGCCGTGACGTAGATGTCGGCGGTCTCGCCACCGAGGAACGCGAAGCGCGGATCGATCGCCAGCGAGACCGGCGCCTGCCGGTTGATCGCCGACACGTGCTCGAAGAACGGGTAGCTCGCCAGCGGGTTGCCGGCCAGCTGCGGCCGCGCCACGTTGGTCAGCGACACGCCGTTCGACACCGCGAGCCCGCTCGGCGCACCGCTGTCGAGCGACAGCGCCGCGAAGTAGGTCGTGGTCGCGTGCAGCACCTCGACGTACGGCACGTCGATCACGACGTCGAGCGACCCGCCGGGCGGCAGGAAGCCGACCACCGTCATGCCGAACGCCGGCGTCAGGCCGAGCGGCACCGTGAGGCCGAGCACGTTCACCGGCCCGGGCGACACGTCGACCATCAATGCGACCGGCATGCCGGGCGTGCCGACGACGGTCGCCGTCGTGCTGCCGCCGAGCGGCCGCACGACCGCGGTCTGGCCGTCGAGGGCGAGCGTCAGCTGCGCGCGGGCCACGGGCGCCGCAGCGAGCGCCGCGGTCGCGGCGAGGAGGAACGTTCGGGTCATCGGGGGAACCTCGGGAGTCGGGCGATGGACCAGGAGCGGGCGCGGCAGGTCACAGGTAGGTGAAGGTCGACGTCACGGTGCAGCCACCCGGCGTCGTGATCACGATCGGCTTCGGGCCGGGCGTGCCGGGCGGCGTGATCGCGACGATGACCGTCGCCGAGGCGCTGGTGACGTTCGCGGCCACGCCGCCGATCGTCACGGTGGTGCCGGCCGCGAAGCCGGTGCCGATCGCGATGAAGCTGGTGCCGCCGGCCGACGGGCCGGTGGTGTTGACCTGGCTCGTGATCACCGGCGTCGGATTGAACACGCGTTGCGCGAACGCGCCGTCGGGGTTCGTCACGCGCAGCGTCGTGTCGCACGACGCGCCGGCAGGCATCGCGAACTGGATCTGCGTCGGCGTGACCGCCAGCACCGTGACCGGCGTGCCGCCGACCGTGACCTGCGCGAACGGCGAGAACGCGCTGCCGTTGGCGGTGATCGTGTTGCCGGGCACGGCCGAGTTCGGCGTCACGGTCGTCAGCTGTGGCGACGGCGCCAGCGCGAAGCGCAGGCCGATCGCGTTGGTCAGTTCGATCAGGTTCGGGTTCGCCGAGTCGGTCGCCATCAGCGCCTGGAACGTCATCTCCGACGGCAGGAAGATGCCCGGCGGCACCGGCACCGACACCGGCGCCACGAGGCCACCGAGGTCGATCGGGAACAGCAGCGGGAAGCAGGCCTGCCCCCACGGCGTCGGCGTCACGGTCGCCGCATCGGCGATGCCGAGCGTCGCCAGCAGCAGGAACGGCGCCGTCGTCTCACCGGGCGGCGGCGTGAACGACAGCGTGAACGGGTCCGCGAACGCGCGCGTCGCGGTGCGGAAGAAGCCGCCGTTGGTGCCGTCGATCTGCATCACGTCGAACGGCCCGCCGCTGCCGATCCGCACGTTGCCGACGTAGCAGGCGTCGGGCAGCGAGTAGGACACCCACGACCACGACCGGATCTCGGCGAACTGGCTGGCCGCCGTCGGCGTCGCCGACGTGAAGCCGACCCAGGCAGAGCTGGTCGGCAGGCCGAGGCCGCCGGTGCTGCCGCCGCTGAGCTGCGTGCCGCCGTTCTCGAACGAGAACGGCGCCGACACCAGCGGCGTCGCCGCGCCGTCGACGAACACCTCGATGACGCCCGGCACGTAGCGCACGCGCAGCGTGTGCACCTGGTTGTTGCTGAGGTCGCCCACCGGCGTCGCGCGGCCGATCGACACACCTTCGTTCTCGCTGTTGCCGAGCGCGCCGACCGTGTGCAGGCTGACCTCGTTGGCGCTGGTGTCGTTCAGGAAGCCCTGCTGCACCGCATCGATCTCGACCGCGAAGCTGCGCGCGATCGGCGCCGAGTTGTTGCCGAAGCCGTAGCCGAGGCCCCACAGGTTGCCGCCGAGCGCCAGCGCGCCGGCCGGCGAACCCTGCACGACGAACGCGAGGCCTTCGACGCCGGTCGAGGTCAGGAACGTGAACTCGGTCTCGAAGCCCTCGGTCACCTTGACCGGCGTCGTGAACCAGGCGCTGCCGACCGTCGAGCCGGCGTTGTTGGTCAGGCGCAGGTTCGCGCCGGACTGCGCCGCGCTGCCGTTCAGCGTCAGGCCCGCCGTGCTGGTGAAGTTCGGGTAGCTGAACAGCTGCGCGGTGGCGGCCGACGCGGGCAGCAGCAGTGCGGCGAGGCCAACGAGGCGGGACGCGACGTTCACGATGAGGACTCCTGGAGGGCTGCGGCGCGGAAGGCGGCGCAGCATAGACGGAAAGCCGGGACGGGACAGACCCGGCCGGCGCCCGAAACGGCAATTCGGCCACGCTCCCCCGACCGTAACGCCATGCGATCGGGCCGAAGGGGGCATCGCGGCGCCGCGCGCGCGCGACCATGCTGGACCGCCTCGGAGTGGACCATGAACCGGAAGCAAGCGCGGACCCGTCTGCTCGAACTGCGCGACCTGCTCACGGCGCGCCATCGCCGCATCGAACGGCATCTGCAGCAGCGCGAGGAGCCGTTGCCGCAGGACAGCGAGGAGCGCGCCAGTGAGCTGGCGGGACACGAGACCATGGCCTCGCTCGACGACGGCGCGCGCGCCGAGCTGCAGCAGATCGAACGGGCGCTGGCGCGGCTCGACGCCGGCAGCTACGGTCGCTGCGAACGGTGCCGCGGCCGGATCGCGGACGCCCGACTCGAACTGATCCCGTATGCGGCGTTGTGCGCGGCCTGCGCCGGCGCCTGACGGTCCGCGCACCCGGCCCGCGCCGGCCCACGAACGACCCGCCCCGTGACTGTCCGCTCCAGAGCCGCCCGAGCCGGGCTCGCCACCGCGCTGTGCACCTGGCTCGCGGCCTGCGGCACGGCCCGCCCTGCCACCGCGCCGATGCGCACGCTGGCGCTGACCGCGCCGTCGGCGGCGGCCGACGCGGCGCCCGGCGACCGGGCGCTGATCGTGCTGCTGCCCGGCCGCGGCGACGCGCCCGAGGACCTGGTCGCGCGCGGCATGGTCGACATGGTGCGCGCGCGCGGCATCGCCGCCGACGTCGTCGTGGTCGACGCGCACGTCGGCTACTACCGCTCGCGCCAGGCCGTCGAACGGCTGCTCGCCGACGTGATCGCGCCGGCGCGCGCGCGCGGCTACCGCTCGATCTGGCTCGCGGGCATCTCCCTGGGCGGCTTCGGCGCGCTGCTCTACGGCGCCCGCTACGGCGCCACCGACCCGATCGACGGCGTGTTCGCGATCGCGCCCTACCTCGGCCGCGGCGACGACCTGCCCGCCGAGATCCGCGCCGCCGGCGGCCTGCCGGCCTGGGACGGTGCCGCGTCCGCCGACGACGACTACGCGCGCCTCGTGTTCGCGTGGCTGCGCGGCTTCGGCGATCCCGGCGAACCGCGGCCGCAGCTCTGGCTCGGCGTCGGCGCCGACGACCGGTTCGCCGAACGCATCCGGCTGGTGGCGCCGCTGCTGCCCGCGGACCACTTCATCGAGGTGCCCGGCGGCCACACGTGGCAGCCGTGGCTGCGGATCTGGGGGACGATGCTCGACCAGGCGCCGCTGCCGCGCGTCGCCGTCACCGCAACGGCAGTCAGCGCAGCGCGGTGAACAGGCCGTCGGCGCGCCACTGGGCGAACCACGCGTCGATCGGCAACGAGGTCGGCAGGCCGTCGAGGGCCCGCCGCAGCGGCAGGCCCCGCTGCAGGCGCCGCAGCAGCTGGCCGGCCGGCCGCGCCAGTTCGCGCTGTCGCACCTGGTCGTCCTGACGCCACACGCACAGGGTCACCTGGCCGACCCGCGCCCCGCGTGGGGCTTCGCCGGCGCGCCAGGCGGTGTGGTAGTCGACGACCGCTGCCGGCAGGCGCAGCAGTCGCACGCTCGCCCCCACGCCGAGCCGCACGCGCGGCCACCGCGCCGGCGGGACCGAGGCCAGCGCGTCGGGCGACAACTCCGGCTCGGCCGCCGCGTCGAACGCGTGCGTGACGGCGAGCTCCAGCCGGGCCAGCGCCGCCGCGAACGCGTCGCCCGGCAACGCCCTGCCCACGAACAGAGGCAGCGCGGCGCCGAGGCAGTTCAGGTTCGGGTGGCGGCTCGGTCTGGCAGCGAGGTAGGCACGGGCGAGGCGGCCGAAGGCACGCTCGCCGAGCCACGAACGCAACGCGCCGTAGTCGCCACCCAGCACCTCGCGCAGCCGGACGAACCAGGCATCGGCATAGACCCGCACACGAGCGGCGCGGCGGAACCCGGTCGGCCCGACCGCGGCGATCGCTGGCGCGGCGAGGCCGGAACGAGCGGCTGCGCGCACACCGGCCGCGGCGCCGCCGCGGTGCGTGACGACCGCGGCGAACCAGCGCTGCATCGAGCGCATCGCTGCCGCGGGCGGCGCCGACCGCGCTTTCACGTCGGCACTTCCTGCCGCGCCGCCGCCGGGCGCGGGCGGCGCGCGCGCCGCAGTTCGGTCACCAGCTCGGCCAGCGGCGGGATCGCGTCGTCGCGCTCCAGCACGGTCGGCCGACCGCCCGACAGGCGTTGCGCCAGCGCGTGCAGCCGCCACACCTCGTCGCCGACCGGCTGGTCGTGCGTGTCGAGCCGGTGCGTCGGCAGCACCGTGTGGCCGGCGACGTGCAGCCAGACGACACTCTGCCACGGGATCGCGCGCAGCCAGCTGCGCGGCTCGAAACCGTGGTTGTGGCCGGAGACGAACACGTTGTTGACGTCGACGAGCAGGCGACAGCCCGTGCGACGGACCAGCTCGGCCAGGAACTCGGCCTCGCCGTAGTCGGCACCGGCGAACTGCAGGTAGGTGCTGGGGTTCTCGAGCACGAGCGGCTGTTCGAGTTCGTCCTGGATCCGCCGCACGCGAGCGGCGACATGCCGCATCGCCGTCTCCGTGTACGGGATCGGCAGCAGATCGTGCAGATGCACGCCGTCGACCGCGGTCCAGCACAGGTGGTCGCTGATCCAGCGCGCCCCACACCGACGCTGCAGGGCGCGCAGTTCCCGCAGGTAGGCGCGATCCACCGGGTCGGCACCGGCGACGTTCATCGACACGCCGTGCAACACCACGGGGAAGCGCTCGGCGACGCGGTCGAGCATGCGCATCGGCCGCCCGCCGGTGCGCAGGTAGTTCTCCGACAGCACTTCGAAGAAGTCGGCCGGCGGCGCCGTGGCCGCCAGGATGTCGCGGTAGTGCGTGGGCCGCAGTCCGAGGCCCAGCGCTTCGATCGGCAAGGTGGTCATGGCAGCCCTCGGCACCGCGCCGCCGCCGGCGGCGCGATCGGGTTCACTTGGCCGTGCGGCAGCCGCCCTGGCCCTTGCACGCGTTCTTGCCGGCGCAGGCGTTCTGCTCGGTCTTGCAACCGCCCTGGCCCTTGCACGCGTTCTGGCCCTTGCAGGCGTGCTTGGCGGCACACGAGGCGGCGGTCTTGCAGCCACCCTGGCCCTTGCAGGAGTTCATGCCCTTGCAGGCATTGCGTTCGGTCTTGCAGCCGCCCTGGCCCTTGCAGGAGTTCATGCCCTTGCAGGCATGGCGCTCGACGGTCGCGGCTTCGTTCGAGGCGCAGCCGGCCAACGTGGTGGACGCAGCGCCGAACAGCAGGCCGGCAACCGCGGAGGAGAGGAACATCGTCTTGGACTTCTTCATGGTTCTCTGGTCCCCGAAGAAGGTGCAGCGGCGGCGCGACATGTCAGGCGCCGCCACTTACTCGAACGCCGACAGCAACTCGCTGGCCGACGGCCGGCGCGCCAGCGGCACGATCGCGCCGACGGCATCGAGGTCGCCGGCCGAAAGCGGGCGATCCCCCGCCACCAGCGCCCGTCGCACCTGCGCACGATCGGCGATCGCCGCGGCGGCGACCGCCCACAAGTAGCGGCAGCGCAGGTCGGCCGCGTGCGCGGGTGCGGTCGCGGCCAGGAACTCGGCGGCCTGCTGCTCGCGGCCGCCGAGGTGCAAGGCGAGGGCGCGCAGATAGCGCGCTTCGCCGTGTCGCGGGTCCTGCCGCAGCAGGTCGTCGGCGATGCCGACCAATTCGTCGCAGCCGCCGGGCAACGCCGCGATCGCCAGCGCGTTGGCCAGCAGCACCGGGATCGGTTGTTGGCGCCGGTCAGCGGGCAGGCCCACCCCCCTGCGCTCGAGCTCACGGCGGACGTCCGCGTCCGCGGCAAGTCCGGCAAGGGCCGCCGGCGGCAGCCAGCCGCGCCAGAAGGCGATCCTCGTGCGCGCGTCGAACTCGGTCGGCGCGCGGCCCGGGTGCTGCAGGAACGCCAGCGGCGAAGCTTCGTCGACGACCATCGACGCCGGCGCGGGGCGTGCGTCAGCGACCGCGAACGACCGCGCCAGCGCCTGCCGAGCCAGGGCCACGCGCGGGCACGCGGCGCCGGCCAGTACTCCGCCGAAGTCGCCCGTCTGCAGCAGGGACCACGCCTCTGCTTCGCGGCCCAGCGCCCGCAACGCCCGCACTCGCTCGCACTGCAGTTCGGGCAAGAGCGCCGTCGCATCGGGGAACACCGAGACGCCACCGGGCGACGCCGACAGCACGGCCACCGCGGCATCGAGCGCACGCAGCTGGCGCGCGACGTCGCCCATGTGCGCGGCGATCCGGGCTTCGAGCCGCCGCGCCGGCACCGACTGCGCATCGACAGCGAGCGCCCGGTCGACGGCCTCGAGGGCGGCATCCGTCGAGCCGGCGGCCAACAACACGCGGGCGATCTGCAGGTCGACCACGGCACGTCGGCTCGGGGCCGCGTCGGCGCGCAGCGCTTCGCCTGCCGCGACCGCAGCAGCGTGCTGCCCCAGCATCGCCAGCGCCGCGAGACGGTGCAGGCGCGCCTCGAAGTGGCCGGGTTGCCGGCGTTCGACCTCGGCGAGCAGTCCGAGCGCCAGTTCGGCGAACGCGCGGGCGAACTCCGCGCGTACGGGCATCACGGCGATCGGCGAGAACTCGGCGCCGAACGCGACCGGGCCGTGCTGCACGGTGCCGGCTTCGGCGAGCGCGATCAGCACGCGCGCCGTCAACACCTGCAGCCACGTCGGCGCGTCGCGCCGGACCGCTTCGACGACCGCGGCCGGCTGCCGCAGATCGTCGACCGACTCGGCGCGCAGGCACCGCAGCGCCGCCAGCAGCAGACCGGCGGTGGCGTGGCGCGGCCGCAGGGCGGCGGCCTGCAGCAGGTCGTCCTCGGCGGCCGACAACTGCGCGACATCGGGGCAGGTGCGGCACCAGCCGCGGTGCAGCAGGGCCCAATAGCGACGTTCGGCGGGCAGAGCCGGTGACGCCAGCGCCCGCGAGAACCAGGTGATCGCGCCGGCGTGATCCTGTTCGTGCTGGTGCCAGAAGCCGAGCCAGAATGCGACCTCCGCCGCTTCGGCCGCGGAGCCGTCGGCAGTCGCCGGCACCGCTGCGTCGTGCAGCGGTCGCGCCGCCGTTTCGCGCCCGTGCTGCCGATGCCAGACGGCCGCCAGCATCCGGTCCCCCCGGTGCGAGTCCGCGCAGCGCAGCAGCGCAGCGATCGCATCGCCGGTCGCCGCTTCGTCGTCACCGACGTCGAGGCAGACCATCGCCTGCAGCCGCAGCACCTCGGCGTCGGCAGGCCACCGCTGCCGCAACGCAGCCGCCAGTTGCAGTGCCGCCTGTGCCTCGGGCGAGCGACCGGCGTCTTCGCCGAGCGCATCGCCGAGTCCGAACCGCGCGTAGAACCGACGCGACGCGCCGCCGAACATCGTCAGCCGCTCCGGCGCCGCGGCCAGCAGCTCGTCGACCCGCAGCACGTCCTGTCGGCGCTGCAGCTCGCGATTGGCGGCCGCCGTGTGCGCCGCAGCCAGAGCGGCCCCGACGGCGAGCACGGCGGCCAGCGCGCCGACCGCCGGCCACAGCAAGGTCCGCGGCTGTCGCCGCCATCGGCGCAGCGAGCGCAGGAACACCCCGGACCGCCGCGCCTGCACCGGTTCGCCGACGGCGAACCGCCGCAGGTCGTCGGCGAGCGCCTGCGCCGACGCGTAGCGATCGCGCGGGTCCTTCTCGAGGCACTGCATCGCGATCCGCGCCAGACCGGCCGGAACCGAGTCTCGGCGCTGGCGCGGATCGACGCAGTCGCGGTTGCGGATGCAGTCGAGCACGGTCGCCAGCGGCCCCGGCGCCACCGCGGGCGCGCCGCAGAGGCACTCGTACAGCACCGCGCCCAGCGAGTACACGTCGCTGGCGGCGGTGCCGTTCTCGGCACCTTTGGCCTGCTCAGGGGCCATGTAGATCGGCGTGCCGAAGAAGTCGCCGGTGCGCGTCAGCGACGCGCCGTCGCCCTCGCAGGCCGTGGCCAGGCCGAAGTCCAGCACGACGATGCGCCCGTCGTCGGCGCACATCAGGTTGGCGGGCTTGACGTCGCGGTGCACGACGCCGCGCTCGTGCGCGAAGGCGAGCGCTTCGGCGGCGCCGGCCAGCGCCGTCGCCAGCCGCCGCCCGTCACCGACGGTCGCGATCGCCGTCGCGTGGTCGACGTCGCGCGGGTCCGAAGCGGCCGCCAGCAACCGCTGCAGCGAGCGTCCCTCGATGCGGGCCATCGCCAGCCAGGCACAGCCGGCGGTCTCGCCGAAGCCGAGTACCGGCACGATGCCAGGGTGGGCGAGGCTGGCCGCCGTGCGCGCTTCGCGGCGGAATCGCGACTGCGACTGCTCGTCGCGCGCGACATGCGGATGCAGGACCTTCAGCGCGACGCGCTGACCGGTCGACACCTGCTCGGCCTCGAACACCGCCCCCATCGCCCCGCGGCCGAGTTCGCCGAGCACGCGGAAGTCGCCGAACCGGCGCGGCAGGTCGCGCGAGGCGGCCATCGTCGCGATGCCGTCGATCGCCGCGAGGTCCTCGAGTTCCCGCAGGAAGGCGCTGCGTTGTGCCGGCGGCAGCTCCAGCGCGAACTCGCCCGGCAGCAGCGCCGGGTCACTCTCCTTGCGCAGCAGCCAGTCGCCGATCGCCCGCTCGAGCGCGTCGTCGGCGGTCATGCGCCACCGTGGTCGGTGTCACCATCCCCCATCGCCGCCTTCAGCTTGCGCAGTGCCCGGCTCAACAGCAGTGCCACGGCGTTGCGGGTGCGTCCCATGCGCTCCGCGATCTCCTGCAGCGACAATCCCTGCACACGCGCCAGGACGATGACGTCGCGATCGTCGGCCGACAGCGTCTGCAGCGCGCGTTCGAGGCGGGCCTGAGCCTCGGCGCCGACCACTATCGTGCGAGGCCCCGGCCCCAGGTCGACCGGCTGGACACCACCGGACGACATCGTGCTGCCGTCGCCGAGCAGCGGGCGTTCGAGCCGGCGATCGCGCTTCTGCGCCGCGGCCATGCGCTGCAGGTTCGCCAGGCGGTGCAGCACGACCGTCGCGAGCCAGCGGAAGAACGAGTCCGGCCCCTGGTACGTGTAGTCCGGGAACTGGCGCGTCGCCTCCAGGTAGGCCTCCTGCACCAGGTCGTCGAGTTCGGCGGTGCGCAGGGCCGCCCCGCCCTTCAGGGCGAGCAGACGCCGCAGCCGCCCCTGGCAACGGGCGAACAGCTGATCGAGCGCCTGGCTGTCACCGGCAGCGGCGCGAGCGACGAGACGCTTGCTGTGGCGTGATTCCACGTCAGGGGTCGGCAAGGGGTAGCACAGGCTACAGGTGGTTCGCCGACGCGACATGTCGGCGAAATGCGGATTCGCGGCCGGCGCCGCCGTTGCCCGGCAATCGGCGGCGGCACCGACATCCGTGCGCACGAGGCTACCTGATCGCGCCATGGTTGCATCCCGGACCTCGTCCGTTCTCGCGTTGCTGTTGCTGGCCGGCTGCGGCTCGGTGCCCGACCCCACCACCGGGACCGCCCCCGCATTCGAGTTCCGCCGCTGGTCGGCGGACGCGTTTGCCGAGGCCAAGGCCGAGCACAAGCTGGTGCTGCTGGACCTCGGCACGACCTGGTGCCACTGGTGCCACGTGATGGCGCAGACGACCTATGCCGACGCCGCGGTCCGGGCCGTGCTGGCGGCGCACTTCGTCGCCATCGAGGAGGACGCCGACCGCCGGCTCGACCTCGCCGCGCGCTACCAGGACTTCGGCTGGCCGGCGACCGTCGTGTTCGACGCCGATGGCCGGGAGCTGTGGAAGAACCGCGGCTACGTGCCGCCCGAGCGCATGCACGCCGTGCTGCAGCGGCTGGTCGCAGACCCGTCGCCGCTGCCCGCAGTGGCCATCGCGTCGGCGACGACCGCTGCCGCCGCTCTCGACGAAGCGACGCGCGGCGAGTTGCGGCAGCGCCTCGCGGCGCTGCGCGACGGAGACCAGGGTGGATTCGGCTTCGTGCACAAGTACCTGGACCTGGCCGGTGCCGAGTGGCTGCTGCTGCAGGCGCAGCGCGGCGATGAGGCCGCGCGCGACGACCTGCAGCGCTGGTTGGCGGCCGAGCGCCAGCTGCACGACCCGGTGTGGGGCGGCGCCTACCAGTACTCGCACGGCGGCGTCTGGACGAACCCGCACTTCGAGAAGGTCATGGTGCGGCAACTGGCCGACTTGCGCGCCTACTCGCTGGCCTACGGGTGCTTCGGCGACCGCGAGCACCTGACCGCGGCGCAGAACGTGGCTCGCTTCCTCACCGGCATGCTGCGGGCGCCGAACGGGGCGTTCTACGCCAGCCAGGACGCAGACCTGGTGCGCGGCGAGCACGCCGCCGAGTACTTCGCCCGCGACGACGCCGGCCGCCGCGCGGCGGGCCTGCCGCACATCGAAACGTCGATCTGGAGCCGCGAGAACGGCCAGGCTCTGCAGGGTCTGTGCGCACTGCTGGCCGTGGCGCCCGACGACGCACTGCTGGCGACGGTACGCGAGGCGACCGACTGGCTGCTGCGCCACCGCCGCCGCTATGACGGCCTGTTCCGGCACGACGCCGAGGACCGGGGCGGCCCGTTCCTCGCGGACTCGCTCGAGATGGCTACGGCGCTCGCGGCCCTGGCGGAAGTGACCGCTGATGCGCAGTTGCTGAGCCAGGCGCGACAGACCGTGCTGGCCATCGACGCCACGCTGCGGGCGCCGGCCGGCGGCCATGCGACGGCGCTCGGGGACGTCGTGCTGCCGCCGATCGTGGATCGCGGCGAGAACCTGCAACTGGCGCGCCTGGGCAACCGCCTGTTCCACGCCACCGGTGACGCGCGCCTCCGCGCGATCGCCGAGCGTGCGTTCGCCGGCGCAGCGGCGCAGGCGGCGGCCCCGGGCGCTTCGGCCGAGCTGCTGCTGGCCGATGACGAACTGGGGCGGGAGCCCGTTCACGTGGTCGTCACCGGTGCTCGCGACGACGCCGCCGCGGTGGCTCTGCACCGTGCGGCGCTCCGGCACGCACCGAACTACCGTCGGATCGATTGGGTGGTGCCGGGCGAGCCGCCGCTGCGCAGCGACACGCCACCGGCCGGCGACGTCGCCACGGCGTTCGTCTGCGCGGACGGCGCCTGCTCCGCCCCGCTGCACGATCCGACGGCGTTGCGTACCCTGCTGCTCGCCCCGAGTGCGGCTCGCTGAGCCAGTCGCTGCGGCCACGGCGGCACTCGGCGTCGCGATCCCTCCCGAATCGTGCAGCGCTGTGGTATCACCTGCGCCCCCATGGCGAAGCCCGGCCTGCCGATCCTCGAATTCGTCGCCCGCAACTACAAGAACTTCAATTCGCGCAGCACGCGCGATGCGACGTTCGCGTGGTGGGACCACGTGCGCCAAGGTGGCCGCATGTACGTCGCGATGGCCGGCGCGATGTCGTCGGCGCAGCTCGGCATCACGCTGGCGCCGGCGATCCGGCGCGGCCTCGTGCACGGCATGTCGGTGACCGGCGCCAACCTCGAGGAGTCGCTGTTCCGGCTGGTCGCGCACGACAGCTACAAGGACTTCCCCGACTACCGCTACCTGACCAAGAACGACGACACGCGGATCCTCGCGCAGCGCATGCGCCGCGTCACCGACACGTCGATCCCCGAGGACGACGCGTTCCGCGCGGTCGAGAAGTTCCTGGTGCCGATGTGGGTCGAGGCGACCGAGAAGGGCCAGCGCCGCTTCTGGCACGAGTACTTCTACGAGCTGGTGAAGCAGCTGCCCAAGCGCCTGTTCGAGGGCAATCCCGACGAGTGCTGGCTGCTGGCCGCGGCCGAGGCGAACCTGCCGCTGGTCGTGCCGGGCCACGAGGACTCGACGTTCGGCAACATCTTCGCGTCGCACGTCAAGCTCGGCGAGTGCAGTGCGTCGATCGTGAAGTCGGGCATCGAGTACATGGCGCAGCTCTACGACGACTACCGCGAGCTGTCGGCCGGCAAGGGCATCGGCTTCTTCCAGATCGGCGGCGGCATCGCCGGCGACTTCCCGATCTGCGTCGTGCCGTCGATCAAGTACGACCTGCAGGCGAAGGCGAAGCCGTGGGCCTACTTCTGCCAGGTCAGCGACTCGACCACGTCGTACGGTTCCTACTCGGGCGCGACGCCGAACGAGAAGATCACCTGGGACAAGCTGACCGAAGACACGCCGATGTTCGTGATCGAGTCCGACGCCACGATCGTCGTGCCGCTGATGCTGTCGGCGCTGCTCGAGTGCCAGGACGATCCGAAGGCGGCCGACGCGCTGATCGCGAAGACGCGCGCCGCCGGCCGCAAGGCGCTGGCGAAGCGGCGATGACCACGGCGCCGCTCGAGTTCGCGGTGCACGGCGAACGGCTGGCGATCGCGCGGCTCGCGCCCGACATGGCGGTGCCCGACTGGGCGCGCGGCGGCTTCGTCACGGTGTCGCGCACCGCGGCCGAACTGTCGGTCGTGTGCGCGCAGCGCTTCGTGCCGGCAGCCGTGCAGCAGGAACGCGACCGCGTGGCACTCGGCATCACGGGCGTCGTGCCGATGACGACGGTCGGGCTGCTGGCCGCGCTGTGCCGCGCACTCGCCGACGCCGCCGTGCCGGTGTTCGTGATCTCGACGTTCGACACCGACTGGCTGCTGGTGCAGGCGCGGCACTTCGGCGCCGCCCGCACGGCGCTGGTCGCCGCGGGCCACACGGTGGTCGGCGAGCTGCCGGCCTGAGGCGATGGCGCCGTCGCAGGACCTGCTGGCGCGCGTCGAACGGCTGCGCGCACTGTTCCTCGACGAGACCCGCGGCGACCGCACGCTCGGCGACTACTGGCGCGACGACGGCGACCTCGCCGCCTACGACGCGGTGCTCGGTGCCCGCATCGGCTGGAAGTGGGATGCGGTGCTGGCCGAGTGCCGCGACCGCGGCCTGCCGCGCGCCGACGGGCTGCGCGTGCTCGACCACGGCTGCGGCTCCGGCATCGCGGCGCGGCGGTTCGTGCGGGCGTTCGGCGCCGGCAGCGTGTCCTGCCACGACCGCTCGCCGCGCGCGGCGGCGTTCGCGGCGCGGGCACTGCAGGCCGAGTTCGCGGGCGTGCCGGCGCACGCCGTGGACCGCGTCGACGGACTGCAGCCCGACGTGTTGCTGGTCAGCCACGTGCTCGGCGAACTCGATGCCGACGCGGAGGCTTCGCTGCGGGCGCTGATCGCGCGCAGCCGCTGCGCGATCCTCGTCGAACCGGGCAGCCGCGCGGTGTCGCGCCGGCTGTCGGCGCTGCGCGACGCGCTGGTCGGCGAGTTCCACGTCGTGGCACCGTGCCCGCACCGCGCCGCGTGCCCGGCGCTCGCGGATGCCGCCGACTGGTGCCACTTCTTCGCGCCGCCAGGGCCGGAGGCGTTCACGAACGGCGACTTCGTGCGCACCGCGCGCGCGCTCGGCATCGACGCGCGCGCGCTGCCGTACTCGTTCGTGGTACTCTCGCGCGAGCCGGTCGCCGTTGCGCCGCCCGCCCACCGCGTGCTCGGCCGCCCGCGGCTCGACAAGCACGCGGCCACCGTGCAGCTGTGCACCGCGGCCCGGCTGGCCGACACGGTGGTCGAGAAGCGCACCGCGCCGGCGCTGTGGCGCACGCTGAAGAAGGCGCCGGCCGGCGTGCGTTCGCTGCCGGCGCCGTGAGCGGCGCCGGCCGGTCGCCGCGGCGACCGCCGTTCACTTCGCCACGCCGGAGTAGTCGAAGTTCAGGTACTTGCCGAGTGTCTGGGCATGCTTCGGATCGACCACGTTCGGTTGCACCACGACCGGCGGCTCCCAGGTCTGGCAAACCGCCCCCTCCAGGTCGACCGTCTGCTGCCAGGTCCAGGCGCAGCGGTGGACCAGCAAGTCGTTCACGAACAAGTAGACGGTCGCATCCATCGAGGCACGGACACCGACGATCTGCATCGGGTTCGGCAGCGTCGCCAGCGCCTCGGCGACCGCCGCGGGCGGGATGTACGGCTTGTCGACCATGCCGGCACCTTGATTGTCGCGCCAGCCGGCGCCGCCACCGTGGACGTAGCCCGGCCAGCCAGGCTTGCCGGAGTCGACGTAGTAGGTCGAGCCGTCGACGAGCATCTGGCCGGCGCCAGCCGCTCGCTCTTCACCGGTTCCCCACAAGCCACCGTTGCCGGTGATCCGAGCCTTCGTCCCGGGCGGCAGGGCTTCGTAGATCTCCTGCCCCGACGGCAGCCGACGGACCGCCTCGACCTTCAAGGTGACGATCTGCACGAACTCGACCTTCCAGATGAACTCGTTCCACGCGACCGGCCACATGCACGCGATCGTGATCTCGCCGCCGAACTCGCGGAAGTGAAGGAACTCGAACCCCTCCGGATCCGTGGCGTCGGCCGATCCGCTTCCCGATCCCGCCGACATCGGCAGCAAGTAGCCGCTCAGGTTCGACTCTTGGACCTGGAAGTCGTGGCGACCGGCGGTCGCGTTGAAGGTCAGGGTCGTGCTGATGCCGGCAGCGAAGTTCGCGGTCCAACCGGCGCCGGCACGCACTGCCTCGCCACCGCCCCAAGGCGATGCCTGCACGGACAGCACCGCGCCGGCAGCGCGCTCGTCGCCTGAGAACTGGATCGTGCCGAACGGACCCGGGTGCCCGGGCACGATCATCCAGTGCGACCCCACGAGGGGACGGCTGGACGGATTCCGCGAACCCCAGGTGTATTCCTGGGCCGCGACGGACGCTGTCAGCAGAACAGGGAGCAGGAACCCGATCGCGTGCGCGATCGACACAGCCAGCAACTTCCGCAGCATGGGAGCAACCAAGATGGCGAAGCACGCGCGCCCGAACCGCCGCGCGATCGGTGCCACGATGGCACCGCGCCGGTCATCTGCGCGCTCGTCGCTGAGGACCGGGCCGACGACGGCGTCACGAGCAATCCCCAGATCTCGTCGCCGTCGCCGGCCGCCGGCCCGCGGCCGCGGTTTCACCGGCGCCCGGGTCGGCTGCCGACTCCGCCAGCATCGGTTCGAGCAGATCGCGCAGGTCCTCGTGCCGGGCCAGGAACTCGGCGCGCGAACCGCCTTCGCGACGGTGGCGCAGGAAGGCCGTCATCGCGCGGTCGAGCCGCGGCACCGCGTCGCCGGTCACGGCGCCACCTCGCGGTCGCGGTCGGATTCGTCGAGCCGGCCGGACCGCAGCCGATCGAGCGCGGCTCCGAGCCGCTGCAGTGCGCGCGAAAACTGCATGCGCACCGCGTCCTCGGTCGACGCGAACTCGGCGGCGATCGCGGCGAACGGGAGACCGCGATACTCGCGCAACACGATGACGTCGCGGTCGTCGCGGTCGAGCAGTTCGAGCGCGAGCCGGATCCAGGCCCGCTCTTCGTCGGCCGCGGCGGCCTGGCTCGGACGCGGGAACGGGCAGCGCGACGTCAGGTCGAGCACCACGTCGCTTGCCGGCAGCGCGACGTCGCGGCGCAGGTCGCGCCTACCGGCGGTGAAACGTTCGTGTTCCCGTCGGATCACGTTCTCGACGATTCGCGCCAGCAGCGCGCGCAAACGGCGGCGATCGTCGACGACAAACCTCGGCCCGTCGCGCAGCGCACCTAGCAGGGCCTCCTGCACGATGTCCTGCGTGTCGTGGCGCGCCCGCAGCAGCGGCCCGAGTCGCCGGCGCACGTGGCCGCTGAGCCACGACATCTCGCGGGCCACGAGACGATCGAGCGCCGACGTGTCGCCGCGGTGCCAGGCCCGCAGCAGCGCCACGGTCTCGGTCTCGTCGTCGTGCGCAGGCCCGTCGGTCGTTCATGCGGCGCGGATGATACCGCGGCCGTGCCGACCTCCCCCGGTGCCGGCACGGCCAGCGCCATCGGCCGGCCGCAGCGGTGCCGGCACGCCGCAGCGATCAGTTCGCCGCGGGTTCGCCGGTACAGGTGTCGATGCGCAGCGCGCCGCCCTCGAGCTCGACGCGCACGGTGCTGCCGTCCTGGATCTCGCCGGCGATCAGCTTGCGGCCGATGCGGGTCTCGAGCTCGCGCTGCAGGAAGCGCTTCAGCGGCCGCGCGCCGTAGACCGGGTCGTAACCCTGGTTGCCGAGGAACGTCTTCGCGTCGTCGCTGACCTCGATCGTGATGCGGCGCTCGGCGAGCCGCGCGCGCAACGACACCAGCAGCAGGTCGACGATGCGGCGGATCTCGGCGGCCTGCAGCGGCTTGAACAGCACGATGTCGTCGATGCGGTTCAGCAGCTCCGGCCGGAAGTGGCGCCGCAGCTCGGC
This sequence comes from Planctomycetota bacterium, assembly GCA_016794425.1. Classification (GTDB taxonomy): domain Bacteria; phylum Planctomycetota; class UBA1135; order UBA1135; family UBA2386; genus JAEUHS01. The sequence goes on from JAEUHR010000023.1 coordinate 30,044, forward strand.
CATGACCTGGTCGCGCGCGGCGTCGCGGATCGTGCCTTCGCGCGTGATGCCGTCGAGCAGGATCGGCGCGCCGATGTTCGACGTCAGGATGATCACGGTGTTCTTGAAGTCGACCGTGCGGCCCTGGCTGTCGGTCGCGCGGCCGTCGTCGAGGATCTGCAGCAGCACGTGGAACACGTCCGGGTGCGCCTTCTCGATCTCGTCGAACAGCACGACCGAGTACGGCTTGCGCCGCACGGCTTCGGTCAGCTGGCCGCCTTCGTCGTAGCCGACGTAGCCCGGCGGCGCACCGATCAGGCGCGACACCGCGTGCTTCTCCATGTACTCGGACATGTCGATGCGCACGAGGTTGTCCTCGCTGTCGAACAGCGCCGCGGCCAGCGTCTTGGCCAGCTCGGTCTTGCCGACGCCGGTCGGGCCGAGGAACAGGAAGCTGCCGATCGGCCGCTTCGGATCCTTGATGCCGGACCGCGCCCGGATCACCGCGTCGGCGACGACCTGCACGGCTTCGTCCTGACCGACGACGCGCTCGTGCAGCACTTCGTCGAGCTTCAGCAGCTTCTCGCGCTCGCCCTCGATCAGCCGCGTGACCGGGATGCCGGTCCAGCGCGCGACGATCTGCGCGATCTCGTCGGCGGTCACCTCTTCGCGCAGCAGGCGTTCGCCGCCGGCCTTGGCCATGCGCGCTTCCTCGGCCGCCAGCGCCTTCTCGGCCTCGGGGATCGCGCCGTACTTGAGCTCGGCGGCCTTGTTCATGTCGTAGCGGCGCTCGGCCTCCTGCTGCTGCAGCCGCAGGGCCTCGAGCTTCTCGCGCAGCGCGCGCACGGTGCCGATCGCGCGCTTCTCGTTCTCGTACTGTGCGCGCATCGCGTCGGCCTTGGTGCGCAGCTCGGCCATCTCGTGCTCGAGTTCGGCGAGCCGCGCCTTGCTGGCGGCGTCCTTCTCCTTGGCCAGCGCGGTCTGCTCGATCTCGAGCTGCATGACGCGGCGGCTCACGGTGTCGAGTTCGGTCGGCAGCGAGTCGATCTCGGTGCGGATCATCGCGCACGCCTCGTCGACCAGGTCGATCGCCTTGTCGGGCAGGAAGCGGTCGGTGATGTAGCGGTGCGAAAGCACGGCCGCGTTGACCAGCGCCTGGTCCTGGATCTTGACGCCGTGGTGGACCTCGAAGCGCTCGCGCAGACCGCGCAGGATCGAGACCGTGTCCTCGACGCTCGGCTGGTCGACCAGCACCGGCTGGAAGCGACGTTCGAGTGCGGCGTCCTTCTCGATGTACTTGCGGTACTCGTCGAGCGTCGTCGCGCCGATGCAGTGCAGCTCGCCGCGCGCCAGCATCGGCTTCAGCATGTTGCCGGCGTCCATCGCGCCTTCGGCCTTGCCGGCGCCGACGATCGTGTGCAGTTCGTCGATGAACAGCAGGATCCGGCCCTCGCTGTTCTTCACTTCGGTAAGCACGGCCTTCAGGCGCTCCTCGAACTCGCCGCGGTACTTCGCACCGGCGACCAGGCTGCCCATGTCGAGTGCGAACACCGTCTTGTCCTTCAGGCCTTCGGGCACGTCGCCGCGCACGATGCGCTGCGCGAGCCCCTCGGCGATCGCGGTCTTGCCGACGCCGGGCTCGCCGATCAGGACCGGGTTGTTCTTGGTCTTGCGCGACAGGATCCGGATCACGCGGCGGATCTCGTCGTCGCGACCGATCACCGGGTCCATCTTGCCGGCCTTCGCCATCTGCACGAGGTCGCGGCCGTAGCGCTCGAGCGCTTCGTAGGTCGCCTCGGGATTGGCGCTCTGCACGCGCTGGTTGCCGCGCACTTCCTTCAGCGCGTTCAGGAAGCGGCTCTCGTCGATCGCGAACTTGCGCAGCAGCTCCCGCGGCGCGCCCTTGCCGGCCTGCAGCAACGCGAGGAACAGGTGCTCGACCGAGACGTACTCGTCGCGCATCTTCGCGGCCTGCTTCTCGGCGGCGGTCAGCACCTGGGCCAGGTCCGGCGTCAGGAAGATCTTGTCGGGCGCGAACCCGGGGCCCGACACGCGCGGCAGCTTGCGCAGTTCGGCCTCGATCGCGGCGCCGAGCCCGTCGACCGCGACCTCCATGCGCTGCAGCAGGCGCGCGACGAGGCCGTCCTGCGGTTCGACCAGTGCTCCGAGCAGGTGCAGCACGTCGACTTGCTGGTGGCCGTGGTCGACTGCCTTGGTCTGGGCGGCCTGCAGGGCTTCCTGCGACTTCTGCGTGAGCTTCTGGGTGTCCATCGGATCCTCCTCGGGCTTGGGTTCGGCGGCGCCGCAAGGCACAACGCGTGCCACGCAGGGTGATGTCTCAAGTATTTGTCTGTTATCGCGTTGCGTCGAAGTCGGGGCACGGGCGAACACCTCGATGACCGCCATCTTGGCAGCCACCCCTCCGCACCTGCCAACTTGGCGTCAACGCCACCACCCAGGACTGATGACTTGCGTGGATCACCCGCGCTGGCGTCAGCCGGGCCAGACCTGCAGGTCGAGCAGGCACGCCGCGTGGACCTCGATCGCCGCCGCCGGGAGCCCCTCGATCCGCAGCGCGTCCCCCGCCGCGGCGGTCGGTCCACCGGTCACGGCAGCCGTTCCGGCGAGCACGAGCAGGAGTCGCTGCGCGCAATCGACCGGCACCACCGGCCCCGCGGCGAGTTCGACGATCGTCGCGCGAGCCCGCACTCGATCGCGGGCGACCATCACGTTGAGGTCCTCGATCGGTCCGGCCAGGAGACGGGCCGTCACCGCCACCTCGCCGGCGAAGTCGAAGCGCTGCCGGGGCCGATCCAGCACGACCTCGCGGCCATCGACCTCGAGCCGCACGCCGGCACCGTGCAGCAGCCACAGCGACCGATCGACGCCGGGCAGACGCGAGAACGGGCCGTCGCTCGCAACGCGCGCGCGGCTGACGCGCCAGCGGAACCCGGTCGCCAGCGTCGCCGCGGGCGGGTCGATTGCGACCTGCCGTGTCGTGCCACCGCCGTTCGCCCACGGCATCTCGGGCTGCGCGGCCAGCGAAACCAGCTCGATCCGCTGCATGCCGCCATTCTGCCGGCATCGGGGCCGTTCGCCACGGCCCCTTCTACGCCCCTCACCCCATGACGAAAGGCCGGCCGGCCCAGGACCATGGGCCGGTGTCGCGCGTCCGCCGACGCGCCCTGCGAGGAGTGCCATGGTCCTGTCGCGTTCGGCCACCCTCGACGGCAACGAAGCCGCCGCGCGGGTCGCATACCGTCTGTCCGAGATCGCCGCGATCTACCCGATCACGCCGTCGTCGACGATGGGCGAACTGGCCGACGAATGGTCGGCCAAGGGCGAGCCGAACGTGTTCGGCACCGTGCCGACGGTCGTCGAGATGCAGAGCGAGGGCGGCGCCGCTGGCGCCGTGCACGGGGCGCTGCAGGCCGGTTCGCTGGCGGTGACGTTCACCGCGTCGCAGGGCCTGCTGCTGATGATCCCGACGCTCTACAAGATCGCCGGCGAACTGCTGCCGTTCGTGATGCACGTCGCGGCGCGCACCGTGGCCACGCACGCATTGTCGATCTTCGGCGACCACAGCGACGTGATGGCCTGCCGGCAGACCGGCGCCGCGATGCTGTGCGCGGCGAACGTGCAGGAAGCCCAGGACCTGGCCTGCATCGCGCACGTGGCGACGCTGCGCAGCCGCGTGCCGTTCGTGCACTTCTTCGACGGCTTCCGCACCTCGCACGAGATCGCCAAGATCACGCTGCTCGACGACGACGATCTGCGGGCGCTGGCGCCCCTCGACGCGATGCGGGCCCACCGCGAGCGAGCGCTGACGCCCGACCGCCCGGTGTTGCGCGGCAGCGCGCAGAACCCCGACGTGTTCTTCCAGGCGCGCGAGGCGCAGAACCCGTTCCACGATGCCTGCCCGGACGCGGTCGTGGCAGCGATGGCCGCGTTCGCCGCGCGCACCGGCCGCCGCTACGAACCGTTCCGCTACCACGGGCACGCCGCGGCGGAACGCGTCGTCGTCGTGATGGGCTCGGCCGCCGAGACGGTGCGCGAGGTCGTCGACCACCTGGTTGCGCAAGGCGAGCGGGTCGGCCTGCTGCAGGTGCGCCTCTACCGACCGTTCCGGGCCGACTGGTTCGCCGACGCGTTGCCGCCGCAGGTGCAGCGCATCGCCGTGCTCGATCGGACCAAGGAACCGGGTGCGCCGGCCGAACCGCTGTGCCTCGACGTGCTGGCCGCGCTGCGCCAGGCCGAACAGGCCGGCCGCGCGCGCTGGGCCGCGACCCCGCACGTCGTCGGCGGGCGCTTCGGCCTCTCGGGCAAGGAGTTCACGCCGGCGATGGCCGCAGCCGTGTTCCACCACCTGACCGCGGCGCGGCCGCGGGACGCGTTCACGGTCGGCATCACCGACGACGTCACGCACCGTTCGCTGCCGTTCGACGCCGAGTTCGAACTACCGCGCGAGGGCCGCAGCGAGGCGGTGTTCTTCGGCCTCGGCGCCGACGGCACGGTCGGCGCGAACAAGAACTCGATCAAGATCCTCGGCGAAGCGACCGACCTGCACGCGCAGGGCTTCTTCGTCTACGACAGCAAGAAGTCCGGCGCGATCACGATCTCGCACCTGCGCTTCGGCGCGCGGCACTTCGAGGCGCCGTACCTGATCCGGCGGGCGGCGTTCGTCGCGTGCCACCAGTTCGGCTTCCTCGACCGCTACGACGTGCTCGAGCCGGCCGCACCGGGCGCCACGCTGCTGCTGAACGCGCCGTTCCCGGCCGACGCGGTCTGGGGCGAACTGCCGGCCGAGGTGCAGGCCCGCATCCGCGAACTCGGCCTGCGCGTGTTCACGATCGATGCCGACGCGGTGGCGCGCGACGCCGGCGTCGGCGGCCGCATCAACACGATCATGCAGGTGTGCTTCTTCGCGCTGGCCGGCGTGCTGCCGCGCGACGAGGCCGTGCAGCGCATCAAGGACTCGATCCGCAAGAGCTACGACAAGAAGGGCGACGAGATCGTGCGCCGCAACTTCGCGGCCGTCGACGCGACGCTGGCGGGGCTGCACGAGCTCCGCGTGCCGCCGGACGGCGCGGCAGGACACCGCCGCCCCGCCACGGTCGCGGCGGTGGCGCCGGACTTCGTGCAGCGCGTCACCGCCGCGATGCTGGCCGGCAAGGGCGACCTGCTACCGTGCAGCGCGTTCCCGCCCGACGGCACCTGGCCGACCGACACGGCGCGCTGGGAGAAGCGCGCGATCGCGGCGGCGATCCCGGTCTGGGATCCGGCGGTCTGCATCCAGTGCAACAAATGCGCGTTGTTCTGTCCGCATGCGGCGATCCGCGCCAAGGTGCACGAACACGACGACGACGCACTCCCGTCGCAGCCGTGGCGCGGCAAGGACTTCGCGGGCTGGCGCTACACGATCCAGGTCGCGCCGGACGACTGCACCGGCTGCGGGCTGTGCGTGCAGGTCTGCCCGGCCAAGGACAAGGCCAACCCGCGCCACAAGGCGATCGAGATGACGCCGGTGCGCGACGTGCGCGACCGCGAGCGCGGCCGGTGGGACGCGTTCCTGGCCCTGCCCGAAGCAGATCGCGCCGCGATCGCGAAGCTCGACGTCAAGGGCAGCCAGCTGCTGCAGCCGCTGTTCGAGTTCTCGGGTGCGTGCGCCGGCTGCGGCGAGACGCCGTACCTGAAGCTGCTGACACAGCTGTTCGGCGATCGCCTGCTGATCGCGAACGCAACCGGTTGTTCGTCGATCTACGGCGGCAACCTGCCGACGACGCCGTACGCGCGCGATGCCGCGGGTCGCGGACCGGCATGGGCCAACTCGCTGTTCGAGGACAACGCCGAGTTCGGCCTCGGCATGCGGTTGTCGGTCGACGCGCTGACCGCGCGGGCGAACAAGCTGCTGCACGGTCTGGCGCCGCTGCTCGACGCCGACGAACTGGTCGGCGAGCTGACGGCGGCACACGAACGCAGCGAGGCCTGGCTCGCCGAACAGCGCCGCCGCGTCGCCGTGCTGCGGCAGCGCCTGCGCGCACTCGACCTGACCGAGGCGCGCGAACTCGGCGCGCTGGCGGACTACCTGGTGCCGAAGAGCGTCTGGCTCGTCGGCGGTGACGGCTGGGCGTTCGACATCGGCTACGGCGGACTCGACCACGTGCTGTCGATGCCGCACGACGTCAACGTGCTGGTGCTCGACACCGAGGTCTACAGCAACACCGGTGGCCAGGCCTCGAAGGCGACGCCGCTCGGTGCCGCGGCGAAGTTCGCGAGCCGCGGCAAGGCGATCGACAAGAAGGACCTCGGTCTGATGGCGATCCAGTACGGCCACGTCTACGTCGCCAGCGTCGCGATCGGCGCGCAGGACGCACACACGGTGCGCGTGCTGCGCGAGGCAGAGGCCTACCCCGGCCCGTCGCTGGTGATCGCCTACAGCCCGTGCATCGCGCACGGCTACGACCTCGTGTTCGGCGCCGACCAGCAGAAGCGCGCGGTCCAGAGCGGCGTCTGGCCGCTGTTCCGCTACGACCCGGCGCACGCCGACCGCGACGAACCGCCGCTGGTCGTCGACACGCCGGGCGGCTCCGTGCCGGTCGCCGAGTACATGCGCAACGAGGCGCGCTTCCGCATGGTCGAACGGATCGACCCGGCCGGTTTCCGCCGCTACGCGGCCGGCGCGCAACGCGCCGCCACGCGCCGCATGGCGGTCTACCAGCACATCGCGCAACTGCGCTTCCCGACCGCGGCACCGCCGTCGCCGACGCCGACGCCGACCGGGGGCGACCAGGAGGCATGACCGTGGACCTCTCGACTTCCTATCTCGGCCTCGCGCTGCCGCACCCGTTCGTCGCCGGCGCGTCACCGCTGTCCGACACCGTGGAGCGGTGCCAGCACCTCGCCGCGGCCGGCATCGCGGCGATCGTGCTGCGTTCGCTGTTCGAGGAGCAGATCGCGCAGGAAGCGCTCGCCCACCACCAGGCCGTGTTCGGCCACACCGAGGCGCACGGTGAGGCACGCACCTACCTGCCGGCGGCGGACGACAGCGTGTTCGGCCCCGACCAGTACCTCGCGCACCTGCGGGCGGTGAAGCGGGCGGTCCCGGTGCCGGTGATCGCGTCGCTGAACGGCCATACCGAGAGCGGCTGGATCGACTACGGCAAACGCATCGAGGACGCCGGCGCCGACGCGCTGGAACTGAACCTCTACTCGGTCGCGACCGACACCGGCGAGAGCGGCGCCGAGGTCGAGGACCGTGCGGTGATGATCGTGCGGCAGGTCGCGCGTTCGCTGCGGATCCCGGTCGCGGTCAAGCTGTCGCCGTTCTACACGTCGCTGCCGCACTTCGCACTGCGGCTGCGCGAGGCCGGCGCGACCGGACTGGTGCTGTTCAACCGCTTCTTCGAACCCGACCTCGACCTCGAAGCCCTCGAACTGCACACGCACATGGACCTGTCGCACCGCAGCGAGCTGCTGCTGCGACTGCGCTGGCTCGCGCTGTTGTCGGGGCAGGTCGACGTCGAGCTGGCGGTCAGCGGCGGCGTGCACACCGCCACCGACGCGATCAAGGCAGTGATGTGCGGCGCCCATTGTGTGCAGCTGGTCAGCGCACTGCTGAAGGGGGGCGCCGAGCGTACGTCGACCCTGTGCGCCGAGGTGCGCCGCTGGCTGCAGGACCACGGCTACGAGTCGCTGCGGCAGATGCGCGGCAGCATGGACCACAGCCGCAGCCCCGATCCGAAGGCGCTCGAGCGCGCCAACTACATGCGCGCGCTGCAGACCTACCGGGTCGACTGACCGCCGAGCCGCTGCAGCAGTTCGGCCGCGCGGGTGTTGCCGGCGTCCAGTTCGACCGCGCGCTGCGCGGCGGCCCGGGCTTCGGCGTAGCGCCCGCCGAGGAAGTACAGGTTGGCGAGGTTGCCGTGCGCCTGGCTGCTGGCCGGATCGAGCTCGATCGCATGCCGCAGCGCGCGCTCGGCGAGCCCTGCATCCCCGAGCATGCCGTGCGCGACACCGAGACCGATCCATGCGAACGCGCTCTGTGGATCGGATTGCGCGATCCGTTCGAAGCGCTGCCGGGCGCGGCGCGGATTCGGCGGCGCTCCGTTCAGGTCGCACCACGCGAGCCCGAGTTCGGCATCGAGCGCGATCCGCGATCGCACGCCGGCGCCGACGGACGGCATGGCCGCGAGCGCCGCTTCGTAGGCCGACCGCGCCGCCGGGAACGCGCCCGCCGCGAGCTTGCCGTTGCCGTCCATCACCAGCAGCCCGGGGTCGCGCGGTGCGACCGCCAGACCGCACTCGACGAGGTGCGCGTCGTCGCGCCAGATGCCGACCTGGAGCACCGACGCGACCGCGGCCCCGAGCCCGAGCGCCAGCGCGAACCCGCACCGGCGTCGGCCGGAATCGCGCCCGACCAGCAGCAGCGCGGCACCGAGCACGGCCGGGCCGAGGTACCGGTCGGCGATCGGGTACGGACCGAGCCGCGCCGCGAACGCAGTCGGCAACGCGAGCGGTGCGGCGACGGCGGCCAGCGCGAACAGCGCCACGCGATCGCGGCGCCGCCCCGCGATCACCGCCGCCGCGCCCCACGCGAGTGCCCATGCCGCCGCGCGCAGCTGCATCCCGATGCCGCCGTCGAACGCACGGAACGGCGACATCGGCCACGGCCAGACCAGCAGTTCGAGGTGGCGCCCGAACACCTCGAGCGCGGCGGCAGGCCAGCGCGCGACGGCGATCGGATCGTCGGCGCGGTGGCCGATGCCGCCGGCGACCGAACCGAACGCGACCCAGCGCAGCAGCCACCAGAACGCCACGACGCCGAGTAGCCACGCGAGCGACCGCCGCACCGGCAGCCGCACGGCCCAGCGCGCCATTGCGACCAGCGGCAACAGCGCGACCGCGCTCTCCTTCGCCAGCAGTGCCATCGCGAACGCCACCGCCGCAGCGGCGTGCGCCGAGCGCAGCACGGCGTCGAGGCACCACAGCCCGAACGCCCACCACAGCGGATCGTTGATCGCCGCGCACCACGCGACACCTTCGACCTGCACCGGATGCACGCCGAACAACAGCGCGGCGGCGAACGCAGCCTCGGGCCGCACGACGAATCGCCGCGCCAGCCGCAGCGCGAACCAGGTGGCGACCAGGTGCGCGAGCAACGCGAGGGCGTGCACGCCCGCGGCGCCGGCGGTCCGATCGCCGAACCAGAGCGCCAGCATCGTCAGCGGCCGCCAGTAGTCGGTGACCCCGCCGAACAGCGGCTGGCGGAGCAGCCGAGCGAGGTCATCGGTCTGCAGCGCCACGTTCTGCGTGACCAGCAGCCGGTCGTCGTAGAGGTAGTCGCCGCCGAGCCCGGGCAGGTGCACCGTCGCGACGGCCACGAGCAACGCGGCGGTGAGCCAGCGCGACCGGTGGAGCGCGAGCTCAGACTCGGACATCGGCGTCGAGTTCCCCGGCCGGCAGCCGCTGCAGGCGGGGCGCCACTTCGTCGCGCACGAACTCGGTGACCTGTTCGGCCGCGCGCCCGACGAAGCGCCTGGGGTCCATCAGGCTCGGCAGCAGCTCGCGGATCGCGGCGAACGCCGGGTCGGCCGCGATCAGCTGCAGCAGCGGGTTCTCGCGCCCTTCCGCCTTGACCGCGTGGGCGGCGGCACGGCTGTGTACGCGCACCCGTTCGTGCAGGTCCTGACGGTCACCGCCGGCGGCGACGCCGGCCATCAGGATCTCCTCGGTGGCCAGGAACGGCAGCTGTTCGCGCAGTTTGCGCTGCACCACGCGCGGGTAGACGACGAGCCCCTGGGCGACGTTCTGCGCCAGCGTCAGGATGCCGTCGACGGCCAGGAAGGTCTCCGGCAGGGCGATGCGCCGCACCGCCGAATCGTCCAGCGTGCGCTCGAGCCACTGCACCGCGGCGGTGTGGGCGCTGGTGCCGGCGATCTCGATCACGTAGCGGGCCAGCGAACCGATGCGCTCGCTGCGCATCGGGTTCTTCTTGTAGGCCATCGCCGAGCTGCCGATCTGCTTCGACTCACTCGGCTCCTCGATCTCGCCCTCGTGCGACAACAGCCGCAGGTCGGTCGCGAACTTGCTCGCCGACTGCGCGATGCCGGACAGCGCCTGGTGGATCGTCCAGTCGATCTTGCGCGTGTAGGTCTGGCCACTGACCGCGATCGAGCGCTGGAACCCCATGCGCTGCGTGACGCGGCGGTCGAGTTCGCGCACCTTGTCGTGGTCCCCGCCCGCCAGCGTCAGGAAGGTCGCCTGCGTACCGGTCGTGCCCTTGACGCCGCGGAACGGCAACCAGTCGGCGATCCGCTGCACCTCGTCGAGGTCGAGCAGGAAGTCCTGCGCCCACAGGCAGGCACGCTTGCCGATCGTCACCGGCTGTGCGACCTGGAAGTGCGTGTAGCCGAGGCACGGTTCGGCGCGCCATTGCTCCGCGAACTGCGCCAGCGCCGCGACCACCGCGCCGAGCCGTCGCTCGAGCAGGCGCAGCGCGCGCCGGTAGAGCACGAGGTCCGCGTTGTCGGTGACGAAGCAGCTGGTGGCGCCGAGGTGCAGGATCGGCCGCGCCGTCGGCGCGAGTTCGCCGTAGTGGTGCACGTGCGCCATCACGTCGTGGCGCAGCTCCTTTTCGAGTTCGGCCACGCGGTCCCAGTCGAACTGGTCGCGCGCGCACCGCAGTTCGGCGATCTGCGCCTGCGTGACCGGGAAGCCGATCTCGTGCTCGGCTTCGGCGAGGCAGATCCACAGATCGCGCCAGGCCGTGTGCCGCTCGCGCGGCGAGAACAGCCGGGCCATCTCCCGGCTCGCGTAGCGCTCGATCAGCGGATGATCGAACCGGTCGCCGCGGTCGCTCATGCGCGCCTGTCTAGCAGGCGGGCGACCGCGGCGCCACGCTCGCGGCCGCCGCACGGCGGCCGCGGCGGATCAGCAGGGGACCCAGACGCGACGGCAGCGGGTCTCCCAGCGCGCCGGGATCCAGACCCGGCGGCAGCCACCCGCATCGACCACGCCCCAGTGCCGGTGGCCGCAGCGGTCGGTGATCCAACCGTAGGTCGGCGGCACGTGCTGCTCCTGCCAGTAGCCGGGCACCAGCACCTGCTCTTCGATGGTCTGCCAGTGGCCGCGCGGGATCGGCGGCAGGCAGCGGACCGGTTCGGCCGGGCGCCGCCCCCGGTGGCCGCGATCGTCGCGATCGCTGCGGTGCTCGCGGTGGCCGCGGTGGCCGTCGTCGCCGATCGTGACCTTGCCGACAACGGCGCGGCCGATGCGGCCCTCGAGAGTGAGCTGGGCGGGAGCGGAAGCGGCGACCCCGAGCAGAGCCGCCAGGAGGAACAACGGGAATCGCTTCATGACACGCCGCTCAGCGCAAGGCCCGTGCCGGCGATGCGCGGCGCCTCGCCGCGCGGTCCCGCCGCTGGCACGGTCACCAGGGCCCGAACGTGGCAAATGCGACGCATCCCGCGCACAGCACAGCCATCCCGGCGATCCGACGTCCCGGCACGGGCGCGCCACCGACGCAGGGGCGCAACAGCAGCAGCGCCGCCATCGCGCCGGCCGCGTCGGTCAACAGGTCGGCCACCGAACACGTTCGCCCCGGCACGAACGACTGGTGCAGTTCGTCGACCAGGCCGTACGCCACGGCGAGCACGAAGCTCGCGAGTGTCCTGCCCGCGCGCCGGCCAGGCGACAAGCCGACGCGCAGGAGCGACAGCAGGCACGCAGCCGCCAGGGTGCCGTAGGCCACGACGTGCATGCCGTTGTGCAGCAGCGCGCGCAGCAGGTTCGGTTCGCGCGCCGACGGCGACCGCGACGAAGACCACCACAGAACCGCCATGACGGCGATCGGTGCGGCGGCTCGCACCAGGACCGGCAGGCGCAGCCAGGCCGCGACCCACCGATTCGGCAACGGCGGCAACCAGCCGGCCGTTGCATCCTGCTCGGCGGCACCTGGGTCGACCACGGTCACGTCAGTGCCGCTGCACGGTCCCGGCGAGGCGCAGGCCACCGGACTTGGCGACCTCGACGCGCAGGTCTTCGAGGTAGATCGACATCAGGAACAGGCCGCGGCCGCGTTCGCTCTCCAACGACGGCATGCCGGCGGCGGAAGCGGACAACGCGCGCGCCAGTTCGTGTACGGACTCGGTCGGCATCTCCTGATCGAAGAACTCGATCTCCATGCGACCCGCCACCACGTGGAACTCGAGCGCGAGGTCCAGGAAGCGACGGCGGTAGGCAGCACCGTGCTCGATCGCGTTGTTGACCAGTTCGTCGACGACCAGCGCGAGCTTGTTGCCGGCCTCGGCGTCGGCACCGAGCTGGCCGGCGAGATCCCTCACGCGGGCACGGAGCTGCTTCAGCACGCCGGACCGCGGCGGGAACGTCAACCGGCGGTCCATGCTCAGTCCACCCCCTCGACCAGCAGCGACAGGTCCGCGGCTGGTGCACTGTGCGTCAGGGCTCCGACCGAGATCCGGTCGACGCCGCTCTCGGCGAAGGCTCGGACGGTGAGGAGGTTCACGCCGCCGGAGGCTTCGATTTCGATCGCCCGGCCCGCGGCGGCCGCGGCGGCGCGCACCGCATCGACCGCGCGGCGCAGTTCCGGACCGGGCGTGAAGTTGTCGAGCAGCACCACGGCGGCACCGCCGCGTACCGCCGCGAGCGCTTCGCCGACGTCGCGGGCCTCGGCGATCACCGGCGCCGACTGGCCGGCGACGCAGCGCCTCACGACCTCTTCGTAGCTGGCCGGGCGCGCGAACCCGAAGTGGTTCTCCTTCAACAACACCTGGTCGTAGAGACCGATACGGTGGTTGCAACCGCCACCGGCCAGGACCGCCGTCTTCTCGAGCAGCCGCAATCCCGGCGTCGTCTTGCGGGTGTCCAGGATGCGAGCGCCGGTGCCGGCGACCGCGTCGACGAAGGCGCGGGTCATCGTGGCGATGCCCGACAACCGCTGCACGAAGTTCAGTGCCGTCCGTTCGGCCACCAGCAGGGCCCGCATCGCGCCGCGGACGCGCAGGACGAGGTCGCCGGGCGCGAAGCGGTCCCCGTCGCCGCGCTGCGGGTCGATGTGACAGTTCGGGTCGAGTTCGCGAAACGCCTGGACCGCGCAGTCGAGTCCGGCCAGCACACCGGTCGACTTGGCGACCAGACGGGCACAGCCGGTCAAGTCGGCCGGGACGGCAAGCCGCGTCGTCACGTCGGCGGCGACGTCGACCACCGACGCGCCCAGATCCTCCTGCAGTGCGCGGCGCACGCAGTCGCGAAGGCTCGTGGCTCGACCGTCCATGGGGCGCGGGGAGCGTACACCAAAGGCCTTGCCACCGCATCGCATGCTCAGGGCGGAGCACGCACCTCGACCGGGCCGCAGCGCACGAACGGACCGACCTGAGCCACGACCCACGGCCCCAAGCCGTCGACGCGAGCGAGCTCTTCGACGCCACCGAAGGCTCCGCGCCGAATGCGGTCCAGGACGATCGCCTCGGCTCGGGCCGGGCCGACCCCGGGCAGCGTCGACAGTTCGGCCACGGAGGCTCGGTTGAGGTCCAGGGTCAGGGCACGCAGCGTCGGGTCGGCGCCGCGGTCCTCGCCGAGCAACCCGCGACCGAAGGCGCGCACGGCCAGCCCCAGCGTCAGCACGGCCCAGGCAGCGAGCAGCCGCTGCAGCCGCGCCGGACTCACCAGCGCCGGATCTGCGCCAACATCCGCGCCTCGACCCCGCCGGAGGCATCCGTCGGGCGACGAGACTGGACCTGCCACTCCACGTTGCGCAGGATCGACTGGATCGCCTGGGAGGTCGGACATGCGGGCAGGCTCGCCAACAACGGAGCCTGCCCGAGCCGGCGATGCGTCACCGCCGAGTCCTCGGGCACCTCCCCGAGGTAATGGATGTCACACCGCGCAAAACGACGCGAAACATCGGCGAGGCGGTCGAAGGTCGCCTTGCCCAGGCCCGGCGTCGTCACGCGGTTGACCACGAGCTGCACCTGCGGGTGCGCCGGCTGGCGCGCCAGGCACTTGATCAGCGCATAGGCATCGGTCAGCGCCGCGATCTCCGGGTTGGTGACCACGACCGCGTGCTGCGCCGCCAGCACCGTGATCATCGACTGCGGCGCCAGACCGGCAGGGCAGTCGAGCAGCACGTAGTCATGACAGCCAGCGAGCCAGTGCAGCGCCTTGGCCAGCACCTGCATGTGGCGCGCATCCAGCTCGGCGAGGCTGGCGATGCCGGATCCGCCGGCGATCAGGTTCGGGCCGTGCGGCGTGGCCACCAGCGCCTGCGCGGCCGACACGGCGCCGTCCAGCAGGTGCAGCATCGTGAAGCGCGGGTTCACCCCGAACAGCAAGTGCGCGTTCGCGAGCCCGAAGTCGCAGTCGACGACCACGACCCGCTTCCCGGCGGCGTGCAGGCCGATCGCGCAGTTGGTGGCCAGAAACGACTTGCCGGTGCCCCCCTTGCCGCTGGCGAACGCCAGCACGGCTGCCTCGCCGGTACGCGGCTCCGGTGCCGCGCCACGGAACAACCGCCGCAGCAGGCTGCGTCCCGCGTCGATCGCGTTCAGGTCGGGTTCCAAGGTCTCCTGGTCGACCACGGGCGCCCGTGCGCGTGGCCGTCGGTCAATCTGTCCGATGGGTGCCGTTGCCCACACGCGGCGGCGAGGAGCCGGTGCGCGACAACGAACCCTGGACCGGTTGGTCCGCGGTGACGATCCTGGCGACGTCGTCGGCCACGCTGCCGCCCTCCTCGGCCGACCCGACCGCAGTCGGGCCCCCGAGCGCGGAGTACTCCTCCGCCGACAGGCGCGTGGTCGACAACGTGGTGCGCAGAGTCTCGTCTGCCGCAGCAGCCGACGTCGCGCCACCCCCGACGGCGTCGACGTCCATGTCGTTCCCAATGGCGCCCGCGGCACCGTCGGCGATGCCGACCAGGTGCGCGAAGCGCCGCAACATCCGATCGACGAAGCGGCGACGGTCGAGGTCGCTCGCCAACGGCAGGCTGAACCCCGCCGCGTCGTGGCCCCAGAGCTGGGCCCGGTTGGTCTCGATGCGGCCGAGCAGCCGGCCGTTCCACGTCAACCGCTGCGAGAAGCGGTCACCGTCCCACCGCACGTCCGGGTCGATGCGGCTGCACTGCTGCTGCAGTTCGTCCCAGTCGGCGCGGCATCGCACGGGCACCTCGAACGACGGGGTCCGGTCGGCGCGGCCGGTGCTCACGGCGGCACCCCGCTCGACGAGCCAGCGCACCACGGAGCGCTCGCTGCCAGCGACCCGGAACGTCTCGACCCGGCAGACCTCCAGCCCCGGCAGCGGCAGGCGGCAGAGCAGCTCGAGCGCCGCGGCGCCGCTGTCGGTGCCGACCACCAGCACGCGACCGGCGGCACCGGCGATCAGCTCGGCTTCCGGCACTGCCGCCGCCAGCGCGCCACCGACCCGCGCCAGGAACTCGCACGCCGCGTGCACCCTCGCCGTCAACAGGCCGTCGCCGTCGACCGCGACCAGCACCAGCACCGGCGCCCCCATCGCGTCGCGCGCCAGCCCTTCGACGAGGCCGAACTGGCCGGCGCTGCAGTCGACGCCTTCGAGCACGAGGCAGAGTCCGTGCTCGAGCGCGTCGAGTTGCGGTGCGAGACGCGCCCAGACGCTGGCGCGCAGTTGGGGCAACACAGGACCTCGGATCATCGGCTGCCTCCTGCGCTGGGCGGCGGGGGCGCGAGGTGCGCCGGCAACGCAACCGCCGATCGCCGCGAACCAGTGTCCGGGCGATCCGACCGGCGAACTACGCAGCCATCGGCTGCGCTTCGCAACCGCCTAGGTCGGTGCAACAGCAGGCGCCTCCACGAACCGCGGCGCCATTAGACGCGTGGCGGCCGGGGAAAGCAACCACCGGTAGCGGTCAGGAGCCAGACATCACGCGGTGCAGCGGCGATCGGCGTTGCTCGAGCCGGGTCAGCGCGACGGCGACGGCATCGGTCGCGTCCGCCGGCAAGCCGGTGCCGGCGCCGTTCGGCAACAGCCGCGAGACCATCGCCGCGACACTCGGCTTGCTGGCTGCGCCGTGGCCGGTGACGCTGCGCTTGACGCGGGCGGGCGGAAACTGGTGCACGCACAGCCCGGCGCGGGCCGACTCGGCCAGGACCACGCCGCGGGCCTCGCCGATGCGCAGCGCCGCCTGCACGCTCTTGCCGCTGAACGCCTCCTCGAGCGCGATCTCGGTCGGCTGCAGGCGCTGCAGCAGCGCGCGGAACTGGTCGCCCAGAGCCATCAGGCGCTCGGCCACCGGCGCATCGCGGCCGCCGAGTCGCAGCACCCCGAGTTCCAGCACGCGCACATCGCGGCCGACGCCGCCGTCCAGTCGCACCACGTTGCCGGCCCGCAGCGCGAGCGGGGCACTGCCGGTCGTTCGCCGCGGCAGGTCGAACTCGGCCTCGAGGCAGCCGAAACCGGCCACCAGCGTGCCTGGGTCGACGCCCAGAATCCGCACCACCGCCATGCCGCCGAGTGTAAGGTCACGGCGCGTGAAGGTCGCCATGTTGCTGCTCGCCGCCGGCCGCGGCACCCGCTTCGGTGGGCCGGTGCCGAAGGCCTGGCTGCCGCTGCGCGGCCGTCCGCTGGCCGTGCACGCTGCCGAACGGCTCTGCCAGGCGCTGCCGCCCGACGCGCGCGGCGAGCTGGTGCTGGTCGTGCACCCGAACGACCGCGACCCCTACGTCGCCCCCCACCTGCCGGAACTGCGGCGCGCCGCCGGTGAGCACACCGACGTGCACGTCGTCGACGGCGGCGCCACGCGGCAGGAGTCGATGCAACGCGGCCTCGCGGCAGCTGGCGACGTCGACCTCGTGCTGGTGCACGACGCGGCCCGCGCACTGGTGCCCGTCGCTGCGGTCCGCGCGTGCCTCGCGGCGGCGGCGCGCGTCGGTGCCGCGCTGGTCGCGGTGCCGGCCGTCGACACGCCCAAGCGCGTGCACGACCGCCGCGTCGAAGCGACGCTCGACCGCGCGACGATCTGGCTCGCGCAGACGCCGCAGGTCGTGCGCCGCGACCTGCTGGTGCGCGCGCTGGCGGCCGCCGCTGCCGACGGCTTCACCGGCACCGACGACGTCGCGCTGGTCGAGCGGCTCGGCCTGCCGGTCGAGGTGGTGCCGGGCTCGCCGCAGAACCTGAAGATCACGCACCCCGGCGACCTGCCGCTGGCGGAAGCGCTGCTGGACCTGCCCCCACGATGAACGATCTCCCGCGCATCGGTCTCGGCATCGACGTGCACCGGCTCGAAGCGGGCCGTCCCTGCCGGCTCGCCGGCGTCGCGTTCGACTCACCGGTCGGCCCGGTTGGCCACAGCGACGGCGATGCGGTGCTGCACGCCGCCTGTGACGCCGTGCTCGGCGCCGCCGGCCTCGACGACCTCGGCACGCTGTTCTCGGACCGCGACCCGGCCAACCGCGGCCGCGACTCGGCCGAGTTCTGCACCGAGGCGCTGCGCCGCGTGCGCGAACGCGGCCTGCGCGTGCTGTCGCTCGACGCGGTGGTCGAGACCGAGGCACCGAAGCTGGCGCCGCGGCGCGCGGCGATGCGCGCCCGGCTGGCGGCGCTGTTCGACGTGCCCGAGGACCGCGTCAACCTGAAGGGCAAGACCGGCGAGAAGGTCGACGCGATCGGCCGCGGCGAAGCGCTGCGCGCGACGGTCGTGGCGCTGCTGGGCCCGCGCTGACCGGCGTCAGACCGTCTGCAGGTCGTACATGCGCCGGTAGACGCCCTGGCGCGCGAGCAGTTCGTCGTGCGAGCCCTGCTCGACGATGCGGCCCTTGTCGAGCACGACGATGATGTCGGCCGACGCGATCGTCGACAGCCGGTGCGCGATCACGAACGACGTGCGACCGCGGCGCAGGTTGTCGAGCGCTTTCTGCACCAGCTCCTCGTTCTCGGAGTCGAGCGCCGAGGTCGCTTCGTCGAGGAACAGGATCTGCGGATCGCGCACGATCGCGCGGGCGATCGTCAGCCGCTGCATCTGGCCGCCGGACAGGTTGCTGCCGCGTTCGCCGACCACGGTGTCGTAGCCGTGCGGCTGGGCGGCGATGAAGTCGTGGATGTTGGCGGCGCGCGCCGCGGCCTCGATCTGCGCTTGCGTGGCGCCGGGCCGGCCGTAGGCGATGTTCTCGCGGATCGTCGTGTTGAACAGGAACGGCTGCTGGCTGACCACCGCCGTGTGCGCGCGGTAGTCGGCGAGCCGGATCTCGCGCAGGTCTGTGCCGTCGACCAGGATCTGGCCGCGCTGCGGGTCGTTGAAGCGCAGCAGCAGGTCCAGCGTCGTCGACTTGCCGCCGCCGGACGGGCCGACGAACGCGACCGTCTGGCCGGCGCGGACCTTCAGGTCGATGCCGCGCAGCACCGGCTCGGTGTCGTAGGTGAACCAGACGCCGCGCATCTCGACGTCGCCGCGCAACGTCGGCAGCGGCTGGCCGCCGATCGCGGTCGTGTCGACCTCGCTGTGCAGGATCTCCTCGATGCCACGCAGCGCGCCGGCGGACTCCATCAGCACGTGGAACGAACGCGTGATGCGCTTGACGTGCTGGTAGGTCGTGGCGAGCGGCGCGATCAGCACGGCGACGTAGCTGAACGGGATCGACCGGTCGACCAGCACGACGTAGCCGAGCATCACCAGCAGCACCGCGAAGCCGAACTGGTAGCCGACGAACGTCTGCGCCATCGACCGCCCCTTGGCGCGCAGCATGCCGTGCGTGCGTTCGAGGAACGTGCGCGTGTTGGCTTCGAACTCGTCGCGCCGGACGCGCTCGAGCTGGAACGCCTTGACCGTGCGGATGCCGGTCAGGATCTGGTTCAGCGCCTCGGTCGTCTCCCCCATCGCCTGCAGGCTCTTGCTGCTGCGGCGGCTGACGCGGCGACCCTGTCGCCACAGCGGGATCGCCATCAGCGGCACCATCGCCAGCAGCACCCAGATCGCCATCGGCACGAACCAGGCGACCATCGCCAGATTGGCGACGATCATCAGCGGATCGACCACGATGTTGTCGGTGGCCAGTTCGAACGAGCGCTGCATCACCTGCGTGTCGTTGGTGACGCGGCTGATCATCTCGCCCATGCGGCGCTTGCCGAAGAAGCGCAACGGCAAGTCGAGGAAGTGCTGCGCGAGCTCGCACCGCAGGTCGGAGACGATGCGGATCGCGAAGTAGCGCGAGATCGTCTGCACGTAGTAGATCGTCACCGACCCGAGCAGACCGCACGTGACGGCCACGATGCCGCAGGCCAGCACCACGTTCATGCCCGGCTCCGCGAAGCCGATGCCGAGCCAGCCGGCGAGGTCCTGCGCGAAGCCCTGGAACCAGGTCCGGAACTCGACGGCGATGCCGGCGCCGATGCCCGTGCCCGCCGGCACCGCGGCCGGCCCGCCGCCCATCTCGTGGAAAAGCGGCTCGATCAGCACGAGCGGCAGCTTGGTGAACAGCGCCTCGAGTGCGCCGAACAGCAGCATCAGCGCGACCGTGCCCTTGTAGCGCACGATCGCGGCCCACAGGCGTCGCCCCAGCGGTCGCAGCCCGGGGTCCGGGGCAGTGGTTTCGGTCACGCGGCGATCGTAGCGACCGCGCGGAGCGCCCGCGACCGGCGAATCGGTCGCGCGGCGGCGCGGCCTCTCAGTCGAGCCCAACCTCTCAGTCGAGCTTGACGCGCGAGATCACGCCCTCGGCCCACTCGAAGAAGCGGTGCGTGACGTAGTCCTCGCGCACCAGCTGGCGCTCACGCTCGTTCTTGACGTCGACCTTCTTGCGTGGCGGCGTGCGCGAGTTGACCCGCGCGATGTAGTAGCCGTCGGCGCCCGGCAGCGGGCCGACCGTCTTGCCGACCTCGGCCTGGTAGAACAGGTACTCGGCCAGCGACACACCGTCGTGCAGCTGCGTGAACTCGCTCTCGCGCAGGTTCTGCCGCACCTGATTCAGCGGCAGCAGGCCGAGGCGGCCGCGCTTCTCGTCGTTGTGGTAGAACTCGGAGTGCTTGCGCAGCGCGTCGTCGAAGGTGATCTCGCCCTTCTCGAGCGACGCCATCATCGCCTCGCAGCGCTGGCGCGCCTTGTCCATGCCGTCCGGCTCCCAGGCGCCGGTCTTCGGGCTCTTGGCCATGAACGGGATCAGATCGATCGCGGTCTGGCCGTCGGCGAAGAACGCCGCGTACTTGTCGGCGTGCGCCTGCAGGTTCTCGTCGTTGATCTCGTCCTTGATCATCTCGGCGAACGACGCGACCAGGCGCCAGCGGGCCCGGAACGCTTCGAGGCACGGGTAGCCCTTGAAGCGCGTCGCGATGATCTCGACCGTGAACGGGGTCGAGTCGAACGGCTCGCGGTACTCGTCGTAGCGGCGCAGGAACTCCTCGTCGCTGAGCCAGGCGCCCTTGGCGACCAGCTCCTGCCGCAGCGCCTCACGCGCGACCACTTCCTGCAGCGCGCGCTCGAGGTCCTGCACGTAGATGCCCTTCTTGATGAAGTCGAAGGCCTCCTCGGTGCTCCACTGCAGGTCGTTGACCTGCAGCACGACCTCGGGCGGCAGGCCGTGCGACGCGTAGCGGATGTCGCTCCACTGCCGCAGGCCCTTCTGCACGAAGTTGCGCATCATCTGCATCCAGAACTCGGGCAGCTTCTTCGGCTGGCCGTTCGCATCCGCGGTCTCGGTCGCCTTCTCGAGCTGCTCGAGGAAGCGCGGGCCCTGGTCGCTCTGCGTCTGCGCCTTGATCGCTTCCTTGGTGATGTCCGGCCACTCCTTCGGGTTGCCGGGGAAGAAGACCTTGTCGAACAGCATCGACTCCTTGCGCTGCTCGAGGAACGTCTCCTTGCTGAGGCCGAGCTGCGACCGCACGACCTCCCAGAAGTCGACGCCGGGGTTCTTCGACTCGAACTCGGCCTGCATCGGCGCCAGCGTCGTCGTGACCTCCTCGTCCGTGACCAGGAAGTCCTCGGGCCGCTTGCCACCGGCCTCGATCTGCTTCTTCAGCTCCTCGACGATGAAGAAGTTGGCGACCTTCGCCTCCACCAGCTTGCCGCCCGCCAGGTAGACGGCCTCGCGCATCACCTCGCGCGGGTCGAGCTGCCGGCCGTTCACCTTGACGGTGCTGAGCAGCTTCGCGCGCTCCTGCACCAACTGGTCCTGCGCTTGGTCGATGTCCTTGCGCAGCGCTTTGATCTGTTCGGAGACGTCCTGAGCCAGGACGGTGGAGCCGGTCGCGGCCAGGACGACGGCGAGGAAGGTATGGCGCTGCATCGGAGTCGAGGACGGTTGGAGAGAAAAGGCGCGGCAGCTTACCGCGCAGGCCGTGCGAAACGAACCGCCCTGGGGTTTCCTCCCAACCGCCGGAGATTCTGCCGGAGCGCAGCGGGTGCCAGCCTTCGCACCGCGCGCGCCGAGGTCCGCGGACCGATCGTGGCCTTTGCCGGGTAGCATCCTCGCGGCTCGGCATGACCTACGACCCGCGCACCATCGCCTTCACGGCCGAGATCCTGCACCCGCCCCAGGCGCCGCGGGCCGACCTGGTCCAGAGCGTGCACAACACGCTCTACCGACAGCCGGCGATCGGCTACCAGAACTTCCAGGTCGCCCAGGACGGCATCCACCTCAGCAACCTGCCGCAGGCCCCCGGCCAGGTGTCGGCAGCCAGCTTCGCGTGGGACCGGCTGGTGCTGCGCGAAGAGCTGCGCGGCGCGACGGTCGAGGACTTCGCGACCCGCGTCGTCAACGTCGTCTCGACCAGCTTCCCGACGCTGGGCCTGCCGCTGTCGCTGGCGCAGCAGTTCGTGGTCCGCTCGCTGATCCAGCCGCGGCAGTTCCGCGACGGGCGCGAGTTCCTGTCGCGGCGCCTGATCGCGCCCGGCGCCGAGTCCTGGCCGCGGCTCGACCGGCCGGTGCAGGCGCTGGGCGTGCGGCTGGTGTTGCCACCGAAGCCGGGCGGCCGCGGCACGTTCCATGTTCGGGTCGAGTCGTGGCCGCAGGACCCGCGCTCGCTGTGGCTCGAGTGCACCGGCAGCTTCACCGGCCCGATCGCGGCCGGTGACGCGCCACAACTGGCCGAACTACTCTACGAGACCTACCGTTATCTCAGCGGTCCGGTCGCCGAGTTCCTGTCCGCCCTCGACACGCCGTGAGTCCGAACCCCCGCCCGTTCCCGTCGCGCTTCCTGCCGCTGGCAGCGGCCCTGGGACTCGCCGCCTGCAGCGACCGGCCGCCGGCCCCCGCCGACGACCGGCTGCTGGTCGTCGACGGCATCACGATCACGCTGGCCGAAGTCGAACCGTACGTGGCGTTCCTCGACGCCGCCGTGCCCGAAGCCGGGCGCAAAACGAAGATCCGCCGCATCGTCGACGAGCACCTGCTGCCGCTGCGGCTGGCGCAGCGCGCCTTCGCGGCGCGCCGGGCCGAGCTGCGCGAGCAGGCCGCCGCCCTGTGCGGCATCGCCACCAACAGCAGCGAACTCGAACGCGTGGCGCCGATGCAGGGCGATCGCACGCGGCGCAACCTGTCGCGCATGCAGCCCAGGCTGCCGGTGGCGATGTTCCTGTTCGACCCGCTGCTGACCGGCGCGGTCAGCCCGCCGATCGAGGTGCCCAACGGCTGGGTCGTCGCGACCGCGTTCGACCTGCACGAGGGCGCGCTCATGCTCGACGACTACGTCGACGCGCTGCAGATCGGCTTCCTGACGCACGATGCCGAAGGCTGGGGCCAGTGGCTGCTGGCCGAGCGCGCGCGCGTCGCCGGCACCGTGACCTGGGTGCACCCCGACTACCGCGAAGCCATGCCCGATTGGCTCCACCTGCCCCGACTGCAGTGACCCCGACGATGAAATCCTGTCTCGCCGCGTTGTTGTGCGTGCTGCCGTGGACGACCCCGACGCCGGCGCAGTCCGAATCGCCGCCGGCCGTCGATGCGCCGGCGAAGCTCGCCGAGTGGCCGACGCTCGACGCGCCGACCAAGGACCGCGTGCTGGCGCTGTTCGGCCAGTTCAAGAAACCCGCCGAGGAACTGCGCACCGCGGCGGCCAAGGACCTGCTGGGAATCGGCGCCGGCGCCGCGCCGCTGCTGTTCCAGCAGGTGTCGGACCGCGAACCGAACCAGAACGACCAGCTGTTCGCGGTGTTCGACGCGATGCTCGACCGCACGCACGCGGCGCTGATGGCGCGCGAAGTGCAGAAGCCGCGCGCCGAACTGCGCCGCTACCTGATCCGCCGCCTGTGCACGTTCGCCGACCCGGACGTGCTGGCGGTGCTGCAGGCGACCACGAAGGACAAGGACGCGCTGACCGCCTTCTACGCCTGGCTCGGCATGCTGGCCCTGAAGCAGAAGGAGGCCGTCGCGCCGGTCCTCGCCTACACGCGGACGAACTGGCGCGAGGTCGGCGAGTTCGCAGCCGTCGTGCTGCCGGCAGCGCGTTCGCCCGAGGCCGGACAGTGGCTGTGGGACGCGATCGCGACCGCGTCGCCGGCCGACCAGATGACCGGCCTGCGGCTGCTGCGCTACCTGGCGCCGAAGGAGCAGGCCTCGAACCTGCGCACCTACCTGCAGTCGAAGGACAACGTCGTGCTCAAGGAGGCGATCAACACCGCGCGCGTGCTGCACGGCGAGCGGCCGGTCGAGAACCTGCCCGTGTTCCAGGTCGTCGAGATGTCCAAGCAGTGGCTGCAGAAGCTGTGAGCACGCCGATGCATCGAACCCTCGCCCGACTCGGTTCTGTCGCGCTGGCGGCGCTCGCCGCGCTCGCCACCTCGGTTCCGGCGCAGAACGACGAGAAGCTGCCGAAGTGGCGCATCGATCCCTACACGAAGAACGACCCCGAGGTGATGGCCAAGGCCGGCTACGTCGGGTTCGGTCCGTTCGCGTTCGGCAACATCGCCGACAAGACGACGATGAACACGGACATCGACGATGCGATGGAGTACGTGCAGATCCTCTGGATCGAGACGCAGCACTTCCGCATCGGTACCAACCTGCCGGCGTGGCCCGTGCCGACCGACCTCGAGACGCGCAACAAGCTGCGCGCCGAGCTGACCGAGATGTCGGCGAAGCTGCCGAACATCAACCCGAAGCCGAAGGTGCTCGATCCGTGGCTGCGCGCGCACCTGACCGCCTACCGGATGGAGAAGCTGTACGCGGAGACGATGGCGCTCTACGGCGTCAAGGACGCGGACTTCCCGACCGACCCGTCGAAGGTCGTGATCACGCCCGGCGCGCGCTACATGGGCTACGGCCCCTACCTCGGCATGAAGGACAAGTACCTGCTGCTCGTGTTCGAGAAGCAGGGTCCCTACATGCAGTACATGAAGCGCTTCCTCGGCCGCGACACGAAGAAGCCGCAGCGTTGGCACTTCAAGGAGATCGGCTCGCTGCTGTTCTCGATGGCGACCGAGGACAACGACTTCCCGCGCAAGCACGACACTGCGCTGCACTGCTCGCTGGCGTTCAACGTCAGCCAGAACCTGTTCGACGGCTTCCGCTTCTACGCCTACGACATCCCGGTCTGGCTGCGCGAAGGCCTCGGCCACTGGTTCGGCCGCCGCGTCGATCCGAAGTACAACGACTTCGACCAGAACGAAGGCGCGATGGCCGACATCAAGAACACGTGGAAGTGGGAGGTCTACTGCCGCGGCATGATCGCGACGCCGGACAAGTGGACGCCGTTCCCCGAGACGTTCCAGTGGCGCGACTTCGGCAAGATCAAGTTCAACGACCACATCGCGGTCTGGTCGCGCTTCGACTGGATGATGTCGCAGGGCCCCGAGAAGTGGCAGAAGTTCCTGTTCGCGATCAAGGGCCGCGTGAAGCCCGAGAACTGGGCGCCGGACCAGGAGGACATCGTCGGCGCGATGCGCGACGCGCTGCAGGAGGCCTACGGCGTGTCGGTGCTGCAGTTCGACGAGAAGTGGATCGAGTGGGTCAAGGCCACCTACCCGAGCCAGTGAGGCCGGCGTGAGCGAGCCGACGCCGCCGCCCACACCTGCCGACAAGGTCCAGTCGACCGCCACCGGTGAGCTGCTGGCTCGGTTGGCCACGACGCCGAAGCTCGACGCCCAGCGCTTCGTCGTCGAGGGGCAGGTCGGTCAGGGCGGCATGGGCGCCGTCCTGCGCATCCATGACCGCTACCTGAACCGGCGGCTGGCGATGAAGGTCCTGCTCGAGCGCACCGCACCGACCGACGAGCAGGAACGGCGGCTCGCGAACCAGCTGCTCGGGCGCTTCCTCGAGGAGGCGCAGGTGACGAGCCAGCTCGATCACCCCGGCGTCGTGCCCGTGCACGAACTCGGCCTCGACCAGAACGGCAAGGTGTTCTTCACGATGCGACTGGTGAAAGGACGCACCGCCGGCGAACTGTTCGCCGAGTCGTTCGCCGGCGCTGCCGACTGGCCACTGACGCGCGCGCTCGAGATCGTGCTGAAGGTCTGCGACACGATGGCCTACGCGCACGAGAAGGGTGTGCTGCACCGGGATCTCAAGCCGTCGAACGTCATGGTCGGCCGGTTCGGCGAGGTCTACGTGATGGACTGGGGCCTCGCGAAGGTGGTCGGCGAACAGGATCGGCACGACCTGCGCATTGCCAAGGATCCGGATTCGGGTGCGTCGCGGCTCGACACGGCCCGGCGACGCGATGCCACCGACCAGCAGTCGTCCCTGGTGTCGATGGACGGCCAGCAACTCGGCACACCGAGCTACATGCCGCCGGAACAGGCGCGCAGTGAAGAGCTGGACCAGCGCGCCGACGTCTACGCGATCGGCGCGATGCTCTACGAGCTGCTGACGGGACGTGCGCCGTACACGACACCGGGGGTGCGCAAGCCGGCGTATCGGATCCTCGAGGACGTCGTCGAGGCGCCGCCAAAGCGCATCGAGGACGTGCAGACGGCGGTGCCGGCCGAACTGGTCGCGATCACCGAGAGGGCGATGGCGCGGGACCGCGAGGATCGCTACCCGACCGTGGTTGCTCTTGCCGGCGACCTGCGCGCCTTCGTGGCGCAGCGCACGGTGCGGGCCTACCGGACCGGACCGCTGGTCGAGCTGCGGTTGTGGATGCGACGCAATCGGGCACTGGCCGCGAGCATCGCGGCAGCCGTGCTGTTCCTGCTGCTCGGCATCCTCTCGACCGGCGCGGTCTTGCTGAAGGTGGCTGAGCAGCGTGCACGCTTCCAGGCGATCAGCGACGACTACGACCAGCTCGGCCTCGGGGTCTCCCTACGGCGTCTCATGGCGGTCGAGCAGACGCTGGGCTTGCCCAAGCCCTCCGATCAAGGCTCGCTCGACGAGTGGCTGGCTGCGGCGCGCAGGTTGCTGCGCGCGAAGCCGGCAGTCGCCGCCACCGTCGAGCGTCTTCGCGGCGAGCCCCCACACTCCGGCGAGGCGGGTGCCGATGCGCGCCGATTGCTGACGAGTTCCCTCGCGGATCTGATCACCGAGATGCCGCGGCTCGAAGCGCTGATCGGGGTGATCGAGCAGCGGCAGCGCTGGGTCGCCGGCCTGGCGCGGCTGACGCTGGCACATCCAGGGACAACAGTCAGCTGGTCCGAGGCGCGCGCCGCGATCGCGAAGGCCGATGGGGTCGTCGCCAGCGCACTCTATGCCGGGCAGGACATTCCGCTGGCCGACGACGACGTCTGGGGCCTCGTGCCGATCGGCATGAACCCGCAGTCGAAACTGTGGGAGTTCTACGACCTGCGCAGCGCGTGGGATGGAGTGCAGGATCCGACCACGCTGCCGATCCCGGTGCACGAGGCGGACGGGCGCATCCGGGTCACCGGCGACATGGGCATCGTGTTCGTTCTGGTCCCGGGCGGCACGCTTCCCCCTGGCACCCGAATCCAGAACGAGGACGAAAGACCCCGACTGTCCGTTCGCCTCGAACCGTTCTTCCTGAGCAAGTTCGAGGTCACCCAGGGTCAGTGGCTCAGGTGGACCGGCAAGAACCCGAGCTTCAGCGCGCGCCAATACGAGGACTTGGCACTGCCCGTCGAAACGGTGAACTGGTTCGACGCCGAGTCTGTACTGCGCGCCGTCGGCATGACCCTGCCGAGCGACCTGCAATGGGAGTACGCCGGCAGAGCGGGGACGACCACGACCTGGTGGGCCGGTGATCTGGAGTCCGAAATCCGAGCCGCAGAGAACATCGGCGGCCTGTTCGGCGACGACACGCCTCTCGAAGCCGTTGGTTCGAAACGGCCGAACGCCTTCGGCCTGTTCGACATGGGCGGCAACGTGATGGAGTGGTGTGACGACAACCCCGCGAACCGCGGCAAGGAGCGCCATGGCGACGGGCGAACATCCGTGCCGATTGGCGACGCGGACCATCGGCGCGTACGAGGCGGAGGCGTGTTCACTGACGCCAAGCAGGCACAGTCCGACGCCCAGGTCAACGCCCCACCGCTGATGCGCGACCCGGGCTGTGGAGTGCGAGCGGTCCGACTCACGGCGCGGCTCCCTCATTGACGGGCAGGCTGCCGCGCAGCGCAGGCTTCCTCAGCTCGGATCCCACAGCACGAACCGGTACACCGGCAGCAGCGCGAGCAGCGAACTGCGCACCCACGTCTCTGCCTCCGGCCCCATCGCCAGCGCGTCCTCCTTCGGCAGCTGGCGCTGCACGTGCAGCCAGTGGTTGCCCGGCGTGTAGTGGCCGAACATTTCCTTCAGCTCGCCGGGCTTCGCGGCGCTGCACCAGTGGTCCTTCTTCCAGTCGTGCAGCTTCAGGTTGAAGCCCGCCGGCAGCGCCTTCAGCAGCACGCAGAACTGCTCCATCGCCGCCGGATCGCCGAGCACCTTCTTCTTCAGGTTCTCGCCGTCCCACCACGCCTGCGGGTGCACGCGCAGCGCGGCCTCGACCACCTGGTCGTCGAGGCACACTTCGAGCACGGTCTGGATGTAGTGCGTCTCGGCGTCCTTGCCGAGCGCCTCGCCGAAGAACGACGCCAGCTTCTTGCGTTCCTTGGCCCCGCGGCAGCAGTAGGCGCGCTGTTCGCGCACGCGGTAGCTGTTGAACGTGTACGGGTGGTGCAGGCCGGCCTGCGCCGACAGTTCGGTGCCGAGCGGCTTCGCCTCCTTGACCACACCGTCGACGATCGCCTTCAGCTTGCGCCGCACGGAGAGGCGCAGCGCGTTGTATTCGGGGTCGTCCTGCCGGTGCTTTTCGTACGCCTTGAAGTCGCGCTCGAGGAACGTCTCGGTCATCGCCGCAAGCCTACGAATCGCCGGGCGGCACGCCACCGCGCTTCACTCGTCGAGACCGGGCGCATACCCTCTGCCAGCATGCGCACCGCCGCCGCCCTGAGCCTGCTCGGTCTGTGCTCGTGCACGTCGCTGACGATGGCGGAGCCGCAGATCCACGTCTCGCCGTACCTCGCCGTCTACCAGCTGCGCGGCACCAGCAGCGTGCAGAGCGAACCGTCGCCGGGGCTGGTGCAGGACAACCGGTCGCAACCGATGCGCACGTTCGGCCAGGACCACCACCGCGAGGATGTCGGCGTGCGCGTCGACATCGGCGACGGCTTCGGCGGCTTCCGCGCCGACTACTACCGCCTCGACATGGGCACCGGCGGCAGCGGTGCGCTGGACGCCGACTGGGGCCGCCTGCTGGCCGGCGACGTCGTGCGCATGACCGCCGACATGGACGAAGTGCGGGTCGGGTACGAGGAGCCGCTGCTCGACCTCGAAACCGACTTCCGCGACCACCCGCTGCGGCTGCGCTGCGCGATCGGCGCGGTCGTCGCGCACCGCGAACTCAACCTGCGCGCCGCGACCGTCGACGGCGTGCGCCAGCAGCGGCTCGAGCTCGAAGGCGACGTCGCCTACCCGGCGGTGCGGGCCCGGCTGTCGTGGCGCGAAGTGTCGCTCGACGTCGACTACGCGGCCGCGCCGGACGCGTTCGTGCTCGGCGGCGACTGGGACGGCATGCAGCAGGACCTCGAGGTGCGGCTCGCCTACACGCTGCCGATGCGCGACGTGACGTTCTTCGGCGGCTACCGCTACAGCGAGTTCCCGGCCACCGGCGACGCGAACGGCTTCCGCTACGACGCCGATCTGCGGCTCGACGGCTACCAGTTCGGGCTCGTGCTGACGTTCTGACGCGGCTTCACCAGCCAGCGGCGACCGCGAGCCGCTGCACGAACGCATCGACGGTGTCGCGCGCGGTCGCGTCGTCGCACAGGAAGTCGTTCCAGAACACGCAGAACACCCACGGCGCGCCCTGTGGCCGCGCGAGATAGCCCGACAGGCCGGTCACGCGCAGCAGTGTGCCGGTCTTGGCGAACACCGCGCCGCGCGCCGGCCCGGCGGTGAATCGCGTGCGCAGCGTGCCGCTCTCGCCGCCGCGCGGCAGCGCCGCGGTCAGCGCCGGCAGCCACGGCGAACCGTGCAGCACGTGCAGCAGTCCCGCGAGCTGCGACGGGCGCACCAGGTCGAGCCGCGACAGGCCGGAACCGTCGGCGAGCACGAGGCCGCGCACGTCGACGCCGAGCGCGGCCAGTTCGCGGCTCGCGTGCGCTGCGGCGGCGTCCGTCGACCCGTCGCCGCCGGCCGTGCGCGCCGCCGCGCGCCACAACTGCTCCGCGGTCAGGTTGTCGCTGTCGGCCAGCAGCGGCACCAGCAACGCCGCGAGCGGCGGCGACGTGTCGGTCGCGATCGGCACCGGGTCGCCGTCGAAACCGTCGCCGTCGCCGACCTCGATGCCGGCCGCTGCGAGCCGCCCGCGCAGCGCGGCCGCCGCGAACGCGGCCGGATCGGCGACCGGCACGCGCCGTTCGCCGGCCGCGTCGATGCGGCGTTCGACGTTGCCAGAGCAGCACAAGCCGCCGAACGGCGCCGCGAAGTCCTCGCCGAGGTCCTGCCACTCCCAGCCGCGGCCGTGGCGCTCGCCACCGAGCCAGCTGCCGTCACCGCGCACTCGGCCGGCGACCCGCCGCACGCCGAGGGCGCGCACCGCCGCGACCAGCGCGTCCAGCCGCGCGGTGCCACCGAACGACGGATCGCCGCCGCCGCGCAGCACCAGGTCGCCGCGCAGTTCGCTGCCCTGCACCGGCCCGGTCCGGCACAACTCGGTGCGCAACGTGCCGTCGGGCCCGAGCGTGCGCAGCGCGACCGCTGCGGTCAGCAGCTTCTGGTTCGATGCCGGCACGAAGCCGTCGTCGGCCGCGTACGCCGCGAGCCGCCGGCCATCGGCGGCGTCGAGCACCACCACGCCGATCCGGCCGCCGTGCTGCGCCGCGTCGTCGAGCAGGCGGTCGAGCGCCCGTTCGGCCGGCGTGCGACACGCGGCCAGCGCCAGCGCCAGCAGGGCCCAGCCGACGCTGCGGCGCAGCAGCGTCACAGACCGAGTTCCTTGAGCCGCCGGTAGAACGTGCTGCGCGACATGCCGAGCTGCTGGGCCGCCGCGACCTTGTCGCCCTGCAGATCGCGCAGCGCGCGCAGGATCGCGCGCCGTTCGGCCACCTCGCGCTGCTGGCGCAGGTCCGCGAGCGACGTCACGTCGGGCGCGTTCGTGTCCTCGACCGCGGCGCCGAACGCCGCCGGCCCGAGCGTCGGCGTGCCGCGCACGACGTGTTCGGGCAGGTCCTCGACCTGCAGCACGGCGCCGACGCCGAGCGCGAACGCGCGTTCGACCACGTTCTCGAGCTCGCGCACGTTGCCGGGCCACGGGTAGGCGAGCAGCCGTTCCATCGCACCGCGCGACACCGCGCGCACCGGCGCCGACAAGCGGTCGTGCCGGCGGTTGCCGAGCCGCAGGAGGTGGTCGACCAGCGCCGGCAGGTCCTCGAGCCGTTCCCGCAGCGGCGGCAGATGCAGCGTGACGACCTCGAGGCGGTAGTAGAGGTCTTCGCGGAATCGGCCCTCGCGCACCATCTGCAGCAGGTCCCGGTTCGTCGCCGCGAGGATGCGCACGTCGACGATCAGCGGCTGGCTGGCACCGACCGGCCGGATCTCGCCGCGCTGCAGCACGCGCAGCAGCTTGACCTGCAGGCTCGGCGACGTCTCGGCGATCTCGTCGAGGAAGATCGTGCCGCCGTCGGCGACGCGGAACAGGCCCTCGCGCGCCTGCTGCGCACCGGTGAACGCGCCGCGTTCGTGGCCGAACAGCTCGCTCTCGATCAGTTCCGGCGCGATCGCGCCGCAGTGGATCGGGATGAACGGCGCGCTGCGGTTCTGGCCGTCGAAGTGCAGCGCGCGCGCGACCAGCTCCTTGCCGGTGCCGGACTCGCCGTGGATCAGCACCGTCGAGCGCGTCTGCCGCAGGCGTGCGACCTTCGCCGCCAGCGACGCGATCACCGGCGAGCTGCCGACGAAGTCGGTCATCGCGTAGTCGAGCGCGCCGACCCGCGGCTCCACCACCGCGAACGGTTCGCGCGCCGCGATGCGCTGCTCGGTCGCGCGGACGCCGCCGAGGTCGTGCAGCAGCACGATGCTGGCGCCGTCGGCACCGCGGCGCACGTCGACCTGCACGATCCGCGGCTCGCCGCCGTCGACGGGCAACGTCAGATCGACCGCCCGCGCCCCGTCCTGCACCAGCCGCGCGAGCCGCGCCGCGGCGTGGCCGCACGCTTCGAGCCGCCGGCCGGGCACGACGTCGCCGAGCAGCGCCGCGACCCCGGCATCGGCCGCCAACACGGTCCGCTCGGCGTCGAGCACCAGCAGCGTCGGCGCCAGCGCCGCCGCGTACTCGCGCCGCAGCTGCTGCAGTTCGCGCAGCAGGTCCGCGCTGGCGGTCAGCTCCTGGTGACGCGCCTCGAGCTGTCGCCGCAGCGCCGCGTTCTCGCGGTCGAGCTGCGACCGCGCCTGCTCGAGCTGCAGCATCACGCGGATGCGCGCCACGAGTTCGTCGCGGTTGATCGGCTTCTGGATGTAGTCGACGGCGCCGAGCCGGTAGGCGGTCACCTTCTCGGACTCGTCGCCGATGCGGCCGGTCAGGAAGATCACCGGCACGAACGCGGTTCGCGGATCCTCCTTCAACCGCCGGCACACCTCGAGGCCGTCGATCTCGGGCATCACGACGTCGAGCAGGATCACGTCGAACGACCGCTCGCGGCAGCGCGCCAGCGCCTCCTGGCCGCCCGACGCGACTTCGACCTCGAACTCGGTGCCGCGCAGGTAGAGCTGCACCAGTGCGAGGTTCTGGTCGGTGTCGTCGACGACGAGAATGCGCGCCATTGCCGACGACAATACGATGATCCGATGCAACAGCAACCGCGGCTGCCGCTCTGGTTCCTGGTCGCGAACTGGGCGCTGGTGGTCGCCGCCTTCGTGCTCGGCGTCGTGCTCGGTGGCCGCCATCGCATCGATCTGCCGGAGCCGCAGTCGACCGCGCTGCAACTGGTGTTCGCCGAGGTCCTGAAGTCGCACGTCGACTCGCACGACGGCAACGACCTGCTGGACGCGGCGATCGACGGCATGGTCCGCAGCCTCGATCCCTACAGCGACTACGTGCCGCCGCGCGAGGTCCGCGCCTACGACGAACGCAACTCGGGCCACTACGAAGGCGTCGGCCTGTTGATGACGCCGCAGGGCGAGGACGTGGTCGTGCAGTATCCGTTTCCCGGCGGCCCGGCCGCGCGCGCCGGCGTGCTGCCCGGCGACGTGATCCTCGCGGTCGACGGCAAGCTGCTCGCCGACGAGCCCGCGGCGCTGCGCAACGAGGTCGCGCTGAAGCTCGTGCGCGGCGACGCCGGCACCGAGGTGCGGCTGCGGCTGCGCCGCGACGCCGAGACGCTCGAACTGGCGATGCAGCGCGGCGACGTGCAGAAGTCGGCCGTCAAGTGGGTCCACCTCGCCGACGCCGACGCGGGCCTCGGCTACGTCTATCTGAGCGACTTCCATCCCGGCATCGCGGCGCAGGTGACCGCGGCCGTCGACGACCTGCAGCGGCAGCGGCCGCTGCGTGGGCTCGTGCTGGACCTGCGCTTCGACGGCGGCGGCAACCTGGACGAGTGCGTCGCGCTGGCGAACGCGTTCCTGCCTGGCGGCACGATCGTGTCGCAACGGCGCCGCGACCGCGTCGTCGTCGAGACGTTCGTCGCCGATCCGGCGAAGTGCCGCTTCCCGGACCTGCCGCTGGTCGTGCTGGTCAACGAACACAGCGCCAGTGCCAGCGAGGTGCTGGCCGGCGCGCTGCAGGACCACGACCGCGCCGCGATCGTCGGCGTGCGGACCTACGGCAAGGGCTACGTCAACACGGTCTACACCTGGAAGAACCTCGACTTCCGGCTGAAGCTGACGACCGCGCACTACTACACGCCGGACGGGCGCAACCTCGACGGCCACCACCACGGCGCGGCCGACGCGCCGGCGAACGGCGCCGTGCCGGCGGCACCGACCGGCGGCATCGAGCCCGACGTGGCGGCGCCGGTCACGACCGAACAGTTGCGCGCGACCGCGCGCACGCTGACCAACCACGAACCGCCGGCGGTCTACCTGCCGGCGTTCCGGACCGTCGCTCTGCGCTACGGCATCGAGGTGCCGGTGCCGCCGGCCGCCGCGACCGATCCGCAGCTCGCGCAGGCGCTGGCGACCCTGCGCGACCGCATCGCGGCCGCGGGGCGCTAACATCTTCGCCCCCGTGTCCGACCTGATCCTCGGCATCGAGACCTCCTGTGACGAGACCGCCGCCGCCGTCGTGCGCGACGGCCACGTCGTGCTCGCCAACGTCGTGCACTCCCAGGTCGCGCTGCATGCGCGCTGGCGCGGGGTCGTGCCCGAAGTCGCCAGCCGTTCGCACACCGAACGCATCCTGCCGATCGTCGAGCAGGCGCTGCAGCAGGCGGGAGTCACGCCGGCGGACCTGACCGCGGTCGCGGTCACGCACCGTCCCGGCATGGTCGGCTGCCTGCTGGTCGGCCTCGCCGCCGCGAAGGCGCTGTGCTGGCGCTTCGACCTGCCGCTGCTCGGCGTCGACCACGTGCAGGCGCACGTGCACACCGGCTTCCTGGCCGATCCGGCGCTGCCGCTGCCGGCGCTGGCGCTGGTCGCGAGCGGCGGCCACACGGCGCTGTACCTGGTGCACGCACCGGGCCGCACCGAACGCCTCGGCACGACGCGCGACGACGCGGCCGGCGAGGCACTCGACAAGGGCGCGGCGCTGCTCGGCCTGCCGTACCCCGGCGGACCGTCGATCCAGCAGGCCGCGATCGGCGGCGATCCGCGCGCGTTCGACCTGCCGCGCACGCTGCTGGGCGCGGACTCGCTCGACTTCTCGTTCTCGGGCCTGAAGACCGCGTTGCTCTACACGCTGCGCCCACAGCAGGGTGGTGCCGACCCGACGCCGCCGACCGGCACACGGCTGCGCGACCTCGCGTGCTCGTACCAGGAGGCGGTCGTCGACGTGCTGGTCGCGAAGCTGCGCCGCGCCGCCGAACGGCACCCGGTGCGCGCGCTCTGCATCGGCGGCGGCGTGGCGCGCAACACGCGGCTGCGCGAACGGCTGGCCAGCGACCCGGCGCTGTCGGCGCTGCACCTCGTGCTGCCCGAACTGTCGCTGTGCGCCGACAACGGCGCGATGATCGCGAGCCTCGGCTCACTGCTGCTGCGCGAAGGCCGCGCCGCCGCGCTCGACCTCGACGCGATCGCGACGCCGCAGGCCGGCGGCAAGGCGAGGCTGCGGCCGTGAACGCGCACCGCGGCGACGACGCACGGCTGCGCGCGCTGCTGCACGACGTGCAGCGCGGTGCGCGCAGCGTCGACGACGCGCTGGCGGCGCTGCGGCAGCCGCCGGCCGCGGCCGAACTCGGGTTCGCGACCGTCGACCACGACCGCGCGCGCCGCTGCGGCCAGCCGGAAGTCGTGTTCTGCCAGGGCAAGACGCCGACCGACGCCGCCGCGATCGCGGTCGAGATCCTGCGCCACGCCGACCGTGTGCTGCTGACGCGCGCCGACGCGACGCACGCGGCGGCCGTGCAGGCGGCGCTGCCGCAGGCCCGCTGGCACGAACGCGCCCGCTGCGTGTCGGTGCTGCCCGACCACCACGCGCTGCACGGCCGCGTCGCCGTCGTCTGCGCCGGCACCGCCGACCTGCCGGTCGCCGAGGAGGCGGCGGTCACGCTCGAGTTCTGCGGCAGTCGCGTCGAACGCTTCACCGACGTCGGCGTCGCCGGGCTGCACCGGCTCGGCCCGCACCTCGACGCGATCCGCGCCGCCAACGCGATCGTCGTCGTCGCCGGCATGGAGGGCGCGCTGCCGTCCGTGATCGGCGGCCTGGTCGACCGGCCGGTCGTCGCGGTGCCGACCGGCATCGGCTACGGCGCCTCGTTCGGCGGACTCGCGGCGCTGCTGGCGATGCTGAACTCGTGCGCCGCCGGCATCGGCGTCGTCAACATTGACAACGGGTTCGGCGCCGGCATTCTCGCGTCCCAGATCAACCGCCGCTGCGTCGCCGCGAGCGCCGCGCCGAAGGACCTGCCGTGACCCGACCCGACCGCCCTCCCGCCCGACTCGTGCTCGAGAACGGCACCGTGCTGTGCGGCCGCGGTTTCGGCGCGGCCACGGACTCGCTGGGCGAGCTGGTGTTCAACACCTCGATGATCGGCTACCAGGAGATCCTGACCGACCCGTCGTACCGCGGCCAGACGGTGCTGCTGACGCAACCGCACATCGGCAACTACGGCGTCAACAGCGAAGACGAGGAGTCGGCGCGGCTGTGGCTGTCCGGGCTCGTGGTGCGCGAAGCCTGCTCGCGCGCCAGCAATGCCCGCTCGGGCGCCGAACTGTCGGACTACCTGGCGCAACACGGCGTGCCCGGCATCGAAGGCCTCGACACGCGCATGCTGACGCGGCTGATCCGCGACCACGGCGAGATGCGCGTGCTGATCACGCGCGACGCGCACAGCAGCGACGCGGCGCTGGTCGAGCGCGTGCGGCAGGCGCCGCGCGTCGCCGACGTCGACCACGTGTTGAAGGTCACCGCCGCGCAGCCGTACGCGTGGGACCGCGGCTACGAGTCGGCATTCAGCCCGCCGGCGCCGGGGACCGCGCAGGGCGCACGGCCGCGCATCGTCGCCTACGACT
Source organism: Planctomycetota bacterium (assembly GCA_016794425.1). GTDB lineage: Bacteria > Planctomycetota > UBA1135 > UBA1135 > UBA2386 > JAEUHS01. Next base: position 66,031 of record JAEUHR010000023.1, read on the forward strand.
TCGGTGCCAAGCGCAACATCCTGCGCTCGCTGGTCGCCTGCGGCCTCGACGTCACCGTGGTGCCCGCCGCGACGCCGGCCGAAGCCGTGCTCGAACGCAAGCCGGACGGCGTGTTCCTCAGCAACGGCCCCGGCGACCCGGCGGTGTGCCGCTACGCGATCGCCGCCGCGCAGGTGCTGGTGCAGAAGGTGCCGGTGTTCGGCATCTGCCTCGGCCACCAGATCCTCGGCCACGTGTTCGGCGGTCGGACCTACAAGATGAAGTTCGGCCACCACGGTGGCAACCAGCCGGTGATCGACCTGTCGACCGGCAAGGTCGAGATCACCTCGCAGAACCACAGCTACGCGGTCGATCCGAAGTCGCTGCCCGACGCGGTCGAGGTCACGCACAAGAACCTCAACGACGACACCGTCGAAGGCCTGCGCCACAAGGAGCTGCCGGTGTTCTCGGTGCAGTACCACCCCGAAGCCGCGCCGGGCCCGCACGACGCGCTGTACCTGTTCCGCCGCTTCGTCGAGCTGCTCGAAGCGACGCGGTGCTGACGCGGGTTCCGGTCGCCGACGCGGACGCCGGCAGCCGGCTCGACGCGCTGCTGGTCGGCGCCGAGTGTCCGGAGCTGGGTCCGTTGTCGCGGCAGAAGGCGCGCGACCTGTGCGACCTCGGTGCGGCCGCGGTCGGCGGCGTGCGCGGCCACGCAGCGCTGCGGCTCGGCCCAGGCGACGTCGTCACGTGGGCACCCGAACACGCGGCGCTGGCGCTGCGGCTCGGCATCGCGGTGGTGTTCGCCGACGCGCAGGCCGTGGTGCTGCACAAGCCGCCGGGCCTCGCCGTGCACGCGGGCCCGCTGGTGGAACGTTCGGTCGCCGACGCGCTGGCGCGCGCGCTGCCGGGCAGCGGCCTTGCGCACCGGCTCGACCGCGAAGCGTCGGGCCTGCTGCTGGTCGGCCGCGACGCCGACGCGTTGCGCCGGCTCGGCGCGGCGATGGAATCGGACGCGATCGAGCGCGAGTACCTCGCGGTCGTGGTCGGCCAGGTCGCCGACGCGGAGCGCACGATCGACCTGCCGCTGCGGGTCACCGACGAACCGCGCGGCGATCGGCCGAAGACGCTGGTCGACCACGAACGTGGCCAGGTCGCGGTCTCGCAGGTGGTGGTCGTGGCCCGCCGCCGCGAACACACACTGGTGCGGGTCCGGCTGGCGACCGGCCGCACGCACCAGATCCGCGCGCACCTGGCCGCGATCGGCCACCCGCTGCTCGGCGACCCGCGCTACGGCGATCCGGCCGCCAACGCGGCCGCGCACGCGACGTTCGGCACCACGCGCACGCTGCTGCACGGCGCGCGGCTCGTGTTCCCGGCCGCCGACGGCAGCCGCGCCGACGTGACCGCCGCCCACGAACCCGACTTCGTGCGCCTGTTCGCGCAGCTGCGCAGCCGCGGTCAGACGAGGCCGTAGACCTGCAGCACGATGTAGCCGTTCCACAAGAAGTGCATCAGCATGCACGGCCACAGCGCACCGGCGAGCAGGCGCAGCACGCCGGCGAGCACGCCGAACACGAAGTGCGGCAGCAGCATCACCTGGTCGCAGTGCATCAGCGCGAACAGCATCGCCTGCACCGCCAGCGCGAACCACTGCGGCAGCACGCGCGCGAGCCGGGTCAGCAGGAGGCCACGGTACATCCACTCCTCGAACAGGGCCGGCAGCAGCGCGGTCAGCAGCAGCGACAGCCACCACGGCAGCCCGCTCGCGAATTCGAGTTCGACCGGCGACGTCGCACCCCACGGATTCGGGATGCCGCGCTCCCACGCCGACAGCACCAGCGCACCGACGATGCCGACCACGAGGCACGCTTCGACCATGCGCGGCCGCGGTGGCGCGAACACGCGCCGTGCCTCCGGATCGCGGCGCACGAACCACAGCACCAGGCCGCACACCGCCAGGTAGCCGACCTCGTAGACCGCGAGCCAGGTGACCGCACTGGCGTCGGCGGCCACCAGCGCCATGCCCTGCGCGTAGGCGCCGTAGGCGAGCTGCGCCAGCAGCCACAGCACCAGCGCCGGCCGCAGGATCGCCGCCGGCGACGGCGGCTCGGGCTCGGACGGCTCCGCGGCGGGCTGCATCGGCGGCAGCCTACCGCCGCAGCGGATCAGAACGAACCGATCGTCAGCTGCAGCGCGTTGGTGCTGGTGATCGCCAGGAACGCGCCCGACATGTCGGTCTCGAGGACGACGATCTGGTAGTGGAACTGCACGCCGACGACCGGCGGCGAGTTCGGCAGGAAGAACCCGGTCTCGAGCGCGCCGGTCGTCGTGTAGCCGGCGTCGAGGATGTCCGGTTCGACGTGCAGGAAGCAGCCGGGCACACCCTGCGGCAGCACCAGCGAGAACGGCAGCGGCGGCACCAGCGGCGCGAAGCTGACCACGCCGATCGTGAACGCCAACAGCGGCAGGCCGGTCGCCTCGGCGCGGAACGTGCCGTCTGCCCACGGCAGACCGGTCGTGACCAGCAGGTTGTTGCCACCCGAGCTCGGGCAGCCGTTCGCGAACGTGCTGGAGGTCGCCGGGCAGGTCGTCGTCAGCCGCGCGATGAACGCGCACAGGTTGCCGCCGGCGACCACGAACGCGCCGCCGGCGACGATCTCGGCCGACGGCAGCGAGGTCATCGCGTAGACGTCGCCGTCCATGCCGGTGCCGAACGTCGTCCAGCCGGTGTCGTCCCAGCGCGCGACGTGTTCGGCCGGCGCACCACCCGCGAAGTTGAACCTGCCGCCGACGACGAGGTCGCCGTTCGGCAACGCGCTGAACGCCTCGACGTCGCCGTTGGTGCCGAGGCCGAGCGCCGACCAGGCGAGACCGTCCCAGCTCGCCACGCGCGACGCCGGTGCGCCACCGGCGTTGGCGAATGCGCCGCCGGCGACGATCGCGCCGGTACTGCGGCGGAACAGCGCCCGCACCTCACCGTCGGTGCCGAGGCCCAGCGGCGACCACGCCGTGCCGTCCCAGCGCGCGACGTTCGCGGCCGGCGCACCGCCGGCGTTCGCGAACGAACCGCCGGCGATCACGTCGCCGTTCGGCAGCAGCAGCAGCGCCCGCACCGGTCCGTCGGTGCCGGCGCCGAGCGGCGACCACGCCGTGCCGTTCCAGCGCGCGACGTTCGCGGCCGGCAACCCGCCGGCGACCGTGAACGAGCCGCCGGCGATCACGTCGCCGCCGGGCAACACGACCAGCGCGTCGACCGGCTGGTTCGTGCCGCTGCCGAGTGGCGACCAGGTGCTGCCGTTCCAGCGCGCGACGAACGCCGCCGGCGAACCGCCGGCCGCCGTGAACGCGCCGCCGGCGTAGACGTCGTCGTTCGCTGCGACTGCCAGCGCGCGCACCGGTGCGTCGGTGCCGGTGCCGAGCGGCGCCCACGAGCCGCCGTCCCAACGCGCGATCTGGTTGGCGACCGCACCACCGGCGATCGCGAACTGGCCGCCCGCGACCAGCCCGCCGTTCGGCTGCACCGCGACGGCGCGCACGGTGTTGTCCATGCCGGAGCCGAGCGGGAACCACTCGACGCCGTTCCAGAACGCGACGCGGTTGGCGGCGAGGCCGCCGGCCGCCGAGAAGTTGCCGCCGGCGACCAGGAAGCCGAGGCCGACCGACGTCAGCGAGTAGACGCCGCTGTTCATGCCGCCGGCCATCGACGCCCAGGCGACGCCGTTCCAGCGCGCGATGCGATCGGCCTGCTGGCCGCCGGCCTGCGTGAACGTGCCGCCGGCGATCAGGTCGCCGTTGGGCATCACCGCCAGCGAGCGCACGACGTTGTTGGTGCCGTTGCCGAGCGGCGACCAGGCGGCGCCGTCCCAGCGCGCGATGCGGCTCGCCGGCGCGCCACCCGCGATCGTGAACGCGCCGGCTGCGACCAGGTCGCCGTTGCCGAGCGTCGCCAGCGCATAGACCGGCGCCGTGACACCGAGGCCCAGCGGCGACCAGTTCGAGCCGTCCCAACGCGCGATGCGCTCGGCGGGGTTGCCGCCGGCGAACGAGAAGAACCCGGCCGCGACCAGATCGCCGTTGGTCAGCACCGACAGCGCGTAGACGAAGCCGTTGGTACCGCTGCCGAGCGCCGACCAGGCGCTGCCGTCCCAGCGCGCGACGTAGTTGGCCGGCGCGCCGCCGGCGGTGATGAAGAAGCCACCCGCGATCAGGTCGCCGTTGCCGAGCACGCGCAGCACGCGCACGTCGCCGTTCATGCCGGTGCCGATCGGCGACCACGCGGTGCCGTTCCAGCGCGCGATGCGGCTCGCCGGGTTGCCGCCCGCGACCGTGAAGCTGCCGCCGGCGACCAGATCGCCGTTGGGCATCACCGCCAGCGTGACGACCGTGCCGTTGGTGCCGAGGTCGAGCGGCGACCAGGTGCCGGTCAGCGGGTCCCAACTGGCGATGTTGCTGGCAGCAACACCGCCGGCGCTGTTGAACGCGCCGCCGACGACCAGCCGCGCGGTCGCGGGGCCGGCGCCGTCCGGATCCCACAGCAGCGACGCGAACACGTCGCCGGAGACGCCGGGCACGATCGGCAGCCACGGTGTGTCGCACTGCGCCCGTAGCGCGGGCACGCAGCAGAGCAGGAGCGAGAACAACAGACGCGCGTACGCACCGCGAGCGGCGCGGAGGATCGATGGCATGGTGAGACTCCGAAACGACGGCGAGCCCCTGGGACGCTCTCCGGGCGCGCGGAGTCTAGCGACCCGCACGCAGCCGTCCACACGCGTCGAAGCCGCACTCGCGGCTGACCGAAATCGACGGTCCGCGCCGGGCTCGCCTCCGGTCAGCGGCCGAGCGCCGCCAGCACCTTCGCCTGCACGTCGCCGGCCGCGCACTCGCCCTTGGCCATGCCCTTGCGCACCAGGAACTCGACCTGGCCCTCGGCCGCCTTGCGCCCGACGAACACCTGCACCGGGAAGCCGAGCAGTTCGTTGTCCTTGAACTTCGCGCCCGGCGACAGCGCGCGGTCGTCGAGGCAGACGTCGACGCCTGCCGCCCGCAGCTCCGCGTAGAGCCGGTCGGCCAGCGCGACCTGCTCGTCGCGCTTGGGATCCAGCATCGCGACGACGCACTCGAACGGCGCCAGCGCCGGCGGCCAGACGATGCCCTTGTCGTCGAAGCTCTGCTCGACGGCGGCGGCCGGCGTGCGCGACACGCCGATGCCGTAGCAGCCCATCACGAACGGGACCGGCTTGCCGCCCTGGTCCATGAACGTGGCCCCCATCGCCTTCGAGTACTTGGTGCCGAGTTTGAAGATGTGGCCCACCTCGATGCCGCGCGCCTGCTGCAGCGGCTTGCCGCTCAGAGGACAGCCCTCGCCGGCGCGCGCGAGCCGCAGTTCCTTGAACGACGGCATGCGGCAGTCGCGGCCGAGGTTGACGTCGAGGCAGTGGTAGCCGGTGCGGTTGCAGCCGGTCAGCAGGTTGCTGCGCCCCTGCAGCGACTCGTCGGCCAGCAGCGGCACGTCCTCGGGCAGGTTCACGGGCCCGGCGAAGCCGGTGTCGGCGCCGGTCGCGGCCTTGATCTCGTCGTCGGTCGCGAGCCGCACGGTCAGTGCGTCGAGCGCGTTCGACAGCTTGACCTCGTTGATCTCGAGGTCGCCGCGCATCATCACGGCGACGACCTTGGCCTTGTTCTTCCACGTCACGTGGTAGAGCACGGTCTTGGCCATCCGGGCCGCGGTCCAGCCGGGGAAGAACGCCTCCAGCTGCGCGACGGTCTTCACGTCCGGCGTCGCGATCTGCTGCAGCGGCCGCGGCGCGCCGTCGTCCGGCGCGGCCGGCAGCCTGCTGGTCGCCTTCTCGACGTTCGCCGCGTAGCCGCTCTCCTGGCAGTAGAGGATCGAGTCTTCGCCGCTGTCGGCGATCACCATGAACTCCTCGCTGCCGGCGCCGCCGATCGCGCCCGAGTCGGCCTGCACGACCGTGTAGGCGAGGCCGCAGCGCTCGAAGATCCGGCAGTAGGCGCGGCGCATCTTCGCGTACGCCTCGTCGAGCCCCGCCTGGTCGGCGTCGAACGAGTACGCGTCCATCATGATGAACTCGCGGCCGCGCATCAGGCCGAAGCGCGGCCGGATCTCGTCGCGGAACTTGTCCTGGATCTGGTAGCAGTTGACCGGCAGCTGCTTGTAGGAGTTGACCTGCGCGTTCACGTAGGCGGTCATCACCTCCTCGTGCGTCGGCCCGAGGCACATGTCGCTGCCCTTGCGGTCCTTCAGCGTGAACATGATGCCGTCGTTCACGTAGCGGTCCCAGCGACCGCTCGACACCCACAGCTCCTTCGGCTGCACGATCGGCAGCATGACCTCGTTGGCGCCTTCGCGATCGAGCTCCTCGCGGACGATCTGCGCGAACTTCTTCACGACGCGCCACATCAGCGGCGCGAACGTGTAGACGCCCGCGGCGATCTTCACGATCATGCCGGCGCGCGCCAGCAGCTTGTGGCTCGGGATCTCCGCGTCGGCCGGGTCGTCGCGGAGCGTGGAGATCAGGATCTGGGACAGTCGCATCGGGCCGCGCAGCGTAGCGGCGGGGTGCGGCCGGCGGAACCGCGGACCGGGCCGGCGCAGCGGCGGCCGGCCGGCGCAGCGGTGACCGGCCGGCGCCGCGGCAATCAGTACAGCAGCCGCGTGCGGATCGTGCCGGCGATCGCGTCGAGTTCGCGCTGCAGCGTGCGCGTGTCGGTGCCGTCCGGATCGACGTCGATGACGACGTAGCCGACGTCGGCGTCGGTCTGCAGATGCTGCGCCGCGACGTTGACGCGGTGGCGCGAGAACACGTCGTTGATCTGCGACAGCATGCCCGGCCGGTTCTGGTGGATGTGCAGCAGCCGGTGCTTGCCTTGGTGCTCGGGCAGCGACACCTCGGGGAAGTTCGCGGCGGTCAACGTCGAGCCGTTGTCGCTGTAGCGCAGCAGCTTCTCCGCGACCTCGACGCCGATGTTCTGCTGCGCCTCGATCGTGCTGCCGCCGACGTGCGGCGTCAGCAGCACGTTGTCGAAGCTGCGCAGCGGCGACTCGAACGGTTCGTCGTTCGATTCGGGCTCGCGCGGGAACACGTCGATCGCCGCCCCCGCCAGATGGCCGGACTCGAGCGCCTGCGCCAGCGCGTCGATGTCGACCACGGTGCCGCGCGAGGCATTGATCAGCGCGCTGCCGCGCTGCATCGCCGCGATCTGCTGCGGGCCGATCATCCACTTGGTCTGCGGCGTCTCCGGCACGTGCAGCGTCACGACGTCGGCCTGCGCCAGCAGGTCGTCGAGGCTGCGCACCGGCTGCGCGTTGCCGAGCGCCAGCTTCGTGACGATGTCGAAGTACACCACGTGCATGCCCAGCGACTCCGCGAGCAGGCCCACCTGCGTGCCGATGTGGCCGTAGCCGACGATGCCGAGCGTCTTGCCGCGCGCCTCGCGCGAGCCGGCCGCCGACTTGATCCACTCGCCGCGGTGCGCCGCCGCGTTGCGCTGCGGGATGCCGCGCAGCAGCAGCACGATCTCGGCCAGCACCAGCTCGGCCACGCTGCGCGTGTTCGAGAACGGCGCGTTGAACACCGGGATGCCGCGGCGGCGCGCGGTGTCGAGGTCGACCTGGTTGGTGCCGATGCAGAAGCAGCCGATCGCCATCAGCTTCGGCGCCGCGGCCAGCGCCTCGGCCGTCAGCTGTGTGCGCGACCGGATGCCGACCATGTGCACGCCGGCCAGCGCCTTGTGCAGCCGTTCCGGCGGCAGCGCCTTGGCCTCGATGACGATGTTCGTGTAGCCGTCGTCGCGCAGGCGCTGCACCGCGCTGTCGTGGATGCCCTCGAGCAGCAGGATCGAGATGTTGGCGCGGTCGAACGACGTCCGGAGCCCCGGGGGAGGTGCCATCCACCGCGACCATGCCGGGCGGGCGGACCGTGGACAAGGGTCCGGTCGCGGTTCAGAGTCGCACGCGCAGCTCGAGCACGTTGCCGAACCGCCACGTCGCCGGGTCCGGTTCGTGCACACGTCGCGACGGCCATCGGTCCGCACGTCTGGCATCATGGGTCGACCATGCGTGCCGTTGCCCCAGCCCTCACCGCGGCGCTCGCGGCCGCCGCCACCGCGCAGTCCGAACCGCCCCCGCCGCCGAACCTCGTCGTGATCCTCGTCGACGACCTCGGCTGGGCCGACATCGGCCCGTTCGGCGGCGAGATCCCGACCCCGAACCTCGATCGGCTGGCGGCGCAGGGCATGAAGTTCACCGACTTCGCGGTCTCGTCGCCGGTCTGCTCCGCCTCGCGCGCTGCACTGCTGACCGGCTGCTACCACCGCCGCGTCGGCATCGGCGGCGCGCTCGGACCGGACGCCGAGATCGGCCTCGGCGACGGCGAACTCACGCTCGCGGAGCTCTGCCGGCAGCGGGGCTACGCGACCGCCTGCTTCGGCAAGTGGCACCTCGGCCACCACCCGCGCTTCCTGCCGCTGCAGCACGGCTTCGACGAGTACTTCGGCCTGCCCTACTCGAACGACATGTGGCCGCTGCACCCGGCCTACGCGAACCTGCCGGACGCCGCCGCGGCGCGCAAACGCGGCTATCCGCCGCTGCCGCTGGTCGAAGGCAACCGCGTCGTCGACGCCGAGGTGACCGCCGCCGACCAGGCGCAGCTGACGCAGTGGTACACCGACCGCGCGGTGTCGTTCGTCGAACGCCACCGCGACCGGCCGTTCTTCCTCTACCTGCCGCACTCGATGGTGCACGTGCCGCTGTTCGCGTCGCACGAGTTCCACGGCAAGAGCGGGCACGGCCGCTTCGGCGACGTCGTGATGGAGATCGACTGGTCGGTCGGCCGGGTCCTCGACGCGCTGGACCGCCTCGACCTCGCCGAACGCACACTGGTCGTGTTCACGTCCGACAACGGACCGTGGCTCGGCTACGGCGAACACGCCGGCTCGGCCGGTCCACTGCGCGAGGGCAAGGGCACCACGTTCGAAGGCGGCATCCGCGCGCCGACGCTGGTGCGCTGGCCCGGGCACGTGCCGGCCGGCGCGGTCTGCAGCGAGTTCGCGGCGACGATCGACCTGCTGCCGACGTTCGCGCGGCTGATCGGCGCCGAACTGCCGGCGCACCGGATCGACGGCCGCGACATCACGCCGCTGCTGTTCGGCGCGCCCGACGCGAAGTCGCCGCACGAGGCCTTCTACTGCTACTACGACGGCGGCCAGCTGCAGGCCGTGCGCGACGCGCGCTGGAAGCTGCACTTCGCGCACCGCTACGCGACGCTCGGCGACCGTGCCGGTGGCAAGGGCGGCGCGCCGGCACCGTATGCGAACGCGCGCATCGAGCGGTCGCTGTTCGACCTGCACGCGGATCCAGGCGAGACGACCGACGTCGCGGCGGAACACCCCGACGTGGTCGCGCGGCTGCAGCGGCTCGCGCAAGCGGCCCGCGAGGACCTCGGCGACACGCTGACGCCGACCGAGGGCAAGGGCATCCGGCCGGCCGGGCGGCTCGGCGCCAGCGACGAACGGCTGCGTTGGTGACGGTTGCGCGGCTGCGAGCGGCTACAGTCGCCGCCGAAGGATCATGCGCCTCGCTCCGCCTCTCGTCGCGGCGACCCTGCTCGCCGCGGTCTCCCTCTCCTCCGCCGTCGCCGCCCAGGACGACGCACTGCGGTTCGTTCCGCGCGAGCCGATGATGCGGATCGCGTTCGACGACGTGCCGGCGCTGTTCGCAGCGCTGCCCGGCATGCACCTCGGCCGGCTGTTCGCCGAGCCCGACGTCGCGCGCGCGATCGGCCTCGGCCGCGACGCGTACGTCGGCAAAGTGCGCCGCTGGAGCGACGCCGTCGACCGGCTGCTCGAACTGCAGCCCGACCGCGCGACGATCGAGATGCTGGTCGAACGCGAACTGATGTCGCTCGACTGGCGCGACCTGCAGCACGCCGAGACGATCGGCCGGCGGAACGAAGCCGTCTACGGCGTGCAGACGACGATCGCGCTGGCACCGACGCCGGCGGCGGCGGGCCGGCTGACGCAGCGCTTCGAACAACTGCTGGCGCAGCTGCGCCGCCTCGCCACCGCCGACGCGGCGCAGGCGACCCTGCGCGTGGCCGGCGACAGGGTCTCGGACCATCCCGGTCTGGTGCTGGCGCCGCACGAGACAGCCCAGGACGAGGCGATGTTCGGCGCTCCGGCAGGCGGCTGGTTCGCGCAGCTGCCCGGCCTGCTGGCAGGCGGTAACGGCACCCACGAGCTGGCCGGCACGTTCGCGCGGCAGGCGCCCCCGGCACCGGGGATCTCGATCGAGCTCGACATCGGCAAGTACCTGAACCTGATGGGTGGTCCGGGCGAACCGGACCCGCAGGTGCAGGCGGCGCTGAAGGCGCTCGGCCTCGACGCCTGCTCGACGTTCCGCTGGCAGCTGCGGCCCGATGGCGAACTGGTGCTCGACGAACTGATGCTCGACCTGCGCGGCAAGCCGGGCGGCGTGCTCGGCGCGCTGCTCGACGGCGTCGCGCCGCCGGTCGCGCAACCGCTGCCCGAACACGCGCTGCTGCAGGTGCGGCTCGCGTTCGACGTCGCCGGTCTGCTCACCGCGGTCGACGAGCTGCTGGTGCTGTCCGAACTGCCGACGCTGACCGAACTGGGCCTCGCCGACGACCTGAAGCTCGCCTGGACCGGCGGCGTCGCGCTGGCGCTGACGCGGCCCGCGCCCGGCGGACTGGTGCCGCGCATCTACGCGAGCTTCGGCATCGTCGACGCGGACGCGGTCGCCCGCGTGCTGGCGCGCATGCAGGAGCTGATCGGCGAGGAGACCAAACAAGTCACCTATGAAGGCAAGCCGTGCGTGCAGCTGCGCCTCGGCGACGTGCCGCCGGCGTTCCAGCCGAGCTGGTGCGTGCAGGCCGACGCCGTGCACTTCGCCGAGAGCGGCCTGTCGCTGCGCGCCATGCTGAAGGCGCAGGCCGCCGGTGCGCCGCCGCTGCTCGACACCGGCGATGCGCCGCGCCCCGGCGGCACCGGTGCGATCGTGCCGGGCTGCGAAGTGCGCTTCGACGGCGCCGAGATCCACGCGGCGCTGCACGACCTCTGGCTGCCGCTGGCCGAAACCGCGTCGACGTTCGGCGGCATGATGGAGCCGCTCGTGTCCCGTCAGGATCTGCCGGATCACGAGACCGTCGCACCGCACCTGCGCCGCGGCCGCGGGGTGCTGCGGCGCGCGCCCGACCGCGTGACGCTGGCGATGAGCGGCACTGCCGGCGGCCCCGAACTGCACGCGGTGCTGTTCGCGTACGGCTCGCTGCTGTCGGGTCCGATGACCGGCAACTGGAAGTGGCAGACCGACTCGACGCTGGGCGAGGTGGCGAAAGTGCAGCTCGAACGCATCCACGCCGCGATCCAGGCCCACCGCACGCGGACCGGCAAGGTGCCCGCGTCGCTCGGCGAACTGCTGGCCGGCGGCGACCTGACCGACGCGCGCCTGCTCGCGTTGCCGGGCGACCCCGCGACCGAGCCCGTCCTGCACGAGGGCAAGGAGGTCGCGCGCACTTCGTTCGAGTACTTCGCCGACGGCCAGAAGATGTCGCCCGAGGGCACCGAGGTGGTCGTGCGCCTCGCGACCAAGCAGGCACTCGGCTGGCGCAAACTCGTGCTGACCGACGAGGGCGTCGTGATCGAGTCCTGGGAAGGCATGGTGCAGTTCGCCCCGGCACAGGTGGAGGTGCTCGAAGAGATCGTCGAACCGCCGCCGCCCCCGCCGCCCGAACAACCGAAGTAGCGCGCGGCATCGGCGCGGTGCCATCGGCGCCTGCCACGCACCGCCCGACCGGACACGCGGGCATGGCGTAGCCTTCTGGTCGGACCCCCGCCCATGGCCGCCCGCGCACATCGCCGGTTCGTCGCGTGGGCCTGGCTGCTGTGCACCCAGGCCCTGGCGCCTGCCGTCGTGGCGCAGCAGCCGGCGGCGCGACACGTGCGCGAAGCGCCGCCGGCCGCGCTGGCCAGCGACTTCGCGGCGATCGCCGAGAACAACGGCGCGCTGCTCGGCGCGGCGCGGCGCTACCGCGCGACGTTCGGCGAACGCGACGTCGAGTTCCTGCCGGCACTGGGCAAGGACGCACCGCGCGCCGAACCGTGGCGCGTGCGCCTGCTGACGGTGCAGCGCGGCCCGGAGCCACTGCTGGCGGCCGAGGCGGCGACGCCGGTGCGCAGCCACGACCGCCGTGCGGTGCGCTACGCGTGGCCCGGCGTCGTCGAACAGTACGTGGCGCGCCCGGACGGCCTGAAGCAGAGCTTCGTGTTCGCCGAACGGCCCGCGGGCCGCGGCGACCTGGTCGTGCAGCTGGCGGTCGAGACCACGCTGCCGCGCGCCGCCGGCCCGGGCCTCGCGTGGCGCAACGAACACGGCAACGGCGTCCGCCTCGGCGACGTCGTCGGCATCGACGCCGACGGCCGCCGCGCGGCGGGCCGCGCCCGCTTCACGGCGCTGGGCGTCGAACTGTCGCTGCCGGCCGCGTTCGTCGACGGCGCGCGCTACCCGCTCGAGCTCGACCCGCTGATCGCGACCGCGGTCGAGGCGCTGACGGGCGCCGACTGCGACTATCCGGACGTCGCGCACGATTCGTGGACCGGCTCGTACTGCGTCGCGTGGACGCAGTTCTTCGGCGGCGGCACGACCGGCATCGTCGCCGGCGTCTGGCTCGCGGGCACGCTCGGCTACGGCTACGCGTTCGCGATCAACCAGAACGGCGACGAGGACAGCGTGCGCGTCGGCACCATCGCCGGCACCGGCCTGTACGTGCTGGTCTGGACCAACTACACCAGCGGCGGCGCGTCGATCTCCGGCCTCGCGTTCGAACCGAGCCAGGCGATCGCGACCAACGTGTTCGTGATCGACGGGCCCGGCAACGTGTCGTGGCCGGTGGTCAGCAGCGAGGCGACCGTGCAGGACGACGACTGCCTGGTCGCGTGGCTCGACGACACCTACGGCCTGCTCGGCTGCTCGGTCGCGATCGACGCCAACCTGCAGGCGAGCGCCACGCCGATCGTGCAGATCGCCGGCGGCAACGTCACCGAACCGGCGATCAGCAAGCAGGGCGGCAACGCCGGCCTGCACCTGATCACGTGGGTCGACCGGCCGCCGGGCTCACCGGGCTGGGTGCGCGCCCAGGTCGTCGACCACGACATGAACCTGCTCGGCCCGGGCGCGTGGATCCAGAACTCGCCGCAGAACGCCGGCTGGCCGGCCGTCGACGGCGACGGCTTCCGCTTCCTGGTCGCCTGGGAGGAACAGGAACTGGCGAACCCCTCGTCGTCCGACGTGCGCGGTCGCGTCGTCACGATCGGCGGCTCCGGCATCACGAGCCTCGGCAACGTCACCGACCTGGTCGCCGAGCCGGGCCTGCTCGACTACGCCGCCGACGTGGCCCTGCTCGGCAACAAGTTCGGCCTCGCGTTCATGGGCGAGATCCCGGGGCCGGCGTTCGGTGACGACGTGTTCTTCAAGGCCGTGGCGCCGACCGGCACGCCGATCGGCGGCGAGCTGCGGCTCGACCTGACGCCCGGCACCGACTACCGCTACGAACACCTGCCGCGCATCGTCGGCCGTCGCGACGGCGATCCCGACACCGCCGCCGACGACGGCGTGGTGGTGTTCGCCGACCAGAGCGTGACCACCGCCGACAGCAACGTCGCGCTGCAGCTGGTCGAGTCGATGGGCGCTGGCGGCGCGATCGTCGACCTCGGCGGCGGCTGCGGACCGGGCGGCCTCGCGACCTCGCCGGGCCCGTACGCGTTCGGCAACGACACGTTCTCGTTCGAGCTCTACGGCGCGCAGCCGCTGGCCGTGCCGTTCCTGTTGATCGGCCTGCCGGCTCCGCACCTGCAGTGTGGGGTCTGCTCGGCGATCCAGTTCGTGCTGAGCTGGTTCGTGCCCAACACGGCCGGCACCGCGCTGACGACGTTCCCGGCCCCGACCGATCCGTCGTACCTGGGCTTCGAGATCGAGTTCCAGTTCCTGACCTGGAACGTCAACTACGTCGGCTGTCCGATCCTGCCCGGAGTGGCGGCCAGCAACATCGTGCGCGCGACGCTGGGCTACTGAGCGACCGCGCGCGACCACGCCGCGTCTCCACAACCTCTCCACAAAGCGAGCGCTGGCACAAGCAGCACGTGCGCGCACACTTGCGCGACGGACCGCGGCGTCGCCGAAGACCGGCGCGCGGCGCGCCCGAGCGTGCGGCAAGGCGGCCCTTTTTCCGCTCGCGCCGCCGTTCCGCATCGGCTGTAGTCCTCGCCCGCGATGCCACGGCGCGAAGATCTCCAGACCATCCTGATCCTCGGATCGGGCCCGATCGTCATCGGCCAGGCCTGTGAGTTCGACTACTCGGGTGTGCAGGCCTGCAAGGCGCTGCGCGCGGACGGCTACCGGATCGTGCTGATCAACAGCAACCCGGCGACGATCATGACCGATCCCGAGATGGCGGATCGGACCTACATCGAACCGATCACGCCGGAGGTCGTCGCGAAGATCATCGAGCAGGAACGACCCGACGCGATCCTGCCGACGCTCGGCGGCCAGACCGCACTGAACTGTGCGATGCAGCTGCACGACATGGGCGTGCTCGAGAAGTTCGCGGTCGAGATGATCGGCGCCAAGCCGGCGTCGATCCAGAAGGCCGAGGGCCGGCTCGAGTTCCGCGACGCGATGCAGAAGATCGGCCTACAGTGCGCGCGGTCGCGGCTCGCCTACTCGATGGCCGAGGCGCGCGCGGCGCTGGACGAAATCGGCCTGCCGTGCGTGATCCGCCCCGGTTTCACGATGGGCGGCAGCGGCGGCGGCATCGCCTACAACCTCACCGAGTTCGAGGAAATCTGCGCGCGCGGCCTGCAGCTGTCGCTGAACAGCGAGGTGCTGGTCGAGGAGTCGATCGCGGGCTGGAAGGAGTTCGAGCTCGAGGTCGTGCGCGACAAGCACGACAACGTGATCATCGTCTGCTCGATCGAGAACTTCGATCCGATGGGCGTGCACACCGGCGACTCGATCACGGTCGCGCCGGCGCAGACGCTCAGCGACCGCGAGTACCAGCTGATGCGCGACGCGGCGATCGCGTGCATCCGCGAGATCGGCGTCGACACCGGCGGCAGCAACGTGCAGTTCGCGATCTGCCCGCGCACCGGGCGCATGATCGTGATCGAGATGAACCCGCGCGTCAGCCGCAGCTCCGCGCTGGCCAGCAAGGCGACCGGTTTCCCGATCGCGAAGATCGCCGCCAAGCTCGCGGTCGGCTACACGCTCGACGAACTGGCGAACGACATCACGAAGGTCACCAAGGCCTGCTTCGAGCCGACGATCGACTACTGCGTCGTCAAGTTCCCGCGCTGGGCGTTCGAGAAGTTCCCGACCGCCGACTCGGTGCTCGGCACGCAGATGAAGTCGGTCGGCGAAGTGATGGCGATCGGCGGCACGTTCAAGGAGGCGATGCAGAAGGCGCTGCGCGGCCTCGAGACCGGCCGCAACGGCTTCGGCAACGTGCCGGGCAAGCCGCACTGCAAGCCCGACGAACTGGACCGCGAGTCGATCCGCCCGCACCTGGCGACGCCGCGCGCCGGCCGCATCGACTGGGTCCGCGACGCGTTCCTCTGCGGCATGACGGTCGAGGAGATCCACGACTACTCGCGCATCGACCCGTGGTTCCTCGACCAGCTGCAGGAACTGATCGTGCACGAGCGCGAGCTGCTGGCCTCGGCGCAGCGCGGGCTCGCCGCGATCGACGCCGACCTGATGCGCCGCACCAAGGCGCTCGGCTTCAGCGACCGCCAGATCGCCGCCGCCTGCGCCGGCAAGGTCGACGAATGGCAGGTGCGCGAGCACCGCAAGCGGCTCGGCGTGGTGCCCGCCTACAAGCGCGTCGACACCTGCGCCGCCGAGTACCCGAGCTTCACGCCGTACCTGTACTCGACCTACCACGGCACCGAGGACGAGGTCGAGGTCGAGGCCCGCCGCGGCAGACAGCGCGTCATCGTGCTCGGCGGCGGCCCCAACCGGATCGGCCAGGGCATCGAGTTCGACTACTGCTGCGTGCACGCGGCGATGGCGCTGCGCGAGCTCGGCTACGAGACCGTGATGGTCAACAGCAACCCCGAGACCGTGTCGACCGACTTCGACACCTCGGACATGCTGTTCTTCGAGCCGCTGACGCACGAGGACGTGATGAACGTCGTCGACCGCATCGCGCCGAAGGGCGTGATCGTGCAGTTCGGCGGCCAGACGCCGCTGAACCTCGCGCGCGGCCTGCAGGACCACGGCGCGCCGCTGGTCGGCACCAGCGTCGACTCGATCGACGCGGCCGAGGACCGCGAGCTGTTCAGCAAGCTGATCACGCGGCTCGGCATCGACCAGCCGCCGAACGGCATGGCCGCCGACGCCGCGCAGGCGATCGCGGCCGCCGAACGGATCGGCTATCCGGTGCTGGTGCGGCCTAGCTTCGTGCTCGGCGGCCGCGCGATGGAGGTCGTCTACGACCGCCCGGGACTCGAGTCCTACATGGAGCGGCACCGGTCGTTCTCGGAGGAACGGCCGCTGCTGGTCGACAAGTTCCTCGACGCCGCGATCGAGGTCGACGTCGACGCGCTCGCCGACGGCACCGACGTCGTGATCGGCGGCATCATGGAGCACATCGAGGAGGCCGGCATCCACTCCGGCGACTCGAGCTGCTCGCTGCCGCCGTACACGCTGTCCGACGGCCTGATCGAGGAGATCGCCGAGAAGACGCGGCGACTGGCGCGCGAACTGCGCGTGATCGGCCTGATGAACGTGCAGTGGGCCGTGCGCGGCCCGAAGGTCTACATCCTCGAAGCCAACCCGCGCGCGTCGCGCACGGTGCCGTTCGTCAGCAAGGCGATCGGCCAGCCGCTGGCGAAGTTCGCCGCGCGCGCGATGCTCGGCGAGACGCTGGCGCGCATCGGCGTACAGGAGCGGCTCGAGCTGCCGTTCTTCGCGGTGAAGGCGCCGGTGTTCCCGTTCAACAAGTTCCACGGCGTCGACACGCTGCTCGGCCCGGAGATGAAGTCGACCGGCGAGGTCATGGGCATCGACGCGCGCTTCGGCGCCGCGTTCGCGAAGGCGATGATCGGCGCCGGCAACTCGCTGCCGCGCGAGGGCAAGGTGTTCGTGTCGGTGCGCGACGAGGACAAGCGGCTCGTGATGCCGCTGATCGATCGGCTGCACTCGCTGGGCTTCGAGATCACGGCCACCAGCGGCACCGCGCGCGCGCTGCAGAACGCGGGCATCCCGGTGCAGCGCGTGTTCAAGATCCACGAAGGCCGGCCGCACGTGCTCGACCTGATCGTGAACCGCGAAGTGCGGCTCGTGATCAACACGCCGAGCGGCCGCCGCGAACGCAGCGACGACCGCCTGATCCGCAGCGCCGCGGTCAGCCACCGGATCCCGTGCATCACGACGTTGGCCGCCGTCTCGGCGACGATCCAGGGCATCGAGAGCTGGGTGAAGAAGCCGCTCGAGGTCCGGCCGCTGCAGCAGTACCACGGCCAGCTGGCCGCATCGGCCGCGAAGACCGACTGACCGGCGGCGCGGTCAGTTCCGGCGGCGCACGACGAGCCGCACCACGCGACCTTCGGCGTCGAACTCGGCACCGAGCCCAGGCCACGACCAGCGCGCGCTGTCGGCGCCCCCATCGGTCGGCGCGCCGAGTTTCTGCCGCACCTGGTCGCGGGGCATGCCGTGCGTGACACCCTGCGTCGTGCGGCCGCCGAACGACGCGCGCGTCATCACCGTGTTCAGCACGCCCAGCCCGTCGAAGTTGCAGGTCAGACCGCCGCGGTACGACAGGTTGCGGCTGCCGGCCGTCGTCGGCACGTCCTCGAGCGGCGCGCCGAGCACCGCGGCGACCGCGGCGATCGTGCTGACGCCCACCTCGATGCCCTTCGGGCCGACGCCCGGCGCCAGCACGACCGCCTTCGACGCCGGATCGACCGTGGGTCGCGCCGCCGACGCCTGGAGCTTCTGCTTCGGCACGTCGATGCCGAGCTCGTCGCTGCGGATCGTGTACTTGCCGGTGTCGTCGAACGCGACGGTCAGCGTCCACGTCCGCGACGCCGTGAAGCGCACCGCTTCGAACAGCGCCGCGTCCTCGCCGTACGGCTGCAGCATCTCGAACAGGCGGTCGTCGGCGAACGGCCACGCGACGCCCTCGGCACGGCCCGGCACTTCACCGAAGCCGATCTCGTACTGCTTGACGACCTCGCGCCGGTGCGCCGAGCGCAGCGCGAAGCTGCCGAAGTGCTGGTCGGCCCCCTTCAGCGTGCCGGCCATCGTCTTGAAGGCCTCGACCTGCCAGGTCTCCTTGACCTCGGGCTCCGCGCCGGGTTCGGCCCACGTGCGTTCGGTCTTCTTGATGCGCTGCAAGATCCACGGCCGGTCGCCGAACGCCTCCTCGACGACCTTGTAGAACACGTAGAACAGGCGGTCGTCGCGGCAGGCGGAGACCAGCAGCGGGTGTGCGGGGGCGGCGAGGTCGAGGCCGACCTTGGCGGCTTCCTTGGCGAGCGGTGTCTCGCCGATGCGGCGCAGGTCGTCGCCCGGCGCGTCGCGCCGCAGGCCGTCCGCCAGCGGGAACAGGCGCAAGCGGGGGCTCGGCTCGGTCTGCGCCGGCAAGCTCGGCGCAACAGCGGTCAGCAGGAACGTGATCGCGAAGCAGTGCCCGATGTGCATGACAGGAGGTCTGGCGGCGGCAGCCTATCGGACGGCGCTGCCGCGCGCGAATTGCACGCTGCGCCACGGCCGTGCGCGTGGCATGATCGCCGGTCGCCACCCATGACCGAGACGCCACGCCACGATTCCCCGTTCGCCAAGCAGGTCGCCGCCTTCTGCCTGCAGCAGGCCACGCAGTCGCAAGCGAAGCGCGCCGACTTCCCGAGTTCGCCGCTGTGGGCCGGAGTCGCGAAGACCGGCACCGCGCTGTGGCTGGACACCGGCGACGTCGACGCGGCGCGCGAGCTGTGGGTGCGCGAGTTCACGGCGCTGACGACCAACAACACGCTGCTGAACAAGGAAGTGCAGAAGGGCATCTACGACCAGCTGGTGCCGGCCGCGGCGAAGCTGGTGCAACAGGCCGACCCGAAGGCCGACCGCGCGCGCGTCGTGCAGGAGATCGCGTTCGTGCTGAACGCCGTGCACGGGCTGAAGCTCGTGCGCACGTTCGACGCCGACGTCTCGGTCGAACTGCACACGGCGGTCGCCGACGATGCCGAGGCGAGCTACCGCTACGGCAAGCGCTTCCACGCGATCTGCCCGGACCGCTTCATCGTCAAGGTGCCGCTGACGCCGTCGGGCCTCCTGGCCGCGCGCCGGCTGCACGACGACGGCATCCGGATCAACTTCACGCTGGGCTTCTCGGCGCGCCAGAACTGGCTGATCGCCGCGCTGGCGCAGCCGACCTGGTGCAACGTGTTCATGGGCCGCATCAACGCGTTCGTCGCCGACAACAAGCTCGGCGACGGCATCAACGCCGGCGAGAAGGCGACGCTGGCCAGCCAGCGTGGGCTGCGGCGCCAGGGCGGCTCGGTGCGCCAGATCGGTGCGTCGATGCGCAACGGCCAGCAGATCGCCGACCTGCTCGGCCTCGACGTGTTCACGATGCCGACCGCCGCCGCGAAGGAGTTCGTGCAGAAGAAGCCGGACCCGGCGACGCTGAAGAACCGCACCGCCGACGACCCGAAGGTCACGTTCGCGGCCGGCGTCGATGCCGCCGCCGACCGGCTCGAGGTGTTCTGGACCGTCACGCCGCAGTTCGAGGCCGCCGCGGCCGCGGCCGGCAAACTCGACCCGAAGACCGCTACGGCGAAGGACGTACTGGCGGTGCTCGCCAAGCACGGCGCCGGCGACCTGTTCCCGCAGTTCACGGCCGCCGAGGCGCAGAAGGTCACCAAGGAAGGCAAGATCCCGGTCTACGCCAGCTGGAAGGACCGCGTGCGCGCCGGCACCGCGAGCTGGGACGGCGTGCTGACCGCGGCGGCGCTGGCATCGTTCACGCAGGACCAGCAGGCGCTCGACGACCGCATCGGCAAGCACCTGTAGCCCCGCGGAACCACTGCGCTACGGTTGCGTTCGGCCGCCGCCTGCCACGGCGCGCGCCCGCCGCGGACTCGGCCGATCGTCCAGGATCCACTGAGCCGCGACGGGCGCGCGCTCGTTGCCAAGGCTCGCACCGGACCCACCGCCATGAACGCACCGCGCCACCGCGCCGCTTCCCTGCTCGCTCTCGCCGCCCTCTGCGCCAGCCTCGCCGCCCAGGGCACCCCGATCGGTTTCGAGGAGACCTATGCCCTGGCGCCCGACCGCGCCGCCGCGGTCGCGACGCTGATCCCGGGCACCGACGACTGGTACTACTACCACTGCCGCGAACGGCTCGATGCGCGCGACTTCGCGACCGTGCGGCAGGTGCTGCCGGCCTGGATCCAGCGGCACGGCCGCACGCAGCGCACGATCGAGATCGAGAACCGCGAAGCGCTGCTGTCGTTCGGCGACGACCCCGAGCGCACGTGGACGTTCCTGCGCGACCGACTCGGCCTGCGCTTCGACCACCAGCGCGTGGTGCCCGGCGAACGCGCCGAACTGCCGTCGCGGCTCGACCCGGCGTTGCTGTCGCACGCGGTGCTGACCGAGCGCGCGCTGCAGCAGCACCCTTCCGACACCGACGGCTTCACGGCGCGCGCGCTGCCCGCGCTGGCGCAGACCGAACTCGACGGCGACCGGCTGCGCAGCCTGCTGACGCGCCTGCAGCGGCCCGACGTCGACAACCTGCCGGCGCTGATCGTGCGCGACCTCGACCACCGGCAGAGCGGCGGCTTCGGCTCGCTGCCGATCCACGGCGAACTGCGGCTGGCGCAGCTCGAGGAGTGCGTGCGGCTGCGGCCGAGGCTGCTGCAGGACCCGCGCTTCGTCGACGCGTGGCTGCAGCGCATGGAACCGACGCAGGACGTCGACTGGCGCCGCGACCCGACCGCGCGGGCCGCGGAACTGCAGCGGCTGTGGCAGTTCGCGCAGCGGCTGTCGCCGGCGTTCAACTCGCTGAAGGCGCACGTGCTCTACCACTGGCTGCAGCACGACCTGTCGTCGGGCGCGCCGGACCGCGACCGGTTCCTCGCCTACGTGCGGCTGCCGCGCCGCGGCGGCCCCGTCGCCGAACAGCACCTGCGCCGGCACCAGAACGCCCCGGAGTTCGTCACGCCGCAGCAGGAGTTCCCGACCGGCCTGCCGCCGATCGGCGACGACGAGGCGCTGCTGCGCCGGTGCCTGCAGCACTTCTTCGCGGCCGAGGACGGCTACGAGAGCTACGCCGAGTTCCTGCCGGCCGACTGGCTGCAGCGGCTGTTCGCCGAGACCAAGCTGCTGCTCGGCCAGGGTGACCCGGAACGCTGGTACTCGCTGCTGGCCGACCCGGCCGAAGTGGCGCGCCTGGACCAGCGCGTCGAACTCGAGTTCGCGGCGACGTCGCGCACCGAGTACGGCGGCAACGAACCGGTGACGCTCGAGCTCGACGTCAAGAACGTGCCGGTGCTGCTGCTGAAGGTGTTCGCGATCGACGCGTTCCGCTACCACGCCGAGAAGCAGCGCGAGGTCGACGCGTCGATCGAACTCGACGGCGTCGTCGCCAACCACGAACAGACGTTCCGCTACGACGCTGCACCGATGCGCCGCATGCGGCGCACGTTCGCGCTGCCGATGCTCGCCGAACCGGGCACCTACGTGGTCGAGTTCGTCGGCAACGGCATCAGCAGCCGCGCCGTGATCCACAAGGGTCACCTGCGCTGCGCGGTGCGGCCGGCGGCCGGCGGCCACGTGTTCCGCATCCACGACGAGACCGGTACACCGCGGCGCCAGGCGTCGATCTGGTTCGGCGGCCGCGACTACGCGCCGGACGCCGCCGGCGACATCCTGCTGCCGTTCACGACCGATCCCGGCCAACACGCGGTCGTGCTGCACGAAGGCACGCAGTCGGCGCTGCAGACCTTCGACCACCTCGCCGAGAACTACGCGCTGCACGGCGGCGTGCACGTCGAACGCGAAGCGCTGGTCGCCGGCCGCACGACGCGCCTCTTGGTGCGCCCGCAGCTGCGGCTCGGTGCGCACCCGGTGTCGGTGCAGCTGCTGCAACAGCCGGTGCTGACGCTGATCGCGACCGACCTCGACGGCATCGCCACGAAGCAGGAGGTGCGCGACCTGCAGCTCATCGACGGCCAGGAGCTCGTGCACGAGTTCACGGTGCCCGAGCGCCTCAAAGCGCTGCAGGTGCAGCTGTCGGCGACGGTCCGCGATCTGGCCGGCAAGGACGTGCCGCTGGCGACCACCGCGGTGACCTTCGCGTGCAACGGCATCGACCGCGGCGCCACGACGACCAGCGTGCAGCTGCTGCGCACGCCGCAGGGCCACGTGCTCGAGGCGCGCGGCAAGAACGGCGAGGTCAAGGCCGGCTTTCCGTGCCGCCTGCAGCTCGCCCACCGCGACTACGCCGAGCCGATCGAAGTCACGCTGCAGACCGACGCCGACGGCCGCATCGAGCTCGGCACGCTGCCGGGCATCGACACCGTGCAGGTGCACGGCACGGGCTTCGCCTGCAGCTTCTCGCTGGCGACCCGCTCCTGCCGCCTGCCGACGGTGCTGCACGGCCTCGCCGGCGAGACGCTGCGGTTGCCGTACCAGGGCACGGCGCCGCAGCCGACGCGCGCCGAGTTCTCGCTGCTCGGCTGGGAACGCGACGAGTTCGCCCGGCTGGCGCTCGCCGACGGGTTCGTCGAACTGCGCGGCCTCGAACCGGGCGACTACCAGCTGACGCTGCACGAGACCGGCACGCAGATCCCGGTGCGCATCACGCGCGGCGGCCGCGACGGCGGATGGCTGATCGGCCGCGAGCGCGTGCTCGAGGCCGGTTCGGCGTCGCCGCTGCAGCTGCGCTCGCTGGCGCTCGACGCGACCGGCCTCTTGATCCGCGTCGCCAACCCGACCGCCGCCACGCGCGTGCACGTCGCGACGACGCGCTTCCTGCCAGCGTTCCCGCTGTTCGACGACCTCGGCGGCGCGCCGTCGCGGCCGCCGGTCGCGCTGGACACGGCGCCGATCGAGAGCAGCTTCCACGCCGGCCGCCAGCTCGGCGACGAGTACCGCTACGTGCTCGAGCGCCGCTTCGCGACCAAGTACGCCGGCAACATGCTGCCGCGCCCGAGCCTGTTGCTGAACCCGTGGCAGCTCGACGAGCAGTCGTGGAACTCCGCGGTCGGCCTCGGTGGTGGCGCGGGCGGCAAGTACGGTGGCCGTGGTCGGCGCCGCGCCGGCGGTCACCCAGGGCCGGCACCGGGCGCGCCGCCGGTCGACGTCGGCGCCGCCGGCGAGTTCGCGAACCTCGACTGGCTGCCGCGCACGGCGCCGCTGCTGGCCAACCTGCGGCCCGATGCGGACGGCGTCGTGCGCGTGCCGGCCGCCGAACTCGGCGACGGCCAGATCGTGCACGTGCTGGCGGTCGACGGCGACCAGGCCGTGCACGACACCGCGCTGCGCGCCGAGGCGCCGCTGCAGCCGCGGCCCCGCCAGTTGCGCGAGGCCCTCGACGCGACGCGCCACTTCGTCGAGCAGAAGCGCATCGAGTTCGTCGCCGCCGGCGAGACCGCCGTGCTGCCCGACGCGCGCTCGGCGCAGGTCGAGGTCTACGACTCGCTGGCCAGCGTGCACGGGCTCCTGGCGACGCTGTGCAGCGACCCGGCGCTGTCGCGGTTCGCGTTCGTGCTGCAGTGGCCGCTGCTCGACTCTGCGCAGAAGCGCGCCCGCTACGCCGAGAACGCGTGCCACGAGCTGCACTTCTTCCTCTGGCAGAAGGACCGCGCGTTCTTCGACGCGGTCGTGCGGCCGCTGCTGGTCGACAAACTCGCGAAGACGTTCCTCGACCACTGGCTGCTCGGCGACGACCTGCAGCGCTACGTCGAACCGTGGGCGTTCGCGCAGCTGAACCTGATCGAACGCATCCTGCTGGCGCAGCGGCTCGACGAACAGGGCCGCGCCGCGATCGCCCGGTCGGTGCGCGAGCTGCTCGAACTGCGGCCGGTGCCGCCGTCGACGCTCGACGCGCTGTTCGACCTGGCGCTGAAGGCGCAGCAGCTCGGCACCGAGGGTGACGCGCAGCTCCTGCTGATGCAGAAGGTCGTCGACCGCGGGCCCGGCGACACGATGCCGCCGCAGCCCACCGCCGCGGCGCCGGCCCCGGCCGAGCGGCAGGCCTTCGACGACCGCAGCGAGGAGATGGGGAAGGACAAGAAGGCCGACGCCGACGAACCGGCAAGGAAGCCGGAGGCCGAGGCGAACGAGGTCGCCGAGGAGATCCAGGCCCTGGGCGACGAGCTGAAGCAGCGCGGCGCGGCCAAGCAGCTCTGGCGCGCGGTCGAGGCCACGCGGCTGCGGATCGAGAGCGACTACTGGCGCCGCACGCCGCTGCAGACGACGCCGGACGTGGTCGCGCCGAACCGCTTCTGGCGCGACTACGCGACCGCGCCGGCCGGCCGGCCGTTCGCGTCGACCGCCGTGGTCGAGGCGCACGGCAGCTTCCTCGAGGCGATGTTCGCGCTGGCGGTGCTGGACCTGCCGTTCGCGGCGGGCCGGCACGAGGTGACCGCCGACGGCGACCGCCGCACGCTGCGCGCCGCGACGCCGCTGCTGCTGGTGCGCAAGGAGGTCACCGCGACCGAAGCCGCCGCCGACGTGCCGCCGCTGCTGGTCGGGCAGAACCTGTTCCGGCTCGACGAACGCTACCGCTACGAGAACGGCGAGCAGCGCGATGCCTTCGTCACCGACGAGTTCCTGGTCGACACCGGCTACGGCTGCCAGGTCGTGGTCACCAACCCGACGTCGCAGCGGCGCACGGTCGCGCTGCTGCTGCAGATCCCGGCCGGCGCGCTGCCGCTGAACTCGGGCTTCTGGACCAAGAGCCGCACCCTCGAGCTGCAGCCGTACGCGACCGCGACCGTCGAGTACGCGTTCTACTTCCCGACAGCCGGCGACTTCGCGCACTACGCGGTGCAGGCCGCCGAGGCGGGCGCGCTCGCCGCGGCCGCGACCGCGCGCACGCTGCACGTCGTCGCCAGCCCGAGCCGCGTCGACACCGGCTCGTGGGAGCATGTCTCGCAGCTGGGCAGCGCGGCCGAGGTGCTGGCCCACATCGACGGTGCCAACGTGCAGCGGCTCGACCTGGGCCGCATCGCGTGGCGGCTGCGCGACCGCGGCTTCTTCGGTGAACTGCTGCCGCGGCTGCGCGCGCGACACGCGTTCGACGCGACGGTCTGGTCGTACGGCGTGCTGCACCGCGACGAAGCCGCCGCGCGCGAGTTCCTGCAGCACCGCGACGACCTGGTGGCCCAGTGCGGAGCGGTGTTGCAGTCGCCGCTGCTGACGTTCGACGTAGTCGAGCGGAAGCGCTACCAGCAGCTCGAACTCGACCCGCTGGTGCACGCGCGCGCGCACCGGCTGGGCAGCCGCCGCGGGATCGGCAACGAGCACCTCGCCGCGCAGCACCGCGCCGCGATGGACCGGATCGGCTACCACGCGCAGCTCGACGCCGACGACTGGATCACGGTCACCTACCTGCTGCTGCTGCAGGACCGGGTCGAGGAAGCGCTGCAGGCCTACGCGAAGATCGACGCCGCGCGCGTCACGACGCACCTGCAGTACGACTACCTGACCGCCTACGCGGCGTTCTTCACCGGCGACCTCGATCGCGCGCGCCGCACCGCCGAACGCCACCGCGACCACCCGGTCGCGCACTGGCAGCAGCGCTTCATCGAGGTGCTGGCGCAGCTCGACGAGGCGCAGGGCCGGCCGAGCCCGGGCCGCGGCGACCAGGTGCCGACCGACCTCGCGGCCGCGGCACCGTCGCTCGAGCTGGCGCTCGAGGGCCGGCGCGCGACGGTCGCCTGGCGCAACCTGCCGCAGTGCGAAGTGCGCTTCTACGAGCTCGACGTCGAGTTCGCGTTCTCGGCGCGGCCGTTCGCCAGCGACGACGGCACGTCGGCAGCCTACGTGCAGCCGATCCTGACCCGGACCCTGGACCTGCCCGCGGACCAGCGCGAACTGACGTTCGACCTGCCGGACCGCTTCGCGCAGAAGAACGTGCTGGTCGAGGTGCGCGGCGCCGGCCTCGTGCGGTCGCAGACCTGGTTCGCGAACGCGCTGCAGGTGCGGTTCCTCGAGAGCTGGGGCCAGGTCGCGGTCAGCGAGCCGGGCACCGGCACGCCGCTGCCGAAGGCCTACGTCAAGGTGTTCGCGAAGCTGCCCTCGGGGCAGGTCCGCTTCCACAAGGACGGCTACACGGACCTGCGCGGCCGCTTCGACTACGCATCGCTGTCCGACGATCCGAACGCCGGCGCGGTGCGCTACGCGGTGCTGGTGCTCGACGACCAGCGCGGCGCAGTGATCCGCGAACTCGCGCCGCCCACGCGCTGAGGCCGGCGGCTACGAGCCGCCGGTGTCGAGCGGGGCACCGTTGCCGGCGCCCTTGCTCTTCTTCTTGCCGGGCTTCGCTCCGGGCCTGGGCCGACCGGCCCGAGTGCCGCAGCCTTGTCACTCGCTCGGCAGCGGCAGGCCCTGCAGATCCTCGATCTCGAGCCGCGACAGCCGGATCGCGGCCTCGAGGTCCTGCTGGTGCGCCGCGGCGACCGCGCCGTCCGCGGCCTGCTCGGCCAACAGCCGGTAGTTCTGCCGCGCGGCTTCGATCTCCGGCTCCCATTGCTCGCGCGTCAGGCCTTCGAGGCGCATCAGCCACGTCGTGTAGAACTGCGCCCGTGCCAGCTGCTGCCGCGCGTCGGCCAGCAACGTCGGATCGGCGCTCGGCTGCTGCTCGAGCTCGGCGACCATCGCGCCGAGCTCTTCGCGCGCGGTCGGCAGTCCGCTGGCCAGCATGCGCGCCTTGTTCAGCTCGAGCCGCGTGCGGTCGAACAGGAACCGCATCGGTCCGTCCGCCAGCGACGCCGGCAGCAGTTGCAGCGCCTCCTCGTAGCGCTTCGCCGCGTCCCGCCAGTCACCGTCCGCGGCGGCCGCGGCAGCGGCGACCAGCACGGCATCGGCATCCTCGAGCGCGACGAGGTCCTGGCCTGGTCCTTCGTGGAACGCCCACGCGCCGATCGGCAACGCGAGCCAGCCCACCAGCAGCAGGTTCCGAATCATGGGGGTCTCCGTGACGGGCGTCCCGGGGTGCCGGGAAGCCCGGGCAGTCTATCGGCTCGCAGTCGCCCGTGGGCGATCCGGTTCGGTTCCGCGGCGGCCGGTCACGCCGCCCGCACCTCGACCGGTACCCCCGGCCGCGCCCGGGCGCCGAACCGGTGCAGCAGCATCGGCACCAGCGCCAGCACCACGCTGCCCAGCACCACCGCCAGCAGCGCGTATTCGCGCCGGGTCAGCCGTTCGATCAGCGGCTTGCGCGCGTCGGCCGCCGCGGCGGCGAGCACGTCGCTCGGCACCTGCCGCTTGTTGCCGTTGTGGAACTCACCGCCGAGCCGCACCGCGACCTGGCGCAGCGTGCTGGCGTCCTGGCGCGACTGGTGGCCGGCGATGAACTTGCCGGTCACGTGGTCGCCGACGCCTACGACCAGCGTGCCGGCGATCGACGGCGGCAGCTCGGGCATGCCGGTGGCCGGCACCGTGTCGCCGTCGCTGACCACCACGAGCATCGCGCTGCCGACGCGCCAGTGCTTGGCGATGCGCGCCGCTTCGGCGATGCCGTCGAACAACTTCGTGCTGCCGGTCGGGAACGCAAAGCGCATGTCGACCTGCGCCAGCAGGTGGCGCACCAGCTCGATGTCCTTGGTGTCCTCGACGACCGGCTTGGCGCCGTTGTAGGTCGCGATCACGGTGATCTTGAACCTGCCGATCGGCACGCGCGCGAACAGCGACTCGATCAGGTCCTGCGCGCGCTCGGCACGCGTCTGGTCGCCGTTCGGTCCCGCGTCGCGCAGGTGCATGCTCGGCGACACGTCGTAGACCAGCACCAGGTGGCGCCACTCGGCCTCCGGCACCTCGTCGGACTCGTGCACGCGCGGCTCGATCAGCAGCAGCGTCGTCAGCCCCCACGCGAGCCCGCCGAACGCGGCCGCGCGCAGCCACGGCACCGCCGCCACCCACGGCGCCGGCCGCGCGCCCGGACCGAACAGCAGGTGCGCGTAGCGCGCGAGCCGCCGGCGGTGCAGCAGTTCGCCGAGCGCCGCCAGCAGCAGCGCGCCGAGCGCGGCGATCTCGGCTACCACGGCGTGTACCTCAGCCCGAGCTGGAACAGGCCGTAGACCGCGAGCAGCACGAGCCCGGCAAGCGCGAACGGCAGGAACCAGTCGACCAGCTCGGCGATGCCCTGCTCGAGCTTCGCCTTGGTCATCCGGTCGATGTGCTCGAACACCTGCTTCAGCGCGTTCGTGTCGCCCGGGTTGAACACCTCGCCGCCGGTCAGCCGCGCGAGGTTGACGATCGCCCCGTTCGCCTCCTGCTCCTGGATGTTGACCGCGAACAGCACGATGCCGTCGCCCTTCAACTTCTTCGCGATCGTGATGTCGTTGCCGTTGTCGAGGTCGGAGCTGAATCCGTCGGTGACCAGGATCAGCAGGCGGTCGCCTTCGCTGCGTTCGGCCAGCACCTCGCGGCAGCCGAGCACCGCGCGGCCGATCTCGGTGCCGCCGAACGCCGGCGGCGCGTTCTCGGGCCGCATGAACGGCACCGCGCAGCGGAACGCCGACGGATCGCTGGTCAGCGGCACCCAGTGCAGGAAGTTGTTGCCGAAGAACGTCAGACCGAACGAGTCGCCGGTGCGGTAGTCGAGGAACTCGTTGATCGCCGCCATCGCGGCGTCGTAGCGGTTGCCGGCGCCGAACTTCGCGACCATCGAGCGGCTGATGTCGACGCAGAACTGGATGTTGGTCAGCACGCGCTTCTGCTTCGGTGCCGCGAGTTCCTGCGGCAGCGCCAGCAGCAGCACCGCGACCGCGGCCAGCAGCGCCGGCAGCGACTCGCCGACGCCGAGCAGCCCGCGCACGAGGCGCCCGGCGCCGCGGCCGCCGTGGTCGAACGGCAGCGCCGTGCGCCGCGCCTGCCGCTGCCAGACCCAGAACAGGTGCAGCAGCGGCAGCACCAGCAGCAGCAAGAGCCAGGGTCTACCGAACACGCGCCACCTCTTCGAAGTCGGCCGCGGACACCGAGCGGTACGGCGCCAGCAGCGCCGCCACGTCGAACGACGCCGGCGGCTCGGGGCGGTGCAGCCACGCCTCCACCTGCCGCAGCAGCGCGCCGGCCTCGGCATGCGCGCGGATCGCGACGATCGCGGCATCGGCGTTGGCGGTGCGCAGGCCGAGTTTCGCGCGCCAGAACGCCACCAGCAGGCGTTCGAGTTCGGCCTTCCCAGCGTCGTCGGCGGCGCCGGTCGCCACGGCCTGCACCAGCGGTCGCAGCCGGTCCGCGAGCGTCGGCTGCACCGTCGCGACGGCACGCGCCCGGCGCCAGCGCCGGCCGACGAACAGCACTGCCAGCAGGCCGACCACCCAGAGCACCCCGGCGACGATCTGCAGCGTCGAGTAGCCGGACAGCCGCGGCAGCGCGCCCGGCGCCGGCGCGGCGGGTTCGAGTTCGCCCGGCGGCAGCACGCTGGTGACCGTGACCTCGATCGGCGGCAGGTCGGCGGCAGCGCTGCCGTCCTTGCGCGCGAGCCAGCGCGCGAGGTCGTAGCGCCCCGGCGCGAGGCCGTACCACTCGAGGTCGTAGCGGAAGCGGTCGCCGTGCGGCCGTGTCGCCAGCAGGCGCACGACGATCGGCGTCGTGTGGTCGACCGCCGCCGGCTCGAGTTCGCCGCCGGGCAGCACCAGTTCGTCGATGCGCGCCCGCATGCCGACCGAAGCCGAGCGCATGTCGCGCGCCTGCGCCGCCAGCGCACCGGCCAGCAGCAGCGGCACGAGCCACCGCGAATGCGGCATCACCGCGCCCCCCGGCCGGCCAGGCCCCGCGCGCGCAGGAAGTGCCGCAGCCGGTGCGCGAACGGCTGGTCGGTGCGGATCCGCAGGTGGTCGACGCCGCCGCGGCGCAGTTCGGCGTCGGCGTGCGCCGCGTCCAGCAGGTGGCTGCGGCCGTGCACGACCAGCGCGCGGCCGGTCTCGGCCTCGCTGGCGCGCACGAAGCCGGCGCCGCGCAGCGTGATCTCGGCCGGATCCTGCAGCTGCAGCACGACGACCTCGTGCTGCTGTGCGAGCAGCGCCGCCGCGTGCGCGGCACCGGGTTCGTGCAGGTCGGTCAGCAGGAACACCAGCGCGCGGCTGCCGAGCGTCGGCCGCAGTTCGGCGAGCCGCCGCGCCAGCCGCGTCGACTCCTGGAAGCCGTAGCGGCGCAGCTGCAGCAGCCACTGCAGCACCTGGTCCTTCGCCAGGCTCGGTTCGATGCGCAGGTCGCGCGAACCGGCGCCGAGCACGCCGACCGGGCTGGTCCGGTCCAGGCACGCGAGCGCGAGACCGCCGGCGATGTGCAGCGCGAGCTCGTACTTGCTGAGCGCGATCGACGACACCACCATCGACGCCGAGGTGTCGATCACGAACCACGCCGGGATGCGCCGCTGCGCCTCGTACTGCTTGACGTGCACCTTGCCGCTGCGCGCGGTCACGCGCCAGTCGATCGACTTGATCGGATCGCCGGGCTGGTAGACCCGCGACTGCACGTAGTCGATGCCCGAGCCGAGGAAGCGCGAGCCGTCGAGGCCGTAGGCGAGGTCGTCGGCGAGCCGCCGGATCGCGATCACGAACTTGCGCGCGGCCAGCGGTTCGACCTTGCGCAGCAGCCCCGGCAGCTCGCGCTCGTGCGCGAGCCGGCGGCCGGCCCGTTCGCTTCGCGGCGTCACGGTCATCGCGGCGACTCGGCCAGGATCTCCTGCAGCACCTGCTGGCCGGTGCAGCCCTCGGCCAGCGCTTCGTAGCCGAGCCGCATCCGGTGCAGGATCACGTCCTCGGCCAGCGCGAACAGGTCCTCGGGCAGCACGTAGTCGCGGCCGTGGATCAGCGCGCGCGCGCGCGACGCCTTGACCAGCGCGATGCCGGCGCGCGGGCTGCAGCCGAGTTCGACCTTCGGGTGGCGGCGCGTGCGGTTCGTGATCTCGACGCAGTGTTCGAGGAACGCCTCGCTGACGTGCACCTGCTGCACGTCTTCCATCGCGCGCACCAGCTTGTCGGCGCTGCCGACCGGCTGGTCGCCGAGCACGTCGAACTCGGTGCGCGCGACCGCGCCCTTGCCGTCGCGGCGCACGCCGAGCGCGGCGTTGCGGCGCAGCACTTCCTTCTCCTCCTGCGGCGACAGGTACTGCAGCCGGTGCAGCAGCATGAAGCGGTCCAGCTGCGCCTCCGGCAGTTCGAACGTACCGGCCTGCTCGACCGGGTTCTGCGTCGCGATCACCAGGAACGGCGCCGGCAGCGGGTAGTTGTGGTTGCCGATCGTCACGCGCCGCTCCTGCATCGCCTCGAGCAGCGCCGACTGCACCTTCGGCGCCGCGCGGTTGATCTCGTCGGCCAGCAGCAGGTTCGTGAAGATCGGCCCCTTGTGGGTGCGGAACTCGTGCGTCTTCTGGTCGAGGATCTCGCTGCCGACGATGTCGGAAGGCAGCAGGTCGATCGTGAACTGGATGCGCGCGAACGCGAGGTCGACGGTCTTGCCGACCGCAGCGACCAGCAGCGTCTTCGCGAGCCCGGGCACCCCCTGCAGCAGCAGGTGGCCCGAGGTCAGCAGCGCGATCAGCACACGCTCGACGACGACGTCCTGACCGACGACGACCTTGCCGACCCGTTCCCGGATGTCGTGCAGGAAGGCGCGGGTCTCGGCGAAACGGGTGACGGCAGGTTCGTGCACGGTCATGGCGATGCGGGGCGTTGGTCGGGTCGGGTTCGTCAGCCGATGCGGCGGATCCACTCGGCGGCCACGGCGGCGAGGTCGAGCGTCGGGTCTTCGGCGCGGCCGAAGTGGCACGCCTCGATGCGTTCGATCGCGGCGCGCAGGTCGCGGCGGCCGCCGTCGTCGAGCCGGCCGTGGCGCTCGGCGCGGTAGAGCACCTCGAGCACCGTGAACGGCGTCACGTGCGCCGGCATGCGCAGCAGCGGCGGCGCGACCGCGGCCGCGGCACCGTGGCGGCGCGCCAGGAAGAACCAGGCGCCATAGCCGGCCGCGGCGCCGGCGACCAGGAACCAGGCCCAGACCGGATTGCCGGGCCGGTGGCCGCCGGCCAGCACGACCTCGGCCGCCACCGTCTCGAGGTCGGCGTCGTTGTAGCGCTGGTAGACGACGTCGACGCCGTCGCGCACCGGCTTGCCGAACAC
This sequence comes from Planctomycetota bacterium, assembly GCA_016794425.1. Lineage (GTDB taxonomy): Bacteria > Planctomycetota > UBA1135 > UBA1135 > UBA2386 > JAEUHS01. Next base: position 98,392 of record JAEUHR010000023.1, read on the forward strand.
GAAGCTGGCCGGGCGGCTGCCCTCGCTGGCCGGCGTCAGCGACAGCAGCCAGACCCGTTCGGTCTCGACGGTCTGCTGGTCGTCGGCGAACCGCACCACCGACGCGCCCTGGTCGTCGCGCTTGTCGACGCGGAAGCCCGGTGCGTCGACGCGCAGCAGCGCGTCGAGGTCCGGCACCAGCCCCTTGGCGCTGGCCTTGACCTCGAGCACGACCTTGCCCTCGTCGGCGCGCCGTTCGTCGAGCAGCTGCACGACCTTCAGGTCCGAGCACGGCCGCGGCCCGCCGTCGCTGGACGCGTCGATCGCGACCGGCGACGAGCCGATCGGCAGCACGACGTAACCGCTGGTGTCGAGGAAGTCGAAGTCGAGCTTCAGCGTCGGGATCCTGTCGACCTGCGGCCCGCGCGCGCGCAGCAGGAGCCACGCGTACGGCGTCGTGCGCCAGCCGGGCACGCCGCTCGGCCGCGACGTCATCTGGTCGCCGTTGAACGTCACCGACAGCACCTCGAAGCTCTCCTGCAGCGTCGCGGTGACGGCGTCCTGGAAACGGTCGCGGTAGTCCTCGAGCGGCCGCCCGTAGTTCCAGGCGTAGCTCATGTTGTTCTGGTTCTGCGCGTACTTGGCGAAACCGCCGCTCTCGCGCTCGATCTCGGCCGTGTGCACGATGTCGAGCCGCACGCCGAACGGCGCGGTGCCGACCGCGGTCGCGCCCTCGACCACGGCCTCGAGCCGCAGTTCGCGCGTCAGGTCGGCGTAGTAGTCCCAGACCTTCTTCGCCTCGGCGGCCTGCGGGTGGTCGCCGACGATCGCGAAGCCGGCCTCGAGATAGCGGTGCTTGATCTGCGGCTTGACCGCCGACATGCGCGTGAACAGCGCGTTGGCGAACATGCCCAGGTGCCGTTCGCGGCTGCCCGCCGGCAGCGCGTCGATCGCCGCGCGGATCCGCGGCAGCTGGCTCTCGGCCAGCACGGTCTCCTCGTCGACGGCACCGAGGTCCGAGGCGCCGAGCGCGGCGTAGAACCACACGTCGAACGGCCGCAGCGTCTCCTGGTCGAGCCGCAGGTCGCCGGCGGTCTCGGCGTAGTGCTGCGCCGCCTGCGCGAACAGCTCGAACGCCGCCTTGCGCGCGCCCGCGAAGTCGCTGCTGCGGCCGAGTTCGCGCGCGAAGTTGTTGCGGTCGTGCAGGATCGAGCCGACGACGGTCAGCAGCGCCCAGTGCCGGCCGCGCTCCTGCAGCGCGCGCTGCGCGATCTCGAGCGCGGTGTCGTAGCCCTGCGCGACCTCGAGCAGCGTCTCGCGCTGCGAGCGCTTGGTCTTCGCGTCCTCCTGCACGTCGGGCCGGCGCCAGACCGTCGCCAGGTTCGTGCGCATCGTGCCGAGCAGTTCGCCGAGCAGCACCGGGTCGAGCTCGGCGACGTCGCCGAACACCTTCTCGATCGTCTCCAGCCGATAGACCTCGGCCTTGCTGTGCGCGGCGACGAACGCCTCGGTCAGCAGCGTCTCGTCGACACGGCCGATCGGCAGCTGCCGCAGCCGTTCGACCCAGCTGCCGAGCTCCTGCAGGTTGCGTTCCTGCTTGCTGCGCGTCAGCGGGATGCCGCTCGCGCGCTGGTCGAACCCGTAGATGAACATGTACGAGTTGGTGCGGCGGCTCGTGTTCGGGTTGTTGTTGCGCGTCCAGACGCGCAGGAACTCGTCGGCCAGCTCCTTGGCCTTGCGCGCGTTGATCGTCGCCAGCTGCTCGATGAACGGGAACGCGCGCTCGGGCTCCGCGAGCTTCAGGAACAGCTGTGCCGACACGGTCGCGAAGTGCGGTTCCAGTGCGTCGTCCAGCAGCTCGGCCCATGCCGAGCCGGGCTGCGCCTCGATCAGGTCGACCGGTTCGACCGGCTTCACCGGTCCGCCGCCGCCGCGGCGGCGACTGGTCCAGAAGATGTTGCCGAACTCGTCGCGCTCCATGACCTGGCCCATCGAGTCCGACTGCGAGTTCGAGCAGCTGTAGACCGCTTCGCCGATCCAGCCGGCGGCGAGCAGTCCGAGCGTCGGCCGCCACTGGTCGGCGAGCTGCGGCGCGACCCGCAGCAGCGCGTCGACCGCGGTCTTCTGCAGCTGCAGCGTCTTCGCGCGGTAGTCCGGGTCCTGGGCCCGTTCTTCGAAGCCCTTGGCGACCTGCCCGCCGATCGTCGCGACGATCTCCATGCCGCGTTCGGGCCGCTGCGTGAAGCTGTCGGCGAGCCACTGCGGGCCGAGCCCCTCACGCACCTTCGGCGCGAGCTCGACGGCGCGCAACAGCGCCTCGGTCTTGGCTTCGGCCTCGACCTCACCCTTCGCCAGTGCCGCCTGCGTCGCGTTCCACGCCTGCTCGAGCCAGTCGAGGTCCTTGTCCTTCGCGAACCGCGCCATGCTGCAGCGCGCCAGCAGGTTCAGCCCCTCGCGGTCGTTCGCCGCTTCGGCCTCGGCCAGCGTCGGCAGGAACGGCGTCAGTTCGTCCTCTTCGCCGATCGCGGCCAGCAGCAGCGCCGCCTCACGCCGATCGAGCCGCTGCTCGGCCGCCGGCCGCGCGATCTCGGCGGCGAGCAGCCGCAGCAGCTCTTCGTGCACGCTGCCGCCCTCGATCGCGCGCTGCACGATCGGCGCGAGCTTCGGCGCCTGCTTGCTGCCGAACCCGCCGGGCGCGAGGCCCGCCAGCTCCAGCGCGTCCTGGAACGAGAAGCGGTTCTTCTCGAGCAGGTTCGGCGGCACCTTCGGGTTCGGCGGCGGCGGCGCGGTCAGCACCGCGGTCAGGAAGTGCTCGTAGGCCGGCGTGCGCTCCTTCTCCGGCAGCGACTGCAGGAACGCGCCGACCTTGCTCCAGCGGCCCAGCGTGACGTCGCGCTGCAGCATCTCGAGTTCGCGCTGCTGGCGCTTGGCGGCGAGCTGCTTCTCCTTCGCGGCGGCCGCGGCCTTCGCGGCGGCCGCAGGATCGGGCGCGGGCGCGGCGGCGGGCGCACCGTCCGGCAACGCCGCCGCGGTCGGCGCGGGCGCCGTCGACGCGGCGGGCGGTGTGGGCTCGGGTTCGGGTTCGCCAGCAGCACCCGGGTCCACCTCGGCCCCGGCACCGGCCGCGACCTCGGGCTGCCCGGCCGGCGTCGGCGCCGCCGGCTCGCCCTTCTCTTCGGCCGGGTCGTACGGCTTCAGCTCCGGCGCTGCCCAGGCCTGCAGGATCGCGGACGGCCGACGGTCGAACTTGAGCTGCTTCCACTGCTGCAGCAGCGCGTTCGCGGCACCGCCAGCGGCCGCCGCGGCGGGATCCTGGCCCGGCGCCGGCTCGGCTGCCACCGTGATCCCGCGCTGGCGCAGCTTCTCGAGCAGCTCGGGCGGCGGCTCCTGCGCACGCAGCGCTGCACCGACCGCGAGCAGGAGCAGGATGGCGCGCGAAACGGGCCTGGGGTCGGGGCGAAGGCTCATGGTCTCCTCGGAGGAGCGGCAGGGTAGCACAGAGCCGACGGCCGCACAGTTGCGCGTTCGCGACGGCGCGCGCGGATGGGACGTGAGCGGGCCGGCCCGCGGATCCGATCTCAGTCGGCGACGTCGGGCAGTTCGATCCGCGGCTGCAGTCGGCGCAGCTCGACGCGGCGGCCGCGCGCCAGGCCGAGGCGCCGCAGGTACTCGACGCGCGGCACTTCGACCGCGCCGAGCGTCTGCAGGTGCGAGGTCGCGAACTGCACGTCGAGCAGCTCGATGCCCGCAGCGAACAGCGACCCGACCAGCGCGACCAGCGCGACCTTCGACATGTCGGTGCGGCGGTGGAACTTCGACTCGGCCGCGAACAGTGCGCCGACCTGGACGCCGTAGGTACCGCCGACCAGTTCGCCGTCCTGCCAGACCTCGAGGCTGTGTGCATGCCCCAGTTCGTGCAGCCGCGTGTAGGCCTGCACCATCTCGGGGATCACCCAGGTCCCCTCGCTGCGGCGCTTGCCGCACTCGGCCATCACGCGCGCGAAGCACCGGTTCCAGCTCAGTTCGAAACCACCGCGCCGCAGCGTGCGGCGCAGGCTGCGCGCCACGTGCAGCGTCGGCGGCGCCAGCAGCGCGCGCGGGTCCGGGCTCCACCACATCGGCACGTAGCCCTCGGCGTACCACGGGAAGATGCCGCTGCCGTAGGCCTGCAGCAGCCGCGCCGTGGTCAGGTCGCCGCCGATCGCGACCAGGCCGTCGCGGTCGAAGCCGGCCGGGTCCGGGAACTCGACCGGCGCGTCGGCGCGCAGGAACACCGGCGGTTTGCGGACCTGCCGCATCAGCGCTCCTTCAGGCGCCGCAGCGTCGTGTCCTGTTCCTCGCGGTCGGCGACCTCGAGCACGTCGATGTCGCCGTCGCGGCGCGGCCGGAAGTAGACGCGCAGACCCAGCGACGCGCGCAGGCTCCAGGTGTCCTGCCCGCCGAGCTGCTTGACCTCGAGGCTCGGGTAGCCGTAGCCCTGCGTGCAGAACAGCAGCACCGCGTGCACGGCCTGCTCGACCGCGCGGCGGTCCTTGCCGGCCAGCGACTTGTAGAACGACGCCGCGAAGTACGGCAGCCGGAACTCGACCGGCGGAGGCTCCGCCTCGCGTTCGGCCTGCCGCCGCTTGCGCCGGCTCTTCGGCACCAGCTCCTCGAGCTCGGCGACCAGCTTCTGCAGGTCGCGCAGCTGGGTCTGGTCGTGCGCCAACTGTCGCCGCAGCGCCAGGTCGGCGGCGACGAAGCCCTCGCGCTCGTCTTCGAGTTCACGCACGCGGCGTTCGAGGTCGCGGTCGGTGCGCGCCGGTTCACCGGCCACCGGCGGGCGCTCGAGCCGCTGCACCGAGGCGCGCAGCACCGTCGCGTCGCGCTCGGCGAGTTCGAGCCGGCGCGCCAGGTCGGCTTCGCGTTCGCGCGTGCGCAGCGCCGCCTCGCGCAGCCGTTCGACCTCGTCGCGCAGCCGCTGCAGTTCGGCCTCGCGCAGCGGCAGCAGCGCGAGCGCATCGGCGGCCGCAGCGGCAGCCGCGGCGTCGGCCGGCGCGACCTTCGGCTCCGGCGACGGCAGCAGCGTCGCCAGCACCTCGTCGAGCCGCGCCGCGTCCTTCTGCTCGGCGAGCAGCGGCGCCAGCACGTGGGCCGGCGCCCGCTCGATCCGGAAGCCGCCCTTCGGCGACAGGCCGTGGCGGCGCGCCAGTTCGCGCAGCTGCGCGACCGGCACGGCGACCTCGAGCAGCAGCGCCAGCGGCACCTGGCCGCCGAGCGTCAGGATGCGTTCGGCGAGTTTGCGCTGGGCCGGCGTGGCACCGCTCATCGGCAACGTCCGTGGGATCGCACGCGCAGAACCTACCGGCGCGAGCGCGGTCCGACTACTGGCCGCCGTCGACGTCGGTCGGCGGCGGATGGATCGGCGTCACCGGATACTCGGTGTACTCCATCGCGTCCCAGGCGCGCTCGATGCGCTCGCGGTCTTCCTGCGTGATCGGCGCCTCGGGCTGCCAGGCCCGCCACGCCGCCCACTCGACCGCGTCGAACGGCGCGCCGAGCAGCAGGCCGAGGCGCCAGAACACGAACGACGGGAACAAGAACACCGACAGCGCATCGCGGGTCTCGCGCGGCTGCATCGTGTACCAGACCCAGGCGACCGGCAGCGCGACGACGTCGACCGGCAGCCCGACCGCGAACCCCGTGGTGCCGCCGATCGTCGCCGGCAGCCGCGTGAACCACGTGCGACCGTGGCGCGGCTCGACCAGCTCGTTGCTGTACTGCACGACCGAGGTGCAACCGCCACAGCACAGCGACGCCGCCAGCAGGATCGCCCCGATCGGTCGCACGGCCGATGCCCGTCAGTTGGCCTTGCGCGGCTCGCGCCGGGCGAACTTCATCTCGCGGATCGTCCACTTGTCCGCGAGTTCGGGCGGCGGCGTCTTGTAGCTGCGCAGCAGGCCTTCGTCGGTCGCGTTGACGAGCTGCAGGTCGCGCAGCTTCCAGATCGACTGGCCGCCGCCGCCGGCGCCGGACTCGCAGTTGAAGAGCACCGCGTAGACGAAGTCGAGCTTGACCGGGAAGTCGTTGCGCGGCCAGGTGACGTCGACGACGAAGTCGGAGGCGCGCTGCTTCGAGCCCGGCAGCGACACCGGCTCCTCCTTCGGGTCCGACAGGCCGAACACGTCGGTCTTCATGTTGGCGCCGCCGGCCTGCAGGATCTGCCCTTCGAAGTAGCGGCGCGGCATGTTGATCGTGTCCGACGTGGTCAGCTTGTTCTGCACCACGACGTCGACCTTCTTCTGCAGCGCGACGATCTGTTCGAGCGTGCCGCCGGGCCGCGTGGCCTCGCGGATCGCCTTCTGGCTGAGGTCGATCTCGCGGTCGTTGGTCACGATCCACCACCCGCCGAGCGGCAGCAGCACCACCGACAGCAGGATCACGACCATGTAGAGATCCAGGGATCGCAGGAAGTTCATCGTCGTCCCTCGCTCACTCGGTCCGGCTCGGCCCGAACGGGGCGAACACGTCCTTCACGTTCAGTGTGAACTTGTAGTAGGCACCGCTGACACCGGACTCGGTGGAATCGCGGAAGCGCTCCTCCACCGACGCCTGCTCGCGCGACGCGCCCTTGACGAACGGCGTGTCCGGCTTCGCGTACTCGGCTTCGAGCGCGCTCTCGAGCGCGCTGAGCCGATCGCGGAAGTCGTCGCCGCGGAACGCGATCACGAACTCGAGCCGGCGGCTCGGCGACTTCATCGACAGGTCGATGCGCGGCACCAGGTAGCGGCCGAGCTGCGGCTCGATCGAGCGCATCAGCTCGCTCCAGCGGACCAGCACCGCGAAGCCCGACTCGATCGAGACGTCCTCGTAGACGCCGGACTGCTTCTGCTTCTGGTCGGCGACGCTGCTCAGCCGCTCGCGCACCACGTGCAGGCGCCGGTGCACCGGCGTCGCGTCGAGCTCGGCGACCAGGTCCTTGAACGTGTAGTCCTTGCCCTTCGACTGCTCGAGCCGGAAGTTCTGCGCGTTCTCGAACCACTTCGACACCAGCACGGCGTTCAGCATGCCGTGGAACTCGGGGCGCGCGTTCGGCTTGGTCTTGTCGCGCCAGGTCTGGCCGATGTAGAGCTCGAGGTGGCGCAGCTCCTGCATGCGCTTGTAGCCGAGCACGAACGTGCAGAGCCACGCGACCATGCAGGTGATCGCCAGCGGGAACTTCAGGCGGTCGAAGCCCCGCGTCAGCATCAGGTCTTCCTGCCGCAGGTCGAAGCCGGCCGGGCCGCCCATGCGGCCGAGGGCCAGGCCGATCGCGACCGCGAGCCGCGGGCCGAGTTCGGCCGCCACTTCGGGTTCGAGGTCGTGCGGCAGCTTCGCCAGCAGGTCGAGCGGCTGCGGCTCGACGCCGAACACCTCGCGCAGCATCTCGCGGGCGTCGTCGCGCACGCTGGCGCCGCCGGTGGTCCACAGCGCGCCGATGCGGCCACCGCGCCCGGAGGCGGTCAGGAAGCGCGTCAGTTCGCGCGCCAGCCGCTGCAGGTACGACGTCTGCGCCGCGTCGACCTCGGCGAACCGCACCGTGACCTTGCGCGGCGGTACCGGCGCCGGCGCCGGCGCGCCTTCGGCCGGCGCGGGCACCTGCACGGCGACTTCGGCGTGCTGGTCGGCCCCGCTCGCCAGGCTCGCCAGCACCAGCTCCCGTGCGGTCACCGCGTCGAGGCCGTGCAGGCGCGCGATCTCGTCGGCGACCGCGGCGTCGCCGACGCGCAGCGCGCGCATCTCGACCAGGCGGTCGCCTTCGACCAGCAGCACCTTGACGCTGCGGGCACCGAGATCGACCAGCGCGGTCACCGGCAGCGGGGCCGCGGCGGCCGCCGCCGCGTCACCCTCGTCGGCCGCGGACTCGAACACGCCGGCCCAGTGTGCCGCGCGCCACAACGCCATCGTGTCGAGATCGACCGACTCCGCTTCGAGGCCGAGTTCGGTCAGCGCATCGATCTGCGCGCGCACGCCGGGCTTCGGCACGCTGGCGACCAGCACGCGCGTGCCGCCGTCGATGCCTTCGCCGATCTCGTGGAAGTCGACGACCATGTCGTCGAGCACGTGGCTGTGGATCTCGCCCTCGACCTCGGCCTTGACGACCTTGCGGATCGCCTCGTGGCCCTTGAACGGCAGCTCGATCACGCGCAGCACGGCCTCGCGGCACGGATGGCCGAGCCACAGTTCGCCGCGCATGCCTTCGTCGCGCGCGGCGGCCACGGCGGCCGCCGTCGCGGCCGCGCGCGCCGCCAGGTCGGTCGCGGCCCCGAACGGTGCGGTGTGCACGCGCACGAGCTTTGCCTTGCGGTAGTTGCCCTCGAGTTCGACGACTTTCACCGAGTGGTCGCCGGGGTCGATGCCGATGCTCCTCACCATGCTCTCACCTGGCTCCTACTTGACGTCCTGGGGCCGACTGTCCACGTCGAACTGCGCGCGCTGACGATCGTCCAGCAGGGCGCGGATGCGCTGTTCGGTCCGGCTGCGCACCACGAGCAGTTCGCGGCGGATGCCGTCCGGCAGCTGTGCGGTCTCCGCACTGGCGTAGATCGCGAACTCCTCGTCGCGCGCGCTCTGCAGCACGAGCCGCAGCAGGCGCTGCTGTGCCGACGAGAGTCCGTAGCGCTCGGCCAGCTCGTGCACGTAGGCGTCGTCCGGCGTCGCCACCGACGCTTCGGCACCGAACACCCTGGGAACCACGACGCCGAAGCTCATGCCGGCCGCGAAGCTTCCCAGAGCGGCGCCGAGAATCCACAGCCGAACGCGATCCACGCGTTCAGCGGCGCTCCGCCGGCCGCTCGGATCCGCCCGCGCCGAGCCCGGCGCGGACCTTCGCGTCGAGGCGCTCCATCTCGCAGCGGATCTCGTCGGGCGCGGCCTCGAGCCGGTCGCTGCGCGAGTCGAACAGACCGCTGTGCCACACGAGGCCGACGGCGAACAGCGCCGCCGCCGCGACCAGCAGGCGCCGGCACAACCGCACGATGCGGTCGCCCTGTTCCTGCTGGCGTTCGAGCTGCTCGAGCTGCACGCGGTCCGGCAGCCGGCGCACCGCGGCGAGCACGCCGGCGGCGAAACCGGCCGGCGCGCGCGGCGCGTCGTCGCGCGCCGCCACGAAGCCGGCGCGCACCTGCTGCGCCTGCGCCAGCCGACGGCGCAGCTCCGGCTCGCCGGCGAGGCGGGCCCGGAAGGCGTTCGCCGCCGTCGCGTCGAGCGCACCGTCGAGGAAGCGCTGCAGGGTCAGATCATCGTTCGAACGGCTCATCGGACACCTCCGCTGCGCGGGGCGCTGGGCTCGGCATCGGCGCCGGGCACCAGCTCGGGATGCAGGCGCAGCAGCTGCTCCTTGAAGCGCTGCCGCGCGCGGAACAGGCGCGACTCGACGGTGCCGAGCTGGACCTGCAGCACCGCCGCGATGTCGGTGTACGACAGGTCCTCGTACTCGCGCAGGATCAGGATCGTGCGGTACTTCTCGGGCAGCCCGTCGACGATGCGGCGCGTGACCTCGGCCAGTTCGGCCGCCAGCAGCGGCGCGGTCGGCCCACTCTCGCCTTCCTGGTCGCCGTCGCCGTCCAGCACCCGATCGTCCTCGACCAGGCGCAGGCGCCGGTGGCTGGCGCGGGACAGGTGGTCGGTCGCGGCGTTGACCGCGATCCGGTAGAGCCACGTGTAGAACGCCGAGTTCTGCTGGAAGGTGTGCAGCTTGCGGAAGACCTTCAGGAACACCTCCTGCGCCAGGTCCTCGCACTCGACCGGATCGCGGCAGTAGCGCGACAGCAGGCGGAACAACCGGTCCTGGTGGCGGTCGACCAGCTGCGCGAACGCGGCCTCGCTGCCGTCGAGGATGGCGGCGATCAACTCCTGGTCGGAGGCTTCGGGCGAGAGCTTCAAGGCGAACACGTCGTCCTTGGAGGGCGAACGCGGCGGCTTTCTTCCCGCCTCATTCCGGTCGCGACAGCAGGTGGCCCATCTTGTCGCGCTTCGTCTCCAAGTATTTGTGATTGTGTGGGTTGTGGCCTGTCACCAGCGGCAGCTGGGCTGCGATCTCGAGCCCGTAGCCCTGCAGGCCGGCGAGCTTCTTCGGGTTGTTGGTCAGCACCTGCAGCCGGCGCAGGCCGAGGTCGTGCAGGATCTGCGCACCGGTGCCGAACTCGCGTTCGTCCGGGCGGAAACCGAGGTGCACGTTGGCCTCGACGGTGTCCATGCCCTGGTCCTGCAGGGCGTAGGCGCGCAGCTTGTTGGCGAGGCCGATGCCGCGGCCTTCCTGGCTGATGTAGAGCACGACGCCGCGGCCGGCGGCCTGCACCCGCTCCATCGCCGCGTGCAGCTGCGGCCCGCAGTCACAGCGCAGGGAGCCGAACGCGTCGCCGGTCAGGCACTGCGAATGCACGCGCACCAGCACCGGCTCGTCGAGCACGCGGAACCGGCCGTCCGCACCAGCCCGCTCGATGCCGACCGTCAGCGCCATGTGCGCGCGGCCGTCGGCGAGGCTCTGGTAGGTGTGGCAGTCGAACTCGCCGAACTGCGTCGGCATCCGGGCGACCGCGACGCGCTCGACCAGCCGTTCGCTCCGGCGCCGGAATTCGACCAGGTCGGCGATGCAGCCCATCTTGAGGCCGCGCTCACGGCAGAACTGCTCGAGCTCGGGCACGCGCGCCATCTCACCGTCCGATTTCGTGATCTCGCAGATCACGCCGGCCGGCCGCAGACCGGCGAGCCGGCACAGGTCGACGATGCCCTCGGTCTGGCCAGTGCGGACCAGCACGCCGCCGTCGCGCGCGCGCAGCGGAAAGATGTGGCCGGGCCGCGCCAGGTCGCTCGGCTTCGCGTCGGGCGCCACCGCGGCCAGGATCGTGCGCGCGCGGTCCTTCGCCGACATGCCGGTGGTCACGCCCTCGGCGGCCTCGATGCTGACCGTGAACGCGGTGCCGAAGCGCGACTGGTTGTCGGTCACCATCATCGGCAGCTGCAGCTGGTCGCAGATCGCGCCGTCGAGCGCGAGGCAGATCAGGCCGCAGGCCTCGCGCGACATCTGCGCCACCAGTTCGGGCGTCGCGAACTGCGCGGCGAAGCACAGGTCGCCCTCGTTCTCGCGGTCAGGGTCGTCGACCAGCACGATCGGACGACCCGCCTTCAACTCTTCGAGCAGCTCGGGAACCGGGGAGAACGTCATGGGGCTCGGGGCTGGCGATCGCGGGGGATCGCGGAGTGTACCGGCACCGACCGATGCGGTCGCGCTTCACGTTGTGCCGGCGGCGGTTGCGGCCGTCGACCGCGGCCGCTGCCGAAGATCACCACGCTGGCGGCGCGAGTGCCGCGTCCCGCCGCAGTCGGCACCGCCTCGGCGGCGCCGCGCCGACCCCGAACCGCCGCTGCCATGGACGTCACAAGTCCTTGCCAGGCCAGTAGTTGTTTTTTCCTTCAGCGCCTTCCCCCGCGACGCCGAATCGGCCTTGCGGCAGGGGGCGCTGTCGCACGCAACCGGGGAGAGAGCAACGGGGATGAAACGCACGCTGGTGGAGGTGTTCTGTGGCCTCGCGGCGCTGGTTCTGATGGTGTCGTTCCACCATCAGATCGCGCGCCTCGAGACCCGCCAGAAGGACGTCACCGCGCTCGAGCGCAAGGTCGAGCAGGTCGCCGCGGCGGCCGACGACGCGCGCGAGCTGCAGAACCTGCGCCAGCAGATTCTCGAACAGACCGAGGACCGCATCCGCGGCCTCGAGAGCCAGTTCCAGAACGCGGCCGCCGGTTCGACCCGGGCCGCCGAACTCGAACGCGAGCTGCAGAAGGCGCGCACCGAGGTCGAGGTGTTCCGCAGCCAGATGTCGACCGACTTCGAGCGCACGAAGGAACTCGTCGACGCCTACATCCGCGAAGTCCGCACCAAGGAACAGGACGCCGCGTCGCGGCTGTCCGAGACGCAGGTCGCGATCGCGACGCTGGCGAGCCAGATCTACCGCGACCCGTCGGAACTGACCCGCACGATGCTGCTGCCGACCGTGCAGCTGAACGGCGAGGACACCGTCGGTTCGGGCACGGTCGTGTTCTCCGGCGAGAACCCGAAGACCAAGGCGGTCGAGACCTACGTGCTGACCGCTCACCACGTGGTCCGCAACATCCTGGCCGACTCGCCGAAGGCCGCGCACGAGGGCTTCGACGTGACGCTCTACCTGCCGACCGAGAAGCTGGTCGTGAAGGGCCGCATGGTCGCGAGCCAGCCGAAGATCGACGCCGCGCTGGTGCGGCTCGAGACCGACCGGCGCGTGCCGTTCGTCGCCAACGTGCTGCCGCGCGGTGAGTCGCAGAACGTCAAGGTCTGGGATCCGGTCTGCGCCGTCGGCTGCCCGCTCGGCAACGATCCGGTGCCGAGCCACGGTGAGGTCAGCTCGCTGCACAACGAACTCAGCGGCGCCAACTACTGGATGGTCAACGCGCCGACCTACTTCGGCAACAGCGGCGGCGGCATCTACCGCGCCGACACCAGGCAGCTGATCGGCGTGTTCTCGAAGATCTACACGCACGGCAAGGGTGCCCCGGTCGTGGTGCCGCACATGGGCCTGTGCACGCCGATCGAGAGCGTCTACGAGTGGCTGGCGCAGGAGAAGCTCGACCACCTGCTGCAGAGCAACGCGGTGCCGCGCGTCGACCTGAGCCAGCTGGCGTCGCCGCCGCGCTAGGCCCGCAGCTGGCGGCCGAGCCGCCGCAGTTCCGGCGAATCGATGCCGGCGGCGCGCGCGTCCAGCACGCAGCGGCGCGCGGCGTCTAGGCGGCCGAGGTGGCGCAGGTACCGCACCCGCGCGGCGTGGCAGCGCGCATCGCGCGGCCGTGCTGCCAGCGCGGTCTCGACCAGCTCGAGCGCCCGCTTCGGGTTGCGGCGCCGGTCGAACAACTCGGCCATCTCGACCAGCACGTCGGGCTGGTCCGGCGCGACTTCGAGTGCGGCCGCGAGCAGGTCGAGCGCTTCGTCGATCGCGCCGATGCGGCGCTTGGCGACGGCCGAGAACAGCAGCGCCGGCCAGAACTCGGGCTGCAGGTGCAGCCACAGCTGGAACTCCGCCAGCGCCGGCCGCGGGTTGCGCGCCCGCTGCGCGCGGTCGGCGGCCTTGGCGAAGCGGATCTCGAAGTCGGCGACGTCGAGCTGCAGCAGCGCGCGCACGCCGCGGTCGCGGGTGTCGAGGTCGACGACCGCACGCAGGCCGGCGACGATCTCGATGCGCGCTTCGCGCCGGCGGCCGCACGCGAGCAGACACAGACCCAGGTGGATCCGCGCCTCCCCCTGCAGCAGCCCGCGCAGCGTGTCGAGCGAGTCGGCGAGCGCCGGCGGCGCGCGGCGTGACGCGAGCTGCACGTGCAGGCACTCGAGCAGCACGCCGCCGCCGCGGTCGCCGTCGATCCACTCGCTGGCGCGCACCGTGCGTTCGCGCAGGCGGCGCAGGCCGCGCAGTTCCAGCTCCCAGGCGTCGGCCTCGCGCTGCTCGGCGAAGCTGAGCTGCGCCAGGTGCGAGAAGAAGTCCGGGTGGCCGTCGACGTCGAGGCCACGCTGCCACAGGCCGCGCGCGGCGCCGTGGTCGCCGCGCCGCGCCATCAGGATGCCGAGGCTCTCGAGCCCGCGCGCCGGCGGCGGATCGAGGTGCGTCGCGTGCTCGAGCCAGGCGACGGCCCGCTGGTCGTCACCCATGTCGGACAGTTGTTCGGCGATCGCGACGCAGGCGTCGCCGTCGCCCGGGTGCGCCGAGTAGCAGCGGTCGAGGAAGCGCCGCACGACCTCCTGGTCGAGCCGCGCGCCGTCGAGCGCGATCGCGGTGGTCGCGTTGGCGACGCGCAGCGCGAGGCCGAACGTCGGATCGAGGTCGAGCGCGTCGGCGAACGGCCGGATCAGCGCTTCGCGGTCGTCGGGCACCGCGATCTCGAGATCGCCGCTCAGCAACATCGCGTTGTCGAGGCCCTGCAGGAAGTGGCGGAACGCGGCGCCGTTGCCGGTCAGCAGGCCGCGCGGCGGCGGATGGAACGGCAGGCCGAGCTGCCGCGCGAGGTGGCGGGTCAGCGTCAGCAGGCCCGGCACCGGATCCTGCAGCTGCACGACACCGCCGATCTTCTCGGTGACGAGTTCGTCGCCGTCCTCGTCGCGATAGACGTGGAACTCGATGCGCAGCGCGTCCTCGAGCGGCAGCACCTCGCCGGTGACCACGGCGCGCACGTCGAGGTCGTCGGGCAGCAGTTCGAAGGCTTCGTCGCGGTCGGGCGGCGCCTCGAGCTGCACCCAGCGCACCGGCCCCTGCTCGGCCGCGGTCTGCAGCTCCAGCATCGCGGTCGGTCCGACCTGGCCCTGGTTCAGCACCTGGTGCACGAAGTCCGGGATCCGGCGCGCGAACACGCCGGCGTCGAGGTCGCGCCACGCCTCACCGGGCGCTGCGGCCAGCGGCAGGAACATCACCTCGGGATCGAAGTCGTCGGTCGGTTCGGGTCGGTCGGCCATGGACGCGGCGCGGCCCCTAACCCGGCGGCCAGGCCAGGGGCCTGCCCGCGAGCACGTGGACGTGGAGGTGGAACACGGTCTGGCCGGCGCCGGCGCCGCTGTTGAGCACGGTGCGGAACGCGTCGCCGAAACCCTGCTGCCGCGCGACCGCGGCGGCGGTCAGCAGCAGGTGGCCCAGCACGGCGCCGTCGTCGCCCCCGGCATCGGCGAGTCGCGCCAGCGGGCGCTTCGGGATCACCAGGAAGTGCAGCGGCGCCTGCGGCGCCACGTCCCGGAACGCGAGGCAGTGCTCGTCCTCGTGCAGGACCTGGGCCGGGATCTCCCGGCGCAGGATGCGCGCGAACACGTTGGACGGGTCGTAGGTCAACGCTGCAGGGCTCGGCCGGCGGGACGCGCCGACGGAGGCCGAGAGTAGGGCCGAACGGCCGCGGCTCAAGCCCTTCCCGCCGGCGGACGCACCATCGCGCGGCGACCCGGGCAGGGCTACCCTGCACCGCATGCCCCTGCGCGTCCGTCCGTTCACCGTCGCCATCGCCGGCGGCTCCGGCAGCGGCAAGACGTCGTTGACCCGGGCGCTGGTCCAGACGCTCGGCGAGGACCACTGCGCGGTGCTGGACCACGACTCCTACTACCGCGACCTCGGGCACCTGACCCTCGACCAGCGCACCGGCGTCAACTTCGACCACCCGGAGAGCCTCGAGAACGGTCTGCTGGCCGAACACCTGGCGCAGCTGCGCGCCGGCCACGCCGTGGCGCGGCCGATCTACGACTTCGCGACCCACACGCGGCTGCCGGCGACGACGCGCGTCGAGCCGCGGCCGATCGTGCTGTGCGAGGGCATCCTGCTGCTGGCGGTGCCGGAACTGCGTTCGGCCTTCGACCTGCGCGTCTACGTCGACACACCGGCCGACGTGCGCGCGCTGCGGCGAGTGCAGCGCGACATCGTCGAGCGCGGCCGCACCGTCGAATCGGTCGTGCGCCAGTACCTGCAGTCGGTGCGGCCGATGCACGAACGCTTCGTCGAACCGGCGCGCACCACCGCCGACGTCGTGCTCGGCTGGCAGCACACGCCGGCGCAGTGGGCCGCGACCGTGGTCGCGACGATGCGCGGCCGCCTCGCGGCCACGGCCGGCAACTGACCGGCGCGTTGCTCAGCGGAGGCGCAGCCCGTCCGGCAGCAGCGCGTAGACGCGCGGCGTGCCGGACGCGGTCAGCGCGTCGCGCACGACGCCGAGCAGCGCGCCGAAGCTCTCGCACTCGGTCAGCAGCCCGGCCAGCGCCGCCGCGCCGCCGGCGGCCTGCACCTGCGCCTCGAACAGCGAGCTGAACAGCGAGTCGGCGACGTTCTTCGGCTCCGGCACGTGCCGCACCTCGACGTCGTCGCCGAGCTTCGCCGCCGCGCGCACGCGCGCGACCGCGTCGTCGATGCCGCCGATCGCGTCGACCAGACCGTTCTCGACCGCCTGGCGGCCCGACCACACGCGGCCGCCGGCGATCGCGTCGACCTCGGCGGTGGTCTTGCGCCGCGACGCGGCGACGTTGGCCAGGAAGCGGTCGTAGATCTCGTCGACGAACGACTGCATGCGGCCGCGCGCGGCCTCGCTCCACGGCCGGTCGGTCGCGTCCATCAGCGGGCCGTCGTCGAGCCGCACGATGTCGGTGTGCACGCCGAGCCGGCGCATCAGCGCGCCCGGCTGGAACCGCATGCCGAACACGCCGATCGAGCCGGTGATCGTGCCGACTTCGGCCAGGATCGGCTGGCCGATCGTCGTGATCCAGTAGCCGCCCGAGGCCGCGAGGTCGCCCATCGAGAACACGACCGGCTTCGCGGCCGCCAGCCGCTGCAGCGCCAGCCGGATCGCCTCGCTCGCGGTGGCCGAACCACCCGGCGAGTTGATGCGCACGACGACGCCCTTGACCAGTTCGTTGGCCGCCAGTTCGTCGAGCTTCGCGACCGCGGGACCGCTGACCATGCTGCCCGGCATCGCCCGGTCACCGTCGACGATCTGGCCCGACAGGTGCATCACGACCACCTGCGGATCCTCGATCTCCTCTTCCTTCTCCTGCCGCAGCAGGCTCGACACGATCGCCATCAGGTCGCGGCTCTGGCGCTTCTTCGCCGGCCCCGCGTCGTCGAGTTCGAACGCATCGTCGCCGCGCAGCGTGGCCACCGCGCGTTCGGCGCCGGACCACGGCACCAGCTGGTCGACGAGCTTCGCCGCCAGCGCTTCCTTGGCCGTCCACAGCCGCTGCGCCTGCGCCGCGCGCACGGTCGCCTCGGGCAGCTTGCGGCCGGCGGCGATGCGCCGCACGACGTCGTCCTGGATCGAGCGCAGCATCGCCTCGTAGTGCGAGCGCAGGTGGTCGGACATCTGCGGCAGCATGTAGGGCTCGACCGCGCCCTTGAACTCGCCGACGCGCGTCACCTCGACCTGGATGCCGAGCAGGTCCAGCGCGTCCTTCATGTGCATCACCGACATCGCCGGCGAACGCAGGTCCAGCGCGCCCATGTCGGCCATCAGCACGCGGTCGCACTGGGCCGCGATCTGGTAGCCGACCGTGTCGGCGTTCTCGAGGTAGCAGACGATCTGCTTGCCGGCCGCGCGCACGCGCGCCAGCGCGCGCTCAAGCTCGCTGAGCTGCGGCATGTTGAACGCGGCATCGCCGCTGAGGTCGAGCAGCACCATCGTCTCCTCGACCTTCGCCAGCGCGTCGACCGATTCGAGGAAGCGGAAGAACGGCTTCGGCATCGCACCACCGCCGCCGCCGAGCAGGCTCAGCGGCGAGAAGCCCATCTCCGGCAGGTCGGCGTACGACCCCTGCGGCTTCAGGAACGGCACGCGTTGCTTCGCCGCCGCGGGCGTCGCTTCGTCCTTCTTCTCGTCCTGCGCGCGGAGCGGCACGACGGCGGTGAACAGCAGGGCGAACGAGAACGTCAGCAGCGGTCGGAACGGCATGCGCATGCGGGGCAAGGATAGTCGGTGGGACGAGCGCCGTCCGTGGCCGATCGCCGGCGCGACCTGTCGGGCGCCGCGCGTTCGCTTGTGCGGTCCGCCGAGCCCGCTAGAGTCGCGCGGCGGGCGCCCGTAGCTCAGTTGGATAGAGCACCGCTTTCCTAAAGCGGGGGTCGCAGGTTCGACTCCTGCCGGGCGTACCAGCTGCCGCGCCTCGCGGCGCGGCGAGCTGGTAGCCCGTTGGCGTCGGGCATGACCTTCACCGGCGCCGCCGGCGCCGGGGAAGGGCAGCGGCGACTCCTCGCCTGCGGGCGAACTCGGCAACCTCAGCTGGCACAGCGGCGCGGCGAGCTGGTAGCCCGTTGGCGTCGGGCATGACCTTCACCGGCGCCGCTGGCGCCGGGGAAGGGCAGCGGCGACTCCTCGCCGCCCACCGCAGCCCTCCGCCTCACTCGACCAGGTAGCCCCAGTGCACCGGGTCCCAGGCGACCAGCGTCCGCAGCTCGCGGTTGTCGGCGGCGAAGCGCGACTCGAGGTGGCGGCGGCCGGCTGCGGGCAGGTGCGCGAACAGGTCGCGGCGGCGGTCGAGCGCTTTGAGGCCGAGGCGGTCGCAGCGCGGCAGCAGGCGCTTGGCGAGCCAGCGCTGGGCTATGTCGCCGATGCGCGCCCGTTCGTACCAGGGGTTCTGCAGCAGCGGGTCGGCGTCGGCGCGCCGCGGACGGCACCACTGCAGCAGGCGCGCGATCGGCTTGCAGCCGTAGCGCACGTGCTGCCGCGTGTGGAACAGGTGGTTGGCGACGCGCAGCAGCGCCAGGGCCGGACCCGACAGCTGCGCGTTGGCCTGCTGCGGTGCCGGCTGCCATTCGTCGACGCCGAGCCAGCGGCACAGCTCGCGCGTGAACGCGGCCGGTTCGCGCTGCAGGTGTTCCATCGCCATCACGCGCACGCGGTCGGCGCCGAACGCGTCCTGCCAGGCGCGCACCAGCGGCGCGTAGAGCACACAGCCGAGCACCGCGGTCTCGAACGGGTGCACCAGCGGCGCACCGCCGGCAGCCGGATCCCACAGGAAGCGCGGCAGCGCCAGCGTGCCGCCCATGCGCACGTACTCGCGCCACGCCGACACCAGCGCCGAACGCTGTTCGCGCACGACGATCAGCACCTTGGCGGCGGGGAACGCGCGCGCCAGCGTGTCGGCGAGGAACCGCGAGTTGCGCGGCGCCGGCCATTCGCCGAGCAGGCCCTCGTGCGACAGGCCCAGCAGCTGCGCACCGGGCCGGCGCGCCGCCAGTTCGCGCGCCAGCGCCGCCAATTCGGCCGTCACCGGCGCCGGGTCCTGCAGGTCCGAGCCGAACGTCAGCCGCGCGACCAGCGCCAGGAAGCGCCGCGACAGATCGCGGTGCGCGTCTTCGGGCCCGAGCACCGCGAGCTGCGGATGGCCGGCGAAGAACACGTTCTGCAGCCAGGTCGACGCCGCCTTCGGCATGCCGGGATGCAGCAGCTGCACGTCATGACCCGCGACCGCCGGCACATCCATCTCGGCCGCAGGCTAGCGCCGCCGGGCCACGAAGGGAACGTGATGCCGGCGCGTTACAGGTGGCGGCGCAGGAACGCGAGCGCCAGCGGCCACGCGAACTGCACGGCCGTGCGGTTCGCGCCGCCGGCGGCGGCCTGGTTGCGCGTGAAGCCGTGGCCGGCGCCTTCGAAGCTGTGGAACTCGAACGGCTTGCCGTGCTCGAGCATCGCCGCGATCGTCGGCCCGAGCGTCGCGTTGATGCGCGCGTCGTTGCCACCGTAGCAGCCGAGCACCGGCGCCGCGATCCGCGCGATGCGTTCGCCCGGCACCGTGGTCGCGGTCGCGCCCGGCGCGCTGCCGTAGAACACCACGGCAGCCTGCAGGTCCTGCAGTTCGATCGCACACAGGAAACTCTGTGTGCCGCCCCAGCAGAAACCGAGCACGGCGCCCTTGCCGTTCGCGTTCGGCAGCGCGCGGCCCCACGCCAGCGCCGCCGCCACGCGCGCCGTGATCTCCGCTTCGGTCAGCTTGCGGATCGCCTGGCCGGCATCGCCACCGAGCGACGCGGTGCCGCCACCGTCCGGGCCCTTGCCGGACAGGAAGTCCGGCACGACCACCAGGAACCCGTCTTGCGCCAGCTGGTCGCCGACCGCCCGGGCCCAGTCGGAGAGCCCGCGGATGTCGTGGATCAACACCACGACCGGTGCCTTGTCGGCGCGTTCGGGGTGCACGACCCAGCAGTTCAGCTGCTGGCCGTCGCCCAGCGCGACATCGACATACTCACCGTGCCGCGTCGACTCGGCGAGCGCGCGGGCGACGTGGGCGTCGGTGCCCGGCGGCAGTGCGTCGTCCCACGGCACCTCGACCGGATCGGGACGCTGCGCCACCAGCGCGGCGGTCAGCAGGAACCACGGCAGGACGAAGGCGGTGCGGCGGGTGGGCATGCCGCACCACGATAGCCGCTACGACGCGGCGCCTCCCCACTGCGCGAGCCAGGCCTTCATGCGCAGCTTCTTCACCGTGTTGCCCGAACTCATGTAGCGGATCACGCCGTAGACCGACCGCTCCGGCGCCCACGGCCGGTCGTAGCGGCCGAACACCCAGGCGATGCCGGTGTAGGAGTTCGGGTTGCGGCCGTCGAGCGCGTAGCGGTTGTTGAGCTCGACCAGCGTCGCGAACGCGCGCTGCGGCGTCGGCGACCACTCGAGCACCTTCTTGCCCCACAGCATGCGCAGGTAGTTCTGCAGCACGCCGCTGTCGCGCAGCTGGCGCTGCGCCGCGTTCCAGACCTCGTCGTGGGTCGCCGCGGCCGCGAACTGGTCCTCGTCGTAGAGGTGTTCGCGCGGATCGTCGGCGTGGGCCGCCAGCGTCGCCTTGGCCCAGTCCGGCAGCGCGCCGTAGTCGCCGTAGTCGCCGCGCTGCCAGCACCAGTTGTAGCCGAGCTCGCGCCACGTCACGAGCTCGTCGACGAACGCCTCCGTGGTGTCGCTGAAGCCGAGCCAGCCGCGCTGCCCGTCGGCGCGCGCGCGCACGCGGCTCGGCTGCCAGTCCTCGCGCTGCGCGAGACCGGCGAACACCTGGTGCACGGACAGGTGCCCGAAGTGCAGGTACGGCGACAGCCCGCTGGCACAGTCGGCGTCGGGATGGCTGCGTTCCTCGCCGTAGCGCGCGAGGCGCTCGTCGAAGAACGTGCGCAGCGTTCGGCCACCGGCGATCGCGCCGCCGCGCAGGGCGGCGGGGCCGACCGTGTGGTCGATCGGCAGCGCGCGCAGCGCCGCCGGATCGGCACCGAGCACCGCGGCGGTCGCCCGCGGCCAGCGCGCGGCGAACCCACGCGGCAGCTGCGCCGCACCGCCGTCGTAGCCGCGCAACGGGTCGCCGACCGGGATCGCCGCCAGGTGGGCCGGCAGCGCCTTCTGCAGGAACCGGCGAAAGTCGAACGCGCGCTGGAACACGCGGTCGGCGGTGCGCAGCGGCAGCAGGCCGTTGCCGTCGACCACGTCGAGCCGCACCGGCAGACGCGCGCCGGCGGCCGCGACCATGCGCGGCAGGAAGAAGCACGGGAAGTCGTCGGTGACGACCGCGCAGGCACGTTCGCCGAGCGCGGCCAGCAGTCCGGTGCCGGCACCCGGCTCGGGTTCGACGTACGGCCAGTAGGTGACGCCGGCCGCACCGAAGTCGGCGGCGTTGTCGGCCATGCCCTGCAGCACGAACGTGTGCAGCCGATCGCTGGCCCAGCGGTAGCCGCAGCGCA
Source organism: Planctomycetota bacterium (assembly GCA_016794425.1). GTDB lineage: Bacteria > Planctomycetota > UBA1135 > UBA1135 > UBA2386 > JAEUHS01. Next base: position 119,580 of record JAEUHR010000023.1, read on the forward strand.
GCGCCTCGAGCACCAGCAGCGGTCGGCCGAGCTCCTGCGCGAGCCGGGCCGCGTGCTGCAGCGCGAAGTTGGCCCGCCGACGGCGCGCCGCGATCGACCAGTAGACGACGTAGTCGCCGTCGCGGCGCACCGGCCGTTCGTTGGCGACGCGCAGGCGGACCTCCGGCACGGCGGCGAGGGTCATGGGCGGGCGTTCGTCGACGGAACCGGTCGGGATGCAGCGTGGCCGCGGTTGCCGTATCGTGCCGCACGCGCATGAAACGAGGCAACAAGCAGCTGCTGGTCGTCGGCGATCGCGTGCTGGTCGAACCCGAACGCGGCGAGACCACGACCAAGGTCGGGCTCTACCTGCCCGCCGGCGTGCGCGAGAAGGAAGAGGTGCGCGGCGGCATCGTCAGGGCGGTCGGCCCCGGCACACCGCTGCCGCCGCCGCACGACGAACACGAACCGTGGAAGGAGGGCTACCGCGCGCCGCGCTTCCTGCCGCTGCAGGTGGCGATCGGCGACTACGCGCTGTTCTTCCGCAAGGCGGCGATCGAGATCACGTTCGAGGACGAACAGTTCCTGGTCGTGCCGTACGGCGCGATCCTCGTGCTGGTGCGGTCCGACCGCGCGGTGCCGGACCAGCTGCCGAGCGACCTCTGACACTCAGGCCTCGGCCAGTGCCAGCTGCACCGCGTCGACGACCGCGGCGACACCCTGGGCCGACGTGTCGACGACGACGTCGGCCTCGCGGTAGAACGGCTCGCGCTCGCCGAGGATGCGCCGCAGGTCGCCGAACGCCTGTTCGTTGTCGGCCATCGGCCGCAGATCGCCCTGCTGCAGCACGCGCTGCCAGTGGTCCTCCGGCGTCGCGCGCAGCCAGACCGTGCGGGCCGCGCGGCGCAGCAGTGCGAAGCTCTGCGGGTCGGTGACGATGCCGCCCGACGCCGCGATCACGCTCGGCGCGCCGGCGAGCTGGCGCAGCAGCGCCTGCCGCTCGGTGCTGCGGTAGTAGGCCTCGCCGTGCAGCTGGAAGATCTCGCCGAGCCGCATGCCCGACACCGCCTCGATGCAGGCGTCGAGTTCGACGAACGGGCGGCCGAGCCGTTCGGCCAGCAGCGGCCCGATCGTGCTCTTGCCGGCGCCACGCAGACCGAGCAGGGCTACGTGCCGCCGGCCGGGTGCCGCGGCGTCGCCGGCGAGCAGTTCGGTCAGTTCGAGTTCGAACGCCTGCGCCAGGGTCCACAGCCGCAGCAGCGACGGGTTGGCGGCGCCGGTCTCGACGTCGGCGAGGAAGCGTTCGCTGATCCCGGTGCGCCGCGCCAGATCGCGGCGGCTCCAGCCGCGGTCCTTGCGCAGCGTACGGACCCGGGCCCCGAGCCGCGCCAGCAACGGGTGCGCGTGGCTCAGAAGAAGTACCACTCCGTGCTGTTGGTGATCTGGCCGCCGAGCGACGAGCCGCCGAACAACTGGATCTGGCCCTGCGGCGTCGCGAACGCCGCGGCGCCGGCGCGCGGGAACACCATCGGCGGCCCGGCCGAGAAGGTGTTGCTCACGGTCGAGAACACTTCGGTCGACTGCAGCGGCGTCGGGAACAGGATCGAACCGGCGGCGCCGCCCGCGACCAGGAACGTGTTCGGGCCGAGCCGCCACGCCTTGTGGTTGCCGCGCGCGGCGGCCATCGGGCCGACCGTGGTCCAGGTGTTGGCGACCGCGTCGTAGATCTCGGCGGTCGCCGTCGGCGTGCCGAGGTTGGCCAGCGTCAGCGAACCGATGCCGCCGGCCAGCAGCCAGCGGTCGTTGCCGAGCGGCAGCGCGTCGATCATCGACCGCGCGTTGGCCATCGTCGGGCCCGGCGCCATCGTGTTGGTCACCGGGTCGTAGAGGTTCGTCGACGCCCGCACGGCCGGCAGCCAGCCGATCACGATCACCGGGTCCCAGCTGATGCCACCGGCGAGCAGCACCTTGCCGTCGGGCCGCGGGATCGCGATGTGGCCCGCGCGCGGCGTCGACAGCACCGGCCCCGGCGACCACGTGTCGGTGGCCGGGTCGTAGAGCTCGGTCAGGTTGGTCGCATCGCGCACCGCCGACAGCTGCGTCGGCGTGACCGTCAGCGCGACCAGGCCGCCGGTGACCAGCACCTTGCCGTTGCCGAGCAGCGTCGCCGTGTGCCCCATGCGCGGCGACAGCATCGGCGTGACCGCCGTCATCGTGTCGGCGACCGGATCGTAGATCTCGCACGCGGCCTGCGGGTCGTTGTTGGTGCCGACGCCGCCGGCCAGCAGCCAGGTGCCGTTCGGCAATCGCGTGGCCGTGTGCAGCGAGCGTTGCACGGTCATCGACGGCCCGGCCGTGAACTGGTCCGTGGCGGGGTCGTAGATCTCGGTCGACTGCAGCGCGATCTGCGACAGCAGGCCGCCGCCACCACCGCCGGCCAGCAGCCAGCGACGGTCGGCGCGCGGCAGCACGGTGCCGAACGCGCGGCCGGCCATCGATCCGGTGCCGCGGTCGCGGAACGCCGCCGCCGGCGCGAACCAGACCACGTTCGGGTTGCTGACGCGATCGAACAGGGTCGGCGTGAACTGCAACGTCAGGGCCTGCAGGTGCAGTTTGGTGTCGTTCAGCGAGGGATCGAGTCCCAGCGGCACGTCGATGCGGCAGTGGCCGTCGGCGCCGGTGACGCCGAAGAACAGCAGATCGAGCAGGTCGATGCCGACGTCGAGCACGCGCGTGTCGAGCGGATCGATCCAGGCCAGCGGCGTCGGCCCCGTGTTGCCCGACGGCACCACCAGCACGATGTCGAACGGGTGCGCCTCCGGCCAGACGTCGAACGACAGCACGCCGGGCATCGACGCCCCGGTCGCATCGAGTTGCAGGGCCTGGGCCGTGACGGGAGCGGCAACGGACACGATGGCGCACGCGGCGGCGCGCAGCGGGTGGATGGCGAACATGAGGAACCTCCGGGGGCCGCAGTATCCGCCATGGGCGCGCTTCGCGCAGCCGCGCAGCATTGCGCCGCGCGGAATTCGCCGGCCACCGCCGCCAAGACAGGGGTTGCCTCGAAGCGGGCGGCACAGTCTACTCCTCCGCCTCCCGCGCCGACCTCGGCGCGGACGTCGTACAGCTCTCTGCTCTGCGCTGGACCGAGACCTGGGCGGCTGGCGGCGCCTTTCGCCAGGCGTCGTCGAGCCAACGGTCCTGGCCAGGTTCCTCTCCATGCCCGCAAGGGCGCCTGGCCGAGGTGTAGAACCAGAGGTCCGGTCGGTGGCTTCGGCCACCGGCCGGATTTTTCTCCGCGCGACGGCGAACGGATGCACCCCACGGCAGCTGATGCCCATCTACACCGGAACCGGTGACGACGGCGAGACCGGCCTGTTCGGCAACCGCCGCGTGCCGAAGGACCACGAACGCATCGAGGCCTACGGCACGATCGACGAGTTGAACTCGCTGGTCGGCCTGCTGCGCGCCGAACCGATCGACGCCGGCTGGGACGCGGAGCTGAAGACGGTCCAGGACGAGCTGTTCGAACTCGGCGCCGACCTGGCCACCGAAGGCGGCGCGGCGTCTTTGCCGCGCATCGAACCGGCGGTCGAGCGCCTCGAGCGCTGGATCGACGCCTCCGAGCGCGAATTGCCGCCGCTGCACTCGTTCGTGCTGCCCGGCGGCTGCCGCGCCGCCGCGCTGCTGCACGTGCTGCGCACCGTGGCGCGGCGTGCCGAGCGGCGGTTCTGGCACCTGTCGCGCGCCGTCGGCGACGCGCCCGGCCAACGCGTGCCGCCCGTGATCGGCATCTACCTGAACCGCCTGTCCGACCTGCTGTTCAGCTGGGCGCGCCGCGCCAACCGCCGCGCCGGCGTCGCCGACGTGCCCTGGTCACGCCAGTGATTGGCGACGAGCGTACGACCGCAGTGCCCTAGGTAGGGGTCGGGTCGGATCGGGTCGGGTAAACCCGGCCGCACCTCGCCCTTCGGCCCGTGGCCAGGGCGTCGCCGCGGCGCAGCCGCGGCGCTCCAGCAACTTCCGTCTGATCGGCTCGCGCAGCGAGCCGATCAGACGGGCCCGGCGGCCGTGCGGCCGAGGCGGCACGCGCGGCGCAGCCACATCATCGCCCGCTCGACTTCCCGCGGGCCGGTGACCGGGATCTCGACGAACTCGCGCGAGTGCGGGTCGCCGTCGTCGGGCATGCGCTTGGCGCCCAGGATCTTCAGGGCTTCGGTGACCTGCGGCGGCGCGAGCTTGACGACCACGCCCTTCTTGCCCAGGTACGCAAACACCTGCCCGCGCACGAAGAAGCTGTCCTTGCCGTCCTTCTTCTCGCGGTTGACGTCCTTCCAGGCGCAAAGGCGCTCGACAATGGTGGCAAGTGGATCCATGGGGGCAAACAGCATACCAAGAACGGGGAACGGCCGCCACAGGGGCAACGCCGATTGCCCGTTCCGGCACGCCCGGTCCTACTGCCGCTGGAACAGGTTCTTGGTGACGAGCCAGACCATCGCCGGGTACTCGTCGAGCCGCCGTCGCAGGTACTCGATCGCCATGTCCCAGCCGAGCGCGAACGGCACGTAGAGCCGCGCGCGGATGCCCTGGCGCCGCAGGTCGGCCAGGAAACGGTCGCGCGGCACCCCGTAGAGCATCTGCACCTCGAAGCGGTCCGGGCCGACAGCGGCCTTCGGCACCACCTGTTCGACGAACCGGCGCACATAGGCGTCGTCGTGGGTCGCGAACTCGACGTAGTGGCCGCGGCGGAGCAGACGGTCGGCGTAGTCGAGCAGCCGCTCCTTCATCGCCGGCTTGTCGACCAGCGCGATGTCGGCCGGCTCGCGGTAGATGCCGATCACGAGCCGCACGCGGCAGCCGGCCGGCAGCGCGTCGAGGTCGCGTTCGGTGCGGTGCAGCCGGGTCTGCAGCACCGCGCCGACGTGGCGGTGGCCCGCCTGGTGCAGTCGGCGCAGCGCGTCGAGCGTGAAGTCGGTCCAGTGCCGCCCCTCCATGTCGATGCTGACCCCGACGCCGCGTTCGCCGGCACGGGCGCAGATGCGCTCGATCGCCGCCAGCGAGCCGGCCGCGTCGCCACCTTCGTGCAGTGGCCGCGCGGTGTAGGACGACGGCTTCAGCGACAGGGTCGGCCGTGCCTCCGGCGGCAGCCCGAGACCGGCGACCGCGTCGGCCATCTGCAGGTAGGTCTCGAGGTTGCGCTGCGCCTGCGCGTCGGTCCGGATGTCCTCGGCCAGCAGGTCCAGCGTCGCCAGCAGACCACGGTCGCGGAACAGCTTCTGCACCACCGCCAACGCCTGGTCGAGGGCGTCGCCAGCGACGTAGGGCTTGGCGAAGAACCGCACCAGGAAGGCCGGGATGACGCGGATCAGGGGGTTCACGGCGGGCCGAGGATCATGCCCGCGCCGGATGCCGAAAGCCACGCGGCACAGCGCGCCTCAAGTCCGCCCATGGCACCGCGCCGATAGCTCCGCGAAGGAAGGATCGGGATCGTCATGCGGATCACGTGGTTGCTGGAGAACACCGAGCAGATCTGGGGCGGCGTCAAGGTCGCGCTCGAAGACGCCAACCGGCTGCAGCGCCGCGGCCACCAGGTCACGGTGCTGAGCCGATCGGGCCCACCGCGCTGGATGCGCATCGAATGCGCGTTCCGCCAGGTGCAGGACTTCCGGTCCGAGCACCTGCCCGACGCCGACGTGACGATCGCGACCTTCTGGACCACGCTGCCGTGGGCCGCGAGCGCCGGCGCCGGCAAGGGCGTGCCGGTGCACTTCTGCCAGGGCTACGAAGGCGACGCGCCCGAGCATGGTGCACTGCGCGAACGCATCGAGGCCGCCTACCGCCTGCCCGGCGTGCAGCACGTGACGATCGCGCCGCACCTGACGCGGCTGCTGCAGCAGCGCTTCGGCATCACGGCGCACGAGGTGCCGTACGTGGTCGACCACGACGTGCACCGGCCCGGCGCCGAACGACCGGCGGGCTCGCCGCTGCGGGTCGGCCTGGTCGGCCCCTACCAGATCGCCTGGAAGGACCTCGCGACCGGCTTCGCGGCGTGCCGGCTGGCGCACGCAGCCGGCCAGAAGCTCGTGCTGGTGCGCGCGACCAACACCGCACCCGCCGCGGCCGAACGCGACACGCCGTTCGCGGTCGAGTGGCACCACCAGGTGCCGCCGGCGCGCATGGGCGAGTTCTACCGGTCGCTGGACCTGTTCCTCGGCACCAGCAACGGCGCCGACGAGGGCTTCTTCCTGCCCGCGGTCGAGGCGATGGCCAACGGCGTGCCGACGATCCTGACCGACGTGCCGTGCTTCCGCGACCACGCCGCGGCGGTCGGCGACGCCAACTACGCGCTGTTCGTGCCGCCCGGTGATCCGGCCGCGATGGCCGAGGCGCTGGTCGTCGCCGGCGGCATGCCGGACGTGCGCGGCACGCTGCGCGAACGGGGCCTCGCGCTGGCGGCGCTCTACCACCCGGACCGACACATCGGCGCGCTCGAAACCGTGCTGCAGCGCTGCGCCGCCCTGGCGCCGGCGACGGCACCGGCCGCGGCCGGCGCGGCGCGCGAGCCGGCGCCGCTGCGGCTCGTCGGCGGCGACCGCGACGAACCGCCGGCGCTGCTGACCGACCTGCGCGCACAGCTGTGCGCCGCCGGCGAACGGCTGCTGCGCGACGGCCAGCCCGGCCCCGCTGCCGACGCGCTGGCGGCCGCCGCGTGCCTGAGCCACGGTGACCCGCTGCTCGAACGCGAGGTCGCGGCGGCCCGCCTGCAGGCCGGCGACCACACCGGCGCGCTGCGCACCTGCGACGACCTGGTCGCGCGCGGCATCGACGACGAAGCGCTGCAGGTGCAGCGCGGCCACGCGCTGCACGCGATGGGCCGCATGGCCGAGGCCGCGCAGGCGTTCCGCGCCGCGCTCGCGCTCGGCGCCCGCACCGCGGACGCCTACAACCGGCTCGGCGTCGTGCTGTTCCAGGCCGGCGACGTGGTCGGGGCGCGGCGCAGCTTCGAACGCGCGCTGATGCTCGAACCGCAGCACGGCGACGCGCTCGCCAACCTGGCCGCACTGCCGGCGGCCTGAGGCGGTACCGTGCGCCTGCTCTGCAACCTGCCGCTCGAGTGTTTCGACGAGCGCGAGGCGTTGCAGGGCATCGAACTCGTCACCTACGGGCCGCCCGACCGCATGCTGGTCGACGGCGTGCACTTCCCGTTCGACGTCGCGTTCGATCCGTCGACCGGCAGCTGGGACGAACTGGCGGCGCGGCTGCCGCGCGGCTTCCGGCCCGACGCGGTGCTGATCTGGTGGCCCGACCAGGAACCGCTGCCGGCCGGGCTCGAGCACTGCCCGGTGCCGGTGGTCGGCATCGTCTCCGACTACAACCTGTCGCTGCCGTACCTGGTCGGCCTGTGGCCGTTCTTCGACCTGCTGCTGTGCGACCGCGCCGGCCAGGACCTGTTCCGCCGGCTGTCGTTCGCCGACGTGCGCTACTGGTGCCAGTTCGCGCACAAGCGGCCGTTCCACTTCGTGCGGCCGGACGCCGGACCGCGCGACATCGACATCGGCTTCGCCGGCAACCTGAATCCGATCGTGCAGCGCGACCGCGCGCCGTGGATCGAACGCGTGCGGCGGCTGGCCGACCGCGACGTGCGCGTCGAAGTGCAGACCGGCGTGCACGGCGACGGCTACGGCCGGTTCCTGAACCGCTGCCGGATCGGCTGGAACCGCTCGATCCGCGGCGAGATGAACCTGCGCGCGTTCGAGGTGCCGGCGTGTGGCGCGCTGCTGCTGATGGAGCGCGACAACCTCGAGGTGCGCGACTTCTTCGTGCCCGACGAAGAGTGTGTGCTCTACGGCGACGGCGACTTCGAGGCGATCGTCGCCGAGCTGCTGGCCGACCGCGCGCGCTGCGAACGCATCGCCGCCGCCGGCCACCGGCGCGTGCAGGAGCACCGGCTCGGCCGCCGCCTCGGCGAGCTGGCGGCGTTCCTGGCACGCCGCGGGCCGGGTCGACCGGCGTCGAGCGAGGCCGACCGCGTGCTGGGCCGCGCGATCGCGATGCTGCCGACGTGGGCCGAAGGCGCGACGATCGCGGCCGCGGCACTGGCCGCCCACGAACTGGCGCCCGACGACCCGCGCACGCTGAACCTGCTCGGCATGGCGACGCTGCGCTGGCGCGGCGCCGACGGCGGCGACGCCGCGTGGCGGCTGTGGCTGCGCGCGGCAACGCTCGACCCGGCCTACGTGCCGGCGGCCGCCAACCTCGCCAGCCTGGCTTCGGCGACCGGCGATGCGCGCCTGTGCGCCGAGACCCGGCGCGAACTCGACCGGCGCGCCGCCGCAGTCGACTGGTCGAGCCTCGACGGCCCGGTGCTGCCGTTCGGTTTCACCGAACGCACCGTCGACCGCGCCCTGGCCCTGCAGCAGGCCGTGCGCCGCGGCGAACCGGGCCTGTTCGCGAGTTCGCTGGTCCGCGACTAGGCCGCGCCGGGCCCTCCGGGCTCGTGCGCGCTTGACCGGCGCCACCCGGGAGCGAACACTCCCCGCCCCCCGCCGGCGGCTCGCCACCGGCGAGCCCTCACCTCACAACCACACCTCGCCCATGGCTACCGCTGCCAAGACTGCTGCCCACCGTTGGTCGTTCTACCGCGCCGGCGGTGTCGACCAGGTCCGCCTCGACAAAGGCGCCGACATCCTCAACCTCGATCAGCTCGACCAGAAGCTCTGGGTCGCGCTGAGCTGCCCGACCAAGGGCCTCGAGATCGACCCGCGCACCCTGGCGCTGCTCGACTCCGACGGCGACGGGCACGTGCGGCCGCCCGAACTGCTGGCCGCAGTCGCGTGGCTGCGCGACGCGCTGGCGAACCCCGACTGCCTCGTCGACGGCAAGGACGGCGTCGCGCTGGCGAACCTGCGCAAGGACACCGCCGAAGGCAAGGCGCTGCTCGCGTCGGCGCAGCACATCCTGAAGAGCCTCGGCAAGGAGGCGACGGTGATCACGACGACGGACGCCAGCAAGACCGCCGACTTCTTCGCCGCCGCCAAGCGCAACGGCGACGGCGTGGTGCCGCCCGAGACCGTGGCCGACGAGGCCGCGCGCGCGGTCGCAGCCGACATCGTCAAGTGCCTCGGCGGCGTGCCGGACCGCAGCGGCAAGCAGGGCTACGACCAGGTGCAGCTCGACGCGTTCTTCGCCGCCTGCCTCGACTACGAGGCGTGGCTGAAGACCGGCGAAGCCGACGCGAAGACCGTGCTGCCGTTCGGCGACGCGACCGGCGCCGCCTACGCGACGTTCACCGCGGTGCGCGCCAAGGTCGACGACTACTTCGGCCGCTGCCGGCTGGCCGCGTTCGACGAACGCGCGCTGAAGGCCGTCAACCGCGAGCAGGATGCCTACATGGCCGCCGCCGCGAAGGACCTGACGATCACCGCCGACGAGCTGAAGCACTTCCCGCTGGCGATCGTCGCGGCCGACAAACCGCTGCCGCTGAAGAAGGGCCTGAACCCGGCCTGGGCCGGCCCGATCGCGGCGTTCCAGGCCGCCTGCTGCAAGGACAAGGACACGCTGACCGAAGCCGACTGGCTCGCACTCAGCGCGAAGTTCGACGCGCACGCCGCCTGGGTCGGCAAGAAGGCCGGCGCGGCGGTCGAGGGCCTCGGCAAGGCGCGCATCCGCGCGATCCTGGCCGGCGCGACCAAGAAGACCCTGCAGCAGGCGATCGACGAGGACCTCGCGGTCGCCGCCGAGGTCGCCGCGATGGCGCGCGTCGAGAAGCTCGCCTATCTGCACCGCGACCTGCACACGCTGCTGAACAACTACGTCGCGTTCACGGACTTCTATGCGCGCCGCGGCGCGATCTTCCAGGCCGGCACGCTCTACCTCGACGGCCGCGCCTGCGACATGTGCTTCCACGTCACCGACGCCGGCAAGCACGGCAAGATGGCGCCGATGTCGAACGCCTACCTCGCGTACGTCGACTGCACGCGGCCGGGCGGCGAGAAGATGACGGTCGCCTGCGCGTTCACGGCCGGCGACAGCGACAACCTGTTCGAGGGCCGCAACGGCGTGTTCTACGACCGCAAGGGCCGCGACTGGGACGCGACGATCACGAAGATCATCAGCAACCCGATCAGCATCCGGCAGGCGTTCTGGTCGCCGTACAAGAAGGTGCTGCGCTCGATCCAGGAGGCGATCGCGAAGAAGGCCGCCGATGCCGACGCCGCCGCGACCGCGAAGCTGCAGGCCGGCGCCGACGCGGCCGGTCAGGCCGCGAAGACCGGCGAAGGCCCGCCGAAGCCGAAGTTCGACGTCGGCACGATCGCCGCGCTCGGCGTCGCGGTGTCCGGCATCGCCGGCGTGTTCACCGCGCTGCTGACCGGCTTCCTCGGCCTCGGCATGTGGATCCCGCTCGGCGTGATCGGCCTGCTGCTGGCGATCTCGGGTCCGTCGATGTTCATCGCCTGGATGAAGCTGCGCACGCGCAACCTCGGCCCGATCCTCGACGCCAACGGCTGGGCCGTGAACACGCTGACGCGCGTCAACATCCCGCTCGGCACGTCGCTGACCGAACTGCCGAAGATCCCGGCCGGTTCGCAGCGGTCGCTGGTCGACCCGTACGCGCCGAAGAAGAGCGTGTGGCCGCGCGTGCTGCTGGTGCTGGTGGTGCTCGCCATCGCCGGCTACGCGCTCTATCGCACCAACCTGCTGCACAAGTGGCTGCCGGACTACGTGCCGGCGCACCACACCGAGATCGGCCTCGGCGCCGACAAGACGAGTGCGATGCCGGGCGACGCAATCGCGTTCACGGTCGCGTCCAGCGCGACGAAACTGCAGGTCACCGACACGACCGACGCGAACAAGCCGGTCGAACTGCCTGCGCTCGACGTCGCGGCCGGCAAGGCCGTGCTGACGATCCCGGCCGACGCGAAGCCGGGCACCTGGACCGTGCACGACACGGTCAGCGGCTCGCGCATCGAGATCACGGTCAGCGAGAAGAAGTGACCCGCGCCGCGGCGGCCACGGCCTAGCCGTGCGCCGTCGCGACGTCGGCGGCGGCGCCGGCGACCGGCGGCAGCCGACCGGCGAGGTCCAGCGCGCGCTGCTGCGCGTCGGCCGCGTCGGCCGCGGCCCACAGCTCACCGGCCAGCGCCGCGTGCAGCTCCTCGCGCGGATCGCGCAACAGCCGCTCCAGCACCGACAAGTCGGTCTCGTCGTCGGCGAACCGCGTCTGCATCAGCGGGTGCTGCCGCGACGCCTCCTGCCAGCGCTCGGCCGGCAGCGGGCGGTAGCGGCAGAAGAAGCCGAGGTGCCACGGCAGGAAGCGCATCGCGCGTTCCCGGCCCTTCTCGTCGTCGCGGAAGTGCTGCTTCATCGCCTGCGCGAGCCAGAACGCGATGCCGAGCCGCTCCTCGGCCGTCGGCTCCCACGATCGCTTCTCGGCGATCTCGCGGAACAGCCACGGCTTGATCAGCGCGCCGCGCCCCACCATCACCGACGCAACGCCGCTCTGCTGCCAGCGTTCGTGCGTCTCGTACCAGGTCAGCAGGTCGCCGTTGCCGATCACCGGCACCGACCGTTCGGCGGCGATGCGCGCGATCGCGTCCCAGTCGGCTTTGCGCGAGTAACGCTGCTCGCGCGTGCGGCCGTGCACGCAGATCGCCGCGGCGCCGGACTCCTCGAGGATGCGCGCGACCTCGCTGGCGTTCTGGTCGTCTTCGCTCCAGCCGAGCCGGATCTTGACACTGACGGGCACCGGGATGCCCTTGACCATCTCGGCGACCAGTTTGCCGAGCTGGACCGGCTTCTGCAGCAGCACGGCACCCATGCCGCGCCGCACGATGTCGTGGATCGGGCAGCCGCAGTTCAGGTCGACCCAGCTGGCGCCGCGCTCGACCGCGGCGAGGCCGGCGACGATCGCGTCGTGCGGCTTCGACGCCGCGATCTGCGCGCCGAAGCAGGTCTCGTCCGGGTGCTTGCGCAGCAGCGCCAGTTCGCTCTTGCTGCGCTTCTTCACCTGGTAGGCGTAGGCCATCTCGCCCATCGTGACCTCGCCGCCGTGCTGCAGGCACAGGCGCCGGAACGGCAGGTTGCCGCCCTTGGTCAGGGGCGCCAGGAACACACGGCCGCGGAAGTCCATCGGCGGCGCACTGTGGCCGCGGCGCCGGCCGGTGTCCACTCGCTATACTCCGCGGCACCTCGCCCTGCCTCGTCCCGCCATGCACTCCACCCACCTGCTCGGCGGCGGTCTGCTGATCGCCGTTCTCGGTTGGTTCGCGGCCCGCCACGACGCCGCCGCCGTCCCGCCCGCCCCGCCGCTGCCCCCCGCACCGCCGACCGCGGCCGGCCACTACGCCTTGGTCGTGCAGGGCGACCGCGACCAGCTCGCGATCACCCACGCGGTCGCGAAGCCCGATCCGTGGGCCGGCGTGCCGAAGGGGCTCGACAGCCCGTGGCTGCTGCGCGTGTGGCAGGCCGACCAGTTGCTCGCCGAAGTGCCGCTCGACCTGACGCCGTTCGACACGCGGCCCGACCGCAAGGGCGGCGCAGTGCGCGTCGAGGGCTGCATCGTGCAGGACCCGAAGGTCGCGCTGTTGGTCAACGCGCCGCGCTTCGCCGGCGCGACCGCCTGGACGTTCGTGCGCCGCGACGGCGACCGCGAGGTCCGGCTCGGCGGCCAGACCGGCGATCAGGTGCGCGCACTGGCCGGAGGTGGCCGATGAACCGCCGCCTCGCCGCGACCCTCGTCTGGCTCGCCGCGGCGCCGCTCGCCGCGCAGACGCCGATCGTCACCACGGTGCTGAACAACGGCACCACGCAGTCGCGCTACGACATGGTGATCCTCGGCGACGGGTACCAGGCGTCGGAGCAGACCAAGTTCAACACCGACGTCACGACGTTCCTGACCTACCTGTTCGCGCAGCAGCCGTACGCGACGTTCGCGAACTACTTCAACGTGCACACGGTGTTCCGCGCCAGCAACCAGAGCGGCGCCGACCAGCCGGACGTCACGCCGCCCATCTTCGTCGACACCGCGTACGACTCGACCTACAACACCGGCGGCGTCGACCGCTGCCTCTACATCGGCGACACGGCGCTCGGCCTCGCCGACGCGGCGCTGGCACCGGCCACCGAGGGCCGCGTGCTGGTGATGGTCAACAGCACGCGCTACGGCGGCTGCGCCAGCACGTTCGCGGTCAGCTACACCGGCGGCTCGATGAGCCAGGTGCAGATCCACGAGTTGGGCCACAGCCTCGGCGGGCTCGCCGACGAGTACGACTACCCGAACGACACCTACACCGGCGCCGAGCCGTCACAGGCCAACGTCACGATCTCGCCGACCGGCGCCAAGTGGTCGCACTGGTGGGGCACCGACTCGATCAGCTCCACGGCGTTCGAGGGCGCGCGCTACTACCTGCACGGGCTCTACCGGCCGCGCAACAACTGCATGATGCGCAGCCTCGGCATCACGCTGTGCGCGGTGTGCCGCGAGCAGATCGTCAAGCTGACCAACTCGGTCGTCGACGCGATCGTGACCACGACGCCGGCGACGGCCGCGGTGACGCTGCAGCAGAACCAGGTGCAGACGTTCTCGTTCACGCACATCGTGCCGGCGGCGAACGTGCCGCTGATCTCGTGGCGGCTCGACGGCGCGATCGTGCCGGGCGCCATCGCGACGTCGTTCGTGCTCGACGCGAGCACGCTGACGACCGGCGCGCACACGCTGACCGCCGAGGTGCTCGACCAGAGCACGTTCGTGCGCAACGACCCATCGCTGCTGATGCGCGAGACGCACACCTGGAACCTGACCGTCAACGCGCCGCCGCTGGCGCAGCTGCGCGTGCCGGCGTTCACCAGCAGCCTGGTCTGGGTGCAGCCCGGCAACGCGCCGACGCTGACCGTGACGGTCCGCAACGACGGCAATGCGGCCGCCGGCCCGTTCGCGCTCGAGTTCTTCCTGTCGCCGTCGACGACGGCCTGGAGCACGCAGGACATCTACCTCGGCAGCGTCCCGATCACCGGCCTCGCGCCGGGCACACAGACCGTGGTCGTGCACACGCCACAGCTGCCGTGGAGCCTGCCGCCCGCGATCTGGTTCGTGCACGCGGTCGTCGACCGCACCAACACGATCGCCGAGAGCGTCGAGACCGACAACTCGCGCTTCGCGACGCTGGTCGGCCAGACCGGGCCGTGCGTGACGAAGCTCGAGTTCGACGACCCGCTGCTGCACCCGCGCGATTTCGGCAGCATGTCGGTCGCGGCCGGCGGCCAGCTGCACCCGACCGTCGTCGCACCGTGCGCCGATCCGCTCGGGACGCTCTACGTGATCCTCTGGGGCGGGTCCGGCACGTCGCCGGGCATCCCGCTGTCGCCGAACGCGCTGCTGCCGCTGAACCCCGACGGCTACACCGACCTCGGCCTCGCGCTGCTGAACGGCCCCGAACTCGGCGGTTTCCTGGGCATCTTCGACGCGCAGGGTCTCGGCCACGCGACGTTCACGCTGCCGCCGGCGATCGGTCTGCCGACCGCGACGACGCACTTCGCCGCCGTGCTGATGACCGGCACGGAACTGTTCGCCGCCGCGACCAATCCAGTCACGCTGCAGTTCGTGCCGTAGCCGGCGCGCCGGTCAGCGCACGGCCAGGAAGCCGACCGGGTCGCCGACGACCGCGGTCGGCAGCAGTTCGTCGCCGGCGTCGACGCCAGCACCGGCCGCGGCCGCGGTCTCCAGGAACCACGCGACCTCCTCGGCGGTCGTCGTGACGAGGCCCGGGCGCTGCAGCCGCGCGAACAGCGCCACCGCCAGCGTGCGCGCGCGTTCGCGTTCGGCGACGAACCGATCGACGTCGAGCTGCACCGGCGCGATGCGGCCGTAGGCGACGTCGCTGAGCACCGCGAACGTCTCCGGGTCGGTGAACACGCTGATGCAGCCGAGGTGGTCGAACGTGGCACCCGGCGCGGCGTCGCGCGCGTCGGCGGCGACGTAGCGCAGCGGCACGTCGGGCAGCGCCGCCTGCAGCGCCGCGTTCAGCAGGTCGCACTCGGCCTGGCGCAGGTTCGCCGCGGTGACGGCGCGGTCGTGCAGCAGCACTTCGGCGAGCAGCACCGGCAGCTCGGCGAGGCCGGCGCCGACCCACAGCGACGCGCCGCCGGTCGGCACGCGCTCGAGCAGCGCCTTGCCGAGCACGCGGCCCGCCGTGACGACCGCGCCGCGGCGGTCGCGGAAGTGGCGCGCACCGTCCTCGTGCCAGTAGACGTCGCCGATCGCCGTCGCATCGAGCCGGTCCAGCACTGCCTGCGTCGCCGCCGTGACGCGGCTCCAGTCGGCGCGGGTCACGCGCCGCTCCGCACCTGGCCGAGCGCGCGCAACCGCTGCCAGTGGAAGATGCCGGTCTTGTGGCCGTCGCTCCAGAAGAACGAGAGCCCGTAGCGGCCGACCAGTTCGCTGCCGAACAACAGGATGTCGTCGGGCACCGTGCGCGGGTCGAGCAGCGGGCGACCGGTGCCCTCTTCGATGCAGCTCGCGCACGGGCACTGCAGGCGCAGGTCGCGGGCCTTGTGTTCGGTCACCGCGCCGTCCTTCCACTCGATGCGGAACAGGAACGGCGTCACGAGCTCGGCTTTCTTCGGCAGCGGGTTCGTCATGGGCTGGACGGCTTCTGCTTGCGGCCGGCTGCCGGAACCCCGACAACCACCGCATGCGCATCGGCGCGATCCTACTGGCCGGCGGGCGCAGCGAACGCATGGGTCGTCCCAAGGAATCGCTGCCGCTGCACGGCAACACGCTGCTCGGCCGGGCCGTGAAGTGCCTGGTCGGCGCCGCCGACCCGGTCGTCGTCGTCGCGCGCGACGAGCAGCAGGCGCTGCCGCCGCTGCCGCACGGCGTGGTGCGGATCCACGACGAACGCAGCGGCGCCGGCCCGCTCGAGGCGCTGGTCACCGCGCTGCGCTGGCTCGGCGACCGCGCCGGTTTCGCCGCCGACGATGCCGCGTTCGTGACCGCCTGCGACCAGCCGTTCCTGTCCGCCGAGGCGGTGCAGTGGCTGGTCGATCGGCTCGGCGACCACGAACTGGTGATGCCGCGCGCCGGCGGTCTGCTGCAGCCGCTGTGCGCGGTCTACCGCCTGTCGGTGCTGGCGTTCGCCGAACGGCTGCTGGCGACCGGCACCGAGACGCCGCGCAGCCTGGCCGCCGCCGCGACCGCGCGCGTGCTCGACGAGGACGAACTGCGCTCCTTCGACCCGCGGCTGCGGTTCCTGCAGAACCTGAACACGCCCGAGGACTACCGGCGGGCACTCGGTTCGACATGACCGACGCCGACGCCGCAGCGCCACACCCGCGCTGCCGACGCTGCTTGCGGCCGCAGCGGATGTGCCGCTGCGCGTCGCTGCCGACCGTGCCGACGCGCACGCGCATCGTGCTGCTGCAGCACCCGCACGAACGGCGCCATCCGTTCGGCACCGCGCGGCTGCTGGCGCTGAGCCTGCCGAACGCCGAACTGCACGTCGCCTACGGCGGGCTCAGCGGCCTGCCGCTGGTCGCGGCGCCGGTGCCGGCCGACGCGGCCGTGCTGTTCCCGAGCCAGGACGCGGTCGATCTCGCGTCCCTGCCGCCGGCCGAACGGCCGCACACGCTGGTCGTGATCGACGGCACCTGGGCGCACGCCAAGCGCCTGCACCGCGTCAATCCGTGGCTGCACGGCCTGCGGCACGTGCGCCTGCACCCGGACACGCCGAGCCGCTACCGGATCCGCCGCGAGCCGCGCGCCGACTACGTGTCGACGCTGGAAGCCGTCGTGCTGGCGCTCTCTGCGCTCGAACCCGACAACACGGCGGTGGCGCGGCTGCTGCTCGCGTTCGACGCGATGGTCGACCAGCAGATCGCGCACGTCGCGTCCGTCCGCCGTCAGGGCCGCAGCAAGCGGCCGCGCCAGCGCCAGGTCCGCATGCTGTCGCCGCTGCTCGGCGACCCGCGGCTCGTCGTCGCCTACGCCGAGACCTCGCTGCCCGGCGGCGATGCCGACGCCGAACGCGAACTCGTGCAGTGGGCCGCGGTGCGGCTCGCCGACGGCGCGACGTTCGACGCGGTGCTGCGGCCGCACGGCCCGGGCCCCGGCGCCGCGCACCTCGCGCACATGGGGCTGTCGGCCGCCGACCTCGCCGCGGGCGAACCGCCGGCCGCAGCGCGCGCGCGCTTCCAGGCGTTCGCCGGTGCCGGCGCACCGGTCGCGGCGTGGACCGAGACCTCGCTGACCTGGGGCGCGCCGCTGCTCGGCGACGCACCGCGCACGGTGCTGAAGACCGCCTACTGCAACGTGCACCATGGGCGCGCCGGCCTGATCGAGCAGGTGGTCGCGCGCGAGGGCCTCGCCGCGGCGCCAGTGGCGTGCCGCGGCCGCGCCGCCGGACGGCTCGGCAACGCCGTCGCGGTCGCCCGCTGGCTCGCCGCCCGACGGGCCGCGCTGCATGCCAGCCCGCCATCGGACGACGACGGACGCTGGCGATCGGCGCCGCGCCCCGATCCGATGCCGCGATGACGGTCGCCGAGGCTCCGCGGTTGGACGAACTGTGGTTTCCGGCGTCGCGCTTCGGCGCGGCCGGCCGCACGGTGCGCGTCTGGCTGCCGGCCGGCTACGACGCGGCGCCGCGGCAGCGCTACCCGGTCCTGTACGTGATGGACGGCCAGAACCTGTTCGCCGCCGAGACCGCGTTCCTCGGTGTCACCTGGGGCATCGGCGCGACCGCGCAGCGGCTGATCGACCGCCGGCGCATCGAGCCGCTGCTGCTGGTCGGCGTCGACAACAGCGGCGCCGGCCGCACCACCGACTACACGCCGGTGCCGTGGCTCGGCCGCGGCGGCGGCGCCGAGCGCTTCGCGGCGATGCTGCTCGGCGAGATCAAGCCGTTCGTCGACCGCCACTACCGCACGCGGCCCGACCGCGCCTCGACCGGCATCGCCGGCGCGTCGCTCGGCGGCCTGTTCGCGCTGCACGCGGCGCTGCAGCACGACGACACGTTCGGCCGGGCGGCGGCGCTGTCGCCGACGGTCTGGTGGGGCCACGGCGCGATCCTGCGCCGGATCGCCGCGCTGCGCGAACGGCCCGACGTGCGGCTCTGGCTCGACGTCGGCAAGCGCGAGGCGGCGCCGCTGCGCCAGCACGTGCGCTCGGCGAAGGAACTGCTGCTCGCGAAGGGCTGGGTCACGCACCGCAGCGCCGCGAAGGCCACGCTGCGCCACAGCGAGGTCGCGCGCGGCCGCCACGACGAGGCGTCGTGGGGCAAGCGCTTCGACCGCGTGCTGCGGTTCCTGTTCCCGCCGGCGCCGGGTGCCACGCGGCGGCGCCGCGCGGCGACCCGCGCCTGACTCACGGGTCGATGATCGGCCCGGCGCCGCCCTGCGGCACGCCATCGGCGTCGACCCAGCTGTCCAGCACGATGCCGGTGCTCGGGTTGGCGAGCCGCTGCGACAGCGTCGTGCCGAGCGGGCCGGCCATGTTCGGGTCCGGCGCGCCGTCGCGGCGGTTCGGGCCCTGGATCGGCTGGTTCATCGGCTGGTTGCTGGAGCCGTTCGGCACGCCGTTGCCGTCGACGACGCGGTCGAGGTCGTAGCGCACCGTGGCCGGCGCGAACTGGTCCTTCGGCGCCACGCCGTCCGGCGGGTAGCGGTTGGGGTTCGCGTCGAGCGGGTTCTGCGGCTCGCCGTTCTGGTTGAACAGGAACAGGCCGGTGCCGAGGCCCGCGGCCATGTGCACGAAGAACGGGCTGTTCAGCTGGTTGCCCGGGTTCTTGCCGATGTGCACCTTCAGCAGGTTGTAGTCGAGGTTCGCGAAGTCGTTCGCGGCCAGCGTCGCGCGGAACGTCGCGTAGGCGGAGCCGAAGTTGGCGATGCCGTCGGTCGTCAGGTGGCACGACACGCAGTAGCGCGGGCCTTCGTTGGTCGCGGTCACCTTGCCGCGGATCGAGTGCGCGAGGAACGCGTTGTGGCCCAGCGACGGGAACGGCCGCGACGGGTTCGCGCCGCCGCCGTTGCGGTCCGTGAACGCGAACGTGTTGGTGCGGTTGCCCTGGTCGTCCGTGTAGCGGAAGAACACCTTCGTGTTGGTCGCCGACGTCCGGATCTTGTTGTCCATGCCGATGCCCATCGAGAACGGCACCGGCGTCTGGTAGACGAACTCGGCGAACTTCTGGCGGAACACGATGCGTTCGCCGGTGATGTTGCTGAAGTTGTTGCCCTCGGTGTACTCGCCCTCGAGGTGGCAGCCGACGCACGAGTTGCTCCACGACGAGTGGCAGCTCGCGCAGTTCATGCTGTCGAGGTGGGAGAAGCCGGCGTGCGGGCCGGACTGCTGCGGGCCGAGGCCGGTGGCGGCGGAGCCGTCGTCGCGGCCCATCGCGTAGCTGCCCATCGGCGACCAGATCGGTTCACCGGTCTCCGGGTGGACCTTGCCGCTGTCGACGATCACGTCGCGCACCTGGCGCACGAAGTGGCGCCGGCCGTCGAGCTTGCTGGTCAGCCAGTAGTTGCCGTTGCTGTCGCGTTCGACGTGGCGCAGCGCGTTGCCCTCGCTGTCCTGCGCCAGCACGACCGACTGGCCCTGGTAGTTCGTGCCGTTGGTCGTCAACGCGTAGGCGTCGGCGGTGCCGTGGCAGTCCTCGCAGCGGATCGTGATCGCGTGGCCCATGCGGCTGACGATGTCGCCGCCGTTGGCCGCACCGACGTTGCCGTGCAGGTCGACGCTGCCGTGGCAGTCGACGCAGCCCATGCCGGCCTCGTAGTGCACGTCGGCCGGCGTGTCGTCGCGGTCGTCGCCGTCGTAGTCCTCGAACAGCAGGTATTGGTTGTGGTTGCGGCCGTTGAACGTGTTGTTGTCGATCTCCGGATCGAACAGGCGCGTGTCGAACCGCGTGGTGCGGAACGACACCGGGTTGGCCGGGTACTGGAAGCCGCGCACGACGTCCTGGTTCTGGTCGAGGCGGATGCCCCAGTACTGCATCACCATGCGGTTGCTGCCCTGGTGGCAGCCGGCGCAGGTGTGGTCGTCGATGCCTTCGACCGTGGTGCCGTTCGCCAGCGTGCGCGCGACGCCGCGGACCTTGTGCGACCGCACGTGGGCACGCTCCGGGTCGTCGATCTGGTCGACGTTGCGCGGCTCGTCCTTCGGCACGTTCGGGTCGCGGCTGCCGCTGCGGCCGGACTGGCTGTACGGCATGTGGCAGGCCGAGCAGCCCGACGGCCGGAAGTCGCCGTAGCGGTTGTTGGCGCCGCTGGAGCCGAGGTGGCAGTCACCGCAGGTGAACGCGACCTGTTCCTGGTACAGCTTCGCGAGCCGCGAGCCGGTCACGACCGAACCGTTGGCGTTGACGTCGAGGTCGAGGTTGGCCTTGCGGAAGGCCGGGTTGCGGAACAGGAACTCCGCGCCCTGCTGGCCGAACCGGCTCCAGACCGGCGCTTCGAGCAGCTGGCCGATCTTGCCCGGCACGTTCGGATCGTGCACGTGCGTCGGGTCGCTCTTGGCGCGCCACGCGTAGTCGCCGGCGTTGTCCTCGAACAGGCCCTGGTGCGCCGGGATCGCGTTCTCCATGCCGACCGCGTAGAACGCGCCGGAGAAGATGCCCATCGACGACGCGATCGGGCCGCGGTTCAGCGACGTCGCGTGCGGCAGGTGGCACTCGCCGCAGCCGCGCTGCAGCGTCGTCACGCGCAGGTCGCCGGGGTTCAGGAACTGCAGGAAGTCGATCGCCGTGTAGGTGACGCCGTCGACCGTGTAGTCGGCGATCTTGTCGATGCCGGCCAACGTCAGCTTGTTGAACCAGGCGTAGGCGTTCTGGTCCTGGAACTCGCGGTCGCCGATCGTCGGCGGCGGCGGCACGTGGCTGCTGGCCGCGTCGATGCCGTCCGGATTGCCGCCGTGGCACTGCGTGCAGCGCAGCACCTCGGCATCACCGGGGAACGCGTGCGGGTTCTCGAGGCCGGGGCCCGCATAGTCGTCGTGCAGCGAGCCGTTGTGGCACTTCATGCACGATTCGCCGGTCTGCACCGACGCGTCGCGACCGGCCTGGTCGACGCACGACGTCTGCAGCAGGCTCGTGGCCAGCACCACGACGAGACTGGCGAACGCCAGATTGCGCACGGGGTATCGCATGACTCTGTGCCTCACGGAATCGCTCCGGCTCCTCTCTGTGTCGTATGCATCGACACGCGAACGTCATCGGTCGAGTCGGCCGTCCCGATCCGGGACGCCGGCGCCGACACCCGGCCCGCGTGTGGCTCGAATCGGGTCACCGCACGACCCCCGGCCGCCAGTCGGTCGGCATGTGGCAGCGGTCGCACGGCAGCTGGATCCAGCCGAGGCCCACGTGCGGCGGGTTCGTCGTGTCGGCGGCCTCCTGGTAGTGGCAGGAGACGCAGTCCGGGTCGGTCGGCCGGAAGTTGGTGACCCAGGCGCCGGCGTGGCAGCGGTGGCAGGCCACCTGCATGTGCGCGCCGGTCAGCGGGAACCGCGAGTGCACGTGCGCCGTGCGCGCGTTCGGCACGAACCACGACGTCTCGTCGTGGCACTGTTCGCAGTCCTTGCCGAGTTCGCCGTAGTGCACGTCGGGATGGCAGCCGGCGCAGCCCTGCGCGCGGAACGTCTGCACCGGCCCGCGGTCGTTGTGGCAGCGCAGGCAGCGCGCCTCGGCGTGGGCGCCGAACAGCGCATGGCCGGTGCGTACGCCGTGGTCGAAGCGGAAGTCGTCGACGAGGTCGTCCCAGCCCGCACCTTCGTGGCAGAGCTTGCAGTCGGCCGGGAAGCTGTCGTGCGGCACCACCAGGCCGAAGCCGGACCACCAGCGGTGCAGATCGACGCGGTTGGGCGCCGCGGTCGTGCAGGCGAGCACGCCGAGCGCGAAGGCCAGCGCGGTCACGATCGTCAGGGTACGTCGGTTGCGCATGGGTCCTCAGAAGTGGCGTTGCAGGTAGAAGCCGAGCCCGACCGACAGATCGTCGTCCCACAGCGTCGCGTCGACGTGCAGCAGACAGTCCCAGCCGTCGCCGATGTCGCGCGCGAACAGCAGGGCCATCCGATGCTGCAGCAGGTCGTCGCGGTCGTTCGGGAAGCCCTCCTGGTGCACGAGGCCGAGCTCGTAGATCAGGTCGAGCCGGCCGCCGGCGAACGGACCGCCGTGGTCGACGCGGCCGCCGATCTGGCTCGAGTACTGGCCTTGCACGGTGAAGCCCGCGAGCCCGGTGCGCGAACCCTGGCCGAACCAGTCGGCGATCGTGAAGCCGAGTTCGCCGGCGCCGCCTTCGCGTTCCTCGTCGATCCAGCCGGTCGCACGCGCGAACCAGCGCGTCGCGTCGCCGCGGTACAGGTGCAGCGACAGGCGGTCCTGGTGCGCGTCGACCAGCGTCGCCGGCTGGATCGTCTGCGGCACCTCGCGGCGCAGCGTCTCCGGATACTCCTCGTGGTCGTAGGCGACGTCGATGCCACCTTCCTTGGCCCAGCGACGGCCGGCCGACAGGTTCGCGCGCGTGACGCCGAACGAGTCGTTCTTCAGCACGTCGTCGTTGGCGTAGAGATCGAGCCACAGCGCGCTGGCGACGTTCCAGCCGTCGAACGGCAGGTAGCGCGTGCGCAGCACGAACAGGTCGCGGTCGCCGTTCCAGCGATGCCACGTGCGCTGGTAGCCGAGCGCGACCGACAGCCGCTCACCGACGTCGGCGTTCCAGACGTACCACGCGGCCACCTGCAGGTCCGCGAACGACTCCATGTCCTCGTCGAGTTCGGGCAGCCAGCCGACGCTGGCGCCGAGGCGGTCGCCGCCTTCGCGGCGCAGCGACACGCTGCCGCCGTCGAGCAGGCCGAACTCCGGCATGTCGCGCGGCAGGAACCGGCCGACCTGCCAGTGCACGGGCTGCCAGCGGTCACCGCCGCGTTCCCAGCTGAGGTCGAACACCTTCAGGTCGATGTCGGTCTCCTCCGACGTCTCGGTGCCCCACGCGAACTCGCCCTGGAAGTGCAGCGTGCCACCTTCGCCGTCGACGTTGCCGACGTCGAGGTCGGTGCCGCCGCGCGCGAACGAATGCGACCACGTGTCCTGCGTGCGCACGAAGTTGCCGGCGACGTAGACGCGGCCGTCGACGCGCTGCGTGCGTTCCTGCGCGCGCGGCGGCCGCGTGCTGCCGAGCAGCGGCATGCCGGGACGCCATTCCTCCTCGGCCGCGGGCTGGGTGGGCTGCGGCGCCGGCTCCTGCGGCTGGCGCGGCACCTCGAGCGGCTTCGCTTCGCGGCGCGCGATCGGCAGCAGGAACCAGCCCTTGGTGCCGAGCGGCAGCACGGCGTTGCGATCGAGGATCTCGACCCGCGACGCGCGGTCGTCGACCTCGAGCACGGTGCCTTCGACCGACTGGCCGTTGCGCGGCGTCAGCACGACCTTGTCGCCGGGCTCGATGCGGTCGCGGCGGCCGCGGTCGACGATCACGCTGCCGTCGGGGCGCTGCGCGGCGACGCGCAACTCGACGCGCTCGAACTGGTCGTCCTGGGCGATGGCCGCCGCCGCGGTCCACAAGCACGCTCCCACCGTCGCCAGTCGTCGCATCGTCATTGCCTCCGGCGCCGTCCCGTGGCGCCGCCTCCTTCGTTGCCGTGGCAGTCCACACACTCCATCGGCAGCGGGCGGTAGCGGACGACAGTCGCTCCCTGGATCGGCTCCGGTTTGTGGCAGCCCGAACAGGCGACCTTCTGGTGCGCCTCGCCGAGCGGGAAGCGCGAGTCGAGATTGTGCCGGAACGACAAGGTGGAGAACGTCGTGGCACTCTTGTGGCACCGCGTGCAGTCGACGCGCCCGAGCCGCTCGAACTGACCCATGTGGGGGTCGCGGTGGCAGTCGGCGCAGTCGTTGCCCTTGGCGCGACCCCACGTGCGGCCCTGGGCGTCCGGCGTCGGCAGCCGCGGGTGGCAGCCGCTGCAGTCCAGCTTCGCGTGCGCGCCGGTCAGCGCGAAGCCCGTGAAGGTGCCGTGGTCGAAGCCGTACGGCAGCACGCGGAACGACGCGGTGTCGTGGCAGCGTTCGCAGCCGGCGCGGTCGGCGATCAGCTGCGGCGCCTGGTCGCCGTCGAACAGCCCTTGGTGCGGGTCGCGGTGGCAGACCACACAACCGCCGAAACCGTCGCCGTGCCGCGGCACACGGCCGAAGCGCCGCCCGGCCAGGTCGGGCTCGGGTTTGCGTTCGTGGCAGTCCTCGCAGTCGATCTGCGCGTGCGCGCCGGTGGTCGCGAAGCCGGTCCAGTCGGCGTGGTCGAAGCGCGTGTGGTCGACCGCGGCGAACGAGTCGGCGCCGTGGCACTCGGCGCACTCGCCGCGCGGGTTCGCGGCCAGACGCGCCCTGTGCTGCTGCGCGAACAGACCGGCGTGCGCGTCGACGTGGCACTGTTCGCAGCGGTTCGGCGTGCCGCGGAAGCGCCGCGCGCCGTCGTCGCCGGGATCGGTGTGGCACTCGTGGCAGTCGAGTTCCGCGTGGCGGCCCTCCAGCGGCAGCGCGGTCTTCGCGTGCAGCGCGCGGTCGAACGCCGGCGGCGCGAAGTGCGTCGCCGCATGGCAGTCGGTGCACTCGGCGGCGTTCGGCGCGCCGCTGAACTGCGCCTGGTGCGGGTCCTCGTGGCAGGCAGCGCACTGCTTCGGGCCGCGGCCCGGATGGCGTTCGGCGTACGGCACGGCCGGCGTGTGGCAGCTCGCGCACGCGACGGTGTCGTGCGGCGCGACCAGCGGGAAACCGCCGTGCGCGTGCTGCGCCGGCGTCACCGTCGCGCGCAGGTCGGTGAACTTCGGCAGGTCGAGCGGATGGCACTCGCCGCAGGTCCGCTCGGACGACGTGCCGAGCGCCTTCGCGTTGCCGGCCAGGAACCGTTCGCCGTGCGGCGAGTCGTGGCAGTCGCCGCAGCCGCGGGCGCGGTCGCGCGCGCCCGGCTGCATCGCCTCGAGCGCGTGCGGCGTGTCGACCGCGTGGCAGGCCCGGCAGTCGAGCCCGTCGTGCGCGCCGAGCAGCGACAGCCACGATTCGTGCTGCGGCACCACGCGCTCGGTGAACGACGTCTGGCTGTGGCAGCTGGAGCACGCGAACTGCATGCGCCCGCCGTGCGGGTCGGCATGGCAGCTCTTGCAGTCCTGCTGCAGGCCGAGGAAGCGCTTCTGGCCCTCGGCCAGCACTTCGCTCTCGGCATGCTCATGGCACTGCTTGCACTCGAGCTGCAGGTGCGCGCCGTCCATCGCGAAACCGACCAGCCGGTGGTCGAACTGCTTCGGATCCGGCACGCCGGCCAGCGAGAACGCCAGCGGATTGACCAGCTGGAAGCCGCCGCCGTGGTGTTCGCTGTGGCACGTCGCGCAGTCGGCGACCAGTTCCTGCGACAGGCGGCCGTGCAGACCGTGGCCGTGTTCGACCTGCGCCGCGACGTCCTCGTGGCACTCGCTGCAGGCGCCGCGCATGTGGCCGAACCAGCCGCCGTGGCACTCGGCGCACGCCTGGCCGCCGTCGAGGTCGGCGAGCTGCGCGTGTACGCTCGAGATCGGTCCCGGCGACTTGCGTTCGGCGGCCGAGATCGCGAGCAGCAGCACGCCGATCGCGGAGATCACGCCCAGGACGATGCCCGTGCGCAGGCGGATCACCAGAGCCCTCCGGTCGTGAACACGCCGCGCAGCACGGCGGTGGCGACGTGCACCGCGAGGATCAGCACCATGAACAATGCCAGCCAGCGGTGCAGCCAGCGCCACGTGCCCATCAGCGCGCGCAGGTCCTCGAAGTGCGCCAGCGCGACCGCCGCACCGTGCGCGGTGCGCGTGCACTCGACGACGGCCGCCAGCGCGTCCTGCGACACCCCGGCCGTGCGGCCCTGCTGCCGGACGCGCCGCAGCGTGCGCGCCAGATCCCACTGCAGGCCGACCAGCGCCAGCACGCGGCCCGGCCACGACGCGCGCCACTGGCGGCGTTCGATCAGCGCGTCGACCTCGGCGCGCGCGGTGCGGCCGAACTCGCTGTCGCCGATCGCCGCGGTCGCGGCCGCGAGCTGCTGGCGCAGCGCCTCGAGCCGCAGTTCGCGGCCGTTCGTGTTGCGCGGCAGCCAGGCGTAGAACCAGCGGCCGATCGCGCCGGTCACCAGCAGCGCGACCAGCGCCCAGAACGCCCAGCCGCCGGCGGTCTGGCGCGGCGACATCGCCGCGTGCACCAGCGTCAACAGCACCGCGACGAGGCCGGTGCCGACGTGCGTGGTCATCCACGCCGACAGCGAGCCGAACCGCACGCCGAGCCACTGCTGCCGGCGCAGCAGGTAGGCGAGGTTCAGCAGCACCGCGACCGCCGCGAACAGGCCGAACCACAGGCCGAGCTGGCGGTCGGGGCGCAGCAGCGCGTGTTTGGGCAGCGCCGCGCGCGCGGCGCTCGACAGCAGGTAGTAGTCGTGGTGCCACAGCACCCAGCCGGTCACGGCCGCGGTGGCGAGCAGCGCCGCCACCAGCGCCGGCAGCAGGCCGCTGCCGGCCGCTTCGTCGGCGGCCGGCTGAGGCGGCGCCGGCCGATCGGCCGGATCGAACGAGACGCCGCTCTTCGCCAGCTGGGCGAACGGCGCGTCGCCGCCGGCCATCACGAACACCGCGTCGGCGCGCAGTTGCAGCGCCACGCCGCCGTCGGCGTCACCGTCGCCGCCGGCCGCGCGCTGCACGACGTCGACGCTGGTGTCGCCGATCTCGGTCACGTCGGTGTTCATCAGCGCCTCGATGCGCCCCTCGGCGAGGCGCGCCTCGAGCCGTTCGCGGTTGCGGCGCCGGATGCGGAAGAACTGGTCCTGGCGGTAGACCAGCGTCACCGTGTTGCCGTCCTGCTCGGCCAGCGCCAGCGCGGCCTCGACGGCGGTGTCGCCGCCGCCGATGACGACCAGCTGCTGCCCGGTGTAGGCGGCCGCGTCGAGCAGGCTGTAGGCGACGTGCGGCAGTTCTTCGCCGGGCACGCCGAGGCGCCGCGGCACGCCGCGCCGCCCCACCGCGACGACGACCGCGCGCGCGCGCAGCAGTCCCTGGTCCGTGTGCACGACGAACGTGCCGTCGGCCTGCTTCTCGGCGCGGTCGAAGCGCACGTTGCCGCGGAACGGCAGCGCGTGCTGGCGCGCGATGCGGCCCCACAGCTCGATCAGCTCTTCCTTGCCGTACTCGCGCTGCTTCAGCCGGCCGACCAGCGGCAGCTCCATCGGTTCGGTCAGCACGAGCTTGCGGCGCGGGTACTTCGCGACGGTGCCGCCGATCACCGGTTCCTGGTCGAGCAGCACGAAGCCGAGGCCGTGCTGCTTGCAGCCGAGCGCGCAGGCGAGTCCGCCGGGACCGGCGCCGACGATCACGACGTCGTGCACGCCGTGCGGGGCGCGCGTGCCGGCCAGCCGTCCGGCGATCGTCGCCGCGACCGTCGCACCCTGTACGGTGGCGTTGCGGATCAGCGACCGCGCGGTGATCTCGCCGACCAGGTAGA
The DNA here is from genome assembly GCA_016794425.1 of Planctomycetota bacterium. Lineage (GTDB taxonomy): Bacteria > Planctomycetota > UBA1135 > UBA1135 > UBA2386 > JAEUHS01. The sequence goes on from JAEUHR010000023.1 coordinate 147,041, forward strand.
GGCCGTCGGTGCCGGCAGCCTGCAGCGATTCGTCGAGCGCCGGCACGTCGTCGCGCGCCGCGAGGTCACCCTGCGTCAGCGTGACCGCTCCGACCGGGCACTCGGCGACGCAGCGCGCATGGCCGACGCAGGCGCCGGCGTTGACGACGGCCGCCTGGCCGTGCACGAGCTGCAGCACGCCGTCCTCGGGGCACGAGGTCACGCAGGTGCCGCAGCCGAGGCACTTCGCGAGGTCGATGCGCGGCACCTGGATCGGCGCCGCCGCGACCTTGCGACCGGCGGCCTCGGCGCGCTCGGCGATCGCGCGCTGCTGGCGGCGCAGATCGACGCGGCGGTGCCACGACGCGGCTGTGGCCAGCGCCAGCACCACCAGCAGGGTGACCAGCATCCAGCTCATCGCGGGTGAGGCGCGGGCGCCGGATCAGCGGTTCGGCGTCGCCGGCAGGGCCGACTGCTCGACGTAGGCGCGCGCGGCGACCAGCGTCGACTCCATCTCCTTGTCGAGTTCGCGCGCGTTCGACGCGACGAGCTTGACCTCGTCCTGGATCTCGTCGAGTGCGCCCGGGTTCAGGTCGTGCGCGAGGAACGCCGCGTGGTCGCGCAGCGCCTTCACGAACTCGTCGAAGCGCTGCTGCGCCGGCACCGCCGCGGCGGTGATCGCTTCGTAGCGCTCCTTGCTGACCGCGTAGCGCAGCTCGCTGCGCTGCCGCAGGCGGTCGCTGGCGATCGTCTCGAGCGCCTTGCGCCAGTTCTCGAACACCGGCTGCGCCGAGGTCAGCATCGGGCCGACCGCCTCGCGGAAGCGCGTGGCCTGCTGTTCGGCGACGTCGGTCGACTGCACGAACCGCGCGAACGCGGTCGCGGCGGTGTCCTTGCCGAACTGACCGGCCGCGAGCTGGTTCAGGCGCTCGAACGAGTCGGCGATCGCGAGCCGCGACCGGTCGGCCTCGACGTGCACGCGCTCGATCCAGCTGACCATCGCCTCGACCTGGACCGGCGAGTCGTCGCTGGCCGGGCCGGAGGCGCAAGCAGCCAACAAGAACAGGGACAGGGTTGCCTTGGTTGCGATGCCTTGATGCATGGTTCCTCGAATCTGATGCGGCGACGGCGGACGGCGCCACCACTTCATCGGCAGAACGGGCGTTGCGACTGGCGTCACGATGGCGCCGCCCCGTATCGGAACGAGCCGCGTCCGCGCGGCGGCGGCACCGCGCGCACCGCGACGCCACGGGCCGTGCGCGATCGGCACGAGACGCGACGCCGGCCGCATCGGCGGCTACGTTGCCGCGATGCAGGTGACCGTCCTCGGCTCCGGCACGGCGATCCCGGTGGCGTCGCGTTTCCCGGCAGGCTACCTGCTGCGGACCGACGCGACCGTCGCGATGGTCGACTGCGGCCCCGGCACGCTGCGGCGCCTGCCGACGGTCGGCGTGCCGCTCGAACGGCTCGACGCGGTGCTGCTGACGCACTACCACACCGACCACTGCGCCGACCTCGCGGCGCTGCTGTTCGCGCTGCGCGCGCCGCAGTTCGCGGGCCGGCCGCCGCTGCACCTGTACGGGGCGCCGGGCCTGGTGCGGCTGGTCGGCAAGCTGACCGAAGCCTGGCCGTGGCTCGAACCGCGCGGCTACGACCTGCGCCTGCACGAGGTGCTGCCGGGCACGTTCGCGCTCGGCGCGGCGACCGTCACCGCGGTGCCGATCCGCCACACCGCGCAGAGCCTCGGCTACCGCATCGCCGATGCGACCGGCGCCGCGGCGTTCTCCGGCGACGCCGACACCTGCGACGAACTGGTCCAGCTGGCGCGCGGCGCCGACCTGTTCGTCTGCGACTGCGCGATGCCGGACGACCAGAAGATCGACGGCCACCTGACGCCGCGGCTCGCGGCCGGCTACGCCGAGCGCGCGGCGGCGCGGCGCCTGCTGCTGACGCACTTCTACCCGGCCTGCGACGGCCACGACCTGGCGGCGGCGGCGCGCACGGCCTACGGCGGCGACGTGGTGCTGGCCGAGGACGGCATGGCGCTGGCGATCGGCCGCTGACGGTTCAGTGCCGGCGGCCGCGCCGACGATGGAGCGCCCACGGAACCACGATGGCAACGCACCTGCACACGCTCGCGATCGACGTCGGCGGCTCGGGTCTGAAGGCAGTCGTGCTCGACGCGACCGGCACGATGGTCGGCGAACGCGTGCGCGTCGACACGCCGACCGGCGCCTCGCCGGAGGCCGTCGTCGAAGTGCTGGCCGAACTGGTCCGCGACCTGCCGCCGTACGACCGCATCGGCGTGGGCTTCCCGGGCATGGTGCGCGACGGCGTCGTGCGCACGGCGCCGAACCTCGGCCACGACGGCTGGCACGGTTTCGCGCTGGCCGCGGCGCTGCAGCAGGCGCTCGGCCGGCCGACGCGCGTCGCCAACGACGCCGACGTGCAGGGGCTCGCGGTGATCCGCGGCCAAGGCCTCGAGATGGTGGTCACGCTCGGCACCGGCTTCGGCACCGGCCTGTACGAACACGGCCGCCTGTGCCCGCACCTCGAGATCTCGCACCAGCCGTTCCGCAAGGGCGAGACGTACGACCAGCAGCTCGGCGACGCCGCGCGCCGCCGCGTCGGCAACCGCAAGTGGCAGAAGCGCGTGCTGCGCGCGATCGACAACCTGCGCACGCTGGTCGGCTTCGACCGGCTCTACGTCGGCGGCGGCAACGCGCGCCGGCTCGACGGCGAACTGCCGGCCGACGTGGCGCGCGTCGACAACTCGGCGGGCCTGCTCGGCGCCGTGCACCTGTTCGGCAGCGGCGGCGCGGCCGCCGCGGCTCAGTCGGCGCGGAAGGCGTGACGCCCGTCGTCGCCGCGCAGCACGTGCTGCAGGCGACGCAGCGTCGGCGCGGCCGCGAGCAGTTCGTCGACGTCGACGGGCCGCTGCAGCGGCGTCGCGGCCGCGTCGTCGAGCACGACGAACAGGGTGCCGCCCGGCAGTAGCGCCTGCGCCAGGCGCTCGGCGACGGCGCCGGCGTCGGGCACCGACTCCAACACGCGCTCGGCCAGCACGAGGTCCCACTGGCGGCCCGCCGGCAGCTCGGCGCGGTCGGCCGGCGTCGTGCCGACGGTGATGCCGGACGGTCCACACTCGGCGAGGTACCACTGCGCGAACCGGGCCACCGGCCCGTCGACGTCGACGTAGGTGACGCGCTTGCCGGCCTCGGCCAGCAGCGACGCCGTGAAGCCGAGCCCGCCGCCGAAGTCGAGTACGTCCGGACCGGCATCGGCAACCAGCCCCGCGAAGCCGGTGCGTTCGTGTTCGCGGCGCCGCTGGGCACGCTGCGCCGTACGCTGCATCAGCAGGAACACGCACTCCTCGTGCCGTTGGTGCCAGGCGCGCGCCTTCGCCGCCCAGTCGTCGCCCGGGCAGGCCTGCCAGGTCAGTTGCGCCAGCGTGTCCGCATGTTGGACACATTGCGTGACCACGCCGACCGGCAGCCCCGAATAGTCGGCGTAGAGTCGATGGACGTGCGCATCGGCAGCGCGGACGGCAGTGGACGTGGTCATGGCGCGGAACCCCGCGCTGCTATCGACCGCCACCGCATGCCGCGCGTGCCGCCGGCGGGATCGGCGCGGTGCCACCGGTGTATTTTCCTTACAACCGGCGACGGTCAGGGGTCTCGCGCAGGCAGCCGTCGGCTCTATGCTCCCCGCGCCCCCATTCGAGGCGCATGCACATGAACCTCCGCTTCCATCTCCTGCCGCTCCTGCTGGCACTGCCCGTCGCGGCGCAGGCCGCCGCGGTCGGCAACAAGGCCGCCGACTGCACTTTCCCCGCCTTCCTGAACGGCGACGGCCGCCAGAGCCTGAAGGAGTTCTTCGGCCAGCCGGTGATGATCGAGCAGTGGGGCACACATTGAGGCCCCTGCATCGGCGGCTCCGTGCCGAGCGCCATCCGTCACCATCGTGAACTGTCCGCGAAGGGCCTGGTCGTGATCCTCGTCGAGGCGCAGGGCGCCGACGAGCCCACGCTCGAGCACTTCCTCTGGAAGACGTTCCCCGACAACGAGTGTTTCTCCTGCGTCGGCACCTCGGTGCCGCTGCCCGCATCCGACGGCATCCCGCACGCCGGCCTGATCGGCGTCGACGGCACCCTGCTGTGGGCCGGCAACCCGCTCGAGAACCCGAAGCAGGTCGAGACGCTGATCGAGACCGAACTCGCCAAGGTCAAGAAGGGCTGGGGCGACACCGCCGACGCCCGCAAAGTGCGCGCGGCGCTGTACGGCAAGCGCGATCTCGGCGCGGCGGCCAAGCTGGTCGCGGCGCTGCCCGAGGGCGACGAACGCACGGCGCTGCAGGGTGAAGTCGATGCCCGCTGGGCCTCGGCGAAGCAGGCGATCGAGACCCTGAAGCAGCAGGGCTCGTGGCTGAAGGCGCAAGCCGCGGCCAAGGACCTGCTGAAGGGCGTTGCCGGCCACGCCGAGTGGACCACCGAGGCGACGACGATCGTCGCCGGCTTCGACACCGACGAAGCGAAGGCCGAACTCGCCGCCGACAAGAAGCTCGAGAAGGTCGTCAAGATGCTGCGCGACAAGAACCTCGAAGGCGCGCCGAAGGCCCTGCAGGCCGTGCTGAAGGGCGGCGCCGAGACGAAGGTCGGGGCCCGCGCGCAGAAGCTGCTGAAGGCGCTCGAGACGCCGCTCGGCAAGAGCTGACGCCCCGCGGCGCGCCCGGATCAAGCCTCCGGGCCGCGCCGCCGCGTGCGCGCGTAGCCGTAGGCGGCCACCAGCAGCACGGCGCCGACCGCGCCGGTCGCCAGCACGCGCAGCGGCGTGTCGACGTTCGCGAGGTCGAACAGCACGACCTTCACCGCGACCGCCGCGAACCCGAGCAGCCCCGTCCACCGCAGCGGCGGCACGCGGCGCGCGAAGCCGATCGCCAGCAGGACGCCGGCGAACGCCAGCGTGTAGAGGCTCGCCGCGACGCGGCTCCAGCCGGTCTGCAGCGCGTGCACCCAGGTCAGCACCTCGAGCAGGCCGGCGACCCAGGTCACGGTCAGCGCGACCGCCGCCAGCACCGAGCGCGCGAGCCCCTCGTCGCGCGGCACGGCGCGCACGCCCGCACCGAGCAGCGCGGCCAGCGCGATCGCGGCAGCGAACCGCACGTTCCACAGCAGCGGCGGCATGCCGTCCGCACCCGGCGACGTCTGCGCCTGCCAGGCGAGGGCAACCCACGCGGCGCCGATCGCCCCGCACACCAGCACCGCGACCTGCAGCAGCACCGGGTCGCGCCGCCGACCGGCGGTGAGCACCGCGCCGGCGGCGAACGCTCCGGCCACCGCGAGCGCCAGCGCGAGCCAGCCGGCGTCGGGCCCGACGAAGCGGAAGTCGACGCAGACCCCGAACAGCGCCGCCACCACGCCGATGCCGAGCGCGAACACCGGCGCCGGCCGCCGCGCCCACCAGAGCAGCACAACCGCCGTCGGCACGACCACCGCAACGAGCTGCCGGCGGACCGTCGCGTCGTCCTGTTCGAGCACGACGTTCAGCGCCAGCAGCGCCGCCAGCACCGACGCGAGTTCGCCGGCCGAGGTCACGCGGCGCAGCGCCAGCAGCAGCAGCGCCGCCGCGGACGTGCTGAGCACCCTGCCGCGGGCCAGCGCCGGCTCGGCGAGGTCCGCACCCACCCAAGCCATCAGCGCGCCGAGGGCGACCAGCACGCCGCCGAGCCGGGCCACGCCGGCGGCCGGCGCCGCCCCCGTGCGGACCAGCCACGCGGCGGCGGTGAGCCAGGCGGCGCCGACGACCAGACCGAAGCCGACCAGTTCACGGTGCCACACGCACTGTTGCAGCAGCACGAGCTGCACGGCGGCCGCGCCGACCACGAACGCGCCCCAGCGAACGCCCGCGACCGGCCGGCGACCGGCCACCGCGAGCCACTCGGGCGCGGCGACGCACAACAGCACGAGCTCGAGGTGCAGCACCAGCGAAGCCGGCGACACGATGCCGTTCCGCCCGTACCACAGCACGACCAGCGCCGCGGTCGCCGCGACGGCGAGCACGCGCGCCTGGTGCCACGACCAGCGCCACTGCGTCCACGCAGCCCACGTGTGCAGCAGCACGCACACCGCGAACAGCCCGGTCGGCGTCGCCGACGGCGTGCCGACCAGGACCGGCGCCGCGTAGGCACCGGCCAGTGCGACCGTCGCCAGCACCTGGATCCGGAGCCGCCATCCGAGCCACTGGCCGACCGCCGCAGTGCCGAACAGCAGCGCCATCGCGGGCAGCGAAGGCAGCAGTTCGTAGTGCAGGCAGGCGAGCACGCCGGCCAGGTAGCCGAGCGCGACACCGGCGCCGCACAGCAGCGCGCTGTAGCGCAGCGCCACACGCTCGCGCAGCAGGAGGCCGAGCGCGATCAGCAGCGCGGCACCGGCGTAGACCACCGACACGCGCGCCACCGGTCCGAGCTGCGTCCAGCCGAGCTGGCCGAAGTACGCCGCCGCGAGCACCAGCGCTGCCGCGCCGACGCGGCCGAGCACCGCGAGCCCGACGAAGCTCTCGAGATCCTTGCGCGCTGCCACCGGCGCGGACGGCGCGGCGGCGGTCGGCAGCGGCGGCGGCAGCGGCGCGGACGGCAACGGCAGCGGGGTGACTCCCGGCAGCGGCGGCGTGACGGGCGGCGGCACCGCCGGCGACGGTGCCGGCCGCACGTGCAGCAACTGTTCGAGGTGCGCAACGCGCTGCTCCAGCGCGCGCAGCCGTTCGGCCTGCGGGTCGTCGTGCATGGGGACTCCACCACCGGCGGACGCGCCGCCGCAACGCGACCGAGCCTAGCGCGCGGCACCGTCGGATCCGACTTCGCATCGGCCTGGCGCGACTGGGCCGCGTCCTGGGGTGCGTGCGACCGGTCGGGTATCGTCGCCGCGACGATGGGCCGTCCGAACCTCAGCGCGCGGCGGCGCGACGAACTGCTGCCCGCGGTGGCGGCCACGTTCGCGGAGTACGGGTACCGGCGCACGACCACGGCCCTGCTGGCCGAACGGTGCGGCGTGCAGGAGGCGATCCTCTACCGGCTGTGGGCCGACAAACGCGCGATGTTCACCGCCGCGATCGGCTACGTCGCCGAACACTCGCGGCGCGTGTGGCAGCGCGAACTCGCGGCGAACGGCGGCGCGAAGACCACCGCCGAAGCCGTGCTCGACCACGAGGCGACGCACCTCGGCGAGTTCGGCCTCTACCGGATCCTGTTCGCGGGCCTGTCGGAGACCGACGACCCGCAGATCGTCGCGGCGTTGCAGGACGCGTATCGCAGCTTCCACGCGTTCGTGCGCGACCGGATCGCCGAGCACCGCCGCGCGCGCGGCACCAACGACAGGCCCGGCGCCGAACTGGCGGCCTGGGCGATGCTCGGCGTCGGCACGATGGCCAACCTCGGCCGCGAGCTCGATCTGCTCGACGCGCGGCAGCGCGCCGAGCTGCTGCGCCGCGTCGGGCACCTGCTGCTGGGCGACTGACTCAGGCGCTGCGCGCGGCGCGCGCGACGGCCCGCAGGCGGCCGAGCAGCTCGGTCGCCACGAACGGCTTGCCGACGATCGGCGCCTGGCACCGCGCCGCGAACGCGCGCGACTCGACCGATGCGAGGTCGCCGGACAGGAACAGGAACCGCGGCAGCAGGTGCGGCGCCTGGTCGCGCACGGCATCGTGCAGCTGCGCGCCGGACATGCCCGGCATGCGCAGGTCGCAGACCACGACGTCGAAGCGGACCTCGCCGCGCACCAGCAGTTCGAAGCCCTCTTCGCCCGAGGCTGCCTCGCGCACCCGCCAGCCCTGCGCCACGACGTGGCGCCGGATCGCGGCGCGCACCTGCGGTTCGTCGTCGACGATCAGCACGTCGAGCACGACGCTCTCGGCCTCGGCGCTGGTCGGCACCGGTGCGTCGGCCACCGGCTCGGTCCACGGCAGCGCGAACTCGAACCGCGCGCCGCCGAGCGGCGCGTCGCCGACCTCGATGCGGCTGCCGTGGGCCTGCACGACGGTCTCGGCGACCGCGAGCCCGATGCCGGTGCCGGCGCCCGCCTGCTTGCTGGTCCAGAACGGCTCGAAGATGCGGCCGCGGTCCGCGACCGGCACGCCGGGCCCGGTGTCGTCGACGCAGAGCCGCACCTGCTCGCCGTCGATCCGCGTGGCGACCACGACGCGGCCGCCGCGCGGGCTCGCCTGCAGCGCGTTCGCGACCAGGTTGGTCAGCACCTGCTCGATCGCGGCGCCGTCGACGCGCACCGCGTGGCGACCCGGCGCCAGTTCCATTGCGAGCGTCACGTCGGCCGCGCGTGCCTGCGGCTCGAAACCGCGCACGACGCGCTGCACCAGCTCGTCGACCAGCAGCTCGCGCGCGACGAACGGCTGCCGGCGACCGAGTGCCGACATGCGCTGCACGATGACGCGGCAGCGCTCGGCCTGTTCGACGACGACGCGGGCCGCGCGCGCCCGCACCGCCGGATCGCCGTCGTCGAGATCGTCGGCGAAACCGAGGATCGCGGTCAGCGGGTTGTTGATCTCGTGCGCGACGCCGCCGACCAGCGTGCTCAGCGAGCGCAGCTTCTCGGCGCGTTCGACCTGTTCGCGCAGCCGGTCGCGTTCGCGCAGCGTGTCGAGCGCGGCCTGCTGCATGCGGTGCACCACCAGCACCATCAGCCCGGTCGCCAGCGGCACCTGCAGCGTCAGGTCGATCAGCGAGTTCAAGCGCAACACGTAGTTCCACGGCGACGACGAGTCGGGCTGCAGCGGTCCGACGATCGCGACCGCGATGCCGTAGACGACCCAGACCGGGGCCCACAGGCCGAACACCCCGCGCACGATGCGATGCCCGACCTCGTACGACTCGCCGGGCCGCGGCCGCAACCAGCGCCAGGCGCACGCGAACGCGCCGGCGACCAGCGGTGCCTGCAGCAACAGCACCATCTCGACGGTCGGCACCGCGACGCCGACCACGAACGCCGCCCCCATGACGGCCAACGGCAGCCAGCGCGCCGTCGGCCACGGGCGCTCGCGCAGCGTCGCGACGCCGGCGACCAGGAACCACACGAACGCGGTCTTGCCGGCCAGGTAGAGGCCGTAGGCAGCGCGCGCCCCGGCCTCGCCGTCGGACAGCAGGTCGTCGCGCACCAGGTGCCAGTGCGCCCAGACGAACCGGACCGACAGCACGGTGAGCGCAGCGCCGAGCGCGGCGAACGCGGCGCGCCAGCGCACGAGCCACGGCGCCGGATCGCGCGCCAGCGCGACCAGCAGACCGGTGCAGATCCACGCCAGGATGCACTGGATCAACAGGCAGATCAGCGAGAAGAAGCCGGTGCCGTCGAGGAAGTACATCGGAGAACGCCGTGGAGCGCACAGGCTAGCCGACCGACCGCCGCCAGGCGCGCGCGACTTGCCACGGCCGCCGGGTTCTGGCCCAATCTGCACCGATGGACGCCTCCGAGACGATCCGCGCGCTGCGCCAGGCGCTGGCGGCGAGCCCCGACAACGCGCCGCTGCGCCAGCACCTCGCCGACACGCTGTTCGCGTACGGACACTACGCCGAGGCGGAACAGGAACTGCTCGCGCTGCTGAAGCTGGTCCCCGACGAGGCCGCGGCGATGCTGCTGTTGGCGCGCTGCTATCGGGCGCAGGACAAGGCGTCGGCGGCGGTCGTGGTGCTCGAACGCCTCGCCGCGCGCGGCAACGCGCGCGCCCTGGTCGAACTGGCCCGCGCGTTGGCCGCCGACGGCGACGTCGAGGCCGCGGTGCGCACCTACCGGCGCGGCGTCGATCGCGACCCGACCGTGCGCGACGCCGAGTTCGAGCAGCGTTTCGGCATCGTCGCGGACGACGACGATCCGGATGCCGACGGCGACGACGACCGGGAGATCGTGGAAGGCCGCGTGCGCGCGCAGGGCGCCAGCGCGCCCGACGGCGTCGATGCGCTGCGCCCCGTGCGCAGCGACGTGAAGTTCGCGCACGTCGGCGGCATGGCCGGCCTCAAGGACGAGATCCGCAAGAAGATCGTGCTGCCGCTGCAGCGGCCGGATCTCTACAAGGCCTACGGCAAGCGGATCGGCGGCGGCATCCTGATGTACGGGCCGCCGGGCTGCGGCAAGACGTTCCTCGCCAAGGCGACGGCCGGCGAGATCGACGCGACCTTCCTCAGCGTCGGCATCCACGACGTGCTGGAGATGTGGATCGGCCAGAGCGAACGCAACCTGCACGGCGTGTTCGCCACCGCGCGGCGCCACACGCCGTGCGTGCTGTTCTTCGACGAAGTCGACGCCCTCGGCGCGAGCCGCGGCGACATGAAGCACAGTGCCGGTCGCCAGACGATCAACCAGTTCCTCGCCGAACTCGACGGCCTCGGCAACGACAACGACGGCCTGCTGGTGCTCGCCGCGACCAACGCGCCGTGGCACATGGACAGCGCGTTCCGCCGGCCGGGCCGCTTCGACCGCGTGATCTTCGTGCCGCCGCCCGACGCCGCGGCGCGCGGCGACATCCTGCGGCTCCTGCTCGCGGGCAAGCCGCAGGAGGACGTCGACTTCGCCGCGGTCGCGAAGAAGACCGAACGCTTCAGCGGCGCCGACCTGCGGGCGGTGGTCGACCGCGCGATCGAGGCCAAACTAGACGACGCGGTCGCGCGCGGCGTGCCCGAGCCGCTGCGCACCAGGGACCTGCTGGCGGCGGCGAAGCTGCAGAAGCCGACCACCAGCGAGTGGTTCGCGGCGGCGAAGAACTACGTGCTCTACGCCAACGACGCCGGGCTCTACGACGACCTGAAGGACTACCTGAAGCTGTGAGCGGCGAACTCGCCCACGGCCGGATGCTGCTGGAGGTGCGTCGGCCGCGCGACGCGGTCGCCGCGCTGCAGCGCCACCTGGCGCTCGCACCGGAGGACCCGGAAGGCCATCGCCTGCTCGCGCTGGCCAGGTTCGGCGCCGGCGACCCGGCCGGCGCGACCGCCGCCGCCGAACGCGCGGTCGGGCTCGCGCCCGAGGATGCGGCTTCGGCGTTCGTCTGCGGCTTCGTGCACGCACGGTGCGGGCGCACCGAGCCGGCGCGGCACCACCTGTTGCGCGCGCTCGCCGTGATGCCCGACCACGCGCCGAGCCACGCGCTGCTGGGCGAGCTGTCGCTCGCGAAGGGCTGTGCGGCGGCGGCCCTGGCCGCCGCGCGGCGCGCGCTGGCGGTGGACCCAGACGACGCCGCGCACCACCTGCTGGAGGCGGCGGCGCTGCGAGCGACGGGCGACCCGGCAGCGGCCCTGGACAGCGTGCGCCGCGGTCTGACCCGGGCCCCGCTGCACGCGGAGCTGGCGGCCCTCGAAGGCGAACTGCTGCTGCACCGCGGCGACGTCGACGGCGCCGCCGAGTCGTTCTCGCGGTCGCTGCGCCAGCAGCCGCACGGGGAGTCGGCCCGCCGCGGCCTGCTGGAAGCCCTGCGCGCGCGGCACCGCGGCTACGCGGTCGTGCTGCGCTTGCGCCAGGGTGTCGTGCAGCTGGTGCGCGAGCGACGCTGGCTGCTGCTCGCCGCCTGTTACCTAGGCTGCTGCCTGCTGGCCGTCGCCGTCGCCGGCCGCAACGGCGCGCAGGTGCTCCGCGGCGCGCTGATCGCGGTGTTCCTGTTGCCGAAAGAACTGGCGAACGCGCTGCTGCTGCTGCACCCGTTCGGCCGCCGCGTGCTGCGGCGCAGCGAGGTGGCGTTCGCGCTGGCCACTGCCGCCGGCGTGATGGCCGCCGCCGCGCTCGGCACCGTCAGCTGGCTGACCGACGCGCCGGCGCTGCGTGGACCGGCCGCGGGCTGCGGTATCGGTGCGCTGCTGGCATCGGCGCTGCACGCGGTCGTCGAGTACCGCCTGGTCGGACGCCGAGCCTGGCTGTGGATCCTGGTCGCGGCCGGGCTGCTGGTCGTGGTCGCCGCGCTGCTGGCCAGCCGCCGCGCGACCTGAGCGCCGCGCCCGGCCGTTCTCGTGACCGCGCCATTGCTCCGGCCGCGCGCGCCGCCACACTGCGCCGATGCGACCCGACGCGAACTGGCAGCGCGCCGTGCTCCTGTTCCAGCAGTCGCGCTGGGATCTCGCGATCCGCGAACTGCGCGGGCTGCTGACGCTGGCCCCCGACCACGCGCCCGCCCACGCGCTGCTGGCGATGGCGCTGGCGCAGACGGAGGCGCTGGCCGAAGCCGAGACCGAAGCGCGCGCCGCGGTCGGCCTGCAGCCGGAGTCGCCGTTCGTGCACCGCGCGCTGGCGGTCGTGCACCTGGCGCGGCATCGCGAAGAGGACGCCGCCCGCGCGGTCCTGCAGGCGATCGCGCTCGCGCCCGACGACGCCGACCTGCACGGCCTGCTGGCCCAGATCCGCTGCCAGCAGCGCCGCTGGCCGGACGCGCTCGCGGCCGCCGAGCGGGGCCTGGCCGTCGATCCGCACGACGTCGACTGCCTGAACCTCCGGTCGGTCGCGCTGATGAAGCTCGGCCGCAGCGCCGAGGCGACCGACACCGTCGACGCGGCGCTGGCGAAGGACCCCGACAACCCGTGGACGCACCAGGCGCGCGGCTGGGCGCTGCTGCACGGCGGCGATCCGAAGGGCGCGTTGCACCACTTCCAGGAGGCGCTGCGCCGCGACCCGTCGCTCGACGGTGCGCGGCAGGGCCTGGTCGAGGCGCTGAAGGCGCGGAACCCGTTCTACCGCGTCGTGCTGGCGTGGTTCCTGTGGCTCGACGGCAAGTCGCAGGGCCACCAGTTCGCGATCCTGATCGGCGCCTGGCTCGTGGCGCGCTTCGGCAGCCGCGCCCTGCTCGACGCCGGCTACCAGACGGCGGGGCTCGTGGTGAGCCTCAGCTGGTTCGCCGTCGTGCTGGTGACGAGCTGCGCGGTGCCGATCTTCAATCTGCTGCTGCTGCTGCACCCGCTCGGCCGCCACGCGCTCGAACGGCAGGCCCGCACCGACGCGCTGCTGCTGGGCGCCACGCTGGCGATCGGCCTCGGCGTCGGCGCCTGGGCCTGGCTCGGCGACGGCTGGTGGGCCCCGCGCGGCGTCTGGTTCTGGCTCGTGTTCCTGTTGCCGGTGGCCGGGATCGGGCTGTTCCACGCCGGCTGGGGCCGCCGCCTCGTGCAGGCGTTCTGCGTCGTGGTGCTCGGCTGCTGGCTCTGGTGGTGCTGGCAGGCGATCGCGCTCTACGCCGAGGGCGCGGCCATGGACGCGGTCGGCGCGCCCCAACCGGTCGTCGACGAGTACCTGGCGCGGACGAAGCCCCATCTCGAGCTGCATCTCGCGCTGGTCCAGGCGTGCGTCTACAGCACCTGGATCGTGCTGCTGCTGCCCAAGGGGCGACCGCGGCGCCGCGCCGCCTGACGTCAGAACGGCGTCTGCACGGTCAGCCCGGACGAGAACGAGAACCCGCCCGGCACCGCCTCCAGCGTCAGGAACTGGCAGTGCAGCACGAAGCCCGGGATCGGCAGCAGCTGGAACGACTGCGCCAGCAGGCCGTTCGCGGCGCCGATCGTCAGGATCTGCAGGTCCGGGCTGACCAGCAGATCGCAGCCGCTGGTGCCGAAGATCGGATCGACGTCGAGCGGCAGCGGGATGCCCTGGTAGGCGGTGTTCGAGAGCCCGACGAGCAGCAGCCCGACCGTGTCCGGCGCATGGCCGGGCGACAGGAAGGACACGTTCGCCAGCGGCAGGAAGTCGTTCTTCGCGCTGATCGTCGCGCTCGCGCCGGTCGCCGTCAGGCAGCCCGAACCGAACGGAGTCGCGCGACCGCGGTGCACCTCGGCGCCGCGCAGGTCGGCGAGACCGCCGCTGCCGATCGGCGTGATCACCCCGGTGAAGCGGTGGATCTCGAACAGTGCCGAGTTGCCGCCGAGCAGCCGACTGCCGCTGTTGTCCGTCACGACGACCAGGAACTGGATGTTGGCACCCTGCGCGCCGAGCGCCGGCGCGACGTCGGTGGCGACGCCGGTGGTCGTGTTGACACGCACGAGGCCCAGGTTGACGTCCCAGCCGAGCACCGAACCGACCGACCCGTCGGCGGCCAGCGCCTGGATGCCGGTCATGCCGGTGCTGCCGATGTCGGTCACGACGCCGGTCGCGACGTCGATGCGCACCAGCCGATCGGCGGTCGGGGTGTCGACGACGCCGAACGTCACGTCGGTCGAGACGTCGTGGCAGAGCCCCCGCAGGTCGAAGCCGAAGTTCGGCACCAGCACGGTCGCCTGCGCGGTGATCGGGTCGATCGCGACGAACTGCTGGTTGCCGTTCGCCGCCCGCGCGCCGGCGTAGAGCACGCCGCTGCGCAGCGCCAGCGCGTTGCACGCGGTGACGCCGGTCGCGGCGATGAAGCGCGGCTGCCCGGTGAGGATGTCGACCCCGTAGGCGTCGCCGGCGAAGTTGACGGCGATCAGTTCCTGGGCGGGCAGGACGGTCGGCAGCAAGGCGGACGCGAGCGACAACACGGCACGGTGGACGGAGTGGAGCATGGCGGTTCGATGGACGGGATCGGATCGGCGACACCGTGCAGACGCAGGCTGCACGCCCGCTCCGACACGGATTCCCGCGGCGCCCGGTCCGCCGGCCACGGCCACCCTTGCGTCGCCGCGCCTCCGTCGCAATCCTGGCGGCCCCCGAAGCCCACCCCCGACTCCCCACCAGCCATGTCCGCGACCGTCGAGAAGCACCCGTTCCAGGCCGAGGTCAACGAGGTCCTGTCGCTCGTCGTCAACTCGCTCTACTCGCACCGCGAGGTGTTCCTGCGCGAGCTGATCAGCAACGCCGCCGATGCGCTCGACCAGCTGAACTTCCGGGCGCTGACGCAGCACGACCTGCTCGGCGACGACAAGGAGCTGCGCATCGAGCTGATCCGCGACGAGAAGGCGCACACGCTGACGATCCGCGACAACGGCGTCGGCATGACGCGCGACGAGCTGATCGGCCACCTCGGCACGATCGCGCGCAGCGGCAGCAAGAAGCTGATGCAGTCGCTGTCCGCCGAGCAGAAGAAGGACCTGACGCTGATCGGCCAGTTCGGCGTCGGCTTCTACTCGGCGTTCCTGGTCGCCGACACGGTCACGGTCGTGTCGCGCAAGGCGGGCAGCGACGAGACCTGGGTCTGGGAGAGCCGCGCGCAGGGCGACTTCGAGATCCGCGGCGGCCACCGCGCGACGCGCGGCACCGACGTGATCCTGCACCTGAAGCAGGATGCGCAGGACTACGCCAAGGAGTGGCCGGTCCGCGAGGTCGTGCACAAGTACAGCGACTACGTGCGGTGGCCGATCCGCATGCAGGTCGAGCGCGGCAAGGACGACGCCACCACCACCGAGTGGCAGACGCTGAACCAGGCCCGCGCGCTGTGGACGCGGCCGAAGAGCGAAGTCGAGCCGCAGCAGTACGAGGAGTTCTACAAGTCGCTGTCGCACGACTGGCACCAGCCGCTGGCATGGACGCACTTCAAGGTCGAAGGCGCCCACGAACTGACCGGGCTGCTGTTCCTGCCGGAGAAGGCGCCGTTCGACCTGGTCGAGCGCCGCAAGAGCGGCGTGCGGCTGTTCGTGAAGCGCGTGTTCATCATGGACGACGCGCAGGAGATCGTGCCGGAGTGGCTGCGCTTCGTGCGCGGCGTCGTCGACAGCGAGGACCTGCCGCTCAACGTGTCGCGCGAGATCCTGCAGAAGGACGCGACCACGCGCTTCATCCGCAAGCAGGTCGTCGCGAAGACGCTGACGCTGCTCGAAGAGCTCGCGGCCGAAGGCGAGACCGAGCGCGAGGTCGACGGCGAGAAGCAGAAGGTCCGCCGCTACGAGCTGTTCTGGACCGAGTTCGGCCGCCTGCTGAAGGAGGGCGTCTACCACGACCTCGAGGCCCGCGACCGGCTGGCGGCGCTGCTGCGCTTCCGCAGTTCGCGCGACGACGGCTGGCACGGCCTGAAGGACTACGTCGCGCGCATGCCGGCCGACCAGAAGGCGATCTACTACACAGCCGCCGACAGCCTCGCGGTCGCCAAGGCGAGCCCGCACATCGAAGCGCTGCAGAAGCGCGGCTTCGAGGTGCTGCTGATGACCGACGCAATCGACGAGTGGATCGTCGACGCGCTGCGCGAGTTCGGCGAGAAGCCGCTGGTGTCCGCGGCGAAGGGCGCCCTCGATCTGCCGGAGACCGAAGCCGACAAGCAGCGCAAGGAAGCGCGCGAGAAGGAACTGCAGCCGCTGCTCGAGCGCGTGCAGCAGGCGCTCGCCGACCAGGTGAAGGCCGTGCGCGTCACCGACCGCCTGACCGACTCGCCGGCCTGCCTGGTCAGCGACGAACACGGCATGAGTGCGCGGCAGGAGCGCGTGCTGCGCGAGGCCGGCCACGACGTACCCAAGCAGAAGCGCATCCTCGAACTGAACCCCGGGCACCCGGTCGTGCAGAAGCTGCAGGCGATCACCGACCAGGCCCGATTCGCCGACTGGACGGCGCTGCTGCACGACCAGGCGCTGCTGGCCGAGGGCGCGCTGCCGGCCGATCCGGCCGCCTTCAGCCGCCGCCTGGCCGCGCTGATGGCCGGCGGCTGAGCCAGACCCGAACCGCCGCGCTGCCTCACGCCCCCGGACTCGCCCCCACACACATGGAACCGACCACCTCGCCCGACCAGCTGCTGCGTTGTCTGCAGTGGCGCTACGCGACCAAACGCTTCGACCCGACGCGCCGCATCCCCGACGCCACCTGGCAGGCCCTCGAACAGGCGCTGGTGCTGGCGCCGTCGTCGTTCGGCCTGCAGCCGTGGAAGTTCGTGGTCGTCGACGACCCGGCGCTGCGCACGGCGCTGCGCGCGCAGTCGTGGAACCAGTCGCAGGTCACCGACGCGCACCGCTACGTCGTGATCGCCGCGCTGCGCACCACCAACGAACACGACGTCGACCGCTTCCTGCAGCGCACCGCCGAGGTCCGCGGCACGCCGATCGAGTCGATGGCCGGCTACGGCAAGGTGATCAAGGACTTCCTGGTCAAGGGCTGGGCCGCAAAGGACCTGTTCGGCTGGAACGCGCGCCAGGCCTACATCGCGCTCGGCCAGCTGATGACCGCAGCCGCGCTGCTCGGGGTCGACACCTGCCCGATGGAAGGCATCGACGCGAACGGCTACGACCGCGTGCTCGGCCTGCACGGCTCGCGCTACGCGACGCTGTGTGCCTGCGCGCTCGGCTACCGCGCCGCCGACGACAAGTACGCGACGGCGCCGAAGGTGCGCTACGCGCCCGACCAGGTGATCGAGCGGCGCTGAGCGCCGCCGCCACCCGTCACAAATAGGTGTAGCTGGTCGTCGCCTGGCAGCCGCCGGGCGTCGTGATCAGCACGGTCGCCGGACCGGGCGTGCCGGGCGGCGTGCGCAGCGTCAGCGAGCCGCTGCTCACCGACAGCACCTGCGCCGCGGCACCGCCGATCGTCACCGTCGTACCGAGCGCGAAGCCGGTGCCCTGCACGACGAACACCTGGTTGCCGGCCGCCGTACCGCTGCCGAGCAGCACCGAGGTCACCGTCGGCGTCGGGTTGATCGCGGCGACCACCGACTGGCCGTCCGGGTTGGTGATCGTCAGCGACGAGCCGCACGGCAGCGCCGCCGGATACGCGAACGTCAGCTGGGCCGGGCTGCTGGTCAACGGCACCGTCGGCACGCCGCCGACCGACAACGCCAGGCCCGGCACGAAGCCGGCCCCGTTGACGGTGATCGTCTGGCCCGGCTGCGCGCTCTGCGGCGTCACGTTCGTGATCGTCGGCGCCGGCGCGGCCTGGATGCGCACGTCGACCGCGTTGCTGACGCCGAGCGCGAACGGCGCCAGCGAGGCGATCGTGATCGCCTGCAGCGTGAAGTCGAGCGGGAACGTCAGCACGCCCGCCGGGATCGGCAGCGCGTACGGCAGTCCCCCGGCCGGCAGCAGCGCCGGGAACAGGCCGAAGCTGTCGGCCAGCACGAGTTCGGCCGGTCCGAACGGCAGCACCGGCATGCAGGTCTCGCCGAAGCCGAGGTTGGTGCCGGGTGCACCGGGCTGCGGCAACAGCGACATCACCAGCACGAACGGCCCGCCGGGACCGACCGCGGCCGGCGCGCCGATCCCGACCGCGAACGGCTGGTGCGTCGCCAGCCGCACGCGGCGGAACACGTCGCCGGCCGTGCCGTCGACGGTCAGCAGGTTCTGGCCGATGCTGCCCTCGTAGCACGGGTGCACGAGCGGCGTCGAGGTCCAGGTCCACGACACGATCTCGCACAGCTCGGTCAGCGTGCCCGCACCGGTGGTCGCGCAGAAGCCGAGCCACGCGCTGCCGTTGCCGAGACCGAGCCCGCCGACCGTCTGGCCGTTGGCGTAGAGGCCGCCGGTGACGAGGTCGAACGCGCGCGTGATCAGCGGCGTCGCGGCGCCGTCGACGAACACTTCGATCGTGCCCGGCACGTAGCGCACGCGCAGCGAGTGGATCTGGCCGTTCGCGAGGTTCTGCGCCGGCGTCGCGCGGGCGATCGAGTACTGCTCGTTCTCGTGGTTGCCGAGCGTGCCGCGCGTGTGGATCGTCACCTCGTTGGCGCTCGAGTCGGACAGGAAGCCGTCCATGAACGTGTCGAACTCGATCGCGATCGAGTTGCGGATGCCGACGGCGCTGTTGGCACCGTTGCCGTAGCCCATGCCCCAGACGGTGCCGCCGGTGGTCGCGAGCCCGTTCGGGTCGCCGTGGATCACGAGCGCCATGCCCTCGGCCTTGGTGCCGACGGTCGGCGGCGTGATGCGGAACGAGAACGTGGTGTCGAAGCCGGCGACGACGGGCAGCGCGGTCTGGTGCCAGGCCCAGCCGGTCTGGTTGCTGGCGTTCGCGGTCAGCCGCAGCGCGGTGCCGCTCTGCGCGGCGTTGCCGAGCAGCGTCAGCGTCGCGGTGCTGGCGAAGTCGGGATAGCTGAACGTCTGGGCGGCCAGCGCCGGCGCGAGCAGCGCGGCGAGTGTGGTGGCGAGGAGCGGCGAAGTGCGAGGCATGCGGTGGCGGCGGGGTCGGTTGGGATCAGGGGGCGCGGCAGTGTAGCGGCCGCCGCCGCGGCCGCATGGGCCGAGTCCGCCGCGGCGACACGGTGCACCGTGCCGCCGGTGCGACCGGCATCACGGCGTGGCCAGCGCCGCCGCCAGCGCGGCGTGCCAGCGCCGCCGTTTGTCGTCCGGCCGCACGCTGGCGTGCGCCGGGCTCGTCGACGGCAGCCGCACGACGGTTGCGCGCCGCTGCAGCGCCGCCAGGGCCGGCTCGCCGTGGCGCCGAAACCACGCGTGCGCGGTGGCGCCGTTGCACAGCACCGTCGCCACGTCCGGATGGCGCGCGAAGAACCGGCCGAAGTCGTTCGGCACCGCCCCCTGCCGCACGATCGCCGCGTCGAGGCTGCCGTCGCGTTCGCAGCGCTGCAGCACGTCCCACAGCGCGATCCGGTGCGCGCGCAGCGCACGCGTGCGGACCGCGTACGCGGCATCGGCGGCGACGCCGCAGAACGCGGCCGCGATCGGCCAGAACGCGTTCGCCGGGTGCGCGTAGTAGCGGCCGGCCGCGAGCGAGCGTTCGCCCGGCATGCTGCCGACGATCAGCACGCGCGCGTCGCGGCGCGCGACCGGCGGAAAACCCGAGACGAACGGCACGCGCGCGACTCTACGCGGCGCCGCGGTGGTATGAAGCGGACATGGCCGCGCTGCCCCGCTTCACCCGGCGCTTCGTCACCGAGCTGCCGGGCGACCCGTCGCTCGACCCCGCGCCGCGGCAGGTCGCCGGTGCCGCGTGGTCGCCGGTGCAACCGACGCCGGTCGCACAGCCGCGCCTGCTGGCGTGGTCGCGGCCGCTGGCGCAGGAACTCGGCCTCGCCGACGACCTGTTCGCCGACCCGGCCACCGCCGAGGTGCTGGCCGGCAACCGGCTCTGGCCCGGCATGCAGCCGTTCGCGGCCAACTACGGCGGCCACCAGTTCGGCCACTGGGCCGGCCAGCTCGGCGACGGCCGCGCGATCGTGCTCGGCGAACTGCAGCGCCCGGACGGGACGCTGGTCGAGTTGCAGCTGAAGGGTGCGGGCCCGACGCCGTACTCGCGGCGCGGCGACGGCCGCGCGGTGCTGCGTTCGTCGCTGCGCGAGTTCCTCTGCAGCGAGGCGATGCACTGGCTCGGCGTGCCGACGACGCGCGCGCTGTCGCTGTGCACGACCGGCGACACGGTCGTGCGCGACATGTTCTACGACGGCAACCCGCAGGCCGAACCGGGCGCGATCGTCTGCCGCATCGCGCCGACGTTCCTGCGGTTCGGCAACTACGAGCTGCCGTCGTCGCGCGGCGACATCGCGCTGCTGCGCACGCTGGCCGAGTTCACGCTGCGGCACTTCTTCGCCGAGCTCGGTGCGCCCGGCAAGCCCGCCTGGGCGGCGCTGCTGCGCGAAGTGGCCGAACGCACGGCGCGGCTGATCGCGCACTGGCAGGCGGTCGGGTTCGTGCACGGCGTCCTGAACACCGACAACCTGTCGATCCTCGGCCTGACGATCGACTACGGCCCGTACGGCTGGCTCGAGGACTTCGACCTCGGCTGGACACCGAACACCACCGACGCGGGGCAGCGCCGCTACGGCTACGGCAACCAGCCGGGCATCGGCCTGTGGAACGTCGAACGGCTCGGCATCGCGCTGCTGCCGCTGCTCGACGGCGACGAGGCGCCGGTGCACGACGCGCTCGACGCCTACCGCACCAGCTACGCCGCCGCGGCGACGCAGCGATTCGCCGCGAAACTCGGCCTGCAATTCGACGACGCGCGTGGCGACGGCGCATTGCTGCAGGACGGTCTCGACTGGCTCGGCGCGCAGGAGACCGACATGACGCTCTACTTCCGCGCGCTGGCTGGCGTCGTCACGGCAGCGGCGCCGCCGGCCGCGCTGCCCGACGGCGTGCGCGCGGCGTTCTACCGCGCCGTGCCCGAAGCCCACGAACGGCAGGGCGTCGAGTGGCTGCGGCGCTGGTGGTCGCGCACGCGCCAGGAAGCGCTGCCGCCGGCGGCGCTGGCCGCCGCGATGGCCGCGGTGAACCCGAAGTTCGTACTGCGCAACTGGCTCGCGCAGACCGCGATCGACGCGGCGCAGCAGGGCGACCCGGCGCCGCTGCACCGCCTGCTGGCGGTGCTGCAGCAGCCGTTCGCGGAGCAGCCCGGCAACGACGATCTGGCGCAGAAGCGGCCGGACTGGGCGCGCAACCGCCCCGGCTGCTCGGCTCTGTCCTGCAGTTCGTGACGGCGGCGCCGCGCGGGGTCAGAACAGCTGCAGCACCGGCGTGTCGCCGACCACGCCCTGCGCGCCCGGCGCGAACGGATCGAACCCGGCGCAGCTCGGCGGATCGGGGATCAGGCCGAGGCTGCCGGTCTGGTCGCAGACGGCGACCAGCGTGCGGTACTCGATGTCGCCGACCGGCGCCGGGCCGATCGTGAGTTCGTAGACGCCGGAGAGCGCCGCGCCGTCGGGGCTCAGCGTCGTCGACGACGGATCGTAGGCCGCGAACTGCACACCGACCTGCAGACCGACCAGCAGCGGGTGGTTCGGGATCGTGCCCCACTGGGTCGTCATCGCGGTGCCATTCGAGTCGGAGCTGATGCCGAGCACCAGGATCGAGCCACCCGGATCGACGAAGTTCGGGCAGGCGACACCGGCGAAGTACGACGCCAGCGGGTGCAGCGCCCCCAGCCACGCGAACATCCACTCGCCGGTCTTGCCGACGCGAAAGTTGGTCGTGAACACCGCGCCGACGTTGAGGCCCGACGCGTTGCAGCGATCGAGGCAGGCGTCACTGACGGTGGTCGTCCCGATCGTCAGTTCGCACGGCGTCGGGCCGGGCACCGGCGTCGGGCACGGCAGCGACAGGCGCCGCCAGCCGCCGCGGTACTCCGGCTGCGCGAACGTGCCGACTTCGTCCGGCTGCCAGCGGTAGTTGGCGAACGCGCCGGACTGCGAGGTCTCGATCTCGATGTCGAGCACGACGGTGTCGGCGTCCGCGGGGATGACCAGCGGCGTCGTGAACGTCACGACCGGGAAGCCCGGATCGCCGTCGACGAACGGCACGGCGCAGCTCTGGTAGTAGTTCAGCAGGCGACCGCGCGGCGGGAACGGCACCGTGCCGGACAGGCACAGCGTCGGCGTCGCGGCGCCGTGGTTGGCGTCGAGCGTCGTCGACGCCTGCGCTGCGGTCGGGCCGACCGGCGTCGAGCTGCCGGGCGTGGCGCGCGTCGCCGAGCCGCGCACGCGGATCGTGCGTTGCGTGCTGGCCATCTCGACCACCACGCCGCCGGCGCGGCGCAGGCGGAAGCCGTGCAGCACGTAGGGATTGCCCGCACCCCACGGGAACTGCGCGCGGTCGATCAGCACGACGCGGCGCGACTTCTCGGCGCTCCAGGTCGAACCGGTGCCGGCACCGTGCAACGCGCCGTAGCCGCGCGGCACGACGGTGTCGGGCTGGGACAGGGACAAAGTGGTCTGCGCGGGCACCGATGCGCCGACAGCGCAACCCAAGAACCAGACGGCGAGACGGGACATGGCGAGCCTCCATCCTGGCGGGCGGCGGTGCGGCGCGCCGGCCCTCGGTCTTCCCCCCGTAATGGGGCCGCAACGCCGGCGGAGGCTAACCGGGCACCGGCGCGGCGCAAGGTCCGGTCGACTACCATCGCGCCGATGGGGTCGCGCCACGTTCTGCTGCTGCTCGCTGCGCTGCTGCCGACACTCGCGGCCCAGGCCCCACCGGCGGCCGTCGCCGACGCCTGCGCCGAACTGCGCCGGCAGGCCGAACGGGCGCCGCTCGACGACGCCGCGGCGGATGCCTGGATCGACTTCGCCTACTGCCGCTGGAACCAGGCCGGCAACGGCGGCGGCGCGCACGCCGGTCTCGCCGCGGTCCACGCGGCGCTGGCCCACTGCGCCGACGCACCGCTGGTCGCGCGCGCGCGGCTGCGGCACCTGCGCGGGCAGATGCTGCGCGATGCCGGTCGCGCCAGCGAGGCCCTTGGCGAACTGTCGCTGGCGGCTGCCTGGCTGCACGACGCCGGCGACGGTGCCGGCGCCGCGGTGTGCCGCACCAACCTCGCCGCCGCGTGGCGCGACCTCGGCGAATGGAGCCTCGCTCTGGCCGAACTCGAGCAGGCGGTGCAGTTCGCGCGTGCTGCCGCCGCACCCGAGCGGCCGGCGATCCTCGAGAACCACGCGCGCCTGCTGCTGGCGCTCGGCGACGACGCCGGCGCACTCACCGCGCTCGACGAAGCCAGCGCGCTGCCGACCGAGCCGGTCGACGCGCTGTTCGCCGCGGTGCTGCGCGCCGATGTGCTGGCGGCGCGCGGCATCCGCACCGGCCAGGCCGCCGACCTGCAGCAGGCCGAACGATCGCTGGTCGACGCGCTGGCGCTCGGCGACCGCGAGCAGCTGTGGCCGGCGCCCGTCGACCGCTGCCTCGTACAGCAGCACCTGGTCGTGTGCCTGCACCGGCGCGGCGCGCTCGCCGAGGCGCTGCGCCACTCGACCGAAGTCGTCGCCGGACTCGAACGGAACGGATCGCCGGCACTCGACGCGACGATCCTGCACAGCCACGCCAGCCTGCTCGCCGCGACGGGTGCAGCCGACGCGGCGCGGGCCAGCATGGCGCGCGCCGTCACGATCGCCGCCGAAGCGCTGCGGGTCGCCTGTGCGACCGGCTCCGAGCGCGCCGTCGCCGCCCGCCACGCCGACCTGCGCAGCCTGCTGTCGTCGGTGCTGTCGTGCCCCGCCGGCAGCGAACCCGCGGCGGCCCGCGCAGCCAACGATCTCGCCGTGTGGCTGTGCAGCCGCGGCCTCAGCGACTGGCAGCACCGCCGGGCGCGCCGCCTCGCCGAACTCGCGCGCACCGACGCCGACCTGGCGGCGCGACTCGCGGCGCTGCGCCGCAGCCTGCAGGCGCCGCCGGCGCCCGACGCGACCGCCGCCGCCCACGAACGGCTGCAGCGCGACCGGCTGCAGCGCGACCTGTCGGCGGCAGCCGCGGTCGAACCGGCGCAGTTGCCGCCCGACCTTGCCGCGATCGCCCGCCTGCTGCCCGGCGACGCGGTGCTGCTGGTGTCGGCGCACTACCTGCGCGCGGCGCTGGCGCACGAAGGCGCGCCGACGCCGGAACCGACGCCGCACGTCGCACTGTTCACGCTGACGCCGCACGGCGTCGCGCAGCGCTTCGAACTCGGCACTGCACCGGCGATCGCCGACGCCGTGGCGCGCGAACGGCGCGCCGTGCAGGCCAACGTGCCGGTCCGCAGCCGCGGCCGCGAACCCGACACGGGCGCCGCGGCGCCGGCCCCGACCGTGCTCGGCGGCCTGCTCGCCCCGGTGCTGGCGACGCTCGACGCCTCGGTGCGCCGCCTGGTCGTCTGCCCCGACGGCGCCTGCGCGGCGGCGCCGTGGTCGGCGATCGCGCTGCCCGAGGGCGGCCGCCTCGGCGACCGGTTCACGATCGGCTACGTCGACCATCCGTGGGCACTCGGCGACGCACGGCCGGCGGCCGCGCCGGACTCGCTGCTGCTGCTCGGCGACGTCGACTACGGTGCGATCGCCGACGGCAGCACGGCGCGGCAGTTCGCCGCGCTGACCGCGTCGGCGACCGAGATCGACGCCGTGGCGGCGGTGTTCGCCGACGCGTTCCCCGGCCGCCGCGCAACCGTGCTGCGCGGCGACGCCGCGACCTGGCCGCAGTTCGCGGCCGCGGTCGGCGGCAAGCGCTGCGTGCACCTGTCGACGCACGGGTTCGTGACGGCAAGCGACGCCGCCGCGGCCGCCACCGTGCAACCGCGCCTCGGCGCCGACGACCCGCTGGCCGGGACCGGTGTCGCGCTCGCCGCCGCCAACCGCGACCCGGCGCTCGGCACCGCGACCGCGCGGCAGCTCGCCGGCCTCGACCTGACCGACTGCGAACTGGCCGTGTTCGCCTGCTGCGACAGCAACGCCGGCGCCCGCGCGTTCGGCGACGCGCTGGCGGGCACCGCGGCGGCGGCGCGCGCCGCCGGCGCCCGCAGCGTCATCGGCACGCTGTGGCCGATCCCCGACGCCGACGCCGCTCGCTTCGTCGGCTGGTTCTACGACGCGCTGTGGCGCCAGGGTCTGGCACCGGACACCGCCCTGGCCGCGGCCGAACGGCGCGCGCGCGCCGCCGGCCTGTCGCCGGCCGCGTGGGCCGCGTTCGTGCACTACGGTCCGGTCTCGGCGCCGTGAACCACCGTGCCGCCGCGGCGCCTCAATCGCCCGGCCACGACAACGCCGTCAGCACGGCGGTCTGTTCGGCCGGCGGCAGGTGCTGCGCCAGGAACGGGTACAGCACGTTGCGTTCGCGCAGGTCGTGGTGCAGCAGCAGGTTCTTGAACGTCGCCTCGCGATCGAGCAGCTCGAGCACGGCCTGGTCGTCGGGCAGCGCGGCGAGGCGCGCCGTGCGCGCGACGAACTCGTCGACGAACTTGCGCAGGTTCGCGTGCTCGCCGAGGAACAGCCGCACCGGCGCGTCGGTCGCATCACCCCCGGCCCGCAGGTAGCGCGGCAGCACGTGCTGCTCCTCGTCCTCGATGTGGCGCCGCAGCCGGTCGCGGTAGGCGTCGAGTTCGGCACCGGCGCGCGCGAAGTCGCGGTCGAGCAGGGCCCGCTGGTGGGCGAAGAAGCGCTCGTCCAGACGGACGTGCAGACCCATCATCCTCCCGTCGAAGTCCACGGCGCGGATGCTACACGAGCGCCGGGTGCGGAGCAGCCACCGGCTGCAGCCTGGCGGTGAAGGCGCGCAGGAACGGCGCCTCCTCGACGATGCGCAGGCCGCGCAGCCCGGCGCGCCGCGCGTGCACCTCGGCGAACGACTCCACGACCCAGTCGACGTGGCTCTGCGTGTAGACGCGGCGCGGCAGGCACAGCCGCACGAGGTCGTGCTCGGCCACCACCGGCCGGCCGTGCTCGGTGCGGCCGAACATCAGCGTGCCGATCTCGACCGAGCGGATGCCGCCCTGCAGGTACAGCTCGCAGGCCAGCGCCTGGCCGGGCAGTTCGTGCGGCGCGATCTGCGGCAGCATCGCGCGCGCGTCGACGTAGACCGCGTGCAGGCCGAACGGCCGCACGACCGGCACGCCGAGACGGTCGAGGTGTTCGCCGAGGTAGTGCGCGCTGGCCTCGCGGTAGTGCAGGTAGTCGGGATCGAGCACCTCGCGCAGGCCCTGCGCCAGCGCCGCGAGGTCGCGGCCGGCGAGGCCGCCGTAGGTCGGGAAGCCCTCGGTCAGGATCAGCAGGTTGCGCACCTTCGCCGCCAGCGCGTCGTCGTTGAGGCACAGCAGGCCGCCGATGTTGACCAGGCCGTCCTTCTTGGCCGAGATCATGCAACCGTCGGCGAGGTCGAACATCGCGCGCGCGATGCGCGGCAGCGGCACGTCACGCCATTCGGGGTCGAGCCGGTGGATCCACCACGCGTTCTCGGCGAAGCGCGCCGCATCGAGGAAGAACGGGATGCCGTGCCGCCGGTAGAGCGCGCTGACGTCGCGCAGGTTCTGCATCGACACCGGCTGGCCACCGACACGGTTGTTGGTGATCGTCAGCAGGCCCAGCGGCACGGTGCCCGGCGGCTGCGCGTCGAGCCAGGCCGCGAGTCTCGCGACGTCGAGGTCGCCCTTCCAGGCCGCGGCGTCGCGCAGGTCGCGCGCCTGCGGCGCGACGAAGTCGACCGCGGCGGCGCCGAGGTACTCGACGTTGGCACGCGTGGTGTCGAAGTGCGCGTTGTTCGGCACCGCCTGGCCCGGCAGCACCGCACAGCCGAACAGGATCCGCTCGGCGGCGCGGCCCTGGTGCACCGGGAACACGTGCCGGTAGCCGGTCAGCTCGCGCACGACGTGTTCGAGTTCGTAGAACGACTTGCTGCCGGCGTAGCTCTCGTCGCCGGTCATGATCGCCGCCCACTGCTGCGCCGACATCGCGCCGGTGCCGGAGTCGGTCAGCAGGTCGATCATCACGTCCTCGGCCCGCAGCCGGAACAGGTTGTGGTGCGCCTCGGCGAGCAGGCCCGTGCGCTCGGCTTCGGTCGTAATGCGGAACGGCTCGACGGCCTTGATGCGGAACGGCTCGAGGACGGTCTTCACCGGCGCAGCATCGGCGGCTCGGCTTCGGCCGGCGACGAGCCGAACTGCGTAGAACCGGCTCCCCGCTGGTCCGTAGACGCGGCGCCGCGCCACCGACCTCGGCCCGGAAACGACGAACGGCGAGGGGTCGCCCCCTCGCCGTCCGTGCGTCGCGCACCGCTCCGGTCAGGAGCCGGCGGTCTCCTGCGGCTTGAACGGCTCCGGCTTGCCGACCAGGTTGTTGCCGGTCCAGAACTCCCACGAGTTGAAGATCAGGTAGTCACCGAACAAGCACAGCGGGTAGACCGGCACGATGTTGAGGCCGAGGAACGCGAGCTCGTTGACGAACTTCGAGTCCGTCAGCTTCGAGTTCCAGGTCTTGACCGAGTTGTAGGCGTTGTCGGGCCCGATGCACGACGTCGCCGAAACACAGAAACCGAGGGACAGGGCCGCCAGGGCCTTGCGGACAGAGTGCTTCATGGTTCGTTGTTTCGCCCGAAACGGGCGTGCGCACTTTCGCCGCGACGCAGGAGCGGCGCAAGCGTGCAGCGCGGCCATCGGCATTCGATCGCCGCGGACGAACCGACGCGCCCAGCCTACTGGATCGTCAGCGTGAGCCCGCGCGACGACGCGAGGTCGAACGCGGCCGGGCTGCACGTGCTGCCCAGCGACGGCGGCGGCAGCCAGAACGACTGCAGCGTGGCCTGCAGACCGGCGAGCGGCGCGGCGCCGGGGATCGGCAGCGCGAAGCTGGCCGTGCCGCCCGCGTCGGCCCACATCGTCGCCAGCGGCGCGGCGGCACCGAGGTGCACGCGCAGCCCGAGCTGCGGGTCGACGTAGCCCGCGACCGCATCGCCGATGCCGACGATGCCGTACGAGCCCGGGGGCACGTTCGTGCAGGTGACGCGGAAGTTCGTGGCGCCGACCGCGGGCACGGTCGTGC
The DNA here is from genome assembly GCA_016794425.1 of Planctomycetota bacterium. GTDB lineage: Bacteria > Planctomycetota > UBA1135 > UBA1135 > UBA2386 > JAEUHS01. Next base: position 175,081 of record JAEUHR010000023.1, read on the forward strand.
CGCTGATGCCGATCGTGCCGCCACACGACGGCATGCCCGGACCGAACGCGGTCAGGCCGACCGGCGCCGGCGACACGTCGCGCAGGATCGCCAGCGACGTGTAGTCCTGCAGCATGACCGCCTCGGCGCGGCCGTCGCCCTCGAGGTCGCCGACCACGATGCCCGCGGCCACGACCGGGAAGCTGAGTGGCGCAGCGAAGCTGCCGCCGCCGGTGCCCAGCAGCAGGCGCAGCTGCCCGCCCGCGGCGCACACCAGGTCGACGTTGCCGTCACCGTCGAAGTCGGCGACCGCCGCTTCGACCGCCGGACAGCCGGTCTGCACCTGTGGTGGGCCGAACACGCAGTTGCCGAGGTTGCGCACCACCATCAGGTCGAGCGTCGGGTGGTAGGCGACGAAATCGAGATCGCCGTCGGCGTCGACGTCGGCGACCGCCGTCAAGTGGTACATCGGCGGGAACACGTTCGGCGCGGCCAGCGTGAACGTGCCGGTGCCGGAACCGCGCCAGACCTGGCCGGCGGAAGCGAACGACTGCGTCGCGAGGTCGAGGTGTCCGTCGCCGTCGACGTCCAGCGCTTCGATGCGCGTGTAGCCCATCACCATCGGCCCCAGCGGCGCCAGCTGGGTGTAGCCGGCGGCGCCGTCGTTGCGCGCCTGCACCAGGCCGTCCGGGCGGCCCAGCATCAGATCGAGGTCGCCGTCCTCGTCGAAGTCGCCGCAGGCGAACGTCTGCGCCGAGCCGAAGAACGCCGTCACCGACATCCCCGCGGCGCCCGACTCGACGCGCGCGGTGCCGTTGTGGTCGCAGTACCAGACGTCGAGCACGCCGTCGCCGTTGCTGTCGAGCAGCTTGACGGCCGTGGCGATGAACGGCTGCGGCAGCGGCACGGCGGCGCCGAAGACACCGGTCGCGCTGCCCGGCAACACGTAGGCTGCGGTCCACGAGTAGCAGACCAGGTCCGGGTGGCCGTCACCGGTGACATCCCCCATGGCCTGTCGCCCCGAGTAGAGCTGGCTCGGCGGCACTTGCGTCTCGATCTGGAAGGTCTGGGCCGGCAGGGAGGCTGCACAGGCAGCGAACAGCGGCAGCGGGAGCGGCAGGCGCATCGGGGGAGATCCTCGTCGGGGTGCGGAAGCGCGCGCCGGGGCCGGCCGCGCGTCGAGGGCGACCTCTCGTCCCGGGCAATCGGTGTGCCTGGCACCCCACCGCGGCGCCCTGCCGTGCCGCCGTGCGCGATCGCTCGATGCCACGGGCGCCTTCGCTCGCCGCGCCGACCGCTCGCCACCCGCCGAGCCAGGCTGCGCACAGCCGGCGGCGAGGTCAGCGGACCGCCGCGCGCCCCGAAGTCAGCAGCGCCTGCAGGAACAGCTTGATCGTGCCGAGCGGCTGGCCGCGCCAGGTCACCTCGGCGCCGCACAGCACGACGCGGCCGCGGCCGATCCGTGCGCACAGCACCGCGGCCTTGCCGGCGAAATGGTGCTCGCCGATCGCCCAGCCGCTGAGCAGCGGGTCGCTGCGCCGGTAGCGCGCGACGACGTCGATCGGCGCCGCCGGGTCGGTGACCGCGAGGAACGGCGAGCTGCCGGTCACGACCGCCGCCAGTTCGCGCGACGCGCCGCGTGCCAGTTCGTGCGACGTGTCGACCTCGATCGCCACTAGTGATCCGGGCACGTAACACTCCTCGCGCCGCGTGCGCCGGCGTCCGCCCTCGGCGTCGGGATCGTCGACCCAGGTGCCGACTTCGACCGGCAGCGCGAAGTGGCGCACGACCTTGTCGCACTCCCCGCCGAGCGCGACCAGCGTGCCGCCCTGTTCGACGAACGCGCGCAGCGCCGGCAGCGACCGTTCGCCGGAGAGCCGCACGCGCCGCGCCGCCAGATCGCTCCAGTCCTCGAACGGCGGCAGCGCCGCGGCCAGCGCCGCGAGGTCGTCGTCGGTCAGCACCTGCGCCGCGCGTTCGAGGTCGCGCGGTCCGGGCAGGCCGGTGTGGAACACCAGCACGTCGAAGTCGCGCGCGAGGTCGCCGGCTTCGACGCGTTCGCCCCACACCTGCTGCGCCGGGAAGCCGAACTCGCGCAGCAGCCACTGATTCCAGCCGGTCGGCATGTGGCCGCCGAACACGTCGAACAGGCCGATGCGCGGCGCCGCCACCGCGGTGCGGGCCTCGCGCGTCGAGACCTCGCCCGGCAGCGTGCGCAGGCCGAGTGCCACCGCGGCCTCGCGCAGCACGCCGCGCGCCGCGTCGCCGCTCGGCACCCAGTAGTGGCCGCGCGGCGACCACTCGACGGCGGCACCGGCCGCGAGCAGCCGGTTGACGGCGATCACGGTGTGGCTGTCGCGTGGATCGAGCTGCCAGCCGGCCGCCGCGCCGTCGGCGAACGGCTGCGGCGCGAACCGTTCCGCGTCGTCGACCTCGACGAACGCCTGGTCGCGCAGCGCCGCGAAGCTGCGTTCGACCTGCACGTCCATCTGCAGGGCCGGCGTCCAACCGGCCGAGTCGTACGGCGGCACCGGCTTGCCGTCGCGCAGGTCGTCCGGGTGCCACTGCGGCTCGAACTGGTCGAGCACGTGCGCGCGGTACGCCTGGTCGCAAGCCACCACCAGCGAACCGGCCGGCATGATCGCGCCGCCGAGCTCGAACGGCGCCGTGGCGCGCTGCAGTTCGACGCCGCAGCGCTGCAGCGCGCGGGCCAGCCGCTGCGCCGCGCTCCAGTCCGGCTGGTCGCTGCGCAGCACGTAGACGCGCGGATCGCGCAGCAACGGATCGGCGAACACCGACGCGGGATCGTCGCGTCGCGCGGCCGCGGCCAGCAGCTTCGGCGTCGGCGTCCAGTGGTCGCGCGAGCCGCGTTCGATCGCGCGGCGCGCCATCGTCCAGATGCCGAGCTGCAGTTCCTCGCGGTGGCGCGCCGCGTAGTCGAGGATCGCGAAGTTCGCGGTCTGCAGGTAGTCGACGGTCTGCCGCGGGTGCCAGGTCTGCGCCGGCACCGGATCGGGGTAGTCGCCGTTCGGCAGCCGCCGCGCCAACGCCGGCACCAGTTCGGTCGGCTCCGGATGGCCGAAGGCCTCGGTCAGGATGCCGATCACGTTGTGGAAGTAACCGGTCGAGCGCAGGCCGCCGTTCCACCAGCCCGAGTAGGGCGCGCCGCCGCGCGAGATCACGCCGGGCTTGCCCTCGAGCGCGAAGCGGTGGTTCATGTGCGCGGCGACGATCTCGATGCCGCGGACCACCAGCGGGTCGCACAGGTAGTTGTGCGGATCGCGGAACGGCGGCGTGAACAGGATCGTGCCCGCCGGCGCCGGCTGGTGGTGGTTGTAGACGATCTGCGGATACCACTCGCGGTAGAACACGCGGTTGGTGTTCTGCGCCTCGAGCTGGTTGCAGGCGTAGAAGTCGCGGTTGTTGTCGTGGCCGATCCAGCGCTGGTAGAGCACCGGGATCGTCATGCGGCCGATCGCTCGGTACGCGTTGGCGACCAGCTCGTAGCCGTCGGGGTTGACCGGACACGCCAGCAGCACGACCTCGTCGAGGATGCGGCGCACCTCGGCGTCGTCGCGCGACACCATCTGCCAGACCAGTTCGAGCAGGTTCTGGCCGGCGATCGCTTCGGTCGAGTGCAGGCCGGCGTCGATCCAGACCATCGCGCGGCCCTCGGCCGCCAGCGCGCGCGCCGCCTCGGTCGGCACGCGTCCGCGCGCGAGCAGGCCGGCGATCGTGCGCAGCCGTTCGCGGCGCGCGAGGTTCTGCGGCGACGAGATCACCAGCATCGTCATGCGCTGGCCGTAGCTGGTCGGACCGATGTCGACCAGCTGCACGCGGTCGCTGGCCGCCGCGACGGCGGCGAACCAGCGCGTCATGTCGGTGTAGTTCACGAGCCGACGGTCGGCGCCGATCTCGTGGCCGAAGAACGTGACCGGGCTCGGCACCTGCGCGGCGGCGGCCGCCGTGAGGAAACCGAGAACGGCGCGACAAGCGAACGAGCGGACGAGGGCGCGCATGGGCCGTCGCATGGTATGCGGTAGCCTGCCGGTCCCGTGCGCTACGACCGCCAGAAGCACGCCGCCCGCCACACCGACGAGTACGTGTTCCACCAGCTGCTGCCGTACCTCGGCAGCAAGCGGCACCTGCTCGACCTGATCGGCGCCGCGCTCGACGCGACCGGCCTGCGCGCCGAGCAGGCGACGTTCGTCGACGCATTCGCCGGCAGCGGCGTCGTGTCGCGCTTCGCGAAGCGGCGCGGCTTCGCGGTCGTCAGCAACGACTGGGAGCCGTACGCCGAGGTCTGCAACACGGCGGCGATCGCCAGCGAACGGCCGCCCGCCTGCGCGCCGCTCGGCGGCTACGAGGCGGCGATCGCGCGGCTGAACGCGCTGCCGGGCGAACCCGGCTGGGTCACCGAACACCTGTGCCCCGCCGACGACGCCGCGCCGGATCCGCACCGCGAGCGGCTGTTCTACCGCCGCGCGACCGGGCGCCGCATCGACGCGATCCGCGCGCGGATCGCGGCGTGGCGCGCCGACGGCGCGATCGACGCCGACGGCGCCGCGTGCCTGCTGGCACCGCTGCTCTACCAGGCGTGCTGGCTCGCCAACACCAGCGGCGTGTTCAAGGGCTTCCACCGCGGCTGGGGCGGCAGCAACGGCACCGCGCTGCACCGGATCCTCGCCGACCTGCAGCTGTCGCCGCAGCGGTTCCTGGCCACCGGCCGCGACCACCGTGTGCTCGCGGTCGACGCGCTGCACCTCGCCGCGCACCTCGGCGGCACGCCCGACGTCGTCTACGTCGACCCGCCGTACAACCAGCATCCCTACGCCAGCAACTACCACGTGCTGAACTCGCTGGTCGTGTGGGACCGGCCGGCGCTGCCGCCGCCGACCGAACGCGGCTGGCGCGCCGCGATCCGACCCGACTGGCGGCAACGCCGCAGCCCGTTCAACGACCGCCGCGCCGCGGCCTCTGCGTTCGCGCAGCTGCTCGACCGCCTCGACGCGCCCCACCTGCTGCTCAGCTACAGCACCGACGGCACGATCCCGCTCGAACGGCTGGTCGCGCTGGCCGCCGGCCACGGCGCGCTGCGCGCGTTCTGCCGCGGCTACAAACGCTACCGCACGAGCCCGACGCGGCCGTCGCCGCGGCCGCGCACGGTCGAGTTCGTGCTGGCGATCGACCGGCGGCAGCGCGCCGGTGACGGCGGCGCCGCGGCGCTCGCCGCGATCCACGCCGAGACCGCGGCGGTCAGCGCGGCCGCGTCAGCAGCCGCGCCAGGCGCTGGCTGAGTTCGTCGACCAGGAACGGCTTGCCGAGGAACTCGATGCGCTCGTCGAACAGCAGCGCCGGATCGACGTGGCCCATGCCCGAGACCAGCAGCACCGGCAGCTCGGGCCGCTCGGCGCGCAGCGCCAGCAACAGTTCGTCGGCGCGGTCGCTGCCGAGGTGCAGGTCGAGCACCACCACGGCAACGGTCGGCTCGGCGCACAGCCGTTCCAGCGCTTCGGCGGCGGTGCCGACCTCGGCGCACTCCCAGCCGCGGCTGCGCAGCAGCTTGCCGGTGGTGCGCCGCACCGCGTCGTCGTCGTCGACCAGCAGCACGGTGCGCTGCGCGACCGGCGCCCGTTCGGGATCGGCGCCGGCCGCGTCCGGCGCCGGCCAGAACAGCCGGAACACCGTGCCGACGCCGCGCGCGGACTCGACCTCGATCGAGGCGCCGTGGCGGCGCACGATGCCGCTGACGCTGGCGAGGCCGAGCCCGCGCGAGCTCGACTTGGTCGACTGGAACGGCTGGAACAGGCGCGGCAGCACGTCGTCGGGGATGCCGGGCCCGTCGTCGGCGACCTCGATCCAGACGTAGGCGCCGGGCCGCAGCAGGCGCGCCGTCGAGCGCTCGCCGAGCAGCGGCGTCGGCAGCCGGATCGCGCCGGCGCGCACCGCGATGCCGCCGCCGTCGGCCGCCAGCGCCTCGGCGGCGTTGCGCAGCAGGTTCTGCAGCACCTGGCGGAACTGCAGCCCGTCGGCCAGCACCTGCAGGTCCGGGCGCTCGAACTCGGCCGAGAACTCGATGCCCGCCGTGGCGAGCGCGCGTTCGATCCGCAGGCTGTCGCGCACCGCATCGGCGACCGCGACCGGGTCGATCGGCGTCGGCGTCGTCGGACCGGCCAGCAGGCGCTGGCACATCGCCGCCGCCATGCGCACTTGGCTCTCGATCTCGGTCAGCGGCGCGCCGTCTTCGCTCGGGCCGTCGTCGCGGCAGAGCTGCACACTGCCGAGGATCGCGGTCAGAACGTTGTTGAGATCGTGCGCCAGACCGCTGGCGACCGCGCTGACGCTCTCGAGCCGCTCGGCGTCGCGCATGCGGCGCTCGACCTCGAGGCGCTCCTGCTCGGTGCGCCGGCGTGCGGTGGCGTCGCGCAGCACGACGACGGCACCGCTGATGCCGCCGTCGGCGTCGCGGATCGGCGCGCTGCTGTCCTCGACCGGCAGGCGCGAGCCGTCGCGGCGGACCAGGTCGACGTCGTCGGCGAAGTGCACGATCTCGCCGTCGTCGATCGCGCGCCGCGCGACGCAGGCCATGCGTTCGCCGAGCCGCAGGTCCAGCAGCGGCATCACCTCGTGCAGCGGCTGGCCGCTGGCCTGCCGCAGCGTGGCGCCGAGCAGCCGTTCGGCGCACGGGTTCAGGAACGTGATGCGCGCGCCGCGGTCGGTCACGACGACCGCGTCGCCGATGCTGGCGAGCGTCGTGCGCAGCCAGCTCTCGAGGTTGCGCAACCGCAGCTCGGCCGCGTGCCGGTACAGCGCGGTCTGCAGCACCGGCTGCATCTCGCGCGCGCCGAACGGCTTCAACACGTAGCCCAGCGGTTCGGTGATCTCGGCGCGCGCCAGCGTCTGTTCGTCGGCGTGCGACGTCAGATAGACGTAGCCGATGTCGTTGCGGCGCAGCTCCGCGGCCAGCTCGATGCCGTCGCGCGGCCCCTTGAGCCGGATGTCGAGCAGCGCCAGGTCGGGCCGCGTGTTGGCGGCGAGCTGCGCCGCCGCGTCGAAGCTGTCGGCGACACCGACCACCTCGAAGCCCGACCCGAGCAGGATCGTGCGCAGGTCTTCGGCGACTATGCCCTCGTCCTCGACGATCAGGATCCTTCCGTTCGGCATCTGGCACTCCTCAGGTCGTGGTGTCGGCGGTAGCCGCCGGCACGAAGTCGATTGCGAAGCACGTGCCGCCACCACGCTGCACGTGCAGGGCCCCGTCGAGCTGGCGCACCAGCGCGGCGATCAGGCGGAAGCCGAGCCCACGCGAGGCGTGGACCTCGAACTCGGGCGGCAGCCCGGCGCCGTCGTCGGCGACCTCGAGCCGCGCACCTTCGCCGTGTGCGGTCAGAGTCACGCGCAGCGTGCCGGCCTTGCGGCTCGGGAACGCGTGCTTGATCGCGTTGGTCAGCAGTTCGTGCAGGATCAGCCCGACCGGGATCGCGGTCTGCAGGCTGAGCCGCAGCGGCGCGAACGCCTGGTCGACGCGCACCGGCGAGCCCGACGGCAGGTAGGTGCGCAGCAGCATGTGCGTCAGGCTGCGCAGGTAGTCGGCCGCGTCGAGCGCCGCCAGGTTGCCGGCCGCGTAGAGCTTCTCGTGGATCAGCGCCATCGTCTGCACGCGCGTCTGGCACTCCTCGAACAGGGCCCGATAGCGCGCGTCGTCGATGCTGCCCTGCTGCAGGTTCAGCAGGCTCGACACCACCTGCATGTTGTTCTTCACGCGGTGGTGGATCTCGCGCAGCAGCGTCTCCTTCTCGGCCAGCGACCCGCGCAGCAGGTCCTCGCTGCGCTTGCGTTGCGTGATGTCGATCACGGCGGCCAGCACGTAGGTGCGGTCGCCGGCGCGGATCGGGTTCAGGCCGATCTCGATCGGCACCTCGGTGCCGTCGCGGCGCAGGCCGTAGAGGTCGCGGCCGGCGCCCATCGCGCGCGCCGCCGGCGCCGCGAAGTAGCCGTTGCGCTGCGCCGGGTGGCCGCCGCGGAACCGCTCCGGCACCAGTTCCTCGACCGAACGGCCACGTAGCTCGCCATGCGCGAAGCCGAACAGCCGTTCGGCCTCACGATTGGCGAGACGCACGAGTCCCTCCGCCGACACCAGCAACATGCCGCTCGGCGAGGCGTCGAACACCTGCGCGAGTGCGTCAGCGGAGAACCACTCGTCTCGCGGCGGGTGCCTGGGCGCACCCGCCGCGTCGTTGGCGGCTCTCTCCACGGCCGCCAGTGTCGCACCCGACCCGGCGCTTGCAAGCGCCTGGGCCGGATTGGCGTCACTGCGGGCGCCGTGGCGCCGGCAGGTAGTGCACCCCGTTCTCGCTGCGCGTCGAGTCGAGCGCGAACGCGTCGCGGTTGTCGAGGAAGTCGATCACGTACTTGGCCGGGATCGCGAAGTTCAGCCCCTGGAAGCCGCGGTACTGCGAGCTGTTCACGCCGACGACCTCGCCGCGCAGGTTGAACAGCGGTCCGCCCGAGTTGCCGGGGTTGATCGGCGTCGTGATCTGGAAGTGGCAGCGGCCCTCGAACGTGCGGTTGGTGACGCTGACGATGCCGCTGCTGACGGTCCGGTCGAGTCCGATCGGGGCGCCGATCGCGTAGACGGTGTCACCGACGCGCATCGCGTCGCTCTCGCCGAGGAACACGGTCTTCAGCGACAGCCCGGCCGGCGGTTCCATCTTGACCAGCGCGAGGTCCATCGCCGGGTTGATCGCGGCGACCTTGCACTTGCGCACGGTGCGCGGCTCGAAGCCGTTCGCGGTCACCGGGTAGACGACGACGTCGACCTCGACCTCGCCCTCGACGACGTGGAAGTTGGTGACGATCCAGCCGTCGGCGTGTGTGACGAAGCCCGAACCCTGGCCCGACGCGGCCTCGATCTTCACGACCGCCTCGCCCATGACCTTGGCGCCCTCGGCGACCGAACGTTCGGGCAGCTCGGCGCGCGCCCACAGCGCGCGGCGGTCGACGCGACCGGTGGCCTCGCCGGCCACCGACTCGCGGCGCAGCACGGCGGCGACCGGCACCTTCAGCACGTCGAAGCCGACGTCGACGAAGATCGTCGTGTCGGTGGTGCGCAGCACGCGCCCCTGGACCTTGTTGCCGTTGCCGAGGTCCAGCACCTCGACGGCGGTGGTCGGCGGCGGGTCCTGCAGGCAGAACAGCACGGCCATCGTTGCGAGCAGCATCGGCGCAACCATAGATTGCGGCGGTGACCCTCGCCACGCTCCGCCTCGTTCCTGCCGTGTCGTTCGCCGCCGCCGCGGCGATCGCGCAGACCTCGCCGCCGCCGATCCCGGTCGAACTGCGCGCCCGGTTCGGCTTCGAGGGACCACGCATCGTCAAGGTCGGCGACGGCGTCGAGGACCTGCACATCGGCGACATCGACGGCGACGGTCGGCGCGAGGTCGTCGTCGCCGACCCGCGGCGCGCGCGGCTCTGCGTGCTGCGGCCCGACGGCGACGGCATCGCCCAGGAGACCGTGCCGATGCACGGCCAGATCGCCGGCTACGCGCTGGCCGACGTGCACGGCTCTGGCAAGCAGGACCTGCTGGTGGTCGACGGCCGCGGCCGGCTGACCGTGCGCCACCCCGGCGGCGAGGCCGGCACGCCGCTCGACCTCGGTCTCGGTGGCCGCGGCGTCGGCCTGCGCACCGGCGACCTGGACGGCGACGGCAAGCAGGACCTCGTCGTGCTGGCACGCAACTCCGTGCGCTGGGTCACGCACATCGCGACCGAACCGCGGCTGTCGGCGATCGAGCCGCTCGAGGACAACACGCACAGTTTCCACGTCGTCGACGTCGACGGCGACGGCCACCGCGACTTCGTCTGCTGCGCGTCCGGCGGCGAACTGAACCTGCGGCTGCGGCGCGGCAACGGCGACGGCACGTTCGGCCCGTGGCGCATCGCCGGCGTCGACAACCTCGTGCACGTGTTCCCGGCCCAGCGCGCGGACGGCCGGCCGGTGCTGGCGACGATCGAAGCACCGCACCGCCGTGTGACGCTGCAGGACTACGTCGACCACGGCGGCTCTGCGGCCCTGGAGTGGTGGGCGTTCGGCGAGGGCGCAGGCGCCAAGGCCCCGCCGGTCGCGATCGGCGACGTCGACGGCGACGGCGACGACGACGTCGTGGTCGTGCAGCCCGAACGCGCGCGGCTCGCACTGTTCGTCTGGCAGGACGGCACGTTCGTCGAACGCTCGGTGCCGACGCTGGCCGGGGTCGCGTCGATCGCGCTCGGCGACGTCGACGGCGACCGCCGCCTCGACCTCGTGCTGGCCAGCCCCGAGGAGGAGATGCTGGCCTGGAAGAGCGGCGCGCTGCCGCTCGACACGTTCCCGGTGCAGATCGGCTGCACCGACAAGCCGATCGCCGCGACCGTGCACCCCGCCGGCGGCGTGCTGGTGCTGGCGCGCAACGACAAGCGCGACGCGCACCTCGACCGCGTCGTGCCGGGCAGCGAGCCACAGCGACTGGTCGACCTCGGTCGGTTGCCGGCCGATCCGGTCCGGCTGCACGCCGGCGACTTCGGCGACGCCGAAGGGCTCGAGGTCGCGTTCGTGGTGCCCGGCGAAGGGCTGCGCACGGTGACGCTCGGCGCCGAACCGAAGAAGGTCGGCAAGGGCGAAGGCACCGCCGGCTTCGCGAAGAAGCTGGACGACCGCGCGCTGGCGCCGTGCCGCCACGGCGACCAGGCGGCGCTGCTGGCCGTGCGTGAGCGCTTCGTGCGCCGCTTCCGGCTCGACGCCGCGGGCCAGCTGCAGGTGCTGGCGCAGGACAACGGTCCGGCCGGCCTCGACGAGCTGTCGCTGGCCGCCGAACTGCCTGGCGGCGGCATGGCCTGGCTCGACCAGAAGAACCACCGCCTCGTGCGCACGCGCACAGACGCGCCGGCGGTCGCGGTGGCGGTGCCGGAGTTCGACTTCACGCAGCTGTCCGCGCACGGCGACGCGGTGCTGCTGGTGTCGGCCCGCGGCCTGCTGCGCGTGCCGTTCGGCAGCGGCCCGTCGCTGCGACCGATCGCCGCGCACGAGCCGCCGACCGACCGGACCTGGTACTGGACCGGCAAAGCCGGCGACTTCGACCACGACGGCACCGCCGATCTGGCCCTGATCGACCGCCAGTTGCCGGGCGTGCAGATCCTCGCCGGCGGCCCGGACCGGCTCGACCGCGCGCTCGCGATTCCGGTGTTCGAAGCGCCGCCGAGCGACGAACCCGACAACGAACCGCGCGAACTGGCCACGGGCGACCTCGACGGCGACGGCCGCACCGACTTCGTGCTGCTCGCCCACGACCGCGTGCTGATCTACCTGCAACAGAAGTGACGACGATGCTCCGACTGCCCCTCGTTCTCTCGTGCTGCGCCGCCGTGGCGGCCCAGCAGACCTCGGCCGCCCCCGCCGCCAACCGCTTCGTACCGGCCGACTCGTGCCTGGTCGTGCGCTGTGCCTCGCCCGCGAAGTGGCAGAAGCACTTCGCCAAGACCCAGCTCGCCAAGCTGATCCAGTCGCCGTCGATGGCGCCGCTGCTCGCGGAATTCACGACCGGCTTCGAGGAAGCACTCGGCCGCGTGCGCACCGAGGGCAACTTCGACCCGGAGCTGCTCGACAAGCTGTGGCAGGAGTACGAGGGCGACCTGGTGCTGTCGCTGCAACTCGACTGGGACGACGTGCCGGCCGCGGCGCAGGAAGGCCGGCAACCGCGCATGAGCATCGTCGCCGCGCTGTCGCCCGGCGAAGGCCTCGACCTCGCGGCGCTGGCCGGCGAGCTGACCGAACAGATGGAGCGCAAGGCCACCGAACAGCGCCCGATGCGCGATGCGACCATCGGCGATCTGCAGGTCCGCATCACCGGCGACGAACGCATGACCGCGATGGCGCCGACGCTGATCGACGGCCACCTCGTCACGGTGTTCGCCACCTCGACCGATTTCGAACCGGTCGCCGCGCGCCTGCTGGCGAGCGAGGGCCGGCTCGAAGGGGACTCCACCGCGCACCCGATGCACGTGCAGGCCCGGCTCGGCGACGCGATGCGCGTCGTGATGCCGATGCTCGCCGAGCAGATGCAGGGGCAGGCGCCGTTCGACATCGCCGCGGTGATCGAGAGCCTGGGCCTGGCCTCGCTGCAGGACCTGTCGCTGCAGCTCGACGCCGACGGACCACACATGACGCTCGAGTTCGGCGCCGACCTGCGCGCCGACGCGGAGGGCCTGTGGGGCACGGTGATGTTCGCCCAGACCCCGCGCCTGTTGCGCTTCGTGCCGCCCTCGTGCGACTGGTTCTCGACCACGCCGTTCGACGTCGGCGCACTGTTCGCGACCGTCAAGCGGGTCTGGCACGGCCTCGGCGAGGACGTGCCGCTGTCGTTCGACCAGGCGATGCAGGCGTTCGGTGAGGCGACGAAGGTGCGCCTCGAGGAGGACCTGATCGCGCACCTCGGCACCGAGATGCTGATGGTCGACGACGTCGAAGCCACGACCGAGGCCGCGGCCGACGAAGAGGAAGAGTACTCGACGTTGTCGGGCTCGTGCATCGCGTGGGCCCTGCGCGACGGCAAGGCGTTCGGGCAGAGCATCGAGGCGCTGCTGCGCTCGCGCGGCCTGCACGCGGCACGCAAGTCCGAGGACTACGCCGACACGAAGATCTACCGGCTGAAGCCCGGCGGCCTGGTCGAGGTCGAGTACGCGATCACCGACGACCTGCTGGTCCTGGTGCTCGGCAACAGCGAGATCGCGCGCCGCAACCTGCGCGCGGTGCTCGACGCCCGCGCCGCTGCCGCTGCCACAGCCGAACTGCCCGCGAAGGTGCAGGCGCACGTGGCCGCGCTGCCGACCGGCTGGAGCGGCCTGTCGGTGACGCCGGTCGGGCCGCTGATGCAGGGCATCGGCAACACCGTGCAGACCATGCTGACGATGCAGGGCGTCGACGCCGAAGAACTCGAATGGGCCGGCCTGCTGCAGCAGATCGCCGGCGACATCCGGCGGCTCGGCATCGATCACATGGTCGGCGCGACCTGGACGACCAAGCGGTCGCTGCGCTCGCGCATGCGCTGGTGAGACGCGCGGGGCCGGACCGAGTCATGCTGCCACCCAAGTGAGCACTCGGGGTGGTCCGCCCGGCCCCCGCGCGAGAGCCGCTGTTCAACCATCACTGCAGGTCGTATGGGAAGCCGTCAGCGGCGACGAGGGATGCGTTCAACAGGTCGACCGTGACGTTCATGTAGGCCTGACCGTTGGTGCGGCGTAGCTGGAGGACGACCGCCGTTGGGTTCAGCAACCAGTTCGTCGGCTCGACTACTCGTCCGCTCGCCAGCTGGTTGCTGCGACTACCACTCCAGTGCGTCCATGTCGTCGTCACCGCCGCCGCGTCGAAGGTGAAGTCGAAGCCTTTGACGAACGAGTCGGCCGGATCGGGAGCGACCACGAACGTCTGCCAACTGCAGGTGACCTTGTTGCCAGCGACGGTGCGGTTCGGCGATGACGCGAGGTACTCGCCTGCAGCCATCAGTGTGACCTCGATGACGTTCGTCGGCGAAGTGGCCTGGGCCTGCACGGCATACACGATCACGCGCTGCGCGAGCGACGGACCGATGGTGACTTCGACGAGGTGATTCCCCGGCGTGGTACCGATGTCGGCCAGGTTGAACGTGGCGCTGGACTGTGAGACAGCCTGGATCTCCGCAGGTGCCAACCGCTCGATGCCGTCGATCCGCACACTGACGACGTCGAACTGCGAGAGGTTGCTGATCGTGTACCCCGCAACGCTGACCGACAGGTTGACGAGCGAGTTGAAGCCGTTCTCGAACCGCAGCGGGCCGGATCGCGCGTTCGGCGGGACCGTCACCCGATAGGAGTCGTCGTCGATTCGAACGACCGCGAGGCCACGAATCGTCGGCTGACCGCTCGTGTCCGCGAAGTAGATGCGCGGTGACTGGGGGTTGTACAAGGGGAAGTGTAGCGCGTACGAGGCGGCTCGGTAACCAGTCAGAGGCGGCAGGGACACCTGCATCACGGCGGTGTGGACCGTGATGATCTGCCCTACGAAGGCTTCCCTGGGCGCGATGTCGACGATTCGCGGCACCAACGCGCTCTGTGCCGCCGCCGAACCGGTGAGGCCGGCAAGGTTGCCCGCGATCACCAAGGGCAGCAGTCGGGTGACGCGACCGGCGCCACGGACCAGCCGAGAAACCGCGGTAGTGAACCCACGGAACGTACTGTTGTTTGCTTTCATGGTCAGGCTCTGGGTTTGGATGGAGCGCACACCCCGTCCGCGGAATGACGGTTCGGGGTGGTTCCTCTGGTAGAGGGGACCCGTCCGTTGGCCCGGAACGGAGCGCACCCGCAAGAGCCGGGAGTTGGCGCAACCCGACCGCCTCACGCACCTTCGGTGCAGCAAGCGGCACGGCGTAGGTGGCGCAGGCCGCCGGAGTCGGTCATCCCGTCGCGCGCCCAGCCCGGCCACCGGCAGTCCGTTCGCCTGCCGTCGTGGGCGCGCGGGGCGTCACCAGCGGTAGAAGCCCTGGCCGCTCTTCTTGCCGAGCTTGCCCTCGGCCACCATGCGCCGCATCAGCTCGGGCGCCCGGAAGCCCGGGTGGTCCAGTTCCTGCGCCAGGTAGTCCGCGATCGCGAGCCGCACGTCGAGGCCGACCAGGTCGGTCAGTTTCAGCGGCCCCATCGGGTGGCCGTAGCCGAGCACCATCGCCTTGTCGATGTCCTCGGCGCTGGCGACGCCGCTCTCGAGCATGCGGATCGCCTCGAGACCGAGGCAGACGCCGAGCCGCGAACTGGCGAAGCCGGGGCTGTCCTTGACCAGGATCGGCTCCTTGCCGAGCTGCCGGCCGTAGGCGGTCACCGCGTCGATGACCGGCGCCGACGTCGCGTCGGTGCGCACCAGCTCCAGCAGCGCCATCAGCGGCACCGGGTTGAAGAAGTGCATGCCGATGCAGCGCGCCGGCCCGGCGACGCCGGCGAACACCTTCGCCAGCGACAGCGACGAGGTGTTGCTGGCCAGCACGCAGTCGGGCGCGACGACGGCGGCCAGCTCGCGGAAGATGCCGTTCTTCAGCGCCAGCTGTTCGGGCACGGCCTCGATCACCAGCTGCGCACCGCGCGCGGCGCCGGCGCGATCGGTCGTGGTGGTGATGCGCGACAGCACCGCGTCGCGCTGCTCGACCGTGGTCTTGCCCTTATCGACGCCCTTCTGCAGGAAGTCGCGGATGCGCGCCAGGCCGCGCTGCACGAACTCGTCGGTCACGTCCTGCAGCACGACGCTCGAACCGGCCTGCGCACACACCTGCGCGATGCCGGCCCCCATCGTGCCTGCGCCGAGCACCGCCACCGTCGGGAACTTCGCTTCACTCATCGGATCAGCCCTTCTTCTGCTTGTGGAGGAACGCGTCCATGCGCGCCTTCTTGTCGTCGCTGTCGAACAGCACCGCTTGCACCGAACTCTCGAACGTGCGCGCGGTTTCCTGGCCGGGCCGCGACAGCGCATTCAGCGACCGCTTGGCCGCTCGCACCGCGAGCCGGCCGTTCTGCGCGATCTCGGCGGCGAGCTGCAGCGCCCGCTCGACGACTTCGGCGTCCGGCACGACGGCATTGGCCAGGCCGATGCGCAGCGCCTCCTGCGCATCGACGGTGCGGCCGGTGTAGACCAGCTCGCGCGCGCGGCCGAGGCCGATCAGCCGCGGCAGCCGGTAGGTGCCGCCGGCCGCCGGCATGATGCCGAGCTTGACCTCGGGCTGGCCGAGCTTCGCCGATTCGCCGACGACGCGCAGGTCGCAGGCGATCGCCAGCTCGCAGCCGCCGCCGAGCGCGAAGCCGCGGATCGCCGCGATCACCGGCGCCGGGAACTCCTCGATGCGCTCGAACAACCCGCTGTTGATCGCCTTCAGCGCGTCGCGCGACGTGCGTTCGCGCAGCTGCGCGATGTCGGCACCGGCCGCGAACGCCTTGTCGCCGGCGCCGGTCAGCACCAGCGCCGCGATCGATTCGTCGTGCCACAGCGCGTCGAGCACCGCGTGCAGGCCGTCGACCATCTCCTGGTCGATCGCGTTGCGCCGTTCGGGCGCGTTGAGGGTCACGAGCACGGCGTCGCCGCGGCGTTCGTGCAGGACTCGGGGTTGGCTCATCGGGGCGCGCATCTTGCCGCGCCGACCGCGGCGAGGGAACCGTGCGATCGCCGCCGCCGCCGCCCGAGCGTCAGATCGGCTGGCCGCAGTGCTGGCAGAACTTCGAGTCCTCTTCGTTCAGCTTGCTGCATGCACGGCACTTCAGCATCACGACCTTGTCGCCGCCGCCGAGCTCCACGCCGGCCTCGTCGAGCGCGTCCTTGGCCATGCCACCGACCTGACGCGACCACGGTTCGAGGTCCTGCCGCGCTCGCTTGGGATCGAGCACGACGCCGGAGCCGGCGAGGCCACGCGCGCCGACGACACGCAGGAGGCTGCCGACGACCATCAGCGCCATGCCGAGAAACGCGCGGGTCATGCTCGAGTCCCGGCGTTCGCCGAAGCCCGCCGGATCGAGCACCACACTGGGCGAGCTGTTGGTGAAGAACACCGAGACGAACAGCAACAGGCCGCCGACGATCAGGGCGATGCCGAGGTAGTAGGCGACCTTCCTGCCTTCAGAGATCTCGTGCGACATGGGCCTCCGGGTGAGGCGGGAGTCTACGGGCGCGGCGCCGCAGTACGTCAACGCGGCCACCACCAGGCCAGCAGCGTCACGACGATGCCGCACAGGTAGAGCCAGCCGAACACCGTCTGGTTGTGCCGCGCCAGCCACTCCGGCAGGAAGATGTCGAAGTTCGGTGCGCGGTCGTCGGTGTAGCGCGCCGCGACGGCCGTCAGCGGGCAGCGGCGGCGGTTGGCCAGCAGCACCGCGACTTCGACCAACACGACCGCGATCAGCACCGCGGCCAGACCGAGCGCGCCGGCCAGCGCCGCGATCGGGATCGCGACGATGCAGCCCGCGAACCCCGCCCAGACGACGGTGTGCAGCAGGCGCACCGCCCACAGCGCGGCGGCAGCCCGCGACGCCGGCGCTCCGGCACGTTCCGACACGCCCGCATGCTAGGCGCTGCGCTAGCCTGAACACATGGTGAGCCGGGATCCGCCTGCCCCCGCCGACGACGCACCGCGTCGCAGTCGGCGTCGCGACGCACCGCCGGTACTCGGGCCGTGGCTCGAGTACCGGCCGTCGATGCCGATCGCGGACCCGCCGATGCGCGTCCTGATCGGCTGCATGGTGCTCGCCATCGCCGTCGCCGCCACGTTCGCTCGGAGCCTCGGCCGGCTCTCGTACTGGATGCTGCTGATCGGCGGCTTCGGCATCGGCATGGCCGTGTCTGGCATCCTGCAGCAGCGGCACGAACAGCGGATCCGCCGCGAACTGCGGCGAGCCGCGAAGGAATGGCCGTCCCTGCTGCGCGATGCCTGCGCCACCAGGGGCGTCGGCGGCGCGATTCCACGCCTGCTGCAGCAGCGTGGCTACCGCGACTACTTCCTGCGCCGCTGGCTGGCGGCGCGCCTCGCGCGCACGCTCGCCGACGCGACGAGGTCGGAGCACTGACCCCACGCGCCTCCCACGCCGCGGCCGTCAGCGCGCGACACGGAACGTCAGATTGATGCGGCAGCGCCCGAACCGCGGGTGCAGGCCGTCGGCGACCGGCAGCACGCCGTGGAAGAACCGCCGCGACGGGCCGCCCCAGACCACGACGTCGCCGCTGGCCAGCGGCACGCGCCGCGCCGCATCGCCGCGCTGCACGCCGCCGAAGCGGAACACCGCCGGCAGGCCGAGCGACACCGACACGATCGGCTGCGCGAAGTCGCGTTCGTCGACGTCCTGGTGCAGCCCCATGCGGGCCCCCGGCGCGTAGCGGTTGACCAGGCACGCATCGGGCGCGAACGCACCGTGGCCGGCGGCGGCAGCGGCGCGCGCCGCGAGGTCGGCGAACACCGGCGGCATCGGCGGCCACGGCGCGCCGGTCGTCGGATCGCACGGCGCGTAGCGGTAGCCGTGACGGTCGCTGACCCACCCGACCGCGCCGCAGCAGGTGGTCGTCACGCTCATCGGCCGGCCGCCCGGCGTCGCCATGGCGCGGAACGGCGCCATCGCCGCGACCGCGGCCACCGCGTGGTGCAGTTCGGCTTCGAGGCCCCGCGCGAAGCCGACCAGCCAGAACGCGCCGGGCGCGAGTCGGCGGCGCGCGGTGGCGTCGTACGGCAGGTCGTCGAACAGTCCTCGTTGCATGCGAACGCGGCAGTTACGCCGTAGCTTGCCGCTGCGCGCCGGCGACCGCGAGCATCGCTGATGGCTCGAGTGGGCACTCCACAAACCGCGTGGCAATCGAGGTTTGGGTGCTGCCGGCGCGTTGATCCACGCAAGTCATCAGTTCCGTCTGGGCCGACCAAGGCCGCACGAGTCGGCCCGCGTGCAGTGCCGGTGAGCCCACCGGATACGTTCGGGCGCCATGAACCCGATCCACGCCTCCGCTGCGGGCGCGCTGCTCGCGGCGGCCTGCCTGGCCCAGAACCAGGCGATCACGATCTACAACCAGGACTTCGCGGTGGTGCGCGACCGCATCGCGCTGAAGCTGCAGCAGGGCATCAACGACGTGCAGTTCGTCGGCGTGACGACGCACCTCGAACCCGACTCGGTCGTGTTGCGCGACCCGACCGGCAGGGTGCCACTCGCCGTGCTCGAACAGAACTACCGCGCCGACACGATCTCGCAGGGCCTGTTGCTGCAGCACTTCGAGGGCAAGGAGATCGACTTCCTGATCTTCGACCGCGACGGACAGGAGCGCACCGTGCGCGGCCGCATCGTCCGCAGCGGTTACTCGCCGAACTTCGGCGCCGCGCAGCGCTACGGCAACCAGTTCTTCGCGCGCCAGGCAGCGCTCGGCGATCCCGCGGGCGGCGGTGGCTCGCCGATCATCGAGGTCGACGGGCGCCTGCGGTTCTCGCTGCCGGGCCAGCCGCTGTTTCCGGCGCTGACCGACGACGCGATCCTGATGCCGACGCTGCACTGGCGACTGCACGCAGCCGCCGCGGCGGAGCTCGATGCCGAGGTCAGCTACGTGACCGGCGGCATGAGCTGGCAGGCCAGCTACAACCTGATCGCCCCCGAACACGGCGACACGCTGGATGTCGTCGGCTGGGTCACGCTCGACAACCAGTCCGGCAAGACGTTTGCCGACGCGACGGTGAAGCTGATGGCCGGCGACGTGAACAAGCTGCAGCCGGGCGAACCCACGACCGGCAGCGACGAGATGGCGCTCGGCGGGCTGCGGGCCGGCGGCGCCGCGATCACCGAGAAGGCGTTCGACGAGTTCCATCTGTACTCGCTGCCGCTGCCGACGACGCTGCGCAACCGCGAGCAGAAGCAGGTCGAGTTCGTGCGCGCGCTCGGCGTCGCCACGAAGACGCTCTACGTCTACGACGGCGCCGCGGTCGCCCAGTACCGCGGCTGGAACCAGGAGACGATCCGCGACCAGCCGGACTACGGCACCCAGTCGAACCCGAAGGTCTGGGTCATGCGCGAGTTCGCCAACACGGCGGCCAACGGACTCGGCCTGCCGCTGCCGAAGGGCCGCACGCGCTTCTACCGCCGCGACGACGCCGACGGCAGGCTCGAGTTCACCGGCGAGAACCGGATCGACCACACGCCGCGCGACGAGACGCTGCGCATCTACACCGGCGACGCGTTCGACGTGGTCGGCGAACGCAAGCGCACCGACTACAACCTGCGCAACGGCAACCATCAGCTCGAGGAAGCGTTCGAGATCCGCGTGCGCAACCGCAAGGACGCCCCGATCGACGTGCGCATCGCCGAACGGCTCTACCGCTGGCTCAACTGGCAGCTGGTGCAGCAGTCGCACGACTTCGTGCGCATCGACGACCGCAACGTCGAGTTCCGCGTCACGGTGCCGGCCGGCGGCGAGACGGTCGTCACCTACCGCGTGCGCTACGACTGGCAGTGACGCGCGGTCACGGCACCACGAACTCGGCCAGTGTCGCGGCCGACGCCGACGGCGACAGCGCGTAGAGCACGAACTCACCCAGTTCGCGGCGCGCGAGCTCGAATCGGCTGTCGGCGGGCAGCCGCGGCCGCGGGTCCTCGGCGCGCGGCAGCACGTAGACGCAGACCGGCGTGTCGTCGGTGCGTGCCAGCAACGCCATGCAGCGGCCGGTCGGCAGCGGCCCGCAGTAGCAGCCGAGCAGGCGCACCGACGCCGGTTCGAGGTCGAGCTGCGCCGCGAACCGCTGTTCGCACGCCTGCCGCAGGTCGAGGTCCGGTTCGCAGCAGGATCCCCCACCGAAGCCGTCGGCGACCGCGTGTTCGTAGGCCGCGATCCACATCGCGCCGAGCGTTTCGCCGACCGGCTCGCCGGTGCCGCGCGCTGCCGGCCGCCACCACCAGGCGACGGCCAGCAGCAACACGGCCGCCGCGGACACGAGCCACGGCCAGGGCCGGCGCATCGGTGCCGCGGCGGCTGCCCGCGCGGCGATCGCGGCGAAGTCGGCCGCCGGCGGCGGCGCGAACGCGCGGCGCAGCGCGCCGTCGACGTCGTGGTCGGCGAGGGGGTCGGTCATCGCGGTATCCGGACGGGTTCGGGTGCGGTGGCTGGAGCCAACGTGGTCCGCAGCGCCGCACGCGCGCGGCGGACGTGGCTGGCGACGGTGTTCTCGGGCAGATCGAGCATCGTGGCGATCTCGGCGAACGTGTGCTCCTGGATCACGTGCAGCAACAGACATGCGCGCGCCGTCTCACCGAGGTCGAGCAGCCCACGCGCGAGCGCGTCGTCGAGCCCGCCGCGATCGGCGTCGAACGGCCAGGCGGCCGGCTGCCGCACGGCCGCCGTGCGCCGATCGAGGTCGGCGACGGCAGTCGGACGACGGCGGCGCCGCCAATTCGCCCCCTGGTGGCGCGCGATCTGCGACAGCCAGGCCCGCAGGTCGGTGCCCGGCACGAACGAGTCGCGGCGCTGCCACGCGACGCGGGCAGTCTCCTGCACCAGGTCGGCCGCGTCCTCGCGACCGACCCACGCCGCCGCGAGCACCCACAGCGATCGACCGTGTTCGGCGAACGCACGTTGGAACTCGTCGGCGCCGAGGGCAGGAGCCGCCATGCGCACAGTGTCCCGCGCTCAGCAGCCGCCGCAACCCTTCGGCGGGCAGCAGCCCGGCGCCGGCGTCGGCACCGTGCAGCACCCGGCATCGCAGCAGTCCGGCGGGCAGCAGTCGGGCGGGCAGACCGGCCCGTCGCACGGGCAGCAGCAACAGGCGCCCGGGCCTTGGGCCGGCGCGCAGGCCGAACCCGGACCGACCGGCAGGCAGCAGAACAGGGTGAAACAGACGCTCCAGAACGTGCTCATGCCCCCTGATGTCGCGTTGGCCTTCGATCCGTGCAGCCGGGCCCCGAAGTCCGCCCGCCCGTTGGCATCGCGGGCGCGGCCGCCGGAACGCCGATTTCGCGAATAGCATCGGCGGTTGCCGACGACCTGAGCACCGTGGCCACCCCGCCCCCCGACCTCGCGCCGGCGCCGCCGGCGTCCGCCGCACGGCCCGACCTGACGGACCACGCTACCGGTGTGCGGCGCTACCTGCGGGCGCTCGGCGCCACCGCCGATGAAGCCGACGAGCTGTTGCAGGAGACGCTGCTGGTCGCGTGCCGCGCGGCCGTGCCGGTCGCGCCCGCGGCGGCGCGTGCGTTCCTGCGCGGCGTGGCGCGCAACCACTGGCTGCGCACGCGGCGCTGGTGGCGCCGGCGGCGCGAGCGCGAGGTCGCGCTGGCAGTCGACCAGCTGTGGCTCGCGACCGCCGAGGACGACGACGGCGAAGCGCTGCTGGCGGCGCTGCGCGAGTGCCTCGGTGGCCTCGCGGCGCGCACGCGCACGGCGCTCGAACTGCACTACCACGACGGGCTCGGCTGGACACAGGTCTCGACCCGCCTCGGCCTGCGCCCGAACGGCACCAAGACGCTGGTCCAGCGCGCCCGCGAAGCCCTGCGGAACTGCATCGAACGGAGACTGCGATGACGACGATGGACATGCTGGCGATCGCCCGCGAACGGCAACTCGACTGGCTGCTCGACGAAGTGCTGGGTGGCGGCACGGCCGCACGCCGCGCGGCGCACCCGTGGCTGGCGGCGGCGATCGTGCTGCTCGGCCTCGCCGCGGCGATCGGCACCGCTCTGCTGCGGCGCGACGGCGCCGCCGAACCCGCGCCGCTGCAAGAGCCGCCGGCGAACGAATGGCACGAGTGCCACGGCCCGCAGGGAGTGGCGGCCGTGCCCGACGACGTGGTGCAGCTGCGCTGCTTCGACTTCGATGACGATGCGATCGCCGCGCTGGCGCGGTGCCAGCGCCTCACGCACCTCGATCTGTCGGGCATGGACGTCAACGAGAAGGGCTACTCGGTGTCGCTGAAGATCACCGACCGCGGTGTCGAGCACCTCGGCCAGCTGACCAGCCTGCGCTGGCTGTCGCTGGCCCAGTGCCACGAGATGAAGGGCGAAGGCCTCGCGGCGCTCGAGGCACTGCCGCTGCTCGAACACCTCGACCTGACCTACAGCGGCGTCGAGTCCCCGGCGGTGGAACGGCTCGCGCGGCTGCCGAGCCTGCGTTCGCTGTCGCTGTCACACTGCATGGACTTCCACGGCCGCTCGCTGGCCGAGGTCGCGAAGATCCCGGGCCTGCAGCGGCTCGAACTGCGCGCCTGCACGACCGTGGCGGCGGCCGACGCGCTGCACCTGACGCGGCTCACGCACCTGCGCCACCTGGACCTGCGCGATTGCCAGGGTCGGTTCCGCGGCCAGCGCGGCGACTTCTTCATGGGCGGTGCAGGGCGCGGCGACGTGCCGCCGCCGCCGGTCGAGGACGGCGTCGGCATCACCGACGCGGTCGTCGCCGCGTTCGCGGGCGCGAAGCTCGAGACGCTGCTGCTGGGCGGCAGCGAGTCGCTCACCGATGCGATCGGACCCGTGCTCGCCGGCATGACGACGCTGCGCATGCTCGATCTGTCGGCCCTGCCGCGCACGACCGACGCGCTGCTGCCGCAGCTGCCGGGCGGCCTCACGTCGCTGAGGCTCGATCGCAACCCGCAGTTCACCCTCGCGGGTCTGCGTCGGTTGCCCGCGCTGCCGGGACTGCGGGAACTCGGCCTGGCGGCGATGGCGGAACTCGGCGACGACGGCGTCGCCGCGCTGCTGGCGGACCGACGGCTCGAGCGCTTCGCGTTCGGCGGCACGCGCGAAGCGGGCAAGGACGGCGAAGTGGTGCGGCGGCCGATCACCGAGTCGATCGCCGCCGCGATCGCTGCACAACCCGACCTGCGTCACCTCGAGCTACGGCATGCGGAACTCGACCGCCGTGCCGCGGCGCGGCTCGCGGCGCTGCCGCGGCTCGAGACGCTGGACCTGACGTCGAGCTCCTTGGCCGCCGGTGCAATCGCCGAGTTCGCGGCGGCCCCGGCGCTACGGGAGCTCGACCTGACGTGGGCCAAAGGCCTCGCCGTGGCCGACGTCGCGCGGGCGGCGCCGCAGTTGCGGCAGCTCCAGCTCTACGGCACCGAGCTCGACCAGCGCGCGGTGCAGGATGGCCTCGCGCAGCGTCATGGCCTGGTCGTCACGCTGCCGCAGGGCCAGCGCCACCGCGTGCCGTGACCGCGCTGCCGGCGTCGACCGGTTCGCCGAACGGCACGCAGAACAGCAGCAGCATGCCGGCCAGCGTCGGCACGCTGGCCAGCGCCGGCACGTGGTCGGCGACCGGCCGTTCGATCTGCAGCAACGCGACTGCCGACCACGCACACCACGGCGCCGCGCGCAGCGCCGACACGATCGGCAGCAGCAGGTAGACCAGATGGTGGTACCAGACGATCGGGCTGAACGCCGCCATCACGACCACCAGCCGTTCGAAGCGGCCGCGCCGCCGCAGCGCGACCAGCAGCGCCGACACGAACAGCACCTTGTGCACCGCCTTGCCGACCGACTCGCCGCCGAGCCGCATCGCGAACGCCTCGACGCTGAGGTTCATGTAGTCGAACGTGCTCGCCGCGGTCGCCATCGACACGTCGATCCACGTGCGCAGGTACTCGGGGCGCCACACCAGTGCCGCCGCAGCCGACAGCACGACGCCGGTCACCGCGCAGGCTGCGACCGCGCGCCACTGCCGCGCCGCTGTGAAGTGCAGCAGCAGCAGGGCCGGCGATGTCTTCAGAACGATGGCGACCGCGAGCGCGACGCCGGCCAGCCGTTCGTCACCGCGGCGCGACGCGCGCCACGCCAGCGCGATCGCCAGCAGCGCGAACGTGTTGATCTGGCCCGCGTACAGGTTGTCCCACAGCGGCGCGTAGCACAGCAACAGCCACGGCGAAAGCGAGCGCAGCAGCGACGTTCCAGAGCCATGGACCGAATGCGCCCACGCTGGCCACCAGGAACAGCGACGCCGGGTGGTAGAGGAAGCCGGGTCCGATCGCGAAGGGCAGGTAGGGATTGTCGCCATGGACGGCCTTCGCCAGCGCACCGGCGTAGATCTGGAAGTCGCCCGCGAACGCAAACGAGCCGGCGATCCGCGACCAGGCGTAGCTGGCCGTCACCGCGAGCGCCGCGGCGACGGGCACGTGCAGCAGGACGCGGCGCCAGGCGGACATGGCGCGCAGGATGCCAGCGGCCGCGCAGGTCGGCAAGTCACGGTTCGAGCACGATCTTGCCCAGCGTCTCGCGCGCTTCGAGCAGCCGATGGGCCTCGCCGACCCGTGCCATCGGCAACTGGCGGTCGAGCACGGGCCGCAGGCGCCCCTGATCGAACAGCCGCAGGATCTGGCGCAGATCGCCCTTGCTGCCCATCGTCGAACCGAGGATCGACAGGCTCTTGAAGAACACCGCGTGCAGCGACAACCGTACGTCGCCGCCCGTGGTCGCGCCGCAGGTGACCAGGCGCCCGCCGCGCGCGAGGCAGCGCACCGAACCGTCGAACGTCGCCGCGCCCACGTGCTCGAACACGACCTGCACGCCGGCCTTGCCGGTGAGCGCGCGGACCTCGGCGGCGAAGTCCTGCGTCCGGTAGTCGATCACGTGGTGCGCGCCGAGCGCCGCGACCTTCGCGCACTTCGCCGCGCCACCGGCGGTCGCGATCACCTGCGCGCCGAGCAGGTTCGCGATCTGCACCGCGGCGCTGCCGACCCCGGACAGGCCGGCGTGCACCAGCACGGTCTCGCCGGCGCGCAGCTCGGCCCGGCGCACCAGCATGTGCCACGCCGTCTGGAACACGAGGCAGATCGACGCCGCTTCGGCCGCGGTCAGGGCGCGCGGCTTCGGCGCGACGTTCGCGAACGGCACGTCGACGAACTCGGCCGCGGTGCCGTCGCAGCTCTCGCCGAGGATGTGGTAGTGCCGGCACAGCTGGTCGAGGCCCGTCTGGCAGGCCTCGCAGGCGCCGCAGGACACGCCGGGCAGCACGACGACCGGATCGCCCTCGGCGACGCCGCGCGTGCCGGGTCCGAGCGCATCGACGACGCCGCAGGCGTCGCTGCTCGGGATCAGCGGCAGCGGGAACGTGTGGCCCGGCACGCCGCGCCGGACCCAGGTGTCGAGGTGGTTCAGGCCGATCGCCTGCACGCGCACGCGCACGCGGCCCGGGCCGGGAGTCGGCACCGGCCGCTCCTCGAGCCGCAGTCGATCGAACCCGCCGTGCTCGCGCACGACGACGCAGCGCATGGTCGCCATCGTGCGCGATGATCGCGGCGCCGGCGCGCCGACGCCACCTCAGACCTGCTGCGGCACCGACGGCGACGACGGGTTCAGCAGGCTGCCCAGCGTGGCGCGCAGCGCTTCGAGCTGGAACGGCTTCGCGAGCACGCAGTCCGGCCGCAGCGTGCTCGCCATCTGCCCGACGTGCGAATCGGCGTGACCGCTCATCAGCGCGATGCGCGCGTCGGGCCGCACCTGACGCAGTTGTCGCAGCACCTCGGTGCCGTCCATCGCCGGCATCGTCAGGTCGACGAACGCGACCAGCGGTCGGTCGACCGGTGCGGCGGCCGCGGCCTGCACGCACGCCGCGCCGGCGCCGAACGGCGCCGCTTCGCGGCCGAGGAAGCGCAGCATGCGGACCAGGATCGCACGCACGTGTTCGTCGTCGTCGACCAGCAGGATCGTCGCCGGCACCGCGGGTGGCGGCAGGCTCGGCAGCACGACGGTCGGCTCGGCGGTCGCGCCGGGCGGCGCCGCACCGGGCAGTTCGATGCGGAACGTGCTGCCGCGGCCGAGTTCGCTGCGCACGCCGATGCTGCCCCCGTGGCGCTGCACGATGCCGCTGACCACGGCGAGGCCGAGCCCGCGGCCCGGGAAGCGCGTCGTGAAGAACGGGTCGAACACGCGTTCGGCGACTTCGGGGGTCATGCCTTCGCCGTCGTCGACGACCTCGATCACGATCCGGCCGGGCCCGGCCTCACCGGCGGCCGACGGCACCCTGCCGACGCGGATCGTGACCGTGCGAGCCTTCGCATCGCGGGCGTTGGTGGCGAGGTTCAGCAGCGCCTGGTCCAGCGCCGCCGCATCGGCGACCGCGCCGAGCGATTCGACCTCGGCGACGAGCCGCACGTCGATCGCGTCGCCGCAGGCCGACCGCAGCACCGGCACCAGCGAGCGCAGCGCCGCCACCAGGTCGATCGGTGCGGGCTGCAGCGGGGCGCCGCCGGCGTAGGTCTGCAGCTGTTTGCACAAACGCGCCGCATGCCGGCCCGACTGCCGGATGCTCTGCGCGAACGCCGCGGCGTCGGTGTTGGGCAGCGCTTCGGCGATCAGCTCGGCGTTGCCGAGGATGCCGGTCAGCAGGTTGTTGAAGTCGTGCGCGACGCCGGCGGCCATCGTGCCGAGGCCCTGTGCGCGTTCGAGACCGCGCAGCCGCTCCTCGAGCTGCGCCTGCTCGCGGCGTGCGGCGTGCACATGCTCGATCTCCTCGGCGAGGCGGCGGTTCACGCGCTGCAGCCGCCGGCGGCCGTGCCAGAACAGACCGACCAGCACGGCCATGCCCGCCGTCAGCGCGGTCGTCGACCAGACGCGCCGTTCGCGGATCTCGGCGACGCTGCGCGCCTCGGCGTCGCGCAGCCCCTGCTCGGCGAGGTCGCGCGCCTCCTCGGCCTCGCGCAGCCGGGCACGGGTCTCCCGCACCTGCTGCTCGATCTCGACGCGCGCAGCCCGTCGCGCATCGATCGCCTCCGCGAGCCGAGCCGCGGTCGGCCCGTCGGCCGCACGCACGGCGAAGTCCAGACGCGTGCGCTGCAGCTGGTCTTCGATCGTCGTGTAGCCGCGGCCTGCGACCAGCGCTTCGCCCTCTTCGAGCAACGTGATCGCGTGTTCGGTCTCGCCGATGCGTCGCGTCAGGAAGGCGCGCACGTCCAGCGTGGCGCCGAGCTCGCGGCGGTCGGCGAGCAGCCGAAACAGGTCGCTGGCCTGCTCCAGGTGCGCCAGCGCTCCCTTCGGGTCGCTGTCGACCAGCGCCGCGGCGCGGAACGAGTGCACGGTGCCGAGCAGCCGGCGGTTGCCCTGCGCCCGGCCCAACGCCTCGGCGGCGTCGAGCAACGCCGCGGCGGACTCGAGCGGACCGTCGACGGTCCTCGCCTTGTACTCTTCGAGCAGCAGCCACGGCCGGTAGACGGCGACGACGTCGGGCCGCGGTCCCGCCTCGGCCTCGGCGAACAGGCGTCGCAGCGACGCCAGGCCGCGCGTCGGCGTCGTGTGCAACGTCAACATCGCCGCGCGCAAGCGCAGGACCAGATCGCCGACCTGCTCGGCCGCTGCCTGGCCCGGGATCGAGTGCGCGAGTTCGTCGCCGTGCCGTTCGGCGTAGCACAGGCAGCGCGCCAACGCGAAGTGGCTGTGCACGCGCAGCCGCGGCGGCGTCGCGGCCGGCAGCGGGTCACAGCGGCCCTGCCACACCTGCGCCGGTATCGGTCCTTCGAGCCGGGCGCAGGCGAGCTGCGCCAGCGCCGCCATCGCCTCGGCAGCGCCGACCACGTGGGATCCGCGGCCCGCCTCCCACAGTTCGGTGGCGACGCGCAGCGCCGCTGCGCAGTCGACTTCGAGCAGCCATTCGACCCGTTCGGCGCCGAGGTCGAACCAGGCCTCGGAGAGGGGTGGCACCGCGGCCTGCTCCCGCGCCTGCTGCTCGGCGCGGGCGTCCTGCGCCCCCACCACGGACGGAAGGGCGACGAGGATCCCGCAGAAGACGAGCGAGCAACGACCCGGCAACACGGGCCGGAAGCCTACGACGCGAAGGGCTCGCAGGCGACCGTGCGATCGGGGGTTCCGGTCAGAACGGGCCGCGATGGGCCGAAGTGCGCAGGCCGCAGATCAGCCGGCCATGGTCGCGTGCAGGAACCAGGCGTGCTTCTCGAACATCGTGACGATGTCGGTCAGCACGCTGACGGTGTCGTCGTCCTTCTGCTGCAGCGCGACTTCGCGCGCCGCATGGACGCCGGCGAGGTAGGCGCCGAACCGTTCGGCGAGCAGCCGGACGTGCTCCAGGTCCTTCGTCACCTCCTGCGGGTACTCCGGCAGCCGCGAGTTCTTGGCGACGTGGCGCGCCGTGCCGACCGCCAGGCTGCCGAGCGTCAGGATGCGCTCGGCCAGCGTGTCGTTCTGCGCCTGCATGTCGGTGGCGAACTGGTCGAACAGCGGGTGCAGCGCCGCGAACTGCGGCCCCTTGATGTTCCAGTGTGCGACCTTGATCTGCGAGTGCAGGTCGATGCCGTCGGTCAGCACCGGCAGCAGCGCGTCGCAGATCGTCTTGCGGGCGGCGGCGGAGAGTTGGCTCGGGGAGGACTTCATGGGGTCACCTTCGTGGTCTCGGTTCGGATCGGATCGGATCGGATGGACTCGGCGTCGGTGCGTCAAGCCGGCACCGGCTGCGCCGCCGCGAGGGTCGTCGCGGTGGCGTGCACGACGGCGGCGATTCGCACGGCGTCGTGCACCTGGGCCGCCGTCAGACCGGCCGCGGTGACGACGCGTTCGTGGGCCTGCACGCAGGTAGCGCAGCCGTTCACCGCGCTGACCGCCAGGGCGAACAGCTCGAAGTCGACCTTGTTTCCGGCCGGGGCGGCGAGCCGCTGCATGCGCAGACGCGGCGGCAGCTGTTCGTACTCGGGCTTCGCGACCATGTGGCGGAAGCGGTAGTAGACGTTGTTCATCGCCATCAGGGCCGCGGCCGCCTGCGCGTCGGCGGCGGTCGCCGCGGGCATCTGTTCGCCGGCTGCCGCCACGATCGCGGCGGCGAGCGCCGGCTGCCGGCAGGCCCACGCGACCGCCAGCGCCGTGCCGAAGCGCTGCGCCGGCGACAGTTCGGACTGCTGCAGCACCGACGTGAGGTTCAGGCGGATGTCCTTCGCGGTCTCGGGCAGGCCGGCCGCGAGGCGTTGCAGCGCTTCCATCACGCGACCTCCAGGGTCTTCTGGCCCTTCTGCCAGTTGCACGGGCACAGCTCGCCGGTCTGCAGCGCGTCGAGCGTGCGCAACACCTCGTCGACGTTGCGGCCGACGTCGAGGTCGTGCACCGACGCGTAGCGGATCACGCCCTGCGGGTCGACGAGGAACGTCGCGCGCAGCGGCACGCCTTCCTTCGGGTGCAGGATGCCGAGCGCCTGGCACAGTTCGCGCTTCTTGTCGGCCAGCATCGGGAACGGCAGGTCCTTCAGGGCCGGGTGCTGCTGGCGCCAGGCGAGGTGCACGAACTCGCTGTCGCACGACAGCCCGAGCACCTGCGCATCGCGGTCCACGAACTCGGCGTTGCGGCGACCGAACTCGGCGATCTCGGTCGGGCAGACGAACGTGAAGTCGAGTGGCCACGCGAACACCACCAGCCACTTGCCGGCGTGGCTCCGGTGCGTGATCTCGGCGAAGTGCTTGCCGGGCTCGAGCGAGACCGCGGCGGCGAGGCGGAAAGCGGGGAAATCGTGTCCGACGGTCATCATGGTTCGGTTCTCGTGGTCGCGGGCGATGTTCTGGATATCGTATGTTCTTGGACTTCGTCTAATTTCACGGCGCGCACGACCTCGTTGCGCCTGCGGTCACGGAGCCTTCTTGCCGCGCCGGCGGCCCCGCACGACGACCATGTACTCGCGCACGTCGACACCCTCGAGGTCGTCGACCTTCGCGACGCGCAGTGCCGCCCACGGGATGTCCTCGATCGCGCCGGTGGCGTCGTCGACGAAGTGGTGGTGCGGCTCGACCTTGGGGTCGAACACCACGCAACCCTCGGCCAACACCAGCTGGCGCAGCAGGCCGTGCTCGGTGAACAGCTGCAGCGTGTTGTAGACGGTCGCGCGCGAGACCATCGGAAAGTCGGTCTTCACGCGCTGCCAGACCTCGTCGGCCGACGGGTGGTCCGCGGTCGACAGCACGTAGCCGGCGATCGCGACACGCTGCGCGGATGGCCGGATGCCGGCCTTCTCGAGCTGCTCGGCAAGGTGGTGTTCGTCGCTGCGCTGCTTCACGGTCTTTTTAGACTACGTCCAATTATCGGCTTTGTCAAGCCAGGCGTTCGGGCCCGACCCGGACCGCGCCATGGGACCGGCTCAACGGTCGCGGCGCCACGCGTCGCCGAGCCGCGCCGCGACCCCCGGATCCAGCGGTGCGGCCCCGTCGGTGCTCCGCGGCCGTCCGCGCAGCGCGTTCAGCCGCGCAGGCGACCGGCGACGTGCAGCACGCGCTGCACGACCTTCTGCGCCGCGGCAGCCTGCTTCGCGTCGGCGAAGCCGCCGTCGGCAGCGAACGCGCGCTCCGCGTTGCCGAGCGCGAACTGCTCGGTGACGACGAGCACGCCGAGGTTCATCAACACCTGCCGCAGGTGCACCAGGGCCCGCATGCCGCCCAGCGCTCCGGGCGAACTCGCCATGATGCCGGCCACCTTGTCGCGGAACGGCGACACCGTCGGCTCGGCCGCGTACGGCCGCGACAGCCAGTCGAGCGCGTTCTTCAGGACGGCCGGCAGGGACGCGTTGTACTCCGGCGTCGCGATCAGCAGCGCGTCGTGCGCCTGCACGATCGTGCGCAGCCGCACCGCCGCCTCGGGCAGGCCGCTCGCGGCCTCGAGATCGCCGTCGTAGAGCGGCATCGGGTGGTCGCGCAGGTCGACGCAGGTGGCCTCGGCGCCGCCGGCGCGCGCCAGCGCCGCCGCGGCCCGCGCGAGTTGTTTGCTGAACGCGCCCGTGCGCAACGAGCCGGCGATGCAGAGCAGTTTCGTCATTCGCCGCGCATCGTAGTCGCGGCTGCGGCGAGGCACAGCTCCTTCACGGCGCGCAGATCGAGCTTGCCGGTACCGAGCAGCGGCAGCGCGGCGACCGGGACGAACTGGTCGGCGCGCGGCACGAACAGCGGCGGCAGGCCCCGCGCGGACAGTTGCCGCAGCACGTCGGGGATCGCTTCGGCGGCCAGCGTCGTCACCACCATCAGCCGTTCGCCCTTCTTCGGGTCGGGCACGCCGCAGACCGCGAACGCGCGCTCGTCGCGGCCGCAACACTCCTGCAGGTGCTGCTCGACGGTCCCGTGCGGCACCATCTCGCCGCCGATCTTCGAGAACCGCGACAGCCGGTCGGTCAGGAACAGGAACCCCTCCTCGTCGAGGCGGCCGATGTCGCCGGTCACGTAGCAGCCGTCGTGCATCGCCGCCGCGGTCAGATCCGGGCGGCCGAGGTAGCCGCGCATCACGTTGGCGCCGCGCACCAGCACGAGCCCCGCGGTGCCGACCGGCAGCGGTGCCCGCGTCTCCGGATCGACGATCCGCACCGAGACGCCCGGCAACGGCCGCCCGACCGCGCCGCGGCGCGAGCCGGCCTGGTAGAAGCCCGCCGCGCGGTAGCCGGGCGTGCTGGTCGCGACGACCGGTGCGCACTCGGTGCAGCCGTAGCCCTGGATCGGCCGGATGCCGAAGCGGTCCGCGAACGCGTCCGCCAGCGCGTCGGTCAGTTTCTCGGCGCCGGTCAGCACGACGCGCAGCGAGCCGAGCTGCCCCGGTTCGCAGCGGCGCAGGTACAACTGCAGGAACGTCGGCGTCGCCAGCAGGATCGTCGCGCGGTGCGTCGCCGTCATCTCGCCGACCGCCGCGGCGTCGAGCGGATTCGGGTGGAACACGATGCCGGCCCCCTGCTGCACCGCGTACCACAGCGCCATGTTGCCGAACGAGTGGAACAGCGGCAGCACGCCGACCAGACGGTCCGTGGGATCGAGCGGGATGACCTGCGCGACCGCGTCGCAGTTCGCCTGCACGTTGCCGTGCGTCAGTTCGACGCCCTTCGGCTCGCCGGTGCTGCCGCTGCTGAAGATCACGGTCGCGACGTCGTCGCGCACGATCCGCCGCGCGGCCCCGCAGGCGCGTTCGAGCGCGCGCACCGGCCACAGCAGCGCGCGCAGCGCGGCCGCCAGTCGTTCGCCGCGCCCGACCGACGCGAGCACGTCCTCCAGCACCAGCAGCTGCACGCCGTCCGGCAGCGCGACCGGCAGCCGTTCGAGGAACGCGCGCGACGACAGCACCGTGCGCAGACCGGCCTGCCGCACGCACGACGCCAGCGAAGCGGCGCCGATCGTGTAGTTCAGCGGCACCGCGGTGCGGCCGGCGAGGCTGGTCGCGATCGCGGCCAGCGCGCCGCCGATCGACGGCGGCAACAACAGACCGACCGACTGCTGGCCGGCCAGCGGCCGGCGCAACCGACGCGCCAGCACGACCGCCGCAGCCAGCGCGCCGAGCCGCGACAGGTGCCGCCCCTGCGTGTCGGCCAGGCAGCGCCGCCACGGCGCCTGCCGCGCGCTGCGCACGAACGCGCGGTGCAACGGCTGCAGTTCCGTCGCACGCAGCTGCCACGCCGCTTCGCCGAGTTCGTCGACGCGGCGCCGCACCTCGGCCGGCGCGACGCCGCTGGCCACCGGCTCGCCGAACGACACGGTGACCGGGCACGGCACGCGCGTCGGCAGCCACTGCACGCGGCCCTGCCGCGCACTCAGCAACCCGCCGTAGACGCGGTCGAGGTGCACCGCCACGATCGGCACGGCGCGCCCCTTGACGATGCGTTCCATGCCGCGGCGGAACGGCAGCGTGCTGCCCATGCGGCTGATCTCGCCCTCGGCGAACAGGCACACGAGTTCCCCCTGGTCGAGCGCGGCGCCGGCGTCGCGCAGCGCCTTCAGCACGACGCGGGGGCCGCCGCTGGCCGCGATCGGGATCGCGCGCAGCGCCGACAGGAACGGCTTCAGGTACGGCCGTTCGTACCAGTGCTTCTCGACCACGAAGCGGATCGGTCGGTCGGTCGCCGCGAGCAGGAACAGCCCGTCGAGGAACGACACGTGGTTGGGCACCAGCAGCGCCCCGCCGGTCTCCGGCACGTGCGGGGCGCCGACGATGCGCACGCGGTAGAACGTGTGCGCCAGCAGCAGCACGACCGAGCGCAGCAGCGCGTCGGGCAGCAGCCAGACCGCCCACGCGGTCGCGGCCGCGGTCGCGATCGCGGCGACCAGCAGGATGTCGGTCGAGGCAGCACCGAGTTCGGCCAGCGCCGAGCACGCGAACGCGCCGACCAGGATGCCGAGGCTGGCGAGACCGTTGACCAGTGCGATCACGGCGCCGCGGCGCGCGGCCGGTGCACGCCACTGCACCAGCGAGTTCAGCGGCACGACGATGAAGCCGCTGGCGATGCCGAGGCCGAACATCATCACCAGCGTCATGACGCGGCCCGGTGCGAACAGTCCCATCGCCGCGGCGCCGAGCGCGAGGCCGATCGCGCCGAGCGGGATCTGGCCGCTGTCGACCTTGCCGCGGGCGAGCCGGCCCGCGAGCACGGCACCGGCGCCGGTGCCGATCGCCAGCACCGCCAGCGGCAGGCCGGCGATGTCGTCGCCGAACTGCAGCACCTGCTTGCCGTAGACGAACACGTCCTGGCCGAGCAGGCTGGCGATGGTCCAGAACAGCGTCGCGCCGATCGTCGCCAGCCACAGCACGCGGTCGCCGCGGATCGCGCGCCACGCGCCACCCAGCACCGAGGCGAACGGTTCGGCGGCGCCGCTCGCCGGCACCGCCGGCACGAACCACGCGGCGACCAGGCCCATCAGCGCGAACACGGTCAGCACCAGGCCCGCGAGCCAGGCGCAGTCGCCGGCTAGCTGCAGCAGCGGCCCGGCGCAGGCGGTGCCGAGGATGATCGCCAGGAAACTCGCCGCCTCGAGGCGGCCGTTCGCGGCCGCGAGTCGATCGTGCGGCAGCAGTTCCGGCAGGATGCCGTACTTGGCCGGCGCGAACAGCGCGCTCTGCGCGCCCATGCCGACCAGCACGACGAACGGCAGCCAGCCGGCCGGCGCAACGGCCAGCGCGATGGTGCCGAGCGCCATCAGCGCGACCTCGGCCAGCTTGGTCCACAGCACGAGGCGGCGCTTGCTGATGCGGTCGCCGAGCACCATCGCCGGCAGCGACACGAGCGCCAGCGGCAGCGTCAGCGCGACCATGCCGAGCGTCGCGAGGCGCTGCTTGCCGGCTTCGTCGCCGGTCGGCAGCGCCGCCCAGGCGAGCAGCACGGCCAGCATCTTGAACGCGTTGTCGTTGAACGCGCCGAGGAACTGGGCGACCAGCAGACCGCCGATGCGCGGCGGCGGGACGGGCGACGGGGCGACCGGCGACGGGTGCGACATGGCAGCAGTATCGCCAGCAAGGTCGTTCCATCCGCGGAAGTTCTGCTGCACGTTCCGATAAGCTGGGCGACATGATCGACCTGCACCGCCTGGCGGGTTTCCACCTGGTCGCGACCCAGGGCGGCTACGCCCGCGCCGCCCGCGCCGCGCCGTACCCGATCACGCAGCCGGCGCTGCACCAGCAGGTCCGCAAGCTCGAACAGGAGGTCGGCCTGCAGCTGCTCGAACGCGTCGGCAAGGACCAGATGCGGCCGACGCCGGCCGGCGCCCATCTGCTGGCGTTCGTAGGCCCGTTCCTGCGCGACCTGCCGCACGTGGTGCAGAGCTTGCGCACCGGCGAGTTCGACGGTCGGCTGTCGATCCACGCCGAATCGCTGCTGATCCGCCAGCTGCTGCCCGACTGGCTGCGGGCGTTCCGGCGCCGGCGGCCGGCCGCCGAACTGCACCTGCAGGAGCTGATCCGCGTCGACGCCGACCTGCTGCGCAGCGGCCGCGCCGACGCGCTGGTCGCGCACCTGCCCGAGGTGCCCGCCGACGTCGCGACGCAGGTCGTCGCCACGGTGTGGGCCTGCCTCGTGGTGCCGCGCGAGCACGCGCCGGCCCGCGGCCGGCCGGCGCTGCGCGACCTCGCCGCGCTGCCGTTCCTCGGCTACCCGGTCGGCACGCGCCACCACGCGCTGCAGCTGCAGGCGCTGGTCCAGCACGACGTCACGCCGGGCACGACGATCGCGCTCGACACCGCCGACGCGATCCTCGGTTTCGTCGAATCGGGCCTCGGCTGGTCGCTGGTGCCGAGCCTTGACCCCGACGGACCGAAAGGCCGCCGGCTGGCGGCCTACCCGTGGGGCCGACCGCCGGTCACGTTCCCGATCGTGCTGGCCTGGCGCCGCGACGCACCCGCGAACCCGATGCTCGAGGCGCTGCGGGCGACGGCGCCGCGGCCGGACCCGCGCTGATGGCGGGACTGGACACGGCCGGGCAGCCACTACGATGCCGGGCCTCGCTCATGGACCGTCGCCTGCTCGTCGTGGGACTGCTCGCGCTGCTGCTGGCCGCAGGCGTGTGCTCGTGGTCGTGCATCGGTGCCGACGCCTCCCCGCCGATCCCGCACACCGACGGGCAGCCGGCCACCGCCGCCGCGGCCGCGACCACCGACAGCGGGCGCACCGACCGCGCCACGGCCGACGCCGCACGCGCCACTGCCGAACCCGACCGGCGCCCCGTCGATGCGTTGCACGGCTCGGGCCGACCGCTGCCGCGCGATCCACGCTGGATCGAGGTACGCGTGATCGACCGGGGCACGCGCGCCCCGGTGGCCGGTGCCGAGGTGGGCTGGGTCGACGAGTCGATCCACTACTGCGACCTCGGTTCGCGGTTCGCCGCGATCGCCTCGGCCTTGTGGCGCTGGCCCGAGCAGCTGGTGCGGCGCGGCGGCTGGTGCACGTCGAGCGACGCGAACGGCATCGCCCGCATCACGCTGCGCGAGTGGACCAGTGCGCTGGCGCGGCACGGCGACCGCTACGGCGAACTGCAGCTGACCGACGTGGAACTGCCGCCGCCCGGCGGCCACGTGATCGAACTCGACGCCGACCGCACGCTGCGCGTGCTGGTGCTCGACGATCGCGGCGAACCGGCGGCCGGCGTGCCGATCGCGATCGGCGCTTACGTGGACGGCCGCTGCGAGAGGTTCCTGCGCGGCGACCTGCTGGCCACGACGAGGGCAGACGGCACCGCGACGGTGCCGCATGTGCAGTGCCTGTTCGCCGAGGACGGAGCCGAGCGCCTGCTGACCCACGACCCGCCACCGGACCTCTGGCGCGTGCGCACCTACCTGGCCGGCCACGACGACCCGGGTGCGCCGATCCCGCTCGCCGATCTGCCCGCCGAACCGATCGTGTTGCGGTTGCCGCCGTGTGGCAGCTTCGACGTCGCCTGCGAGGCGAACGGTGCGCCGGTGCCGGCCTTCGCGGGCGTGCGACTCGAACACGTGCATCCGTCGACGCGCGACCCGTCGCGCATGGCCGTGGGCTACCACCCCGCCGACGCCACCGGCCGTGTGCGCATCCCGCACGTGCCACTCGGCGCGCGCTACCGGCTCGAAGCCTCGTCGAGCGGCAACCTCGAGGTCGAATGCGACGGCCCCACGCGCCGCGGCGAGGTGGTCGCGGTCCGGGTCGCGCCGGCGCCGGATACTCTGGCGCTGGCCGGCCGGCTGGTCGACGAGCAACGGCGACCGATCCGCAGCGCGCGCCTGCATCTGCGGGTCGACGGGCGCCAGATGATGCTCTCGCGCGGGTTCGCCAGCGATGCCGACGGCCGCTTCCTGGTCGCGATCGGCCCGGCGACGGAGGACAACCACGTCGACCTGTTGCGCATCGAGAGCGACTGGCTCCCCGAGTCGAACCCGCGCCGCCTCGAACTGGGGCCGCGTACGCTGCGCCCTGGCGTCGAGCAGCTGGGCGACCTCGTGCTCGCGCCCGGCGTGCCGATCGTCGCCGGCACCTTCGTCGACGGGCAGGGGCCGTGCACTTCGTACGTCGGCTACTGGCTCGAATACGCGGCCGTGGCCGCGGACGGCAGCGTGCAGTGGTACTCCGCCCCCGACGCGATCACGCTGCTGGATCCGAGCGGCCGGTTCGAGGTGCTCGGCGAGGCGCCGCCCGGCGCGCTGCGGCTCGCGTTCGACGAAGACCAGCTGCTGTCGCAGAGCCCGGTCGAAGTGGTTCGCGGCAGCACCGACCTGGTCGTACGCGTCGACCTCGGCCATCGGCTCGGCGCAACCGTGCTGGTCGATACGATCGACTTCGATCCGTTCGAGGCCGTGCTGGTGCCGAAGGAGCCGCCGGCGAACGCCGCCGAACGCGCGCGGCTCGCCGTCGAGCCGTGGACCACCGACGGGCAGCACCATCGGCTGCAGTGGTCGGCGCTGCGGGCCGGGACCTACACGCTGGAACTGCGGCTTTGGTCGCAGCCCGAACCGGTGCTGCGGCTCGCCGACGTGCAGGTGCCCGGCCCCGACGGCGGCGACCCGCGGCTCGGGGCGATCGACCTGCGCTCGCTGGTGCGCGTCGTCGAACTCCACTGCACCGACCTGGAAGGCGCACCGCTCGGCGAGGATGCCGTCGTGTTCGCGCCCGGCCAGCACCCGGCCGCGACATGGGCCGCGAAGGACCTCCATCAGGGTTCGCCGGGCCGCCTGCTGCTGCCCGTGCAGGGCGCGCGCGAACTGCTGGTCGGCGCCGAGGGCTTCCGGCCGCGCGTGGTCGCGGTGACCGGAGCGCACGCCGACGTGCGGCTCGAACCGTGGCCGCGGCTCGAGGTCCGGATCGCCAACCTGCCCGCGCGACCGCCGGGCGTGTCGGTCGAAGTGCAGCTCGATCCGCCGGCCCCCGGCTCCGAAGGCGATGCGATGTACCACTCCCAGGCCTACCGCCGCAGCCGCGCCGAGATCCTGCAGGTCGGCATGCAGTGCCGTCGGTTCGACGGCAGCCGCGTGGACCTGACGATCGGCGACGGCCCGCACCGCCTGTGGTTGCGGCTGGCCGACGACGTGCGGACCGTCGAACTGATCGAGCCGCTCGTCGTGCTTCCGACCACCGGCCACGTCGAGCTCACGGTGCCGCCGGCGCAATGGCAGGCGGCGCTGGCGCAGTTCTCGGCGCCGCGCTGAACGGCGACCGGCGCGCGCTGCTTGCGCCGCAGCGCGCAGCGGCCCACGATGTCACCCCCGCCGTGACCGACCGCCCGATCCAATCCGTCTCGATCGAAGCCGGCTGCATCAGCTGCAAGCTGTGCCAGGACATCGCGCCGCAGGTGTTCCTGGTCGCCGACGACGCGGACTGCGTCGTACGGCCCGAAGCCCGGCACCACTTCGTGCGGCTGCGCGAGGACATCGAACAGGCGGCGCGCGACTGCCCGGTCGAGGTGATCAAGGTCGAACACGCCCGCGCCAAGGCGACCTGAGGCGCTGCCGATCCGGCAGCAGCGAGGCGTCCGGGCCGGCCGTTCGCGCCACGCGCGAAATCCTGGCCAGCACGGTTTTTTTGCCGCGAGCGACAGCGTTTTCGCGCGCGGACCGCTGCTGCCAGCATGAACCACCGAATCGTCCTGGCCTCCCTCCTCCTGCCCCTCTGCGCCGCGGCCCCGGCGCTGGCCCAGATCCAGATCCCGATCAACCCGAAAGCCACGTTCCTGCGCACCAACATCGACGCGCAGGCCGTGCCCGCGGCCGCGGTGCCACTGGCCGCCCTGAGCGTCGCCCCGGGTCAGTGGCTGTCGATCTCGACCACCGGCGGCTTCTCGAACAACGGCAGCGCCGACAACCAGCGCAACCTCGCCTGCGTGTTCAGCAGCAGCAACGTGCTGTCGCCCGACGGCGTGCAGAACCGCGTGCCCGGGGCGATCGCGGCCGGCACCGCCTACACCAGCGCGCTGACGCTGAACGGCAACCTGCCGACCGACATCCCGCAGGACTTCGCCGTCACCAACACGAAGTCCAACGGCACGCTGGTCAAGGTGCCGCCGGGCGCGACGCACATCTTCTACGCGATCGCCGACAACAGCTACTCGGGCAACACCGACCCCAACAACGACTACTTCGTCGTGTTCGCGGCCGGCATCCCGGGTTCGATGCAGGGCACGGCCGAGGACTGCGAACTGCTGACCGGCGTGTCGGCACTGCCGACGCTGACGCCGGACGTGAAGACCGCGGTGCCGTTCACGACGATCTACGCCGAGATCCGGCAGCGCTACGACCTGACGACGAACCAGGTCTACCTGCTGGCGTGGGACGCGTTCCCGACCGCCGGCGCGCCGCCGCTCGAGCTGCTGCCCGGCATCCACATGGGTCCGAACTTCGCCGTCGCGCAGTTCGGCCTGATCACGACGACGCCGGCCCAGTGGAGCGTGTTCACCGCGCCGGGCTTCGCCGGCGACACCATCGTGCTGCAGGCGGCGTTCCTGACCGCGCAGGCCCGCAACGGCTGGGTCGAGACCTCCAACGCGCACCAGATCCAGCTGCAGTGAGCCGCGCCCCGGGCGGGGCTCGCTCAGCTGCCCGGGTTCGTCACCGTGACGTTGAAGTACTTCGCGGCCGGGTGGTGGCAGACCACCGCCGACGTGCTCTGCTCGGGCACCAGCTGGAACTCCTCGCTGAGCACGACGCCGATGCGCGCGGCCTCGAGCAGAGGCAGCAGCTTGGCCTGGTCCTCGAGGTTCGGGCAGGCCGGGTAGCCGAACGAGTAGCGGCTGCCCTGGTACTTCTGCTTGAACAGGTCGTCGATCGCCAGCGCGTCGTGGTGCGCGATGCCGAGCTGCTGCCGCATGCGCTTGTGCCAGTACTCGGCCAGCGCTTCGGCGCCCTCGACCGAGAGGCCGTGGAAGTGCAGGTAGTCGTCGTAGCGGTTCTCGCGGAACAGCCGCTCGCTCTCCAGCGTCGCGCAGGCACCCATCGTCACCAGAGAGAAGCCGACGACGTCGGTGCGGCCGCTGTCCTTGCGCGCGAAGAAGTCGGCCAGGCACAGCCGGCGCCCGCCGGGCTGGCGCGGGAAGTCGAACCGGCACAGCTCGCGCCGCCGGTCGACCGGATCCAGCACGACCAGCGAGTTGCGGTCGCTGTGGCACGGCCACCAGCCGTAGACGACCCGCGGCTCGAGCAGCCGTTCGTCGCGCGCGCGCTTGATCCACTCGCGGAAGCGCGGTTCGACGACGTCGGTCAGGAACTTGCCGTAGTCGGCCTCGCTGCGCTTGCCCTGCCGGTACTGCCACTGCAGCCGGAACAGCGCCTTCTTGTTCACGTACTGCAGCACCGTGCCGAGGTCGAGTTCTTCGGGCCCGACCACGGCCGCGCCCCAGAACGGCGGCTCCGGGATGCGTTCGGCCGGCGCCACGCCGCTGTCGGCGTACTCGGTGAACGCGTGCTGCAGCAGCTCTTCCTTCTCGGCGCGCGTCATGCGCC
The DNA here is from genome assembly GCA_016794425.1 of Planctomycetota bacterium. Taxonomy (GTDB): domain Bacteria; phylum Planctomycetota; class UBA1135; order UBA1135; family UBA2386; genus JAEUHS01. Next base: position 215,713 of record JAEUHR010000023.1, read on the forward strand.
GATGGCTCGTGATGCGCTTCTGCGGCGTCGGCGACTGCGTGACCGTCTTCGCCTTCGCGCGCCCGGTCAGCTCGTCCATGATGTGCAGCCCCGAGAACGCGTCGGCACCGTAGTAGACCGGCCCCGACGTGTAGGCGGCGCGCAGGTCTTCCTCGACGTAGTGCCGGTTCAGCGCCGCGCCGCCGCAGATCACCGGCGTCGCGATGCCGCGCTGGCTCATCAGCTCAAGGTTCTCCTTCATCACGACGGTCGACTTCACGAGCAGGCCGCTCATGCCGATCGCGTCGGCGCGCTGTTCGCGGGCCGCCTCGAGGATCTGCTCGACCGGCACCTTGATGCCGAGGTTGACGACACGGTAGCCGTTGTTGCTGACGACGATGTCGACCAGGTTCTTGCCGATGTCGTGCACGTCGCCGCGCACGGTCGCGAGCACCATCGTGCCCTTGGTCTCGCCTTCGACCTTCTCCATGAACGGCTGCAGGTACGCGACCGCCGCCTTCATCGCCTCGGCGCTCTGCAGCACGAACGGCAGCTGCATCTCGCCGCTGCCGAACAGCTCGCCGACGACCTTCATGCCGTCGAGCAGGATCTCGTTGACGATCTCGAGCGGCCTGTACTTCTGCATCGCCTCGTCGAGGTGCCGGCCGATGCCGACCTTGTTGCCGTCGATGATGCGCTTCTTCAGCCGATCCTCGACCGGCAGCGTGTTCTCGTCGGCGCCGCCGCCCGTCACGACCCGCTTCTTGCCCGCGAACCGCTGCAGGAACACGAACAGCGGGTCGTAGCCGTCGCGGCGGCGGTCGTAGATCAGGTCGAGCGTGACCTGGCGATCGGCCTCGTCGAGCTGGTGCGTCGGGATGATCTTGCTGGCGTGCACGATCGCGGCCGACAGGCCGTGCTTGCGCGCCTCGGCCAGGTAGACCGAGTTCAGGATCTGCCGCGGGTACGGATCGAGGCCGAAGCTGATGTTCGACAGGCCGAGGATCGTGCGCACGCCCGGCAGGTGGCGCGTGATCAGGTCGATGCCCTGCAGCGTCTGCACGCCGGCGTCGCGCGAGGCCTCGTCACCGGAGCCGATCGTGAACGTCAGCGGGTCGAAGATCAGGTCGCCCGGCCGCATGCCGTGCCGGTGCACGACGATGTCGTGGATGCGGCGCGCGACCTCGAGCTTGCGCTCGGCGGTCTTCGCCATGCCCTCCTCGTCGATCGTCAGCGCGACGAACATCGCACCGTGCCGCCGCGCCAGCCGGCACAGCGCGTCGGCTTTCTCCTCGCCGTCCTCGAGGTTGATCGAGTTGATGATCGGCCGGCCCGGGATCGCCTGCAGCGCCTTCTCGACCACGTCGATCTGCGTGCTGTCGATCATCACCGGCGCCGTGACCTGCTGCACCAGCGGCTGCAGCAGCTTCAGCATGTCGGCGGCCTCGTCGCGCCCGACATAGGCGGTGCAGACGTCGAGCACGTGCGATCCCTCGTGCACCTGCTCCTTCGCCATCTGCAACATGCCCTCGACGTCGCCGGCGAGCATCAGCTCCTTGAACTTCTTGCTGCCGTTCGCATTCGTGCGTTCGCCGACGATCAGCGGCCCGGAGTCCTGGTCGAGCGGCACCGAGTGGAACAGTGACGCGAGCTGCGGCTGGTAGTCGACCGGCCGCGGCGCCGGGCGCAGGTCCTGCATCGCCGCCGCCATCGCCTGCACGTGGTCCGGCGTCGTGCCGCAGCAGCCGCCGACGACGCCGACGCCGAACTCCTGCACGAACCGCGCCTGGAAGCGCGCCAGCTCGGCCGGCGTCAGGTCGTAGACCGCCCGGCCGCCGACGTTGCGCGGCAGCCCGGCGTTCGGCATCACCATGATCGTGCGCGTCGTCGTCTGACCGAGGTGGCGCACCGACTCCTGCATCAGGTCGGGCCCGGTCGCGCAGTTGAGGCCGATCACGTCGACCGGCAGCGCTTCGAGCGTCGTCACGGCGGCGGCGACGTCGCTGCCGACCAGCATCGTGCCGGTGGTCTCGACCGTGACCGTGCAGAAGATCGGCACCTCGCGGCCCTGCTCGGCCATCGCGTCGCGCGCCGCGTGGATCGCGATCTTGACCTGCAACAGGTCCTGGCAGGTCTCGATGTTCAGGCAGTCGACGCCGCCGGCGAGCAGGCCACTGCAGTAGACCTTGTAGGCCTCGTACATCTGCTGCGTCGTCACGTGGCCCAGCGTGACCAGCTTGGTGCCCGGCCCCACCGAGCCGGCGACGAAGCGCGGCCGCTCCTTCGTGCTCGCGCGAGCGGCCGCGCGGCGCGCGACCTCGGCCGCCAGTTGGTTCAGGGCGAACGCGCGTGGGCCGAGGTCGAACTCGTCCAGCACGTACGGCAGGCCGCCGAACGAGTTGGTCTCGACCACGTCGGCGCCGGCCGCGAAGTAGCGGTCGTGGATCGCCTCGATCACGTCGGGCCGCGTCTCGACCAGCAGCTCGTTGCAGCCTTCCTTGCCGGCGAAGTCGTCGAGGGTCAGGTTGGCGGACTGGATCTGCGTGCCCATGCCGCCGTCGAAGACGAGCACCCGCTCGCGGAGGACGCGCAGGATCGGGAACTGCTCCAGGCGGGCACGGGGGTCGAAACGAGGGGTCATCAGGCCAGGGCGGCCGCGCAGCATAGCGGCGTGCCGTGGCCGGACGCCGCCTTTTCAGCGGCGCGGCGGCAACTCGACCCGCACGGTCCGCGGCGCGGCACCGACCTCGACGTCGACCCGCGCCGACCGGTGGCCCGGCGCACTGATCCACAACCGCGTCGGACCGTGCGGCAGTCCGTGCAGGCGCAACGGCCCGTCCGATTCCTCGGCGTGGTCGCCGACCACGACGACGGCACCGAGCCGTGCACCGTCCGCGCCGACCACGTCGAGGTCGACGGCACCGTCGGGCGGCACGATCGTCCACGGCCCGGAGCCCTTCAGTTCGGTGCGGAACGGCACCGCGTCGTCGTCGCGCCGCACCACGACCCAGTCGCCCTGCTGCAGGTCGGGTCCGAGCCAGCCGCCTTCGGCGTCGAGCGGCCACCGCGACGGGTCGGCCGGCTCCTGCCAGCCGGGCCGCAACAGCGCGGCGGTCGCGCCGGCCAGCGGCGCACCGCTGCCGTCGCGCACGGTCAGCTGCGGCGGCTGGCCGACGGCGAGGTCGCCGAGCGCCCGCGTGCCGCCGTCGGCCGGCAGCAGCACCCACAGGTACCGTGGCCGCAGCGCGCCGTCGTTCGGCCGCACCCCCAGCAGCTGCCAGCCGCGCCGGTAGCCGGCGGTGAGATCGAACGTGCCATCGGCGGCGTCGGCGCGCAGGCCGCGTTCGTCGCCCCAGTCGACGACGGCCGGCACCGGCCGGCCGGCAGCGTCGACGACGCGGCCCGTCACGCGCGGGTCGGGCTGCCAGCGCACGGTCAGCGGATCGGGCACCGCCGCGGCGTCGGCGAACCGGAACGCGTACTCGCGGTCCGGCGCGTACTCCATGTGGTCGTCGCGCACCACCAGCACGAATGGCACGCCGATCGGCACGTCGACCGCGTCGGTCTCCTTCGCCACGTCGCCCTTGTCGGCGAGCTGCGGGTACCAGGCGAAGAACTCGACGCCGTCCGGCGGTGCCTGTTCGACCACGACGCGCACGCGGCGCACCGCGGGCGGCACCGGCCGCGCGTTCGCGGTCACTTCGACCGTGCCTTCGTACGCGTCGCGGCGGTACGGCTCCGGCAGGCGCAGCGTGACCGGATACGGATCGTCGCCGTCGACATCGAACGTCAGGTCGCGGCCGTCGGGCAGCACGACGCGGTGCGGTGCGTCGCCCGGTTCGCAGCCGAGCACCGTGAACGTGCCGTCGGCGGCGGTGCGGGCCCACGGGCCGCGATGTTTGCTGCCGGCGCAGACGAACGCACCGGCCACCGGCGTGCCGTCGTGCGCGACGACGCGACCGCGCACGTCCGGCGCGAAGCCGCACTGCACCACCATCGGCGGTTCGCCCGGGCGCCAGCGCACCGACTCGTAGAAGAAGTGCAGCCCCGGGTGCTGCACGTAGAGGTCGGCGATGCCCTGCTGTGGGTCGATGCCGCGCAGCACGGCGAAGCCGTTCGGACCGGCGGTCGCGTTGGCGACGTCGGGCGAATGGCCGCAACCGCCGCACAGCCCGATGCGGGCGCCGCCGGCCGGGCGGCCGGCCCAGTCGCGGATCTCGAGCGGCACGTCGAACGGCCGGCCGATGCGCCAGACCGCCGCGACCGACGAGTTGCGCACCGCGACGCCGGCGGTCGGATGCCGCATCACCTGCCAGTGCCACTTCCGCACCGGCGTCGGCACGTCGATGCGCACGAACCCGTCGGCGTCGCTGGTGCCGCGATGCTCGAACCAGAACTCGCCGCACATCGGCGTGCCGTGCTCCGGCACCAGGAAGACCTCGGCGCCGGCGATCGGGGCACCGCTGAGGTCGTCGACGAGCCGCGTCAGGTACGGCCCGCGCTCGCCGGCGGCTGCACCGGGGAACAGTTCGTCGGTGATCGTGACCTGCGCGGACGCAGCGGCGGCGGTCAGGACGGCGGCGAGAGTGCAGCGCGGGAGGGACAGTTCCATGGCGAAGGCGGCCGCGCCAGCAATCAGCGCGCCGAGGGTCGGCGGCGCGCCTCCGGCTCGACGTCGAGCGGCGGCGGCACCAGCACGCCGGCGAACAACAGCCCGGCGACGATCGCGCCGCCGACCAGCAGCATGCGGAACGCGAACGGTGCGCTCGACGCGAAGTCGCCGGTCAGGGCGGTCGTGAGCCCGCTGAGGCCGAGACTCCCCGGCACCAGCAGCAAGAGCCCGGGCGTGCGCACGGTGGCGGCCGGCTGCCGCCAGCCGCGCGCGTGCAGGTTGGCCAGCGCCGCGACCGCGAGCGCACCGACGCAGGCGCCGAGTTCGTCGCCGAGCCAGCCGCTGCCGAGCCGCGCGCCGCCGAAGCCGGTGGCCATCGCCGCCAGCACCCACGGCGCCTGGCGCCACGACGCGCGCAGCAGCACGACGAACGCGAACCAGTTGGCGCCGAGGCCGAGCACGCACCAGCCGAGCCCGAGCCGGACCGGCGCCGCGACCGGGGCCGGACCGAACGCCAGCGCCGCCAGCCGGTCGCCGAGGCCGATGCCGATCGCCATCGTCAGCAGCACGGCCAGTGTGCCGAGCAGCCGCGCGCTGCCGGCCGCGAGGTGGCGCACCGACAGTTCCGCCAGTGCGGTCGTGAACGACAGGCCCGGCAGCAGCACGACGATCGCCGCCATCGTCGCGATCGGCGCATGCACCGGCGGCCACGCGACCGCGGCCGCGGCCGCGACGAACGCGACGACGAGGCATGCCAGCGCCGACTGCACGTCGCCGAGGCCGGGCCGACGGCGCGCCGCGATGCCGATCGCCGCGACGGCGGCACCGGCCAGCGCAGCGACCGCGGCCTCACGACCGCCGCCGCCGAACAGCACCGCGGCACCGGCGCCGGCCGCGGTGTGCGCCAGCAGGTCGAGCCACGCGTTGCCGCGCGCCGCCGCCGCCAGCACGGCGCGCACGTCGCCGAGGCCTTCGGTCGGCGTGCGTTCGCCGCGCACCACCCGATCGCGGATCGCGTACAGCGCCGCCAGCCGCGCGAGGTCGTGGTCGCCCGGCGCGACGCGCGTCAGCACCGTCTGCGGCGTGGCCCCGGCCGGACCGATCGCGCTGAAGATCGCGGTCGGCGTGGCGAAGAAGCTGCCCTCGAGCCCGAGCGCGCGGCAGCACGCGTCCATCGTGTCCTCGACGCGATAGGCCGGGCTGCCGAGCGCGTGCATCGCACGGCCGAGCTCGAGCACGAACTGCTGCGCGGTCACGTCGCGCAGCGTAGCGGCAGGCGGCAGCCGAATTCGCGGCGGGTGCCATGCCGCGCGGGATCGAGTTGGCCTCGTGCGAGCCCGCGATTCAGCGTTCGTGCCGCGGGTACCGCCAGACGCCCAGGTTCGAGCGCGACCACTCGTAGAAGAAGCGGATGCCCCGGTCGGAATCGCTCGCTCCCGAGCCACCCATCTCGGCGTTCGGCCCGGTGCCCATGACACCACGCACGTCCTCGACGTAGGTCGTGCGGAACAGGATCGCCAATCGTGGTTCTGCGAGGGCCGCGCGCCACAGCGCATCGAGGCGCGTGAGGCTCTGTGCCGTGAACAGGCCCTCGTTGCCGCTGGCGTCCTCGTCGGGAGTCTCGGTGTTGACGACGAAGCCGTGGTCCGGCAGCGGCATCGCCTCGTGGATCATCATCACGTCGGCGCCCGGGTAGTCGACCGGGGACCCGTTCAGGTGGTTCGGCACGATGCCGACTTCGATGTCGGGAGCGACGGCGTGGAACCAGCCCGTGAGTCGCGCCTTCTTGGCGGCGCCGTCGGGCTCGCGGAACACCTCGTGGTCGATTCGCGTCGGGTGGTGGAACTCCTGGAACAGATTCACGATGACGTTGCGCAGGCCGCGCGTCTGCAGCAGTGCAGCGGTCTGCTCGATCGCGCGCCGCACGGCCGCCTCGTCGCGCAGCAGCTGGTCCTTGCGCGGCATCATCAGCACCACCAGCACGACCATGCCGCGGCGGTCGGCTTCGCGCACGACGAGTTCGAGACGGCGCGCGAACGCCGGGATCAGCATGCCGTCACCGGTGAATGCGTTCGGGCCGGCATCGACGTCCGGAAAGCCGCCGTTGGTGCCCTGCAGTGCAACGCTGATCAGGTTGATCCCGTGCGCTGCCATGTTGTCGAGGTTGGCGACGAACCGCTGGGTCACCGCGGGGCTCAGCAGGGCGTTGTTGCAGCGCAAGCCCCACAGACGCACCTCCTCGCCACCGAGGAACGCGCGCTCGCCGCGGACTTCGAACTCTCGCGTCGGCGTCGGCGCCGAGGCCGCTGCTGCAGCGCCGTCCGTGGTGGCGACCGGTTCGTGTCGCGGGTAGCGCCAGCGACCGATGGTGTCGCGCACCCACTCGTAGTAGCAACGCACGCCGCGATTGCCGGCGGTGTCGCCGGCGCCGCCGATTTCGGGATGCGGAGCCGTACCGCTGAAGTTGCCGATGCCCTGCACGAACGCCGCATGGAAGAACATCACCGCGTTCGGTGCCGCGCGGTAGCGCTCCCAGTCGGCACGCATCGCGTCGAACTGCCCCGGGGTGAACACGCCGTCGTTCTCGTAGGCGTCGCGCTTCTGCGTCTCCACGTTGACGACAAACCCGTCCGGGGGAATCGCCATGCTCTTCTGCACGATGCGCACGTCCATGCCGGGGTAGCTGTCGGTCGTCGTCGATTTCTCGTACGGGCAGACACCGACCTCGATCCCCGCACTGGCATCGTGGAACCACCGGGTCAGCTGCGCCTTCTTCGCGGCACCGTCGGGCTCCCGCAACAGCGGCTGGTCGGCGCGATCGGTGTGGTCGAACTCGTGCGCGAGGTCGACGAACACGTTGCGCAGACCGCGTGACTGCAGGAACTGCGCCGTCTGCTCGACCGCGCGCCGCACCGCGGCATCCCCTTCGAGCACCTGGTCCTTGCGCGGCGAGAACACGCCGACGCAGACGACCATGCCACGCTGGTCGCACTCTCGGATCAGCCACTCCAGGCGTTCGGCGACGTCGCGCTTCAGCGTGCCGTCGCGACGGAAACCGTTCAGGCCGGCATCCGGATCGGGCCAGCCGCCGTGGCTGCCCTGCAGGTAGACCGCGATCGCGTTGATGCCGTGCGCGACCATCGTGTCCAGCGCCCGCACGTGGCGCTCGGTCACGGTGCGGCTGTAGAGCGCGTTGCCGCAGCGCAGCCCCCAGAGGTCGACCTCCTGGCCGCCCAGGAACGCACGCTCGCCGCGCACCTCGAACTCACGCGTCGGCGCGACGGTGACAGCCGCGGGCGGTTCGGTCTGCGCGACGAGCAGAGACCAGGAAACCACACTCAGTGCGATCAGACGGTGCATGGTCGGGTTCAGAACGTGTGCGTGACGCCGAGCTGGAACACCAGGCTGGCCGGGGCGCCGGGGAAGATGCCGCGCGCCGTGCGCGGCTCGAAGTACTGCTCGTCGAGGATGTTCCTGCCGCCGATAATCAGCGTGAACTCGTCGGTGTCGCCGAGTCTGGTGTCCCAGCCGATGCCGGCGTTCCAGAGCGCATACGACGGTCGGATGCCCGCGGTGCCGTTCGCGGTCAGGTTGCGCGTGTTGGCGGCATCGGTGAAGGCGGGACCGACGTAGCTGCCGTCGATCGACAACCACACGCCACTGCTCTCGTGGCGATAGCGCGCGCCCCAGGACGCGAGCCAGCGCGGCGCACCGGCGAAGCGATTGCCGTCGAACTCGCCATCGGTGAACTTCGAGTCGTTCCACGCCGTCGCGCCCCACAACTCGACTCCGGCGAGGCCGATGGCTCCGAGTTCCGAGGTCAGGGCGAGTTCGACGCCGCGATGGCGCGACGAGCCGGCATTCACGAACACGTCGAACTGGTTCGGGTCCTGCACCAGCCGGTCGCTGTAGTCGATGTGGTACAGCGTCACATCGGTGCCGAGCAGACCGTCGAGCCCGCGCGTGCGGGAGCCGACCTCGTAGACCCAGGCGTACTGGGCGCTGACGTCCTGCGGATTGCTGGTGATCGAGATCTGGGGCGCCTGTGGCGCGGCGAAGGTGCTCTGTACGCCGCCGAACAGCGACCAGGTCTCGGTGAGCCGCCGCGCCAGCGTCAGTCCCGGCAGCACTTCGGTGAAGTTCTTCTCCACGCCGACGCCGTTGATGCGGTTCTTCGCGTCGATCTGCACGTACTCGAGGCGCACGCCGGGCGTGACGGTCCAGTCGTCCAGACGGAACGTGTTCTCGATCCACGCCGAGGCCGTGTAGTAGTCGTACTGCTCTTCACTGCGGCGGATCTGCGACGTGCCGTTCGGGAAGTACCGGGAGACGGTGCGCACGATGTCTTCCTGCAGGTAACGCAGGCCGACGTGCAGTTCGCCGGTGCCGCCAGCCACCGCGTACGAGTGCGTCAACTGCGGCTGCACTGCGGCGGTGCGCATCGGCCGCGGCGTCGTCTGGATGAACTGCAGGTTGCCCGTCAGGCCGTAGAAAGTCGGTGAGCCGAGGAAGAACGTCCGATTGCCGTCGTACCAGTAGGTGATCAGTTCGAACAACGTGTCGCGATCGACGTCCCACTCGAGCTTGAGGTTGGCGCGATCCTGTTCGCCCCTGAACCGGTTCTGCGGCGAGAGCGTCTGCTTCGGATCACGCTCGTATTCCGCCAGCGACAGGCCGTCGGCCAGATGCGTGTCGTCCTCGTAGGTCTCGAACTGACCGAGCAGGCGCACGGAGTCGGACAGGCGATAGCTCGACTTCAGCGCGTAGTTCTCGATCGTGTAGTCGCCGCCGTCGCGGAACGTCTCCCCGTCCTTGTAGACGGCTTCCACCAGCACGCCGAGCGGCCCCTCGGTGCCACCGGTCGCGGCGTAGAGCGACGCGTTCTCGAACGTGTCGTAGCGCAACCGCGTGTGCACCATCGTGCGTTCCGGGATCGGCCGCGTCAGGAAGTTGATGACGCCACTGACGTTGTTGGGCCCGTAGCGCACCGCGCCGCCACCGCGCTGGATGTCGACGGCGTGCACGCGTTCGAGGGTGAACGGGAACAGCGAGTTGCCAGGGCCGCCGTACGGCGCCGGTGCCAGCGGAATGCCGTCGACGTACATGCCGAGGTTGATCGAACGCCAGGCGCCCTCGGCACCGTTGGTCACGCCGCGCAGCGACAGGTTGGGCAGCGAGTCCGAACCGGTCTCCTCCTGCAGGAACACGCCGGGCGAGCGCCGCAGCAGTTCCTGGATGTTCATCGCGCCACTGGTGCGCGCCTCGCGCGGACCGATCAGGTCACGCCCGCCACCGTGGTCGATCGGCACTTCCTCGAGGTCGCGATCGCCACCGGTCTCGGACTCGGTGACGAGCACCTCCGGCAGGCGCGTGCCGACCTCGGCGGCCGGCGGCTGGGCGGGCGGTGACGACGCCGGCGGCTGCTGTCGCGGTTGCTGTGGCAGCGGCTGCTGCGCGGGCGCTGCCGCGGCGATCGTGGCTGCGGCCAGCGACAGCAAGAGCAGGGAGCAGACGGGACGAGGGCGATCGGTGGGACGCATCGACGTGTGGCGGCAGGCCGGCGTGGCGCAGGCAGAGGGTGACCGGTGAGGGCAAAGCACGTACCGGGACCCGAGTGTCGAGCGACCTCCGGCGCTGCCCGGGAGCACCGCGCGCGCGCGTCCACGCGTACCCGATCGATGACACGCTGCTACGCGCCCGTTGCGCCACGGCCTGCACACCTAGGGCGCGCGCAGCGACGACCACTGCGACAAGGGCCGGGGCATGCGCGTTGCTCGGTCCGACCGTGTCCAAGTTCGTCCGCACCACGACGCGCCGTCGGCGACCTCGGTCGCCAGCACCGGTCGTGTGCTCGCTCGTGCTGCATGCCACGTGGATCGGCGGCGCTGCGGCCGCCGCCGCGTGGCAGACGCACCCTGCACACCGACCGCCGGTCGTGTTCGCGGTCGAAGCCACGCAGGCCAGCGAGGCGGCGGTGCCTGCGCTGCCGTCTTGCGAAGTGCTCCGCGAACCGGCCGACGAACCGGACTCGCTGTCCACGCCGCCTGCCACGGACGCACCAGCGCCGCCGGAGCCGGGCCCGGCCCCGATCCTGCAACCGCCGCCTGCGGCGCCGGCCCCCGACTGGCTGCATCGGGTCGTCGTGCGCCCTGCGGCCGCGCCGCCGCCCGCGGCGGCTGCTGCAGCCGCGATCACGCGTCCGGAAGTGCCGGTGCCGCTGCCCGGCCACAACCCGAGTCCCGATTACCCGCCGGCCGCGCGGCGGCGCGGGGTCGAAGGTCAGGTCGTGGTCCGCATCGACGTAGCCGGGGACGGCAGCGTGCAGGCCTGCACGGTGCGGATCAGCAGCGGCAGCACGTTGCTCGACGACGCGGCGCTGCGCGCGGCGCGGCGCTGGCGTTTCACGAACGGACCCGGTGTCGTCGAACAGCCGTTCCGCTTCGAACTGGCTCGGGCGCAGTGACCGCGGTCCGGCGCCGGCTCAGCGCAGGCTTTCGATGCGACCGGCAGCGTCGACGATCTGCGTGATGCGCAGGCCGTAGGCGTCGTCGACCAGGACCACCTCACCGCGCGCGACGAGCTTGCCGTTGACGCGCAGGTCGACCGGCTCTTCGGCCTTCTTGTCGAGCGCGATCACGCTGCCCGGCACGAGCCGCAGCACGTCGTCGAGGCTCATCTGCGCGCGCCCGACTTCGACCGAGATCGGGATCTCGACGTCGAGCAGCAGGTCGAGGTTGCGCGCCTGTTCGGCCTTGGTGCCCGGACCGAGCTGGCCGAACGCGACCGGCTGCACCGCGGCGGCCGCCAGTTCGGCGGAAGCCTTCGCTACGTCGGCGGCGTTCCAGTCGCCGTGGGTGGGATCGTCCGGGGCACTCATCGCGATTCGGCCATGACATCGGCAACCTGCAGGCCCAACCTGTTGCCGATCCGGCCGACGTGGCCGGTGAACTTGGGCCGGCCGTGGACCGGCACGATCGCCGGTTCGCCGATGCGCGTCGCCAGCGGAATCACGTCACCGGGCTGCAGCTCGAGCAGCTGGCGCAGCCGGATGCGGGCGCCACCGAGCTGGACGGCGAGGTCCAGCGACACGTCCTTGACGGTGCCGGCGACCTTGTCGCGCAGCGCGCCCGGTTCGAGCCGGGCCACCGAGTCGCGCGTGAAGCGGTCCAGCAGCGGCTCCAGCGAGACGAACGGGATCAGCAGGCGCAGGTCGCCCATCAGGAAGTCGCCGGTGGACTGGAAGTAGACCGCGAGCACGACGTCCTGCGACGGCAGGATCTGCGCCATCGACGGGTTGCAGAACCGGTTCTGCAGCGTCCACTTCAGCTTCACGACCTCGGCCAGGCTCTCGCAGATGCGATCGAGGCAGGGCCCGACCAGCGCCTCGGCGACCGTGTGTTCGGCGGCCGTGAAGTCCTTCGGCACCTTGGTGACCTTGCCGGAGCCGCCGAGGATCCGGTCGACGGCGCCGTACAGCAGGCTCGTGCTGGCCGTGAACAACACGGGCAGCCGGAACGGCTCCATCTGCAGTACGTAGATCGACACCGGGCCGGGCAGTTGTTCGAGCCAGCTGCCGAACCGCAGCTGTTCGACCGCGACGCAGTCGCAGCGCGTGTCGAGCCGCAGCTTGTCGCTGATCGTCGCCGACAGCAGTTTGCCGGCGCTCTCGAAGTAGCGCTCGAGGCCGCGCAGCTGTTCGCGCCCGAGCCGGTTCGGCTTCAGCAGGTCGACCGGACTCACCACGACACCCTCGTCGGCCAGCATCGGCGCCGGCACCGGCACGCCGACCTGCGACTCGTCGGCCATGGTCGTGCCCTCGCTGCGGAACATCTGCAGCAGGGTGTCGATCTCTTCGTTGGTGAGGATCTCGTTCACGGTGCGACGATCACTGCATCAGCCACTTGGTCCACATCACGCGACTGACGCGCGCCAGCTTCTGGCCGTCCTGGTCCGGGAACAGCGTCTGGTCGAGGTCGTCGATCAGGTCCTTCTCGAGCATGCGCACGCCGGACTCGGAGTTCAGCTCCTCCATGCTGCGCGTCTTCAGCAGCAGCAGCACGTTCGAGTTGGCGAGCTCCCAGTGCTCCTTGATCTGCTCGAATGCGGCCTCTTCCTGGTCCTCGCGCACGCGGTAGACGAACTTCAGCGCGACGCGCCCGATGCCCTTGCCGGCCTTGGTGCGCGGGTTGAACTCGTGCTGGATCGGATCCGGATGCGTGACGTCGAGCATCTCCCAGACCTTGACCGGCTGGGCGACCTCGACGGTCTTCGGCGGCACGGCGAAGACCACGCCGGCACCGCCGACGATCGCGCCCACGGCCACCAGCACGAGCGGCGGGAGGCCCTTCTTCTTCTTGCCGCCGTCCGCTTTCGCGTCGGCTTCGGTTTTCTTCTCTTCGGCCACGTTGTGTCACTCCGGGCTGCCGATCCCTGCCGCGACCTTCATCGGCCGGACGCCGGCGCAGTGTTGAACTCTTCCACGCTCGCGCACGGCCCTGCCGGTTCAGCGCCGACCGTCCGTTGCCGCCGGCTCCTTGGTGACGCGCATGCGCTTCTTCAGCACGTCCTGCACCATCGGGTTCGGCAGCGCGGCCAGCACCTCGTTGACCTTGTCCTTGTCCATGAACTCGAGCAGTTTCAGGATCTCGTCCTGGCCCTGCTCGGTCTTCCACTGCTCCATCAGGATCTCGGCGGCCTTGCTGGACTCGAACGACGCCAGCGTCTGCGCGTTCCGCTTCAGCGCCGCGACCTCGTCGTTGCGCACCAGCTTGACCTGATCCTGGAACTTCTGGATCCGCGCATCGAGGTCGCGGTGCAGCTGGTCGATCTTCGTGCGCTCGGCGCCGAGTTCGGCCTGCCGCCGCGAGATGTCGTCGGCCAGTTCGTGCAGTTCCTGCTCGCGCAGGTCGAGGGCGACCTTGCGCCGTTCGATCTCCGCCATCACGCCCTGCACGCGCTGCCAGGCCTCGTTGAGCTGTTCGGGCGTCAGGCCGGCCGGCATGCCGTCGAAGCGGAAGAACTTGCCCGGCGCGTACTTCGTGTGCCGATCGCCGGCGAGGTCCTGCTCGATCTGCTGCAGGTCGCCGCGCACCGCGGCTTCGCCGTGCGGCGCCGCCGGCGGCGCGTGTTCGGCGGCCGGCTTGCCGTGTTCGCCTTCGGCGTGCTCGCCGCCGTGCCCACCACCACCGTGGTCACCACCCTCGGCCGCCTCGCCGTGGCCGCCACCGCCGTGGCCGTCGCCGGCGGGCTTCTCCGGCTCGACGACCGACTTGCCGACCTTGCGGCGCACCGGCTTCTCCGGCTCCTGGGTCTGCGGTTCCTGTGCGCCGGCGTCCGCCGGCGTCGCCGCCGAACCGTCGTGCGTCGCATCGACCGGTGCCGGCCCGTCGGCGCCGTGCGCGGCGTCGGCGGCGTGTTCGTCCGCGGGCGGCGCGGGCGGCGCCGGGAAGAACGAGTTCAGCAGCGGGATGTTCGCGGTGCCCTCGTGGTTCAGCCGGCCGGTGGCGGCGAGACCGCCGACCAGCGAACCGGCGAACAAGAGCAGACCCACCACGACCTTGACGATCAGCGACTTCATGCCTCGTTGCCTCCGTGCACCGGCGTGCCGCCGCGTGCCTGCCGCCCGAGCGATGCCAGTTCGTCGAGCTCCTGTTGTTCGGCGCGTTGCGCGTCGACGCGCCATTCCTCGCGCCGGCGATCGCGCAGGTTCTGCAGCGTGCGCCGTTCGCGCGTCTTGACCACGAACTCGGCGCGCGCGGCGTCGAGCTTCTGCTGCGCCTGCTGCTGGCCCTGCTGCAAGCGCCACTGGTGGCGCCGCAGACCGACCTCGAGCGAACGCGCCAGGCTGCCCTTGGCGCCGTGGTCACGGCCTTGTTCGGCGCAATCGCGCAGCCCCTGCGCCGCGGCCGCGAGCCGCTGGTCGTAGGCCTGCACCTCGGTCACCGCGGCCGCGAGGTCGCGGCGCGCGTTGCGCTCGAGCTGCGCCCGCAGCCGCAGCAGCGGCGTGAGCCGGAACCGGAATCGACGCATGGCAGCCGTATCGGCCGTGGCATGGGCCGATGCTGAGCGGATTCCGGTGCTGGTCGGGTGCCGGCGGCGGCAGCGTACGGCGGCGGACCGCGCCGCCGCTACGCGCCGGCGATCGCCTGCAGCGCCTGCCGCGTGTCGGCGCCGCGGCGCGAATCGGCGCCGTGGAACAGCAGCGACTCGATCGCCGCGATCTTCGCGATCGCCTGGTCCAGCAGCGGATCGGCGCCCTTGCGGTAGGCGCCGACCGAGACGAGGTCGCGGTTCTCCTCGTAGTGCGCCAGCCACTCGCGCAGCTTGCGCGCGCGCCGCTGATGGTCCGGCGAGGTCACCTTCGGCATCAGACGGCTGATCGACGCCAACACGTCGATGGCCGGGAAGCGTCCGCGTTCGGCGATGCGGCGGCTCAGCACGATGTGGCCGTCGAGGTAGCCGCGCAGCGCGTCGGCGACCGGCTCGTTCATGTCGTCGCCGTCGACCAGCACCGTGAACAGGCCGGTGATCGTGCCGCGATCGTCGTTGCCGAGCCGTTCGACGAGGCGCGGCAGCTGCGCGAACAGCGACGGCGGGTAGCCGCGCAGCGTCGGCGGTTCGCCGGCCGCGAGGCCGACTTCGCGCACCGCCATCGCGTAGCGCGTCACCGAGTCCATCATGAACATCACGTCGAGGCCCTGCGCGCGGAACGCCTCGGCGATGGTCACGGCGCACAGCGGCGCCTTCGTGCGCAGCATCGGCGCCGCGTCGGACGTGCAGGCGACGACGACGCTCTTCTTCAGGCCCTCGGGTCCGAGCGCTTCGGTGACGAACTCGCCGACCTCGCGGCCGCGTTCGCCGATCAGCGCGATCACGTTGACCTGACCGGCAGCGCTGCGCGCGATCGAGCCCATCAGCGTCGACTTGCCGACGCCGGAACCGGCGAAGATGCCGATGCGCTGGCCCTTGCCGCAGGTCAGCAGGCCGTCGATCGCCGCGACGCCGGTCTCGATCGGTTCGCGGATCGGCGACCGCTGCAGCGGCCCCGGCGCGTCGCCGGTGACCGGGCGCAGCGGACCGGCCGGCGGCGGACCGCCGTCGAGCGGACGGCCGAGCGCGTCGACGACGCGGCCGAGCAGCGCCGGACCGGTCGGCACGGCGACCGCGCGGTGTTCGTTGTGCACGACGTCCCACGGCGCGACGCGATGGTGGTCGCCGAGCGCCATCACGACCGCGTCGGCACCGTCGAAGCCGACCACCTCGGCGGGGATCTGCAGGCCGCCGCCCTCGGCGACGATCGTGCACAGGTCGCCGATCGCGGCACCGAGGCCGGTGACGTGGATCGCGATGCCGCGGATCGCGCGCACACGACCCTCGGCGCGCGGCCGGTTCTGGGCGCGCGCGCGGTCGACGATCTGCTGCAGGCCGGCCGGCAGCGTCACGAAGCCGCCTCGCGCCGCACCTCGGCGACGATGCGTTCGAGCGCCTCGCGCGGGTCGTAGCGCAACCGGCCGGTCGAGGTCTCGGCACGCACACCGCCGCGCGGCACCTTCGGATCGGCGACGAACCGCGCCGCCGCGACCTCGTCGTGCAGTTCCGGTTGCGCCGCGAGCCGCTGCTGCACGGCCGCGGCGTCGTCGGGGTGCAGGCGCACGACCAGGTCGGTCGCCGAGCTGCCGCGCACGCAGTCGCGCAGGCAGCGGGCGACGGTCGGTGTCGGATCGTGGCGACCCGCATCGAGTGCAGCGCCGACGATCTCGCGCGCGACCTGCAGCCCCAGTTCGACCGCCAGCGCCGCGACCTCGTCGAGGCGCTGGCCGACCAGCGTCGGCAGCTCGGCGATCGCGCGCCGCGCGGCGGCCGCCAGTTCGACGACGCGCCGCCCCTCGTCGACGCGGAGCGCCTCGCGTTCGCCGAGGTCGAGCAGCCGCGCGGCCGTCGCGGCCTGCGGCGTGCCCGGACGCGCGTGGCGCGGCAGCAGCCGGATCCCGGTCAGCACTTCACCGGCGTTCGCGGCAGGATCGCTCATCGCTCAGACCATCTGCTCGGCCGCGGCCGGCTTGATGTCGCCCTTGTCCATCATGTCGCGGATCATCGTCAGGATCTCGCTCTGCGCCTGCAGCACGTCCGACAGCGGCGTCGGGCCGAGGTTGTCGCGTTCCTCGCGCACCATGTCGGCGGCGCGCTTGCTGAGGTTGGTCAGGATCGCC
Organism: Planctomycetota bacterium; assembly: GCA_016794425.1. Classification (GTDB taxonomy): domain Bacteria; phylum Planctomycetota; class UBA1135; order UBA1135; family UBA2386; genus JAEUHS01. Next base: position 232,513 of record JAEUHR010000023.1, read on the forward strand.
TGCTCGACCGGCGGGATCGCCGCCTTCAGCGACACGGCCAGCTGCCGCGAATCGACCGCGGCCAGCACCTTCTGCATCGCCTTCTTGTCGAGCTTGGCGATGTCGTCGAACGTGAACATCTCCTCGCGGATCGCGCCGGCGATCTGCGCATCGCTCTGTTCGATCTTCTCGAGCACCGCCTTCTCACCGCCGCCGAGGTTGTTCAGGATCGACGCCGCGGCCTTGATCCAGGCCTTCGGCTCGCTGCGCAGCGTGGTCAGACCGAGGTCCTTGACCTTCTTGCGCATCACCTCGAGCACGCGCTGCACGACGTCGGCCGGCGTGCGGTCCAGCGTCGCGACGCGCAGCACCAGATCGGCCCGCACCTCCTCGTCGAGGAAGTTCAGCACCTCGCCGCCCTTCTTGCGGTCGAGGTGGGCGATGAACACCGCCGCGATCTGCGGGTGCTCCTCGGTCAGCAGGTTGGCGAGATCCTCGGCGGTCAGCGCCTCGAACATCGCGAACGGCCGCTTGGCCAGGATGTCGCTGTTGGCGCGCTTGGCGACCTCGCCGCTGCGCTCTTCGCCGAACGCGCGGCTCAGCACGCCGCGCATCAGGCCGCCGACGTCGCCGAGCGCCATGCCGCCCTGGCGCATGCGCTGCACGACACCGTGGTAGACGCGGCGGATGCTGTCGCGGTCGACGGCGACCTCCTGCAGCTCCTGCATCGCGCGCGTGACCCTGTCGACGCTGTCGTCGGAGAAGCTGCGCATGACCTTGGCCGCGAGCTCCTGGTCGATCGACAGCAGCAGCATCGCGACCGCGCGTTCGACGGTCGTGTTCAGTCGCGGTTCGTCGCTCACGGGGACACCTCGGTCACGCCTTCTGCTCCATCAGCCAGGCCTCGAGCAGCCGCGCGAGCGCGGCCGGATCGCTGGCGATCGTTCGCTCGATCTCGCGGCGCATGCGCTTCTGCTGCTCCTCCGGCGTCAGGTTCTCCTCCTTGACCTCGGCCCGGCCGTCGTCGCCGACGGCCAGCACACCGGTGCCACCGTTGCCGGCCGCCGCACTGCGCGGCGCCGCGCGGCGGAACAGGCCGCGCAGGAACAGCACCACGACGATCACGCCGAGGATCTGCCCGACCGTCGGCCCCCAGCGCAGCGCCAGGTCGACCATCGTCGGTCCGGCCGCGATCGGTTCCTCGGCCTCGACCGGCGCGAAGTCGCCAGCCAGCGTGCTGAACGCCTCCGGCTTGTCGCGCGCCGGATCCCAGCCGACGATCGCCTTGACGGTGCCGACGAGGTCCTCCTTGCGGAAGCCCGCCGACTGCTCGAGCGACCGGTCGTAGAGCACCGCGACCGCGAGCCGGCGGATCTCCGGCGCCATGCGGCCGGTGCGCCGTTCGCCGATCTCGGTCACGTACTCGCGGTCACGCGTCTCGTTGCGCGACGTGTTCTTGTCGCGTTCGCCGTCGTTCGCGGGCCGGCCGTTCTCCTCGCTCGAGTCCTTCGAGATCTTCTCGGAACGGACGATCGGGTCGGTCGGCAGCACCTTCTCGCTGGTCACCTCCCAGGCCGGGTCGAGTTCGACGATCACCGACACGCTGGTCTTGCCGGGCCACAGCTGGTCGAGGCGCTCCTGCGCGATGCGCGTGCGCTCGTCGCTGATGCCGCGCTGCAGGTTCAGGAACTCGGACGAACCGGCGCCCGCGTCGCGGTCGGGGTCGTAGCGCCAGCGCTGGTTGCCGGTCGAACTGACGATCTCGACGTTCTCGAGCGGCACCGTCAGCTGCGACGACGCGACCGATGCGGCGCTGCGCGCGATCGGCTCGAACGACACGCCGGTCTTCAGCCGCAGCACGACGGTCGCGGTCGGCTTGACCTCGGCGTCACGGTCGCGGAACGCGGCGGTGCGACGCGGCCGGCTCGCGGCCACGGTCACCGACGCGACGCCGTCGAGCATCGCGATCGCCTGCGCGGCCTGCGCGCGCGACGCGGCGTCGAGCTTCCACGCCTTGGTCTCGGCATCGTCGATCAGGCTGGTGCCGCCGCCGACGGTCGGCGGCGACGTGCCGTTGAGGCCGGCCTGGCGCATCGCCATGTTGGCGACGCCGACCTTGCCGCGCTCGACGCGGAACGTGCGGCCGTCGTCGTCGACGACCCACGAGATGCCCGCCTTCTGCAAGGCCTGCTGCATCTGCGTGATCTCGTCGTTCGACGCGGCGCGGAACACGGTCTCGTAGCTCGGCTTGCCGGCGAACCAGACGACGACGCCGAGGCCGACGATCGTCGCGACCATCACGGCGCTGACGACCAGGCGCTGCCCGCCGTCGAGCCGGTTCCAGATGCCCTTGAGCTGGGCCAGGATCTCGTTGAGGAAGAACCGCATGGATCAGACCGATGACCTCGACAGCTTGTCCCAGGCGTCGACCAGCTTGTTGCGCACTTCGAGCAGCAGGTTGAACGCGGTCTCGCTCTTGCTCGCCGCGATCAGCACGTCGTGCACCTCGACGTCCTCGCCGAGCGCGAGCCCGCGCGTCTTCGCGCTGACGTCCTGCTGCAGCGCGTTGACGCGCGCGATCGAGTCGGCCAGCACGCCGCCGAACTCGCGGTCGCCGTGCCGGACGCTGCGGATGCGATCGAGCGCGCGTTCGCCGAAACTGGCCGGATCCTGCACCGGGCCCGTCGACGGCGCTTCGCGCCCCTGCGCGCCGAGCTGGCGCGCCAGGTCCTGCAGCTGCGTCGGGTCGAAGCCCGGCAGCGATGGAAGGTCGAAACCGCTCATCGGATCACCTCACGCGCTCAGCGGCTCAGGTTGGTGATGGTGTTCTGCAACATGCCGCGGTAGGTCCGCAGCGCCGTCAGGTTGGCGTCGAAGCCACGCTCGATGACCGACATGTCGACCAGCTCCTGGAACAGGTCGACGTTGCTGCCGAGCACCTTGCCGGTCGCGTCCGCGTCCGGGTGGCCGGGCTGGTAGAACACCGGGAACGGCGTCTGGTCCTCGACGACCTGCGCGACCTGCACGCCGCTGGCGAGCTTCGCGACCGCGTCGCCGTCGAGTTCGCCGCTGCGCGCCTCCTCGAGCAGCTCCTCGAACACGACGGTCTTGCGGCGCCACGGCTCGTGCTCCGCGTTGCCGGTGCGGTGCATGTTGCCGAGGTTGGCGGCGACGATCTCGGCGCGCTGCAGTCCGGCCCGCAGACCGGACGAGGCGATGTCGAAACCGCGGAACACTCCCTGCATCGGATCCTGCATGGTCGTCACCTGCCTGCGATGGCCTTGTTCAAGGTCGCGAAGTAGCTGCCGACGCGACGCGACATCACGTCGTGCAACAGCGCCGTCTTGCCGAGCAGCGACAGCTCTTCCATCAGCACGACGTTGTTGACGCCGGGCGGCCCGGACAGATCGCGCTCGACGACGGGTTCGACGGCCTTCTCGTCCGCACCCTTGGCGCGGGCCTCGCGCAGCAGGTCCTCGAAGCGGACCTGGTAGCGCTTGAAGCCGGGCACGTCCTGGTTGGCGATGTTGTGCAACACCGCCTTGCTGCGCCGTGCCAGCACGTCCAGCAGGCGCTGCTGGAACGCGGTGTCGCCATCGAAGTCGAGCATGGGATTCGCCGTTTGCCGCTCAAGCATCGGCGCGAACCCGTGTCGGCCTTGAGACCGGTCGTTCGCCGCCGGCAGCCGGGCGCCGTGGCGGGCCGGTGTCGGGTTTCCCGACGATGCCAGGCAGTGCTTTCGCGGCGCCGGCCGGTGCGTATCCTCCCCGGTCCGATGTCGCTGCCCCTGCGCCAGTCCACGGCGCGCGAGACGAGACCGCCGAGCTTCGTGCAGGCGCCTGCCCCGACGGCCGTCGCCCCGGCGGCGGTGCTGCACGCGGCGCTGGCCGCGGACCGCGTCGCGATTCCGCCGCGGTTCTTCTACGACGAGCTCGGCTCGCGCCTGTTCACCGTGATCACGGCGCTCGACGAGTACTACCCGACCCGCACCGAGGCCGGGCTGCTGCGCGAACACCTGCCGGCGATCGCGGCCGCGGCGCCGGTCGTCGGCAACACGCTGGTCGACCTCGGCGCCGGCGACTGCCGCAAGGCCGCCGCGTTGTTCCCGGTCGTGCGGCCGCAGCGTTACGTCGCGGTCGACGTGTCGGTCGACTTCCTGCGCGATGCGCTCGGCGAGCTGCAGCGCCACCACCCGCAGGTCGAGATGGTCGGTGTCGGCACCGATTTCTCGCAGCAGCTGCAGCTGCCGGACGCGGTGCCGCCGGGCCGCCGGCTGTTCTTCTACCCGGGTTCCTCGATCGGCAACTTCACGCCGCGCGAAGCGGTGCCGTTCCTGCGTTCGGTGCGCGACCAGATGCACGGCGACGGTGTGCTGTGGATCGGTGTCGACCTGCAGAAGGACGCGGCGATCCTCGAGCCGGCCTACGACGACGCGCTCGGCGTGACCGCGGCGTTCAATCGGAACGTGCTGCGCCACGCGAACCGGCTCGCCGGCACCGACTTCGACGTCGCCGACTGGCGCCACGTCGCGTTCTACGACCCGCGCGAGGGCCGCATCGAGATGCACCTCGAGGCGCTGCGCGACCTCGTCGTCACCTGGCCCGGCGGCCGCCGCCGCTTCGTGGCCGGCGAACGGATCCACACCGAGAACTCGTACAAGTACACCGTCGCCGGCTTCGCGCAGGTGCTCGCCGACGCGGGGCTGCGGTCGGTCGGCTGCTGGACCGACCCGCGGCGCTGGTTCGGTTTCTTCGTCGCGGTGCCGGCGTGAACGCGCGCCGCCTGTCGCCGCCGCAGCTCGCCGACGCGCTCTCGGCGGCACGCGCGGCGACGCTGGCGGCGACCGTGGACCTCGACGATCGGGCCTGGGTGCCGGCCTACGATCCGGGCCTGCAGCCGACCGCGTGGGACCTCGCGCACATCGGCTGGTTCGCCGAGTTCTGGCTGCTGCGCGGCCCGCACCGGATCGGCCCGGACGGCAACGCGCGCGCCGACCGGCCGCCGCGCTGGTTCGGGCCGGACGAGCAGCTCGACTCGGCGCGGATCGCGCACCGCGCGCGCTGGCAGATGCCGCTGCTGCCGCGCGCCGAACTGCTGGCGCGCCTGCAGGACCAGCTCGCCGCGTGCCGGCAGGCGCTGGCGGCCGGACCCGACGACGACCGGCTCTACCACGCGCACTTCGCGCTGTTCCACGAGCTGATGCACACAGAAGCGCTGGCCTGGACGCGCGCGATCCAGGCGCTGCCGGCGCCGCCGGGGCTGGTGATGCCGAGCGTCGGTGCGCTGCCGGAACTGTGGATCGACGGCGGCGAACACCGGCTCGGCGGCGGCGGCGACGGCGAGTTCGCGTTCGACAACGAACTGCCGGGCCGCACGGTGCGCCTCGAGCCGTTCGCGATCGACGCGGTGCCGGTCGTCAACGCGCGCTTCGCGGCGTTCGTCGACGCCGGCGGCTACGAACGCGACGAGCTGTGGCCCGGCGCGGCCGGCGCCTGGCGCGAACGCCGCGCCGCGCGGCTGCCGCAGCGCTGGCGGCGCACCGGCACCGGCTTCGAGCAGCGCTGGTTCGATCGCTGGCAGCCGCTGGTGCCGGACGCGCCGGTTGTGCACATGAGCGCGTTCGAGGCCGAGGCCTTCTGCCGCTGGGCCGGCCGCCGCCTGCCGAGCGCCGCCGAATGGGAAGTCGCCGCGCCGCGCCTCTCGTGGGGCGACACGGTCTGGGAGTGGACCGCGGACCCGTTCGCGCCGTACGCGGGCTTCCGGCCGGGCCCCTACACGACCTACTCGGCGCCGTGGTTCCACCACCAACGCGAGCTGCGCGGCGGCTGCTTCGCGACGCACCGCCTGATGCACGACCACCGCTACCGCAATTTCTTCCTGCCGGGCCGCACCGACGTGTTCGCCGGCTTCCGCACGGTCGCGGCCGACTGATCAGCCGACACCCGGCTCGACACCGAACAGCCGCCGCCCCGCTTCGGCGGCCAGCGCCTGCAGCGCCGCGAAGTCGGCCGCGGCGGCGTTCAACACCGCGTGCCGGTGCGAACCGTACCAGCGGTACTCGCGCCGCAGCGCGCGCCGCGACGCCGGCTCGAGCCACAGCCGCGCCGTCGGTGCTGCCGCGGCCAGCCAGTCGCGCGCCGCGCGGTCCGGCACCGGCCCCGGCCCGCCGTCGAAGCGGCGGAACGCGAAGCTGCCGGCGGTGCCCGCGGTCCTCGGCGCGCGCGGCACCGCGAGCGGATCGGCGCCGGTCGCGAGCGCGATCGCGATGCCGTCGACGTCGACGCCGTCGACCGCGCGGTACATCGTCGTGAACTGCCCGGCGCCGCGCGCATTGACCTCGATCACCTTGACGCCGCCGTCGTCCTGCAGGAACAGCTCGACGTTCCACAGGCCGTGGCGCAGGCCGACCGCGCGCACCGCCGCCAGCGCGGCCTGCCGCAGCCGCTGCTGCGCTGCCGCCGGGTGGCGCGACGGGTACGTGAAGCCGGCGAAGTGCCGCGCGCCGTTCACCTCACCCGGGTACATCCACTCGTCGACGAGCCCGAGCACGTGGTGCTCGCCCTGCACCGCGAAGCCGTCGACGTTGACCTGCTGGCCGCGCAGCGGCTCCTCGAGCAGCACGCCGTCGACCGGCGCCGGCAGCGGCACCAGCTCCGCCGCGAGCTGTGCGAACGGCCGCGCGAGCCCGCGCAGCAGCACGCGATCGGCCAACGGCAGCCGCAGGTGCGCGGCCAGTTCGGCCGCCGAGTCGACGCGCCGCGCCAGCGCCGAGAACGCGCCCTTGATCGGCTTGCAGAACCGCGGCCACACCTGGCCAGCGCCGCGCACGACGGCGTCGAGCGCGGCCGCCGAGCGGCAGCGGCGGTCGCCGAGGCCGAACGGCAGCGCGACGCTGGCGACCGTGTGGTCCGGCGCGCCGGCCTGCAGCGCGCGGCGCAGCAGCGCCTTGTGCTGGGCGTGCACGATCGCGCGCGGATCGTGGCCGGGCAGGCCGAGCCGCTGCGCGACGACGGCCGCCGCGAGGCAGCCGAAACCGTCGTCGTTGGACCAGACGCCGTCGACGCGGCCGCGGTAGCGCGCAACCAGCCGGTCGACGTAGCGCCGCGCGTCGAACCACAGCAGCCGGTGCCAGTGGCGCGGCTCGAGCAGTTCGAAGCCCTCGCGTTCGAGCACCAGCGTGCCGTCGGCACGGCGCCGCTGCAGTGTCTCGTCCTCCCAGGAACCCTGGAACAGCACCAGCAGGCGCGGCGGCATCGCGGCGCAACGTGACCGCGGCGCGGCCCGCGCGTCAACGAGCGCCGACCGGCTCCGGCCGCGGCGTCGGCGCCAGCGTCACCGTCGGCAGCGGCGGCTGCGCGCGCAGCGACCGCGGTTCGCACGCGAGCTGCGCGATCCGCGCCGCCGCCGCGTCCCAAGTGAACGCCTGCCGCACCCCGGCCGCCGCGGCGCGCGCGGCGCGGCGCCGTTCGGCCCGGTGCACCAGCGCGTCGACCAGCAGCAGGCCCGCGTCGGCGGCCGACGGCTCGAGCACCCACGGCTCCTGCACGTGCGCGCCCGGCAGTTCGACCGGCCGCCGTTCGGCCGGGATCCGCGCCGCGCCGGGCCCCTGCAACAGCGCATCGCCGCCGCCGCCGGCCGTGGCGACGACCGGCAGCCCGCAGGCGCGCGCCTCGAGCAGCGGCAGGCCGAAGCCCTCGCCCCGGTACGGGTGCAGCAGCACGTCGCAGGCGGTGTAGATCGCCGCCAGCCGTTCGCGCGGCAGGTCGTCTTCGATCCACCACATCGGCGGCGTGCCGGCCGTGCGCTGGAAGCGCCGCGCCAGCTCGCCGAGGTGGAACCGGCCGTAACAGTGGCCGTGGCCGACCGACTTGACGACGACGACCGGGTCCTGGCCGGCTTCGCGCGCCGCCAGCACGGCGCGCAAGAACACGTCGAAGCCCTTGCGCCACACGAGGCCGCCGTGGAACAGCACCGCCGGCCGCGCGCCCTTCCAGGCGACCAGCTCGGGGTCCGGTGCGGCGTCCTCGCGCATCGCGGCGTCGACGCCGTGCGGCGCCAGCACGATCGAGGCGCGGTCGCGGCCGGCGGCGGCGACCAGGTCGGCACCGTACTCGCTGTGCACGACGACCGCGTCGGCGGTCGTCGTCGTGTGCGGCAGCAGCTCCCACGGCAGCGCGCCGAACTCCCAGTCGACGCGCAGCGCCCAGGTGCGGCACTGCGGTCGCGCCGCGCGCACCGGCCAGCCCGCCGACAGCCACAGGTCGACGGTGCCAGGATGGCGGCACAGCAGCGGTTCGAGTTCGGGCGCGCGGCGGCGCAGCTGCGCCAGATCGCCGTGGAACGGCGCGCGCGGCACCAGCCGCACGTCGACGTCCGCGCGGCGAACCAGCGCGCGCGCGGTCTCGATCGACAGTTCGCTGCTCGACGAGACTTCGAAGAACGGCGCCTCGAGCACGATCGTCGGCCGCGACGGCGGTGCCGCCGGCACCGGCGCCGGCGGGGCGGCGGGCCGGCCGCGCACCAGCTCTTCGACCACGTGCCGGCGCGCACGGCGACCGGTCGCAGCCGCGGCGGCGCTGTCGGCGAGCGCGCTGCGCAGCGCCGCGGCGACCGCGGCCGGCGCCGGTTCGAACGTGACCTGCGCGCCGGCGGCGGCGACGCGGCCGCCGATCGGCAGGCAGATGCCGTCGGCCGAGAGCATCACCACGGTCTCGGCGCAGCGGCTGACGCAGACCGGCCGGCCCGACGCCAGCGCGGTGACGAGCCAGCGCGACGGCCGTTCGCGGCGCCACGGCAGCAGGATCGCCGCCGCGTCGCGCGCATGGCCGGGCTCGAACGCGGCCCGCACCAGCTCGCACGGTGCCGGCGCCGGCGCGACGCGGTCGCGCAGCCGCGCGACCAGGTCGTCGCCGGCATCGGGCAGCACCAGTCGCAGGCCACGGCCGTGCGGCGCGTGTTCGCGCAACCAGACGTCGACGACGAGGTCGGTGCCGCTCGGCACGTCGCCGCAGCCGACGTGCACGATCGGCCCGTGCGGCGCCAACGCCGGCAGCGCGAGCCACGGCGCCAGTTCGCGCGCTTCGAGCGCGTGCGGTGGATGCTCGCAGCCGGCCCAGCGCAGCTCGGCGCGCACGCGCTCGAGCAGGTCCTGACCGGTGCTGCCGTCGCGCGCCGCCAGCACGATCGCCGCGCGCGGCCATTCGAGCGCGACCAGCGTCGTGACGTCGGCGCGCAGCGGTGCGGCCGCGAACACCACCACCGGCGCGGTCGCCGCGACGACGTTGCCGGCGGCGCGCAGCAGCAGGTCGATCTCGGCCGGCGGCAGCAGGGAACCGACCACGAAGTCGCGCACGCCGTCGGTCAGGTGGATCGTGTGTTCGCCGGCGGCCACCGGCCGCGGCTGCACCGACGACAGCGACAGCGCGCACTCCATGCCGTTGCCGAGTGCCAGCCGCAGGAAACTGCGCAAGAGACCTGCCGCCGCGTCCTCGCCGAAGGGGTCGCCGTGGATCCGCACCTGGTTCATCGTGCGCTCTCATCGGCAGTTCGGGCACGCTGCTGAAACCGTCGACAGCGCTGTGGCGGGCCGCGACACCGGGCGCCAAGATCGCGCGATGCCCTCGCCGACGTCGCACCCCGATCGCGCTGCCGCGACGCTGGCCAACGTCGCCGACGAGCGGCAGCAGCGCGGCGCCGGACCGTTCGCGCCGCCCGGCGCCGGCGCCGCCGACTGCCGCATCGACGTGAAGCTGCTGCTGCACGCGGCGGAGCGCGCCGCCGCACGTTCCCCCCGCGCGCGCGAACGGCTGGCCGCGCTCGAACTGCCGCTGCGGCCCGATCTGCGCGCCGGCACGGTGCGCGACGGCACTGCGCACGGCCTCGCCGCCGCGCTCGAGGAGGTCGTCGCGCTGGCGCCGGCGCCGCCCCCGCCGGCGGCTCCGGACGATCCCACGGCGCGGATCTGGACCGGCCGCGAGCTGCGCAAGAAGAAGGACCTGCTGGTCGCCAGCGGCGGACCGCGCGTGCGCTTCTCGCGCCGCGAAGGCCTGCTCTACGTCGACCGCGACGCTGCGGTGCACAGCGCCAACTGCCTGCGCTTCGAGGCCCGCCGCGACCACGGTTCGCTGGACGCGTTCGCCGGCTGTGACGGCGAACGGCCGCGGCTGCACTCGGCGCAGTTCCTGCAGCCGCAGCGCTACGTCGAGGCCGGCCCGCGCACGACGCTGCTGTTGGCGGGCCGCCTCGGCCGCGGTGCGATCGGCTGGCCGTGCGAACTCGAGCTGGTCGGCGACACGCGCGAACCCGGGCTCGATCTGGTGCTGCGCGTCGACCACCGGCACGCCGGCTGGCGGCTGCGCGCGCGCTTCCTCGGCGTGCCGGCCGACGCGATCCGGCACGACTGCACGCCGGTGACCGAAGTCGTGCAGAACGACGCCGGCGGCTTCGTCGCGGTCACGCTGGTGCGCGGCTGCACGACGCTGCTGGTCGACGGCGCGCCGGTCGCGGTGCCGGGCGCCGCGTGCCTGGGCCGCGTCGAGCATCGTTTCCGGCTCGGCGGCACCGCCGGCCCGAGGCTCGACACCGGTGCACGGCCTGGCTAGCGTGGCCCGGCTCGCCCGCCCCGCAACGCCCCCCGCCCCGCCGTGATCGAGCTGCTCTGGTTCGCCGCCGGCGCCGTCGTCGCCGCTGCCGCCTGCACGCTGCTGCGCCGGCGCTCGGTCGGCGGCGACGTTCCGGCCGTCGACACGCCGCCGCCCGGGCCGGCGCCGCTCGGGCCCGGGCCGATCGCGGTCGGCGCGCGGCGGCTCGCGCGCACGGTCGGCGAGGAACTCGCGAACCTGGTCAGCGGCGTCGAAGGCCGCGCCCACCACCTGATCCAGCAGGCGCCCGATCCGCGGCAGCTGCCGGCCGCCGCCGAGTCGCTGCTCGCCGCCGTGCACCGGCTGCGCACGCTGCACACGAAGATGGTCGCCTTCAGCGAGGGCCGCACCGGCCATGCCGGCCGGGCCTCGGTCGCCGCGGTGGTCGCGGGCCTGCGCGAAGAACTGCAGCAGCTGCAGCTGGGCCTCGAGCTGCGCTGGGACGCACCCGACACGCTGCCGCCGGTGCCGATCGCGCCCGAAGTCGTGCACGACGCGCTGCTGTTCCTCTGTTCGGCGCTGTTGCGCGCCGAACGCGGCGCGATGCGGCTGTCGGTCGCCGCCGAGGTCTGCTTCGCGGCGGCGACGCCGCGCGTGCGGATCGAGCTCGCGCTCGAGTCCGTCAACGAAGGCGTGCCGACCGGCGGCGCATCGACGCTGTTCGAGGAGCCGGGCTTCACGTTCGACCTCGAGTCGGCCAACAAGCTGATCACCGGCCACGCCGGCGAAGTGGCGCTGTCGCACCTGCCCGGCCACACGGTGCGCGCCGTCGTGCACTGGCCGGCGGCCGACGGCGCCGTGGTCGACGCGGCCGAGACGGCCGGCGACGACGCGGATCCGATCGTGCAGGCGCTGCCGCACCGTTACGGCGGTGCGCTGGTGCTCGAGGCCGATCCGGCGATCCGCGCGATGCTGGCCAGCGAGCTGAAGGCCACCGGCCGCGCGGTGTTCGCGTGCGCCGACATCGCGGCGGCGCGGTCGTTCCTCGAAGCGACGCCGGACCGGTTCGAACTGCTGATCGTCGACCAGGCGCAGCGGCTCGACGCCGACGAGGCGCTGCTGCCGACGATCCGGAGCCTGGTGCCGGGCCTGAAGATCTGCGTACTCGGCGCCGGTGACGCCGCGACGCGCAGCGACTGGCCCCGCCTGCACCGCATCCACAAACCGTTCGGCGTCGACGAACTGCGCCGCGCGCTCGCCTCCGTGCTGGCCGCCGGTTAGGGTGCGCGCCGGAGGAACCCGCCTGGCTCGCAAGCAGAACCGTCCGCCGGACCAGACCCGGCCCCTGAAGTTCACGCGTTCGTACACCGACCTGCCGGGTTCGGTGCTGACCGAGTGCGGCCGCACCAAGGTGCTGTGCACGGTGTCGGTGCAGGACCAGGTGCCGCCGTGGATGTACAACCGCCACGCCGGCGGCTGGCTGACCGCCGAGTACTCGATGCTGCCCGGCGCCGGCCAGCCGCGGAAGCCGCGCGAGGGCCGCACCGGCCGGCCGCTCGACGGCCGCACGTTCGAGATCCAGCGGCTCGTCGGCCGCGCACTGCGCTGCGCGGTCGACCTCGGCGCGCTGCCCGAGCTGACGCTGTGGGTCGACTGCGACGTGATCTCGGCCGACGGCGGCACGCGCACCGCGTCGGTCAACGGCGCGCTGGTGGCGGTCTACGACGCGCTGCTGTGGCTCGAGGAGCAGAAGCGGCTGCCGAAGTGGCCGCTGCGCGGCATGGTGTCGGCGGTCTCGGTCGGCCTCGTCGGCGGCGAGCCGATGATCGACCTCGACTACGACGAGGACAGCACCGCCGAGGTCGACCTCAACGTCGTCTGCGCCGCCGACGGCCGGCTGATCGAAGTGCAGGGCGCGGCCGAGAAGCGGCCGTTCTCGCTCGAGCAGTTCCAGCAGATGCTGGCGATGGCGCAGCTGGCGTGCACGCGCATCGATGCGCTGCAGAAGCAGGCGCTCGGAATCTGACGTGCGCGAACTCTGGCTCGGCACCAACAACGCGAAGAAGCGCGCCGAGCTGGAGCGCATCCTGCGCCCGTTCGGCCTCGCGCTGCGCACGCCGGCCGAACTCGGTGTGCCCTACGAACCGGTCGAGGACCGGCCGGACTTCGCCGGCAACGCGCACGCGAAGGCAGCCCTGCTGGCGCGGCTCGCGCACGGCTTCGCGCTGGCCGACGACAGCGGCCTGTGCGTCGACGCACTCGACGGCCGGCCCGGCGTGCACTCGGCGCGCTACGGCGGCCCCGGCCTCGACGACCGCGGCCGGCTGCTCACGCTGCTGCGCGAGCTCGACGGCGTGCCGCCGCCGCGGCGCACCGCGCACTTCACCTGCAGCCTGTGCCTGTGCGGTCCGGACGGCTCGGTGCTGGCCGCGATCGAACGCGAGTGCCCCGGCACGCTGCTGACCGCGCCGACCGGTGACGGCGGCTTCGGCTACGACCCGATCTTCGTGCCGAGCGAGTTCGCCGGCGATCCGGCACACACGTTCGCGCGGCTCGACGCGGCGACCAAGGACCGGCTCAGCCACCGCGGCCAGGCGCTGCGCGCGCTGGCCGAACGGCTGCCGGCCCTGCTGGCGCGTCAGGGCTGAGCGACCGCGGCCCGACCGGTCGCGCGCATGCCGACCATGCCGAGCACGTAGACCGCGCCGGCGACCAGCAGCACGTTCGTGAAGCCGATGCCCATGCTCAGCACGATGCAGAAGATCGAGCCGAACACCGAGCAGAACGCGTTGACGGCCCAGCCCCACGGCAGCAGCTGCGGGCACTGCGCCTCGACGACGCGCATGCCGGACGGGAACGGCATGCCGAGCACGAGGCCGGTCGGCACCAGCATCGCGACGACGACCGCGATGCGCAGCGGCAGCGGCTGGCCGAGCAGCTGCGGCAGCAGCCAGTTGACGGCGAGCGTGTTGGCGACGACGACCGCGACGATGCCGAGCAGCATCCAGCGCAGGTGCCGCGTGCGGACCTCGGCGATGCGGCCCGCGAGCAGCGACCCGAGGCCGGCGGCCGCCAGCAGGCTCGTCAGCACGACCGACAGCGCGTAGGTCGGGTGGCCGAGGAAGATCACCAGCTTCTGCATCAGCGCGATCTCGAGCAGCATGAAGCCGAGCCCGAGCGCCGCGAAGTAGGCGAAGTAGCGCCACGCGCCGGGCGTACGCAGGCCTTCGTGCGCGAGCCGCCGCAGCGGCAGCAGGATCAGCACGCCGGCCAGCAGCATGATCTGCACCAGCGAAGCCAGCAGCACGACGTGGCCGACCGGCACGTCGGTCTGGTAGGTGAACACGCCCGGATCGCCGCGCGTCACCAGCGCGCGCAGCGCCGCACCCCAGCGGTAGTAGTTGAAGAAGAACGGCCGGTCGTCGGTCGCCGGCGCGATGTCGAACTCGTAGGCGTCGACGAACGCGCGCCGCGCGGCATCGTCGCCACGCAGCACCGTCGCGTAGGCCGCCAGCGCCTCGCGCATGTAGGCGCCCTCGGCGCGGATGCCGGCGCGCACGTCCGGCTGGTTCAGCAGCTGCAGCGCCGGCGCCGCGTGCGGCCCGTCGCGCAGCTCGGCCGGCAGCATCGCCGCGGTCGGCGCGGCGTCCGGCGCGGCCGCGACGGCGATCGCCGCGCGCTGCAGCTCGAACACCAGCGCCGACTGTGCCGCCGGGTCGTTCGGGAACCCGCCGACGCGCGCCATCGCGCCGAGCAGGGCCGGCCGCAGCTTGGCGAAGTGCGACGCCTCGAGCGCCGGCGCCGGGCCCTCGCCCAGCGGGTCGTAGATCAGGCCGACGAAGCCCTGGCGCGCCGCGAACGCGCGCAGCGCCGCGACCTCGACCGCCGTGAACGCGCCCTTCTTGACCATCGTCGACGCCCAGGTCCGGCCCTGGAACACGGCGACGTGCCGCGGCGCGTCGGCGACGCCGAGTTCGCGCAGCGCCGAGCAGGCGATGTTGGCCAGCCGCAGCGTCTCGCGCGGCTTCGCCGGCGCGCTCTCGACGAAACGCGACCAGTTGACGATGCCGTTCTCGTTCAGGTGCTCGTAGAAGTCGCGCACCGCGCCGGTCGTGTAGAGGTAGCTTTCCGACAGCGTGTAGGCGCCGGTGCTGAGCGCCGTGTACGAGTCGACGCCGCTCATCTGGATCACGTCGTAGCGGTCGTCGTGCGACCGCAGCCAGGCGCGGCCTTCGCTGTTGATCAGCCGGATCCGGTCGGCGAACGGGCTCGACGGCAGGAACAGTCCGCCGAGGTAGTCGGCGTAGCGTTCGGTGACCATCTCGACCATCGCGGTGTTCAGTTCGACCGCGTCGACGTGCCGCGCACCGTTCGCGAGCGCCATCAGCACGTCGACGCCGCCGCCGACGCCGATCACCATCACGCGGTGGTCGGTGCGGCCGGCCGCCGCGTGCGCGACGTAGCCGGTCGCCGGCTGCATGTCGTCGAGGAATGGGAACTGCTCGAGCCGCACCGCATCCTTGAACAGCCACGTCGGCGCGGTGCCGTCCTGCCCGACCGAACGCACCAGGATGTCGCGGTGGTCGACCAGGCCCTGGTCGCCGCCGATGCCGGGCGTCGACGGCAGTTCGGGCCCGACCTGCACCTCGGCGGTCGCGCTGTGGATCTTGTCGATGCGCAGGCCCGGTACGCCGCGCAGCGTCTCGGCCTCGATCACGCGCTCGAGCACTTGCGCCTCCTTGCCGGGCGCGTACGGCACGCGCCAGTCGATCGCGCCGCTGCCGAAGCCGACCGCGACCAGCGCGCCACCCGCCAGCACGATGCCCGACGCCACGCGGTAGCGCAGCGGCGCGCCGCAGGCGAAGCAGAACGCGGCCAGCAGGCCGAACGCGCCGGCCATCACGACCGCGGCCGAGCTGCCGAACTGCTTCATCAGCACGACCGCGAGGCCGGCGCCGAGCGCGGAGCCGCACAGGTCGCCGAAGTAGAGCCGGTTGACCTGCTGCACGTAGCGTGTCAGCGCGAGCCCGATGCCCATGCCGCCGAGCAGGAACGGCACGCCGATGATCAGGTAGACGAAGAACAGCGCCAGGAAGTCCTCGGCGCGGTTCAGGATCGACAGGCTGTCGATGCGCACCAGCGTCGCGAAGCAGAACGCCAGCATCACCGCGATGCCGTAGGCGACGCTGACCAGCGTCAGCGCCCTGGCCGGATCGCGCAGCCGTTCGCCGAGCCGCAGCGCGGTCATCAGGCTGCCCGAGGCACCGAAGCCGAGCAGGCCGATCGAGATCACCATGTAGGTGAAGTGGTGCCACATCATGATCGCGAAGACGCGCGTCAACGCGATCTCGAACAGGATGATGGACAACCCGAGGAAGGCGATCCCCGCGAGCGTCGACCGGGAGCTTGGTTGCATGCGTGTGTCGCGCGGCGAGACGAGCATCGGCGACGCTCACGCGCGGCGCGATTCTCGGCACGGGCGAGAAGGGTATCCAACCAAAACCCGCCGCGCGCCGCGGTGCCGCGAGGCGCCGATGCGATCGGACGCTGCGGCGCACCGGCTACGGCGCCGGCACGTCGACGCGCAGTCCGGCGGCGGCCGCCGGCACCTCGAACGCGACCGTGACCGGCGCGCCGTCCGGCCACCGATGCGCCGTGCACCGGTACGCGCCCGGCGGCAGCGCGCGGCACCAGGTCCGCTCGGCGGCAGTGACCGGCGCGTGCACGGCCCACAGCTCGGTGCCGTCGACGCCCGCCACTCGCAGTTCGACGATCGTCGCGGCGGCGCCGGCATCCGCGAACGCCGCCGCGAACGCGAACGTCACCGCCGGCGCCGGCGCGACCGGCACGATGCTGGCGGTCGCGCGGTCGGGCGCGACCACCAGTTCGGTGGCCGCGACGACGCCGTCGTGCGCGAACGCCAAGAGCCGGTAGACGCCGGCGGGCAGCGCCGGGCTGCGGTAGCTGCCGTCGGGCCGCGGCAGCAACGCGCCGCTGTTGCCGGCGCGGTCGGCCACCAGAGCCTCGACACCGCGCGCCGGCCGGCCGTCCGGGAACTGGAACCGCACCTCGAGCGTGCCCGTGGCCGGCAGCCGCACGCTGCCGACGTCGAGGTCCTGGCGCGGCGCCAGGTCGTACGTGCCGAGCACCACCGCGGCGGCATCCGGCACGCGCACACCTGCCTGGTAGCGCCCGGGCGGCAGCGGTCCGAGCCGGAACGCCCCGGTCGCGTCGAGTGCCAGTTCGCAGTGCCGGCGCTCCCGTTCGCCGGCCGGGAGCAGCCACGCGGTCGCGGCGCCGGCGACCGGTGCACCATCGGCCTGCAGCAACACGCCGCGGATCCACGCGGCATCGGCTTCGCGCCAGGCACACCGCAGCAGCAGCTCGCCACCGGGCACGACGTCGGCGGCGGCGGCCCAGGCGACCGAGTCGAGGCACTGCGGCGGCCTGGCCTCGACGGTGTAGCGCTCGGCAGCGAGCCCCTCGAACCGGAACGTGCCGTCGGCCGCGGTGGTCGCGTCGACCACGCTGCCTCCCCCCACCGGCCACGCCTGCACGCGGAAGCCAGCGATCGGCGCTTCGGTGCGGTCGACCAGGCGGCCGTGGATCGCCCGCACCGCCCCGAGGGCGAAGTCGCAGCGCCCTTCGCCGGCGGTGAGCTCGACGTCGCGCGCGGTCGGCGCCGCCGCCGCCCCCGCGTCGACCTCGACGCGGACCGGACCGGGCGGCAGGTGCGCGAACCGGTAGCGGCCCTCGGCGTCGGTCGACGCCGTCTGCGCGCACAGGTGGAACAGCGGCCGCAGCGCTTCGACCCAGACCGCACCGGCACCGGCCCACGCCGGCCGCACGGTCAGCTTCGCCGGCAGCGGCGCGCCATCGCCGGTGGTCACACGGCCGCCGAGCGCCACACCGGCACCGAGCTGCAGTTCGACGTGCTGCTCGCTGCCGTCGACGTCGAGCGAACGCCCGGCCGGCGCGTGCCCGGGTGCGAGCACTGCCAGACAGTGCGGCCCGTGCGCGAGTTCGTCGGTCGCGAAGGCGCCACGCGCGTCGGTGACCAGCACCAGCGGCGGCCCGAACTCCCCGCGCGGCGTCAACCGGACGATCGTGACGCGCGCATCGGCGAGCGGCTGGCCGGTCGCGGCCCGCACGACCCCGTGCACGCTGCCGCCGCCGTCGCCGAGCACCAGCAGCACGCGGTGCGCCCCCTCGTCGCGCAGCGACCAGCACTTGCTCGGCGCGCGGCCGGGCAACTGCGCCCAGATCCAGCCGCCGGTCTCGGCGCCGGTCGTGAACATGCCGTCGGCGCCCGCGGTGGCGATGCGCCGCGGCACGACGTCCTGCGCGTCCCGGTAGTACTGCGCGAACACGGCCGCGCCGGCGATCGGCCGCATCGCCGCGTCGACGACGAGACCCTCGAGCCGCAGCGACGGTTCCACGGCGATGCGTTCGCGCCGCTCGTGGCCGGCGTCGATGCGCAGCTGGTGCGCCAGCCGACGGCCGACCAGCCGGTGATCGCCGACCGGCAGCGCGGCGAACGCGAGCCGGCCGTCGCGATCGGTCGTGTGCCGCGACGTCGTGCCGTCCGGCGTGAGCAGTCCGACGACGAGTCCGCTGGCCGGCTGGTCGAGCCCGCGCCAGACGAACTCGAGCATCGCGGACCCGGTCGCCGGCGGTGCAGCCGACGCCGCCTCGCGCTGCACCGGCGCCGCTTCGAGCCCGCTCGGCTCGACCTCGGTCACCGGCACTGCCGCGGTGATCGCCGGCGCGGCGACACCGTCCGGCGGCGGCAGCACCGGGGCTTGCAGGAGCGACGAGAACGGCAGCCACGCGCCGAGCGCGAGCCCGACCGCGGCAGCCACGAGCGCGACCTTCTTCACGAGCCAACCTCCGACGATGGTGTTCGCCACGGCGGCGCCGGCACCCGCCGCGGTCGCGGCCGGCGCGACCGCGTGCGCGCGCGCGAGCACGGCCGCCCGCGCGGCGGCCAGTCCCGGTTGCACGGCGACGAGCCCGGCGACGGCACCGCCGACGCCGGCCGGCAGCACGCGGCGCAACCACGCCATGCCGCGCTGCAGACGCGTCTTCACGGTCAGCGGCGGGCAGCCGAGCGCGTGCGCGATCTCGACCGGCGACAGGCCGTGCGCCAGCCGCAGCGCGACCACCTGGCGCAGCGGGCGCGGCAGCCGTTCGAGCCCCGCTGCCAGCTGGTCCGCGAGTTCGCCGCCGGCCGCCGCCGCGAACGGATCCGGCTCGGCCCGGGCCGGCAACCGCGCCGGATCCACCTGGCGCCGCCGCTGCCGCCGGTCGGCGCGCGCGTGCTGCACCAGGATGCCGATCAGCCACGGCAGCAACCGCCGCGACGCGTCCCACCGCTCCGCCTTCTCGATCGCGGTCAGGAACGTCGCCTGCACGAGGTCCTCGGCCTCGCGTCCGGCCAGGTGCGCCGCGACCAGCACCAGCTCCGGCGCCAGCGCGTCGAACACCGCCGCCAGCGCCGCAATGTCCGCGCGGTCGCGGAAGGCCAGGAACTGCTGTTCGGGCGTCACGCCGCTACTCGACCCGACGCGCCGCCGCGGAGTCGGAAAATCGCGGCATCGCGCCTCTGGTGTCTTGCCCACCTGCGCGTACGGCGGCGCCATGGCCGCTATCGTCGGCAGTTCCCTGGAGGCTACATGCAGACCCTGACTCTGTCGTCGTTCGCGCTCGCTCTCGCCACCACGCTGCCCGCGCAATGCCTGTTCACGTCGGTGACGCCGACGCCGTTCGGCCAGTCGTGCAACGTCGCGTCGACCGGCTTCTGCGCCGTCGCCGCGTTCCCGTCGTTCCTGCTGACCGAACTCGACGTCGCGAACTGCTCGCTCGAAGTCGACGTGACCGCGTTCTCCGGCTGCGGCGCCACCGTGCCGCTGCGCTTCCTCGCGATCGGCTTCCAGTCGACCTTCGTGCCGCTGCCGATGTTCGGCCTCGACTGCGCGCTGCAGGTCGATCCAATCGCGATCCTGACCACGACCGGCACCTCGATGACCGTCGCGCTGCCGCCGGGCGTGCAGACGTTCCAGTTCGTCGCGCAGGGCGTCGCGTGGAGCAACTTCCCGTGGTCGCCGTCGCCGGACGTGCTGGCGTTCACTGCGCCGTACGCGATCAGCCTGCAGTAGCGTCGGCCGCGCCGCCGTCGGCGGCCAGCGCCGCCGACGCCGCCGCTTCGCGTTGCCGCTGCGCCTCTTCGTCGGCCGAGATGCCGGCGAGGATCTGGTCGGCGGTCACCGCGTCGTCGCCGCGATAGGCGAGCTGGATGTCGCCGAAGCACTGCTCCTGGTGCGCGCGCAGGTAGCCCTGCTTCATCATCTCGAGCAGCGCGATCAGCGTGCCGATCAGCCCGTAGCGGCCCTCGGCGGGCTCGAACACCTCGCGGAAGCTGCGTTCGCGCCGTTCGCGGAAGCGATCGAGCAAGCGGCGCGTGTAGTAGCCGACGTCGCGCTTCTCGACCTCGATCGTCATCGGCCCCTGCTGGCCGATCTCCTCGAGCAGCTTCGCGAACGCCGACGTCAGGTCCCAGACGCCGAGGTTGCCGAGGTCGAGCAGGTCGTCGTCGTCCTGGTCGGCGAACTGCGGCGGCGTCGGCAGCACCAGCGGCGACTGCCGCGAGCGGGTGTCGGCGCGCGTCTCGAGCTCGCGCGCGAGGTCGCGGTAGCGCTTGTACTCGAGCAGGCGGCGGATCAGGTCGTCGCGCGGATCGAGCTCTTCCTCGAGTTCGATCGCTTCGTTCGGCAGCAGCTCGCGCGACTTGATCTCCATCAGCGAACTCGCCATCACGACGAAGTCGCCGATGTCGGCGAGGTCGAGCTGCTGCAGGATGCCGAGGTGCTTCAGGTAGTCGTCGAGGATCCGCGCGATCGAGATCTCGTGGATGTCGACCTCCTGCTGCCGCACCAGGTGCAGCAGCAGATCCATCGGGCCCGAGAAGACCGGCAGTTCGACGCGGTAGGACACCGGCGGCGCAGCATACCGACGGCGCGCGGAAAGCCCAGGCTCCGCCGCGTCAGGGCTCGAACCGGAGCCGCACCGGGTTGCTGGCCAGGGTCAGCGTCGCACCGTCGCCGACCACGTAGGCGTGGTGCACGACCGTGCCGACCAGCACCGGATCGGTCAGCGGCGGCAGCACGAACGCCGCGTTCGCGCTGCCGGTCGCGTCGAGCAGGCCGATGCTGTTCTGGTAGATCGGCGAGTTGGCGAGCTGCAGGCTCAGTGTGAACCACGGATCCGGGTTCAGCGGCACGTGCACGCCCCACAGCGGGAAGCCCGGCTCGGTGCCGTACGAACCGGCGAGGATGTAGACGCGCAGCGCCTGCGCCGGACCGGCCGTCAGCTGCAGGTCCTGCCGGCCACCGGCGGCGACCGGGATGCGCGGCTGGTCGCGGCGCAGCGTGCGCGGTTCGCCCTTCTGCAGCGTGAAGTGGTCGGCTATGCCGCCGAGGCCGACGAAGCGCGCGTCGAGCCGGTCGCCGTCGAAGTCGAGCACCAGCGAACCGAGGTCGGCGACCGCGACCTGCATCACCGGATGGTCGAGCGGACCGGCAGCGGTCTGGCCGGCGCTGCCGGCGACCACATAGATCGTGCCCTGGTGCGGCGCCGGCCCGGTAGCGGCCTTGGCGTAGTGCCCGTCGCCGGCATCGGCGCCGTCGCCGCGGTCGAGCAGCATCGCCGGCTGCAGCGTCGTGCGGTCGCCGTAGTGGCCGTCGAGCAATCGCGAGCGCTCGTAGACGTGGCTGTGGCCGCTGAGCACCAGGTCGACGCCGAAGGCCTCGAGCAACGGCAACACGACTTCGCGCATGTCGCGCATGCGGCCGCCGCTGTCCAGCGGGTCGTCCGAGTCGTGGGATCCGGCGCTGTACGGCGGATGGTGGAAGAACGCGACGACCCAGCGCGCCGCCGTGGCCGCCGCGAGGTCGGCCGCGAGCCACGTCGCCATCGGTCCGGTCGCGCTGCGGTCGCTGTCCTGCGAGTCGAGGCAGACGAAGTGCACGTGGCCGCGGTCGAACGAGTAGTAGGCCTCGGTGCCGCTCGGCACGCCGCCGGCCTCGCCGGCGGTCGGGTGCGTGAACACGTCGTAGTACGGGCCGGTCTGCGCGGCGGTGTCGACGAACACCGCGTCGTGGTTGCCGAGCGTCGACCACGCGAACGTCGTCGCCAGTTCGCGGCGGTAGGCGTCGAACACGCCGACCTGGTACTCGGCGTCGGTGCCGACGAAGTAGGCGTTGTCGCCGAGGAACAGCAGCACGTCCGCCGGCTGCGTGCCGACGAACGCCGCGTACGCTTCGCGCACCGCGTACTGCGGCAGCCAGCCGATGCCGGCGTCGCCGACCGCCCAGACGCGCAGCGGCCGCACCGCGCCCGGCGGCGGCAGCGTGCGCAGCGTCTGCGGCGACAACTGGCCCGGCAGCACGCCGGTGTCGTCGCCGACCGCGTAGTGGTAGGTGGTCTCCGGCGACAGGCCGCCGACCGGCGCGGCATGGTCGGTGCGCAGCGTCGCGTCGAAGTGGACCGGCTGCAGGTTCGCCGCGGTCGGGCCGAGCCACAGCTGCGTCGCCGTGGGCTGGTCGGTGCGCCAGCGCACGACGCCGCCGGTCGCGGTGCCGTTCTGCAGGTACGGGCCGCGCGTGATCGTGACCGGCTCGGGGCCGACGGCGAGTTCGAGCTGGAAGCTGACGTCCGAACTCGTGCCCGACACCTGATGCACTTCGGCGGTCACGCAGTTGGCGCCGGCGACCAGCAGCGACGGCGGGAACGCGAACACGCGCACCGCCGACTCGTCGGCGCCGGCCATCGCCAGCGAGGCCCACGGCAGGATCGGGCCGTTGTTGAGGTTCCAGCGCCCGACCTCGACGCCGTTGACGTACACGACGGCGCCGTCGTCGCAGACCAACCGCACGCGCGCCGACGGCCACGCGGTCGGCGCGGCGACCGCGAACTCGTGCCGGAACCAGCTGATCAGATGGAACGCGCCCGGCGGCCCGCTCTGGATCACGGTCGCCTCGTCGCCGTCGCCGTAGCCGAGCTGCGCCGGCCCGGCCGGCCACGACGAGTCGTCGAAGCCGGGGAGCTGCCAGCCCGGCGCCGGGCCCACGCCCTGGTCGAGGTAGCGCCAGGTCGCGTTCGCGGGCACCGGCACGGCGGCCGCGGTCTGCGCGCGCGGCGCCGCGCACGGCAGGAGCCACGCGAACGTCAGCAGAACGGCACGGAGCGAGGTCGGCATGGTCGGTTCGAACCGGGCGGACGAGTGGGCGGAGGTTACCCGCACGAGCGCCCCGTCGCATCGCGGCGCGCGATCCCTACCATCGCGCGGTGCCCGCTGCCGCGCCTTCCGTCCCCCGCCGCCTGCCGCTGCGCCGCCGGCTCCTGTTCGCGCTGGTCCCGCTCGCCGCCGTGCTGCTGGTGGCCGAACTGGCGATCCGCCTGGTGCGCGCGCCGCTGCACTTCGGCAGCTTCCGCGAGTTCCGCGTCGACCTGATGCGGCGCAACTACCCGGCCGAACGCGATCCGCAGCTCGGCTACGTGCCGCGCGCGAACTTCGCCAGCACCGACAACCACTGGGGCACGCGCGTGTCGATCGACGAACACGGGCTGCGGCGCAACGGCGGCGCCGCGGCGCCGGCCGACGTGCCCGCGGTGGTCGCGGTCGGCGATTCGTTCACGTTCGGCGACCAGGTCGACGACGACGCGTCGTGGCCGGCACAGCTCGAGCCGCTGCTCGGGCGACCGGTGCGCAACGGCGGCGTGTTCGGCTACAGCCTGACGCAGGCGGTGCTGCGCGGCGAACAGCTGGTGCAGCGCTTCGCGGCCACCGACCTGGTAGTCAGCTTCATCGCCGGCGACCTCGAGCGCTGCGAGTACTCGAAGCGCTACACGCCGGTGCCGTGGTTCGACCTGCGCGGCGACGAACTGGTGCTGCAGCCGGTGCCCGCCGACGACGCGGTCGCCGACCCGGGCAAGCAGTGGAAGGACCTGCTCGGCCACAGTGCGCTGCTCGACGCGGTGTTCGCCAACACGAGCCGCGCGTGGTGGTACGAGAACGAGAAGCAGGTGACGGTGCCGCACCTGGTCGGCCGCGGCCGCGAGATCGGCGAACGGCTGATGGACCGCATCGCCGCGTTCTGCCGCGCGCGCGGCGTACGGCTGCTGGTCGTGCTGCAGGGCGAGAAGCAGGACGACAACGCCAGCGCGGTGCTGGCGCGCGCGCAGGCCGCCGGCGCGCGCACGCTGGACCTCGTCGACCGCTTCCTGGCCGCGGAGCGCGCCGACCCGTCGGTGCGCGCGCGCTGGTTCGACGGCCACATGACGCGCGCCGGCAACGGCTGGGTCGCGGCGCACATAGCGGTGGCGCTGCAGGCGCCGCGCTGACCGGACGTCACTCGTCGTTCTGCGCCACCAACACGGCCGGCTGCGCCACCGGCGTCGTCGCGGCCCTGGCCAGCGCCGTCTGCGCGGCCTCGTAGGTGCGCAGGCGGCGGCGGAACTCCTCGCCGCGGGCACCCTGTTCGATCGCGCGGCGCTGCAGCGCGACGGCGCGATCGACCTGGCCGTTCAGGAAGCGCGCCAGTGCGACGGTGTCGAGCAGACGCGGCTCGAGGTCGTCGCCGAGCTGCTCGAGCCGGTCGGCGATCGCCAGCGCCAGCTTGTCGTACTTGCCGGCGGTCTCGTCGTCGGTCATCAGCGACCAGGCGGCGCTGTTGAGCCGGCGCGGGTCGTCGCCGAGCTGGTCGACGACCTGCGCCAGCGTCGCCGCGGCGCGGTCGGCGTGGCCGTGGCCCTCGAGCCACTGGTAGTGCGACATCAGCGCCCGCGACCGCGACGGCGAACAATCGCGGTCGCGCTGCTGCCGGAACGTGCCGTCGAGCGCGTCGAGCGCTTCGTCGAGCTGCCGCCGCACGGTCTGGAGCTCGGCGCGCGCCGCGTCCAGCTCCGCGCGCGCGGCCGCCAGCGCGCGCGCGTCGCGCTCGAGCTGCTGGCGGGCGTCCTGCAGTTCCTGCGCCGGCCGCGCGTCGGGCGCTGGCTTCGGCTCCTGCACGCCGAGCACGGCGAACGGGGTGGTGGCGAGCAGGGTGGCGAACACGACTCCTTTGACCAGCATCGGAACCTCCGGGAAGGATGACGCCGGCATCATGCCCGCCGCCGAGCGGTGGCGGCGGGCCCGGGAAACGTTCCGCGGCCGCGGTCAGCGCGCCTGCGCGGCGCGTTCGACCTGCTCGAGGTACTGGCGGATGTTGTCGCGCGGCTGCAGCGTCTGCGCGCGGCGCAGCAGCGGCAGCGCGTCGCCGTACTTGCCCTGGCCCACCAGCAGCTGCGCGTGGCGCACCTTCGCGTCGGCCTCGAACGCCGGCAGCGCCGCCGCGCGTTCGTACTGGAACACCGCCTGCTCGATGTCGCCACGGCGCGCGTGGTACTGGCCGAGCTGGATCAGCGCGCCGCCGTCGAGCGGGTCCATCGCGACGATCTCGCCGAGCACGCGCGCCTCCTCTTCGCCACCGCCGTCGGCGATCGCGAGCCGCGCCCGCAGCCACAGCACTTCCTTCTTCGTCGCCGCGTCGAGTCGGTCGGCCGGCGCCGCGTCGAGCCGCGCCAGCATACGCCGCGTCTCGTCCGTGGCGCCGCGCGCCGCGAACGCCTTCGCCGCGCGCAGCGCGATCGTCAGCCCGCCGCCGGCGGCGTCCTTGGCGATCGCGCGTTCGTAGGCCGACGCAGCGAGGTCGGGCAGGTCGTCGTTGACGTAGATGTTGCCGAGTGTGTCGAGGCTCTCGACGGTCGCCTGGCCGAGCCGATCGAGCAGTTCGAGGTTCTCGGCCGCCTTGCGCGTCTCGTTCATGCCGAGGTACGCCTGCGCCTGGCGCAGCCACAGGTCGCCGCGCTCGGGCTGCGCCTCGATCAGCGCGCCGAACAGGCTCACGGCTTCGGCGAAGCGCCGCTGCTTCAGCAGGCTGTGCGCGAGCCCCATGCGCCAGTCGGCGGTCGCCGGGTCCAGCATCGACGCGAGCCGGAACGCCGACTCGGCGCCGAGCGGATCGTCGACGTTGGCCAGCGCGAAGCCGAGCAGGCCGTACACCATCGGGCTGCCGCCGCCCAGTTCGACGACGCGGCCGAACGCGCGCGCCGCAGCGCGGTGGTCGCCCTGGCGGTAGTGGATCAGCCCGAGGTCGTTCCACGCGCGGCGGAACTTCGGGTGCTTTTCGACCGCAGCCTGGTAGGCGGCGGTCGCCTCGGCGATGCGTTCGCGTTCGAGCAGCAGCTTCGCCAGCGTCAGGTCGAACACCGCGTTCGCGGTCGGCGTCGCGCGTTCGCGCATGCGCGCGATCGCTTCGTCGAGGCGGTTGGCGGCGCGAAGTTCGAGCACCTCCTGCATCGCGTCGTGCTCGTCGTCGACCAGCGGCGGCGGCTCGACGTCGACCTCCGACAGGTAGCTCTCGGCGAAGCGTTGCTGGAACAGCGGATCGCGCCACAGCGCCAGTTCGCCGTCGGCCGGTGCAGCAGCCACGGCCTCGGTCGGCGCCGCGGGCTCCTGCGGCGCGCTGGCCGGCAGCGCCGCCGATGCGGCGGCGCCCGGCGCGGGCGACGCGCAGCCACACCACAGCGGCAGCGCGAGAACGGGGACGAGGAGGGAACGCATCGCTGTCATCCTTCGAATTGGAACGGTTGGCGCATGCGCGACCGCACCGGCTGGCCGTCGCGCTTGCCCGGTTCGAACTTCCACTGCTGGATCGCCTGCAGCACGGCGGCCTCGAACGACGGGTCCGACGACGACTGCACGATCGGGTTCTGCACGCGGCCCTGCTGGTCGACGACGAACAGCACCGTGACCTTCGCCGGCAGCTTCTTGCGCAGCGCGGCGGTCAGCACCGGCTGCGGCTGGTGCAGCGCCCGCGGCTTCTGGTCGAGGTCGTTCAGCGAGAACAGCGACTCGATCGCCTCGTCGCCGCCGCCGCCGAGTCCGGGGATCGGCACCGCGAGCTCGCCGCCGAGGCCGCCGTCGCCCAAACTCGCGTTCAGCGCCATCTCGAGCTGCGCCAGGTCGAGCGGCTCCGCCGACTCGTCGAGCTTCGGTTGTTCCTTCGGCTTCTCGGGCTCCGGCGGCGGCTCGTCCTCGACCGGCGGTGGCGGCGGCAGTTCGGCGGTCTGTATCGGCACCAGCGTCAGGTCGAGGTCGGGCGTGCTGCTGATCGCCTGCAGCAGCGGCAGCACCAGGAAGCACAGCAGTGCCGCGGCCAGCGCGCCGGCCACGACGAGCAGCGCGCGCAAGGTGCGCCAGACGCCGGCGAACGGTTGCGGCGCGTTCACGGCTCAGGCCTTCTTCGCCGCGCGGCTCGTCGCCACGCTGACCTTCTTGGCGCCACCGAGTTTGCACTCGTCGACGACGCGCACCAGCATGCCGGCCGGCGCCGCCGTGTCGGCCTGCACGATCACCGGCAGTTCGTCGCCCTTCTCGTTCTGCATCATGCGGCGCACCAGCTGCTGTACGCCCTGGATGCCGATGTTGCGGCCACCGTAGATCACGTCGCCGCCGGTGGTCAGCGCCAGCAGGATGCTGTTCTTCTCGAGGTTCTGCGACGAGGCCGCCTGCGGCTTGTCGACTTCGATGCCGGTCTCCTCGACGAACGTCGTCGTGACGATGAAGAAGATCAGCAGGATGAACACGCAGTCGATCATCGCCGACATGTCGATGCCGACGTCCGAGCTGTCGTCGGCGGAGGAGCGGAAGCGTCCCATGGTGTCGTTTGGCGGGTCGGGGCGGGTGCGGCGTCAGGCCGCGGCCTGCCGGTGCAACTTGCGGTACAGGTGCTGGGTGCAGACGGACTCGAGCCGCGCGAAGAACGCCGTGTAGCGGTCCTTCGCGCGCGCGAGCTGGTAGTGGAACAACAGTCCCGGCAACGCGACCACGAGACCGGTCTCGGTCGTGATCAACGCCTCCGAGATGCCCTTGGCGATCGCGGCCATCGTCTTGTCGCCGCCGCTGCCGCCGGCGAGCGCGCCGAACGTGACCAGCATGCCGGTCACCGTGCCGAACAGGCCGAGCAGCGGCCCGACCGCGACGCAGACGCGCATCACGCGCAGGTTGCGTTCGAACGGCGCGATCTCGGCGCGGCGCAGGCCTTCGAACATCGCCACCGAATCGGCGATCGTCGCGACGCCGGTGACCTTGTCCAGCAACGCGCCGATCGGTCCCTCGCGGTGCGACGGATGCTCGATCCACAGCCGCCAGACCTTCTCGGGCACGCGGCCGATGCGCTTGCCGACGAAGCCGATCAGCATGTGCACGCCGATGCCGAACATCAGCACCGCATCGAGCGCGATGCCGACCATCGCCCAGCCGCCGGCGATCCAGATCGCGACGGCCTGGTCCCAGGCCGCGCCGGCGCCGCCGAACAACCCGCCTGTGGCGACGAGAGCCATGGTTGCTACGCGACCTCGGCGTCGGCCGAACGCGGCGTCGACATGCTGGCCTGGTTCAGGAAGGTGACCGCGACCTGCTCCATCTCGTCGACGAGGCTGCGTGCGCGCCGCGACAGCAGCGCGTGCAGCAGCAGCGACGGGATCGCGACGATCAGCCCGTACTCGGTCGTGATCAGCGCCTCGGAGATGC
Organism: Planctomycetota bacterium; assembly: GCA_016794425.1. Classification (GTDB taxonomy): domain Bacteria; phylum Planctomycetota; class UBA1135; order UBA1135; family UBA2386; genus JAEUHS01. The sequence continues at coordinate 260,704 of JAEUHR010000023.1, forward strand.
CGCTCGACAGCAGCTTCGGGTCGCCGGCGCCGTGCACGGTCATCAGCGTGAACGTGTTCATGATGCCGGTCACGGTGCCGAGCAGGCCGAGCAGCGGCGCCGACGTCGCCGCGATCGCCACGAACGGCAGCCACGACTGCAGGCGCAGCCGCGTCGCCAGCACGCGTTCGAACATGACCTCTTCGATCAGCTCGCGCGGCTCGCCGAGGTGTTGCGCACCGGCCAGCAGCATCGCACCGGCCGGGCCGCGGATCGACTCGGCCTGCTCGATCGCCGCCTGGCGGTCGCCGGCCGCCACGTACTCGACCAGCTCCTCGACCTGCCGCCGCGACGGCCGCCGGACCATCGCCATCGACAGCCACTTCAGCAGCACGACCAGCAGCGCGGCCGCGGCCAGCACGGCGATCGGCCACATCACCGGCCCGCCCTTCAGGAAGTGCTCGACGAACGTCTCCGCGGTGGCTGCGACCTTGTGCGCGCTGCCGAGCGTCGGGTCGAGCGGAAAACTGCCGCCGGTGCCGAGCACCAGCTGGGCGGCCGCCTCGACGTCCGCCGGCTGGTCGAACGCGATCACGGTGGGCTCGAGCGAGCCGAGCCGCGTCTCCGCCGCGCCGACCACCGAGCCGTCGGCGGCGCGGAACAGGGCCTGCGGCCCGACCAGCACGAACGTGCCCGGCTTGAGGATGCCGGTGCCGTCGACCGCGCTGCCCTGGAAGCGGGTGCCGCCGAGCACTTCGTGCAGCCGCACGATCGACGTCGCGACGAAGCCGACCTGCGCGGCGAGCACCTCGGCCTCGGCCATGTCGGTGTTCTCCTGCGCCAGCTTGACCGCGTTCAGCTCGCCGTCGTAGCGCTGCAGTTCGGTGATGTGCAGGCCGGCCTCGAGTTCGCGCGCGTACTCGCCGAGCACGTTGCCGAGGTAGGTGGTCTGGTCGCGGCGCTTCTCGAGGTCGGTGCGCAGGTTGGTCAGGTCGAGCGTGCTCTGCTCGAGCGAGCGCGAGACCTCCTGGAAGCGCGCGCGCACGGTCTGCAGCTCGGCCTCGGTCTCGCGCAGTTCGCGGTCCATCGGCAGTTTCTCGGCCGCGATGCGCTCGCGCAGCGTCGCCAGCTCGGCGAGGCTCGCGGCGAGTCGTTGTTCGACGTCGCCGCGCACGGCTTCGAAGGTCGGGCGGTCGGCGGCGCCACCCTGCGGCGGCGACTGCTGGGCACGCGGGGCCACGAGGCACGCTGCGGCCACCAGCAGGATCGGGATGAGATTGCGGTTCATGGCTGGGTCTCCGTCGCGCCGGGGGTCACAGGATCTGCACCGGCAGCCGCACGAACGCGGCGACCTTCTCGTTCTTCAGGATCGCGATCGCGTCGGCGATCGGGGCCGCGAGTTCGTTCGCGGGGGTCCACACCCAGCCGGTCGCGGTCGCCGTGCCGGTGCCGGCGACCTTGCCGTTGCCGCCGGAGTAGTAGGCCTGGCCGATGCCGACGTACATCACCGCGACCTCGACGCTCGACCCGTCGGCCAGCGTGCGCACCTCGCTCTTCAGCGTGATCTCGCGGTTCCACTTGTGGATCTGCTTGCAGACGAACAGCACGTTGCGGTAGCGCTCGTCGAGCCGCTGCCTGGTCTCGTCGGGTTTGTCGGGGATCAGCTGGCTGACCGGCCGCACCTGCTCGCGCAGCGGCTCCGGCAACCGCGGCAGCAGTTCGCGCACGCTGGCTTCGAGCTGCACGACGCGCTCGCGCAGTTGCGCCTCGACGGCCTTGCGCTGCGCGTCCTCGGCGGCCAGCGCCGTGCGCTGCGCCTCGGTCGCGGTGATGCTGGTCTCGGCGTCGCCGATGCGCTTCTGCATCGTCGTGATCTCGCGGCGCAGCAGGTCGATGCGGTCGCGCAGCGTCGCCTGGCCGAGCTGCCAGTCCTTCTTCTCCTGCGAGATCAGGCGGCTGGTCTCGGCCCACTTCTCGAGCGCCGTGCGCACGGTCGCGACGTCGGGGCCGGCGGCCTGCTGCGCGGCCGCGAGCGAGGCCAGCAGCAGCGCCGTGGCCGATCGGGAGAAGAGACTCTGGAAGGCGTTCATGTCGGGTCGTGGGAAGGTCAGAAGCGGAACTCGCCGCCGAGGGTCAGGGAGAACTCGATGCCGTCGCTGCCGCGGCGGCGCAGCGTGTCGCCCTGCACGTACTCGCTGCGGTAGATCTCGCGCGTCTCGGCGTCGGTCAGGTTCTTGGCCGCGAACGTCAGGCGCACGTTCGCGCCGAGCCGCTGCGACAGGCTGAAGTTCAGCGTGTCGAACTGCTTCAGGTAGGTCGCCGGCACGATGCCGCTCGACGACGGGCCGGAACCCTGCAGCAGCGTCTCGCCCTGCACCGTGTAGAACAGGCCCATCTGCGTGCCGGTCGACGGCAGTTCCCAGGTCAGGAACCAGTTCGTCAGGTAGTCGGGCGTGCTGGTCATGTCGCGCACGGTGCGCGGCCGTTCGCCGTTGACGGCCTCGAAACGCAGGATCTCGTCGTCGGGCAGGTTCACGCTGGCGTCGATCCAGGTGACGTTGCCGCCGACCGCGAGACCGGCCAGCGCGTCGAGCACCGGCGCCAGTCCCTGTTTGCCCTCGAGTTCGAAGCCGGCCAGCTGGCCGCGCGGGTAGTTGCGCGCCGTCGTGAAGCTGAACGCGGCCGACTTCTCGACGTACTCGATCGGGTCGTCGATGTCCTTGCGGAACCACGACGCCGACAGCAGCGACGTCGGCAACGGCGTCCAGTCGGCGCGCACGTCGTAGTTGCGCACGCCGCTCATGCGCAGGTCCGGGTTGCCGATGAAGATCGGGCCGCCGAGGTACTCCTGGTTCAGGATCGGCGTCAGCTCCTTGAACGACTGCCGCGCGACGGTCTCGCTGTAGGACGTGCGCAGCGTCAGCTCGTCGGCCGGGCGCCACACCAGCCCCACCGACGGCAGCACGTCGTACTCGCGGAAGTCGACGTCGGCGTCACCGGGCTCGAGCGTGACCGACAGGTTCTGGCCGTCGGGCAGCCAGGTCGCACCGGCTTCCGGCGTGTTGACGACCCACAACTTCGTCGACTCCCAGCGCACGCCGCCGACCAGGTTGAGCCGCCGCGCCAGAGGCAGGTCGAGCATCACGTACCACGCCTCGATCGTCTGCCGGCCCTCGTAGTCGACGTCGACGCCTTCGTCGATACCGTTGTCGATCGGGTCGGTGAAGATCGGGTGGTCCTCGAACGGCCAGCGCTGGCTCCAGTCGTCCTCGAAGAAGTCGCCGGCGAACGAGATCTGGTTGTCGCCGAAGTTGCTGTAGGTCTCCTGGTCGTAGGTGCGGTCGACGCGGTCGCGGAAGGTGCCGAACCTCAGGTAGCCCTGCTGGCGGTTCCACGCCTCGAACGGCACCTTGACGCCCAGCGTGTACTGCTCGCTGTCCTCGCGCGTGGTCTTGAACGTGCGCTGCAGGTTGCCGAGCGTGAACGCCGCCGCCGGCTTGATCGGCGTGAACAGACCGTCGGCCCACGCCGTCGACAGCAAGCGCTTGTCCGGCTGGTCGCGGTCGGCGCTGCTGCGCGCCAGCGTCCAGTCGAGTTCGGCCGGCGCCTTGCGCACCGGCGACAGGCCGTCGAGGCGGTGCACGCCGGAGAGCTGCAGCGTCGACGTCGTGCGTTCGGTGTACTCGAGCGTCTGGTAGCGCTGGTACGGCGCCGCGGTCGAGAACTCGTGCCCCGGCGTCGTCGGCACGTCGGGGTCGTGGCCGGGGAAGAAGAACTCCTTGCCGCGCGTGTCGTCGGCGCGCGTCGCGACGTCGTCGGCGCTGCGCGTGAACAGGTAGGCGAACGTGACCGCGTGGCGGTCGGTCTCGATGCCGAGCGTGCCGAGTCCGCCCCACTGCACGCTGCGCTTGCCCTGCCGCACGTCGAACAGCGCGGTCAGGAAGTCACCGGTGATCTGGCCGTCGATCGCCGGCGTCATCGGTTCGCCGATCGCCGCGATCCGGTACGAGTCGTCGATGCCGTTCTTCTCGAGTTCGCTGTCGCGCTCGTAGAAGACGTTCGCGGTGCCGCCGATGCGCACGCCCTTGCTCAGCTCGACGCGGCCGCCCACCGACGCGCTCCACTTGTAGTCGAACGGCGCGCTCTCCTCGACGGTGCCGACGGCGCCGTCCCACGACTCCCCGTCCTCCTGTTCGCCGCGCGGCGTGGTCGCGCCGCCCCAGTAGTTCAGGCCGCCGCCGCGGGAGGCCACGAAGCCGTCGCGGCCGGTCACCTGCGTGTTGTGGCTGGCCTGCACCTTGTACTGGAACGTGAACGGCTGGTCGGGCACACCCTTCAGCCGCACGTCGACGGCGCCTCCCGACGCGTCGCCGAGCTGGTCCGGCGTGAACGTCTTGCTGACCTGGATGCTCGAGATCACCTCGGACGGGAACTGGTCGAGTTCGACCGCGCGCTTGTCCTCGTCGGCCGACGGCAGCCGCACGCCGTTCATCTGCGAACTGACGTAGCGGTCCGGCAGGCCGCGGATCACCGCGGTCTTGCCGTCCTGCAGCGACGCACCGGTGACCAGCCGCAGCGCGCTGGCGGCGTCGCTGGCGCCGGCGCGGCTCATCAGATCGGAGCTGATCGTGTCGACCAGCGCCGGGCTCTCGAGCCGCAGTTCGAGCAGCGCGGCGTCGCCCTCGGCGCCGATGCGCAGCACGTCGCTGACCACGAACGGTTCGAGGTCGGTGAAGTCGCCCGACAGTTCGAGCGTGACCTCGGTCAGCTGGCCGGCGGCCACGACCAGGCCGCTGCGCACCTGCCGCACGTAGCCTTCCTTGGCGACCACCAGCGTGTAGGTGCCCGGCCGCAGGTTCGCGAACGTGAACGCGCCCTGGTCGTCGGTCGTCGTGCGCTGGCCGGTCTCGACCAGCGACACCTGCGCCTCCGGCAACGGCGCGCGGAAGTCACGGTCCTGGACCTGACCCCGGATCGAGCCGGCCTGCTGTGCGGCGACGCTCGCGCTCAGCACCGCGGCGACGGCCGCGGCGTGCAACAGGCGCCCTCGTGCCATCCGCGTGCGTGCTACCAAGGCTCACCGAGTCCGTCGACGATCTCGCGCAGGCGCGCCGCCAGCGCCGCATCCGGCTCGAACCCGTGTTGCGCCATCGACAGGCAGGTCGCCGCGACGTCCTCGGCTCGCGGCCGCGAGTTCGGGTTCTCCATGCCCTCCTCGACGACCAGCGTGTAGACGTCGTTGGCGCGCTGCCGCTCGCCGATCGCGTGCCACGCCTCGGCGAACGGCCGCAGGATGTCGGCGCGTTTGGTCTGCCGGAACGACTCGCGCGCCTCGTGGTAGCTGGCCAGGCCCTGCTCCAGCAGCAGCCGCGCCTCGTCGGTGCGGCCGATGCGGCCCAGCAGGCCGCCGATCTGCGCCTCGAACGGGGCCCGCACGTCGGCGGGCCAGTCGGTTTCGGCGAAGAACGTCTGCGCGAGCCGCAGCGAGGCCAGCGCCTTGTCGGTGTCGCCGTGTTCGGCCGACACGCGCACGAGTTCGAGCAGCGCCGTCAGCTTGAAGTTCGGCGGCAGCTTCGTGTTGACCAGGCGGACGCGCCTCTCGATCGCATCGCGGCGCTCGCCGTCGGCGTAGAACTTGTCGAACAGCCGCACGCAGGTGACCAGCGCGGCCCAGGTCAGCCCCGAGGCTTCGTTGACCAGCAGGTCGTCCATGCCGGCGAGTTCGGTCGCCAGGTTGTCGGCGGTGATCAGGTCGGCGCGGCCGGCCGCGGTCGCGGCGAGGCCGTTGTCGAACGCGAGGCCGGACACCGGGTCGAGCCGGGCGGCGTACTGTTCGGCCTGCGCGCGCTCGCCGAGCCGCGCGTAGGTGCGCGCGACCTTCATCAGGATCGAGTCGCGGCACCACTCCTGGCCGCGCGGATCGTTGGTCACGTCCTCGGCGATCGCGGCGGCGCCGGCCAGCGCCTTGGTCGCGGCCACGGTGTCACCGTGTTCCACGGCGTACTGGGCGAAGTCGGCGAGGCACGCGCCGCGCCGCCAGTCGGCGATGTCGCCGGCCCAGCGCTGCGCGCGCAGCGGCTGGTCGAGGTTCAGGCACGCCAGCACGACCTGCTCCTGCACGCGCGAACGGGTCTGCACGTGCGGATCGAGCGGGAACGCGGCGGCCGCGCGCCAGGCGAGCTGCAGCAGGTCGGTGCGGAACCCGGCCAGCGGCGCGTCGGCGAGCGCGCGCGATCCGGCCGTCGCTTCGGCGGGAGCAGGCTGCGTCTGCGCGCCGACCGCGGCCAACGTCAAGGCGACCGCAAGGGGCAGACAGGACAACGTGGTGGGCGTCTTCATCGTCGGTGGCGAAACTCGGGTCGTAAATTCAGAACGCAGGTCGGCGGCACGGCGGCCACCGACCTGCTCATGGCGACGTCAGCGATGCCGACGTCCGTTCCGGATCACGGCTGCAGGTGCGCCTGCGCGTTCGAGAACGAGAACTGCTCGAGCCACTGCGCGCCGAACTGCACGAAGTCGAGGCCGGCGGCCTGGCTGTAGAGCGTGGTGCCGCCGAAGCCCGGCGGGTTCGTGAAGGTGATCGAGGCCTCACCCGAGCCGCTGACGCCCGACAGCGTCAGGATGATGTCCGGCGACGGAACCAGCGTGCCGCCGAAGATCGGGAAGTTGATCTGGAACCCACCGACGACCAGGAAGCAGGTCGACAGCAGCGGCTCCAGGTTCTTCACCGTCATCGTGACGTTGGTGCCGCCGGCCCACGTGCCGGTCACCACCTGCTGCGGGCAGCCCTGGCTACCCGGGCGGCAGCCGCCGAGGTCGACGTTCGCCGTGTCGCTCGGCACGAGGCCGTAGGCCGCGACGCCGGCCCAGCCGGTCGTCCAGAGGTTGCCTTCGCCGAAGCCACCGCGGTAGCGCGAGCCATCGAGGATGCCGTAGCTCTCCGGCGCCCACTCGACGCTGGTCTGCGCATCCGACGTGACCGGGCGCGGGTCCAGGAACGTGACCGGCGCCATCACGATCGTGCCGCCGGTGATCGTCAGCGTGACCGCCGTGCCGCGCGTGCGGGCCGCGATCGGCAGCGTCACCGTCGTGACGTTGTTGTTGTTGTTGCCGGCGTAGGGCGCGCGCACGCCGCGGGCGTCGGCCTCGGCGTAGGCCAGCGGACGCGGGTTGTTGAAGAACAGGATGTCGCGGAACTCGATCAGGTTGCCCGGCGCCTGCGCGGTGTAGGCCTGGGCCGGCGTCAGTTCGGCGCCACCCGGGAACGGGTTGACCGCCGACAGCGTCGCCGAGCTGGTCAGCCAGCGCGTCGGCCAGTCGATCACGCCGTTGGTCGTGCACAGGCTCTCGCTGTTGCCGGCTTCGCCGTCCGAACCCTCGTTCGAGACGATCAGGTCGCCGATGTCCATGAAGATGCAGTTGTGGTACTGCACGCGCGCGTTGTCGCGCCACGCGGTGGCGTGGTCGCCGCCGTTGCTCGAGGTCGGCACCAGGCCCTGCGGCGCACCGACGACCGTGAAGTTGGCGATGATCGACGAGGTCACCGGCTGCCAGTGGCAGAACTCGGCGCCGTCGGTCTCGAACATGTTGTCGCCGATGCCCGAGCCCTGCGACGTGCCGGCGGCGTTGAAGCCCTGCACCATCAGGCCGTGCTGGGCCTTGCCGCGCCAGCCCTGGTCGACGTCGAAGCTGTCGTCACCGCAGCTCCAGACCACGACGTTCTTCAGGCTGACCGTGCCGCCCCAGATCTCGATGCCGTCGTCGACGCTGTTGATGGTCTCGATGTGGTGGATCGAGGTGCCGCGGCCGATCGCGCCGAGGCTGTAGCCGTTCAGCTCGACGGTCGAGCCGGCGATGAAGCCGCTGTAGCGCAGCGACACGTAGCTCAGCGAACCGCTGCTGTCGTTGTCGCCCTGGCCGTCGCTGGTGAAGCCGCCCGGGAACGCGGTGACGACCTGGCCGCCGCCGTAGTCACGCAGGTTGGCGCGCAGCAGGCCTTCCATCGAGCCGTAGTTGGCGCTGCTCGGCACCGACGTGTTGGTGACGATGCGCTGCGTGTTCATGTAACCCTCGCCATGCAGCGTCAGGCCGCCCCATTCGGCGCCCGCGGTCTGGCGGTAGCTGCCCGTCATGTTGGTCGACAGGCCACCGACCGGCGTCGTGCCGTCGGCCTTCGAGGTGAAGACGATCGGCTGCGTGCGAGTGCCGTTCGCGATCAGCAGCGCGCCGCGGTCGATCGACAGCGAGGCCGGGCCCGAGCCCGGCGTCGGGAAGTTGACCGTCGTGTCGCTGGCGATGACGGTGCCCGGCAGGATCGTCAGCGTGGCGCCGTCGAGCACGTGGATCTCGCCGTCGAGCTCGTAGATGTTCGGCGGGCCCCAGGTCTGGGAGACCGCGATGTCGCTGTTGACGACGACCGTCGGGACGATCGTCTGGGCCGAGGCGACGCCGGTCGCGGCGAGCGCGATCAGCGAGCCCTGGAAGGAACGGGGGAGGTTCATGGGTTTGGTTGGCTGCAGTGGTGCTGGAAGGAGAAGAAGGCTCGAGGCGCCGCTCGCCTCGACGGCCAGCACGCTAGGCCCGTGTGTGGAGACGCCGTGAAGAGCGCGTGATCCTTCGCGGAGCCGCGGCGGGTTGCCGTCAGAGCGTCGTCCAGTCCGCCGTCAGGGTCTCGTCGACCTCGCCGTCGCCGTCGGCATCGACCTCGATCGAGATCGTCGACGTGAAGTCCACCATGCGCACGGTGATCAGGCTGTCGCCGGCACCGCGCACCTCGAGCACGCCGGCCCACGGGTAGCCGAACAGCGTGATGCCGGTGAACACCTGCGTCGTCTCGTAGCGCAGCTCGCCGTCGAGGTCGGGCACCTGCACGGCGCCGCGTGAAGAAAGCGAGAAGGCGAACTCGGCCGGGAACTCGTCGTAGCCGAGCGCGGTGCCCGACTGCAGCAGCGCATCGCCGAACGCGAGGCCCTGGTCGATCTCGAGCCGCGTCGACTCGACGGTCGGCTTGCGTTCGCGCCGGAACTGCACCGCGCCGGCGATCGTGACCGCGTCGGCGCCGGTGCCGACCGTCAGGTTGACGAACGTCATGCGGCCCGCGATCGACCAGTACTGGCTCGACGGCGGCGTGCCCGCGACGACCGTGCCGTCGACCGTCAGCACGCCGCTCAGTTCGAGTTCGCCGTCGCGCCAGGCCGTGAACGCGCTGACGAACGTGTCGCCGGTCGAGACCTTCTGGTCGCCGTCACGGTCCTCCCAGGTCAGGATCACCTGGCCGCCGTCGGGCCCGGCCAGCGTCTGCGACACCGCGCCGGCCAGCACGGCCGGCGCGAACAGCAGCTCGTCGACGCGGCGCGCGACCACGTTGCCGAGCTGCAGCGGCGCCGGCGCCGCCGGCGGCGCGACCGCGAGCAGGCCGCTGCCGACCGCGCCGATCGGCGTGAAGCCGAACGCGGCCTCGATCGCCAGCAGCGCCACCTGTTCGGCGTTCTCGGCCGTGATCTGCGCGCCCGGCGTCGCCACCACGGCCGACGACGAGCCGCGGCTGCAGGCGGCGGCGAGCAGGAACAGCGGAACGGCGACGGCGAGCGATGTCTTCACGGCGATCACGGGCCGGGATGCTCGCACGCACCTGCGCGGCGTCGACCCGCATCCGCACGTTTGGCCGTTCCTTCATCGCCGCTTCAAGCGCGGCGCGCGGTCACGGCCGGTGCATCCAGCGATCGACGAGCCGGAACAACACGCCGTACCACCGACGCTTCAGCCGCTCGTGGTTGGCGCCGAGGTACTGCCCCCACGCGGTCCACTTCGCATAGCCGACGGCCCACCGCTCGAGCTCGGCGCGCTGCAGAGGCGACAGGCCCGGCTCCTCGGCGACCTGCCGCAGGAAGTGCGCGCCGCCATCGCGCACGGCGCGGCGGCAGTGGTCGAGCGTCGGGATCACGCACAGACCGAACAGCGCGAACAGGTTCTGGTGGTCGCAGTAGACGCGTTTGCCCTCCTGCTTCGGCGTCGTGCGATGGCTGTGCACGACCGCCGACTCGGGCACGAACGCGATGCAGCCGCCGTGCTCGATCACGCGCTTGCCGAACGTCACGTCCTCGCCGAACCGCCGCCAGCCGAAGCGGTACTTCGCCCACGACGTGCGGCGCACGCTGCTGGCGACGTTGTCGAACGCCGACAGGCGCAGCCGCTGCATCGGCTCGAGCATGTCCCACGTGGTCCCCGCCGGCAGCCGCTGGTGCGACAGCGTGCGCCGGTCCCCCATCCACTCCTCGATGCGGCGCCGCAGCAGCGGATTGCAGTCCGGCCGCGCGATCTGCCGGCACCACGCGGCGTCGACGGTCGGGTCGGCGTAGGCGCCGAGCAGCGCCGGCAGCCAGTTCGTGTCGGCCGGCGTCGCGTCCTGCGTCAGCAGCACGATCACGTCGCCGCCGCTCTGCTCGATGCCGAGGTCGCGCGTCGCGCCGTGGTTGAACTGCGACTGCGGGATCGTGCGCACCGCGAAGCCGTGCCGCTGCAGCACGGCCTGCGTGCCGTCGGTCGAGCCGCTGTCGATCGCGATGCGCTCGAGCCGGTCGGCGCCGGGCTGCGCGTCGACGGCGCTCAGCACCTCTTCGAGCAGCGGCCCGGCGTTCCAGGTCGGGATCACGAGGCTCGCCTTCATGCCGGCTTGCCCGTCAGTTCGGCGTAGAGCGCGCGCAGCTGCGCCAGGTTGTCGTCGATGCTCGGCGGCCGCGGCGGTGCGAGCGCCAGTTCGTGCGCCGGGTCGGCGGCGATGCGGTCCAGCACCGCGGCCAGCGCCGCCGCGTCGCCGGCCGGGAACAGCATGCCGCTGCGCCCCGGCACGACGATCTCGCGGATGCCGCCGAGGTCGCTGGCGACGACCGGCACGCCGGCGTGCAGCGCTTCGAGCACCGAGAACGGCGTGTTCTCGTACCACAGCGACGGCACCACCAGCACGTCGAGCGCCGCCAGCACGCCGCCGAGCTCGCGCGGCGCGAACGCGCCGTGGAACGTCACGCGCGGATCGTCGATGCCGTCGACCAGCGCCTCGGAGAAGCCCGGCTGCGAGTCGCGGCTGCCGTGCACGTGCAGGTGCACGTCGTCGCGGCCGAGCCGCCGCATCGCGTCGAGCAGTACGTGCACGCCCTTGTGGCGCGAGATCGAGCCGACGTAGCCGATGTCGAGCCGCGGCCGCCCCGGCACCGGCTTCTTCGGCGGCATGTCGACGAACCGGTCCGGCGCGAGGCCGTACGGCAGGTGCACCAGCTTGTGCTCGGGCAGGCCGTGGTCGCGGTAGACGCCGGCCAGGAAGCGCGACGGCGCGAGCACGCGGTCGGCGCGCGCCAGCAGCGCCATCAGGTGCTCCTTGCGGCCGAGCAGCGCGTGCGCCTGCCGCACCGCCGACGCGCCCTGGTTGCCGGCCGGCGTCGGCCGCGCGCCGATCCTGCGCACGTCCGCCTCGATGCGCCGTTCCGCCACCGCGGCGCCGAGCCGTTCATCGACGCAGGCGATGCAGCCGGCGCCACCCTCGGGCGGCCCGTCGCACAGGCTGCCGTCGCGGCGCCACAGCAGGTAGTTCGGGCAGATCCACCAGAAGTCCATCAGGTGCACGCACAGCGGCAGCCCGCGCAGCTTCGGCTGCTCGATCGCGCCGGTGCCGATGTTGCGCGGGTGGAACAGGTGCACGAGGTCGTAGCCGACTTCGTCGAGGTGGCGCGCCAGCAGCTGGCCGGCGAGCGGGTTCTCGTAGTCGCGCAGTTCGGGGTTCGGCGACTGCCGGTGGTGCACGGCGATGCGCCGCACGGGCACGTCCTCGACCTGCTCGTCGCGCTCGAGGAACAGGCGCTCCGGGCTGTCGAACTGCAGCAGCGGTTCGTACGCCAGCACACGTGCGTCGACGCCGGCCGCCCGCAGGCCGCGCGCCAGCGCCCGCACGTACTGCTCGGTGCCGGTGATGTGGCGCGGCAGGTATTGGTGCAGCGCGAGCAGGACCTTCACGACGGCTTCCCGAGGCGATCGAGGAACGCGCGCTCGTGCTCCTGCAGCTGCCGCGGGAACAGCCGCCGCGAGGCGACCTCGCGCAGCAGCAGCGCGATCCACTGCTCGCGTTCGCGCAGCGTGCGATCGCGGTCGGCGAGCTCGTCGGCGAGTTGCTTGACGCTGGCCAGCAGCGCGCGCTCGTCGGCGGCCCCGGCGGTGCGCAGCGTCTGTGCGAACTTCTCGGCCTCCTGCTGCAGGAACTGCAGCCGGTTGCGCATGCCTTCGCGGTCGACGCCGCGCACGAAGCCGACGATGCGCGCCAGCTCGGCCGTGTGCTCGTGCACGGCGCGCAACTCGCGGTCGGCGGCCTGGTACTCGCGCTCGAGCGCGACGTGGCCCTGCTGCAGCGCCGCGAGGCGCCGTTCGGCGTCGACCGCGCGCTGCTGCACGGCCTGCAGCTGCGCCGCCAGCGCCTGCTGGTCGCGCTGCGCCGCCTGCAGCCGCGATTCGTCCTGCTGCCGGGCCTGCTGCAGCGCGCGCAGCTGCTGCTCCAGACGCTTCGCCTCGTCGGCGTTCCGCTTCGCCTCGTCGGCGCTGCGCTTCGCCTCGTCGGCGCTGCGCTTCGCCTCGTCGGCGTTGCGCTGCGCGGCCAGCCGGGCCTCGCCGAGCTCGCGCTCGGCTTCCTGGCGCCGCTCCTGCACCCGCTTCAGCTCGGCCTGCGCCTCGCGCAGCCAGACCTGCACCTGCTCGAGCTGCTGCGCGACGCTCGCCCGCGCCCCCTCGGCGCGTTCGGCGCGGTCCGACTGCGCGTGCCGCTGGGCGTCGATCTCGCGCCGCTCCGCGCGCGTCTGCTCGAGCACGCGCGCGGTCGCGGTCGCGGCGCCGCGGCACAGCGTGATGTCGCGGCCGAGCGCTTCGAATGCCGCCGCTGCCGGCGTCACCAGCTGCGTCTCGGCGCGGTGCAGCGCCGCCTCCAGTTCGTCGCCCTGCAGCAGACCGGCGTCGATGCAGCTGCGCAGCAGCGCGATCCGGCTCGACTGCACCAGCACGCAGACCTGGTGCGCAGGCAGCGAGTGCTGCACGAGGCCGATGCTGATCCGGTCGAGCACCGCGCGCTGCGCGGCGGCGTCACCGGCCGGCAGCCGCGCCAGCACCGCGGCCACGAAGCCGGCCAGTTCGCCGGGCCCCAGCTGCCACAGCTCCGGCAGGTCGGCCAGCGCGCGCGCGACCTGGTCCGGTCGGTGCTGCGCCAGCACGAACAACCGCTCGCGGTCCGGCGCGGCCACGGCCTGCGCCGGATCGGCGACCAGCTCGAGCGCGGTCGTGCCGACCACGTCGAAGTTGGCGCGCCGCGCGCGCAGCGTCCAGTCGAGCAGGCTCGTCGCGCCGAGCAGGCCTTCGTCGAACGCACCGACGCTCGCGAACGCCGCGCGCCGTACCACGAACGCCTCCGGCGCGGCCCACGGCACCGGGAACGGCGCCGGACCGGCGGGCTTCGGCACCGGCCGCGGCACGAGCCGCAGCAGCGTGTCGGCTTCGACGCAACCGACGGCTGTGGCCTCGCCGCGGGCGACGCTCGGCGCCAGCAGAGCGACGTTCGCCGCCGGCACGGCCGGCACCGCCGCAGCCGCGACGCGGACGCCCGGACCGACGAACAGCACGGCTTCGGCCGAGGTGCCCGCGAGGCCGAGGTTCCAGCACTGCGCCGGCGTCGTCGCGTCGCGGTGCACGAGCAGCGTCACGCCGGCGTCGGCGAAGTCTGCCGGCACGTCGGCCGGCACCCCGACCCAGCAGACCGGCAGGTCGCCGCCGGCGGTGCGGTGCGCCGTGGCAGCAGCCAGCGACCCCTCACCCCAGAACACGATCGCCAGCGGCGCCGCCGCCGCGGACCGGTCCGGCGCCACACCGCCGCCGTGCGCGAGCCGCTGGCGCGTGTCGGCCAGCAGGCGTTCGAGTTCGCCGATCCGCGCGACGAGCCGCTCGCGGTCGCCGAGCTGGCGCCGCGCCTCGGCCAGTTCTTCGAGGAAGCCCAGCGACTGCTCGGTCAGGTCGCGCAGCTGGCGCTCGCGCTCGAACAGGTCGCGCTGCAGCCCGGACGGTTCGCCGCCGGCGGGTTCGTCGTTGCGCTTGCCTGTGCCCTTGCGGCTCATGCGACCGATGCGTGCGTCAGCCCTTGCGCCGGCGCTGCATGCCGTCGCGGATCTTCTCGATGCGGCGCTTCAGCGACCACCGCGGTCGCTTCGGCTGCGCCGGCGCGGCCGCCTGCGGCGGCGGCACCGGCGTCGGCGGCGGCACCGGCGGCGGCGGCGCCGGCCGTTGCCCGACCTCGCGCAGGTGCTCCTCGAGCTTCTGCGCGTGCATCTGCGCGGTGCGCAGCTGCGCCTCGGCGCCGTGGCAGCGCTGCTGCCATGCCGACAGCTCGCGTTCCAGGTCGTTAAACTTGTAGCGCGCGGCGATCGCGAGGCTCTCGCGCACCGTCGCGTCGAGCGGCTGGCGCGGGCTCGTGCGGTCGCGCGCGGTCGCGATCGCGCGTTCGTAGCTCGCGAACGTCAGCTCGGCCGTGCGCCGCCACGAGAACGTCTTCTCGCGCGCCGTGCCGCGTTCGATCAGCGCCTGCACCTCGGGCCCGCCGTCGAGCACCTTGCGCAACAGCTGTTCGAGCTGGCGGTCGTCGCCGGGCCGGTGCAGCCACGCGCCGTCGCCGCAGACCTCGGGGATCGACATCGCCGCGGCCGCCACCACCGGCGTGCGCAGCGCCATCGCCTCGATCGGCGGGATGCCGAACCCTTCTTCGAGCGACGGGTACGCCATCGCGCGGCAGCCCTGGATCAGGGCCTTGATGTCGTGGTCGTCGAGGCCCTGCACCCACTGCACGCGGTCGGCGATGCCGAGCTGCGCGATGATCTCGTCGCTGGTCTCGCCGGGGTTCTTCCAGATCTTCGTGCCGGCGATGCAGAGCCGCACCGACTTCGGCAGCCGCGCCAGCGCGCGCAGCAGCGTCGCGTGGTCCTTGTGCGGGTAGTCCTTGCCGACCGCGAGCAGGAAGTCGCCGTCGAAGCCGATGCGGCGGCAGCGCTGCTTGACCTCGGCCGCGGGCAGCGGCGCGTGGAAGTCCGGATCGACCGCCAGCGGCGCCACGTCGGCGATCGACGGATCGCCGCCGAGGTCGCGTTCGATCTCGCCCTTGACCGACTCGCTGTGCACCAGCAGCCGGTCGCTGTTGCGGATCAGCCGCTTGATGAAGCCGTTGTACCAGTCCCAGTGCTCGCGGTCGGGGAAGTACTCCGGGTGCCGGTTCAGGATCGCGTCGTGCACCTCGACCACCGACGCGGGCGCCAGCAGCGGCAGGAACAGGTCGCGCGGCGTCGTGTCCGGAAACCACGTCATGTGGTAGACGTCCGGCCGCTGGGCCGGATCGGTCAGCACCTTGACGATGTCCTCGGTGGTCCACACCTCGCAGCGCTCGACGTTCGCGGGCAGCGGCTTGGCGGGGTTGGTGTGCTTGATCACGACCACGCGCAACCTCTTGACCTTCGGCAGGTTGGCGAGTTCGCGCAGCACGTTCAGCTGAACGCGTTCGAGGCCCGACAGCGGGCGGTTCAGCATGCGGGCGTCGAACAGGATGTCCATGACGGGCGGCCCGGGCAGGTGGCGGGCGGTCGGATCCTATCGACGCGCCGGCACGGAGTCATGGAACCGAAGCCGCGGCCCGTGGATCCGACGGCACCGGAGCTGCGGCTACACGAAGCCGGCGGCGAACAGGCGGGCGCCGAGTTCGCGGCGGTCGTCGCCCTTCATCGCCGGCGGCAGCACGTGGTTGACGGTCAGTTCGACGTCGAGCAGCCGGTCGCCGGGCACGTGCGGCGGCAGCTCGAACCGGAACGTGCGCGGCCCGTGGCCGAGCAGCGCGGTGCCGACGACGCTGCCGGCGACGCGCGCGACCAGCGTGACGGTCTGTTCGGGCAACGGCGACGCGGCAGTCACGCGCAGCGTGCGCTGCGCCGCGCGCGGCCGCAGGTGCAGCGTGCCGCGCTGCATCATCCAGCGGAACGCCCCCTCGGGCGGCCGTTCGACGTCGTGGAAGCCGGCGTCGAGGCCACGTTCGTCCTCGCCCATGCGCACGTCGCCCGGATCGAGCTCGCGGTCGGCGACCACACGTTCGAGGATCTGCAGCGTCTCGCGCGCGGCACGGTCCCAGCTGAACGTCGCCGCCTGCGCGAGGCCCTGCTGCCGCAGCCGCTGCCGCAACGCATCGTCCTCGAGCACCTGTTGCAGCACGCGCGACAGTGCTGCGGTGTCCTTCGGATCGTCGACGTAGGCGACCGCGTCGCCGCCGACCTCGGGCAGCGACGCGACGCGGCTCGTGACCACCGGCGCGCCGCAGCTCATCGCCTCGATCACGGGCAGGCCGAAGCCCTCGTAGAGCGTCGGATAGCAGAACAGAGCGCAGGTGTTGTAGAGCGCGACCAGCTCTTCGTCGGTGACGAAGCCGAGCAGGTGCACCTTGTCGGCGAGACCGTGGCGCGCCACCGCTTCGTGCACGGCCGAGTTCTTCCAGCCCGACCCGCCGGCGATCGCGAGCCGCGCCGGATGGCGGCTCCTCGCCTGCAGCGCCGCGTAGGCTTCGACCAGCGTCGCGAGGTTCTTGCGCGGTTCGACCGAGCCGACGTAGAGCACGAACGGCGCACCGCCGAGCTGCGCCTGGAAGCGCGCCGGCACCGCGGCGCCGGGCAACTGGCGGCACATCGGATCGGCGGCCTCGTGCACGACGTCGATGTGGTCGGCCGGCACGCCCATCGCGCGCACCAGTTCCTGCTTGCTGAAGTGCGACACGGTGACGAAACGGTGCGCGAGCCGCACCGAGCGCTCGAACTGCTGTTCGCAGTAGACGCGGTTGGCCTCGGTCGAGAACTCCGGGTGCACGCGGAACGACACGTCGTGCCAGACGCAGACCAGCCGCGGCAGCCAGCGGTCCGGCGCGTTGTGGAACGGGCTGAAGTAGACGTCCGGCGGCGGGCCGAGCAGGCGCTGGCGGCCGGCGCGGTCGCTCTGCTGCCAGCGGCGGTCGAGCCAGCGCTGCGGCCAGCGGCCGCAGACGCGGCGGAAGTTGGCGGCCTTCGGCAGCACCGACTCGCGGTGGTTCGGCGGCAGCGAGTGCCACGTGATCGGGTACAGCAGGTACTCGTTGTGCCGGTCGACGCGCGCCAGCGCCTCCACCAACGACCGCGTGTACGACGGCAGGCCCGTCTTGCTGTCCGCGGTCATGGAGACGTCGATGCCGATCCGCATCGGCGGGATCAGACGCGACGCCGCAGCCGTGCGCAACGCCGCGCTCGCGCGCGGCGCGCGGCGCCGGCAGAATCGCGCGCGATGCCGCCGCTCGCCCTCGTCGTCTGTCCCCTGCCGCGCGATCGCGCCGCCGCGCGGTGCACGCAGACGCTGCTCGCGGGCCTCGCCGCCGACGACGTCGTGCTGTTCTGCCCGGAGCCGTACCAGGCGCCGGCCGCGTGGAGCCGTTCGCACCGGCTGTTGCCGCTCGCCGACCTCGCGCACGAACGCGCGCGCGGCGCGGTGTCGGCGCCGGTGTTCCTGGTCGACGGCGGCCCCGGTGAAGCGCGGCTGCGGCGGCTCGCGGCGAGCGTGCCCGGCGTGTTCGTCGAAGCGGCCACGAACCCGACCGCGGCGGCGCTGCGCCAGGCCGCCGCCGCGGTGACCGCGCTGCCGACCGCGCGCGACCCGGCGACCGCGCCGTCGGTCGAGGCGATGGTGCTCGCCTACAAGAGCAAACACTACGTGTCGCCGTGCCTGCAGTCGCTGCTCGAGCAGGACTGGCCCAACCTGACCATCACGGTGCTCGACAATGCGTCCGGCGACGGCACCGCGGACTTCGTGCGGCGCACGTTCCCGGGCATCGACGTGCACGAATCGCCGACCAACCTCGGTTTCGCGGCCGGTCACAACGTGCTGTTCGAGCGGTCGCGCGCCGACTTCGTCGTGCTGCTGAACCACGACGCGGTCGCGCGGCGCGACATGATCTCGGAGCTGGTCGCGGCCGCCGAGTCGCTGCCGCAGGGCGCGGCGTTCGGCGCCAAGATGCTGATGCGGCGCTGCCCGACGATCCTGAACAGCACCGGCATCGTGATGGGCGAAGGCGGCTTCGCGGCCGACCGCGACATCGGCCGGCCCGACCTCGATCCGCGCTGCGAACCCGAACGCGTGTTCGCGGCCTGCGGCGGCGCGCTGCTGCTGCGCGGTTCGGCGCTGCGCGCGCTCGGCGGCTTCGATCCGACGTTCTTCATGTACGTCGAGGACGTCGACTGGTGCTGGCGCGCGCGGCTCGCCGGCCACGAGGTCTACTACGTGCCGAGCGCCACGGCGGTGCACGACTGGCACGGCGACATGGCCGCCGAAGGCAAGCCGAACGTGACCGAGGCCGAGGAAGTGGTCGCCGAACGCGAAGGCCGCCGCCGCGCGATGGTCGAGCGCAACCGGCTGCAGGCGGTGTTCAAGCACTACGAACGCGCGCGGCTGCGCCGGATCTGGCGCGGCATCCGCGACCACGACCGCGGCCGGCAGGAAGCGCTGGCGAACCACGTGCGCAGCGGCGGCGGGCCGATGGCGGCGCGCGTGCTCGAAGCGGTGCAATCCGCGCACCGCTGGTGCCGGCGCCACGCGCTGTCGCTGCGCTGGCGGCGCTGGCAGACGCAGCGGCTGCGCCAGGTCGCCGACGCGAGCTACGTCGATCTGATCGTGCCGGGCTTCGCCGAGCCGACGGGGGTCGGCGACCTGCACGCGATCGTCGACCGCTTCTGCGCCAGGCCGCGCGCAGAACTGGCGCTCGGCAGCGACGACGCCGGCAGCCTCGGCCCGGGCTGGCACCACGCCGAGCCGGGTGCGCACGGCTTCGCCGGCCTGCGCTGGACGATGGCCGAGTGCTGGTTCTACCTGTGCCGACCGACGGCGTGGCGCACGGTCGTGCTGGTGCTGGTGCCGCAACCGCTCGACACCTGGGCCGAGCTGTGGGTCGACGGCGTCTGCGTCGGCCGCCAGGACGTGCCGAAGGACCGGCCGAACGAACTGCGCTTCTCGCTGCCGCAGCCGGCGCCGGCCGGCGGGGTCGTCGAGTGCCGCCTGCTCGGCGGCGCGTTCGTGCCCAAGCAGCGCGGCATGGGCGACGACACGCGCGAGCTCGGGCTGCACGTGGCGGCGATCCGGGCGGAGTAGCGGCCGTTCCGGCACCGGCAACGAACGCGGGCCCGCGGGTCGACGACCCCGGGCCCGCAGCCGTCGGTGCCCGCGCACCGACCCGACTCACCGGCTCAGAACGTCTGCGTGTAGGTCGCGACGCCGTTGCTGAGCAGGAAGCCGCCCGCCTCGCCGTTCACGAGCGGGAACGCCGTGTTGAACAGCGACACGGCCTGCGCGCCGATCACGTTGCCCGGCGCGAACACGACGTTGTTGAACACCAGCGACCAGGTCGCCGTCGGCGCCAGCGTCAGCTGGCCGCCGAGGTCGACGTCCAGCGTGGCGACGTAGGCGTTGCAGCCCGGCACGGTCGTCAGCAGACCGGTCAGCGGGAAGCCGCCCGGCAGCGGCGCGACCGACAGGAACAGCGTCGAGATGTAGACGCCGCTGCCCGGCACGAACTCGGGCAGGTTCGCCGCCGTGAACGTGACGTTGGTGCTCGGGTTGATCACCGGCGCCGGCGCCGCCGCCAGCGTCATCGCCGTCAGGCTCTGCTGCGGCGACATCACCGCCGCGCTCAGCGCCGCCAGCGACTGCGACACCGGCGTCACGATGCCGGTGCCGGCCAGCGTGCAGCCGACCAGCACGTCGCCGGTCGACGTCGACACCGTCATCGCCGGCCACAGCATCGTCACGTCACCGGTGGCCATGTTGATCTGCCACTGGTAGGTGCTCGGCGCCACGGTCGGCGGCGTGCCGGTGGCCTCGACACCCTCGGCCGTGACGTAGAGCACGCCACCGACCTCTTCGCGCTTGAACTTGCCGCTGCCGGCTTCGGTCGGGCTCTGGCTGAGCCAGGTGTAGAACGCGAGGCCGGTCGCAGCCACCGTGTCGAGCAGCGCCGGCGTCGTGTCCGTGCCCTGGTTGCCGGTCGCGGCCGCGGTCAGGATGCCCTCCGAGGAGAGCGTCCAGGTCGCCGCGACACCGCCCGGAACCGGGATCGGCGCCGACGGCGAGAACGACTCCACGCCGGTGCTGAGGTTCGCGGTGATCGTGGCACCGACCGACGGCGCCAGGTAGAGCGCCGCCGCGGTGCCGGGCAGCCAGTTCACGACGTAGCCGGTCGGCGTCCGCGTGAACTGCAGCGCGTTGCCGTCCAGCGCCGCCTTGGCCGACGCGTGGTCGGCGAACAGCTGGAACACGTCGTCGGTGTCGGCACCGATGAACGCGTGGCAGCCGCTGCCGTAGGCGAAGTTCGCGGCCGGCTCGATCCCGCCGCAAGTCTGGATGGCGACGTAGCCGCCGATGCCGTTCGGGCTGATCTGCAGCGTCTTGTCGTTCAGGTCGAACGCGCCGGTGGTCGCGAAGCTCTCGTACAGCAGACCCTCGGTGCCGCTGTTGGCGATGCCGCCGGGCGCCGTCAGGTTGCGCGACGGCGAGCTGGCCGAACCGACCGCGTTGCCGATCGAGATGCCGACGAAGCGCGTCGCCGACATCACCGGGAACGTGTTGCCGTACTCGAACACCACCACGCCGGACGCCAGCAGCGTGCAGGCGAAACTGAAGCGGTCGGTCGTGTTCGCGAAGCGGGTCATGTCGGTCCAGCTGACCTTGACCTGACCCGGCGTCACCTGGCAGGTGATCGCCCACGCCGCGCCGGCCACCACCGAAGCCTCGTGGTCGCCACCGAGCGGGAAGATGCGCGGCGAGCCGCCGGCCGGGCCACGCGCTTCGTCGAGCGTGTTGACGCCGAACAGCGCGCCGCCGGCCGGCTGGGTGAGCGCCGCGGTCGAATCGGTCAGGTAGACCTCACCGTTGGTGTTGATCCACATGCGGTCCAGGGTGCCGACGGCACCGGGCATCGGGAATCCACCGGGCCCGAACGCGGGCGTGATGTCGATCGGCGTCGGCGTCAGGCCTTCGTCGTCGACCGGATTGGTCGCAGCGAAACCGTTGGTCGACGACCAGGAGGCGAGCGTGATCGGACCGACAGCGGGAGTCGTGTAGCACTGGGCGTGCGCGGCCGCGGCGAGCAGCGACGCGGCAGCGAAGATCGTGGAGGTGCGGAGCATGAGCAGGGAAAACACGTGGGGTTGGGACCCGAGGCGCGGTGGCCTCCACCGCGCGATTCGGCCTCGGATCGAGGAGCGCACCCTAGCTGTCTCGCGCGAACCGTCTACCCCCGGGAGCAGCCGGATCGCCGGGAACGTATGTGCGGTTCGATCCGGAAGTCCCGGCCGGCGGGCGACCTGCCGCACTCCTGCTGGCGAAGCTCCGCGACCGGTGACGAGGTGCGCGTCCCGCCGCAACGGGACCCACACGAAGCTTCACCGCACCGTGCCGCCGAGCACCGGCGCCAGCTGCACCGGCAGATCGATCGCCGACCAGGCGCTGAACCAGAGCTGCAGATCCTGCAGGAACGGCAGCGGCGGGATCACGATGCCGTAGGCCGCCTGCCCCTGGCCATCGGCGACCATGCCCGCGAGGAAGATGGAGTTCGCCGCAAAGCCCCAATCGGGCTGCACCACGATCGGATAGCTCACCGGCGCCTGCAGGAAGAAGGTCGCGTGCACGAACACCGGCAGGCCCGGCCGCGTGCGGAAGTCGAGCGTGAACAGCTGGCCGATCTCGATCTGGTCGTTCGTCGACACGCCGAGCACCAGACTGTCCTGCACCGCGCCGACGAACGAACCCGGTGCGCCCAGGTTGTCGAGCGCCGAGCCGCGCTCGAACGCGATCGGCGACGACGACTGGTTCGAGACCGCGGCGCACGGCAGCGTGGACTGGTTCCACGCGGCGACGTCGGTGTCGACGAACCAGGCGCGCGCCGCGCCGGTCGCCTGCACTCCGTTCGCAGCGGCGGTCACGCCGTGGAATCCGTTCGTGCCGCCGCGCACGAAGCTGTTGCCGACGTGCAGCGACGAACTGCCGCCGGCCCTGATGCCGCACGGATTCGGCAACCACGAGGCCGGCGCGCCGCGGAACTGGCACTGCACCGCGCTGACGCTGGCGGTGCCGAGCAGTTCGAGGGCGGCGCCGAAGCCGTCGACCACGCAGTCCCGCAGCACCGCGTTGGCGTCCTGCACGGTCATGCCCAGCGTGACGTCGGTGCCGGTGAACGCGACCGCGCCGGCCGCCGCGGCACCAGTCGGCGGTCGCACGAGCACCTGCGTCCGCAGCTCCAGGCCCTCGATCGCCGCCGTCTGGCCGGCGGGCAACTCGACGATGCAGGCCGCGAGCGACGCCGGCCCGGCGACCACGACGCTGGCGCCGAACGGCTCGGCGCGCAGGGTCACGCCCTTGTCGAGCGTGAAGGCCGCGTAGGTCCCGGCGGTCACGTGGACGACGTCACCGGGCGCCGCGGCGGCCAGCGCCGCGACGATGTCGGGATGCATCAGGCCCGGACCGACGGTGCGCAGCGTCTGGGCCAACGCCGGTGTGGCACAGAGCAATACGGACAGACACATCGGGTGGGACATGGTTCTCCTCGTGGCGACGAGGCCGCCGAGGCTAGCCGATGCCGGCCCGCGAGGCACGGTTCACGGCCGGGTGGCCACGCTGCCGATTGAATCTGCCCGCCGCGACCGCGACCCTACTCGCCCGCCACGTTCCGCATGCCCACCGACCCCCGCAACCTGACGCGCCACGCCGGCGCCGTGACGCGCCAGGACCGCGAACGGCGGCTCGGCCAGCGCAGCGCCGTGGTCTGGTTCACGGGCCTGTCCGGCTCCGGCAAGTCGACGGTCGCGCACGCGCTCGAGGAACGGCTGGCCCGGGAGGGACGCCTGACCTACGTGCTCGACGGCGACAACGTGCGCCACGGGCTGTGCAAGGACCTCGGCTTCTCGGCCGCCGATCGCAGCGAGAACATCCGGCGGGTCGGCGAGGTCGCCGCGCTGATGGTCGACGCCGGCGTGCTGGTGCTGACGTCGTTCATCTCGCCGTACCGGCAGGACCGCGCCGCCGTGCGCGCGATCGTCGGCCGCGACTTCGTCGAGGTGTTCGTCGATGCGCCGCTCGCGGTCTGCGAGGCGCGCGACCCGAAGGGCCTCTACCAGAAGGCCCGCGCCGGCAAGATCGCCGAGTTCACCGGCGTGTCGGCGCCGTACGAACCACCCGAACACCCGGACCTCCACCTCCGCACCGGCGAGCAGTCGCTCGCCGACTGCGTCGGCGCGGTCCACGATCTGCTGGCCGCGCGCGGCCTGTTGCACGCATGACCAAGTACGCGCTGAGCCACCTGCAGCAGTTGGAGCAGGAGAGCATCCACATCATCCGCGAGGTCGCGGCCGAGTTCAGCAACCCGGTGATGCTGTACTCGATCGGCAAGGACTCCGGCGTGATGCTGCGGCTGGCGCAGAAGGCGTTCGCGCCGGCGAAGATCCCGTTCAAGGTGCTGCACGTCAACACGACGTGGAAGTTCCGCGAGATGATCGAGTTCCGCGACCGGCTGGTCCGCGAGATGGGCCTCGACTTCGTCGAGTGGATCAACCCCGAGGGCATCAAGCAGGGCATCGGCCCGTTCACGCACGGCACGCAGCGCCACACGCACGTGATGAAGACCGAGGCGCTGAAGCAGGCGCTGGACGCCGGCGGCTACGACGCGGCGTTCGGCGGCGCGCGCCGCGACGAGGAGAAGAGCCGCGCCAAGGAGCGCGTGTTCAGCTTCCGCGACCGCTTCCACCAGTGGGACCCGAAGAACCAGCGGCCCGAGCTGTGGAACCTGTTCAACTGCCGCGTCGCCAAGGGCGAGTCGATCCGCGTGTTCCCGCTGTCGAACTGGACCGAGCTCGACGTCTGGCTCTACGTGCATCGCGAACAGCTGCCGATGGTGCCGCTCTACTTCGCGAAGGAACGGCCGGTCGTGCGCCGCAACGGCACCTGGATCATGGTCGACGACGACCGCATGCCGCTGGATCCCGGCGAGACGCCGCAGATGAAGAAGGTCCGCTTCCGCACGCTCGGCTGCTATCCGCTGACCGGCGCGATCGAGTCGGACGCCGACACGCTGCCGAAGATCATCGAGGAGATGCTGCGCAGCCGCGACAGCGAGCGGCAGGGCCGCGTGATCGACTTCGACGAGGGCGGCTCGATGGAGGAGAAGAAGCGCGAGGGGTACTTCTGATGTCCTACGGCCGACAGATCGAC
Source organism: Planctomycetota bacterium (assembly GCA_016794425.1). GTDB lineage: Bacteria > Planctomycetota > UBA1135 > UBA1135 > UBA2386 > JAEUHS01. Next base: position 285,001 of record JAEUHR010000023.1, read on the forward strand.
GAACAGGGCATCGACACGTGGCTGCAGCGCTACGGCCGCCGCGAGATGCTGCGCCTGCTGACCTGCGGCAGCGTCGACGACGGCAAGTCGACGCTGATCGGGCGCCTGCTCTACGACTCGCAGATGGTGTTCGACGACGTGCTGGCGGCGACCAAGAAGGCGTCGGACCGGTTCGGCACCACCGGCGACGACCTCGACCTGGCGCTGCTGGTCGACGGCCTGCAGGCCGAACGCGAGCAGGGCATCACGATCGACGTCGCCTACCGCTACTTCTCGACCGAGCGCCGCAAGTTCGTGATCGCCGACACGCCGGGGCACGTGCAGTACACGCGCAACATGGCGACCGGCGCGTCGAACTGCGACCTGGCCGTGATCCTGATCGACGCGCGCCACGGCGTGCTCGAGCAGACGCACCGGCACTCGTTCCTGTGCGCGCTGCTGGGCATCCAGCACTTCGTGATCGCGATCAACAAGATGGACCTGGTCGGCTGGAGCCAGGCGCGCTTCGACGAGATCCGGCAGGCGTACGGCGAGTTCGCCGCGCGGCTGCAGGTGCGCGACATCCACTTCATCCCGATGTCGGCGCTGAAGGGCGAGAACGTCGTGCGCCGCGGCGAGAACATGCCGTGGTTCCAGGGCTCGCCGCTGCTGGACCACCTCGAGACCGTGCACGTGGCCAGCGACCGCAACCTGGTCGACCTGCGCTTCCCGGTGCAGCTGGTGCAGCGGCCGCACCTCGACTTCCGCGGCTACGCCGGCACGCTGGCGTCCGGCGTGGTCCGCAAGGGCGACCGCGTCGCGGTCGTGCCGTCCGGCAAGCAGAGCACGGTCGCGTCGATCGTCACGTTCGACGGCGAGGTCGACGAGGCGTTCGCCGGCATGGCGGTGACGCTGACGCTGGCCGACGAGATCGACATCAGCCGCGGCGACATGCTGGTCGCACCGAACAACGCGCCGCCGCTCGCCAACACCGTCGAGGCGATGGTGGTCTGGTTCGCCGAAGCGCCGCTGCGCCAGGGCGCGAGGTTCCTGCTGAAGCACACGACGGCGCAGACCGCGACGACGGTGACCGACATCCGCTACCGCATCAACGTCGGATCGCTGCACCGCGAGTCCGCCGAGCAGCTGCAGATGAACGAGATCGGGCGCATCCGGCTCGACTGTGCGCGCCCGCTGGCCGCCGACGCCTACGCGAAGAACCGGCAGACCGGCGCGTTCATCCTGATCGACCGGCTCATCAACGCCACCGTCGGCGCCGGCATGATCGTCGAACGCAAGAGCGCGACCGACACCGCGCAGCGACGACAGTCGAGCGCCGACGCGCGCACCAACGTGCGGCTCGCGTCGCGGCGCCAGGTGACGCCCGAGCAGCGCAAGACTCGGCTCGGCCAGGAGCCGTTCGTGCTGTGGATCACCGGCCTGCCGCGCGCCGGCAAGTCGACGCTCGCCTACGGGCTCGAGAAGCTGCTGTTCGACCGGCAGATGCACGCGCACGTGCTCGACGGCGAACTGCTGCGCATGGGACTCAGCAGCGACCTCGGCTTCCGCGGCGCCGACCGCACCGAGAACCTGCGCCGCGCCGCCGAACTGGCGCGGCTCAACCTCGACTTCGGCCTGATCACGATCGTCGCGCTGGTGTCGCCGCTGCACTCCGACCGCGAGGAGGCGCGCCGGATCATCGGCGCCGACCGGTTCGTGCAGGTGCTCTGCGACGCGCCGCTGGCCGCCTGCGAGGCGCGCGACGAGGACGGCCTCTACGCCCGCGCCCGCGCCGGCGAGATCGAGGGCGTCACCGGCATCGACGCCCCGTACGAACGGCCGCAGCGCGCCGACCTCGAACTCGACACGGTCCACACCAGCGCCGCCGACAACCTCGCCAAGGTCACCGCATTGCTGCAGCAACGCGGCCTGTTGCGCTGACCGCCCCCGCCCCGCCGAGCCCCGCCGCCACCATGGACGCCGTCATCGAAGCCGAGAACCTCAGCAAGACCTACCGGCTCTACGGCAACCCCTACCACCGGCTGCTCGAGAAGATGCCGTGGAACAAGCGGCCGCTGCACACGACGGTGCACGCGCTGCAGGGCGTGTCGTTCGACGTCAAGCGCGGCGAGTGCATGGGCCTGATCGGCACCAACGGCGCCGGCAAGTCGACGCTGCTGAAGGTGCTGAGCGGCACGACGTTCCCGACCTCGGGCCGCTACTCGGTGCACGGCCGCGTCACCAGCCTGCTGGAGCTCGGCGCCGGCTTCCACATGAGCTTCACCGGCCGCGAGAACATCTTCATGAACGCGGCGATGATGGGCTTCTCGCGCAAGGAGGCGCAGCGGAAGTTCCAGGAGATCGTCGACTTCAGCGAACTCGGCGACTTCATCAACGCGCCGGTGCGCACCTACTCGTCCGGCATGGCGGCGCGGCTCGGCTTCAGCGTCGCGGTCGCGACCGAACCCGACCTGCTGATCATCGACGAGATCCTGGCGGTCGGCGACATGAACTTCCGCCGCAAGTGCGTCGACAAGATCTGGGCCTACAAGAAGCAGGGCAAGTCGATGTTCTTCTGCTCGCACTCGCTCTACGACGTGCGGCAGATCTGCGAACGCACGATCTGGATGCGGCACGGCCGCATGGAGATGCTGGCCGACTCGGTGACGGTCACCAACGAGTACGCGACCTACGAGAACAAGGTCGCCGAGGGCGGCGATCCGATGCCGTTCCAGGACACGCCGCAGGCGCCCGGCAAGGCGCCGGACATGCCGCACATCGTCGAGGCCGTTCTGCTCGACGCCATCACCGGCAAGCCGCGCAACACGTTCGCGCCGGGTGACCACGTCGCGGTGCGCGTGCACGTGCGCAACAGCAGCCGGCGCGAGAAGCTGTCGCTGGCGGTCGGCGCGATGCGCAAGGACGGCACGCTGTGCTTCGCGCACGCGACGCACTTCAACGACATCACGTTCGACTTCGCCGAAGGGCACGTGACGCTGGTGCTCGACAAGCTGTGCCTCCTGTCCGGCGAGTTCACGGTGCCGATCTGGCTGTTCGACGAGGTCGGCACGCACCGCTTCCAGGAGCGGCCGGCGAAGGAGAACCTCGTGGTGCAGAACCGCACCAAGGACCTCGGCCTGTTCCTGCAGGAACACCGCTGGCTCGTCGAGCCGCTGCCGGGCAAGGCGAAGTAGGCGCCAGGCTCGTCAGGTCGGTTGGCTCGGGCGACCTCCAAGCCGCATCCGTCGTGCCCCATCCGGCCGGAGAGGCACGGTCGACTCAGCCCCGCCGCCGCTCAGATCAGGTCGGCGAACTTGTGCTTGCGGCTCATGAAGACGCCGTAGCCGACCACCAGGAAGCCGATCGCCCACGCCGTCGAGCAACCGAGGGCAGTCCACAGATCCCCGATCGGCTGGCCCCAGGTGCCGAGGTCGTGCGAGGCGCCGGTGACACCGAGCGCGGCACGGTGCGCCTGCAGCAGCGGATACGCCGGGTTGGCGTCGAACAGCACGACCGTGACCCACGCCGGGAACCGACCCGCCATCATCGCCGGCTCCCAGAACACCGGCGTCAGGAACATCCAGGCCATCGTCGCGATGCGCCACAACTGCGACACGTCGCGGATGAACACGTTGAGGCTCGACAGCAGCAAGCCGAGGCCGAGCATCATCACGAACTGCACCAGCAGCACGAGCGGCAACGCGAGCATCGACCAGCCCGGCTGCAGCACGCCGGCGACCAGACCGGCGATCACCAGCACGACGGCGCCGACCAGGTAGATCACCAGCGACACCGCCGACACGTGCACCAGCAGCACTTCGCTCGGGAAGGCGACCTTCTTCACCAGGTTGCCGTTGTCGACCACGATCGTGCAGCTCTGCGAGGTCGACTCGACCAGCGCGTGGAACACGATCACGCCGGAGAACAGGAACACCGCGAAGTGCGCGTCCGGCAACTGGCCCGTCTTCGTGTTGCCGAACAGCAGGCCGAACACGAAGAAGTAGACGACGAACTGGAACAGCGGCTGGCCGAGCAGCCAGTAGACGCCGAGGAACGAGCCGTGGAAGCGGCCCATCAGGTCGCGGCGCAGGAAGTTCTGCACCATGAACCGGTTCCGCCAGATCTGCGCCGGATAGTCGACGATCGGCCGCAGGTGGCGCAGGAAGCCGCGCGGCGCAGTGGCGGCGTCGTAGTGGCGGACGAGGGTCATCGGCGGGCGAGCGGCGGCGGAAGCTGCGGCGCGGCAGGCTACCGCCGGCACGGGCGAGCGGCCAGCACGCGGTCGAGCCACCGGGACGAGCACCTGCATCGGCCATCGCATGGGCCCGACCGGAGTCTGGCAGGCGGTGCCGGCGTCCGGCTAGACTGCGCGGTCCATCCAACGCCATCGCTGGTGTCGGCTCGTGGCTGCGCTCGGCATCGAGCGCCACGGCGGGTCGGGACCGACCACAGTCCGCCCGTGCCGCTCGTTCCTCTCGTCGTCGTCGTCGCCCCGCAGCCGGGTTCGCTGCGCCCGTTGTTCGCCATGCTGCGGGCGATGCCCGAAATGGCGACCGAGTGGTGTCCGGTCGGCGAACGCCGCGTGCTCGCCTACCTGGTGCGCCATGCCGCGGTGCTCGGTCGCGCACTCGACCCGACCCCGGAGTGGGACACCGAAGCGCTGTTCCGGCCGCCGGAGGCGGATCTGGTCGACTCGCGGCGCATGGCCGGCTTCCCGGAGCCGGGCGACCCGGCGATGGACGGCCTGGCCGAACAGCCGTTCTGGCGCACGATGCTGGCCGCCAACTGGAGCGGCTACTGCGAACGGCTGCCGCGCACCGCGGCCCAGCGCTTCTACGCCGAACCCGGCAGCCAGTGGCTCGCCGAGGCGATGGTGCTCGCGAAGCTGCCCTACCGCCAGCTGCTGCTGGTGCGCGATCCGCGCAGCGAACTCGCCGAACGCTGGCTGGCCGTCGGCCGCACCGGCGTGCTGCCGAGCGGCCTGACGCACGTCGACACGCCGCTGTCGTACGCCGAACGCGCGGCGCGGCACGCCGTGCGCGACCGGCTGCGCACGCTGGCTGCGGTCCGCGACAGCGCCGAGCAGATCTGCCTGCGCTACGAAGACCTGGTCGAGCGTCCCGCGGCCGCGTGGGCGCGGCTGCGCACGTGGCTGCAGCTGCCGGCGATGCCGCTGCCGGCGATCCCGGCGACCGGCCACGAGTGGCCGACCGCACGCTGGCGCGACTGCCTGCAGACCGACGTCGACGAGCACTACCGCAGCTTCATGGGCAAGGAACTGGAGGCGCTGGGTTATGCCGTCTGAACCGCGCCCGCTGAAGCCGCTGCTGGTGCTGTTCCCGGCGCGCAGCGGTTCGACGCTGCTGATGCAGCTGCTCGGCACTTCGCCGCAGGTCGCGTTCGATCGGGTCAGCCCGTTCGAGACGCGCTACCTCGCGTTCTACCTGCGCTGGGCGTGGCAGCTGGCCGAGGCCGGCCAACGCCGCACCCACTGGACCGCGGACCAGATCGCCGCCGAACGGCCGTGGGCGGGCAACTGGATCGAGCCGCCGCCGTTCCCGATGCCGGACGGCTTCGCGGTCGACGGCGAGAGCCCGCTGTGGCACCACGCGTTCCACACCGCCTGGCGCGAGTTCAGCGCGCGCGCGCGGCGCCGCGAAGCGTGCGCGCCGGGCCTGCATCCGGACGTCGTCTGGTACGCCGAGAAGTCGCGCACGCCGTTCCGTGCCTCGCTGCAGCAGCTCGGCGTCGAGCACGAGGTGATCTACCTGCTGCGTGACCCGCGCGACATCCTGCAGTCGATCTGGGCGTTCAACGAGAAGCGCGGCTCGATCGGCTTCTCGGTGCAGGAGTCGGAGACGCAGCACGAGTTCGCGGTGCGCTTCCTCGACGAACGGCGCCGCCGACTGCGCGTGCTGCTGGAGATGGCGCCGAAGGACCCGCACGCGGTCGTCGTGCGCTACGAGGACATGATCCAGGATCTGCCGGCCGTCGCGGCGCGGCTGTCCGCGCGCTACGGCGTCACGTTCGACGCAGCGCAGGTGCAGGCACAGCAGAAGGACTTCGCCGACCACATGTCGTCGAAGGGCCCGCGCGCGTCGATCGGCCGCTGGCGGCGCGAGATGGACCCGTCGATCCGCGACCTGTTCGCGCGCGAGGTCGGTCGCGAGCTCGCAGCGCTCGGCTACGAGGTCTAGGCCGAGGTCTAGGCCGCGCGCGGCGCCGCCGCGCTCAGAGCCAGCGGCGCCGACGGAACCACCACAACATCGTCGCCGCGATCGCCGCCATCAGCAGCAGGCACGCCGGATAGCCCCACCACCGGCGCAGCTCCGGCATCCAGTCGAAGTTCATGCCGTAGACGCCGACCACGAACGTCAGCGGGATGAACAGCGTGGCGATGATGGTCAGGAACTTCATCACCTCGTTGAGCCGGTAGTTGACGTTCGACAGGTGCAGGTCGAGCAGGCTGCTGCTGAGTTCGCGGTAGTTCTCGAGCAGATCGAGCAGCTGCACGACGTGGTCGTGCACGTCGCGCAGGTACGGCCGCACTTCGGGCGTGAAGTGCCGCGTCTCGCCGCGCACCAGCGCGCTGGTCGCCTCGCGCAGCGGCCAGACCGCGCGCCGCAGTTCGAGCAGGTTGCGCCGCGCCCCGTGCAGCTCGCCGACCACCGTCGTCGCGGTCTCGCCGCCGAGGATGCGTTCCTCGATCTCGTCGAGCCGCTGGTCGAGCGCCTCGACGACCGGGAAGTACGCGTCGACGACCGCGTCGAGCAGCGCGTAGGCGAGGTAGTCGCTGCCGCGCTTGCCCATCTGGCCGGCCGGGTCGGCGAGCCGCTTGCGCACCAGGTCGAAGCAGTCGCCGGGCCGCTCCTGGCAGGTCACGACGAAGCCCTTGCCGACGAACACGCCGAACTGCTCGGTCTCGTGCGCATTGCCGTGGTCGACCATGCGCAGCAGCAGGAACTCGTGCTCGCCGTAGTCCTCGACCTTGGCGCGCTGCTGTCGGTTCAGCAGGTCCTCGAGCGAGAGCCGGTGCAGCCCGAACGCCTCGCCGATCCGCTGCAGCAGGTCGACGTCGCGGAAGCCGGTCACGTCGACCCAGACCGACGGGCAGCTCTGGCGCAGCGCGGCGACGTCGGCCAGCGTCGCGTCCTGGCGTTCGTGTACGCCGCTGCCGCCGTAGCCGATCGCGCGCACGCGCGTCGGCAGCGCGTCGCTCGGCACGCTCAGCGTGCCCGGCGAAGCACCGACCGGCGTCGCCATGGTGGCACGGCGCCGGCGGCGCGACGGTCGGTCTCCGGCAGGCGTGGCGGGTGCGGTCATGCGCGCGGGTTCGCCGGTCAGCGCAGGCTCGCCAGCACCGCGACGGCGAGCGGCGCCGCGGCGCGCGCCACCCGCTGCGGATCCGGCGTCATCTCGCGGAACGGCGTGAACGCGGGCACGAGCAGATCGCGCCGCACCTCGAAGCACAAGGTCGCGGCCGGGTACCGCGTCGCGAACTCGTGCGCCAGCGTGACCGGGTGCAGCGAGTAGGCGCCGTTGCGCTCGACCTCGAAGCCGGCGGCCGTGAACTCGGCTTCGGCGCGTGCGGCCAACGCCGGTGCGGCCAGTTCGCGGCCGTCGGGGTCGTGCGTGATCAGGTCGATCGCCGGCCGCAGCGGCCAGCTGCCGATCCGGTCGGCGGCGTAGGCCGCGTGCAGGCTGGCGACGATGTCGCCGTCGACCGCGACCTCGATGCTGCGCGGCGCGTAGGTGTGCACGCAGAGGCCGAGGCCGCCGCGGCCGCAGACCGCCGCGAACGCGGCCGTCGCGACCGCGCGGTAGCCGTCGTAGCGCTCGTACAGCAGCGCGCGGTCGTGCGGGTCCTGCACCCACGGCCCCATGCCGGGCGTCGGCGCACCGGCTGCGCTGGCGGCCGGCGTGGCGCCCGGTTCGATGCGGCGGTTGCAGTCGACGAACGTGCGCGGCAAGAGGCAGCGCACGACCACCGCGCTGCGGCGTGGCTGCAGCTGCACGATGCGCTCGGCGGTCGCGCGCGCGAGCTCCGGCGCACCGACGTCGGTGTTGACGTGGAAGAAGTCCTGCAGGTCGTCCGCGTAGGCGCCGCGCAACTGGGCGCGCAGCGCCGCGAAGTGCGCGCTGCGCGTCGCCCCGTGCGGCACCTCGAACAGCACGTCCGGCACCGCGTCGGGCGGACACGAAGCGCCGCGCACGAGTTCGACGTCGCAGATGCCGGGTCGCGATGCCAACGCTGCGGTCATGGAACACGCAGGATCCGGACCAGCCGGCGGCCGCGCAAGGGCGCGGTTCGGCGCAGACGCGGCGGGCAGGACGGCGCAGGCATCAGCGGAGCCGCACCGTGACCGGATCCGCGCCGGCGACCAGCTCGAACTCGGCCGTGGTGCGTTCGCCGTCGCCGAGCCGCACGCGCCGCGTCACGCCGGGGATCGGCAGGAACGGCACCTCGACGCGGCCGTCGGCGTCGGTGCACAGCCCCCGCCACCAGCCCGTCCGCGCGTGCCAGAGGTGGACCAGCAGCGACTGCATCGGCTCGCCGGAGGCGACCGTGCGCGTGCCGGCGGGCCACACCTGCGCGCCGGCGACCGGCTGCCCGCCGGCATCGAGCAGGCGCAGCGCCATGCGCGGGAACGGTGCCAGCGCCAGCCGTTCGGCGTGCTCGCCGCCGGTGATCTCGAACCGCTCGGCGACCCAGCCGGTGTCGGTGACGACCGCGACGCGCCAGACGCCGAGCGCGAGCCGCGTCACGAGCCCGCCGGCGCCGGCGACCGGCAGCACGACGGCGCCGTCGCGCAGCAACACCCCCTCGGTCGCCGGCGCCAGGAACGCGATCGCGCCGCGCGCCGGCCCGCCGCGATCGTCGACGACCTGCAGCGCCAGCGTGGCCGCGGCCGGCGCCGGCCGCGTGCCGTCGTCGCTCGGCGCCGGCAACGGCAGCGCGCGGCCGGGCAGCGCCGGCAGCAGCGGCAGTTCGCCGAGTTCGCCCGACGGCGGCAGCAGCGTCAGGTGGCACGAGTGCAGTTCCGCCGGCACACCGTCGAACTCGACGCGACCGTCGGGGCCGACCGGCACCACGAACGTGCGCGTGTCGTGGTAGTAGCTGTTCTGGCCGCTGACCAGCTTGCAGACCGCCGCCAGGTGCGCGACGGTGCCGGCCGGCACGACGCCGGCGGAACCGACCAGCGGCGCTTCGCGCGGCAGCGTGAACTTGAGACCGTCCGCCGGCGGCCGCGCGACCTTGCGGTCGTCGACCCAGAACATGCCGGCGAAGCGCCCGCAGGCGACCGCGGGGCGGCCCGGCGCCGACGCGAACAGCAGCAGCGGCCGGGCCCGGTCGCCCTTCTGCAGATCGCCGTCGCCGCAGACGACGACGGTGCCGAGCCCGTCGGTGCCGACCTGGCCCAGCTGTCGTTCGCGGTGGTCGTCGGTCGCCGCGAAGCCGTCGACGCCCCACGCCGGCCGCTGGCCGAACCGCTGCACGAGGCGCGCGCCGGCAACCGGCGCACCGGCCTCGTCGACGACGCGCACCGGCAGCGACAGCGGCGGCGGTAGCACGGCGCGGGTCGGGTTCGGGTCCGAACACCACAGCGGCTGGCCGTCGCCGGTGCGCACCTCGAGCAGCCAGCGCGGCTGCAGCGGCGGCACGACGGTGCCGTCGCGCAGTTCGAGCTGCTGCTCGACGCCGGGTTCGGGCGTGACCGCGAACAGCTGCAGCGGACCGTGCTCGCGCCACGCGTCGAGGCCTTCGACCGGCACCGCGACCGGCGCCGCGGCCGCGCTGGCGCGCAGCTCGAGCATCGCGCCGGCGCCGAAGTAGCCGACCGGCCGGGCGACCGCGCAGCCGGCGGCGGCGGTGCGCGTCGCCCAGACGACGTAGCACAGGCCCTCGCGCAGTTTCGCGGTGGCGCGGCCGCGCGCGTCGGCGGCGACCACCAGCGCGTCGCGCGGCCCGGCCGTGCCGACGTGCGGCAGCCAGCCGACGAACGTCACGACCGCGCCGGCCAGCGGTTCGCCGGCCGCATCGCGCACCAGCGCGAACGTCGGTCGGCGCACCGGTCCCGGCTGCGCCGCGAGCCCGGCCGCCAGCGCGCCGCAGGTGAGTCCGAGCCGAAATGCCGATCGCATGGCCGGCTCAGTATGCCGCGGGCTCCAGTCCGGTTCCGCGACATGCCGATGAACTGCACATGCGATCCCGTCTGCTCGCCACGTTCGCGTTCGCCGTGCTGGCCGGCGCCTGCGGCGGCGACCCCGATCTCGCCGCCGCGGCGGACACGCTGGCGCAGTTCCAGGCCGCGCTGCTGCGCGGCGACGAGGCCGCCTGCCGCACGCTGCTGACGCGCGAGTCGGCGGCCGCGGTCGCCGAGCTGCCGTGGCAGCAGCTGCGCACGCGGCAGCCGCTGGTCGTGCTCGGCACCGAACGCGGCGCCGGCGAGTTCCTGGTGCAGGTCGCCGACCCGAACGAGGGCGGCCGCCGATCGGAGTTCGTCGTCGTGCGCGAACACGGGCGGTTCTGCGTCGACCTGGTCGCGACCGCGGGCCGGCACGGCGAAGTCGTCGAGGCCAGCGGCACCACCGAGCAGTTCGAGCCGCGCGAACTGACGCCGGCCGACCACGACCGCATCCGGCAGTACGAACTCGCGCAGCCGCCGCGTTGAGCGTGCGATCCGTCGGCGCGGGGAAACCGGTTCCCGTCGGCTCGTAGCACGGCTACCCTGCGCCGAACGCCATGACCGAACCCCGCAAGACGTTGATCCTGGGCTCCGGCCCCGCCGGCTACACCGCGGCGATCTACGCCGCCCGCGCCAACCTGGCCCCCGTGCTGCTGACCGGCCGCCAGCCCGGCGGCCAGCTGACGATCACCAGCGAGGTCGAGAACTTCCCCGGCTTCCCGCACGGCGTGATGGGCCCCGAGCTGATGGTGCACTTCCGCGAACAGGCGGCGCGCTTCGGCACCGAGATCCACGACGAGACCGGCGTCAAGGTCGACCTGAAGCGGCGGCCGTTCACGGTCACGACCGACACCGACCGGGTGTTCCACTGCGAGACGCTGATCGTCTCGACCGGCGCCAGCGCGCTCTACCTCGGCCTGCCGAACGAGACCAAGCTGCAGGGCCGCGGCGTGTCGGCGTGCGCGACCTGCGACGGCTTCTTCTTCAAGAACAAGCTGGTCTACGTGGTCGGCGGCGGCGACTCGGCCTGCGAGGAAGCCAACTTCCTGACCAAGTACGCCAGCAAGGTGCGCCTGGTCGTGCGCCGCGACGCGCTGCGCGCTTCGAAGATCATGCAGCAGCGCGCGCTGCAGAACCCGAAGATCGAGGTGCTCTGGCACCAGAACGTCACCGACGTGTTCGACGTGCAGAAGGGCAAGGTCACCGGCCTCGAACTGACGCACACGACGACCGGCAAGAAGCAGCAGGTCGAGGCCGACGGCCTGTTCCTCGCGATCGGGCACCGGCCCAACACCGAACTGTTCCGCGGCGTGCTCGACATGGACGACGTCGGCTACATCAAGACCGTGCCGGGCAAGGCCGCGACCAACCTGCCCGGCGTGTTCGCCGCCGGTGACTGCCAGGACAGCTACTACCGCCAGGCCGTGACCGCGGCCGGCTCCGGCTGCATGGCCGCGATCGAAGCCGAGCGCTGGCTCGAGTCGCAGCACGACCACTGACGCGGCAGGCGCACCGTGAAACCGAAGGCCACCGTCTCGTTCGGCGGGCTGCTGCTCGCGATCCTCGCCGCGATCTTCTGGCAGGGCAGCGACGATGCGGCTGGTGCCGCGCCGAACGCTCCGGCACCGGCCACGGTACCGGCACCGGCCGCGCCGGCGCCGCGGCCGACCAGCGCGGTCGGCTTCACGTCGCGCGCGGCGTGGCAGTCGCACTTCGGCAAGCACGGCGCCGAGTTCGGCGCCATCGACGCCGACCGCTACCTCGCGCTGGCACAACAGCTGCGCGACGCGCCGCTGACGGCCGACGTGCTCGAGTCGGTGCGCGACAGCGACGGCGTCGTCACGCGCTTCGACCGCCGCAGCGGCGCGTTCGTCGCGTTCCACCGCGACCAGACGATCCGCACGTTCTTCAAGCCGAACGACGGCGAGGCCTACTTCCGCCGGCAGACCGCGCGATGACGCGCGCCAAAGCGGAACGGCGGCTCGCCGACTGGGAGCAGTTCGCGGCCAGTCTGTTCGACGGCTACGAGTTCGGCCTCGACGACTACCGCAACGACCTCGACGGCCGCCGGCTGCTCGACGATGCGGCGCTCGACGACGCGCAGCGCCGGCGGCTCGACGTAGCCGACGCGGTCGTGCGCGCGGCGACCGACGCCGCGGCGGTCTGCGTCTGGGGCAGCCAGGTGGCAGCCAGCGAACGCTTCGAGCCCGACCGGCACTGGTTCTACTTCCGCGTGCCGAAGCAGCCGGGCGACGAACTGGCGGCCGACCTCAAGCGTCTGCGCTGACGCGCGGCCGCACCACCAGCGCACCGAGCAGCGGCAGCAGCATGCCCATCGTCAGCGTCAGCCACTGCGACGGCTCGTCGTGCCGGCGTGCGAACGCCCAGACGAGGTAGCCGAGCGGCGCGCTCAGCGACGCGATGCAGGCGGCGCGGTGCAGGTAGCCGTGGCCCGCCAGCAACGCGAACGGCACCCACCAGACGTGGTACCACGGCCCGTGCAGCGTCAGTCCGCACGCGACCAGCGTCAGCATCACGCCGGCGAGCCCGAGCAGCAGCACGCGCGGCGCCGGCCGCCGCCACGCCTGCACGATCGCGACCCCGAGCACCACGAGCACCGCCGCGCGGCCGGGCCACAGCACGTGGCGCGCGTCGTCGATGCCGAACACGCGCTGCACGCTCCACAACAGGCTGACCGCGTTCTGCTGCGACTGCCGGCGCAGGAAGTCGAACGCGCCGTCGACGCGGAAGAACTGCCACCAGAACACCGCCGCCAGCACGCCGCACGCGGCGACGCCGAGCACGAACGCGCCGAGCCGCCGCTGCCGCGCCGCCACGACGGCGAACAGCGGGCCGAGCAGCGCCGGCACGAACTTGGTCAGCACGCCGACGCCGAGCCAGAACGACGCAGCACCGGCGCGGGCACTGCACAGCGCCGCGACCGCCGCCATCACCGCGACCAGCAGCAGCGGTTCGTTGTGCGCGTTCGCGACGCATTCGTTCAGCAGCAGCGGGTTCCACGCCAGCGCGACGAACGCGCGGTGTTCGCTGCCGGGCCGCACGTGCCGCGCGACGTCGCGCGCCAGCACCGCCGCGACCAGCAGGCAGCCGGCGAACAGCAGCTTGAACAGGCCGATCGCCACGACCAGCTCGCCCGGTCGCGGCAGGAACTCGAACCGGTGTGCGAGCCACGCGACGGCGCCCTGCAGGTTGGCGACGATCGGGCCGTACGGCAGCGGGAAGTCCTTCCACGGTGCGTCGCCGAACGCGAGGAACGGATCGTCGGCGAACTGGCTCGCGACCTGCACGTACGGGTTGCCGCCGTGCAGCGCCAGCACGCGGCCGCGCACGACGTAGTCGATCGGGTCCATCGACAGGAACGGCGGCACGACGATCGCCGCGACCAGGATCGGCACCGTGCAGCGCACGAGCTGCCGCAGCGACGGCTGCTGGGCCGCCGCGAGCTGCATGCCGCGCCACCACGCGATGCCGCCGAGCGCGACGAAGCCGACCACGCTGCCGGCTTCGGCGGCGTTCAGCAGCGGCAGCAGCCACGGCCAGCGCGCCGACTCGCCCCAGACCAGGTGGTGGCGGAACCCGCCCGCCGCCAGCACCAGCAGCGCCGCGGCCGCGAGCCAGGCGAGGCGGGGCAGGCGGTCGGTGGCGCGAGGCTCTGGCATGGCGGCGCGGGAGTGTAGCGAACTCGCGCGGCGGCCGGGATGGTCGCCGAGACGACCCCTCACGGGCGCTGCCGGCCTCGACCGCGACGTCCGCTGCGACCGCCAGGCAGCGGCACCCCCGGCTGCCCGACGGCGCTCCCGCGCGCCTCACAGGATGGTCACGATGATCTCGTTGCTCAACGTGAAGTCGAACGGCACCGTGCATCCGCCGGTCGCCAGCAGGTCGAGGCCCTGGGCTCCGAAGTTGGTGCCGATCCACTGCGGATCCGCACTCAGCGTGAAGGTGGTGGTCGGCCCGGCGAAGAGCGCGACGCCGTTGAGGTCGACGCCGAGCTGGCACGTCCCGCAGAGGGCGACCGGCGTGACATGCGGACCGACGACCAGCACCGGCACCCCCTGCGCCCCCGTCAGGTGCAGGGAGAACGTGTCGCCCATCGCCGGCACGCCGGTCGCCGTCAGCGTCAGCGCGCCGCACGAAGGCACCGACGCCTGAAAGTACTGACTCGGCGACAGACCGAGATGGCCGGCATAGAGCGCGAACTTCACCAGCTTCGTGGTACCGCCGAAGATCGGGTCCAGGAACGCGTGCGTCCATGCGGCGACGTAGCGGCTGCCCGGCGCCCCACCACTCCTCTCCGCCGCGATCCCCAGATCGGCGTTCACCCCGGCCGTACCCGGGCCCACGGGGTACTCGGTCACCGCGAGGGAACCAGTCGGCGTGGCGTGCACCGTCGCGAGGTAGGGCAGCACGTCACTGCTGATCGCAGGCCAGGCTTGCAGGAAGCCCACGGCGAAGCGGGCGCCGTCGCTGTCGACGCAGGGCTCGGTCTGATCGCGCAGCGCCGGCATCTGCAACAGCGTGGTCAGGTTGGTGGTCCCCGACAGCGACTGGAGGCCGGAGGTCCACAGGCTCGCCATCACGTCGTAGTGGGCGGGACCGAACGAGGTCGCCGGCTGGTAGCGCTGGTACGTGACGAGGAAGCGCTCCTGCCCATTCACCGGATCGGTCTTCGACGACACCGCGGGGTTCGTGTCGGAGGCGCCCGAGTAGTCGATCAGGAACGCCTGCACCGGCACGGTGCCCGTGTAGCCGATCACCGTGCCGTAGATGTCCTCGTCGGTGGCGCTGTACTGCTGTTGCCAGACGACGATCCACTCGCGTGTCGCCGGGGAACCGATGCCGCACGACTTGGCGATCGACGGGTTGCTGACCGGCAACGTGCCCGGATCGACCAGGACGCCGTTCGCGTGCGCCAAGGACGTGTCGGTGCGGACGATGTTGTAGTGCAGTTCGTCGTCCAGACCCTGCCACGTGACACAGTAGTTGCCAGGCACCGGCCCATCGGGATTCGGATCGCCACCGACGTCCACGTTCACGCCGCCGACGATGCCGCTGATCGCGAACTGGCTGCTCCACTCGAGTGCGCCGGACACACCGAACCCGACGGTGCGGCCCCAGATGCCCGAGTACGACAAACTGTTGCGAGCGGCGACGACGAGGCACTGGTTGTGGCGCGCGTTGCTGGCGACCTTCGGCGCAGTCCAGTTGAAGGTGCTGATGTCCACCCAGCCGTAGGTCACGGTGAAACCGTCGTCGTCGTAGAACCGGATGAACACGTCGCTGTCGAGCAGGCTGTACACCTCCTGGTAGACGATCGCGTGCAAGCCGCCGAACGACCCGAGGTGGGCGACGTCGGTGTGGAAGTACTGCGGCAGGCCGAGCGGCGTCGAGAACACCTGGATCACCGGGTCGATCGTCAACGGAAACGTCGCTCGGTCGTGGAACGCAGCCGGCACCGTCAACCGGAGCGTCCCGTCGACCAGGGTGCTGGTCACGGGTGTGCGTTCGCCGGTGGCGTCGAACGCCTCGGCGCGGCCGTAGTGCACCTCGCCGAGTTCGTTCGCGAAGCGGAACCCGCCGCCGTCGAGGGCAGTCACGAGGAGTTCGGAGTCCACCCGCAGCTGGACCGACAGATCACCAGTGCCTGTTCGCCGCGCGAAGACGAACCGCTGCTCGACCTGCTGGTTCGTCAGCAGGTACTGCTCCGCCACGGCTCCGCGGCGGATCACGATCGTCTCCTGGGCCCCACCGCCCGGCGGCGTGCCGCTCTCGCGCACGGGTGCCTCGGCGGCTCCCGTCGTGAGCACGTGCCCGCCCGCCGTGACGCCGTCGAACACGAAGTCGATCGGGAAGTTGCGCGGCGCGGACGAACCGAAGAACGGGACGAACGTCGCCGAGCGCACGGTGAACGATGCCTTCCAGTTCCTGCCGCGGGCGAGGATCGCACCATCACCCGGAGCATCGATCACGAGCCGATCGAGTGGCGCCACCGCGGTGTCTGCCCGGACCTCGACGGCCGGCACTTGCGCCACCATGGACGGACAGAATCCGGCGATGCCGGCGAGGAAGAGCAGGGTCGGAGCGAGATTCGATGGCATGGCGGGACCGTTGGCGATGCGCGACACATCGCCGCGCGGTCCCTCAGAAGGAACGGCGCGCCGAGCGAACGGCGCGCGGCCCACGATTCATCGCGGCAGGAGGCGCAAGCGATCGATCGCCTGCCGAGCCCCGGGCATGTCGGGCTGGATCGAGAGGGCACGTTCGTGGTCGGCGACGGCCCCGTCGAAATCGCCCAGTCGCTCCCGGATGCAGCCGCGGTAGTACAGGAGTCCGGGCTCGTCGGGATACAGCTCGAGCGCGCGCTCGACGGCGATGCGAGCTCGCGGCGGATCGACGTTGCGCAGGATCCACGCCGAAGCACCCCAGGCTCGGGACGATTCGGGCCACAACGTCGTCAGCGTGGTGATCGCCTCCTCGCGCGCCGCTCGATCGTCCAGCGCGTCCGCCATGCCAGCGTAGCAGAGCAGGAAGGCGAGGCGCGGGCGCGTCGCGAGCCGCGAGGCCAACGAGAAGTGCTTCAGGGCGCGCAGCAGGGCCTCGCGGTCGGGCGGGGAGACGTTCTCGCCGCGGATCTGCTCGGTGTATCCGGCCAGGTAGTGCTCAGTGGCGTTGCGCGGTGGTCCGAGCCGCGCTTCGAGTGCGCCCGCATCGTCATGCCTGCCGAGCGCTTCGAACAGCAGGCACTCTGCTCTCGCCACTTCACGGTGCCGGGCGCTCGCCGGTCGTGATGCCAAGAACTCCAGTGCCGCAGCCGCACCGCCGTCACCCCAACGCATCAGCATGAGCGTCGTCGCAACCAGCACGTCGGGGTCCTCGGGTGCGATGGTCAGCGCTTCGTCGAGCGCCTGTTTCGCCTTCGGGTAGTCGCGATGGCTGTGGGCGCCGTAGTGGTAGCCGCGCTCGATCAGCTCTTCCAGATGCTGCCGTTCGCCGGCCCTGACGAGCGGGGCACGCGCGATGGCGAACGCGACCATCGCGGCCAGTGCCGGCACGCCGAGCGCCACTGCGCCCGCGAATCCGGCCTTCCACGGCTGTCGCCGAGCCCACCGCACCGTCCGCTGGAGCGTCCCCGTGCGGCGGGCGGCAACCGGACGGTGCGTCAGCCATGCGCGCAGATCCTCGGCGAGCGCCGCGGCAGTCTGGTAGCGGCGGCCGGGATCCTTGTCCAACGCGGTGGCGACGATGCTGGCGAGGTCGCGCGACACCGCGACGTTGCGCTTCCTGGCATCCAGCGGCTCGTCGTCGATCACGCGGCGCATCACGGCGTCGGGAGTCGGACCGTCGAACGCCCGCTCGAGTGTCAGCATCTCGTACAACGAGGCGCCGAGGGCGAAGACGTCGGTGCGTGCGTCGATCTCGTCGTCGGCGCCGCTGATCTGCTCCGGCGCCATGTAGCAGGGCGTGCCGGTGCGACCACCGGTCATCGTGATCGACGGCGCGTGGGCGTCGTGGGCGAGGCCGAAGTCGGTGAGCACCGGCGATCCATCCTCGCGCAGCAGGATGTTCGACGGCTTGACGTCCCGATGCACGATGCCGAGTTCGTGCACGTGATGCAGCGCGTCGGCGACGTTCGCTGCCAGTTGCACCATGCGCCGGGTCCATGGGCCCGGCGACTCCTGCTTCTCCTGCAGCGCGGTGATGTGGTGCGCGAGCGAGCACCCCTGCACGAACTCCATCGCGAACCAGTAGGTGTCACGATCGATGCCGACCGCCAACACGCGCACGATGCCCGGGTGGTCGAGCGCCGCGATGGTCTTCGCTTCGCGCCGGAACCGCGCGATCGTCGACGGCGACATCGTCAGGTGGCGCTGCAGCACTTTGACGGCGACGCGTCGACCCAGTGACAGTTGCCGCGCCGAGAACACCACACCGTTGCCGCCGCGGCCGATCTCCTCTTCGAGCCGGAAGTCGCTGCCGAGCACCGTGTCGACGGGCACGTCGTCGGTCGGCGCCGCGGCGAGCATCGGCTCGAGCAGGTCGCGCAGTTCGCCGTGCGCGGCGAGGAACTCGGTGCGCGGACCACCCTGCCGGCGGAACCGCAGGAACGCGCTCATGGCCAGGTCGAGGCGGCTGCGTGGCTCCCCGGTCACGGCGCCTCCCGCGGGTCGTCCGTGAGTTCCCCGAGCCGTCCCGACCGGAGTCGATCGAGCGCGACGCCGAGTCGCTGCAGGGCGCGGCCGAAGCGCATCCGTGCCGCATCTTCGCCGAGCCCGAGGGCCTTGCCGACCTCGAGGAACGGCAGGCCCTGGTACTCACGCAGCACGATCACGTCGCGGTCGTCCGGGTCGAGCAACTCCAACGCCAGCCGCATCCACGCGCGCTCTTCGTCGGCTTCCGCCGCACGACTCGGGCGCGTGAAGGGGCTCTTCGTCCGCAGGCTGACGATCGCGTCACTGGCCGGCAGCCGGACATCGCGTCGAACATCGCGGCGCCCTGCGGTCAGGTGCTCGTGCTCGCGGCGGATCACGTTCTCGACGATCTTGGCCAACAGGCCTCGCAGGTGGGCGCGATCGTCGACGACGAAACGTGGTCCGTCGCGCAGCGTACCGAGCAACGCCTCCTGCACGATGTCCTGCGTGTCGTGACGGGCCCTCAGCAACTTGCCGAGTCGGCGCTGCACCAACGCGACGAGCCATGGCATCTCGCGAGCAACGAGCCGGTCGAGCGCTCGCGTGTCGCCGCGATGCCAGGCCTCGAGCAACTCGACGGTGTCGCTGTCCGGGTCGTTCCTGGCGCCTTCGATGGACATCGCGCGGCGAGCATAACGAATGCTATGGCGAGCCGATCAGGCCCGCCCGACCCGAACTCGCACCGATCGGCAACGCCCATGGCAACAGCGGATCGACCACGAATGCCTGGGCGAAGAAGCGCTGGCCGACGAGCCCGGCCTGCACCGGCACCGTCCAGGCATGTGTGCCCGCACCGTTCTGCAGCGGAACGTGCAGGAAGCCGTCGTCGCTGACGAGCAACTCGCAACCAGGTGCGCCGAACGCGCCCAGCGCGATGGGCAGCGGACTGCCGCCCAGGATCGTGTTCGAGGAGCCGAACACGACGAAGCCGGTGGTCGCAGATGCCGGTGCGTTCGTGATCGCCTGCACGAAGTCGATCCCGAGGTACGGGAGGCTCGACGAAGCGAGCGACAACGGGCCCGCGGAAGTCGGACATCCGGCGCCGAACGACGCGAACTCCGCCGCTGCGACCGGCGCGAGCGCAGCCGTCACGTCGAGCAAGGCGGGCGTCATGGCACCGCCCGCGACCAACAGGCGGTGGTTCGTCGTGTCGTAGCCACTGACGCATTTCGTACGCAAGGCGAAGTCCGCTGTCGTGGATCGCTGTGTCCACGAGATCCCGTCCCAGTCGAGGACCTGATCGAGCGCGGCGACGGCGAAGTCGGCAACGACGGTGACACCGCCCACCAACACGACGCGCCGCCGAGCGCGGTCGTAGACGAGCGTGTGATCGCTGGTCGGATCGGGCAGGTTCGCCATCTGTGTCCACGTCGAGCCGTCCCATTCCCACGTGTCGTTGCGCGAGTTCTGCGGGCCGAAGGAGGAACCGCCGCACAGCACGATGCGGCCACGGCCCTCGTCGTATGCCATGCTGGCACTGTGCCGGCCGGGTGGGGTGGCACCGAGACCGACACGCAGCGTCCACGAGGTTCCGTCCCACTCCCAGGTCTCGCTGGAGGCGACGAAGGCCGGCGTCTCCAGGCCACCGAACAAGACGACGACCTGCCGCGCCCCGTCGTAGGCCATGGCCACGTGCTTGCGTGGTGATGGCGACACCCCCGGGAAACGCTGGGTCCACGCGGTGCCGTTCCACACCCAGGTCTCGCCGCTCGAGTTGACCGGATGGATCGCGCCGCCGAACAACACGCAGTTGCCGCGCGCCGCGTCGAAGGCCATGGCCGCGAAGGCCCGCGGTGACGGCGCCGCCGCCGGACTCGCGACCACCCACGCCGTACCGTTCCACTCCGCCGTGACGTCCGAGATCGGGACCGGGGTCGTACCCCCGAACGAGACCAGGCGGCCACGAGTCTCGTCCCACGCGGAGGCGGCGCCCCATCCCGGCGAGCCGGTGGTGGACACGGACACCCAGTCGAGTTGACCTCTGGCAGCCGCAGGGATGGAGAGCAGGCAGAGGGCGACGCGCAGGAGAGCAGGTCCGGTCATGGCAGGTTCGAGGCCTCGGTGTGGCCGACAGAAGGAACCGCGCTGCGACCGAACGTGGCCGCGCGGGAATTTCCGGACCTGCAGCCGCGGGCACGGCTCGCACACCCCCGCCGTGCTCGCTCCGTTGCCGACCAGGACGACGACCTGGCGATCGGGGCGACCGACAGGCCGGGCACCGCCCACCACCATTGCACGGCGCCGCGCCACCGCGTGTCATGCCGCGATGCGCCACGCGTCCATCCGGTTCGTTCTCGCCCTGGGGTGGCTGACGCCGTTCGCGGCGGCGCAGGCACGGCCGCTGCCGACGATCGACGCGGCGACGCGCGTCGTCGCCAGCGCCGACGGCAGCGAACTCGCGTGGCCCGAACTGCTCGACCGGCTCGCGCGCCAGGACGCGGTGTTCCTCGGCGAGACGCACGTCGACGACACCACGCACCGCGTCGAACTGCACGTGCTCGAAGGCCTGCTGGCCCGGCGGCCCGGCAAGGTCGTGCTGTCGATGGAGATGTTCGAGCGCGACGTGCAGCCGGTGCTCGACGACTACCTGGCCGGCCGCATCGACGAAGCAGCGTTCCTGGCCAAGGCGCGGCCGTGGAACAACTACACCACCGCCTACCGGCCGCTGGTCGAGGCCGCGAAGGCCGCCGGCATACCGGTCATCGCCGCGAACTTCCCCGGCACGCTGCGGCGCCAGTTCGCGCGCGGCGACGCGAAGGCGGTGATCGATGCGCTGCCGGCCGAGTCGCGCGCGCTGCTGCCGGCCGAGTTCTTCCCGGCCAGCGCCGCGTACTGGGAACGCGTCGACCGCGCGGTGCGCGGCCACATGGGCTTCAGCGGCGGCGGCACGCCCGAGGAACGCCTCTACGAGACGCAGAACCTGTGGGACAACACGATGGGCGACGCGGTCGCGCGCGCGCGCGCCGCGCACCCCGACCACACGGTGCTGCACGTGGCCGGCGGCTTCCATGTCGCCTGGCGCGACGGCACCGTGGCGCAGTTCGCGCGCCGCAGTCCCGGCTGTTCGTTCGCCGTCGTGTCGATCGCGCCGGCACTCGAACTGCACGGCGTGCGGCCCGACCGCGACGCCGCGCAGGCCGACTACCTGGTCTACGCGGCGGCGTTCGCGCGCGACTGGAACGAAGGCAACTACGCGGTCAGCGTGCCGGCCGAACTGCGCTACCGGCTCGAGCTGCCGCCGCACGCGGCGAACGTGCCGCTGCTGGTCTGGCTCGGCGACCGCGGCTCGCGCGTCGACGACGCGCTGGCGCGCTGGGTCGCGGCGGTCGGCGACGGCGCGGCGGTCGCGGTGGTCGAACACCCATTCCCCGAACTGCAGCCGGACCTGGCGCTCGGCGGCCGCTACGCGTTCGGCGACGGTTTCCGCGCCGACTACTCGCGCACGGCCCACGGCATCGCGCGCATCGTCGAGTACGTGACGCGGCGCCTGCCGGTCGATCCGACGCGCGTCGTGATCGCCGGCGAAGGCGACGGCGGCGCCGTCGTGTTGTGGACGTCGCTGTACGGCGAGTGGCTCGCGCACGACTTCGTCGCGGTGGCGCCGACCGACCTCGTGCGGCTGTCGATGGAGGCGCTGCCGGACCTGAAGCCGGTCGCGCGGTCGCTGCTGCTGGTGGCCGGCACCGCCGACGGCAAGCGGCTGCAGCAGGTCGCCGACGACTACACGAAGGTCGGCCTCGCGCCCGAACTGGCGCCGCCCGCCGACCTCGACGCGCTGGACCAGCGGGTGCGAGGCCGCCTCGGCCTGGCGCCGCGGCCCGAGCCCGCCGGCGAGCCGTTCCACCTCGTGCTCGCGGACGACCGGTCGCCGCGCGCCCGCGAATGGGCACGGCTGCACGCCGACGGCCTGCGCGCCGCGGGCAAACGCGTGCAGGTGTGCCTCGCGAGCAGCGTGCCGGCCGACGCGCCGCCCGAACGCGTGCGCCGGCTCGTCGTCGGCGGCGACGGGCCGTGGCCGGTGGCGTCGTTCGCGCAGGGCCGAGGCCTGCCGCTGGCCGGCGGGCCGTTCGGCGGCACCACCGTCGTCGTGTTGCCCGACGGCACCAGCGACGCCGACCGCGCGGCGTGGCTCGAGCACGAGAAGAACAAGGTGCTGAAGCGCCGCAGCATGTTCGCGAACATCGCGATCGCGACCGTCGATGGCGAGCTCGCGCTGCCGGCCGTGCTGCAGAAGCTGAAGGCGATGGGCCGGTCGCGCGTGCTGGTCGTGCCGGCCGTGTTCTGCGCCGATGCGGCGACGATGCAGTCGCTGCAGGCCAGCGTCGGCGACGCCGGCGCCGGCATGGACCTCGCGTGGTCGCCGGGCCTCGGCGCCGACCTGCTGCCCGCGGGACACTGACCATGGGCGCGCACGACCATTGGCTCGAGCGCTGGGCCGCCGGCAACACGAACTTCCACCGCCGCTCGGTGCACCCGGCGCTGCCGCGGCACTGGCGCCCGCGCGGCGGCACGGTGCTGGTGCCGCTGTGCGGCAAGTCGCTGGACCTGCGCTGGCTCGCGGAGCTGGGCCACACGGTGCTCGGCGTCGAACTTGCCGAACGCGCGGTGCGCGACTTCTTCGCCGAGCAGGGCCTGACGTTCGACCGCCGCGACGGGACGCTGCCGGCGTTCGCGGCGCGCGAGCTGCCGATCACGCTGTTCTGCGGCGACTACTTCGCGTTCCGCACGCCGCCGTGCGATGCGCTGTACGACCGCGCCGCGCTGGTCGCGCTGCCGCCGGACCTGCGCCGCGCCTATGCCGCGCACACCGACTCGCTGCTGCACGCGGGCGCGTTCCGGCTCGTCGTCACGCTCGAATACGACCAGGCGCTCGCCGCGGGCCCGCCGTTCTCGGTGCCCGCCGACGAAGCCCTGCGCCTGTGGCCGATGCTGGAGCCGCTCGAACGGTACGCCGCCGACGACGTGCCGCCGAAGTTCCGCGCCGCCGGCGCCGCGCTGACCGAGGTGGTCTGGCGCTCGCGCGCGCCGGCCTGAGCGCGGTGGCGGTCGGCCGCGGACCGGCCGGCCGGTCAACGCACCCACACAGGAACGCCGCGTACGCTAGCATCTCGCCGTCTCGTGCAGCGACCGCGCGTGCCGCGGTCTGGCCGCTGCCCGCCCCCCGTCACCCCCGGCTCCTCGCATCCTCCATGCGCACGCTCCTCGCCGCCTGCCTCGCGTCGTTCGTCCCCCTCGCTGCCGCGCCCACCCAGTGCGCGAACCAGTGGTTGCCCGGCGTCGACGCCGGCCTCACGGTGATCACGTCGACGACCCTGCCGAACGGGGACCTCTTGATCGGCACCTTCGGCACGGTCCGGCAGCGCAGCGGCGGCACATGGCTGCCCCTCGGCGGTTTCATCGGCTGGGTCGGCGCGCTGGCGGTGCTGCCGAACGGCGACATCGTCGCCGGTGGCCAGTTCACGGTCCCGGGAGTGCCCGGCATCCACCCCGTCCTGCGCTGGGACGGGACGTCGTGGAGCCCGCTCGGCTTCGGCACCCACGGCATCGTGCACACGATGACGACGCTGGCCAACGGCGACCTCATAGCCGGCGGGGCCTTCTGGAGCACCGGTGGCGCACCCGGCAACATGATCGCGCGCTGGGACGGCACGACCTGGTCCGCGCTCGGCACGGGCGCGGACTACCTCGTGCGCACGATCCTCGAGCTGCCGAACGGCGACCTCCTGATCGGCGGCAACTTCACCACCGCCGGCGGCGCGCCCGCCGCCGGCCTCGCGCGGTGGGACGGCAGCGCGTGGTCGCAGTTCGGCGGCGGCGCGGACGGCGGGGTGCTCGCGCTGCGCCTGCTGGCGAACGGCGACGTGCTCGCCGCCGGCGACTTCCTCGCGCTCGGCGGCGTGCCGGCCGCGCGCATCGCCCGCTGGAACGGCAGCACGTGGTTGCCGCTCGGCGCCGGCCTCGGCGCCACGGTGACGACGGCGCTCGAACTGCCCGATGGCGACATCCTCGCCGGCGGCACGTTCGACGACGCGGCCGGCGCTCTGCGCATCGCGCGCTGGGACGGGGCGACCTGGACCGGCATCGCCGGCGGCGCCAACGGGCGCGTCGACTCGTTGGCCCGGCTCCCGAACGGCGACGTCGTCGCCAGCGGCGCGTTCTCGACGATGGGCGGCCTCGCGCTGGCCGGCCTCGCGCAGCTGACGACCACGTGCCCGGCTTCGGCCACGGCGTTCGGCAGCGCGTGCCCGAGCAGCGGCGGCGCCAACGCACTGGCGGCGGTCGCGCTGCCGTGGGTCGAGAGCACGTTCCGCGCGCGCGGCACGGGTCTGCCGACGAGCGCCATCGTGGTCGCCGCGACGGGCCTCACCGCGGTGGTGCCGGGCTTGCCGCTGGACAGCGTGCTGCCCATCGCCCCTGCGGGCTGTCTGTTGCACGTGAGCCCCGACATCCAGCAGCCGCTGCTGACGACGACCGGCAGCGCCGAGTCGTCGCTGTTCCTGCCGGCGGCAGCGGCGCTCATCGGCGTGACGTTCTGGCATCAGATGGTCGCGTTCGAGGTCGATCTCGCCGGCAGCTTCGTCGAGATCACGTCGACCAACGCGCTGCAGCTCACGGCCGGCGCGTTCTGACTCCCGCTGGCCGGGCAACGCCGGCACGCGGTTCGACCGCCGGCGGCAGCCGCGGCCGACGTTGCGCCGAATCGGAAACGCGAGTGGAAACAGGCATCCCGCCCACGATGAACGGGATGCCGCGCGACGGGCAGCGTCGGCTGGGAAGCCACCGCCGCGCGGACTGTTGAGGATCGATGCGCGGCGTTCGTCACGCGCCACCTCGGCCGGACGCCGGATTCCGCGGTAGCATCCCCGCGCCATGCCCTCGGACCGCGACCCGCCCGCCGGCAGCCCGGCGCCGGACGCGACGCAGCTGTCGTCGACGATCTACCGCAGCCTGCACGATCTGGCGGCGCGCGAGCTGCTGCACCACCGCGCGCAGACGCTGCAGCCGACCGCGCTGCTGCACGAGGCCTGGCTGCGGATCGCGGCGCTGCCGCCGAACGCGAACCGCGAGCGGGCGCAGTTCTTCGCGCTGGCCGGCAAGGCGATGCGCTCGGTGCTGATCGACCACGCGCGGCGGCGGCAGGCACAGAAGCGCGACGGCGGCAGGCGCCACGAGATCGACGAGGGCACGCCGGACACGGCCGACGGTCTGCCGGTCGAGGACCTGCTGACGATCGCCGAAGCGCTGCAGGAGCTGGAGCAGCACGATCCCGAGCTGGTGCAGGTCGTCGACCTGATGTTCTTCGGCGGCCGCACCGCCGCCGAGGCCGCCGAACTGCTGTCGGTGTCGAGCCGGACCGTCGAGCGGCGCTGGCGGTTCGCACGTGCGTGGCTGCGCGACGCGATCGGCGGCAGCGCCGCACCCGGCGCCTGACCGCCGCGGCGGCGCGGTTCGCTGTCGGTCGCCGCGGCCGCTCTGCGTCCGGAGGCAGTAGGCTTCCCGCCCGATGGCGTCCGGCTCCGACTCCGACTGGTCCCGCTTGCGGCAGGCGTTCGACGCGCTGGTCGACCTGCCGCCGGCGGAACGTGCCGCCGCGCTGCCGGCGCTCGGCCTGCCTCCCGCGATGGTGGCCCGGCTGCAGCGCCTGCTCGACGCCGACCACACCGCCGATGCGCGGCTCGACACGCGCAGCGGTCTGCCGTTCGCCGTGCCGGCCGACGTGCCGGCGTCGGCCGACGACGTGCTGCCGCGCCAGCTCGGCCGCTACCGGCTGCTGCAGCGGCTCGGCGCCGGCAGCATGGGGCGCGTCTACCTGGCCCGCGACGACGGGCTCGCGCGCGACGTCGCCGTGAAGCTGCTGTCGCCGCTGCGCACGCGCGATCCGCAGTGGGTCGCCCGGTTCCGCACCGAAGCGCGCGCCGCCGGCAGCCTCAACCACCCGAACGTGCTGACGATCCACGACGTCGGCGAGGTCGACGGCGAGCACTTCCTGACCACCGAGTACGTCGCCGGCAGTTCGCTGCGCGAACGGCTCGGCCAAGGACCGCTGCCGCCGGCCGAAGCGCTGACGATCGCGCGCCAGCTGCTGGCCGCGGTCGGCGCCGCGCACGAGCGCGGCATCGTGCACCGCGATCTGAAGCCCGAGAACGTGATGCTGCGCCGCGACGGCCTGGTCAAGGTGCTCGACTTCGGCCTCGCCAAGCTGACCGCACCGTTCGACCTGACCGCGACGACGGCCGCGACGCACGCCGGCATGCTGCTCGGCACCGTGCAATACATGGCGCCGGAACAGGCGCGTGGCCTCCCGGTCGACGCGCGCAGCGACGTCTGGAGCCTCGGCGCGATGCTGTACGAACTGCTGGCCGGCACGGCGCCGTTCACCGGCCCGTCGCTGCTGGACACGCTGGTCGCGCTGCTCGAGCGGCCGTTGCCGCCGCTGCGCGAACGCGCGCCGGGCGTGCCGGCCGCCATAGCCGAGGTCGTCGAGCGCGCGCTGCAGCGCGAGCCGAACGCGCGCCACGCCGATGCCGGCGCGATGCTGGCCGCCCTGGTGGCGGCGACCGCGGCCGCCGACGCGGCGCCCGACGACGAGGACGCCGTGCCGGCCGTGCACTACGCGCGCAGCGGCGACGTCGACATCGCCTACCAGGTGTTCGGCAGCGGCCCGGTCGACCTGGTGTTCGTGATGGGCTGGGTGTCGCACCTCGAGTACTTCTGGCGCGAGCCGCGCTTCGCCCGCTTCCTGCGCCGGCTCGGCGAGTTCGCGCGCGTGATCCTGTTCGACAAGCGCGGCACCGGCCTGTCGGACCGCGTCGCGGTCGACCGGCTGCCGACGCTCGAACAGCGCGTCGACGACGTGCGCGCGGTGCTCGACCGCGTCGGCAGCGAACGCGCGGTGCTGTGCGGCGTGTCGGAAGGCGGCCCGATGTGCTGCCTGTTCGCGGCGACGCACCCGCACAAGACGCGCGGCCTGGTGATGATCGGCAGCTACGCGCGCCGCCTGCGCGCCGACGACTATCCGTGGGGCCCGACGCCGGCCGAACGCGAGGCGTTCCTCGACACGATCCGCCGCGAGTGGGGCGGACCGGTCGGCATCGCCGAACGCGCGCCGAGCGTCGCCGCCGAGCCGGCGTTCCGCGCCTGGTGGGCCGCCTACCTGCGCCACGGCGCGAGCCCCGGCGCCGCGGTCGCGCTGACGCGCATGAACAGCGAGATCGACATCCGCCACGTGCTGCAGGCCGTGCAGGTGCCGACGCTGGTCGTGCACCGCCAAGGCGACCGCTGCCTCGGCATCGACGAAGGGCGCTACCTCGCCGACCGCATCGTCGGCGCGACGCTGGTCGAGCTGCCGGGCGCCGACCACCTGCCGTTCGTCGGCGACCAGGACGCCGTGCTGGCCGCGATCGAACACTTCCTCGGCGCGCTGCCGGACTCGCAACCGGTCGACCGGGTGCTGACCACGGTGCTGGTCGCGACCGAGATGCCGGCGCTCGATCGCGCCGCGGTGCAGGCCGCGATCGAACCGGCGCGCGGCGAACTGATCGCGAGCGGCGACGGCCGGCTCGTGGTGTCGTTCGACGGTCCGGCGCGCGCGATCCACGCCGCGCGGGCGCTGGTCCGCGCCGCGCCCGGCACCGCGCGGTGCGGCCTGCACACCGGCGAGTGCGAACGCCGCGGCCGGCGCCTGTCCGGCATCGCGGTCGAACTCGCGGCGGCCGTCGCCGCGGCGGCGCCGGCGGGTACGGTCGTCGTGTCGAGCACGGTGCGCGACCTCGTCGCCGGCTCGGGCCTCACGTTCGCCGCGCACGGGGTGCTGCCGGCGACCGCGCTCGGCGAACTGCGGTTGTTCGCGGTCACCGCGGCGTGACGGCAGCCGGCGGCGTCGCCTTGGCGAGGAACAGCACCGCGAAGCAGGTCGCGTCGAGCAGCAACGTGCTCGCCTGCTCGGCGCGGAACGAACCGTTGGCCTGCTGCTGCGACAGCAGCTGCAGCGCGCCTTCGTAGTACCAGTCGCGGCCCTGCAGCCAGGCGACGCCCGCCAGTTCGCACGACCGCTCGAGGCCGTAGAGCCAGTAGTAGACGTGGTGGTCGGCACGCTCCGCGTAGCCGGGGTTGCAGCGCACCGAGAACTCGGCGGCGAGCCACGCGAACGCGTCGTCGATCGCGCCGTCGATGCGCTGCAGCAGCGCGCGGTCCGGTTTGCCGGCCGCGAGCAGGCCGGCCCGCGCCAGCAGCAGGCCGCTGACCCCGGCGCTGGTCATCGAGCCGAACGGCGGCTCGTCGCGTTCCTGGTAGGCGAAGCCGCGCGCGGTGGCGCCGACCTCGACGGCCTTCGGCTCGTGGTCGCTGCCGGCCGCCTCGCGCAGCGCGTCGTGGCCCGTGCGCGCGAGCCGCAGCCGCGCCCCGGGTTCGGCCTGCACGGCCAACAGGTGCCGCGCCGCCGCCGCGAACGCCGCCGGCGGCACCTCGAGCCCGCAGGTGCGCGCCGACCACAGGCCGAGCAGACCGTACTGCTGCAGCGACGTGTCGTAGCGCGGCCCGGCGGTGTAGTTGAAGCGCAGCAGGTCGGCGCGGTCGACGCGCGGATCGACGTTGCCGAGCAGCCGCTCGAGCCACTTCTGCGCCGCCTTCGCGTCGCGCTCGTCGAGCTGGCGCACCGGCACCGCCGCGAGCTGGCCGTTGCGGATGCGTTCGGCTTCGCCCGACGGCGCCGACCGCGCGGCGACCGCCATCAGCGCGGTCGCCAGCGAGTAGGTGTCCTCGAGGCGGCGGCGCCGCAGGTCGTCGAAGCCGCGCTGCAGCACCGGATCGTCGGCCGGCACGCCGCCGTGCACCAGCGTCAGCAGCGCCAGCGCCAGCCGGCCGCCGCTGAAGTCGCGGTCCTCGCCGCTGCCCGGCGCGAGGAACGACTTCTTGCCGTCGATCGCGTCGCGCACGAAGCCGGCGCCCTGTTCGATCGCCGCGGCGACGCGCTTGCGGAAGTCGAAGTCCTGGTGGTCGCGCACGGCCACGAACCGCCACTCGTCCTCGACGCGCACGCGGCGGAACGCCTTCGGCCCCTCCTCGACGACGAGATCGAACTCGGCGCGGAACGCGCTCAGCACCGAGCGCTCGCGGTCGATGCAGCGCGTCAGCAGCAGCGTGCCCTGCGCGTCGGGCAGGCAGAACGCGCGCAGCCGGTCGGCGTGTTCGCGCGGCTCGCCGGCGGCGGCGGCCGGCAGCCTGCACTGCACGGTGGCGCGCAGCGTCTCGGCGCCGCCGGCGCCGCGCGCCCAGCTGCCGCTGACCGTGACGTCACCGAACGGCAGCAGCCGCGGGAAGCGGCCCCGCACGCCGCTGCCGAGGTCGCAGGCGAGCGCGCGGGCGAGATCGCGCAGGTCGCGCACCGGACCGGTCAGCGCGCGCTGCTCGCGGTCGAGTTCGCCGTGGCAGACCCACGGCGCCGGCGGCAGCCGGTGCAGGCAGCGGTCCGGCGCCTTGCCGCCGGTCGGGGCCACCCGGGCCTCGCCGGCGCTGCGCACGACCGCGCTGGCCGCGGCGCGCCATTCGCGCCGGTACTCGACCGCGCCGCGCGGCGGAATGCGCCACACGGCATCCTGCGCCAGCACACCGCCGGCGGCCAGCAGCAGACAACCACAGCACCGGACCAGGCATCGGCTCATGCCCCCATGTCGCGGACCGGGGGCATCGGCGGCGTCGCGCTTGCCTGCGGGCCGGCGCTCGGCTCCCATGGCCCGCATGTTCGCCCACATCACGCCGCTCGAAGCCCCGATCGTCTGGTTCGCGTTCGCCGCCGGCCTCGCCACCGGAGCGATCGCCACCTGGCTGCTGCTGCGCCGCCGCGCCGGCGAAGACGCCTGATCCGCGACCGGCGATGGTCTACTCCGACTTCGAACGGCGGCTGCTGGCGACCTACTTCTCGGTCGTCGACGGACCCGAGCACGGCGACGTCTACCTGGTGCGCAACCTGCCGCAGGAAGTCGCGGCGACGCTGAACGGCGTCTACTCGCGCAGCAGCAAGTCGATGCGCGACCAGTTCCTCGACCGCCTGCGCCAGGGCCTCGAAGCCCAGGGGCGGCGGCTCGAAGACCTGCCGCTCGGCCAGGCGGCCGGCGACGTGCTGTCGTCGGTGATGGCCGACAAGTCGGGCCAGTTCCTGAAGACCTACGCGATCGACCACGGCCACAATTCGCTGCGCGAAGGTTCGGTCGTGCACCTCGCGGTCGAACGCGTGTCGCAGCTGGTGACGCGCTTCGTGCAGCGCGAACGCCGCTGCAGCTTCGAAGAGTCGTCGACGCGCTACATCTCGTTCTCGGCCGAGACGCACTGGCGCGATCCCGACGTGACCGCGGCCGGCGGCGACGTCGCCGCCGCCTACGAGTCGGTGCTCGCGGACACGTTCGCGCTCTACACCGAGGCCAGCGCACGCCTGCTCGCGCACCTGCAGCGCGTGCGGCCGCTGCAGCCCGGCGAGAAGGAAGCCGCGTGGCAACGCACGCTGAAGGCCGAGGCGTTCGACGCGGCGCGCTACCTGCTGACGCCGGCGATCCTGACCAAGTGGGGCATGGTGGTCGACGCGCGCACGCTGTGCGACGTCGTCACCGAACTGCGCAGCCACCCGCTGGCCGAGTTCCGGCTGGTCGGCGAACGCATGCAGCGGCAGGCCGAGCACGCGCTGCCGACGCTGCTGCAGCACGCGAAGCCGAACGCGTTCCTGCAGGCGCTGCAGCGCGAACTGCCGCGGCTCGCCGCCGAACTGGGTGTCGCCGCCGCCGCGCCGCACCGCGGTGCCGCGGCGGGCCACACCGCGCTGCTCGCGCACGACCCGCAGCTCGACGACCGCCTGCTGGCGTCGCTGCTGTACGAACACGGCCAGGTGCCGTTCGCGCAACTGCTGGCGCGCGTGCAGGCGCTGACGTCCGGCCAGCGCCAGGACCTGCTGCAGCAGGTGATGGCGGCGCGTGGCCCGCACGACGGCTGGCCGATCGGGCTCGAAGGCGCGCAGCCGTTCGAGTTCGAGGTGCTGCTGGACTTCGGCGCCTACCGCGACATCGGCCGCCACCGCAAGGGCTTCCAGCAGCAGCAGACGCTGACCACCGCGCACGGCTTCGCGGTGCCGCCGCTGGTCGAGGAAGCCGGGCTCGCAGCCGCCTACGGCGATGTGCTGGAGCGCGCCGCCGCCGCGCAGCAGCGCGTCGCGCAGCGTTTCCCGCTGGCCGCCGGCTACGTGACGCCGTTCGCGTTCCTGCAGCGCGTGCGGCTCGTGTTCGACCCGCGCCAGGTGGCGTACTTCGTCGAGCTGCGCAGCGGGCCCGAAGGCCACTTCTCGTACCGCCAGGTGGCGCTCGACATGCTGGCGCACCTGCGCCGCGTGTCGCCGCTGTTCGCGCAGTTCGTGCGCGCCCGCGAAGGCACCGCGTTCCTCGGCCGTCTCGACAGCGAGATGACCGCCGACGAACGCCGCCGCCGCCGCATGCAGGCGGCCGGCGACGCGTGAGCACACGCTAGCGGCCGCGCCGGTCGGCGAAGAACGCCGCCAGCGGCCCGCTGCCCGCCGCGCCGACCACCGGCCACTCGTGCCAGCCGGCGAACCGCCGCGGCGGTCGGCCGCCGGCCTGCAGCTGGCGCAGTTCGATCGCGCCGCCGCCGACCGCGAGCACGACTTCGCGCGTGCTGCCGCGGCACAGCAGGATCGCCTCGTGCGGCACCGGGCCGAGGTCGCGCGCGATGCGATCGCGCACCTCCCCCAGCGGTGTCTCGAACCCGTCGAGGTCGAGCGCCGCGCGCTCGGCGCGGGCCCAGGCGAGCCACGGCGCCACGTCGTAGAGCCCGAACCGCGGCTTCGGCAGCCGCGGCGGCGCCGCGCCGGCACCCTGCAGCGCGTGCGCGACGAACCGCGCCGGCAGCGCGACGCTGTGCTCGGTGACGTAGTGCACGAGGCCTTCGGGCCACACGAACGTGCCGTCGCTGAGGTCGGCGCGGCCCATGTCGGCGGCGCCGCAGGCGAAGCGGCAGTAGGACGGCTCCGGGTAGGTCTCGAGCACCTTGCCGGCGCGCAGGTGCGCGACGACAGCCGCGCGTTCGGCCGGCTGCCAGGGCCGCACCAGCAGCTGCGGGCGCGGCAACGGGCCGGGCGCCTCGTCGCGGAACCACCAGCCGACCACTTCGAGACGCGCCATCGACAGCATCCGCGGTCAGCGGAAGCGCACGTCGACGGCGTTGCTGGCGGCGCCGGACGGCGCCCACGGCGCGTCCCAGACGAAGCCGATCGTCGTCAGCGACCAGCCGGCCAGCCATTCCTGCATCGGCGCGGCCGCGCTGAGGTCCAGCGTGCCGGTGGCATCGCCGGTCGCGTCGAGTGCGCCGAGGAAGCCGAAGAACCAGGGCACCTGCATCGACGCGGCGGAGAAGCCGACCAGCCAGTCCGGTTCGATCGGCACCGTCTCGCCGAGGAACGTCGTCGCCGGCACCTGGCCGGACAAACCGACGGCCAGCATGTAGGGCAGGCCGGCGCGCACCGAGCCGGCGCGCAGCGTCAGGTCGTACGGCGGCAGCGTCGCGAGGTCGAGCGACGCCGTCGTCGCGACCAGGCGCGGCCGCACCGGTTGCAGCGGCAGATCGAGCCACGACCCGCCCGCGGTCAGGCTGTGCACGACCGCGACCTGGAAGTCGTGGAACCGCGGCGCCGCCATCAGCTGCCGCACCGCCGGCGCTTCGTCGAGCCAGAGGTTGCGCAGCCGCAGCCGCACGGTGGCACCGGCCGGAATCCGCACGGCGATCGGCGGCAGCGTGAACTCGCGGTCCTCCGGCTGGTTCGCGACGCTGGTGCGCGACGCGATCGCGCGGCTGGCGAGCATCACCTCGGCAGCACCGGGCGCCGCCGGCTGCACGGTCAGCAGCGCCGCCAGCATCCATTCCGGCCGATCGGGCACGAGCCGCAGGTGCACGCGCGCGGCGTGCGTCAGTTCGCTCTCGGCCGTCGTCGTGCACGCGTAGACCCGCTCGGACAGCGGACAGACCTGCAGCACGTTGGCGAGATCGCGCACGGCCGGCAGATCGAGGTAGCCGGCCGGATCGAAGCCGACCGCCGACGGATCGATGGCCTGCGTGATCACGCCATCCGACTGCGGTTCGCCGGGCTCGGTCGTGGCGAGCGACAGGTCGTCGTGCAGGAACCAGCGCGTCGCCGGCACCGCCGCCAGCGGGTCGACGACGTGCGCGCGGCTCCACAGCGACGCCGGGTCGTCGCGTTCGGCCGCCGCCAGCGGCAGCTCGGACAGGATCTGCGGCGTCTCGAGTTCGACCTCGTTGGGCACGTTCCACAGGAAGCGGTCGAACCAGCGCAGCGTCAGCGCATCGCGGAACACGCGCTCGGCGGCGTTCGGCGGCGTGCCGTGGCCGCCGGTGCCGAGCAGCGAGCGGTGCGGGCCCGACAGGCTGGCGAGCGCCTCGAGCCCCGGGCGCGGATCGCCGAGGAAGTCGTGGTAGCCGTGCGTATAGAGCACCGGCACGGTCACCGGCAGCAGGTCGGCCAGCGTCGGGCGACCTTCGGCTGTGAGTCCCGCGACCAGCGCGGCCGCATCCTGCGCCAGGAACGCCGCGCGCCCGGTGGCCAGGAAGCCGGGGTCGATCGGCACACCGTTCGACGCGTAGTCGCCGGCGAGCAGCCGGGTGAAGAACGTGCTGAACAGCACGCCGTCGCGGACCCAGTCCGCGGTCATGTCGGGGGCCAGGTCGTGCGCGACGATGCAGGCCAGCGCCGGCAGCGCGCGCGGCGGCCGCCCGGCGACCGTGACGGTCTGCCCGCTGCGCGCCGCCGCGGCCCAGGCGTGCGCGCCGCCCTGGCTGGCGCCGGTGATCGCTATGCGCGTCGCGTCCAGCGTGCCGGCCCAGAGCGGCTCGCCGAGCACGGCGTCGAGGACCTCGGCGAGGTCGAGCAGTTCGTTCGGCCCCCACAGCGTCGACCCCTCGTGCGGATGGCCGACGTTGGCGGCGAACGCCTGGCCGTGGCCGCGCACGTCGTAGGTCCACACCGCGTAGCCCTGCGCCACCACGTCGAGCTGCAGAGCCTGGTCGAAGCCGCGGTGCTGGCCGAGCGGGTGCACGAACACGACCAGCGGCCAGCCGCACGACGGGGCCGGCGCCAGCGGTCGGATCAACGTGCCGAACGTCTGGTAGCCGTCCGACAGCGTGACCGGCACCACCAGCTCGAACTGCGGCGCGAAGCCTCCGTACGGCGGCGCCGGCCGCAGGCAGGCCTGGGCCGGCACGGCGGTGGCGAAAGCCAGCGCCAGGACGAGGGAGGCGGGGCGCACGGGCCGCGGAGCATACCGGGGGCCGGGTGGCCGGCCAGCCCGGGGTGGCCGACGCGGGCCCGCCGACCCGGCGTCTGGTATCACACGCCCCGCCGCCACTGCCCCGAACCACCGATGCCGACCCGCTCCTGCCTCGCGTCCCTGACGTTCCTGCTGTCGTTCGGCCTGGCGATGCCGCCGGCAACCTGCGCGGCGCAGACCCCGCTGACGGTCGACCAGGCACAGGCCGTGGTGCAGCGCGCCTACGAGGCCTTCGGGCGGCCCGGCCTCGCGGTCGCGATCGTGCAGGACGGCGAGCTGCTGCTCGAGGTCGCGCTGGGCCAGCGCGCCGAAGGCGCACCGATGACGCCTGGGACGCTGTGCAACATCGCCTCGTGCACGAAGGCGTTCACGGCCGCGGCGATCGCGCTGCTCGTGCAGGACGGCAAACTCGACTGGGACGACCGCGTCGTCGACCACGTGCCGGAGTTCCGCCTCGCCGATCCGTGGATCACCGCGCACATGACCGTGCGCGACCTGCTGAGCCACCGCTGCGGCCTGGTCACGTTCGCCGGCGACCTGCTGTGGTACGGCAGCGACCACGACGATGCCGAAGTGCTGCGCCGGCTCGAACGGCTGCCGATCCGGCAGCGCTTCCGCGAACAGTTCGGCTACCAGAACCTGATGTACCTGGTCGCCGGCCGCGTGGTGACGCAGTGCAGCGGCATGGCCTGGGAGGACTTCGTCGAACAGCGGCTGATGGGACCGTTGGGCATGGCCGCGAGCCGCGCCTGCGCGCAGCGGCTGCCGCCCGATGCAGAACGCGCCGTGCCGCACATCGGTGGCGCTGCGATCCAAGACCACGAGTTCGTCGCCTGCCGCCCCGCCGCGTCGATCTACGCGTCGGTGCACGACCTGGTGCCGTGGGTGCGCATGCTGCTGGCCGGCGGCGCGTGGGACGGTCGACCGCTGCTGACCGAGGCGTCGCTGCAGCAGATGTGGCGGCCGCACGTGGCGATCTCGGACGCAGGTGCCGGCGCGGGCAACGACGACTTCCGCAGCTACGGCATGGGCTGGTTCGTCGGCCTCGAGCGCGGCAGGAAGATCGTGCACCACGACGGCGGCATGCCGGGCTTCCTCAGCAAGGTCGTGCTGGTGCCGGCCGATCGCTTCGGCTTCATCGTGCTGAACAACGCCAACGACGGCATCCTCAACGAAGCGCTGCAGCGCGCCCTGCTGGCGCTGCGGGCCGGCGAGGACGGCCTCGCGGTCGTCGACCGACTGGCGCAGATCGCCCAGCGCTTCCATGACCGCGAACGCAACGCCGTCGCGCAGCGCGAAGCGCGGCGCCAGGCCGGCACGCAGCCGAGTCTCGCCATCGCGGCCTACGCCGGCGACTACGAGGACGCGACCTACGGCGCCGCGGTCGTGCGACACGACGAGCAGGCCGGCCTGACGATCGAACTGGTGCCGTCGCGCCGCCGCCTGCACGGCTCGCTGTCGCACTGGCACCACGACACGTTCCGCGTCGACTTCCCGGACCGGTTCCTGCCGTTCGCGCTGGTGCGCTTCGAGCTCGACCAGGACGGCGCCGTGGCCGGGTTCCGCATCGACTGCCCGATCGCCGACTTCGACTTCGGAGCGCTCGACTTCCGGCGCGCGGCCGCGTCAACGCGCTGACGACGCCGGCGAAGCACACAGCCGCTGCGCCAGCTCCGGCGGTTGCGGCGTGATGGCGACCTGACGCGGCGCGAGGCCGAACGCGAGCAGGCGCGCCCGACCGACTTCGTCCTCGACGAACACCTGTTCGGCAGCACCGAGACCCGCCGCCAGCAGGTCCCAGCGGTTGCGCACGTCGTCGGCGCGCGGCCGCAGCAACCGGCCCGCGCCACAACAGCGACGGCAGCGGTCGGCGTCGTCGTGACGGATGCACACGGTGCCGGTCGCGTCGACCAGCAGGCCGCGCTGGCAGACCACCTCGGCACTGTGCACGACGGCGAACGCGACGCTGCCCATGCGCTCGGCGAGCCAGCCGACGTTGGGCGACCCCGCGGCACCCGCACCGAGGTGCACGACCGTCGCGGTCGGGTGCACACGCAGGCAGCGCTGCAGTTCGACCTCGAGTGCCGTGTGCTGCAGGCTGCGTGCGATGCGGGCCACCGCGGGGCGCCGCGGCAGTGGCACCACCGTCGCGCCATCCGAACGCGGCCCGGCACCGGACACGGTGGCGCACAACCACGCGACCTCGACGCCGAGGCGACGCAGTTCGGCCGCGAGCGCCGCCGCGGTGGCCTCGCTCCAGTGCGGCCCGGGCCCCTGGCCGGGCGAACTGACCAGCACGGTGCGCATCGCCGGCAGGTTAGCCCGTCCGCAGCGCGCGCCACAGCGCGTGGCGCTCGGCCGCCGGCAGTTCGTGGTCGAGCAAGCCGTGGCGCAGCAGGAAGTCGAGCGCGACCAGCGCACAGTTGGGCTTCCACAGGGCATCGCCGCGCAGCGACGCCGCGACCTCGGCGGCCGGCCATGGCTCGAAGCACTCGACCTCCCCGTCGACCGGCCGCGGCACGAAGTCGGGCGGCAGTTCGAGGTCGTAGCAGTGCAGCTGATCGACCTTCAGCGCCAGGCCGTCCTGCTGGCGGTAGGCGAGCACGCCGGTGCGCGTGGCCTGCACCGCGAGCGCCGGCGGGATCGCCGCCTCCTCACCGCACTCCTTGACCAGCGTCGCCAGCGCGTCGAAGCCGACCCCCTGGCCGCCGGCGACGACGTTGTCGAGGTGCCCGCCGAACGTGCGCTTGCCGGCCGCGCGCCGCGCGATCCACAGGTGCGTGCCGCCGCGCGTGCGCACGAAACCGTTCAGGTGCACGCCGCGCGCCAGCACGCCGAACCACGGCACCGCGACGCGGTCGATCCGCGCCAGCTCCGCCTGGGTCGCCAGGTCCAGCACCGGGTAGATCTCGCCGAGCGGTGCGCGCAGTTCGCCGCGTGCACCGAGCGCGGCGACCGCGTGCCCGAGCGCGGCCGAACGTGTGGCCACGTCGCCCTCGGCGAGGCGCGCGCCGGCCACGGTCTCGGTGAACGGCATGCCCGGCGCCAGCAGCAGCGGCAGCCGCGCGCGGTGCACGAAGCCGGCCGCGTGACCGTCGACGGTCCAGGGCACGAATGCCGTCGCGTCGGCGCTGTGGCAGGCGAGGATGCGTTCGCGGTAGCCGATGTGGCCGCTGTAGCAGAGCCGGCGCCGCCGTGGAAGTGCCGGCCGCGGTTCGAGTATGGTCGCGGCATGCGATTCCACGGCGCGCTCACGGTCGACGACGACCTCGAAGCGTGCTGTCGCGGCGTGGCCGCCGAAGTGCGACAGGGGCTCGGCACGGCACCGATCGATCTCGTGGTGGCGTTCGCGACCGCGGACTTCGGCAGCGAACTCGACCGCCTGCCGGTACTGCTGCACGAACAGCTCGGCTGCCGCACGCTGATCGGCTGCACCGGCCAGACGCTGATCGGCGGCGGCCGGGTGGTCGGCGAGGAACCGGCCGTGGCGGTGCTGGCCGCGCACCTGCCCGGCGTGCAGCTCGACGCAGTCGTGCTCGGCAACGCCGACCTGCCGAGCCCCGATGCGCCGCCCGCCGCGTGGCACGAACGGCTGCCGGCCGCGGTCGCGCCGCGCCGCGGCATGGTCGTGCTGTGCGAGCCGTTCCACAGCGACGTGCGCGCGCTGCTGGCCGGCCTCGACTACGGCTGGCCCGGCCTGCCGAAGCTCGGCGGCATCGCCAGCGGCAGCCGGCATCCGGAGGGCCACGTGCTGTTCGCCGGCCGCAACGCACACCGACAGGGTGCCGTCGTGCTGTCGATCGCCGGCAATGCGGTGGTCGACCCGGTCGTGTCGCAGGGTTGCCGGCCGATCGGTCGCCCGGGCCGCGTGACCAAGGCCGACCGGAACCGGCTGGTCGCCGTCGACGACCAACCGGCACGGCGCTTCGTCGAACAGCAGCTGGCGACGCTCGACCCGGGCGACCTCGAGCTCGCCCGGCAGGGTCCCCTGTTCCTCGGCATCGCGTCCGATCCGTTCGCCGACCACGACGCCGCCGCCGGCGACTTCCTGGTCCGCAACATCTTCGGCCTCGATGCCAGTTCGGGCCACCTGCTGGTCGGCGACCACCTGTCGACCGGGCGGCAGGTGCAGCTGCACCTGCGCGACCGGGACAGCAGCGAACGCGACCTGCAGCTGCGCCTGCACCGCGCGCAGCCCGCCGCCGCGGCCGGTGCGTTGCTGTTCCGCTGCCTCGGCCGCGAGGGCCGCGACCACCGGCGCTTCGCCGCCGCCGCGCCCGACGTGCCACTGGTCGGGTGCCACTGCAACGGCGAAATCGGCCCGGTCGGCACCACCACGCATCTGCACGGCTACACGGCCTCGTTCGCGCTGTTCCGGCCGCTCGCGGCGCACGGGCGATGATGCGGCGGGCGCTGGCGCTGGTGCACGCCTGGCTCGTGCTCGACTTCTTCGGTGACGCGCGGCGCACCGGCGGTGGCGGCAGCACGCTGACGACGACGATCTTCACGCAGTCGTTCCTCGGCTTCGTGTTCGCGGCGCTGCTGTATCCCGACACGCCGCCGGTGCCGTTCGCGGCGGCGAACCTGTGCCTGGCGGCGCTGCTGGTGTCCGTGTCGCAGCTCGACCATCAGGAGAGCACCGCGCGCCGCCGCGCCGACCAGACGCTGCTGGCGGCGGCGCCGATCGGCGGCGGCACGGTGCTGCTGGCGCGGGCCGGCCATGCTTCGTTCTACGTCTGCCTGGTCACGATCGCGATGGCGCTGCCACCGGCGGTGCTGCTCGCGTTCCTGCGCGGCGACTGGCGGCTGGCGATCGGCTACGCGGCGCTGGCCTGCCTGACGACGGGCCTCGCCTGCGGCGCGCTGGCGGTGCTGCTGCGCGCGCTCGCGCGCTGCCTCGGCGCGCCGCGCGCGGCGCTGATCGCGGGTTCGCTGAAGGCGATGCTGCTCGGCGGTGGCATCGTGTTGTTCGCGCTCGGACTGCGCCGGCTCGACGGCACGGCCGCGGACCTGCCGATCGGCCGCCTCGGCGCCGAGGTGCTGCCGCCGTACCAGGCTGCACGCGTGCTGGCCGATCCGGTCGGCGAGAGCTGGCGGCTCGGCCTGCTGCTCGGCGGCGCGCTGCTGCTGGTCGCGCTGGCTCTGGTGCTCGGCGACCGCGAACGGGCGCGCACGCCGCGACTGGGCCGCAGCGGCCCGCTGCGGTGGCTGCTGCACCGGCTGGCGCCGCGCGGCCCCGGGCTCGGCATCGCCGAGTTCACCGCCGTGTCGATGTGGCGCAGCGCCGGCTTCCGCGCCCGGGTGCTGCCGCTGATCGGCCTGCCTGCGGGCATGGCGGTGCTGAGCCTGCCGGGCACGGAGCCGCGGCACGGCTTCGTGTTCGTCTGCCTGTTGCTGCAGCTGCCGGCGATCTACCTGCCGATCCTGATCGCGTTCCTGCCGCGTGCGGATCAGGCCGAGGCAGCGTGGCTGTTCGACCAGGCACCGGATCTGACGCTCGAACGCGTGCAGGATGCAACCTGGCGCGCGCTGGTCAGCCACGTGCTGCTGCCGGTGTATGGCATCGCGATGGTGCTGCTGGCGACCGCGCGGCGCGACCCCGATGTCGTCGCTGCGGCGGTGTTCGCGGCCGCGCTCGCCGTGGTCGCGACCAGGCCGATGGTGCGTTCGCTGCGGCGGGTGCCGTTCACGCGCGAAGGCGACGCCGACCTCACGATCGACCTCGGCGGCCTGTTCGCCGCCGCGATCGTGCTGGGCGGCATCGGCATGCTGTACGGGGGGCTGCTGCCGGCGTCACAACGCTGGCCGGCGGCCGCGCTGGCGGTTGCCGCAGCGACCTGGCTGCTGCGCCGGCCGGTGCAGCCGGGCGGCACGCCGCTGCGGGTGCCGGGCGGCAGCGAGCGAGCTGCGGCGCCGACGACCGAAAGCACTGCCGCGGCGGCGCCTGTGACGCCGGCGGCGCAGCTGGCCGCGAGCTCGTTGCGCCGCGAACTGCGCGCGATCGCGGTGCTCTACGCGGCGTCCTGCGTGCTGCCGGCGCTTGTCGGCACGATGTTC
This sequence comes from Planctomycetota bacterium, assembly GCA_016794425.1. Classification (GTDB taxonomy): domain Bacteria; phylum Planctomycetota; class UBA1135; order UBA1135; family UBA2386; genus JAEUHS01. The sequence goes on from JAEUHR010000023.1 coordinate 325,768, forward strand.
GCTGTCTGATCGGCAGAGCCCCGCGCCTTGCCATGGTCCGCGTGCCTCCCTACCTTCGGGGCTTCCTCGTTGCGAGGAGGTGCCCATGGACGCGAGAACCGGTATGCCCGCGCCGCAGCCGATGCAGTCCGCGTGGAATCCCCTGCCCGCCGCCGGCCGTCGTGCCGGAGCGAGCGCAGCCGTGGTCGACCCGGTCCCGGCACCGCGGCTGCGGTCCGAGGACGCGGACGATCGGCTCAGTGTCGACCCGATGCGGGCGACGGATCGCTACCGGCTGGTGATGCCGTACGTCGAAGGCGTCTGACCGGCGGCACCCCACGGCTTCGGGCTGCCCGTCGATTTCAGGCCGGGTCCGCCGAAAGCCGATGCCCTGCCGCATGAGCCGAGACGACGACCGGCGCCGCAGTCCGCGTGTGCGTGTGGCTGCCTGCGCCAGCATGGAGACCAAGGGCACGCTGAATCCGAACAACCAGGCGTTCTGCACGGTGCGGGACGTGTCGCGCAGCGGCATCGGCCTCGAGACCGGTCAGCCGCCGCTGGTCGGCCAGGGCGTCGTGCTGCGCATGGCCATCGACGACACCGTGCACGAGTTGAAGACGTTGGCCACCCGCGTAATGCGGCGCGGCAACACGAACTTCTACGAAGTCGGCCTCGACTGGAGCAGCTGCACGCCGGAGCAGCTCGAGTTCTTGCGCGAAGTGCTCACGATCCTCGAGCACCACGACTCGACGCCGTGAGACAGTGACCGCAGCGCCCGGCCGTCAGGGCACGAGGCGCGCCATGTCCGCCGGCAGCGGCGCGACCAGCAGCAGGTCCTGCCCGAGCATCGGGTGGTGGAACCGCAGCGAGTGCGCGTGCAGCGCATGGCGATCGAGCACGAGCGCCGCACGGTGCGCGTCGTCGAGCGTGCCGGCCAGCTGGTGCAGGAACAGGCTCTCGTCGGCGCCGTAGAGTTTGTCGCCGACCAGCGGACAACCCAGCGCCGCCATGTGCACGCGGATCTGGTGCGTGCGACCGGTGCGCGGCCGCACTTCGACCAGCGAGTAGTCGGCGTTGCGGCGCAGGACCCGGTAGCCCGTGACCGCCGGCAGCCCATCGCCCGGCGCACCGGTGGTCAGCTTCAGCCGGACCGCGGAGCGCTTGTCCGGCACCAGCGGCAGGTCGACGACTCCCTCGCCGGCGGCAGGCGCACCGTGCACGACCGCCAGGTAGACCTTCTCGACCTCGCGCTCCTCGAACTGCCGCGACACGAGTGCGTGGAACTGTTCGTCGAGCCCCACGGCGACGACACCCGAAGTCTCGACGTCGATGCGGTGCAGCAGACGCGGCACGACGTCGTGCTGGGCGTCACCGGGCCGGCGGTAGCGGCGGTGCAGCGCGTGGATCAGCGTGCCGTCGAGGCGGCGGCCCGAAGGGTGCACCGCCATGCCGGCGGGCTTGTCGACCACGACGAGCCACTGGTCCTCGTGCAGGATCGGGAACTCGACGCCGGAGCCGGGATCCGGGTTGGCGGTCGGGTTCGGCGGCACCTCGATCAGCACGGTCTCACCGGCGCGCAGTCGGCGTGATGCCGCGACCAGTCGCCCTTCCACACGCACGAGGCCGGCATCGATCAAGCGGTGGATGCTGGCGCGGGAACGCCACGTCAGCACGGTCGTCAGCGCCAGATCGACGCGCTGGCCGTCGAGGCGCGCATCGACGAGGACGCGGATCTCCTCGAGCGGGCGACTGAGGTCGCGTGGTCCTGCGCCGGGGTACTTCGGCAGCATGCCCGGCGGGACCTTCGGACTACGCTTCGGTCTTCTGGACCGTCGTGTCGGCGGTCAACGGATCGAAGTCCGGACCTTCGTTGTTGCGGCGGTCGTTCGGCTTGCCTGGACGGGCGCGGCGCTTCTTGTTGCTGCGGACCGGCGCACCGCCACCGCGCTTGCGTTCGGCCATCACGATGTTGCGCAGGCGCTCGCGCTCTTCGCGGCGGCGCTTGTCGCTCGACTTCTCGTGGTAGGCGTGCTTCTTGGCCAGACGGAAGATGCCGGCGTAGTTGCACTGACGCTTGAAGCGACGCAGAGCCGCTTCGAGCGGCTCGTTCGGGCGGACCTGGACTCGGATCATGGGCTGGTCGAACCTCCGGACGGCGCGGTTCCGGACCCGCACGTCGATGGCACGTCGCCAGCGCCGCACGTATCGTGGATCCGCCCGATCGGGCGAAGGGGCGAACACCATACCGCAAGCCCCGCGACGGACAATGCCGGATCCCCACCATTCCCGATGACCGCCTCGAGCCCCGGACGCCGCATCGAACTGCACGGCGCCATCGAGCGCTTCACGTTCCGCAACCCCGACACCGGTTGGGCGGTGGTGAAGCTGCGCGACGAGGCCTCGGGACGCAGCGTCGTGGCCGTGGGGCCGATGGCGCAACTCAACGAAGGACAGAGACTTAAGCTGAGCGGGATCGAGACGGACCACCCCCGCTTCGGCCGCCAGATCCAGGTCGATGCGTTCGAGGCACTGGCCCCGGCGACGACCGAGGGCATCGAGGCCTACCTGGCGTCCGGTCTCGTGCGCGGCATCGGCCCGCAGACCGCCAAGAAGATCGTCGCCGTGTTCGGCGCCGACACGCTGCGCGTAGTCGAGGAAGAGCCGGAGCAACTGCGGCGGATCCGCGGTCTGGGGCCACGCAAGATCCAGGACCTGGCCGACGCCGTTCGCGCCCAGAAGGACCTGCAGAACGTGCTCGTGTTCTTGCGCGCGCACGGACTCGGCGCGGCGCTCGCGTCGCGCATCGTGAAGCGCTACGGCGCGCAGGCGTCGGCGCTGGTCCAGGCCAACCCGTATCGGCTGGCCGACGACGTGCTCGGCATCGGTTTCCGCACCGCGGATCGCCTGGCGGGGCAACTGGGCATCGCGCCGGAGGCACCCGAGCGGCTCGACGCGGCGCTGGAATTCAGCCTGAGCCAGGCCGCCAAAGAGGGGCACTCGTTCCTGCCCGAAGCGGCGCTGCTGCGTCGCACGGCCGAACTGCTGGCATGCGACGAGGCGGCGCTGCAGCCTAGGGTGGCCGAACTCGCCAAGGCGAACCGTGTCGTGCGACAGCTGCCGCCCGGCCCGGTGCTGCTGCACGAGCAGCCCGAGCCCATCGTGTATCCGAGCGCGCTGGCGATCGCCGAGGACGGGATCGCACGCGCGCTGCATGCCCTGGCGCGCAGCTCACGCGCACGGTTGCCGATCCGCGCCGACGCCGCGATCGCATGGTTCGAGCAACACTGCGGCATGGCGCTGCCGAGCGGGCAGAAGACCGCCCTGCACAACGCGCTGACGGAACCGGTGTCGGTCGTGACCGGTGGTCCGGGCGTCGGCAAGACGACGATCGTGCGCGCGCTGGCGCGGATCCTCGAGCAGAAGCACCTGCGGCTCTTGCTGGCGGCTCCGACCGGTCGCGCGGCGCGCCGGCTCGAGGAGGCGGCGGGCCACCCGGCCAGCACGTTGCACCGGCTGCTCGAGTTCACGCCTGGCGCGAATCGGTTCACGCGCGACGGTCACGCCCCGCTCGAAGGCGAAATGCTGGTCGTCGACGAGGCATCGATGCTGGATCTGCCGCTCGCCCACGCCCTGTTGCGTGCCGTGCCGAAGACGATGGCAGTGGTGTTGGTCGGCGATCGCAACCAGTTGCCATCGGTGGGACCGGGCAACGTGCTGGCAGACATCCTGGCGAGCGGTTGTGTGCCGAGCACGGCACTGACCGAGGTGTTCCGCCAGCAGCGCGGCTCCGAGATCGTCGAGGTGGCGCACGGCATTCTGCAGGGACGCGTGCCGACTTCGAGCCGCGACGGCGGCGACTTCTTCTTCATCGAGGCCACCAGCGCCCACCACGCGCGCACCCTGATCCTGGAACTGGTGTCGCAACGCATCCCGAAGCGATTCGGGCTCGACCCGCTGCAAGACGTGCAGGTGTTGTGCCCGATGTACCGCGGCGAAGCGGGGGCCGATGCGCTGAACAACAGCCTGCAGGACCTGTTGAACCCGGGACAGATCGAGGTCGAGCGCGGTGGCCGGCGCTATCGCGTCGGCGACAAGGTGATGCAATCCCGCAACGACTACGACCGCGAGGTCTGGAACGGCGACGTCGGCCGGATCACGTTCCTCGACAAGGGAGCCGCGGTCGCACACGTGGCCTTTCCCGAACGGGAGCATCGGTATCGCTTCGAGGATCTCGGCGACCTGCTGCCGGCCTACGCGATCTCCGTGCACCGCTCGCAGGGCAGCGAGTATCCCGCGGTCGTGGTGCCGATCCTGACCGACCACTTCCTGATGCTGCGCCGATCGGTGCTCTACACGGCGATCACACGTGGGCGACGGCTCGTGGTCGTGGTCGGGTCGCAGCGCGCGCTCGAGATGGCGGTGCAGAACGCCGAGGACGGACTACGACACTCGGCACTGAAGGCGCGGCTGCAGGACCTGGTCCGCGGCGCCGGCCTGACGATCGGCGCCGAAGGCGCGCGACACATCGAGCAGAACGGCGATGAAACCGGTCCCTGAGAGCCGCGCCGCGGCGCCGCGGCTTCCGCCTCAGAGGCCGAGCGCCGCGTGGACTGCCAACGTCGCCGACGAGCGGTTCAGCGTGTAGAAGTGCAACCCGGGGGCGCCGTCCCGCAGCAATGCGCGCCCCTGGTCCACGGACCACTGCACACCGGTGGCCACGACCGCCGCGGGATCGCTCGCCACGATGCGCAGGCGGCGGTGCAGCTCCTGCGGGATTCGGGAGCCGCACAGTTGCGTGAAGCGTTCGGTCTGGCCGACGTTCGTCACGGGCATCAGGCCGGGCACGATCGGGACGTCGATGCCCACCGCGCGAGCACGCCGCACGAAGGCGCGGTAGTCCTCGTTGTCGAAGAACAGCTGACTGACCAGGAAGTCCGCCCCGGCGGCGACCTTGGCCTGCAGGTGCCGCAGATCGGCCTCGAGATCACGCGTTTCGACGTGGCCCTCGGGGTAGCAGGCAGCGCCGACACACAAGTCGAATCCTCGATCGCGGATGAAGGCGACCAGTTCGGAGGCGTAGCGGAACCCGCCGGGCACCGGCACGAACTCGGCCGCGCCCTTCGGCGGATCGCCACGCAGCGCGAGCACATTGCGGATGCCGGCATCCACGAGCCGCTGCAGCAGGACGCCGATCTCTTCGCGAGTGCTGCCGACGCAAGTCAGATGGGCCATCGTGACCACACCGAGTTCCCGCTGGATGCGCGAAACCAGGTCCAGCGTACGGTCGCGAGTGCTACCTCCGGCGCCGTAGGTCACCGACACGAATGAAGGACGGCACTTCCGCAGCGCTTCGACCGTCGCGTAGAGCTGCTCCACCCCTTCGTCGGTCTTCGGCGGGAAGAACTCGAAGGAGACGACTGGCACGCCCCGGCCGAACATGGAAGAGATCTTCACGGGCGGTCCTGCAGGCTGGGTCGCTGCGGTTGCTCGGGATGAGGTGGGTACGAAGCTGCGGCCGCATCCGTAGTGGATGCGGCCGCAGAGAGATTGACCCGGCACTGACCTACTTTCGCGCGTAGCACTATCATCGGCCCTGGCTGCTTGACTGCCGTGTTCGGAAAGGGAACGGGTATTTCCAGC
>JAEUHR010000047.1 GCA_016794425.1 Planctomycetota bacterium
CGCCTTCTTCGTGCCCAAGGACGCCAGCGGCCGCACCGCGATCGTCGAGGGCACCATGAAGATGAAGCAGGAGACCGTCGAGGAGACCCGGCACTACCTCGAAGACGCCGGCAAGGCCGACGAGGCCGCCAAGGTCACCGAAGGCCGCAAGCTGTTCTTCTTCATGGCCAGTGGCGTCGCGATCGCGAAGCCCGCGAACGCCGACCCGAAGGCCGGCGCTACCGGCGGGCAGTAGCCAGCAGCGCGGCGGCCGCCGCGAGCTTGGCGCGGCCGGCGGCGGCATGCGGCCAATCCGGCGCCGCCACCGCGAGCGCCTGCTCGAACCAGCGGTGTGCCGCCTGGCCGCGCGCCGCCGCGGCCGCGGCGCGGCCGAGCCCGAGTTCGATCGCGGCGACCTGCAGCTCGGCGATGCCGAGGTTGAACGGCACCTCGGGCAGCGGCGCCAGCGCGAGCAGGCGCTCGAGTTCGGCGATCGCCTGCGTCCGTTCGGCGGCGGCGCCCGCGCCGTCGCCCGCCGCCGCGAACAGCTGCGCCGCGACCAGGCGGCACACCGCGCGGTTGTTGCCGGCGCCGGGCAGTTCCGCCGCACCGCCGGACTGCATCGCCCGCGTCGCCAGCGCCGTGTCGTGGTCGGCGATCGCCGCGGTGATCGCCGTGCGCGCGGCGGCGCCGTCGCCGTCGCCGGCGAACCGCAAGGCCCGCCGCAGGTGCAGCAGCGCGCGCTGCGCCAGCGTCAGCACGAGGTCCTCGTCGTCGCCGAGTTCGCGCGCGAAGTCGACCAGCGCCGGCTCCAGGCCCAGCATGGTCGTCGGCAGCGCGCGCCGTTCGCGCGCGGCATAGAGCGGCCCGTAGCCGCTGTAGCAGTCGACGGCGCTCGCCGAGTAGTAGCGGCCGAGTTCGTCGTCGCCGGCGGCGATCGCCGCATGCGCCATCGCGACGCGCGCCGGCACGTGCAGCGGATCGAGCGCCAGCACTTCGCGCAGCACCGCCATCGCCGCCGCGGGTTCGCCGCACAGCCGCAGGCTCTGGCCGCGGCCGAACAGCCGGTCGACCGACGTCAGCACCGAACGCGGATCGGGCGCCACCGCCAGGTCGGCGATCGCCTGCGCGCGCGCCGCCGGCTCGGGTTCGGCCGCCGCCGCGAGCAACAGCCCGCGTTCGAACCGCGCGTCGCCGAGTGCGGGATCACCGGCCACCGCGCGGTCGAGTTCGGACCGGGCGTCGTCGGTGCGGCCACGCGCGCGCAGCAGCCGGCTCAGCAGGTAGCGCGCCCGCGGCACCTCGTGCCGCGACAGGAACTCGCGCGTGGAGCCGATGCCGCCGTCGAGCACCTGGTGCGCCGACTCGTTGTCACCGAGCCGGAAGTAGACCGCCGCGTCGCGCAGCACGGTCGCCGCGTGGTCGGCGACCTCGACGGCTTCGCTGGCCGCCGTGCGCGCAGCGCTTTCGCGCAAGAGCCACGGCACCACGACGACCGCGACCAGCGCCACCGAAGCGAGCGCCGCCACGGCGGCCGCGCGCCACAGCGAACGCTGCCGCTGCAGCCGCTTCTGCAGCCGGTACCACCACGACGGCGCGCGCGCCAGCACCGGTTCGCCGCACAGCCAGCGTTCGAGGTCGGCCGCCAGCTCGCCGGCGCTCGCGTAGCGCTGCATCGGTTCCTTCGCGAGGCACTTGCCGACCACGAGGTCGAGGTCGCGGTCGACGCCGAGCCGCGGCGGCTCGTCCTCGATCACGGCGCGCAGCAGCGCCGGCAGATCGTCGCCCGCGAACGGCGGCGCGCCGCGGAGGCACGCGAACAGCGTCGCGCCGAGCCCGTAGACGTCGCTGCGCGCGGACACCTCGGCCGCGGCGCCGCGCGCCTGTTCGGGCGCCATGAAGCCCGGCGTGCCGACGACACCGCCCGGCAGCGACCACGACGCATCGGTCGCGGCGGCCTTGGCGAGGCCGAAGTCGACCACGTAGACGTGCCGGCCCTCGACCAGCAGGTTCGACGGCTTCACGTCGCGGTGCACGACGCCCTGGTCGTGCGCGTGCTGCAGCGCGTGCGCGGCGTCGCGCACCAGCTCGACCAGGAGCCGCCGTTCGCTCCGGTGCACGGTGTCGATCGGCACGCCGTCGACCAGCTGCATGCTGATGTAGTCGGCGGTCGCGTCGTGCACCGCGGCGATGTGCGGGTGGCGCAATCGCGCTGCGGCCTGCGCCTCGCGCTCGAGCCGGCGCCGCAGTTCGTCGCCGTGGCCGCGGCCGGCCACGAACGTCTTCAGCGCGCAGCGGCGGCCGAGCTGGTGGTCGAACGCCTCGTAGACGACGCCCATGCCGCCGCGGCCCAGCTCGCGCAGCAGTTCGTAGCGCTCCGGCACCGGCCCCGGCGCGACCGGCGCCGCGTCGCCGTCGGCCGCCATCGCCAGCAGCCGCTGCCGCGCCCGTTCGGACAGCGGTTCGCTCATGCGCGCGCTCCGTCCGGCCCGAACAGCCAGCGCAGTTCGTCCTGCAACTCGTCCTCGCGCGTCACGGTCTCGGCGACCAGTGCGCGCAGGATCGCGCGGTAGCGGCGCTTGGTCGCGTCGAGCCAGTTGCCGACGTCGGTCGTGCTGCAGCCGTGGCGCGCCGCCAGCTCCCGGTGCGTCGGCGCGTCGGCGTCGGCCAGGAAGTAGTCGCGGAACAGCCGGTAGCGCACCGCGCGTGGTGTGCCTTCGTGTTCCTGCCGCAACTGCTCGTGGGCGCGCTCGAGCAGTTCGCACCGCCACGCCGCGTCGAGCGCCGCGTCGGGCTCGGTGCCGTTGGGGTCGGCCGGCTCGGCCGCGCCATCCAGCGACGTGTGCTCGATCGCGCCGCCGCGCTTCTGCGCCGCCGCGCGCCGCGCCTGTTCGATCGCGAAGTTCGCCAGCGCCCGCTTCAGGAAGCCGCGGAAGCGCCCGCGCGCAGGATCCGCCTTGTCGAGCAGACCCGAGGCCAGGAGCCACGCGAACGCCTCCTGCGCCAGGTCGTCGGCCACCTCGGCGCGGCAGCGCTGCCGCGCCGCGAACCACGCCTGGATCGGCCGCCAGTAGAGCCGCGCGATCGCCTCGAGGTCGCGCGCCCCGCCCGGCGCGAGGATGCGCGACCAGCGCGTCGACGGAAAGGCGTGGGGTTCGGGCATCGGCAGCGGTGCGGCATGATAGAGGCGATGCGCGCAATCGTGGTGCTGCTCGGATCGGCGCTGGTCGTGCTGACCGTGGCAGCGCTGGTGTGCAGGTCCGTGACGACCCGACCGTCGCTGGTGACAGATGCGCCCGACTCCCCCAGCGCACCAGCGGTCGCACCGGCAGGCCCGGTCGGAACTGCCGACCCTGGTTCAGCCGTGGCATCGGCCTCGGCTACGCGGATCGAAGGCACGTGGCGCGGGGTCACCGGCACGGTGACGCGCGGCACCGCCGGGATCGTCGGCCGCGTCGTGTGGTTGCATCGGACCGATCGGCCCGATGCGCAGGCTGTGGGCCTGCACACCGACGAGTCGGGCCGGTTCGCGATCGAAGCGGAGCTCGGCTCCTACCGGCTCGAAGTCGAGTTGCCCGAACCATGGGAGCCCTACGCGAGTTGGTTCTCGCGTGCTTCGACCCTGCGCAGCGCCCACACCCGCCAGTTCGACCTCACGTCGACAATGGCCCGCGCCGACTTCGCCATCGAACTCCCGGACCACGACGTGCACGTGGAGTGCCGCTTCGAATCGACGGGAACGGCGCTGTGCGATGCGTACGTGTGGCTCGAGCAGGAGGGCCCGGAGCCGGTGGCGAGGTTCGTGCGCACCGGTGCCGACGGGGTGGCGACGTTCCAGGATTGCCGTCCAGGATCGTGGCGAGCCCACGTCTGGTCCCGGTTCGCACTGCCGGTGGAGCCACGCACCGTGGACGTCGCCGACGGCGTCGCAACGACACGCCTGTCGTTGCCGGTGCAACCCGCTGGCTGCGTCGTGGTCCGTCTCGCGACGCCGGACGGCAACAGCGTTGGGACGTGGCACCCGAGCGTGCTGCGACTGCGAGGCCCCGACGGTGTCGTGCGACGCAGTTGGGTCCCCCGAGCGAGCATCGTGAGCGCACCCGACAAGGTGTGCTTCGAGCAGGTGCCGCCAGGCATGCACCTGTTGTGCTGCGACGACGAGGTCGACGTCGCCGGTCGCGTCCGTTTCGCGCCCTGCGAACCGGTCTTGCCCGCGCCGGTCGAGGTCCGCTGCGCCGTCGAAACGACGGTGACGATCGTCGGTGCCCCGCGCCCCTGGCTCTCGCTCTTCATCGACGACGATCGCACCCTCGATCCGGCCGTCGAGGTGCGCGTGGTCGGTCCAAGCGGACCCGTGGCACCCGGCGTCGACGCGCCGCCACCGTGGTCCGGCCACGTGCTGGCCGGCCCCCACGAGGTCGCCGTGCTCCGCCACGGTGCCGTCGTGCACACCGAGACGATCCACGTGGCTCTGCCCGGATGCTGGCATCGCCTGCGGACCGACTGACCACCCGTCGCGGCCCGCCGTTCCGCCGATTTTCGCGGCCGCGGCGACCAACCGGCGCGCAGAATCCGTACTGCCGGGAGGACGGGTGCGGCACCGCCGCCGCGCCGTCCATGACCCCGACCCGAGGCATGCCATGACGTTCGCGTTCGATCCCGTGCTGCCGGCCTGTGCGGCCGCGCTGTTCGCTTCCCTGTTCTGCGTGACCGCGGCCGGCCAGGAACCCGCGGCCGATCCCGGCCGCGCGCTGCTGGCGCGGCTCGACGCGCAGCGCGTGCCGGCGGCCAAGGTCGCCGCGACGACTTTGGCGATCGAAGGCACCTACACGGTGACGTTCGCCGGCATGGGCAACGGCGAGCCGGTCGCGAAGGGCACCTTCCAGGAGGCCTTCGCCGGCGCCGACCTCGCGCGCCACACCAGCGACATGGGGCCGCTCGGCAAGATGGAACGCGGCATCCGCGGCGATCTCGTCTGGGAGGTCGACCCGGGCATGGGCGCGAAGGTGCACCGCGGCGTGCACGACGCGGCGGTGCGCCGCTACTACGCGTGGCTGCGCGGCGCGCCGCTGAGCCCGCTCTACACGAAGGCGACCAAGACCGGCAGCGAGACGGTCGGCGAACGCGAATGCGAGGTATGGCGCCTCGAACCGGCGGCCGGCCCCGCCGACGTCGTGCGCATGGCCGCCGACGGCACGGTGCTGCGGCTCGACATCGCGCTGCCGGTGCCCGAGTCCGCCGATGCGACGTGGGAACTCCAGGACGCGATGCCGGCGACGGTCACGTTCGCCGACTGGACCGAGATCGACGGCGTGCGGCTGCCGCGGCAGCGCACGATGCAGATGGGCCCGGCGACGGTCGCGTTCGCGTGCACGAAGCTGCAGTTCGGCGCGACGTTCGCGCGTGAGGCCTTCGAACCGCCGCCCGCCGTCGCGAAGGCGAAGGCGGCGCCGGCCGCCGAACCCGCGTTCGGCCCCGACGGCAAGCCGAACTACCAGGTCGTGCCGCGCGACGCGCAGCCGGCCGTCACGATCCGCGTGAAGTGCAAGCCCGACGAGATCGGCAAGACGCTCGGCACGATCCTGCCGGAAGTGATGGCGCACCTGACCGAAGTCGGCGGCAAGGTCGCCGGCCCGCCGTTCTCGGTCTACCACTGCAAGCCCGGCGATGCCGAGGTCGACCTCGAAGGCGGCATTCCGGTGCAGGCGCCGGTCGCCGAGAAGGGGCGCGTGAAGAACATGGCGCTGCCGGCCGGCCGCACGCTGACCGCGTGGCACGTCGGACCGTACGAAGGGCTGGCCGCCGCGCACGAGGGCTTGCAGCAGCACGTCGCGGCGAAGGGCTACAAGGTGCGTGGTCCGGTGTGGGAGGTCTACTGGACCGATCCGGGCATGGTGCCGGACCCGGCGAAGTGGCGCACGCAGCTGTTCCAGCCGATCGAGTGACGGCGGGGAGTACGCCGCTGCGAAGCGGGCGCCTGGCGCGGAGGCTGCCAGCAGCAGCGTGGAGTGGTAGGTTGCTCGGCCCAGAGCACCTCGTGGGAGGTGCACCTCCACCGTTCCACGTCCCGCAATCCGATGCACTCGAACTCGATGCTCGTTCGGTCCCTCTGCGCCGCCGCCGCACTCACCGTGACGGCCCACGCGCAGGTGGTGATCACCACCAACTCGACCACGGACACGATGGTCGCCTTCAACCCGGTCGACGGCAGCGTCGTCAGCAGCAGCCTCTTCGCGATCCCGACCACTGGCGGCACCAAGGTCGCGGCGATCCAGGTCAACAACGAGATCTGGATGAGCGACCAGATCGGCGACACGGTGACGCGCTTCGATCCGTGCGGCAACACGCTCGGCGTGATCGGGCCGACGTTCCCCGGCGGCGGCTTCGACAACATCCGCGGCATGACGTTGATCGGCGGCCTGGTCTACGTGACCAACGACGGCGCCGGCAATGGCGCCACCGCGAACTCGCTGGTGACGCTGGACCTGGCCGGCAACCACGTCGCGACGATCCCGCTGTCGTTCTCGTCGCCGTACTCGGTGATCCCGTGGCAGGGCGACCTGCTCGTGGCGTCCGACGCCGCCAATGACGACGTGCACCGCTACACCACCGCCGGCGTGTCGGTCGGTACGTTCCACAACTCGACCGGGCTGAACTTCGCGCACCAGATCGCGCTCGCCTCGGACGGCAATGTGTGGTGTGCCGGCTTCTCGACCAACAACGTGGTCAAGCTCGACGCGACGTCCGGCGCGATCCTGTCGTCGTTCGCGGCCAGCGGCGCCCGCGGCGTCTACGAACTGGCGAACGGCAACGTGCTGTGGACCAACGGCAGCGGCGCCTTCGTCTACGACACCGTCGCGCTGACGTCGACGCAGGTCTTCGCCGGGTCGCATACGCACCTGAACCTGCTGCTGCCGCAACAGGCGGCGTGCCACCGGCCGTACGGGACCGGCTGCCACTCGTTCTCGGGCGACTGGTCGAACCTGTTCCAGCTGTTCGCCGACGCACCGGCGGCGAAGGCCGCGCTCGACGGCAACGCGCTGCAGTTCACGCTGACACCGACCGGTTACGTCGCCACGTGGGTGCCCGGCAGCGCGGCGGGCCTCTACATCGCCCCGTCGATCGGCGCGACCGTGATCGCCGATGCCGATTCGACCACGACGACGATCCTGGCCTCGGCCGCGATCCCGATTCCCGGTGGCACGCAGCCGCAGTGGACCGTGTCGTCGAACGGCGTCGTCACGGCCGGCGGCACCGGCAACCAGGGCACCTCGGGCACGCCGACCCTCGCCTCGACGGCGTCGCAGACCGGGCTCGCGTTCTACACCTGGAGCAACTTCAACCCGGCCGAAACCGGCAGCGGTGACATCAAGTGGGAAGAAGTCGGCAACCTGCTGGTGATCACGTTCGACGGCGTCGAGTTCAGCGGCGGCACGCCGACCCTGGCGCCGGCGACGTTCCAGTTCCAGATCAGCCTGATCAGCGGCGACGTCACGATGCTGTGGCCGTCGATGTCGGGCAGCAACTCGACCACCGACACGTTGGTCGGCTGCACGCTCGCCGCGGCCGGGCCGACGCCGGTGTCGGAGTCGCTGGCGGCGGCCGCTGCGCTGCTGCTGCAGCCGGACACGGCACCGCTGTCGCCGATGACGCTGTCGGCTACGCCGTCGCCGGTCATCAATCCGAGCACGCTGGTGACGTACACCGCCAACAACGTGCCCGAGTTCCTGCCGAGCTCCGGCGTCTACATCGGCACGCTGTTCTTCAGCGTGAACCCGCTGCCGGGCGGCTTCCCGCTGACGGGCATCCTGACGACGGTGCCGGGCTGCAACGCCTGGATCGCGACGCTCGACGTCGACCTCGGTGGCACGTTCAACATCGCGCCCACGCTGGCGTGGAACTTCACGTTCGACAACGTGGTCTTCGCGCCGGGCAACGTGATCGCGGCGCAAGCCGTCGCCCTGTTCGATCCGTCGGCGCCGCTGCTGAACGGCGAGAGCGGCGGCTTCCTGCTGAGCAACGGTGTGCTCAGCTCGATCTGGCCGCAGTGAAGTCCGCCGCTGCCGCCGCCGGCCACACCGGCGGTGGCAGCACCCGCGGCAACCCGTCGTGCGCCCTGCCGCCGGCCGTAACGCCCCGAGTTGCCGCTGGCATGGCGCATCGGTCGGCGCCCCATACGGCGCAGCGAAGCACAGGCCGCCACGATCGCCGCTGCGAACTGGCGCTCTCGCCAGCACCGAGCATCATGGTGCGATGTGCACCGTGCTGCCCTGCGACACGAGTCGCGCACGACGCCAGTAGATCCCTGCTACCCGAACCCCATCATGATCCGCACCCCCCTGCGAGTGTCGACGCTGTTCGCAGCGTTGGCCCTCACCTGCGCCGTCGAGGCGCAAGTCGTCGTCACCAAGAACGCGCAGACCGACACGCTGGTCGCCTTCAGCCCGGTCGACGGCTCCGTGCTGAGCACCAGCGTCTTCCCGGTGTCGACCGAGACCGCCGTGTCGGCGATCGACGTCAACGGCGAGATCTGGGTCAGCGAACAGACCGCGACCCGCATCGTCCGCTACGACCGCTGCGGCAAGATCCTCGGCACGATCGGCCCGAGCTTCCCCGGCGGCGCGATCAACAACATCCGCGGCATGGCCTACATCGGCGGCCAGGTCTACGTGACGAACTCCGGCACCACCGGCGGTGCGCCCGGCAACGCGGTCGTGATCTTCGATCCGGCCGGCAACTACGTCTCCAACTTCACGACGACCGGCTTCGCACCGGGCCCGTTCGACGTGCTCGAGTTCCAGGGTGACCTGCTGGTGACCGGCTCGTCGGGCACGGACGACGTGCACCGGTTCTCGCTGGCCGGCGCCTCGCTCGGCACGTTCCACAACTCGTCACTGAGCTTCACGCACCAGCTCGCGCTCGCGTCCGACGGCAACGTCTGGTGCGGCGTGTTCACGACCGGCCAGGTCGTCAAGCTCGCCGCCAGCAACGGCGCGATCTTGTCGCAGTTCACGGCCAGTGGCGCCCGCGGCGTCTACGAGCTGCAGAACGGCAACATCCTGTGGACCAACTCGAGCGGCGCGTTCGTCTACGACATCAGCACGCTGACCTCGACGCAGGTGCTCGCCGCGACCGGCGGCTGCTACCACCTGAACGAAGTCAACCTGCCGCCGAGCCTGGCCTACGCCTGCAACGAGCTGTACGGCACCGGCTGCCACTCGTTCACGCAGGACAACTCGAACCTCCTGCAGCTGTTCGCGGACGCCCCGTCGGCCAAGGCCGCGCTCGACGGCAACGCGCTGACGTTCCAGCTGACCGGCAACGGCTACGTCGCCAATTGGGCGCCGGGCGTCGCGGCCGGGCTCTACGTGCCGCCGTCGCTGACCGCCACGGTCGTCGCGAACTCGACCGCGGGCACCGAGACATTCACGCCGTCGGCGCCGATCCCGGTCCCGGGCGGCTTCGCGAGCAGCTGGACCGTGTCGTCCGAAGGCGTGCTGACCGCCGGCACCGTCGGCAATCAGGGCACGTCGGCCCTGGCGACGCTGGCCAACACGGCGGCGCAGACGGGCCTCGCTTTCTACACCTGGACCAACCAGAACCCGACCGAAGCCGGCAGCGGCAAGATCAAGTGGGAAGAGGTCGGCGGCGTGCTCTACGTGACGTTCGACGGCGTCGAGTGTGCGGCCGGCACGCCGACCGTGGCGCCGAGCACCTACCAGTGGCAGATCAACATGACCACCGGTGACGTGACGATGCTGTGGACGTCGTTCTCGATCAGCAACACGACCAACGACGTGCTGGTCGGCTGCACGCTGGCGGGCGCCGGCATCACGCCGGTGTCCGAGTCGCTGGCGACGGTGGTGAACGACGTGCTGCAACCGGACGGTGTGCTGTCGCCGATGACGCTGACGGCCGCGCCGTTCCCGATCATCAACCCGAGCACGACGGTGACCTACACGGCCACCAACGTGCCCGAGTTCCTGCCGAGCTCCGGCGTCTACATCGGCACGCTGTTCCTCAGCGTGAACCCGCTGCCGGGCGGCTTCCCGCTGACCGGCGTCCTGACGACGGTGCCGGGCTGCAGCGCCTGGATCGCGACGCTCGACGTCGACCTCGGCGGCACGCTCAACATCGCCCCCACGCTGTCGTGGAACTTCACCTACGACAACGTCTTCTTCGCGCCGGGCAACGCGATCGCCGCGCAGGCGGTCGCCCTGTTCGACCCGTCGGCACCGCTGCTGAACGGCGAGAGCGGCGGCTTCCTGCTGAGCAACGGCGTGCTGAGCACGCCCGACCTGCAGTGAACCCGCCACCTGCGGTCGCCGCCGGCAGCGTCGGCGGCCGCAGGTGAGCCCGCGCCGCGCGTCGGACAGAACGTCCTGGACGCGCGGCAGCGCAGCGCCGAAGCTCGCGCGCCGCCGCGGCGCCTGCCGGCGCCACTCCTCTGCCCTCGATGTCCGGATCGCCCGGTCCTGAGCTGGCCCAACCCTCGAGCCGGCGCCCCTTCGCCGCGACCAGCGGCGCGCTGCTCGCCGCGCTGCCGCTGCCGTGGGCGATCGTCGCCTGGGTGCACGGCGGTCGACTCGACACCTCGCCGTGGGCCTGGATCGGGTCGGCCACCGCGACCTTGGCCCTGCTGCTGGCCGCGATCACGCTCGGCGCGAATGCGCGGCTCGGCCGCTGGCTCGCGACTCTGGGCGTCGTGCTGCTGCCGACGCTGGCCGCTGAACGGCTGTCGGCGTCGCCGGGCCTGACGCTGCTGCTGGCGACCGCGGCCGCGCTCGTGCTCGGCGTGTTGTGGCAGCTGGCCGCGCCGCTGTTCGTGGCGGTGCTGCAGCGCGGCAGTCCCGGCGCCGGGCGCGTGCGCGGCTCGGCGGCGCTGGCGCTCGGCTTCTGGCTCGTGGTCGGCATCGGCACCTCGCGCGACAACCTGCCGCTGGTGCTCGCGGTCGCTGCGTCGATGACGATCGCGGTCGCGATCGGCGTCGCGTGGCTGGTGCAACGCCGCCGCGCCACGAGCCCGCGCACGCGCACCGTCGCGGGCGGCCTGCTCGCCGCCGGCCTGCTCGCCGTCGCGACCGGCGGCGAGGCCTGGGCGCTGGTCAGCTCGGGCGCCGTCTACGCGCTGGTGGCGACGGTGTTCGGCCCGCGCGCCGAGTTCGGCGATCGGCCGGCGAGCCGCTGGTGGACCTCGCTGCTCGAACACCCCGAACGGCTGTTCGTGTCGTCGTTCGCGACGCTGATCGGCGTCGGCACGGTCGTGCTGGCGCTGCCGCAGTGCAGTGCGAACGACGCCGGCATCGGCATCGTCGACGCGGCGTTCACGGCCACCAGCGCAGTCTGCGTCACGGGCCTGATCGTGCGCGACACGCCGACGGAGTTCAGTGCGCTCGGCCAGGTGGTGCTGTTGCTGCTGATCCAGCTCGGCGGGCTCGGCATCATGACGTTCTCGACCGCGGCGCTGCGCGTGCTCGGCGGCCGCCTGAGCCTGCGCACCGAGGCCGCGGTTGCGCGCTGGATGGGCACCAACGACCGCAGCCGTCTGATCACGTCGGCGCAGGACGTACTGCGCGTGACGTTCGTCGTCGAGACGGTCGGCGCGCTGCTGCTGGCGGCGCTGTTCGTCGCTGCAGGCGACGGCATCGGCCAGGCGTTGTGGCGCGGCGTGTTCACTTCGGTGTCGGCGTTCTGCAACGCCGGTTTCGCGTTGCAGACCGACAACCTGATGCCGTACCGCGACGCACCGCTCGTGCTGCACACGATCGCGCTGCTGATCGTCTGCGGCGGCCTGTCACCGGCGGTCGTGCTGGCGCTGGTCGCGCGGCGCGAACCCGGCCGGCGGCAGCCCATGCAGGTGCGGATCTGCCTCGTCGCCGCGGCGGTGCTGATCGCGGTCGGGTTCGTCGTGTTCCTGACCTGCGAGTGGGAGAACTCGCTGGCCGGCCTGTCGCTCGCCGACAAGGTGCACAACGCGTGGTTCCAGTCGATCACGCTGCGCACGGCCGGCTTCAACAGCGTCGACCTGTCGGCAGTGCATCCGGCGACCTGGCTGACGATGTTGTGCCTGATGTTCATCGGCGGCAGCCCGGGCGGCACGGCCGGCGGCGTCAAGACGACGACGATCACCGTGCTGCTGGTCGCGGTCGTCAGCACGATCCGCGGCCGCCGCGCGACGACGGTGTTCGGCCGCCGGATCCCCGAGCCGACGGTGCAGCGCGCGGCCGTGATCGTGACCACCGCGATCGTGGCCTGCGGCATCGGCCTGTTCACGCTGCTGCTGACCCAGCGGATCCCGTTGCCGATGCTCGGCTTCGAGGTCGTGTCGGCGCTCGGCACCGTCGGTCTGAGCCAGGGAGCGACGCTGCTGCTCGACGACGTCGGCAAGGTGCTGGTGATGGCGCTGATGTTCGTCGGCCGCACCGGCGGCCTCACGATCATGATGTTCATGAGCCAGCGCTCGCGGTCGCGCGAGGTCGCATTGCCCCACGAGGACATCGAAGTCGGCTGAGCCGAGGAACCCACATGCCACGAGAGAAACCCCAGGCGATCGTCATCGGCCTCGGCCAGTTCGGCACCACGGTCGCGCGTGCGCTGGCGCGCCGCGGCGTCGAGGTGCTGGCGATCGACGCCGACGAGGAGCGCGTGCAGTCGATCGCCGAACACGTGACCGAGGCGATGTGCTTCGACGCGACCGAGATCGAAGCGCTGCAGCGCGCGTCGCCGGAGACCCGCGACGTCTGCCTGTGCGCGATCGGCGACGACGCGAAGGAGGCGTCGATCATCTGCACCGCGCTGCTGCGGCAGGCCGGCGCGCGCCGCGTGATCGCGCGCGCCAACGACGCGGTGCACGCCCGCATCCTGAAGCTGGTCGGCGCGCACGAGGTCGTGAACCCCGAACTCGCGTTCGGCGAACGCTTCGCGAGCCAGATCGTGCACGCCGACATCAAGGGCGAACTGCTGCTGGGCGAAGGCGTGCTGCTGAACGAGGTCGCGCCGCCGAAATCGTTCGCCGGCAAGTCGCTCGGCGAACTGCGGCTGCCGAACCGCTTCGGCGTGACCGTGGTCGCCGTCCGCAAGCACGGCACCGGCGCCGTGCTGCTGCCGGAAGCCGACACCGTGGTCGAGACCGGCGACGTGCTGGTCCTCGTGGCGCGCGACGGCGCCGTGTCCCGCATGCTGGAGACGAGCTGAGCCATGCCCCTGCGCACCGAACTGGCCGCCACCGTGCTCGGCTTCGTGCTGCTGAACCTGCTGCTCGTGTTCACCGCGATCGGCCTGTTCGGCCGCATGGGGCCGGCGATCGACCGCATCCTGCAGCGCAACGACGCCAGCATCGGCGCCGCCGAGGAAGTGCTCGAAGCGCTGGCACGCAGCGGCGACGGTGCCGTCGACGCCGCCGAGACCGGGCGGATCCGCGCCGCGCTCGACCGCGCACGCGGCAACCTGACCGAAGCCGGCGAGCAGCCGGCGCTGGAGGCCGTCGAACGCGAACTGCCGGCGGCGCTGGCCGGCGACGCCGCGGCCCGGCAGGCGCTGGTCGCGCGCGTGCACGACCTGATCGCGATCAACCGCGCCGCGATGCGCGACGTCGACCGCGACGCGCAGCGGCTCGGCAAGGCCGGCGCCTGGGCCGCGGCGCTGGTCGGCCTGCTGTCGCTGGCGCTGAGCCTGTTCCTGACGCGCAGCCTCGGCCAGCGCGTGGTGCTGCCGGTGCTCGAGCTGCGCGACACGCTGCGCGCCGTGCGCGCCGGCGACCGCTTCCGCCGCTGCATGGCGCGCCGGGCCTCGCCCGAACTGCAGCAAGCACTCGAACAGGTCAACGACCTGCTGGACCGCACGGCGCCGGCGATCGAACTCGACGCCGGCGACACCGCGCGGCGCTGAAACATCGGCTCCGCCAGACCCGGCCGCACGAAGGCCGGCGGCACGCCGACCGCCGCGGTCAGAACTGGCCCGCCGTCAGCTGCAGCGCGTTGGTCGCGGTGATCTCGACGAAGCCGTTGCCGCCGACCTCGAACGGAAACCACTGCTGCAGGAACGCCACGCCGACCAGCGGCGGCACGTTCGGCAGGAACAGCTCCGCGTCGACCGTGCCGGTCGTCGACACGAACGCCTGCACGATCAGCGGCACCAGGTGCAGGTCGCAGCCGAGCGGCGCCTCGGCGAACACCGACGCCAGCGAGAAGCCGGGCACGATCGGCGCGAGGCCGGTGTCGACGGCCACCACCGCCGGGCTCGCGAGGCCGGTGCCGCGCGTGCGCAGCGTGCTGTCGACCCAGGGCATCGTCACGGCGGTCAACACGTTGGCGCCGCCGCTGCCCGGGCAGCCGACGCCGGCCTGGGCGACCGTCGCCGGACAGGTCGTGCCGAGCCGCGCGAGGCTCGCGCACGGCGCGCCACCTGCAGTGGTGAACGTGCCGCCGACGAACAGCGGTCCGGCCGGCGGGAACGCGAGCGAGCGCACCGGCTGGAAGCCGGGCGCCACGCCGGTGACCCCCGCCCCCAGAGCCGACCATGCGGTGCCGTTCCAGCGCGCGATGTTGTTCACGGCGATGCCGCCCGCGGTGGTGAACTGGCCGCCGGCGACGAGGTCGCCGTTCGGCAGCACGCAGACCGCCCGCACCACGGACGAGGGGTTCGTGCCGGAGCCGAACGCATGCCACGTCGTTCCGTCGTAGCGCGCGATGTTGTTCGCGGTCACGCCGCCGATCGACCCGAACAGGCCGCCGGCAACCAGATCGCCGCCGGGCAGGCGCCCGAGACCGTAGATCGCCGTGCCTGCACCCATCGCGGCGAACGTCTGCAGGGTCGTGCCGTCCCACCTGTAGATGCCGAGCGGCCCGGAGCCGCCGAGCAGCAGGTCGCCATTGCCGTCTTCCGCCAGCGCCAGGATGTTGCCGACCACGTTCGGCTGCTGGAACGTGACCGGGGCCCAGTTGGTGCCGTTCCACGTGGCTGCAGCCAGCAGCGGGAAGCCGAAGCTCGTGAAGCCTCCGGCCGAGATCCGACCGTCCGCGTGCTCCAGCAGGCAGAGGGGCGCGCCGCTCGCGCCGCCGGCGGCCGGCCACGGCGCGCCGAGGCTGGTCCACGAACTGCCGTCCCAGCGGGCGACGTTGGCGATACCGGGGTTCGCGAACGCGGTGAGGCTGCTCTCCCCGACCACGAGATCGCCGTCGCTGGTGACGCAGATCGAATAGACGAAGGTGCTCGTTCCGGTTCCGAGCGGCTGCCACGTCGTGCCGTCCCACCGCGCGATGTGGTTGGCAGCGACGCCTTCGATCTGCGTGAACGTCCCGCCCGCGACGACGTCACCGTTCGGCAGCACGGCGACCGCATGGACGATGCCGTTGGTCTGGGTCGATCCGGGCAGCCACGTGGTCGCGCACTGCGCGAGTGCCGTGGCGGACGACAGGAGCGAGAGGAGCGCCGCGGTGGCGAGGCGTGAGGTCATGGCGGTTGCGAGCGAGGTCGAGGTATGCCAGCGGCGCGCGGCGCCGCCAACCCACACCCTACGAGGCTATCCTGGCCGTCGCCGCTGTCGATGCGGGTCGGCCGAGTCGCTCAGGTGCGCGGCCACATCGCCCAGCCGTGCCAGCCGTCCTGGTCGATGCGCTCGATCGTGTCGACGTCGGCCGCGGCCCAGTCGTTGGCGAGCGCGCTGGCCAGCACGGCGCGCCGTTCGGCGGCGGTGGTCGCGTCCTTCTGGATCACGTTGGCGTCGCGCACGTAGGACGGCGCCGGTGGTGCGGCCGCGGGGCCGGCACCGGCGACGGACTTCTTCTTCTTCTTGCTGGCCATCGTCGTTCCTCAGGGCTGCGGTGCGGCGTAGAGACGGGCGAACAACCAATCGGCCAGCCGGCGGCGGGCTTCGGCGTGCGCCGCGTCGAGGCGCTGGTCCGAGAGCTGGAAGCGCAGGCCGTCGGCCATCGCCGCGAGCCGGCGCGCGTCGTCGCTGTCGCGCGCGACGTCGACCGGCGCGCCGCCGCGCTCGAGCTGGAACGTCGGCTGCGCGAGCGCCGTCGCGATGTCCTGCGCCGACGCTTCGCTGTTGGCGACGTACTGCCGGAAGCGCCGATACGGCGACGGTTCGGACGGCGACGCCGTCGCTTCGACCAGACGGTTCGTCGGTGTCCACTGCCACGTCGTCCACTGCGGCGGCACGAAGCGGCCGAGCGCGTCGGCCGCTGCGACCGCGGCACGGGCCGCCTCGTCGGTGCCGGCGCGCGCGGTCGCCAGTTCGTAGGCCGTCAGCCAGAACTGGCCGAGCCACGCGTTGGTCACCGGTGCGCGCGCGAGGAACGCCTCGCCGCCGAGCCGGCCGCTGACGACGGCCAGCGTCGGCACCGCCGGGCCGAGTTCGCCGGCGGGACCGATCTCGCAGTCGAAGCCGAGGTAGCCGAGCACGAGCGGCGGATCGAAGCTCTCCTTCATCGCGACGGTGCGCGCCGTCGCCGCGACGAGCCGCAGGCTGCCGCCGGCACCGAGCACCGGCTTGCCCTGCGCGTCGGTCGTGACGCGATCCTGGCTCTTCAGCATGCCGTTCAGCGCTTCGATCGCCGCCTTGTAGTTCTCGGCGGCGGCCGCCGTCGTCGCGGCCGGCTCGGCGGCGACCTTCGGCACCAGCGCGGCGACCGGACTCGGCACGCCTATGTCGAGGCCGGCGCTGCGGTCGGTCGTGTCGCGCAGCGAGACGTCGAGTTCGCCGGTCAGGTAGACGCGCGTGACGACGCGCACGTAGTTGCGCCGCGTGCCAGTCGACGCGAGCCCGGCCAGGAACGCGCGGTTCGCGGGCATCTGCGCCCAGCCGCGCAGCTGTCCATCCAGCGACACCAGGTCGACGCCCAGCGTGCGCGCCTTGCCGATCGAGATCGTGCCTTCGGCCGACGATGCGCCGAGCAGTCCGAGGCCGACCGGCACGCCGCTGACCGGCAGCGCGAGATTGAGGCCGCCGCCGCGCTGCACCGAGAAGCCGTAGGTCGGGAAGCCTGCGTGCGGCGCCGTGCTCCACGGCGGCTGCGCGTGCAGATGGCCCAGCGGCAGGTTGGCCGGCTGCGGGAACGAACTCCTGTAGAACTCGGCGTAGCCGGTCGGGTCGAGCCGCGCGAGGTGGTTGTCGAGCGGCAGGTAGCCGTTCTGCTCCCACTCGCGCTGCTGCTGGTCGATCGGCGTGCGCACGAGGAACACGTCGCCCGGCTGCAGGTCCTGTGTCAGCGGATAGACCGGCATCACCTGGCTGGCGCGGATGCTCTGGCACCAGTCCTTGGCGACGGACTCGAGCTGCTGCTGCCTTGTCGCGGTGCACGCGGCGGCCGCGAGCAGCAGGAACGGCAGGCTACGCTGCCGCAGAACGGTTCGGTGCATGGCTTTCCCTCCCGCGACGCCGCCCAGGCGCCGTGCGGGCGCGGGCAGTGTGCCACCGCAGCGGGTGCGCCACAACACGCGCGCCGGGGATCGCCGCCGGCGAGCCGTGGCAACCAAGCCTCGCGCCGCGCGCCCCGCAAGCGACGCCGAGATGGCACCGCCTGACTGTCAGCGGCACGCCGAGCGATGGTCCGTCGAACACTGCCGCTCTACAAGAAGACCGTCATGGGCGAACCACCGTTCACGATCCACGAGTACCGCGATGAACTCGCCGTGCACTTCCGCGACATCAACGCCGAGTGGATCCGTTCCATGTTCCGCCTCGAACCCGCGGACGAGGAGGTGCTCAGCGATCCGCGGGCGCGGATCATCGATGCTGGCGGCGTCATCCTGTTCGTCGAGGCAGCAGGATTGGGCATCGTGGGCACCTGCGCCCTGCAGCCGTCGGACCGCCGGGGTTTCGAGCTGGCGAAGATGGGCGTCCGCGAGACCGCGCGGGGACGCAAGGCCGGCGAGTTCCTGCTGGCGGCCGCGATCGAGCGCGCCAAGGTCCTGGGCGCCGACCCGTTGTACCTGCTCACGAACTCGCGGTGCGCTGCAGCCATCCACCTGTACGAGAAGGCCGGCTTCCGGCACGACGCCGAGATCCTGGCTCGCTACGGCGCCAGCTATGAACGCTGCGACGTGGCGATGCGTTACTGGCCGTCGGCCGTCCAAGGCGCCACCTGATTGGTCGGCAACCCGCCATGTCGGGGCCACGCAGCGGCCAGTTCTGCGCGCGCAGACACTCGACAGACCCAGGTATGCCACCGAGCACCAGATGCCCGGCATTCGCCATCTCGATCCGCCTGCGCTTCAAGACATCCGCGCGTGTTCGGCCATCACGCCTGCGTCAGTCGCGATCACGAGGTGGTCCCGCTAGACAGGTCCTGATAGCCCGGACCGCTACACTGAGTCTCCACGGGTCACCCCAGCCCCTGCGTCCAGAAATGGACTCAGACACCGATGTCGTGCTCACCGCCGGCACCTCCGCGCCTTCGAAGGTCGGCGACATGGTTGTCGACGAACGACTCCGCGGGCTGCTGCACGGGCGTCGACGCCCAGTGCATCGCTTCTCGATCAAACGGAGCGATCTTGCGAACCATGGCCACGGTGCGCCGAAACGCTGCCGCGAGGCCAACATCCTGCCGCGCGCCTCCCAAAGGAATCACGGAGCACGGATCGACCATGACACTTGCCTCCATCGTGAATCCACTCCCGACATGGAACAGCCCTCGTAGTCCCTCAGCAGATACTCGCCATCCTCCGAAATCCGCATCTTCCACTTGCGGCACTTCCAAGTACGCAAGACCGCCTATCTCCAGAACCCGGTTGATCTCCTCCACTACAACCCATGGTTGTCTCTCCCGGTGCAGGACATCGATTAGCGCCAATCGTGAAATCGCGCCGTCCCCAACGCCGGCTAGGGCAACAGACAATCTGTCGTCCAGCCCAGCGCCATCAACAACCTTGCATTCCACAGTCTGCACCTCGAGCGCTCTTGCGATGGCGCTCTTGATGATCCACCACGGGCCGCGGCGTTTCATTCTCAGAGGATCATCGGGCGGATCAAACCGCGCGATCCGAGATCGCCAGAGCTGAAGCGCGTGTCTTGCCGCACGTCGCGGCCAGGAGGATGCGGCATTGGCGGCGTAGAAATGTCCCTCTGGCAGCAAGCTCTCGGGCCTGACATCCCATCTTGTCCCGGGAGCGACATTGCCGGTTTTCCGGAGCATCACAACAGAGTGCTGAAACCCACGCAGAACCCGAGATCTGCGCGCCCACGGAACGACCCGGGCCTCGCCAACTCGACTTCGCCCGATGACAGCAAACCCGGTAACCTGATTGAACAGTGTGTCCCAACAGGCCGTGCCGAATCGGAAGAAGTCCCACGGCTCCTCATGCAGAGGGAACGACTCGTGCGATGTCAGGCGCACGACACCTCCCACACGCAGCACCTTGTTCATCTCGATCGCGACTTTCCATGGCATCAGCAGGTGCTCAAACACCGCAACACTGACCATCGCGTCAAATGTATCAGCAGGAAAGTGGTGCGACATTGCATGCGCGTCCCCCACGACGTCTACGCCCGGCCCGGCGACAATGTCGAAACCCGTTCGCCGCCATGCCGAGGGGAACCACCACTGGTCACCGGATACTCGTCGTCCCCCCAGTTCCAGAACATGGGGACTCTGAGTGCCAGCCAAGGCACATACGAGATCCTCCCACTCGACACCCGTCACGTCGCAGCTCCCTGGGGGCTGTGGGCGCCACAGCCGCTTCTCCCCAAGTGTCGGGCACGCTTGGCAAGACCGACGTCTCGGGAATGAGCGTAGACAGCTACCACTGCCGGCCCAGAAGGTCGCAGACTTGATGGATGCACATCTTGAACGATCCACATCGTATCGAATGAAGCGGAGCCACCTCGACTGCTCCCCATTCCCGGCCTTCCGCTTAAGCCAGCGCGACAGGGCCTTCTCGGTGGTCTGTGTGGTACGAGGCGACTAGCCACACTCCGCAGCCTCGACCAGTGGACTCGCGAGCGGGATCGCGCGCAAGTTCGAGCAAGAACTCGCGCGAATGGTCGCGCAGGTTGGGCGCGAGGAGCTGACGCCGGCGATCTTCCGCGGCTTCGTAGTCGAACTGCGCGGTGCGCTGGCAAGCGGAGTCTGTTCTTGGGTGGCTGGTTGGCTAACCTCGCGGCGAACGGGGACGACACCCCGCAAGGAGGACAAGAATGGCGATCTTGCTGGGGCCGATTCTCCATCTGGAGAAGCAGTTTGGTGCCGCGACGTGGCGTTTCTCGGTGCACGTGATGACCGATGAGGTGGACGCGACAACGGACGTCGGTTGTCAGTTCGACGACGCAGCTGCTGTCGTCCACCCCGCCGCCCGAGTCGCAGTGTTCGCCGAACAACGGCGATCCGTCTGGGCCTTCCTCGTCGAGGTGCCGCGCAGCGATGGCGAGCGAGCGTTGACCTACACCATCACGTCGGACGGTGAGACTCGGCGGTTCGATGCGGTGGCGATCCCGGCGTCCGACAGGATGCCGCGCATCGTCTACTTCTCGTGCAACGGGTTCTCGTCGGCCGGCCTGATGCGCCAGACGGCGGACCCCAACGCGCTTTGGCGTCGCATGCAGGAGCTCCACCGCTCCGGGATGACGAATCCCACACCCAACGTACCCAGCAGCATCCACGTGATGATCGGTGGCGGCGACCAGGTCTACGCCGACTCGTTGCCCGTTCTGGAAGAACTCGATCGCCTCTCCAGTCGCGAGCTGCGCCGGCTACAGACCTCGACTGCACGCCAGGCGAAGGCGTTGCGCGAGTACCTTGAGCTCTACCAGAACCGGTGGTCCCAGCCCGAGGTGGCCGAGATGCTGGCCAGGGTGCCGGTGGTGTTCACGTGGGACGACCACGACATCTTCGACGGCTGGGGCTCACACGGTGAGGACATCCAGGAGAACAAGGCCTACCTCGACATCTTCGCAGCGGCTCGAGCCGCGTTCCGGGCGCTGCAGCTTGGCGGTGACCCCTCTGGCAGGGCGCCGGCCCTGCTCGAACCTGCCGACAACCGCGACGAGGGGCCGTTCCTCCAGAGCGTTCGGCTCCATGCCGGCAACGACGCCGTCGACATCGTCGCCTTGGATTCCCGAACGCACCGCACGCCTGAGCGGGTCCTCTCGGGCTCGCAGTGGCAGGATCTGAACGCATACCTCGATGGGTTGACTGCGCCCCAGGGGAAGAGGACGCATCTCCTGGTCGTCTCGGCCGTGCCGGTGGTGCATCTGCGGTTTCGCGCCGTGGGTTGGATCCTGCGGAACCTCATCCCCGGCGTGCAGGAGATCGAGGACGACGTGCTCGACCAGTGGGAGCATCCGGCACATCTCGACGAGCGCGCCCGCCTGATCCTCACGCTGCTGCGGCATCAAGCGCGCAGTCGCTGCCGGGTCACGATCCTGTCGGGCGATGTTCACGCCGGAGCGCTCGGCAAGATGGAGTCGACTCGGGACGACCACCAAGTAGCCGGGGCCCAACCGCCCGCGCGCATCATGCAGATCACGTCGTCGGGCATCGTCCATCCCTCGCCGAGTAGCTGGCAGCGGACTGCCCTGGAGTTGCTCGGCGCCGAGGGGGAAGACGAAGTGACGGCCGGCGTCGCAACGACCATGATGCCGATCGACAGCCAGTCGGATCGGCTCTGGGCACGCAACTTCCTGCTGATCGACGTGGATCACGCCGACGCGACCGTCCCCCACCAGCTCTGGGCGCGCTTCATCCCTGAAGAACGCCGGGCACCGCGCGTCGTCACCATCACACCGTTGCCGTCGAGCTAGAGTCCGATCAGGGGGAGCGGCGGAACTCGACGAATCCCCCTGCGGATCAGCCCTTCAGCGGGACCTCTGTGCGGTCGGGGAGGTGTGCCACGTGGCGCTGGTTGCGGCAGCATCGAGGCTCTCCGCCGTGCCAGCTCGTGCCACTGCGTGCCGAGTTGTGACCGAGGCAGTTGCACATAGCATTGCACTATCGAAATGTCCCGGCCTGCCGCAGCTGCAAGTGCTCGCCACGCCCGCCGCCGCGGGAGACGAGCCGCTTGCTGGTGCCATCGGACCGAGTAACGTCTCGGGTGCTGCCATGCACTTCGACCGGTGGACGCCCGAGGACCTGCTGCGGCCCCTGAACGAGGCCGAAAAGAAGCACGCGCCCGCGGAGCTGTTCGTCGCGGGCGACCGCAGCCTCCTGCGTGCCGGACCGACGGTCGCCATCGTCGGCTCCCGCGACGCGACGAAGGCCGGGCTGGCCCGGGCCGTCAAGCTCGCTCGGCTGTTGGTGCAGCAGGACATCGTCGTCATGAGTGGCCTGGCCGAAGGCATCGACACGGCCGCCCACCTCGCGGCGATGCGGAACGGCGGCCGGACGATCGCGGTCCTGGGAACGCCCCTGGACCAGTGCTTCCCGGCCAAGAACCGCACGCTGCAGCAGGAGATCATGCGCGACCACCTGGCGGTGTCGCAGTTCCCGAGCGGCACGAAGGTAGGCCGGCACACGTTCCCGATCCGGAACCGCACGATGGCCCTGCTGTCCGACGCCACGGTGATCATCGAGGCGAAGGATGGCAGCGGCTCACTGCACCAGGGATGGGAAGCGATCCGCCTCGGCCGCCCGATCTACCTGGCAAAGTCGCTGTTCGACGACACCTCGCTGGAGTTTCCGCGCGAGTTCGCCCGCTACGGCGCCGAGGAACTCACCGACGAGACCCTGGACACCCTGATCGAGCAGTTGCCGAAGGGGCCGCGCGGTGCCGTCTCGCCGATCCCTTTCTGAGGTCCGCTTCGCTGCGCTGCTGGTCTACGGCCCGGACGGAACCCAGGAAGCCTCGCGCCGCTCCGCCAGGGCGGTCGCCGACATCAAGAACTGCCTGCCGGACTACATTGAGCGCATCGGCGAGCGGTTCGACGAGGCGTTCCGAGACGGCAGGTTCGGGGACTTCCTCGGCGACGATGTCGTCCTCGTGCCCGTTCCACGCAGCGCACCCTTCAAGAGCAAGGACGCAGCCTGGCCAGCACGCCGAATCTGCGATGCCCTCGCAGTCCGCAGACTGTGCGCCGGCGTCGAATCGCTGCTCGAGCGGCACACCGCAGTCCGAAAAAGCGCCTTGGTGCGCAAGGGAGCCGAGCGGCCAGGGCCGTCGGACCACGAGAACACGATCCGTTGCGTGGACATCCTCGCGCAGGCACCGCGTCGCATCACGATCGTCGACGACGTCGTCACCCGAGGGGCGACGCTGCTCGGGTGCGCGCGGGTCGTCGCGGCACGATTCCCCG
Source organism: Planctomycetota bacterium (assembly GCA_016794425.1). Lineage (GTDB taxonomy): Bacteria > Planctomycetota > UBA1135 > UBA1135 > UBA2386 > JAEUHS01. The sequence continues at coordinate 23,210 of JAEUHR010000047.1, forward strand.
ACTGCGAGGTTCGTGGTCTCGCCGTGGTCCGGACGATGAGCAAGCAAGAGATCATGACGATGCTGGATCCAATCGAGGGCCACATCCGGATCGTCCATGGCACACCGCGTCGCGAGCCGTAGCCCCTTCGGGGGGCAGTGCCGACTACCGTCCGGCCCATGCCGCACACCCTGCAGCCGGTGCGGTCCCTCCTGGCTTCCGAAGGACGGCGATGTGTTCGTCGACGAGCGACTCGGCGGGCTGCTGCTCAGCTACCGGCGATCGGCCTGACGGCGGCCCGCACCGCGAAGAGCGGGAACCCGACCCCGCACCGGGCCACCGGTCTGCCCGCTCGGCGCGAACTCCCATCGGCGATTCGGCATCGGCGGCCATCGAGCGGCCAACTGGCGCTCGAACTGCCTCGACCCGGTTTCCGGATCGCACACGGGTCGTGCCACGCCGTGCCAGGTCGTGCCCCGTTGCGACCAAACCCATTGCACACTGCATTGCACACTTGACCCCCACCAAATGAGAATTGGCTCGAAACCGGCATTTCGAGGCCGAACTCGAGAGTCTGTGTGGTAGGCCCTGCAGGACTCGAACCTGCAACCAGGCGGGTATGAGCCGCCAGCTCTGACCATTGAGCTAAGGGCCCGGCGAGCCCCCTCGTATACCATGCCGGCCTCACCTCGCGCATGCCCGACCTCGATCACCCCGAACTCGTCACCCGGCTGCGGGTCCTGCAGGCCGATCTGCGCGCCGGCCTGCGCGGGCACATGAAGCAGCAGGAACGTGAGGTCTGGTCGCGCACGGTCCGCGACGATGCGGGCGACACGATCTTCGGCATCGACGCCGCGATCGAGGAGACGCTGCTGCTCGCCTGCCAGCAGTGGGGTCGGTCGCAACACTTCGTGCTGCTCGCCGAGGGGCTCGAGGCGGAAGGGCTGCAGTTCGGGCGGCCCGGGCTCGGCGGACCGCCGTTCCGCCTGCTGGTCGACCCGATCGACGGCACACGCGGGCTGATGTTCGACAAGCGCTCGGCCTGGTGCTTGATGGGCATCGCACCGGACCGCGGCGCGGCGACGCGGCTCGGCGACGTCGAAGTCGCGGTGATGACCGAACTGCCGACGACGCGCCAGGCGACCAGCGACGTGCTGTGGGCGATGCCGGGCCAGCGCGCGGCCGGCGAACGGCACGACCTCTCGACCGGCACCGCGCGGCCGCTGCCGCTGGTGCCGAGCCAGGCGACGACGCTGCGGCACGGCTTCGCGACGGTGGCCAACTACTTCCCCGGCGGCAAGGAGCTGACTGCGCGGCTCGAGGAAGCGATCCTGGTGCGCGCGCTGGGTGCGTGGAACCCGCACAAGGCCGAGATCTACACCGACCAGTACATCAGCTCCGGCGGCCAGCTCGCCGAAGTCGCGCTCGGCCGCGATCGCTTCGTGCTCGACGTGCGGCCGCTGGTGCACCGGAAGCTCGGCGTCGAAGCCTCGCTGACCAGCCGCCCGTACGACCTCGCGTGCTGGCGCATCGCCGCCGCCGCCGGCTGCGTCGTCACCGATCCGTTCGGCGAACCGCTCGACGTGCCGCTCGACACCACCAGCGACGTCGCGTTCGCGTGCTACGCCAACGAACGGCTGGCGGCGCAGCTGATCCCGATCGTGCGCGACGAGGTCCGGCGCCACCTCTGCTGAGCGCGCACGGTACGGCCGTGGTGCCGCCGGGGCCGGCTGCGCGCCTGCCGTTCGACGTCAGTGCGTTGCCGGCGGCGTCCAGCCGTCGACCTGCACGATGCGGTCCTGCTCGGCGATCCACGCCGACAGTTTGCCGCCGTAGACGCAGCCGGTGTCGAGGCCGATGCACTGCGGCCGCACGACCAGCCCGCGCCGCGCCCAGTGGCCGAACACGACCCGCTTCGCACCGCGATAGAAGTCGTCCCACGGGCGGAACGGCGGCCCCGGCGGCGGCCAGTCGTCGTCCGGCCGATTGCCGTCGGCGTCGCAGTAGCGCACGTTGACCGCGTAGTCGACTGCCGCGGCGTCGAGTTGCGCCAGCTGCGCCTCGGTCCAGTGCGGATGCAGGCCCGCGTGCACGACGATCAGGTCGTCCATCACGCGCACGATCGGCTGCGCCTGCAGCCACGCGCGCTGCGCCAGGTCGGCGTGGCGCTGCTTGCGCAACCAGTGCAGGTCGTGGTTGCCCAGCACCGGCTCGGCGCCGAGCTGCATCAGCCGCGCGAGCACGCCCGGTGAATCGGGCCCCTTGTTGACCAGGTCGCCGACCGGCAGCAGCCGGTCACGGCCGGCCACGAACGCGACCGCCGCGAGCAGACGCTCGAGCGGCTCGAGGCAGCCCTGGATGTCACCGACGAAGATGCGGCGCGACGTGGCCATGCGAAATCGCGCCGGAGCTTGCGGGGCGCGCAGCGTTCGGCATTGTTCCGCCTGTCCGCCGCGGCTCAACGTCGAATCGAAATGACCCGTCTGCTCCGCGCCGCCGGCTCGATCTCGGCCTTCACGCTGCTGTCGCGCATCCTCGGCCTCGTGCGCGACCGGCTGATGGCGCAGACGCTCGGCGCCGGCTGGGTGCAGGGCACGTTCCTGCTGGCGTGGACGCTGCCCAACCTGATGCGGCGGCTGCTCGGCGAAGGCGCCCTGTCGGCGTCGATGGTGCCGGCCTACGCGAAGGCGCGCCGCAGCGACGACCCCGAGGCCGCGCGTGAACTGCTGGCGCAGGTGTCGGGCACCGTGACGACCCTGCTGCTGCCGCTGTGCCTCGGCGTCGCGGCCCTCAGCCTGTTGCTGCCGGCGGACTGGCTGCCCGCACCCGCCGACGGCGGCGTCGACGCGATGCGGCTGCTGCTGGCGCTCAACGCGGTGCTGTTCGCCTACGCGCTGCCGGTCTGCCTGACCGCGGTCTACGCCGGCGCGCTGAACACACTCGGCGTGTTCGCACTGCCCGCCGCGGTGCCGATCGTGCTGAACGTGTTCTGGATCGGCGCGCTGCTGCTGGCGAAACCGCTCGGCTACACCGTCGACACCGACATCGCGCGCTTCGCGGCATGGTGCCTGACGATCGGCGGTGCCGCGCAGCTGGCGCTGGTCCTGCTGCCGCTGTGGCGGCTCGGCGAACTGCGGCGGCCGCGGTTCGGCCTGCCACAGCGCGGCACCGCGGCATTCGGCGTGTTCGTCGCGATGGGGCCGACGGTGGTCGGCATGTCGCTGAACCAGATCAGCAGCCTGCTCGACCAGCTGATGGCCTACACGCTCGTCGCGCCCGGCGCCGTCACCTACATCTACCTGGCCAACCGGCTGCTGCTGTTCCCGCACGCGCTGACCGCGATGTCGGTCGCGGTCGCGGTGTTCCCGAAGCTCGCGCACGAGGCGAACGACCAGGACCGCGGCCAGCTGCGGCGCACGCTGGATCTCGCGGCGGCGGCGACGATCCTGGTCACGCTGCCGGCATCGTGCGGCCTGATCGTGCTCGGCAACGAAGTCGTGCAGGTGCTGTTCGCGGGCGGCAAGTTCACCGCCGACGACGTGGGGCCGACCGTGCTGACGACGTCGTGCCTGGTCGCCGGGCTGCCGTTCATCGGCCTGGCGCAGCTCTACGCGCGGGCCTTCTACGCGGTCGGCGACAACGGCACGCCGGCGCGGCTCGCGGCGCGGCTCGTGCTGGCCAACGCGGCGCTGAACATCGTGCTGCTGCTGACGACGGGCCTCGGCACCGGCGCACTCGCGCTGTCGAGCAGCCTGTCGTCGCTGGCCAACGCGTGGCTGCTGGCGCGGCGCTTCCATCGACATGCGGCGCCGGGGCACGCGCTGCGCGGCGCGTGGGTGCGCTCGGGCATCGCGACCGCGGCGATGTGCGCGGTGCTGCCGTTCGCGCGCTGCGCACCCGACGACGCGTCGCTGTTGTGGCGGGGGCTCGGCGACGTCGCGGCACCGATCGGTACAGGCATCGTCGTATACCTGGCGGTGCACCTGCTGCTGCGCTCGCCGGAGCTGCGGGCGCTGCGCCGGCGCCGCAGCGAGTGAACGGTCACTCGACCCGTTCGAAGTCGAGGTGGTCGCGACGGTCCTGCCACAGGCGCACGCCGCCGCGCACGATCTCGAGCCGCCGGGTCTCGACGCGGCCGGGCGCCTCGATCTGCACGTTGCCGTCGGCGTCGGTGTACCAGCCCATCGCGACCGTGGTCTGCAGCTGGTCGCTGTCGGCGGTCCAGGTGCGCACGCCGGTCCGCAGCAGCGGCAGGTCCGGATCGGGGCCGGGCGCGGCGAGGCAGACGAACAGGTGGCGCTGCGTGATCACGAGCCAGCCCTTGCTCGGCTGCGGGTCCAGCACGCCACCGATGGTGCGGCGGCGCAGTTCGTAGACGCCTTCGAACGCGTGCGGCTTCGGCCGCCCGGCCGCGGGCGCCGCTGCGGGCACAGGCGCGGTCGGCGGATCCTGCGGCGCGGCCGCGAACGGCAGCAGCAGCGCTGCAGCGGCGACGATGGCGTGGGGCAACGTGCGTGGCGTCATGGCTCCTCCGTCAGTCGATGCGGACGACCAGGTCGTCCAGTGGTTCGCCGGCCCGCAGCTGCACCGGCTGGGACCCGCGGCGCGAGAGCACCTGCCGGCCGTGCCGCAGGTCGAGCTGCGCGTCGATGCGGTTCGCACCGGGCGGCAACTGCAGCAGTTCGAAGCGGCCTTCGGCGTCGCTGCGCGCCGCGCGCACGTCGCCGCACGACACCAGCGCGCCTGCGATCGGCGCCTCGGTCGCCGCGTCGAGCACACGGCCGCGCACCTCGGCGGCGGCGACCAGTTCGATGCGGACCGCGGGCAGGGCTCGCAGCGGCGCGTGCGCCAGTTCGCGCGGCAGACCGTGCAGCACGAGCCGCGGGCGCATGCCGGTCGGCACGTGGTCGAGCACGAACGTGCCGTCTTTGGCCGGCGCGCACTCGACGCCGGGCAGGCCGCGCGCCAGCACGCGCAGCATCGACGGGTCGAAGCCCGCCGGCGCCACGATCTGTCCGGCCACCGGTTCGGCCGCAGCCAGCGCGACGGTCGGTGCGTCGCCGTCGCGGCCGAATGGCCGGTGGCCGAGCGCGAAGCCGGGCGCCACGACGCGCAGCCCGAGTCCGTCGAGCCCACGGTCGAAGCCCGTGGCCTCGAACGCGCCGTCGGCATCGGTGCGCGTGCGCGCAAGTTCGATGCCGTGTTCGCCGCCGCCCATGACCAGCACCAGCGCCCCCGCGACGGGCCGCAGCTCGGCACAGCGCCAGCCGAAGCTCCAGCTCTCGACCGGTTCGACGACGCGGCCGCGCACCGTGCCCGCGGGGCGCAGCGCGATCGGCGGCACCGGCTCGCCGAGCCGCACGTGCAGGAACCCGGTACCCGCCCCGGGCGCCGCGTAGCGCACGACCGCGGCGTCGGGCACCAGATCGGCGCCCAGCGTCACCGCAGTCGTGCCGGCGGCGAGCGTGCGCTGGCCGAGCGGCGGCGGCGGCGACGGCGCCGCGAACGCGAGCTGGGCGGCGAACCAGGTCAGCTCGATCGGTTCGGCGCCGGCCCCTTCGAACTGCAGCACGACGCGGTGCGCCTGCACGTAGCGCCACACCTCGCGGCTGGCGAACGCCAGCGCGGCCAGCAGCCCGAGCCCACCGAGGATCCGCCAGGTGGGCGGCGGCTTCGGCGTTCGGCGGCGGCGTTCGAGGGGACTCGTCGGCACGGCACGAGACCATACCGGCGCCCCCGCCGCTGTGGTCGAATGCGCCGCGATGCGGATCCACCTGCTGCGCCACGGCATCGCCGAGGACCACTGCCCCGCCGGCGACGCCGGCCGCGCGCTCACCGACGAAGGCTGGAAGAAGCTGCGGCGCGCGGCGCCGAGCTGGCGCACGCTGGTCGAAGCGCCCGACGTCGTGTTCGTGAGTCCGCTGCGCCGCGCCCAGGAGACCGCGTCGGTGTTCACCGAAGCGGTGGGCTTCCGCGGCGAGCTGCGCATCGAACCGGCGCTGCAGCCCGACGCACCGCCGACGCTGGCGGCCTCGCTGCTCGAGGCCGAGGCCCTGTCGGGCACGCAGGCGGTCGCGCTGGTCGGCCACGAACCGCACCTGGGCTACCTGCTCGGGCTGCTGCTGACCGGCCACCCGCGGCAGCCGATCCCGGTGAAGAAGGGCATGCTGGTCTCGGTCGAGACCGCGTCGGCGGCGAGCCTGGTCGCGTCGCTGCGGTTCGCGCTGACGCAGCGGGCGGCCGGCGAGCTCGGCTGAGGCCGCGCGCGCTACGGCACGCGCGCGCCGGGCCGCAGCCGCAGGTCGCTGAGACCGCCGGGTGGCACCTCGATCTCGGCGCATTCGTACCAGCCGCCCTCGCGGTCGCTGTCGTAGTCGGCGTAGGCCCGCACCTGGTAGGTGCCTGGCTCGAGGTCGTCCGTCGCGAACGTCTGCGCATCGCGATCGACGCCGGCCCAGCGCGTGTTCCGTTCGTTGCTGTCACCGTCCTGCGTGCCCTTGCGCTCGAACCGCAGCCAGCAACGGTCCGGACGGTCGTTGCCGAATGCGGCGATGTCGAACGATCCCTTGACGATCAGCTTCGCGCGCAGCTGCATCTGCAGACCGTCGATCGGCAGCGAACCGCTGACGGCGACGTCCTTCAGCTCGCCGCGCACCGGGTTGTCGCCCTGCCCGTCGACCGTGAAGGAGTAGCTGCCCTCGGCGATCTCCTCGAACGAGAAGCGGCCGTTCGCGTCGGTCGAACCGCCGCGCCAGACCTCGCCATCCTCCTTCGAGCTGCCCTTCAGCCGGCCGCGCATCTGCACGAACTGGTTCGGCGCCGCGCGGCCGTCGGGCATCAGGCAGACGCCGGACACGGTCGTGGTCGTGATGTCGATCGTCAGCTCGCGCGCTTCGGCTTCCTTCAGTTCGAGGTTGGCGGTCCAGAGCTGGCCGCTGCGCCCACCGCCGAAGAACACGCCGTCGCCGCTGGCCTGCACGCCGATCCACAGTTTGCCGGCCGGCACCGTGCCGAGGTCGAACCGGCCGCGTTCGTCGACGCGCGCCGCGAAGCGCCGGTCACCGCCCCACGCCATCACCTGGTTGCCGGACGCGAGCCGGCCGTTGACCGTCACGGTGCCCGCGACCGTCGCGGTCGGACCGTCGATCGGCTTCTCGCCGGCTTCGACCGTGACCTCGGTGACCTGGCCCGACTGCACTTCGAACTCGACGTCCTCGGTGTCGCGCATCAGCCACGCGTTCTGCGCCATCGCGACGACGCTGCCCGGCGAACGCAGCGTGTCGAGCGAGTCGACCGGCATCAGCTGGTAGGTGCCGGGCTGCAGCGCGCGCACCGCGAACGCGCCGTCGGCGGCCGGCGCGAGGAAGCCGGGCACGGTCTCGAGCGGGCCGCGCGGACCCTGGCGTTGCTGGTGCACCAGCACCAGCGTGTACTTGCCGACCGTCGGCGGCTTGCCGTTCTCGAACAGGAAGCCGCGCACGCCACCGGGTGCCGCCATGCGCAGCAGCAGTTCCTTGCCCAGCTCGGCCTCGCCGTGCACGACGCCCCAGCGCGGGTGGTCGGCGCTGACGCGCAGCGATTCGGCCGCCAGCGCGTCGATCGTCAGGCGCCCGTCGGCGTCGGTGCGACCACACTGCACCGGCATCTCGACCAGCCGCTTGCCGCGCGACTCGGCGTAGATCGCCGCGTTGCGCACCGGCCGGTCGGTGTCGTCGAGCACCCGCACCTGGAACACCTTCGGCGCCTCGAGCTGCAGCGCGACCTCGACGTCGGTGGCGGCGATCGCGAAGCCGGCGAACGACTTCGCGTGGCCCGGCGCGTCGGCGACCAGCGTGTAGTCGCCGGGCTGCAGGTTGTCGATGCGCCACTGGCCGTCGGCCAACGCGTGCTGGCGCGCCGCCAGATCGATCGCCGGCGCGAAGCCGAGCATGTGCATCTCGGCGGCCCCGCGGCCCGCGCGGCCGGCGAGCAGCCGCAGGCGCGGCGCCTTCGCTGGCAAGCCGTCGGCGAGCGTGATCGTCGCGGTGACCGCGAACGTCGCCGGCAGCGTGACGACGACCTCGCTCAGGATCGGCTGCGGTTCGGCGAGCACCCACGGGTGGCCCGGCCCGCGCCGCGCCGCGACCGTGACCTTGCCCGGCGCGAAGCCCTGACCGCCGAAGCGCCCCTCGGCGTCGCTCGGCGTGAGCCGCTGCGCCAGGTCGACCGGCGCGACCGTGATCGTCGAACCGGCGAACAGCTCGGCGCCCGCGACCGGCTTGCCGGCGCTGTCGAGCACGCGGCCGGCGAGTTCTTCGCCGCGGCGCAGCTTGATGCGACCGGCGTCCTTGGTCTGGCCGGCGCGCACGATGATGCTGGGCTTCAGCTCGGACAGGAAGCCTTCGCGCGTCACGGCCAGCAGGTTGCTGCCCGGCACGACGCCGACCAGGCGGAACTTGCCTTCGGCGTCGGTGCGCGCGGTCGGGATCGGCACGTGTTCGAACGCGGCCTCGACCCAGGCCGGCATCGGCACGACGGTCGTCGGCGACTGCCGTTCGCGGATCAGGATCGCGCCCTTCGGGTCGAACCGCTCGAGCGGGAAGAACGCCGCCAGCGAGCCCGGCAGGTCGGCAGCGCGCACCAGCGCGCCGGGCAACGGTTCGCCCTCGTCGTCGAGCACGGTGCCGACGATGACGCCGGCGTTGGGCAGCACGATGTCGCCGAGATCGACCACCTCGCCCGGCGACGGCAGCCGCGACAGCACCTGGTGCACAGGCGCGTCGGTGCCGATGCCGGCGAACAGCACGTAGAAGCCGCGCGGCGGCACGCCGGTGATCAGGAAGCGGCCCTCGGCGTCGGTACGCGCCTCGCCGCCGATGTACTGCGGCACGAACGACGACTGGTCGGCGAACAGATCCAGGCCCTCGGTCAGCAACGAGTCGAGCGCGCCGCGGTAGAGCCGCACGCCGCAGTCGGCGACGGGTGCCTCCGTGTGGTCGACGACGCGCCCCTTCCAGCCGGTCATCGCCGCCGCGTAGTCCGGATCGTCGAGCAGCGGCTGTGGCCTGGCGGCGACGACGACGCGTTCGCCACTGCGGGCAGCGGCGTCGACGTGCGCCGGTTGCGCGTGCGCCGAGTCGGCTTCGGCGGTCGCGGCCGGGCCCGTGATCGGCGGCGGCGCGACCGGCGGCGAGGTGTCGCCGCGCAGCAGCAGCCAGATGCCACCCGCCAGGGCGGCCAGCACGAACAGGACGAACGCGACGGCGAGAGGGCGCTGCATGCGGGGGGGCTCCGGCGACGAGGCGCAGTTGTAGCCGATCGACCGCGCCGCCTGCCGCTGCGCCGTGCCGGACCGACTATTCGGCGCGCCGCGCGCGCCAGAACGCGATCGTCGCCAGCACGATGGCGTGGTCGATCGCCCCCTCCCGCAGCAGCCGGTCGAGGTCGGCCAGCGGCACCGTCAGCACTTCGATGTCCTCGCCCGGGTCCATCGCCAGGTCGCCGACGCGGCGGCAGCCGGTCGCCAGGTAGGCGTGGCACTTGTTCGTCATCATCGACGGGTTCGGCGACATCACGCCGAGCGGTTCGAGCCGGTCGGCGTCGTAGCCGGTCTCCTCGCGCAGTTCGCGCCGCGCGGCGGCCATCGGATCGGTCTCGTGCGGGTCGATCAGGCCGCCGGGGATCTCCAGCGACACGCGTTCGGTGCCGTGCCGGTACTGGCGGATCATCACGATCCGGCCGTCGTCGGTCAGCGGCAGCACGTTGACCCAGTCCGGCGTGTCGATCAGGAAGAAGCCGATCTCGGCGCCGGTGCGCGGCGAACGGCGGCGCGACCGGCGCGCCGTGAACACCTTGTAGCTCATCAGCGTCTCGTCACCGAGCCGCTCCCAGTCGCGGAGGTTCATCGTCGCAGGCGGAGTCCTTGGATCGTGTCGCCGGGGTGCACTTCGGCCGTGACGGCGGCATCCGCCGCGTCGCCCGCGTCGACCAGCGCGAGCCTACCCGCGCCGAGCTGCGAGGTCTCCAGCACGAATGCGCCGTCGGGCCCCGACACCGCCACCAGCGGCAGCTCCAGCACCGCGCCCTCGAGCACGCGCCGGCCCGGCAGCCCTTCGGGCCGCGTCGTGGCCGCCGGATGCCAGCGCACCGTCGCGCCGGCCACCGGCGTACCGGCGGCATCGACGACGACACCCTCGAGCACGCCGCTCAGACCGGCCTCGAGCCGCATCGCGGTCGTGCCCGGCCAGACGTCGAAGTCCGCGAACGGCGCCCCCGGCTCGACCAGTTCGGCGTACGGCAGGCAGCCGGGCACCGTGATCGCGAGCCGCGCCGCCGTGGTGCCGGTCGCGCGCAACACGAACGTGCCGTCGGCTTCGGTGCGCACCGCCGCCGCCGTGCGGCCGTCGGGCTGCCAGGCGACGGTCGCGTCGGCCACCGGCAAGAGTTTCGGCCGCAGCCGCACGCGGCCGCGCAGCGTCGTCGCCGGCAGCGGCTGCAGCGCCGCGCGCACGTCGAGCACCGGTGCCTGCAGCGGTCCCACGGCCTGCGGTTCGTGGTCGCGGTGGCGCACGTGCAGCGTCAGCGGCCCGGCCGCGAGCGGCGCGAGCCGGAACGTGCCGTCGGCCGCCGTCGTCGCGACGAGGCCGAGCGGATCGCCGCCCTGCAGCGTCACGGTGGCAGCGGGCAGCGGCGCGCCAGCGGCGTTGCGCACCACGCCGGCCACCGTCGCCCCCGGTTGCAGTTCGACCGTCACGGGCGCTGCCGAACCGGTCGCCGGCACCTCGACCGTCAGCCGCACCGCGAAGCCGGCGACGCTCGCGGCCTCGAGCGTGTAGCGGCCCGGCACGACGAACCGCAGCTCGGCGTCGGCCGGGCAGCGGTGCACGCGATCGGGCGCGAACTTGCCGAGCTCGACCGGCACGTCGCGGCACACCGGCTGGCCGGCCAGCATCGTGTGCTCGGTCCAGGCGCGCTGCAGCACGACGTCGCCGGCCGGCATCGGCGACTCGGGGCCCGCGGCCCGTTCCTGGTCGGCGCGGAACCGCACCAGCACCTCGGCCGGCCGGCTGCCGTCGGGCAGGCGGAACGCGAGCGGCAGCCGCGGCGACCACGTGTCGGTGACCAGCCGCACCACCTGCGGGTCGGCCTCGGTCGAGCCCGGCCGCGTCGGCGCGAGCCGCAGCAGGTGGCCGGAGCGCACCACCGCCAGTTGCTCGAACGCACGCAGCGGCAGCGCGGCGAGGCCTTGTTCGTCGGTGAACGCGAGCTCGGCGCCGTCGCGCACGCGGCGCACCGCCGCCCCTTCGACCGGTCGATCGGTGCGGTGGTCGACGACGCGCAGGCACGCCGTGGCCGCATCGGCAAGGTCGGTCGCCGTCGCCACCCGCCGGTCGAGGTGCGCCGCGACCGTGCCCGGCGGCAGCACGCTGGTGGTCGCGGCAGCACCTTCGCCGGCAGCGCCGGCCGCCGGGCCGTCCGGCGCGCCGGGCACCGGCAGCGGCACACCGTCGCCGACGAAGCGCACCACCACGAGCGCGGCGATCACCGCCACCACGAGCCCGAACAGCAGCAACGCACGCATCGCGGCGCGCGAGCATAGCCCTATGCTGCGGACCTGTCCGCATGCCGCAACCTGCCGCCGAACGCCTGCCGCCGGTCGAACGCGCCCTGTGGTGGCTGTTGCTCGCGGCGGCGGCGGCGGCCACGGTGCTGTTCGTCGGTGTCGCCGGCAGCAGGATCGGCTACCCGTTCGAGCTCGAGTGGATGGAGGGTGCGATCGTCGACCACGCCGGCCGCGTCGCCGACGGCCTGCCGCTCTACTGCGCGCCGGGACCCGAACACGTGCCGTTCCTCTACGCGCCGCTGGTGTTCTGGCTCGGCGGCGCGCTGATGGCGCTCGGCGTCGACGGTTTCCTGGCGCTGCGGCTCGTCGCCGCCGGCACGTCGCTGGCCGCGGCGCTGCTGATCGGTCACTGGGTGCGGCGCGAAACCGGCCGCGTGGTGCCGGGCCTCGTCGGCACCGGCCTGTTCCTGGCCGGCTACGGCTGGGTCGCGTGGTGGTACGACCTCGCGCGCAACGACGGGCCGTTCGTGCTGGCGATGCTCGGTGCCGGCTACCTGCTGCGCCACGGCGGCCGGCGCGGCCCGCTGCTGGCGGCGCTGCTGGGCACGCTGGCGTTCCTCGCCAAGCAGTCGGCGCTGATGTGGTTGCCGGCGCTGGTCATGGGCGCGCTGTGCCAGGACTGGCGCGGCGGCCTGCGTTTCGCCGTCGCGCTGGCGCTCGGCGTCGGCAGTTCGGTGCTGGCGCTGCACCTCGCCAGCGACGGCTGGTCGACGTTCTTCGTGTTCGAGATGCCGCGCTACCACGGCTGGCACGGCGAACGGAAGTTCGCCTTCTGGGTCGAGGACCTGCGGCCGATGTTGCCGCTGGTGGCGCTCGGCGTGCTCGGCTTCGTCGCCCGCGCGCGCGCCGGCGAAGCCCGGCCGGCGCTGCTGCTGGCGGCGTTCGGTTGTGGCGGTCTGCTGACGTCGTGGGCGTCGCGGCTGCACGTCGGCGGTTACGACAACGTGCTGCTCTACGGCCTCGCCGCCGGCTGCGTGCTCGGCGCCGCCGTGCAGGCCGGCCTCGGCGCGCGCTGGCGCTGGCTGGTGCCGGTGGTGCTGCTGGTCGAGTTCGGCTGGCTCGCGGCGCTGGCCTGGCAGCGGTGGCAGCACGAACCGCCGCTGCCCGGAGCCGCGCACCGGCAGGCCCACACCGAACTGGCGGCGTTCGTGCAGGCGCAGGACGGACCGGTCTGGATCCCGGCGCACGGCGGGCTCACGCGGCGGCTAGGCAAGGGCAGCGGCGCCCACGGCCAGGCGATCTTCGACCTGCTGCAGGCGCTGCCGAAGAACCAGGACGGCCTCGACCTGACGGCGCTGCAGGACCGCAGCCGGCTCGGGCACCTGCCGCCGCGCGTGGTCGCGGCGATCACCGGCTTCGTCGATCGCACCGATGCGGCGCTGCGCGAACGGCGCTTCGCGGCGGTCGTCGTCGACGAGGTCGGCGCGCACGCGTTCGCGCCGCTGTTCGCGCAGGGGCTGGTCGGCGCCGACGGCGTGTTCGGCACCGACGACGATCCGTACGTGCGGCAGCCGCAGCCGCTGTTGCGCGACCCGACGGCGATCCGGCCGCTGTCGGGCTACGAAGTGCACACGCCGCACGTGTGGCAACGGCGCTGACCCGGCGCATCCGGCCGCCGCCGCCGGCGAACGGCGCCCGGTGAGCTGCTTCGCCGACCGACTGCAGCGGGCCCAGCCGACCGCGCGCGGCACCCGCCGCTGGCTGTTCGTCCCCTACGACCAGCTGCACGACGGCATCGGTCCACTCGCGCACGAGCCGCCCGGCGAACTCGGCATCGTGCTGGTCGAGAGCCGCGCGAAGGCCGCCCGGCGGCCCTACCACCGCCACAAGCTCGCGCTGGTGCTGACCAACCTGCGCCACTTCGCGCTCGAGCAGGCCGCGCGCGGCGTCGCGGTGCGCCACGTCGCGACCGACGGCGGCTACTACTACGAACTGCCCGGCGGCGGCGGCGACGAGGCGCTCGGTTACGTGCAGGTCGGCCTGATGCTGTCGCTGGCGCTGGCCGACCTGCCGCATCCCGGCACGCCGTGGACGCTGGACATCGGTCTGTCCTACCTGGTGCTCGGCGACAGCAACCGCGCGCGCAACGGGGGCGACCGCGACGAACTGCTCGCGGTGCTCGCGATCGCCACGAGCTTCTGACGGCCCTTCAGCCGAGCGTCTTCAGCGCGTCCTGCACCAGCTTGCCGTCGGCGAGGCCCTTGTACTTCGCCATCCACTCCTTCATGAAGCGGCCGGTGTCCTTGCCGCCCTGGTAGCCGATCTCGGCGGCCAGCGCCTTGACCTTGTCGGCGACCTCGGCCGCCGACAGCTGGCGCGGCAGGTAGCCCTGGATCACTTCGATCTCGAACTGCTCCCTGGCGGCGACCTCGGCGCGGCCGGCCGCCTTGGCCTGCGCGACCGTGTCGGCGCGCGTCTTGACGGCCTTCTGCAGCACGGCGACCTCGTCCTCGTCGGCCAGCGCGTCGACCTGCGCGTCGATCGCCTTCTTCTTCAGGTCGCTGATCAGCATGCGCAGCACCTCGAGGCGCGGCTTGTCGCCGCCCTTCATCGCCACTTTCATCGCCTCGGTCAGCTGCGGGAGGTACTTGGTCATGCCTTGCCGTCCTTCGCGGCCGTGTCGGCCTCGGGTTCTTCGCTCGGAATGCGCGCCACGGACACCAGCTTGTCGCCGTCGTTCAGCGCGATGCAGCGCACGCCCTGCGTGTTGCGACCGATCACGCTGATCTGGCCGGCCTTGGTGCGCACGATCTGCCCGTCCTTGGTGATCATCATGACCTCGTCGTCGTCCTTGACGGCCAGCAGGTTGACGACCTTGCCGTTCCGGTCGCTGGTCTTGATGTCGATGATGCCCTTGCCGCCGCGGTTCTGCAGCCGGTACTCCTCGACCGGCGTGCGCTTGCCGTAGCCGTTCTCGCAGATCGTCAGCAGCGTGCCGGTGCCGTCGGTGACGACCATGTCGCACACCGCGTCGCCGGCTTCGAGCGTGATGCCCTTCACGCCGACCGCGCTGCGGCCCATCGCGCGCGCGTCCTCCTCGGCGAAGCGGATCGACATGCCGTCGCGCGTGCCGAGCACGATCGTCTGGCCGGCGCGGCACAGGTTGACGCCGACCAGGCTGTCGCCCTCGTCGAGGCCGACCGCGATGATGCCGCCGGCGCGCGGCCGGCTGTACTGCTCCAGCGCGGTCTTCTTGATCAGGCCGTTGCGCGTCGCCGTGACCAGGAAGCGGTCGTCGAACGACTCGACGCGCAGGATCGCGGTGATCTTCTCCTCGGCCTGCGTCTCGACGACGTTGGCGAGCGCGCGGCCCTTCGCGGTGCGGCCGTAGCTCGGCAGCTCGTAGACCTTCTTCCAGTAGACGCGGCCCTTGTCGGTGAAGAACAGCAGGTGGTCGTGCGTGCTGGCGACGAACAGGTTCCACAGGAAGTCGCCTTCCTTGGTCTCGGCGCCGCTGACGCCCTTGCCGCCGCGGCCCTGCGTCCGGTACTGGTCGAGCGCGGTGCGCTTGATGTAGCCCTCGTGGGTGACGGTCACGACCATCATCTCCTCGGGGATCAGATCCTCGGCGACGAAGTTGCCGACCTCCTCGTCGCTGATCTGCGTGCGGCGCGCGTCGCCGTACTGCTCGACCATCTCCTGCAGGTCCTGCTTCATCAGGCCGATCAGCACCGCGCGGTCGGACAGGATCGTCTTGTAGTAGGCGATCTTGTCGCGGACCTCCTTGTGCTCGGCTTCGAGCTTCTCGATCTCGAGGCCGGTCAGCCGCGCGAGGCGCATGTCGAGGATCGCGCGCGCCTGGATCTCGCTGAGCGCGAACCGGGCCATCAGGCGCGTGCGCGCCTCGTCGGTGTTCGCCGAGCGCTTGATGATCTCGATGACCTCGTCGATGTTCTGCACCGCGAGGCGCAGGCCCTCGAGGATGTGCAGCCGCTCCTCGGCCTTCTTCAGCAGGAAGCGCGTGCGCCGCCGGATCACGTCCTGACGGTGATCGCGGTAGCACTCGAGCATCTGCTTGAAGCCGAGCGTGCGCGGCCGGCTGTCGACGATCGCCAGGTTGATGATCGAGAACGTGCTCTGCAGCGGCGACAGCTTGAACAGCTGGTTCACGGTCACCAGCTCGTCCTCGACGCCCTTCTTCAGTTCGATCACCAGCCGCAGGCCGACGCGGTCGTTGCTCTCGTCGTTGGCGTCCGCGATCGAGTCGATCTGGCCGCTCTTCACCAGGTGGTCGATGCGCTCCAGGATCGTCGTCGTCTTGATCTGGTACGGCACCTCGGTGAACACGAGCTGCTTCCGGCCCTTCTTCTCCTCGACGTGGTACTTGGCGCGCACCACGACGTTGCCGCGGCCGCTGGCGTAGGCGTTGCGGATGCCGCCGCGCCCCATGATCGTGCCGCCGGTCGGGAAGTCCGGGCCCTGCACCGACTCGAGCAGTTCGTCGAGCGTGACGTCCGGCTTGTCGAGCAGCTTCACGATCGCTGCCGCGACCTCGCGCAGGTTGTGCGGCGGCAGGCTCGCCGCCATGCCGACGGCGATACCGGTCGAACCGTTGCAGATCAGGTTCGGAAACCGAGCCGGCAGCACGACCGGCTGCATCTTGGTGTCGTCGTAGTTCGGGACCTCGTCGACGGTGTCCTTGTCGAGGTCCTCGAGCAGGTGCATCGCCGGATAGCCCAGGCGCGCCTCGGTGTAGCGCATCGCCGCCGGCGGGCTGCCGTCGATCGCGCCGAAGTTGCCCTGGCTGTCGACCTGCGGATAGCGCGTCGTGAACGGCTGCGCCATGCCGACGAGGGTCGGGTAGACGACCGACTCGCCGTGCGGGTGGTAGTTGCCCGACGTGTCGCCGCAGATCTTCGCGCACTTGCGGTGCTTGCTGCGCGGCCCCAGGTTCAGGTCGTTCATCGCGACCAGCACGCGGCGCTGGCTCGGCTTCAGACCGTCGCGCGCGTCGGGCAGAGCGCGACTCAGGATCACGCTCATCGAGTAGTTCAGGTAACTCTCGCGCATCTCCCGCTCGAGCAGGAGATCGGTGATGCGGCCGCCGGTCGGCGGGGTCGGATCGGTCATGAGCGGCGTGGGGCCCGGCGTCGGGTGGAGGCGAAAAGAGCATTCTTCCGGGCCTGCCTGGACGCTTCAACCTCGCGGATGATCCGCTAGCATGCTTTGTCGCTCGCGGGGCAGAGGACCCTGCGCCAACCCAGAACACGCCGCCCGTCCGAGGTCCCTTTGTTCGACAAGAGTGCCATCCTGCTGGTCGTCTCCCGCGAGATCCTCGAAGGCGCGGTCGTCGACCGCAACGCCGCCTTCATCGCCAGCCGCATCGACGACATCGGCTACCGGCTGCGCTCGATCCAGGTGATCGACCGCGTCGAGAGCGAGATGGTCTCGGCGCTGAAATGGGCGATCGACCAGAAGCCGACGTTCGTGATCACGACCGGCGGCATGGGCCCGAACTGGGACGACAGCTCGCGCAACTGCCTGTCGCTGGCAACCGGCCAACCGCTCGAGGAGAACGCGGCCGCGGTCGAGTTCGTGCAGAACTCCTATCGCCGCCTGCACGCCAAGGGCATCGTCGGCAGCCCCGACCTGAACGAGAGCCGCCGCGGCATGGCCAGTGTGCCGCGCGGCGCGATCTGCTACGAGAACACCGTCGGCACCGCGCCGGCGGTGCAGCTGCGCGTGCACAACACGACCGTGTTCCTGCTGCCGGGCGTACCGGCCGAGATGCAGCAGTTCTTCGCGACCAACGTGCTGCCGGTGATGAACGCCGAGGGGCCGGACACCGTGCGCGGCGAGCGCGTGATCGACTACCACGGCTACGACCTGTCGCAGATCAGCCGCGCGCTGGCCGACATCGCCAAGAAGCACCCCAACGTGCAGGTGCGCACCCGCACCCAAGGCTTCGACCGCACCCGCGTGATCCGCATCCTGCTGGTCAGCGAGCACGAGGACCAGGCGCAGCTCGACAAGGTGCTCTACCACGCCGAGAAGGACATGCGCGAACGGCTCGGGCTCGAGATCGAGCCGCGGCCGACCGACGCCGGCACGATCGGCGATTGACCGCCCGCTTCGCCGACCGCCTGCTGGCCTGGTTCGACGCGCACCGGCGCGACCTGCCGTGGCGCCGGACCCGCGATCCGTGGGCGATCTGGGTCAGCGAGATCATGCTGCAGCAGACGCGCGTCGAGGCGGTGCGCGCCGCCTGGCAGCGCTTCGTGCAGCGCTTCCCGACGCCGGCGTCGTTCGCGGGTGCCAGCGACGACGAACTGTTCGCGGCGTGGCGCGGGCTCGGCTACTACCGGCGCGCGCGGCTGCTGCGCGACGGTGCGCGGCGCGTCGTCGCCGAACACGGTGGTGTGGTGCCGAACGACCCGGCGGCGCTGGCGGAACTGCCCGGCATCGGTGACTACACGCTCGGCGCGATCGCCTCGATCGCCTTCGCGCAGGCGCTGCCGGCGGTCGACGGCAACGTCGAACGCGTCGCCGCGCGCCACCGCGGCATCGCCGACGAGATCCGCAGCCGGCCGGCGCGCGAACGGGTCCGCGCGGCCGTGCTGGGCTGGCTCGACCACGAGCGGCCAGGCGACTTCAACCAGGCGCTGATGGAGCTCGGCGCAATGGTCTGCACGCCGACCTCGCCGGCCTGCGACCGCTGTCCGGTCGCGGCCGACTGCACCGCCCGCCGAGCCGGCACCACCGCGGCGCTGCCGGTGCGCAAGCCGCGGCGGGCGCCGGTGGCGGTGACGGCGCGGGCCGCATGCGTGCTGCGCGGCGCCTGTGCACTGGGCGCCCGCGTGCCCGACGGCGAGCCCAACGCCGGCCAGGTCGAACTGCCGGGCGCCGGCGTGCTGGTCAGCGCGACCGAAGCGGAGCTGGCGCAGGCGCTGCGCCGGCGCTTCGCGGCGCGGCTCGAACTCGGACCGGTACTGGCCACGGTCCGCCACGCGATCACCCACCACCGCATCGACTTGCACGCGCACGCCGCGACGGTCCGCGAGCGCGGCCGGCTGCAGTGGTTTCCGCTCGACGAAGCGACGCCGTGGTCCACTCCGGCTCGCAAGGTGTTCGGGCGCCTGCTCGGCGGCGAGGCGCCAGCGCAGACGTGACCTCGGCGCGCGCGGCGCTATCGTCAGCTGCTTCCGACAGCCAGCGAGGAACACCGATGGGTCTGATGTCCGGCAAGAACGTGGCGATCTTCGGCATCGCCAACAAGCGCTCCATCGCCTGGGGCATCGCCCAGGCCCTGCACCGCGAGGGCGCCCGTCTGGCGCTGAACTTCCAGAACGACCGCATGGAGGAGCCGGTGCGCAAGCTGGCGGCCGAGCTGCCGGGCGACACGTTCCTGGCGCCGTGCGACGTCACGGTGCCGGGCGACATCGACCGCTTCTTCGACCGCCTCGGCAAGGAGTTCGGTCCGCTCGACGGCCTCGTGCACTCGATCGCGTTCGCCAAGCGCGAGGAGCTGGGCGGCAACTTCGTCGACACCAGCTGGGACGGCTACCAGCTGGCGCAGCAGGTCAGCGCCTGGTCGCTGATCGGCCTCGCCAAGGGCGCCGCACCGCTGATGGAAGGGCGCGACGCCGCCGTCGTCTGCCTCAGCTACTACGGCGCCGAGAAGGTCGTGCCGAACTACAACGTGATGGGCGTCGCCAAGGCGGCGCTCGAGGCGAACACGCGCTACCTCGCCTACGACCTCGGCCCGCGCGGTGTCCGCGTCAACGCGATCTCGGCCGGTCCGATCAAGACGGTGTCGGCGATGGGTGTCGCGGACTTCGGTTCCCTGCTCGACACGATGGCGCAGAAGTCGCCGCTGCGGCGCAACGTCGACCAGGCCGACGTCGGCAACACGGCGCTGTTCCTGCTGTCGAGCCTGGCGCGCGGCATCACCGGCCAGACCATCTACGTCGACGCCGGCTACAGCATCATGGGCGCGTAGCGCCCGCGGCGAACCGCGCCGCCAGCTGCGCGCGTTCGGCGTCGGTCAGGCTGCCGCGTTCGGTGCCGACGCGCAGGGCGCGCTGCAGCAGTTCGCGCTGCGCGGGGTCGCCATCGGTCGCACCGGCGCGCTGCTGGCAGGCGGCCAGGTGCAACAGGCTGCCGAGGTGTTCGGGGTCGCGCTGCAGGGCGGCGGTGTAGTCCTCGCGCGCCGCCACCTCGTCGCCGCGTGCCTCGGCCGTGACACCGGCCCGGAACAGCGCTTCGGCGTTGCCCGGGAACCGCGCCGCCACTTCGCGGAAGCTCGCCTCGGCGTCGCGGCGCCGCTCATCGCGCCCGTCCGGGTCCTGAAGCTCCTCGGCCAGCTCGGCTCCGCGCAGCAGCGCCACGCCGACCGCCAGCGCGACGTCGTCGTCACCGGGCACCAGCTGCGCGCAGCGGCGGAACGAGCGCACTGCGGCATCGGCCTGGCCCTGCGCCACCTGCAGCGAGTTCGGCCGTGGGCCCGAGACCAGGCCGGCGAGGCGCAGGAGGCACCAGCCGAGCCGGAAGCTCGCGGTCGCATCATCGGGCCGCAGTGCGACATAGGCCTGCAGATGCGGCACGGCTGCCCGTTCTTCACCGAGTTCGTAGCGGTAGGTCCCGGCCGCCCCCAGCAGGGCTGCGCGCTCCTGCGGCGTCCGGTCACCGGCGCGCGCCAGCGCCGCCTCGGCCTGCGCCGCCGCCGCCGACATGTGTCCGGCTTCGGCCAACAGCACGGCGTGCATCCAGCCGACGAACGGATCGGTCGGATCGAGCTGCTCGGCGAGCTGCAGCTCGGATTCGCCGCGGTTGGCGAGGAACAGGTCCGGCGGATCGTCCAGTCCGGCGCGCTGGAACAACACCATGCCGAGCACGGCGCGGGCACGCGCCGACCGCGGGTCCAGTTCGAGCGCCGCGCGCGCCTCGGCTTCGGCTTCGACGTAGCGCAGCTGCACGACGGCGTCGATGGCGCGCTCGACGTGGCGGGCCAGGTCGCGCGCCGAGTCCGTCGACAGCGCGACGCGCGGCAACGCGGCGGCGTCCGCGGCCTTGGGCCGCGGCGAAACCCCGGCGCAGGCGGCCGCGACGGTGCCGACGGCGAACAGGAGCAGCAGGCGGGACGACGCAGGCATCGGCGGCACATCATCGTCTGGTCTGCCCTGCCGGCCAAGCTACGCTTGCCGCCGAATGGACGCAGACGTCGAACGCCGCGCCGCGGAGCTGGTGGGCAAGGTCCGCACCCTGCAGCGCCAACTCGAGACCCAGGTGATCGGCCAGGGTCCGCTGGTCACCGAGCTGCTGGTCGGCCTGCTGGCGGGTGGGCACGTGCTGCTGGAAGGCCTGCCCGGCCTCGGCAAGACGCTGCTGGTGCGTTCGCTGGCCCACGGCCTCGGCCTGAAGTTCGCGCGCGTGCAGTTCACGCCGGACCTGATGCCCAGCGACGTCATGGGCACGCAGGTGATCGACGACGACCACGGCCACCGCACGTTCCGATTCCAGCCAGGCCCCCTGTTCGCCGGGCTGGTGCTCGCCGACGAGATCAACCGGGCGTCGCCGAAGACCCAGTCGGCATTGCTGGAGGCGATGCAGGAGCACTCGGTCACGGTCGGCGGCACGACGCACCGGCTGCCGGAACCGTTCCACGTGATCGCGACGCAGAACCCGATCGAGCTGGAGGGCACGTTCCCGCTGCCCGAGGCCCAGCTCGACCGCTTCCTGTTCCGGCTCGACGTGCGAACTCCGGGTGTCGACGCGATGACCGAGATCCTGGCCGCCACGACCGGCCGTGCAGCACCGACGATCGACGTCGCACTCAGTGACGCCGAATTGCACGAACTACAGGCGCTGGTTCGCCGCGTGCTGTGCGGCACCCACCTGTTGCGGTTCGTGGCTGAGCTGGTGCTCGCGACGCATCCGGAACACGACGGCGCCGACGACCGCACGCGCCGCTTCGTGCGCTACGGCGCCAGCGCGCGTGCCGGCCAGGCAATCGTGCTCGGCGCCAAGGCACGCGCACTGCTCGACGGCCGACCCGCAGTGACGCGCGAAGACCTCGAGGCGTGCGTGCTGCCGGCACTGCGACATCGCGTGCTGCTCGGCTTCGAAGCCGATGCGGAGCGGATTCGCGTCGAAGACCTGGTTGCGGGCTGGCGCGAACGGGCAGATCGCCGCACGCGATGAACCAGGTTCGTCACGGCGCGTTCTTCACGCCGCATTGACGAGCCGTTGACCGAACTGCGGCGCGCTGAAAAAACTGCACCGCCTTGGAAAGTTTCGGCCGCTGCTGCGTCTACAGACACTGCATGGGACGAGTGGTCCCGGCCGCGTGGTTCGGAGTCCCGCAAGGGACTTCGAGCCGATTCGAGAGGGCATTCTGACGCGACCGGGACCCACCGTGGCCGGCAATCCAGGGAGAGGATTGCCGGCCACTCTTTTTTTCGCAAGCCCTTGTCGCGCGCCCTCTGACCCCTTGCCGAAGGCGGTCCGCGGCGCATCATCGGCGCCGCATGGCCAGCCCCGACTACCAGCAGCGCGCGGATGCCTGCCTCCAGGACCTGGTCACCAGGCTCGATGGCTTCGACCCGGACGAACTCGAGGCCGACCTGGCCGGCGGTGTGCTCAAGATCGCGTTTGCTGACGGCCGGAATTGCATCGTGAACCGTCAGGCTGCCGCGGAGCAGATCTGGATGGCCGAAGGCGCGACGGCGTGGCACTTCGCATTCGACCCGGCGCAACAGTCCTGGCAGGACACGAAGGGGCGCGGCGAACTGCGGCAGGTGCTCGGTGGCGTACTGACGCGCCGACTCGGCCGCGACGTTCGCCTCTGAACGCCGGGTGCCGACGTCAGGCGCTGCGCACGCGATCCGCCGGCTCGCGCAGCGGGAACGACAGCCGGAACGTGGTGCCGCGTCCCGGTTCACTCTGCACCTGGATCTCGCCGCTGCTGCCGCGCACGTAGCGCGCCACGGCGGTCAGGCCGAGGCCGGTGCCCTGTCCCGGCGGCTTCGTCGTGAAATACGGGTCGAAGATCCGCGCCTGCACTTCGGGCGGCATGCCGCAGCCGGAGTCGACGACCTCGAGCCAGGCCACGCCGCGCACCGTTCCGCACCGCAACGTGATCGAACCATCCCCGGCGATCGCATGCCGGGCGTTGATCACCAGGTTCCACAGCGCATGGACGAGGCCGCGCGGGTTCAGCAGCACCGGCAGTCGGTCGCCCTCGATCTCGACCCGCAGCTGGATCGCGGCCGGCAACACGCGCTGAGCCTGGGCGCCGAAGTGCCGCAACTGTTCGCCGAGATCGCACGACTCGGTGGCCCCCTCGTCGGGGTGCGCCATGGTCATCAGTTCGTCGAGCAGCGGCCGCGAGTGTTCGAGCGTCTCCTCGATCAACGCCAGCCGACGCGCCCGTTCGGCATCGTCCGCCATCTCGCCCAGCGTGACGTGCCCCAGCAGCACCTGGAACGTGTTGCGCAGCTGGTGGCAGACCATGCCGGCGAGGTCGCCGATGGTCTCGACGCGCAGCGCGTGGCGCAGCAGTTTCTCGCGGTGGCGCAGCGCCCGGCTCGACTCGAGGTTCTTGCGGCGCTGTGCCTCGGCGGCCAGCAACGCCATGTAGAGCAGCCGGTTGACGATCGCGCCGGCCAGTGCCGACGCGAGCACCACGGCAGTCAGGCTGGTGACATGGACCCAGAGCTCCGGCAGCGCGGCCGCGGGCACCTGTTCGCCAGGATGCACCACCGCGCCGATCAGCATCGCGGTGACCGCGACCAGCGTCAGCACCAGGCCAGGGATCACGCCGAGGCACACGGAAGCCAGCAGCGCCAGCACCGGATGCAGGTACCAGGCGGCGTTGAACGCCCCGCGCGGCAGGTTCGCCAGCACCGACAGCGTGAACAGCGCGATGAACAGCCAGATCGCGGCCGGCTGCAGACGGTTGCCGCGCCAGTGGCGCCACGCGATCAGGAACCCCGGCGCGGCCGCCAGCGACGGCAACGCGCCGGACCACGGCAGGTCCCCGGTCCAGAGGCCCTCCGCAAGGACCGCGCAGCTCGCGCCGTAGGTGGCGCTCGCGATCGCGAGGCCGAGCGACAACCAGCCGATCAGTGTCGAAAGGCTCGACACGATCGGCAACCGCGTGCTGGTCAGGAAGTCGAACAGCGACTCCTGCGACATCCGGATCGGCGCTCCCAAGCGGGCGCGGATTGTAGACGCGCATCGGGCTGGCGCCGCCGAGCTTTCGCTACTCCGCGCGCAGCTCCGGTTCCGCCGGTTCGACGGTCACGGCGATCCGTTCGCCGGACAACGGATGCGCGAACGACAACCGCCACGAGTGGAGCATCACGCGCGGCCAGCGCTCCCCAGCGCGCGAACGGAAGCCATACTTGCGGTCGCCGACCAGCGGACTGCCCAGCGCCGCCAGGTGCGCCCGGATCTGGTTGCGGCGACCGGTTTCGAGGCGGCACGAAACCAGTGTGTTGCGCCCGCGGCGGGCGAGCGTGCGGTAGTGCGTGACCGCGCGCTGGCCGCCGCGCGGCACCACCCGCACCACGCCGCCGGCGTCTTCTTGCAGATTCGACTCGATGCGGCCGGCGGGCGGCGACGGGGCCGCAGCGACCAGCGCCAGATACTCGCGCTCGACGGCGTGCGCACGGAACCGTTCCTCCATCGCCGCACGGCCGGCATCCGTGCAGGCCAGCACGATGGCACCGGTGGTGTCCTCGTCCAGCCGATGCACCGCCTGCAGCCGGACGCCCAACTGCTGCGAGACCAGATCGACCAGCGTGGCACCGCTGCGGCCCGGTGCCGGAACGACCAGGACTCCGGCCGGCTTGTCGACGACGACCAGGTGTTCGTCGCGGTGCAGGACGACGATCTCGCGCATCGGCGCGAGGATACGACGGGCGCCGTCCGGACCGGCTACTGCAGCCGCAGCTTGTACTGCTGGATCTTCCGGTAGAGCGTCGCGCGACCGATGCCGAGCAGTTGCGCGGCGCGGCGCACGTTGCCCTTGGTGGCGCGCAACGCTCGCGACAGGATCGCCTGTTCCTCGTCCTCGAACGACCGGATCGCATCCTCGTCCAGCTCGAGCTCGGCTTCCTCGGTCCGCGCCGGGGCACCGGTCGGGGCCGCCGGGGCCGCGACGGTCGGCACGGCGAGCAGGTGGTCGCGATCGACCACGCCGCCGCCGGCCAGCGCGTGCGCGCGGCGCACGGTGGCCTCGAGCTGGGCCACGTTGCCCGGCCACGGCATGCTCTCGAGCAGCATCTGCGCGGTCGGGGTGAGGCCCTGGTGGCTCCGGCCCGTCGCGGCGCAAGCACCATCGAGGATCGTCTGCGCGATCATCACCACGTCGTCCGCGCGCTCCCGCAAGGACGGCACCACGATCGGCAGTGCGTGCAGGCGATAGAACAGGTCCTCGCGGAACGCGCCCTTGGCGACCAGTTCCGGCAGGTGTGCCGACGTGGTCGAGATCAGCCGCGGCGCCTTGCCGAGGTTCGCAGCGGACCGCTCCTTCAGGTGGCGCACCAGCACCGACTGGGTCGCCGTCGGCAGCTGGTCGATGGCCTCCAGCACGAGCGTCGTGGTGCGCGCCGTCTCGAGCGCGGCGTTCAGCGCATCCGCGGTCAGACCGACGCACTCGAGCACCTGCAGCTGGTTGCCCGAACGCCGGCTCTTGCAGTGCACGATCCGCGCGACCAGCGACTTGCCCGAGCCGCGCGGCCCTTCGACCAGCACCGTCGCATCGGTGTCCGCCGCCCGGCTGATCGCCGATTGCAGGCGGCGCCAGGCCGGACTGCGGCCGACCAGGGCCGAACCGTCGCGCACGCCGGCGACGAGCCGCTCGAGCTCGCGGCAGCGCGCCATCGAGCCGCGCAGCTCGTTGGCGATGCGCAGCAGCGGCTGGATCGCGGCGTCGAACACCGCGGGCGGCAGGCAGCCCAGGCTCGAGGCCGGCGTCGTGCCGGGCTGGTCGCCGAGTTGCACCATCGGCACCGAGAGGTCGGTCGGCAGACCGGCCGCGTGCGCTTCGTCGAACAGGATCAGGTCCATCGTCGACTCGACGGCGGCATCGACGAACGCACCCCAGTCCGCGAACTCGACCACCTCGTGGCCCGTGCGCGCAACCGAAGCGGCGACGTTCTGCTTGATGCCCCCGTTCGAGATCAGGGCCACCCGGGCCTTCATCTCGACGTTCCCCTGGTTTCCGATCAGTGCGGTGGTCATGCCGTTCCCATTCCTGGAATCGGCAATCGACCGGCGACCGGTGAAGCCCGGCGCTGCGGGCGATGAGGCCTTCCGCCGGCTTCGCGCGCGAACGACCGGCGCCACCGGCCGAAGGCGAATCACGTTGCGTGCAGGAAATCCCGCACAGCCGACGTGCCGCGCGGTGCGGGGCCGCGCGGAACGTCGCTCACAGCTCGGACAGGCGCCGCGCGAGATCGTCGAAGTCGACGCTCTGCAGCTCCTCCTTGGCGATCGGCTCCATGCTGCGGAACTTGCGGTATTCGTCGATGCTGCTCAGTTCGACGTAGTCGCGCGCGCTCATGTTGGTCCGCTCGCCGGTCTTCGTGCCGATGGTCTTGCTGCCGCCGGTGCGATCGAGCGTCTGCTTCGCGCGATGGCAGATCGACAGGGTGTTCTCGAGGTTGCTGCGGATCTTCAGCAGCCGCTCTTCGTTCGCTCCCGGCAGATCCATGCTCTTGGAGATCTTCGCGATCGCGACCTCGAGAACCGCGATCAGGCAGTTCAGTTTGGTCGTCAGCCTGGCGCGGTACTCCGCCGAACCGAGGGCTTCGGGGAGCTGGGGATTCTCGTTCTTGTCGGCGTCCATTGGGTCTGTCGAGGAACGGAGCACTCGACATGCCAGGTGACGCGTGGCGCGACGACGCCGATGCCATGGCCTCGCGCAGGGCGGCGGCCGCCGCGACACCGTCGCGCGGCGCCGACGACCGCCGTCGCGCCGGTGCGACGCCGTCTGCCGGTGCGGACTGCCGCAGCTCAGTTGGTCGACAGAGCCTGCCGGTAGACGTGCTGCGCGACCTCGTCGAGCCGCGTCAGCGAGCCGCGGCCGGCGACCTGGAAGGAAACGCCGTCCTCCCAGAACAGCAGCACGCGCATCGACGCATCCTGGAAGCGCGCGATCGTGTGTCCGGTCGCTGCACCACCGCGCACCTTCGGCAGCAGGCCGGAGAACACGTCTGGCGTGGCGGGCACCTGTGAGACCAGGAACTGGTCGACGCCGTCGGTGAACGTCACGACCAGGCGCTGCTGGCCGCTCAGCGGATCCTGCCGCGTCTCGATCTGGCCGATCGCGTAGTCGGCGAGCGCCGCCTGCGGCTCGATCAACCCGGCCGGGCTGCCGAGCCAGCTGTCGGCCGCGGCGAACGATGCGTGCTGCACGGTCGGCACCGGACTGGCCATCGCGGGCATCACGACCGAGTCGACGAACACCACGACTTCGACCTCGGCGAGCAGACGGAACTGCAAGTCGAACTCCGCCCAGTACAGCGGCACCTTGGTCGCGGCGTCGACGTCGACGATCCAGATCGACTTGTCGGTCGACACCGGGAACACGACCGCGCGCACGGCAGACCGGCCGGCGCGCACCACGGTGCCGATCTCGTAGAAGCCGTAGTTCTGCTGCACCTTGCCGAGGCTGCGCACGCCGAACGAACCGTGGCGGTGGAACAGCTGGCCGTAGCGACCGTAGGTCTGCTCCCACTTGGTGTGCAACGGCGAACCCGGCAGCTCGCCCTCGACGCCGAGGAACGTGACGAGGCACGGCGGCACCTCGGTGCCGTTGGCATCGACCTTGACCTGCTCGCGCACGGTCGTCACCTGACCCTGCGGATCGATGAAGCGGCGCAGCTGTTCGACGGTGTAGTCCTGCTGCTCGACCGCCTGCGCCATCGTCACGAACGACACCGGTGTCGACTGCGGCGCCGACAGCGTCCCGGCGCCACGCTGCGCGAACGCACCGCTGCCGGCGAGCAGCAACGCCATCACGGCGGCGCTGGAAGCGCGCCGAATGGAGCCGGCGTGGAAGCGAGCGAAGGGCATGGGACGAGACAGGGAAGGTCTATTCGAAGTCGACCCGGGCCGGAAGCCGCGGGCGACGACATCCGTCACGGCGATACGGCATCACCGTGTCGCTCCGTAACGGACCACGGCGAAGTCGACGGCGGGAATGGCGCCGTCGACCGGCAATCGGGCGATGTCCTGGAACGTGATGACGGGCGGTTCGTGCGGTTCGCGCGCCAGGACAGCCAGCACCACGGTCGCGGCGACCGCGCTGCCGACCAGTCCGATCCAGACCCGAGCGCGCCGCACGGCGGGCACGGGCTCGAGGGTCGCAGGCGCAGCCTGGTCGGCCAGCTGGCCGAGGATCGACTCGCGGACCCGCGCCCATTCGCGCGGCGGCGTCGGCAGTGTGCCGGCAACGCGCATCGCCACCGGCGAGTCCAGCAGCGCATCGGGCCAGGCATCCGCGGCGCGTTCCGCCGGCACCGGCAGGTGCTCGTCCAACAACCGGCCGACGGGACCGCGTTCGGCGCGCTCGACGACGCGTTCGTAGACGCCGTCCAGCACCTGTTGCGGCGGCACGTCTGCCGCCTCAGGCCGTCGGCGCAGCAGCGGCAGCAGCCGTGTCCGCGCCTGCACCCGGGCCGCGCAGAACGCGCAGCCGTCGACGTGCGCCTGCACATCCGGCGGCAGCGGCCCATCGCCGGCCAGCGCTTCACGCAGCATGGGCCGACACGCGAAGTGCTGGCTGTGCCGGTGCGGGGACGAGCTCATCCGACGCCTCCGGCCGCATCGAGCGTGTCCCGGTC
Organism: Planctomycetota bacterium; assembly: GCA_016794425.1. Classification (GTDB taxonomy): domain Bacteria; phylum Planctomycetota; class UBA1135; order UBA1135; family UBA2386; genus JAEUHS01. The sequence goes on from JAEUHR010000047.1 coordinate 51,584, forward strand.
GAGGTCGAGCTGCGGAAACCGACTGCGAACGACGTTCTCCAGTGCGAGGTGGGCACGCGCGAGGCGTGATTTGACGGTTCCGAGCGACAGACCGAGCGTGGCGGCGAGCTCTTCGTACGACATGTCTTCCAGGTAGCGCAGCGCGAGCACGACCCGCAGCTTCGGACTCAGCTGTGAGATCGCGGACTGGACGTGGTCGCCGAGTTCGCGCCGAGCCGCCAGCTCGCGCGGATTCGGGGCGAGATCGACCGGTTCGTTGCCGGGTGTCTCTTCGGCCGCACCACGCGCACCGGCATCCGGCCGCAGGTTGGTACGCCGACGGTGGTCGATGCTGCAGTTGACGACGATGCGGAACAGCCAGGTGCTGAACAGCGAACCACCGCGGAAACCGGCGAGCTTGCGGAAGACGAGCGCGAAGCTGTCCTGGACCACGTCGAGTGCGTCGACCGCCGACCCGGTGATCCGGAACGCGATCGCGTAGGCACGCTCACGGTACTTCGCGAACAACCCCTCGAAAGCCGCTTCGAACGCCTCGCTCTCCGGCTGCCGGCAGGCAGCAACGAGGTCGGCATCGGGGTCGCGGAGCAGTTCCACGCGCGACAGACGTGCGCAAACCCCTTCCAGGTTCCGTGATCCGGAGATTTGCGGGCTTTCACCTGACTCACCCGCTCGGACGGAAGTCCTTCCAGAGTCTGCGGATCGGACCGGAGGGGTGGATGGGCGCAGAGCCATGCCTGCCGCCGCATCAGGCCTCGCCTCGCGAGCCTGCACCGCTGGCTCAGTTGCCGAGCGTCGCGAGGCCGCCCGGGATGGTGACCAGCCACCCGACCGACTGCGCGCACGAGGGACTGCACTCCAGCTCGTTGCAGTCGACGCAGTCTGCAGCGCTGACCTCGAACACGGTGCCGCCTGGCCCCGAGCCGACCTCGCGCAGGTCGACCACACAGACGCGGTTGGTTCCGGTCGAGGTCGAAGCCGTGGCAGCAGCGATGCTCTGGAACGCGAACTGGTCCGAACCTCTCGGTCCGAACGGCACCATGCAGACGGTCTCGTTCTGCATCGACAACAGGGACACACCAGCCTCGACTTGCCTGCCGTCGATCAGCGCGCGGCCGTAGATGCCGCATGGCAGCAGCGTCTGCAGCAGGCTCGCCGACACCAGTGGCACCGACGCGCAAAGCCAGATGCCATCGGTCGTGGTGTTTCGCTGCGACAAGATCGCCGACGAGAACAGGCCTTCCAGCGGCACCTTGAGGCCGGGGGCCCACGGCGGCTCGAACCAGACCGTGAAGTTCTCGAACTTCGTCGGGTCGACCGCGAAGCGCATCAGCAGGTGCAGCCAGGCTGTCGGACCCGCAGCGCCACCGGCCGGAGCCGTCATCACCACGCGCATCTCGTGATCGATCGGCAAGGGATCGTCGACGAATCGCGGCGCGCCGCGCTGCACCACCTCGACGAAGTCCGGGCTCAGGTCGCCATCGGTGTCGGCGTTGGTCGAGCTCGTCATCACGGCCCACTCGACGACGTCCGGCAGGAAGTCACCGTCGGTGTCCATCAGCACACTGGTCGGCGTCGCATCGACGCTCGGCGCGTCGGTGAAACCGAACATCCATGCCGTTGCGCCAGTGAGGGCGAACGCACAGACAAGTGCTGTCGGGGTTCTGACCATCGGGACGCCCGCGGAGCGGACAGGACTACTAGGCGCGACCGCAGAGGGGGTTTCGGTGCAACGCCGCGACCGGAATTGAAGCACGCGGGACCCGGGCGAGCAACCGCCGACCGGTGGGGTCCTGCACCGCACTTCTGCACCCTCCTCCCGCCCCTTGCGGGGAACCGTCGACCGAGCGGCACGCCCCCGGGCGCTGCCATCGGCTCGTCCTGCCGGCGGCTTGCGGTTGTGTTTCCAGCGACGGCTCGCTAAGACGCGGGGCCGCTGTGCGCCCGTAGCTCAGTTGGATAGAGCGACGGCCTCCGAAGCCGTAGGTCAGAGGTTCGACTCCTCTCGGGCGTACCACCTCAGACCGTCCAGGGCAGACCGTCCAGGGCGCCGCTGTCAGCCCACCCCGCCAGCTTCGCCGTGCTGCTCGACTACCGCATCGACGCCAGGCGCCCCGAGCTGCGCGAGCTCGGGGTCACGCTCGAGTTCGACCTCGATGCGGCGGACGGAACACCGGTCCGCCTGTTCGTGCCGGTCTGGACCCCCGGCAGCTACCTGATCCGTGAGTATGGCCGGCACTTCGGTCGGGTCGCCGCCCATGACGCCGGGTCGGGCGCCGCACTGGCCTGCCGCAAGGTCGCGAAGAACCGGTTCGAAGTCGCGCCGGGCCCGGCGACGCGTCGGGTGCGGGTGACGTGGTCGGTGCATGCCCACGAACTGACGGTTCGCACCGCCGATCTGACGGCAGCACATGCGTTCTGGAACCACGCGTGCGTGCTGTTGTGGCCGGTGGATCAGCCGCACCGACGTGCACGCATCGTTGTCGACCACCGCCGCGACTGGCATCTCGCGTGCAGCCTGCCGCGCGAGTCAAAGGCTGCAGAGACGACGACGACGGCACCGTTCGCATCGACCACGCTGCTGGCCACCGATCTCGACGAGGCGATGGATGCGCCGTGCCTGGTCGGCGACGGCACGCGGCTCGACTGGACCATCGATGGCGTGCCGCACGCAATCGTGCTGGACGGTGCAGCCGGGATCGCGCCACCGCCGACGCTGCTCGACGACCTGACGCGTGTCGTCACCACGGCGCGTGCCGTGTTCGGCGGTGGCCTGCCCTACGCGAACTACGTGTTCTTGTGCCTGTTCGCGGCCGAGGGCCACGGCGGCCTCGAACACGCGGCCTCGACCACGCTGCTCGCCGCCCGCACCGCACTCGCCGGCGGCAAGGACTACCGCGAGTTCCTCAGCCTCTGCGCCCACGAGCTGTTCCACGCCTGGAACGTGAAGCGCATGCGTCCGGCCGAGTTCTGGCGCTACGACTACGAGCAGGAGAACTACACGTCGCTGCTCTGGCTGATCGAAGGCTGGACCGCCTACTACGACGACCTGGTGTGCCGGCGCGCCGGGCTGTCGAGCCGCGACGAGTACCTGGCGCTGCTGGCGAAGAACATCGACACCCTGCGTACGTCGCCCGGACGGTTGCGGCTCAGCCTCGCGGAATCGAGCTTCGATGCGTGGATCCGCCTCTACCGACCCGACGCGAACACGCGCAATTCGTCGCAGAACTACTACCTGAACGGTTCCTTGGCCGCGCTGTGTCTGGACTTGTTCCTGCTCGAGCACAGCGGCGGCGCCCGCTGTCTCGATGACGTGCTGCGGCGGCTCTACCACGCGACGTTCGGCCACGGGCGCGGCTACACCCGCGAAGACGTGGAAGCTGCCTTGCGTGAGGTCGCTGGCGACGGGGCGGTGCGCAAACTCGCCGAACTCGTCGACGGCGCGCTCGATCCCGACTTCGCGGCCGCCTTCGCGCCACTGGGTGTGCAGTGCACGGTCGAACCCGGCGACCGCCCGCAGCTGGGCGTGACGTTCACGGCCGGAGGAACCACGATCAGTGCCGTCGAAGCCGACGGGCCCGCCTTCGTTGGCGGCCTGGCGCCGGGCGACGAGCTGATTGCGCTGGGCGACCTGCGCGTCGATGGCGGTCGGTGGGCCGAGCTGTGGCGTGCCGTGGCGCGCGTCGGCCAGCCGCTCGAGGTACTGCTGGCGCGTCGTGGCGTGATGACGCGCTGCACCGTGGTGCCGGGCCCGGCACGCGGGACGACTCGCCTGAAGGTCTCGGCCGAAGCCACGCCAACCCAGGCGCACTTGCGCGAACGGTGGCTGGACCCGTTCGGCAACGACGCCAGACCTGCCGCGGCCAGCACAGAGACCAAGAACGCCTGAGTCTCGCCGCGGGAACGCGTCAGCCGGCGCGGTGGCTGCCGTCGCAGTACGGCTGGCTGCGGGTGGCCCCGCAGGCACACCATGCCACGGTGCGGGGCACGTCGAGCACGACCTTCAGTGGCGTCACCTCGGAACCGCGATGCGAGCCGTCACAGTACGGATAGGTGCCGCTGCGTTCACAACGGCACCACGCGTACTTGCCCGGCACGCACTCGTCGACGAACGGCCCCCGCTGCTTGCAGCCCGGTGGTCTGGCCATCGCAGCGCGGTGATCAGCGGAACCTGCGGATGACGCCGCGCACGACGCCGCGCACCTGCACACGCGTCGTGTAGATCGGCTCCATGCTCGAGTTCGCCGGCTGCAACCGGATCGTGCCGTTGCGTTCGCGGTAGAAGCGCTTCAGCGTCGCTTCTTCGCCATCGAGGATCGCGACGACGATGTCGCCGTCGAGCGCCGTCTCGCGGCGTTCGACGACCACGAGATCGCCGTCGTCGATGTGGTCCTCGATCATCGATTTGCCGCGGACCTTCAGCAGGTAGATGCTGTCGCCCGTGGGCACGAGCTCCGTCAGGCTCATCTCCTGCCGGTCCTCGAGCGCTTCGATCGGTCGGCCCGCGGCGATCATGCCGACCAGCGGCACCGTGGGCGCCGGCGCCGACACGCGATCGTCCTCGGCATCCGGATCGTGCAGGATCGCCACGGCGCGCGCCTTGGCGCGATCGCGATGGATGGCACCCTTGCGCGTCAGCTGGTTCAGGTGCTCGTGGATCGTGATCTTGCTGACTCCGAGCGCCTGGGCCGCTTCATCCAGAGTCGGCGCGATGCCCTTGTCGCGCCGGTAGTCGCGGAAGTACCGCAGCACGCGGATCTGCTTCTCCGTAAGCATCAGCTTCACGGCAATTGCCCTCCCATGTCAGAAGTGCCTCGATGTTCGCTACAAGTTCGCCGACCGCCCGTCGAACGTGTCCGCCTCATGCCAGCAGCGCCAGCATCAGGAACACGGCGAGCATGATACAAGCGCCTGCCACCTCGACAGCATGTTCGATGCGCTTTCTGGCAAAGGACTTGCCGGCCCCGGGCGCCGCGAAGGCAGGGACCATCGAGGCTGCCACCGCCAGCGACCTGGCACCGACGAGCGGACGGCGCCGCGGCGGCAACCCTGGCGGGGCCGAGCGGCGACCGGTGGTCAGGAGCGGGAGAGCGGCGCGGGAGGCGAACTTCATGCGAACCTCGGTTCGGTCAGGGTTCGTCTCAGGTTAGCAGTTTGTTTGGTTCTGTCAAGAGCCAGTGCTTGGCAGCGGGTGGTCGAAGGTCGCACACCGAACGGCACACCGGGCCCGGACCGAAATCACGGCCCGATCCCGCGGTTTCCCGCCCATCATGCACGGGTCACCACGCCCCGGACCCCGATCGACGCTGCGGATGCTCCGCCCGACCGACACCCTGCGCAGTGAGCACGCCGCCATCGCCGCCGGCCTGTCGGTCGTCGGCGCCATCGCGGCGCACGTGCGCGGCGGCGGCGAGTTTCCGTCCGCGGACGTCGCGGAGCTGCTGCGCTTTCTGCGGGAGTTCCTGCAGGCGGCGCACCTGCACAAGGAAGCACAGTTCCTCTATCCGGGCGCGGCGATGAACGGCGACGAACACGCCGCCACCGTGGTCGGCGACCTGATGCGCCTGCACGACGAGGTCACGGACCTGCTGCACGCCCTCGTGCTGTTCTGGGAACCGAGCGGCGAACTGACCGCGGCCGAACGGCTCGGCTTCGCCGATGCTGCAGCAACGCTGGTGGCGCGGGTGCGGCGCATGCAGCAGATCGAGGAGGGCGAGCTGTTCCCGACGTGTGAAGCCGTGGTGCCGGCGGACGACCAGCTCGAGTGGAACCAGCGCTTCGCCGACATCGACCGCGAGCGCAGCACCGCCGCCGCCTGGTGGCCCCGTCTGACGGCCCTGCAGCAGCGTTGGGCCAGCTGACCCCGGCCCTTGTGCGAGCCGGCACCGGCCGCAGAATGGCGCCGCTGGAACACGCCGCTTCGGTCACGGGCCGGTCAGCCCGCGCGGCGTCACGGAGCCTTTCGCGATGATCCTGAATCTCTCCCGTCCGCTGGTCTTCCTCGACTTCGAATCCACCGGCCTCGACACCCAGAACGACCGCATCGTCGAACTCGCGTTCGTGCGCCTGTCGCCGGACGGCAGTCGGGAAGCACTGGTGCGGCCGGTCAACCCCGGCGTCGCGGCGATGAGCAAGGGCGCGACCAAGGTGACCGGCATCCACACCAACGACGCCTGCGGCCTGTTCGGCGACGGCGGCAAGAAGCCGGCCCAGCCGCTGCGCAAGCTCGGGCCCGAACTGCTGGCGTTCCTCGGCGACAGCGACCTCGCCGGCTTCAACCAGATCGCCTACGACATCCCGCTGTGGCTGGCCGAGTGCAAGCGCCACGGCATCCCGTTCGAGCTGAAGGGGCGGCGCCAGGTCGACGTGAAGGTGCTGTTCCACGCCTGCGAGAAGACCTGGGATCGTTTCCTGATGGGGCCGCGCAACCTCGGCGCCGCCGTGCGCCACTACTGCGGCCGCGAACTCGAGGGCGCGCACTCGGCCGAAGTCGACACGCAGGCGACCGTCGACGTGTTGCTGGCGCAGCTGCGGCGGCACACCGAACTGCCGCGCGACGTGCAGGGGCTGCACGACTTCTGCGAACGCAACAGCGACCGCAATCGCGACGAGGAGCCCGCGGCGCGCGGCACGACGGCATGACGTTCCGCACCCAGCTGCGCTACCGCTTCGGCGACATCGACGATGCCGGCATCGCCTACTACCCGAAGCTGCTGCACTACTTCCACTGCGCGTTCGAGGACTGGTGGAGCGACGGGCTCGGCCATCCGTACCCGCGCCTGCTGAAGGAGGACAAGCTGGGCCTGCCGGCGGTGAAGCTCGAGGCCGAGTTCTTCGCGCCGGTCCGCTACGGCGACGAGCCGTTCGTGCACCTCGGCGTGCTGCGGATCGGCGAGTCGTCGGTCGAGTTCGGCTTCTGGATGACGCGCGGCGCCGAGGACAAGCCGTTGTGCCGCGCGCGCGTGCTGACGGCCGCCGTCGACATGGTGTCGCTGCGCAAGCGCGTGCTGCCCGACGTCTGGCGCGAGCGCTTCCAGGCCTTCACGCTGCGCGAGGCGGACTTCCCGCGCGGCCGGTGAACGGCCGCGACGACGCGACCGGAACACCACCGCCGGGCCGCTGGCGCCTGGGCCTCGGCACCGCCGTGGCGCTGTTCGTGTTCGCGCGCTTGCGCGGCGAACTGGGCGCCTACGTCGCCATGCACCGCTGGCTCGCCGACCATGGCGTCGACGAGGCCGTGCGGCAACTGGACCACGCGCTGTGGATCGTCGCCGGCGCCGTGCTCGCGGCGCGGCTCGCCTACGGCCGCGGCGGCGTGCTGCGCGGCCTCGGCCTCACGCGCGGCATCGGCCGGGCGGCGGTGTTCGCGCTGGCCGCCGGAGCGCCGATGCTGCTGCAGGCGGCCATCGGCGCCGACGGCGTGCACTGGAACACCGCCATCGCGCACGGGGTGCTGCTGGCGCCGCTGGTCGAAGAACTGTTCTTCCGCGCCGTGCTGGTGGCGATCCCGGTGCGCTGCGGCTCGCTGCCGTTCTGGCCGGTCGCGATCGTGGCCGGCGTGCTGTTCGGCTCCATGCACGTGCCGTGGAACGCCACGTTCGGCGCCGGCCACCTCGGTGTGCTCGCCGCCACCACCGCCGGCGGCATCTGGTACGGCTGGCTGCTGCGCTGCTTCGACTGGCAGCTCTGGCCCACGATCCTGCTGCACGCGGTCATGAACGGCGCCTGGGCCGTGTTCGCCGCGGCCGACGACGCCGCCGGCGGCGTGTGGCCGAACATCGGCCGCGGGTTGACGATCGCGGTCGGCACGGTGCTGGCGCTGCGCCAACGCCGGCGACAGCGCGCCGGCTAGAGCCGGAAGTCGCGCGGGAAGAAGCCGGCGGCGGCCCGCGAGCGCACGCCGAACACCGCCGCCAGGTTCGCGTCGGCCAGCGCCGCTTCGGGCGGTGCGTCGGCGAACACGCGGCCTTCGTGCAGCAGCACGACGCGCGTGCAGCACGGCGCGATCAGGTTGAGGTCGTGCGACGCGACCAGCACGCCGCGGCCCGCCGCCGCGAGGTCGCGCAGCAGCGCCGTGAGGCGCAGCGCGTGCTCGAGGTCGAGGTTGCTGGTCGGTTCGTCGAGCAGCAGCAGCGGCGCTTCGGTCGCCAGCGCGCGGGCGACCGCGACGCGGCGCAGTTCGCCGCCCGACAGCGTCGTCACGCGGCGGTCGGCGAACGCGCCGGCGTCGACGGCGGCGAGCGCGCGGTCGACGGCGGCGAGGTCGTCGGGCTGCAGCGGCGCACCGCGGCGGCGGTGCGGATGGCGGCCCATCGTCACCAGTTCGCGGCCGGTGAACTCGAACGCGTTCTCGGCGTCCTGCGGCACGAACGCCAGCGCACGCGCGCGCGCCGGCGCCGGCCAGTCCGCGAGCGGACGATCGTGCAGCCGCACCTGGCCCGCATCGGCGTTCGCGGCGCCGATCAGCAGGCGCAGCAGGGTGCTCTTGCCGGCGCCGTTGCGGCCCGCGAGCAGCACCAGTTCGCCCGGGCGCAGCGTGAACGTCACGCCGTCGAGCACCTGGCGCTCGCCCAGGCGCAGCCGCAGGTCCTGCGCCGCGAGGTCGGTCACAGCGCCTCGCCGCGGCGGTGCCGCGCCAGCAGGAACAGGAAGTAGGGTGCACCGAGGATCGCGGTGACGACGCCGAGCCGCAGGTTCGCGTCGGGCGGCGCGAGGCGGCACGCGAGGTCGCTGCCGACCAGCAGCAGCGCGCCGAGCAGTGCCGCCGCCGGCAACAGCGCCGCGTGCGCGGGCCCGACCAGCAGCCGGGCCAGGTGCGGCACCACGAGCCCGACGAACGCGATGCCGCCGGTGTTGGAGACCGTCGTCGCGCAGAGTCCGCACGCCAGCCACAGCAGCGCGCGGCGCGTGCGCTGCGCGTCGAGGCCGAGGCTGTGCGCGCTGTCGTCGCGCAGCGTCAGCAGGTCCAGCTGCCGCGCGCGCGGCAGCACGCAGCCGCCGAACAGCACGCAACCGCCGGCCGTGATCGCCGCGTGTTCCCACGTGCGCGCCTCGAGCCCGCCCATCAGCCAGAACAGCACCTCCGAGCTGGCCGTGTAGTTGCGCATGCTGAACGTCACCACGAACGCGGTCAGCGCCCCGACCAGTGTGTTCAGCGCGATGCCGGCCAGCAGCAGGCCGGCGACCGACCACCGGCCGTGCGCACCCGCCAGCACGAACACGAGGCTCGTGACCACGACCGCGCCCAGCAGCGACGCCGCCGGCACCACCAGCACCGCGGCGCCTGCGAACTTGCACACGATCGCCAGGGCGCCGCCCAGCGCGGCGCCGGCAGCCGTGCCGACCAGGTCCGGCGATGCGAGCGGGTTGCGGAAGCACGCCTGCATCACGACACCGGCCAGCGCCAGCGCCGCACCGCCGAACGCCGCGACCAGCAGCCGCGGCAGCCGGATCTCGGTGCAGACGAACCGGTGGATCGCGGCGTCGGCCGGGTCGGCCGTGCCGGTCGCGAGCCGCCACAGGTCGACGAGGCCGGGCGCCTCGCGCGCCAACGCCAGGTAGAACAAGGCCACGGCCAGCAGTCCGAGCCCGAGCAGCGGCAGCAGGCGGCGCGGCGCGGTCACGGTCGGCCCCAGCGCCGCAGCGTGGCCTGCACGAACTCGGCGGCGCCGACCACGTGGTGCGACGTCGTGCTCAGCAGCGGTCCCGGGATCGCGACGATGCGGCCCTGCTGCACGCACGGCAGCAGCCGCAGCCCCGGATGCTGCCGCAGCCACTCGCCCGCGTGCTGCTCGGCATCGGCCGGCGCCTCAACGACGATCGCGTCGGGCCGCCAGGCCAGCACGGTCTCGGCGTCGAGTCGGCGGAACGCGCCGACGCCGTGCGCGGCGGCGAGGTTCTGCACGCCGGCCGCGGCCAGCACGGCGTCGGGCAACGAGCCGCGGCCGTAGCTGTGCAACGCGCCGTCGAGGCTCAGCACGCGCCAGTCGGCGAACGCGTTCGCCTCGGCGCGCACCGCAGCCAGCCCCTGCTCCATGCGCGCGACCAGCCGTTCGGCGGCATCGTCGAGGTGGCAGACGCGGCCGATCCGGCGCACGTTGGCGGCGACGTCGGCGAACGACGCCGCGTCGGCAGTGCGCACGACCGGCACCTCGGCATGGCGCAGCAGCGCGAGCGTCTCGGCGCGCGTGAACGCGTCGACGATCACGAGGTCCGGCCGCGCGGCCAGTAGCCGTTCGGGCGCCGCAGCGCAGGTCGGCAGCCCGTGAACCGCGGCGGCGGTCAGCGCGAAGCGCGGGTTGGCGGCCAGTTCGTGCACTGCCGCGAGCCGTTCGCGCGGCGCCAGTTCGAGCAGCACCTCGGTCGCCAGGATCGAGCCGGCGACGATGCGCTGCGGCGGCGCCGCCGGCCGCCAGTCGGGGGCGTCCCACGCCGCGGCACCGCCACAAGCCGCGAGCAGCGGCAGGGCGGTCAGCAGCAGCGGGCAGCACGGGCTTTGGCGCACGCGCGCATCATCGCCCTTCCTCCGGCGCCGGCAACGGAAAGGACGCCGGCAGGTCGGCGTTGGTGTCGCGCTTCTGCTCCGACCACGGTGCGTCGAGCAGCGTGACGACCTTCTGGATCGGTTCACCCTGGCCGTCGTCGCGCCAGGTCAGGGTCACGGTGTCACCGCCCAGTCGCGCACCGAGCAGCATCTGCAAGTGCGGGCCGTTCTGCACCTCGATGCCGTCGAGCGCGACGACGACGTCGCCCTTGCGCAGGCCGGCGGCGGCAGCGGCGCCGTCCTTCGGCGCGCCGGCGATCTTGGCGCCGGGGCCGAGGTGCGACGGCTCGAGGTGCACGCCGAGCCAGCCGCGCTGCAGCACCTGGCCCTGCTGCATGCGGGCCAGCAGGTCGGGAATGTCGGCGATCGTCACCGCGAAGCCGATGCCCGAGTCGTACCACTCGACGCCGGCGTTGCGGCCCGACGGCGACAGCGGCACCGCGATGCCGAGCACGCGGCCGTGCACGTCGACGACCGCGCCGCCGTAGTTCGCCGGCGACGTGTAGGCGTCGATCTGCAGCGCGCGGCCGTAGAGGCGCTTCTTCGCGCTGACGATGCCGAGGTGCACGGTCGGCTCGTCGGCGGCGAACGTGCGGCCGAGCGCGAACGCCCACTGCCCGACCGCGACCTCGGCCGGCGGCACGAAGGTCGGCACCGGCAGCCCTTCGGCGGCGATCTTCACCAGCGCGAGGCCGCGGCTGGTGTCCTCGCCGGCGCGTTCGGCGTGGAACGTGCCGCGCCCCGGCACCGTGATCAGCACCGTGGTCGGGTCGAAGTTCAGCGCGAAGCGCGACACCAGGATCCAGCCGTCGGCGGTCAGCACGACGCCGGTGGTCTTGCCGCGCGTCTGCTGGAAGCCTTCGGGCACCAGCGGCAGCTTCGGCTTCTTGTCCGCGTCGGGCTTCCGCTCGCCGTCCTTCGGCTCGCCGTCTTTCTTGTCGCCTTCGGGCACGGGTTCGCCCTCGGGCGCCGGCGGCTCCGGCTGCTCCGGCTGCTCCGGCGGCTCCGGCGGCTTCGCCTTCGGCGCCGGCCGCGGGCGCGGCGGGCCGTCGCCGTCGATCGGCACGTCGGGGCCGAGCACGCGGCGCGTGCCGCCGAACGTCTCGACCGTGACCACGAACGGCGCCGCGGCCGCGATCGCGCGCTGCAGCACGGGCTCGAGGTGTTGGAACTCGTCGGCGTCGACGCGCTGCTGTGCCGCTGCGGCGGCGCCGAGCAGCAGCGCCGCGACCACCGGGAGCGGACGGGCGGCGTTCACTTCGGTTCCTCCGCGAGCACGAGCTCGCCGTCGACGATCTTGGTGCCGCGCTTCCAGACCAGTTTGACGGTCTGGCCGGCCGCGTAGCGCGCCAGCACGTCGCGGAACTCGCGGCAGGTGCGGATCGACCAGTCGTCGATGCGCACGATCAGGTCGTCGGGCCGCAGGCCGAGCTGCGCGGCCGGCGAGCCCGCGATCACGCGTTCGACGTAGGCCGGCGGCGACTGCCGGCCGGCCTGCTCGAACAGCACGACGCCGGTCCACGCCGGCACCTTCGTGACGACGGTCTGCTCGCGCCGCTCGCCGAGCACGTGCTGCTCCAGGTACGGCAGCAGGTCGCGCGTCGGGATCGCCGCCGACAGCATCGTGTTGGTCTCCTTGCTGTCGAGCAGCCGCAGGTTGAGCCCGATCCAGCGCCCGTCGAGCGTGAACAGCCCACCGCCGTAGTGGCCGGGGTTGTTGCACGCGTCGGTCAGGATCACGTCGCCGTCGTACTTCACGTCGGCCAGCCGGTAGCGCAGCGCCGTGTTGGCGCGGCCGACGACGACGCCGAACGTCGCGCTGACCTTCTCGGAGAACTCGGCGAGGCGGAACGCATTGCCGATCGACACCACGAACTGGCCGGTACGGAACCCGGCGTCCTGCTCGGCCGGCGGCCACAGCGGCCGCAGTTCGCCGTGCACCTGCGCCGGATCGATCTTCAGCAGGCGCAGGCCGAGTTTCGGCTCCTCGGGCAGCAGCAGTGCGTCGTGCACCGAGCCGTCGTAGAGCACGACGCGCGTCTTGCCCTTCTGGATCATGATCTGGTCCAGGGTCAGGATGTGGCCGCGGTCGCTGACGATCACGCCGGTGGCGTAGGCGCTGATCGTCGCGAGGCCGGACGCGCCGTGGATCTTGACCACGCTCGGCAGCACCGCGTCGATGGTCTGCTCGATGCGCGTCTGCGGCTTGCGCTCGTCGAACGACCAGGCCTTGCCGAAGTCCGCGGTCTGCGCGGGCAGCAGGCTGGCGAGCAGGAACAGCGCGAACGCAGTGCGCATCAGGGCCTCCGGAAACGCGCGTCGTCGGGGTCGACGATGGTCACGTCGCCGCCGCGCCAGCCCGGTTCGAACACGCCGTCGACGGTGACGCGCAGCTCGGTGCCGCGCACGTGGTGTTCGACGCGGGCGCGCCGCAGCGGGTCGCGGAACGCGAACCCTGCCGGGCTGCCATCGGTGTGCAGCCACACCTCGCCGTCGCCGTCACCTCGCACCGCGAAGCGCCAGGCGGGCCGGCCGAACACCTGCACGCCGCCGAGCAGCTCGGTGCCGGCCAGGCGATGGACTCGTTCGACCTGGCTGCACAGCAGCGGGTTGCAGACGAACTCGCGGCGAACCCGTTCGGCTTCGTCGCTGGTCAGGTCGCGCACCTGCTCGCCGTCCCGCGCGAAACCGCCGTCGCCGAGCCAGACCAGCACCAGCGGCCCGATCGTCAGGCACAGCCGGTCGCCGTCGCGCCGCACCACCGTCGCCGTGCCGTCGGGGCCCGTGCGCGTCCATTGCAGGGCCGTCGCCACGTCGTCCTCGATCCGCCCCATCTCGTGCAGCAGCACCTGCGCCGCGAACCGCCGGTTGTTCGCGCTCGCGAGCCGTCCGCCCGGCCCGTCCTTGCTCGAACCGGTGTCCAGCGTCGCCAGCCGCAGCACGACTTCGCGCTCGTCGCCGAACGAATCGTCCGCCTGCCGCGGCCGGTAGCCGACCGACACGATCGTGCCGGCGGGCAGCACGCCGACCATCGTCGCCAGCTGGTTCGCCGAGCGCACTTCCTGGCCGTTGAAGCGCGTGATCTCGTCGCCGAGCGCGATGCCGGCGGCGGCCGCGACCGAGTCCTTGAACATCTGCTGCACCAGCACGGTGCGCCGGTGGTTGGCGCCGGTGCCGCTGGTCATGAACCACGCGCTGAGGTCGAGCGTGCCGTGTTCGGCGTGGCGGCCCGCCATCAGGTCGGGCAGGAAGTTGCGGATCTGGTTGCTGGCGATCGCGAAGCCGACGCCGACGTTGACGCGGCCGCGGTCGCCGATCGAGATGCGGCCGTTGATGCCGACGACCTCGCCCTGCTCGTTGAACAGCGGGCCGCCGGAGTTGCCGGGATTGACCGGCGCGTCGACCTGGATGCAGTCCGGGTAGACCAGCATGCGGTTGCCGGAGCCTTCCTGGTAGCGGTGCGTGCCGCTGACGATGCCGAACGTCACCGTCGGCGTGAAGTCGGTCGCGAGCAGGAACGGATTGCCCATCGCGAACACGGTCTGGCCGACCAGCAGCGCGTCGCTGTCACCGAGCGGGCGGAACGGCCAGGTCTGCCCGTCGTGCTTCGGCAAGAGACGCAGCACCGCGAGGTCGCTGCCCGGATCGATGCCCAGCACCTCGGCCTCGTAGAGCAGGCCGTCGGGCAGACCGACCTTCTTGTGGCGGTAGTGCGCGGCGCCGCGCGGCAGGTGCTCGGCGCGCCAGGCCTGCTGCCACTGCGCGAGCAGTGCGCCGTCGTTCGCGGCCAGATCGGGGTGACGCTGGCGCAGCGCGTCGAGTTCGGCGGCCGGCGGCGCCGGCGGATCCGGCAGTCGGAAGCCCTCGTCGGGGTCACCGACGACGTGGTAGTTCGTCAGCACGAACCCGGCCGGATGGAACACGACGCCGCTGCCGCCGCCGGGCGCGTCCATCGCCATCACCGAACAGACCGCGGCCGCGCACTCGGCCATCACCTGCGTGCGCCGCGCTTCGGCGGCCAGCACCGCGGCCAGATCCGGATCCTGCTGCGGCAGCAGCACCGCCGCGAGCAGCGCGCCACCGAGCGCGGTCATCGCTGCACGACGTGGGCACAGACCCACGCGCAGAAGTCGCCGAGGTCGTAGTTCTTGCCGAAGTCGCACTCGATCGCGAGCGTGCGGCAGCGGCCGAGTTCGACCGACACCGGCAGCGCCGCTGTGCCGCGCACGAGCGGCGGCGACTCGTAGGCGACGCGCCCGTCGACCAGCACGCGGCAGATCGCGTGCGCGGCCGGCCCGCCGCGGTCGTCGATGCCGATGCGTGCCTCGAACAGGTCGTAGGCACCGCCGAGGTCGTAGGTGAGCCGCGTGCGCGGCACCATGCCGATGCCGCGCGCGAACGCTTCGCCGGCGATCACGAAGCCCGGACCGGCCGGCGTGCGGTCCACGCCCCACGGCCAGACGCGGTCGAACGCCGGCGTCTGCTCGACCTTCGGCGACAGTTCGCCGAGGCGCACCAGCCGGTCGCTCTGCACGTCGAGCCGCGCCAGCGCCGCCAGCGGCACCAAGACCTCTGCGCCCTCGTCGATGCGCAGTCGGGCCTCGGCCTGCAGCTCGAGCAGCCGTCCGACCAGCGTCTCGCCGGTCGCCAGCACGAGCGCGGTGCGCGGCTTCGGCTGGCGATCCGGCGCGAAGCCGGTGTTGCGGCCGAACACGATGCCGGTCGTCGCGACCAGCGGGAAGTCGTAGGCCTGCCCGCGCAGCAGGAAGTCGACGCGGTCGTCGCTGAAGCCGGTGATCGTCACCAGCGAACGGTGCGCCTGGCCGTCCTTCTGCACGAACAGCACGTCCTCGTTGTCGGGCGGCTGGTCGAAGTCGGCCGTGAGGCGGGGCGGCTCCGGCCGCTCGGCGCCGCCGTGCCGCAGCGCGCGCACGGCCGCGATCGGCAGTTCGACCGTCACGCCGGACGGCAGCTCGACCACGAGGCGCGACGCGGCACCGTCTGCGGCGGCGCGGCCGCGCAGCGCCTTCGCCGGCAGTTCCTGGCCCGAACGCAACCAGACGCGGTGCGGCGCGGTCGCCGGCAGAGCGGTCGGCGCATCCGCACGCACGAACGACGTCACCTCGGCCAGCGCCAGCGTCACCGCGCCGTCCGCCTGCGCCAGCGTCGCGCGACCGTCTGCGTCGACCGTCAGCGCGCCGACCAGCGTGCGGCCGTCGACGGTCCGCAGTTCGCCCGGCAAGCCCTGCGTCGGCGCGACCGCGGCGAGCCACAGCGCCGCGGTGGCTGTCAGGCCGCGCACGGTCACCGCGGACCCTGCGCCTGGCCGAGCTTCTTGTAGTACTGCTCGAGCATCTTCTGGTACTGCGGCGGCAGCCCCTGCTGCACCGCGGTCTCGATCTTCTGGCGCTCGGCGTCCTTCATCTCGCCCCAGCGATCGGCGAGCGTGCCGCGCTTCTCGAGGTTGCCGACCGTGCCCTCGCCTTCGGGCAGCGCGGACTTGGCCGCCGGCGCCGACGACGGTCCGAGGCCCGAAGCCGGTCCCGAGGACTGGTTCTCCATCTCCTCGAACTGCTCGATCAGCTTCTGCAGCTCTTCGACGTAGTGCTCCTGGTCGACCTGGACCGGCTGGTCGGTCTTCTGCTGCTTCAGGTCGCGCGAGGTCTTCTTCATGCCGTCGGCGAGCTGGTGCAGCGGGTTCTCCTGCTGGCGCTCGAGTTCCTGCATGCGCTGGTGCGCGGCGGCGCGGAAGCGCTCGCTGGCCTCGGGAAACCACTGCAGGAACGCGCGGAAGCGTGGGATCGCGAGTTCGGGCCGCGGGATCTCGGCCAGCGACTGCGCATAGAAGTACGCCGCCTCACCGTCGAGCGGCGACAGGTTGACGTTGGCACGCAGGTAGTCGTTCAGCACGTCGACGGCGCGCTCGGGGTCGTCGCTGTCGAGGAACACGCGCGCCAGGTGGTAGCGGACGTGCGCCTGCAGCAGCAGGTCCTGCGTGCCGGCCAGCACCTTGGTGAGCTCCAGCGCGGCCGCCGGGTCGCCGGCCTCGTGGCAACGCACCGCGGCGTCGAACGCCGGCACGACCGCGCGCAGCAGGTCGTCGGCGGCGCGCGCGAGTCCCGACTCGTCGATGCGTTGGCCGAAGGTCTGCAGCTGCGCCGGCGTGGCGCCGAGCTTCTGCGCCAGCGCTTCGAACCTGGCGCGGTCGAACGGCGCGAACGGGCTCTGTACGCCGCCCTGCGCCGCGGTCGACACCGGCAGCGCGGCCAGCGCGGAGAGACAGATCGCGGCGAGACGCAACGAGGCGGCGCGCATCAGCGGCCCTCCTCGGCGTCGTTCTCCTTGCCGAGCTTGACCGCGAGCTTGCGCGTCAGATCGCGCACGCGGGCCTGCTTGGCCGACAGGTCGTCGGACCTGGAACGGCCCGCGTCGCCCGCCTTCTGCTCCGCCGGGACGCCGTCGAACTCCTTGGTGGCCTTGTTCACCCGCTCCTGCAGGAAGCGCAGCATCTTCAGTTCGGCCGAGACGGGCACGAGTGGTGGCTGACCGCCATTGCAGTTCCCGCCCTGCCCGGCCTCCTTGCGTTCGATCGTGCGGCGCAGCGAGTCGATCAGCAGTTCGAGCAGGTCCTCGACCGCGCGCTGGCGCTCCTGCACCGGCAGGTCGGTCTGTTGTTCGCCGAGCCGCTGCGCGACCTCGCGCAGCTCGTCACGCAGCTGTTCGACCATCGACGGGAACAGCGCGGTGGTGCCGTCCTCCTCGAGCAGCTTCAGCGCATCGGCGGCCTCGAGCTGCAGATCGGTCTCGCCGGCCGCGACGGCCTGCACCTTCTCGGCCAGCGCCGCCGGCAGCGCGCCGCTGGCGGTCAGCACGTTCTGCCGCGTGCCGTCGAGCGTCTTCGTCTGCAGCGAGAGCTCGCGCTGCGCGTGCAGCATCGCGGTAAACCGCTCCTCGAGCGCGCGCAGCACTTCGTCCTGCAGCTGCTGCCGCAGCTGCGCCAGCGCCTCGTCGAGTTCCTGCTTGGCGGCGTCGAGGTCGTCCTTGGCGTCCTGCTGCTTCTGCTTCGCCGGCTTGTATTCCTTGAGCTGGCCGGCCGCCGCACGCTGCTTGGGCACCGCCTGCTGCACGCGCTGGCGGCCCGGCGTCGGCTTCTCGGCCGGATCGTCGGGCGAGTCGGACTGCTCCGACTGCTCCATGTCGCGCGACAGCCCGTCGGTCGACTGCTGCGTCGCTTCCTGCTTCTTCGCCAGCTGCTCGAACGGCAGCTTCAGCAGCTCACGGCGCGCCTGCTCGGCCATCGCGTCGAGCTCCTCGACGGTGCGACGCAGCTCTTCGATCGCCTGGTCCTGGTCCTTCAGCGACGGCTCGGCGCGGTTGTCGCCGAGCTGCTGCTGCGCATTGCCCATCGCCTGCGCGGCCTGGCCGGCACTCTTGCTGCTCTTGCCCGAACCCGGCGCCGGCTTCGCGTCGGGCTTGGCGCCAGGCTGCAGCGCCGCGGCGTCCTGTTCGAGCTTGGCGAGGTCCTGCGCCAGCTTCTGGGTGTCCTGCTGCAGCTGGCCTTCCTTCTCGGCCAGCGGCCGCGTCGCGTCGGCGGCGCTGCCGGTGCCGAGCTGGTTGGTGGCCGCACGCAGGCCCTGCTGCTGCGCCAGCAGCGCCTCGGTGCGCTGCTTCTGCGCCTCGATTTCGGCCAGGTGGCGCTGCAGGTCCTCGAGCCGCGCCGATTCGGCCTTCTCCTCGCCCTGCTCCTTGGCGAGCTTGTCGACGCGATCGCGGAACGCCTGCAACCGCGCGATCTCCTCCATCAGCTTGCGCAGGTCGACGTTGCGGTTCTGCAGCAGCTCGTAGAGGCGGCCCAGGTCCTGGCGCAGTTCGGTCATCACCGCCAGCGCGTCGTCCCAGCGATCCTGCTGCATCAGGCTGCCGGCGTGTTCGAGCCGCTGGTGCAGCTTCTTCTCCTGCACGAACGTCAGGCCCGCCGCGATCAGCCGGCTGTCCTCGGGCTCCGACTTCTGCAGCACGACCATCAGCTTCTGCATGCGGTCGGTCAGCTCGCGGAACTTCGTGCGCGCCAGTTCCTGCTGGTGGGCCGCGCCCTGCGCAACCGGCGCCTGCGCCGGCAACGCCGGTGCGAGCGGCGACGCGAGCGCGAACAACAGGGCGACCACGACGGCCAGTCCTCGTGCGATCATTGCTTCCTCGGCTGCTGGGGTTCCTTCGGGCGGAACAGGTCCGACTCGCGCTCTTTGACGCGGCGGCCGACGTCGTCGAGCACGTTGTCCTCTATCTTTATCACGTTGCGCAGTTCCTCCAGCAGGGCCGCCAGGTTCTCGGCCTGCTCCATTTCGGCCAGCACGGCCTGCAGCCGCCGCTGGATCGCTGCGTAACCATCGACCGCCTCGCGCCTTCTCGCCTCGTCGCCGGTGCCGGCGAACGCCTCGACCTGGCGGCTCGTGGTCGGGAAAGGCACCTTGGCAAGGTCTGCCAGCGGCGTCGTGACGACGCTCTCGATCTGGCGCACCTTGTTGGCCTCGATCAGGCGGTTGTTCTCGTACTCCCAAAGGATGCGCTGGTAGGCCTCGCCGACGAACGCGACCCGACGGCCGAGCGTCTGCTGCTGGCGCGCCAGCGTGCGCAGCCGGGCTTCGACCTGCGCCTGCTTGTCGCCGGCCTCGCGCGGATTCGGCATCTCGGTCAGCGTCAGCGCCTGCGTGCGCTCCTCGTCGGCGATGCGCTGCAGCTCCTGCCGCTGCTCCACCTGGCGGCGCCGCAGCTCCTCGACCAGCTTCTCGCGCGTGACGACGCGGAACGTCATCGTCTCGCTGAGGCCCGTGTGCGGTTCGCCGGGACCGAAGTTGTCGGTGGCGGCGAAGCGCAGCGAGAACAGCATGCCGGGCCGGATCGGGTTCGCGGCCGCGTTCTCGTCGGCGACCTTGTTCCACTGCGTGAGGTCGACCGCCGCCGTGGTCTCGTAGCGCAGCGCGCTGCGAACCAGCGCGTCGCCGAACGACGCCGCCGCCGCAGCGAACGGCATCGCCGGTGCCGGTGCAGTGCCGTCGGTCGGCGTGTCGCTGGTCGCGTCCTCGGCGTGGCGGGTTTCGGCGACGGTGGCGCGCAGGCCGAAGTCGTCCTTCACCTTCAGGTCGCCGGGGATGCGCGCGTGCGCCGTGATCGACGCACCGATGCCGCGCAGCCGGAACTCGATCGCCGGCGGTCGGTCGTCGCCGACGCGCAGCAGCAGCTTCGGCGGCGTGCCGGCGCCGAGCCGATCGCGGTCGACGACGTCGACGACCAGCAGGCCGGACGCCACGGGTTCGAACGTGCCCGCGAACGACGCCGCGTCGGCGGCGACCGCCAGCGGCACCTGCAGGTCGCTGCCGAACAGCAGGAACGCCTGTTCGAGCGGCTTCTGGCTGCGGCCCGAGACGTCGAGCCGCGCCCCCTTGGGCAGCCGCAGCTCCCCTTCGGTCGCCGGCACGACGTGCGGCTCGCGCTCCATGTAGTCGGGGTAGGTGACGCGCACGGCCAGGTCGTCGACGCGCGGCCGCTCGACGATCCGGACCTGCAGTTCGATCGGCAGCGCGTCGCCGCCCTGCACGCGCAGCCGCGCGTCGGCGAGCACCGCGTCCAGCGTCCAGGTGAACTCGCCGTCGCCGGTGCGGCTCATCGGCTCGGTGCCGCGATCGCCGCCCGCGAACTCGTAGTCGACGAACACCTGTTCGGGTGGTTCGCCGCTCGCGACCACGCGCACGGTCAGTGCATCGCCCTGCGGCAACCGCACCTCGCCGGCCATGCCGCCGAACGACAGCGTCGTGTAGCGCGGCCAGTCGACGCTGCCGAGCAGCAGGTTGCGCTGCGCCCAGATCGACAGCGACGCCGGCGCCAGCAGTGCCCACAGCCCGAACAGGGCAGCGGTGGCGACCGCGGCCAGCAGGAAGCGGCGCACGCGCGGACCATCGATCGCGGCCGCGAACGGGATCGCCGCCGCGTCGCGGCGCACGCGGTCGACGACGACCGTTTTCATCGCCGGCGACTCGTCCCCGGCGGTGCGCCCGGCGCGCAGATCGCGCTCGAACTGCAGCGAGCTGATCAGCGCCTGCCCGAGCGCCGGCGCGCGGCGTTCGACGGCCAGCGCCATCTCCTCGTCCGACAGCGGCACCGCCAGCGGGCGCACCAGCTGCCGCTGCACGACCCGCACGACGACGACCGCGAAGCTCGCCAGCAGCAGGCAGCGGAAGATCCACTCGAGCCGCAGGAATCGGTCGGTCAGCAGCGTCGGCACCGCGTAGGCCAGCAGCAACAGGCAGACGGTGCCGACCGCTTCGACCCAGATGCCGCCGCGCGCACGCTGCCGCAGCCGGTGCAGTTCGCCGGGCAGCGGGCCGAGCGTCACCGTCTCGGTCGCGGGTTCGATCGACGACGTCGAGCTCATAGCAGGTTGAACCGTTTGCGCAGCAGCCACTCGAGCGACAACACGACCAGCACGAACACGATCGTCGGCCAGCCGTCCCACATCGCGTGCGGCGTGCGGAACGTGTCGGTCGCCGAACGCGACGGAATCCGATCGACCGCAGCCAGCAGCGCCTGCGGCGTCTCGCACAGCTCGCCGCCCGCCGCGCCGGCGATCGCCGCCAGCTCGGCGCGGTCCATCGGGCCGTGCCGCTCGACCAGCGCCGCGGTGACCTGGAACGCGACTTCGGTGTTCTTGCCGATCTTCTGCGCCGGCCGCACGCGGTAGCTGCCGAGCTGCACCGGGCGCCAGCGCAGCGAGTAGGAGCCGGGCGCCGCTTCGACCGGGATCAGCTGCAGCGTCTCGCCGGCCTCGCCGTCGCGATCGACGACGACCGCGAACGACTCGGCGACGAACGGCTGCAGCGCCTCGTCCTTGACCTCGGCCGCGATCTCGATCGCGGCGCCGAGGTCGATCTTCTCGTCGCTGGCGGTGAGCCGCAGTCGGCTGTTGCCGGCCTGGATGCGGCCTTCGAACAGATAGCGGATGCCGTTGACCCAGAACCGGTTGTAGGCCTCTTCGTACAACGACCGCCAGCGGTAGGTCTCGTCGGTGCCGGTGAACAGCACGCGGCCGGCGCCGACGTTCTGCATCGCGACCAGCGGCATGTTGCGGCCGCCGCGGCGGAACTCGGGGTTGCCGTGCTCGGCGATCGCGACCGCGATCGGCTTCTGCCGCTGCACCGGGAACCAGAAGTGGAAGCCCGGCAGCCGGCCCCACAACAGCCGGCTCTGGTCGCGCGTCTCGGCGATGCGCGTCAGCTTCGCGCCGAGCCCTTCTTCGCCCTCGGGGGCCAGCACCCAGGCGTTCGGATGCTTGAACGCGACGCCGAAGCCGATGATCTTGCGTTCGGCGTACTCGATGTCGGGCACGATCGGCAGCAGGTCGGCCAGCGCCCGCGTCGACGCTTCGGGCCGCATCGCGTCGAGCGAGTACTTCTCGCCGCAGACCCACCAGAGGCCGCAGCCGCCCTCGACGATGTGCTGCTGCAGCGCCTCGCAGAACCCCGGCGACAACCGGTCGCGGTTCGGGTCGAGCAGCACGACCACGTCGTACGGATCGAGCGCCTTGCGGTCGGCGGGCAGCGCGTCGATGCGCACCGCTTCGTCGCCGTCCTGCGGGAACTTCTCGTCGGCGCTCTGCAGCCAGCAGGCGACGTCGATCGTCTTGTCGCGGATCAGCAGGTTGCGCAGGATCTGGAACTCGTGGCTCGGCGAGCCCGCGATCAGCAGCAGCCGCAGCCGTTCGCCGAGCACCTCGACCGGCGCCACCTTGCTGTGGCGCTCGGCCACCGGCGGCTCGCCGTCCGGCGGCTGCACTTCGGCGCGGAACAGGAACCGCCCCGGCGCCTCGGTGGTCAGGTCGCGCCAGTCGACGGCGACTTCGGTGGCCTCGCCGCCGAGCGTGACCTGCTGCGTCGCCACCACGGTCTCGGCGCCCTGCTCGTCGATGCGCACGAGCCGCGCCGTCACCGGCGTCGAGTCGTAGCCCTGCGCGGTCAGCACGGTCTTCAGCGTGAACGGGTCGCGCTGGAACACCTTCTCGGGCGCCTCGAGCCGCGCCAGCGCGACGGTCTGCGTCTCCGACGGATCGCCGACGCCGAGCACCAGCGTGTGCGGGATCTTGCGCTGGTTCAGCAGCCGCACGATCTCGGCCGCCTGCGGGCCGGCGTTGCGGCGGCCGTCGCCGACCACGACGACGGCGGCGATCTCGGCGTTGCGGCTGCGGTCGAGCGCGGTGCGCAGGGCGCCACCGAGGTTCGTCGCGCGCCCTTCGGCCGCGAGCTGGTCCAGCGCGAGGCGCGGTGCGGGCAGGGCCGCGGCGTCGGCCGCCGGCGCCGGCGCGACGACCGGCAGCGGTTCGAGGCTGCCGGCGAAACCGTAGAGCTGCACCTGGTTGCGCGCGCCCAGCTTGCGCACCAGTTCGCCGTCGCCGTGGGCGAGCAACGTGCGCAGCAGCTCGAAGCGCGTGCGCGCCGGCAGGTCGGCGAGGCCGAGTTCGCGCCAGCCGGCGGCCAGCGCCTGCACTTCGGCGCGCCGCCAGGCGTCCTGGTGTGTCATCGACTGCGACGTGTCGACCAGCAGGATCGTGTGGCCCGGCCGCGTCTCGCGGCGCACGGTCACGAGGTTCGGTTCGAGCAGCAGCGCGATCACGGCCAGCACCGCGAGCGCGCGCAGCGTCGCCAGCACGATGCGCTGCGGCCGCGTCAGGTTCTTGCCGTCGCGGCGGTAGAGCAGCGCGACGAACAGGATCGCCAGCGCGCAGCCGATCAGCACCAGCATGCCGAGGCCGCCGCCCGGGAAGTTGCCGAGCTCGAAGCGCAGCTCGGCACCGGGCTCGAGCGCGATGCCTTTCCAGCTGGCAAGCCATTGCAGCAGTCGATCCATGGTGCCTCGGCGGTCAGCGCCGCCCGAACCTCCACGCCAGCACGGACTCGAGCAGCAGGCCCGCCAGCAACAGCGCGGCCAGCAGGTGCCACAGTTCGCCTTCGCCGCTGCCGCTGCCGAGACCACCGTCGTCGCCGACGAACGCGATGCGCGACTGCAGCTCAGGCGGATACAGGCGTGCGAACGCGGCGTCGGTGAAGCCGAGCAGATGGCTCTCGGCCAGCGGCGGGTTGCGCGCGAACAGGCGGCGATCCGGCGCGCCGTCGTGGCGCGCGAGTTCGATCTCGTAGGCGCCGAGCTGGCGCAGCTCGGCCATCGGCACGCGCAGCTCGAGCTGCTGTGCCGCCGTGCCGCCGCCGGCAGGCGGCGTCTCGGCCGCCGTGAACGTGCGTTCGTCGCCGGCGTCGGGCAGCGCGCGCACCGTGACGTCGGCGCGGTGCGTGCCCTGGTCCAGCGCCAGCACGAAGTTGCCGTCCGGCAGCAGGTTCAGGTCCGCCAGGTCGCGGCGGCGCGCGCCGAACCGGTGGATCTGGTTGACCAGCACGACGAACAGGTCGGTGCTCGGCAGGTTCGACCAGAAGCGGTCGGCCGCGACCGCCAGCAGCACCACTTCGCCGCCGCTGCCGAACGTGCGCGTCGCGAGCAGCGGCGGCCCGTCGGCGTCGTGGATGCGCGCCACCACCGCGGCCCCGTGGCCGGCGACCTCGTCGATCGTGGTCCAGCGCTTCACCAGCAGCACGTTGCCGATCAGCAGGTCGAGCACCTCGGTCACGCGTGTGCAGATCGGATGCTCGGGTGCGACCAGCACCGCGGTCTCGGGCCGATCCGGATCGCCGGCGACCTCGCCGAGCGGCAGCGGCAGCGGTCCCTTGCCGTCGCGCCACAGCAGTTCGTTCCACCTCCCGGCGTCGACCTGATTGCCGCAGGCGATGCCGAGGCCGCCGCCGGCGGCGACGTACTGTTCGAGCCGCTGCGCTGCGGCCGGGGAAGGCGCCTGCACGTTGCACAGCCAGACGAAGTCGAACGCCGCGAGGTCGGTGCCTTCGAGCGCGGTGTCGGTGACCACCTGCGGCTCGATGCCGGTCTCGGCCATCTCCATCGCGGCGAACAGGTAGAAGGTCTCGCCTTCGTCCTCGTCGGGCTGCCCGTCGACCAGCAGCACCCGGCTCTTGTCGCGGACGTCGAGCACCAGCGTGCGGCGGTCGTCGAGCGGGAAGGTGTCGCCGGGTTCGATCTGCGCTTCGACCCGGTGGTAGCCCGACTGATGGAACGTGTGCTCGATCGGCACCACGACGCGTTCACCGGGCATCAACGCCGGCACCGGCTGCACGACGCGGCTCTTGCCGTCGACCTCGACCGCGACCGTGGTCGGGTCGGCCGGATCGAGGCCGAGGTTCTGCACCGCGACCGCCAGCGTGACCGGCACCGCGGCCACCGCGAGGCGATCGGCGAGCTGCAGGTCGACGACCGCGAGGTTGGCGGGCGGACCGCCGGCGCCGAGCACGGTCAGGTGTTCGGCCTCCCCCATCGCCGTCAGCGCCGCGACCAGCGACGGCCGCGGCTTGTCGTCCTCGCCGGCCCAGTCGCGCGCGCGGCGGTCGCCGACCACGTAGTACTCGGTGCGCGAGGCGTCGCGCTGTCCGGCGGCGCGCTGCCGCGTCGCCTGCAGCACGAGGCCGAGGTCCATCGAACCGTGGCTGACGCCGGTCTCCTTCAGCAGCGTCGCGATGCGACGCGGCAGGTCGGGACCGATGCGCTGGCCCCACAGATCGGGCTGCAGCGGGCGGCTCGTGCGGACCAGCGACAGCAGGTCGCCGCCGCGGCGCGCCGCGAGGTCTTCGACCAGCGTGCGCACACGGTCCTGCTGCTTCTCGAACAGCTGCGTGCTGCCGCTGCGCTGCGTCGTCGACGCGCTGTCGTCCAGCACGACGACGTGGTGCGTGCGCGCGCCGAGCAGCGCGCCGCCGGCCAGATGCGGTCGCGCAACCAGGAACACGAGCAGCAGCACCGCCAGCGTACGCAGCAGCAGCACCAGCCACTGCTCCATGCGCAGGCGCTTGCGGTTGCGCTTCATCGCCGCGAGCAGGTACTCCATCGCCGCCCACGGCACGCGCTGGAACCGCCGGCGGTTCAGCAGGTGGATGACGATCGGGATCGCGCACAACGGCAGTGCGACGAGCAGCAGCGGGTTCAGGAAGGCGATCGCCAGCATCGACGTTCGTCAGCGTTGGTAGATCGGCGCCAGCGCGTATGGCAGCTGCAGCACGACCAGCGCGATCGCGGTGCCGTACACGGTACCGACGCCGTCGCCGTCCCAGCTGCCGTCCTTGCGCTGCTGCTTCAGCAGCCAGTCCGCCATCTTGCGGTAGTACGCGCCCCAGTCGTCGCCGCCGCGCTGGTAGAGCGCCTGTGCCCAGTAGAGGTGCGTGTAGTAGTGGTGGCCCGTGTTGTCGACCGTGACCTGGATGTGCTTCTTGCAGTACTGCACCGCCTGGTCGACGAACGGCTGGTCGTCGTAGACGCCCGCGTTGTAGAGCACCGCGACGCCGGCGGCGGTGATCGCCGGCCGGCCGCCGCCGCCAGAGCCGAGGCTGTAGCGGATGCTGCCGTCGGCGTTCTGGCAGCGCTTGATGTACTGCACGGCGCGGTCGACGCACTTCTTGTCGACCACGATGCCGGCCATGCGGCAGGCGCGCAGCGCCTGCACCTGCGTCACCGTGACGCTGCCCTCGTCGCTGTTCGAGTCCGGCGTGTAGATCCAGCCGCCGGCCGACGACTGTGCCTGGGCGATCAGCGCGACTGCCTTGTCGAGCACGCGCTTCAGCTTCTCCTGCTTGCGCAGGTCCTCTTCCATGCCGAACACCGACGCCAGGTACAGCGTCGCGAAGCCGTGGCCGTACATGCTGCGGCCCTCTTCCTGCGGCACCGAGATCACGCCGTTGGTCGGATCGGCGTTGCGCAGCAGGAAGTCGACCGACTGGCGCACCTCGCGCCAGTACTTGCCGCGCGTCGGCGTCGAACCGCCGGCGATGAACGCCATGCCGGCGAGGCCGGTCATCGCCGCCGGATAGCTGCCGTAGCCGCCGGCGTTGCGCCAGCTGCCGTCGTTGCCCTGGTTGCGCGACAACCACTCGAGGCCGCGCTGGATCGCCGCATGGATCTCGGTGGTCACACCCGGCGGGTAGACCTCCTGCGCCGACGATCCGGCCACCAGCATCGCCGCCACGGCGGCGCCGAACGAAGTCCGCCGCATCATCGCCCACCTCCGGCAGTCCTGCCTTCCATGAAGTCGTAGAGCCGCTGCTGTTCGCGTTCGTGCGCGCGCAGGTCGCCGGCCTCCGAACAGGCATCGAGCCGCGCCAGGAACCACACCTGCTGCAGCGTGCGGCCCGCCACCAGATCGGCGATGCCGTCGAGGGCCGCGAGCGCGTCGTCGAGCCGACCGGCAGCCGCCAGCCGCTGCGCGCGCGCGCGCACGAGCCGCAGCAGGCGCGCCGCCATCGGGTCGCGTTCGGCGGCCGCCAGCGTGCCGTCGCGCAGCGCTGCGGTGACCTGTGCTTCGGCGGCCTCGGCGTCACCGGCGTGCACCAGCAGTTCGACGCGGCGCGCGAGCCCGCTCGCCGCCGCCGCGGCCGCGCGCAGCGCCTCGCGCGAACTGACGACCTCGATACCGCCCTGGTAGCCGATCGCGAGCAGCGGGCCGTAGGCGCTCAGGTCGAACGATCCCTCGAGCGGTTCGCGGCTCGCGTCGAACGCCGGCAGCTGCAGGTTGCGCATGGGCCGTTCGCAGCGCACGTCGAAGGCGAGGATCGCGCGGTCGCCCGGCACCAGCACCAGGTCGCCGACGATCGTGCCGCGGCCGCGGCCGTGCGAACGGCGCCCGCCGGTGGCCGGCAGGTCGCGGCACCAGCGCACCAGCCCGCCGCGCAGTTCGATGCAGACCAACGCCTTGTCGGCGACGCAGAACAGCGCGTCCGCGGTCGCACCGACCACCTCGCGCAGTTTGCCGTACGGCGCGTGCTGCGTCGTGCCGTCGAGCATCCAGACCGGCTCGCCGGTGGCACCGTCGACGCCGAGCAGCAGGTCCGAATCGACCGCCGCCAGCACCACGAGGCCGTCGGCCGCGATCAGGTCGTTGGGCAGGAAGCCGGGCAGGTCGGTCTCGAGGAACTGCGCCGTGTAACCGAAGTCCGCTTGCTCGCCGTCGTGCCCGCGCGTGGCCTGCGGCCGGCTGCGCAGCGGATCGATGCGCTCGTAGCGGCGGATCCAGCGCAGGTCGCCGGTGAACGCGTCGACGGCAGCGACGCAACCGGCGTTGGTCAGCACGTAGGCGTTGCCGCCGCTGACCGCGATCGGGGTCCCGGGCGCCTTGAAGAACGGCGAGCCGCCGCCGTGCAACGGCGTGCGCCACAGCGGCCGGCCGGTGGCGCGGTCGAGGCAACGCAGTTCGTAGACGTCGCGGCGCAGCGACGGCAGCAACAGCCGTTCGCCGAACACGGTCGGTGCCGCGAGGAAGGTCACGTCCTCGAGGCCGTTCTCGCCCTCGCGCCACTGCTGCGACGACCACGCGCGCTGCCAGGTGGAACGGTCGTAGGCGACCAGTTCGCTCGACTTCAGCGTCTCGATCGAACTCGTCGAGTTGCGGTCGTGGCCGATCACCGTGTAGACGCGCTGTTCGTCGACGATCGGCCGCAGCAGGGCGAAGTCGACCGCGGCGATGCGCACGCGCGGATGGCCCTCGCGCGGCACCGGCGGCAGCGTCGGACCGTCGCCGGCCGCCAGCTGCAGGCCGGTCTCGGCACCGGCGATGCGCAGGCAGAAGTGCTCGAGGAACAGCGCCGCGGGTTCGCCGGCTGCGGCGCCGTCGGCGGGCGGCACGAACGCGACCCGGGTCGCGGGCCCGTAGCGCCCCGCGTGCGGCATCGCCGTCGCGCGGATCCCTTCGCCGAACACGGCGGTCCGATTGCCGTCGCTGCCCGACTTCGGATCGCGGTACGGCGCCGGATCCGCGAAGCGGTACTGCCACATCGGTACCAGCTCGGCCGTGTCGGCGCCGATGCACCGCAGCGCGGGCACGGGCGCCGCAGCCACCGGCGCCAGCGTCTCCAGCACGTCGCCGCCGAACAGCGCGCCGTCGGGCAGGTCGGCTATGGCCTGCAGTTCGCCGGCGATGCGCAGCGTGGCCTGCGGGTGGCGTTGCGCCAGGGCGACGACCGCCGCGTGCGCGGCAGCGGTCTCACCGGCGAGCCGCAGGCACAGAGCGGCCTTGAAGCCGCACCAGACCTCGTCGATGCCGAGCCGCGCGCGGTTGCCGGCCGGATAGACCTGCACCAGGTCGTGCAGCACCTGCACGGCGGCGCGGTAGCGGCCCTCGTGCATCAGCCGGTCGGCCAGCGCGACCATCGCGCGGCCGGCGGCCAGCGTCGGGAAGTAGCGGTTGCCGACCTCCTCGAGTGCCGACACGGTGCCCTGCGCCAGCGCCCGCTCGAACAGCTCGCCTGCCGCCACCTCGTGGGTCGCGCGGTAGAGCTCGACGCCGACGTCGGGCAGGCCGGCCAGCAGTTCGTGGCAAAGGCGCCGCACCGGCCGGAACAGGCGGCCGTCGCCCGAGAACACTGCCTGACGGGCATCCAGCGTTTCGTTGCTGGCAGGCGCGGCCGGGCGGGCCTCGGCGTTGGTCTCCGTCGGTGGCGTCGGCTCGGGCGGTGTCGTGGGTTCGGCCGGTCCGACGACCTCGACGGTCCGGCCCTCGACCACGTCCTGCAGCACCTGGATCGCTGCCGCGTAGTCCTCCCGCCCGAGGAAGTCCTGCGCCCGTCGCAGGTAGCGGTCGAGGTTCGGGTTCTCGAACATCTCGACCGGCAGCCCCCGGTCCGCGCCCGCCGCCGCGCCGCCCTGCGGGCCGAGCATGGGCAACCGGATCACGGCCTGGCCTTGCCCCTGCACCTGCACCTGCACCTGGATCTGCTGCGCCGGCAGGCCGACTGCACCGAGAACGGCCGCCGCCAACAGGCACGAGCGCGATGCCGGATGCAGCCAGCGGTGTTGCACGTCCTTCGTGTCCGTTCGGTGCGCCCGTCGGGCGGGTGGCGATGTGGGGAGCCGGATGGCGCCGGTGCTCTCGAACGGCAGGCGCACAGAGGGGGATCAGCGGGAATCTACGAGTTCGGGGATCGCCCAGCGAGCCCCCGGCAGAGTTCCCGCCAGGAGCATGGACGCTGAACCTGACACCGACGTCGGACGATCCCTAGACTTCCCACCGATGCTGCGCGCTGCCCTGTTGTCGTCGTTCGCGTTGGTCGCCGCCGCTGCCGCCCTGCCCGGCCAGGACTGGACCGACGACGAGCTGGTCGCCGCGTGTGCCGGATTCCAGTCGCCGGACCTGGTCGTCCGGATCGAGCAAGTCGGCAAGCTGGTCGCAGCCCGGCAACAGGCGCTGACGGCACTGGTGGCCCGGCTGCACGGCGACCACCGCGAGTACCGGCTGAAGATCGACCACCTGCTCGAACAGCTGGCGGATCCGAGCTGGCAGGTCCGCGAACAGGCCGAACGGGCGCTGATCGAGATCGGCGGCCGCGCCGCGGCGACGATCTTGCAGAAGAAGGAGAAGCCCGACGTGCTCGAGCAGCAGATCCGCTGCTCGCGTGTGCTCGACGCGCTGGCCGCCAAGGGCACCGAGCAGGAGGACCGCGAACGCAACCTGCTGCGCGGCCTGTCGGCGACGGCGCTCTACCTCGACGCGGAACCGCGCCTGCAGCGTGCGCTGCGCAGCGCGCTCGGCCACACCGAGGCTTCGATCGCCGACAACGCGCTGCGCGCGCTCGGCAAGCTCGGCGGCGACGACGACGCGACGGCGGTCGCGCAGATGCTCGGCTACAAGGGCGGCGTGCACCGGCTGGCCGCGGTGTCGGCGCTCGGTCGCATGCGTTCGGCGCAGGCGGTGGCGATCTGCCGCGACCTGCTGTGGCCGGCGACGGCCGCGGCGCGGCTCGACGGCGGCTCGCTGACGCGCACCGAGGCGATGGCCATCGTGCGCGCGCTGCACACGCGCGACGACGCCGAGGCCGCCCGCCTGCTGGCCGACCTCGGTTCGCACCCGGACCCGGTGCTGGCGGCCGCGGCGAAGATCCGCGCACCGCGCGGCGACGCCGCCATCGAGGCCGCGTTCGTGATGCCGGACCGGCGCCAGGTGAAGGGTCGCTTCGGCGGCTGGCAGGGCGACAGCCAGCTCGCGCTGCAGGCGTTCACCGGCCTGCCCGCGGCGGAGTTGTCGTTCACCGACTGCGACACCGTCGAGTTTCCCGCGCACGCGGTCCAGCCCGTCACCGGCGCGCGCGTGTTCCTGAACCAGGGCAGCCTCGTGACCGGCGAGCTGCTCGCGGTCGATCCCGAGAGCGTGCGCGTGCGGTCCGCGCTGTTCGGCGAACTGACGCTGCCGCGCGCCGAGGTGCAAGGGCTCGCGCTCGATCCGGCGCTGGATCGCCTGGTCGGCGCGTCGACCGAACGCGATCGCGTGCGGTTGCGCAGCGGCACGTTCGTCGACGGCAAGCTGCGCAGCTGCGCCGGCGGCCGCATCACGGTCGAGGCGGCGGACGGCAGCACGAAGGAACTGCCGACCGAGGACGTCGCCGGCGTGCTGTTCCAGCGGCCGCGCACCACCGAACCCGACGCGACGATCTACACGCGGCTCGACCTCGTGACCGGCGAACGGCTGATCGGTTTCGTCGCCGACACATCGAACGACCACCTGGCCATGTCGGTGCCGCTGATCGGCGCCGCGGCGGTCCCGCTGCGCCAGGTCACGCGGATCGAGATCGGCGTCGGTGGCGGCGCGATGTGGGGCTTCACGCTGATCGCCGACTACAGCGACAACCGCGTCGTCGAGGTCGACGACCAGGGTCGCGTCGTGTTCGTGCTCGAGGAGATCTTCGGCGCCTGGGACGCCGAGTGCCTCGACAACGGCAACCTGCTGATCACCGAGTTCTCGGTCAGCCGCGTGCAGGAAGTCGACCGCAAGGGCGCGACGGTCTGGATGTTCGAGGACCTCAAGAACCCCTACGACGCCGACCGCCTGCCGAACGGCAACACGCTGATCGCCGACACGTTCGGCAGCCGCGTGGTCGAGGTCTCGCACGACCGCAAGATCGTCTGGTCGTTCGACAAGGAGATCCGGCCGTTCGACTGCGACCGGCTCGCGAACGGCAACACGCTGATCGCCGACCTGCTGAAGGACCGCGTGCTCGAGGTCAGCCCGGCCGGCGAAGTGGTCTGGGAGGTGCGCGGCCTGCCCAACGCGCACGACGCCGACCGCCTGCCGAACGGCAACACGCTGGTGACGCTGCGCAACAAGGGGGCGGTGGTCGAGATCGACCGCGACGGCAAGACGGTCTGGGAACTGGGCGGCCTGAACTCGCCGAGCGACGCCGACCGGCTGCCCAACGGCCACACGCTGGTCGCCGAGAACAACCGCGTGCGCGAGTTCGACCGTCGCGGCAACGAGGTCTGGAAGAAGGACATGACCTGGGCGGTCGAGGTCAACCGCTACTAGCGGATCGGCGCCACGAACACGCCGTCGAGCCCCGCCGGCACGCCGAGCCGGCGCACGACCGCCGCGGCCTCGGCCATGCGCTCGGGATCCTCGTCCGCCGCCGCCTCGCAGTAGTCGTAGACCGTGTGGTGCACCAGCGGTGCCGCCGGGTCGGCTTCGAGCGCGAGGCCGATCCACGGCCGCGCGGCCGCCGGTCCGTCGCGCAGCAGCGTCGCCACGCCGCGCGGCCATGCCGCCGCCGCGAACGCGGGACGCGCCATCGCCCAGTCCTGCGCCGCCGGAGCGAGTTCGAGCGCCGCGCCGAGCTCGTCGCGCAACCGCTGCCAGCCTTCGCGCCACGGTTCCGGCACGTCGTCGCCGACGGCGGCCATCGCCGTCGCGGCGCCGCGCAGGTCGCCGGCGTGGAAGCGCCAGAACGTCCGTTCGATCGGCCACTCGCGCAGCCACGCCCAGGCGGCCGTCGCCAGCACGGCGAGCACCAACCCCGCCGCGGCAGCGCGCAACTGCCGGCCGCGGCGCACGAACGCCGCGCGGAACGCGGGTTCGCTCTCGTAGCGGCGCATGTACTCCAGCCGGCGCGGCTCTTCGGGGTGCAGCGACAGCACGCGCCGCAGCCGGTGCGTCTGCGGCACCGCCGCGCGGGCGACCACCAGCAGCGCCCGCGTGCACGGACCGGCGCCGAGCGCGTCGACCGACGCCGCGTCGGCTTCGTGTTCGAAGCGATGTGCGACCGCACGCACGACGGCCCACAGCACCAGCGCGGCGCCGAGCCCGAGCAGCGCCTGCGCGCCGGCATCGAGGCGGTCGAGCTGCAGCTGCCGCAGCGGCGCCGGCAGCAGCAGCGGCACCACGGCCGCGAGCGTCATCAGCAACAGCGGGTGGCCGCGCCGCGCGTGGCCGACCTCGTGCGCGACGACGCCGGTCAGCGATTCGATGTCGAGCATGCGCACGAGGCCGTCGGTGACGCACAGGAAGCGCCCGACCGGCAGCGGCCCCACCATCATCGCGTTCATCGCCCGCATGCCGGTCGGCAGGTAGAGCACCGACCGCGGCGGGAAACCGAGCGCGGCGGCGGTGTCGCGCAGCCGGCTGCCCGCGGGTTCCGGCACGTGCCGCACGATGCCGAACGCGAAGCGGAACCAGTACGGCAGCAGCATCGACGCGCCGGCGAAGAACAGCAGCGTGCCCGCCGTGGCTCCCGGCGACGTGGCGAGGAACAGCGCGTACAGCTCGCGGTCCAGTCGCAGCAGGTCGACCGCGGCGCCGAACAGCGCACACGGCATCAGCAGCAGCAGCGGCCAGCCGAGGCGGCCGCGCAGGATCGGCAGCAGGTCGCGCGGGCCCGGCAGCACGCCGGGCGGAATCGGGCGCAGGCGGCCGTGTTCCTGCACGAACTCGAGGTGCAGGTCGGCGGCGGTCGCGAGCACGAGGCGCGGCACCTCACAGAGCAGCAGCGGCAGCAGCAGCAGCACGATGTCGAGCAGCTGGCTGCCGCCGGCCGCGCGCTGCGCGAGGTCGGACCAGCCGCCCGGACCGAGCACCGTGTGCAGCACCAGCAACGTCGCCGCGCAGGACAGCCGCAGCAGCGCGCGGGGCGGCACGCGCGCCGCCCGACCCGTGGTCAGTTCGCGCCGCACGAGCCGCAGCGCCAGCAGCGCCAGCACGGCCGGCACCAGCAGCAACCACGCGAACCTCAGCAGCTCGTCGAGGCAACCGCTGCCGGCGATCGGCCGCGACAACTCGCGGTCGAGGAACAGCACCAGCAGGCCGGCGAGGAACGTGAGCGGCAGCGACACGGCATCAGTCCGATGCGCCGACCGCGCCGGCCGCCGGCGGGCAACGGAGACCGCGCGCGCAGCGGCGGGTCGCGCGGCTTCGGATCGTGCCGTTTGTCAGCGCACCGGTCAGAAGCTGACCTTGACCGCCTTGCGCTCCTCGGGGGCCTCGACCTCGAAGAACTCGGCCTGCTTGAAGTTGCCCGAGCCGGCGACGATCGAACCGGGGAACTGTTCGATCGCGTTGTTGAGCCGCATCGCCGCGTCGTTGTAGGCCTGCCGCGCGAAGCCGATCCGGTTCTCGGTCGAGGTCAGCTCCTCCTGGATCTGCAGCATGTTCTGGTTGGCCTTCAGATCCGGATAGCCCTCGGCGACCGCGAACAGGCCGCGCAGCGACTGCGTCAGGCCACCCTCGGCCTTCGCCAGCTCGCCGATGTTGCCGGCGTTCTTCAGGTCGACGCACTGCTGGCGCGCGCGGATCACGGCTTCGAGCGTCTCGCGCTCGTGCTTCATGTAGCCCTTCGCCGTCTCGACCAGGTTCGGGATCAGGTCGTAGCGGCGCTTCAGCTGCACGTCGATCTGGCTCCACGCGTTCTTGGTCTCGTTGCGCCGCGCGACGAGGCCGTTGTAGGTGGCGATCCACCACAGGACCAGCAGCACGACGATGCCGACCGGGATGATCCAGATCAGGTGTCCCACGATTCACTCCTCGAACGGTGCCGGCGGCGCGGGCTGCCCGAACGCTTCGGGCAGCTCGATGTCGCCGCGGAAGACGGTACGGGCCGGGCCCTCGATCGCAAGCGAACTCCCGTCGCCGACGATCTCGAGCACGCCGCCGCGCAGTTCGACGACGACGCGCGGCGACTGCACGCGGCCCGCCGCACGGGCGGCCGCAACCGCGACGGCCGCGCCGGTACCACAGGCCAGGGTCTCGCCGCTGCCGCGCTCCCACGTGCGCTGCCGCAGCCGGTCCGGCGCCAGCACCTGCACGAACTCGACGTTGACGCCGTCGGGGAACCGCGGGTGCCGCTGCAGCGCGGCGCCGACCTCGGGCACGGGCGCACCGTCACAATCGCCGACGAACACGACCGCGTGCGGGTTGCCGGCCGAACCGGGCACCACGACGACGCGGCGCTCGGCGGCGGCGAGTTCGACCGCGGGTTCGCAGCAGATCTCCCCCATCGCGGTGCGCACGCGGTCGCCGTCGAGCAGTTCGACCGTGCGTGGACCGGCGTCGGTCTCGACGACGAACTGCCGCGCCGCCGTGTGGCCGTGCTCGTGCGCGAGCCGCGCGACGCAGCGCAGGCCGTTGCCGCACATCGCGCCGCGCGAACCGTCGGCGTTCCACATCACCATGCGGACCGGCGCGCGATCGCCGCGCAGCACGACGATCAGGCCGTCGGCGCCGATGCCGCGATGGCGGTCGGACCAGCACCGCGCCAGTTCCGCGCCGCGCTCGACCGGGAAGCCGGTGCGCACCGCGTCGACGAACACGTAGTCGTTGCCGGCGCCCTCCATCTTGACGAACGGCACGCGCGTCATCGGATCTCGGCGCGATCGCCCTTGCTGGGCACGCTGACGTCGCGGAAGCCGGCGTTGCGCAGGCGCGACGCGTAGGCATCGGCGGCCTCGTCCTCGCCGTGCACGACGAACACCTGGCGGCAGCGATCGGCGAGGTGGCGGCTGGCGCCGAGCAGTTCGCGCCAGTCCGCGTGCGCGGACAGACCGGGCATCGACCGCACCTTGCAGCGGACGTCGTAGCGCTCGCCGAAGATGTTCACGCTGGTGGCGCCGTCGAGCAGTTTGCGACCGAGCGTGCCCTGCGCCTGGTAGCCGACCATCAGCACGCAGTCCTGGCGGCGGCCGACGCTCTGCGCCAGGTGGTGCAGCACGCGACCGGCTTCGCACATGCCCGACGCGGCGACGATCACGCCGGTGCGCTGTTCGTTCAGTTGTTTGCTCTCCTCGACGTCGACGACGTAGTGCACGCCGTCGAAGAAGAACGGACTGTGGCCCGACGCTATCAGCGCGCGCGTCTCGGCGTCGAACAGGTCCGGATGGCGGCTCATGATCCGCGTCGCCTCGCGGCTCATCGGCGAGTCGACGTGGATCGGCAGCGGCGGCAGCAGGCCGTCGCGCATCAGCTGGCCCAGGAACAGCACGACCGACTGCGTGCGGCCCACCGCGAACGCCGGCACGATCACGCGGCCGCCGTCGTGCAGTTCCTCGGCGACGATGCGCGCCAGCTCGGCCATCATGTCGACGCGCGCTTCGTGCTGGCGATCGCCGTAGGTCGACTCGGTGATCAGCACGTCGCACTCGGGCAGCGGCTCCGGATCGCGCAGGATCGGCAGGCTCTTGCGACCGTGGTCGCCGGTGAACACGATGCGGCGCTGGCGGTGGCCGACGTGCGCGTCGAGCACGACGATCGCGGCGCCGAGGATGTGGCCCGCGTCGAGGAACTCGACCCGCAGCTCGTCGGTGACCTCGGCGGTGTGGTGGTACGGCACGCTGCGCACGAGCCGCAGCGTGCGTTCGACGTCGTCCTGGTCGTAGAGCGGTTCGACCTCGTGGCCGCGCTTGCGCAGGTGCCGCGCGTCCTGACTCTGGATGTGCGCGCTGTCGCGCAACATCATGCCGAGCATGTCGGCGGTCGCGTCGGTGCACCAGATCGGCCCGTCGAAGCCGTCCTTGACCAGCCGCGGCAGGGCGCCGCAATGGTCGATGTGCGCATGCGACAGCACCACGGCGTCGACTTCGCCGCCGCCGATCGGCAGCCGGCGGTTGGCGGCATCGGCGACGCGGCGCGGCCCCTGGACGAGGCCGCAGTCGAGCAGGATCTGCCTGGCACCCACACGCAGCAGGTGCTTCGAACCGGTGACGTGGCGCGCGGCACCGAGGAACTGCAGTTCGAGCACCATGGGGTTCAGGTCCGAACCACGACCGTGCGCGAGGTCGCGGACAGCGGCAGCAGGAACGGCATCAGCAGCAGGTCGACGAAGCCGAACCGGGTCTCGATCGTGTAGCTGGTCAGGCCTTCGGCCATGCGCTGCGGGTCGACTTCATTGACCTTGGCGAGACCGAACAGCACGTAGTACTGGCGCGCGGTCTGCACGCCGGTGCCGGTGGCGCCGAGACCGATCGAGTGCTGGTGCGAAGCGCAGGCGGACGCCGCGACGGCGACGAGGGTCAGCGCGGCGAGCCGGCCGGCGCGCAACGAGGTCGGTGGGTTCACGCGGCGTCTTTTACCAGCCCGGTGCACGGATCCGGTCGATCTTCGCCGCGCCGCGCACGGCACGGCTCACGGCACGCGGCGCGCGTCGTCGGGGACTCCGGGCGCGAACGCATCCGGCGGCGGGTCGACCGGCGGCGCCGATGCGGCAGCCGCGGCGTCGACCGCCTCGGCGCGTTCGAGCCGTTCGGCCGCGCGGCGGTCGGCGGCCAGTCGGCGGATCAACGCCAGCACCAGGATCGGCAGCGCCGCGACCAGCGCCAGGCTGAAGCACTGGTTCAGCACGACGCGCCAGACCGCGCCCGAACCGTGCTGCAGGTGGTCGCGCCAGGCGTCCTCGAGCTGCAGCGTCGAACGCTGTGTGCGGCCGACCAGCGCGCGCTCGAACGAGGTCAGTTCGTCGGTCGCCCGGGCGATCGTCAGCAGCGTGTCGAGGCCGTACTGGGCCTGCAGCCAGGCGACGTACGAGTAGCTCTGGGCGTAGGCCAGGCGCAGGTCCTCGACCCGGCTCGGGAACGTCTCCCGCAGCTCGCCGAACGCCGGCAGCCGGCCCAGCGTGGCCCGCAGCACCAGGTCTTCCTCCCTGGCGCCGAGGTAGGTGTCACCGGCGAGCACCTGCGCCAGTCCCTCGTGGAACCAGCGCGGCATCCGCGCCCCGTGCGGCGCCACGAACTGGTCGAGCAGCTCGTGCACGAGTTCGTGCACGACGACGCCGCGCAGGCTCGCTCCCGTTCGGCGCATCTCCTCCCAGACCAGGTGGATCTGGTGCCGGCCGAGCAGCGCGAACCCGGGCGAGTCCGGCTGCAGGCTGGCGGCCAGCACGTCCGGCAGCGCCTCGCGCGAGCCGTGCACGTGCACGAAGAAGCGCTGCAGCGGCAGATCGCGGAACAGCCGGCGCAGGGCCGGCAGCTCTTCGGCCACGACCTGCGCGACCTCGGCGACCGCTGCCGGCGACGGATCGCCGGTACCGGCCACCACCTTCGCCGGCTCGGCGGTCGCTGCCGCCGGCACCGGCGACGGCGCGGCTGCCGGTGTCCCGGCGGGGCTGCATGCGGTCCAGAGCAGCAGCGCCGCAGCGGTGGTCCACGCCAAGGCGGTGCGCCGCAGCCGTCGCGACGCGCGCGGATCCGATCTTGCTGGCAGGAAGTCGGGCAAGGCGGCGTCATAGTCTGACCCCTGCGGGTCGGGAAGTGCCCGAGTCGCATCCCATTGCCGCCGAGAACCCCATGAAGGCCTGGAAGCTGCTGTTCGCCGTTCCGTTCGTCGTCGCCGCGCTGGCGATGGTGCCGCAAGGCCAAGACAAGCCCGGTGAGGACTTCGCCGTGATCGCGACGCTGTCCGAACTGCACTACACGACGCCGGACGGCCAGACCAAGGTGGTCGGGTCGCGCGAGCTGGTCGAGATCCGGGTGCTGACCGACCACACGCCCGGGATCCGGCTCGAGCTGGTCTACGACAACGGCGACTACTCGATGGTCGACGCGCAGTCGTTCCACCTGCTGCGCAACGCCGGCAGCACGCGCGAGGTCAAGCTGATCCGCGGCCACATGGCGCAGATGCGCTTCCCGAAGCTGCCCTGACCGGGCAACGCCGGTGCCATCGGCGGGCTGACTCGACCCGAGACAGTCGCTCAATCGGACCCGCCGCAACTGTCGAAGAAGCGAGCGATGCGGTCCCCTTGCGGCCGCTTCGTGTCCATGACTTCGTCGACCGCAACGCTGCTCCGCCAGTTGCTGACGCGCGCCGATCTCGCGCAGATCACCGGCGACGCAGCGCAGATCGACACCTGGCTGCACGACGGCGCCCTGGCGCGCGTCGGCGAAGTGCCCGGTGACGGCGGCGCCGAGCCGGTGTTCACGGTGACCGACACGAAGCTGCGCGCCGAGCTGGCGCAGAAGCTCGCCGCGTCCGGCAAGGACGACGTCGCGCTCTCGGTCGAACAGCTGCACGACGTGCTCGCGCGCGAAGTCGCCGCGACGGCGACCGAGTCCGATCCGTCGCGCCAGCTGGCGATGGCGGTCGCTGCGTTGGGAGCCGACTTCGACGTCGTGCTCGACCTCGCCGATGCACCGACGCCGCTCGATGCAGCTCCCGCAGCGGCGCCGACGCCCGCCGCAGGACCGATGTCGGAGGACGAGGCCGTCGTCGAGGCCCTGATCGCGCCGGTGCCGACGAGCGCCAGGAGCCGGCCGAAGACCGACACCGAGTGGTTCGACGTCAGTGAACTCGAAGCCGCGATGGGCGATCTGCTGCCGATGACCGCAAGCGTCGCGGCCGAAGCACCCGCGAGCGCGTTCGAAGTCACGCCGGCGTCGCCACCCCACGCGAACGTGACCGAGGATCTCTACGCGCTGACGGAGATGGTGCACGGCCACGGCCAACGGCTCGAGGCCCTCGAGGCCGCGATCGCGGACCTCACGCGGATGCAGCCGCCCGAGGCGGCGCCGGCCGAACTGCCGGCCGAAGATGCAGCGGACGCGACCACGAGCGAACCGCGGCACACCGACCAACGGCGCACCGCCGGCCTCGTGTTCGCCTGCGCGCTGTCGGGGTGGTCGCTGCTGCTCTGGTTCGGCACCGGCTCGGCGACGCTCGCGCTGGCTTCGCTGTGCGCGGCCGCCGCGATCGTCGGCGCCGCGTTGCGCACCCGCTGATCAGACGCCGGGCACCGGCGTCAGCAGGTTCGCCAGGATCCGCACGGCGCCCGGATGCAGCTTCTTCAGCTGCCGCCACAACGCCAGCGCGCAGTAGACGTACTCGCCGTCGCCGACACGGGCGTGCAGCAGCGCGCCGCGTTCGGGCGGCTGGCCGGGATCGTGGATCTCGAGCACCTGGTCGTAGACCGGCGCCTGGCTCGACGGCAGATAGAGCGCGCGCTCCTGCTCCCAGCCGTCCCAGTCGCCGGGCTCGATCCGGTTCGGGGTCGTCAACAGCACGTGCTCGGGTCGCAACACCTTCACCGGTGCGTCGGCGCGCGTCACCCGCGCGCGGCCGATCTGGAACGGCGCGAACGGCGCGCCCAGGAAACCCTCGCCGGGCGGGTGGAACTCGGTGTCCTTCTGCAGGAAGACCACCAGCCGTTTGCCCTTGCGCGCCGCGAACTCGAGCAGCCGGCGAAAGCCACGGCGCGCACCGGGTCGGTCGCGCAGTGCGCGCACGTCGACGACGATCGTGTCGAACGACTGCAGATCGGCGACCGCGAGATCCGCATCGGTGAGATCGGACCAGGCGAGGCCGAGGCCACCCGCGCCGAGGATGCCAGGCAGCGTGTCGTCGCGGCTGCGCAGCAGACCGATGCGCAAGTGCGGCGGCACCTGCACGTCGATCTTGTGCACCGGCAGCGCGATGCGCGTGCCGCCGAGCGCGATCCGGAACACGTCGACGCCGGGCTTGCGATCGCGGGCACCGGTGACGACGAAGCCGAACACGTCGCTCGCGACGCCGTCGAGCTGGACCCGCCGTCGATCCGCGTCGATCGCGTAACCGGCCGGGGCCCGGACCTCGAGTTCGCTGTCGACCGGGAACCGCGTGTGCCGCGTCACTGCGACGCTGAACTGCGGGTCGCGGCGCGACGTCGGCAGCAGCAGCATGCGCGGCACGACGGCCAAGGCGACCGGTGCGCGTTCCTCGACCGGCAGCGTCAGCGGCAACGGCACCTCGACACCGGCCACGGTCACGAAGCAGCGCACGCGCACTGGCGGTTCGAACCGCTCGGCGTGGAAGCGGCGGGCCATCGGGTCCGGGTCCGCATCGGTGCGCAGCGGGATCCGCACGGTCAGTTCGGCGCGCGCACCGTTGGCGTAGCCGTCGCTGCCGACGGCTTCCGCGATCGGCTCGAGGTTGGCGACGACACCACCGAGGCCGGCAACGCGCAGCGGCACGCGTTGTTCGGGCGGGGCGTGCACGAGCACCGTCGTCGTGAAGTCCTCGCCGGCCACCAGCACCGCTCCGGGCGGCACCTCCAGCTCGAGCTGGACACCGGCGAGCAGCATCACGAGCCGTTCCAGGGCTTCGATGCGGCGGGCGAGGCGCGCTGCGACCGGCGCGCCCGGCGAGGACGGGTCGGCGCCGGTCGCCGCGAGGCGGCGCAGTTCGACCAACGCCTGCAGTGCCGCTTCGAGCGGCGCTTCGTCGCGCGCGACACGCCGCGGCAGCTCGGTCGCGAGCATCTGTTCGAGCTGTGCGGCGCGCGTCGCTTCCGCCGGCCAGAGGTCGGCATCGAACACCGATCGCAGGCCGAAACCGGCCGGCTCGTGGCGCGAGACCCGGCTCGGCAACCGCGGTTCGAGGCGCAGCTCGCCGTCGAACACCGCGTCGATCGCGGCCGGCAAGCCGGGACTGCGGTGTGCCTCGACCAGCACGTCGTAGGCCAGGCGTCGATAGCTCCTGCCGCGGATCGGATCGAGCCGCGCAACATCGATGTGCATCGTCTCGGCCGTCGTCGTGCTGCCGGCACCGAACAACAGGGCGCCGATCTCGTGCGGCGGATCGGCGGTCACGAACGTCGGGTCGGCGGCGAGCGCGACGGCCTCGGGCAGCAGTTCGACCAGCGCGAGGTCGTGGCCGTGCGACTCCTCGGCGTGGTGCGTCGTCACGATGGAGTCCGGACGGATCGTGCGCACGAGCCGTGCCAGGTCGCGCAGGGTGGCGTCGCGCCCCCATTCGGCGAACGTCTCCGCGGCGGAGCGCCGGAAGCCGGCATCGGGGCGGTCCAGATACCAGACCTCGCCGTCGAAGCGCGCGCAGCCGGCTTCGGTCTCCAGCGTGCGGATCCGTTCCAGCGCGTCCCCGGTCTCGGGACCACTCGGGTTCTGGCCACCACCACCGCGCGTCGCCAGCAGCACGGCGATCCGCACCCCGTGGCGGTAGCGCAGCCAGATCGCCGGCAGCACGTAGCGATCGTCCGGGTGCGACGCGACCAGCAGCACCAGCGCATCGCTGCCGATGTCGCGCACTGCCTGTTCGCGCGCCACCAGTCCTGCCGGGCTGTGACCGACGGTGTCGTGCCACTGCTGCGCCGACAGCAACGCAGCCAGACCGAGCGTCACCGAAAACGCGCGCATGCGCGGCAGCCTATCAGACGCCGAGGGCGAGGCGGTTCGCCAGCACTTCGGGCAGGCCGGCGTCGCGGATCTTCCGCTGCACGCCGGCGATGTCGTAGTGCACGCGGCGGATCGCGGCGATCTGCTGCTCGGTGTCGACGAGGCCGTAGGCCGCGCGGGGATCCTCGTCGCGCGGCTGACCGACGCTGCCGACGTTCATCAAGATGCGGTCGAACCCGCGGTAGGAGATCTCTGCCTCCGAGTGCGGTACGACGTGGATGTCCTCGGGCGTCGCATCGTGGCGCAGGTAGATCGCCGGCACGTGGGAATGACCGACGAAACACAGCTGCGTGTCCTGGTGCTCGAGCGAATCGAGTGCTTCGACCGCGCTGATCACGTAGCCGAACTGCTCCGGCAGGTGCATCGTGCCGTGCACGACGGTGAACGGCGGCCGCCGCACGACCAACTCGAGCCCGCTGAGGAACTGCATGTCGCTGGGACGCAGCCG
Organism: Planctomycetota bacterium; assembly: GCA_016794425.1. Classification (GTDB taxonomy): domain Bacteria; phylum Planctomycetota; class UBA1135; order UBA1135; family UBA2386; genus JAEUHS01. The sequence continues at coordinate 94,123 of JAEUHR010000047.1, forward strand.
CGGCTTGGTCCACTCGATCGCCGCGCGCGCGAAGTTGTTGAAGTAGGACGTATCGAGGCGGTCGAGCACTGCGGCGTCGTGGTTGCCGAGGCAGGTGATGCAGCCGAGCTCCCGCACCAGGTCGATGCAGAGCGACGGCTCCGGGCCGTAGCCGACGATGTCCCCGACCTGGATCCACGTGTCGACGCCGTCACTGCGCATCGCTGCGACGACGGCTTGCAGCGCCTCGGCGTTGGCGTGGATGTCTCCGAGGATGCCGATTCTCATGCGGTTCTCCTGGCGTCCCGATCCACCACCGTTGTCGGCCGACGCAAAGCCATCGCAAACAGCACGCTGGCGCCCAGCGACAGCCCAGTTGTGGCAGTCAACGCCGTCTCGGAACTCGGTGCAAGCCACAACCTCGGCCAGACGGCGGCAACCTGCGCACCCAATGCTAACATAAATAGTTTGTTGACAATAGTTTGTGTCGATAACGAGACGGCCGCAGCCAGCCCAGACAGCAGCAACAGGAGATGGAGGGTCCGCAACCAGCCAGGCGCCGCCCCGGCCGACGCCGAGAATCCCAAGCACACGGCTAGAACCCCGGTCGCGACCACGACCAGGAACGTCAGCGCCAGGTTGCTTCCGAGCCGGACGCCGGGACGCGAGGGAATGCGCGCGGGCGGCACGAGCACCAGCAGGCACCAGACGATCCCCGCAGCAACGAACGTCGCTGCCTCCCGCAGTTGGGCACCCCCCGATCGAAGCACCGGCGGATCCACCGCGAAGGCATAGACCGCAACGGCAATCAGCAAGCACCACGGGAGCAGACCGGCACTGCGCAACCGCGCCTTCGTGGTCAGCCATGCCTGCCGCACAGAGGGTTCCATACCTAGCTTCCCAGCTACCAGAAACGGCTGCGTGCTTTCCATCGGCGAAGCAGATTTCCAGCGGAGTTCCAGTCGCACGCAAACCGCAGTCTCGCTATAGCTGCGACTTCGACCCCGGGCGGGGATCGAACTGGCTCAGGCGCTCAATCTGGGGGGCCGCGTGCACTCCATCGTCCTCGCGAATCAGAAGGGTGGCGTCGGCAAGACGACTACCGCGATCCACCTCGCGCACGGATGCGCTCTGGCTGGTCAGAGGGTCGCACTGCTAGATCTGGACCCGCAAGGGAATGCGACGGTGGCCCTGCAGGGTATGTCGGCCCCGGCAGCGGAGCCGCTGTTCGATCTGCTGCAGCCTGTCACCGACCGCCTGTGGTTGCTGCCTTCCGTGGGCAACGTCGCGACCCCGACGGACGCGAGCCTCGATGTCGACCGCCTGAAAGCCCTGGTTGAGCAGCTGGCCGCGGTGGTGGACCTGCTGGTGATCGACTGCCCACCGCGGATGGACGCATGGGGCTGGGCGGGCGTGCAGCTGAGCGACGAGGTCGTGGTCCCCGTGCAACCCGAGTTCTTCTCGATGCACGGCCTCTCCCAGATGCTCAGCTCCTTGGCCGCAGCGTCCACAGCGTTCCCCGGCAAGGCTCGCCTCCGCGGCGTCCTGCCGGTCATGGTCGACTCAAGGGAACCGGTCGCGCTGGAGGTCCTCGAGGATCTCCGCCGGAATCTGGGTTCCAAACTGCTAGATTCTGTGATCTTCCGGGATCCGGCCTTGGTTGAGGCCGCGAGCCATGGCAAGTCTGTCTTTGTTCACTCACCTTGGTCCAAGGGCGCCCTCTGCTACGCGGAGCTGACTTGGGAGCTGATGCATGGTCGATCGTCGATTGGGTAGGGGTCTCGACTTTTTCTTGTCCGGTGGCCGGGGCAACACGCCCCCAGCACAACCGGCAGTCCGAAACGACGCGCAGGCCGTGGCCGCCGTTGGCCCGCCCGCGCCTACCGGCGGCGATGAGGTAATCCTCGCCGCGGTGGAGCAGCTCCGACCGAGCCCGTACCAGCCGCGCAAGCACATCGCCGAGGCGGAGCTGAAGGAGCTTGCCGCGTCGATCCAGCAGAGTGGCGTTCTGCAGCCAGTTCTTGCCCGGCGCGTGGGGGACAAGCTCGAGCTCGTCGCCGGCGAGCGCCGGTGGCGCGCAGCCCAGATGGCCGGACTGAAGCAGATCCCGGTGCTGGTCCGGACGGTCACCGACCAGGATTCCGCCGTCTTCGGGCTGGTGGAAAACCTCCAGCGCGAGGACCTCAACGCTATCGAGAAGGCCCAGGGGTTCCGACTGCTGCAACAGCAGTTGGCGACAACTCAGGAGGAGGTCGCCGCGCGCGTTGGCCTCGACCGTTCGACGGTCGCGAACTTCCTTCGTTTGCTGGACCTGCCACCGGCAGTCCAGGAGCATGTTTCACGTGGAACACTGTCGATGGGCCACGCCCGAACGCTCTTGGCACTCGGTGATGCGGAGACAGTCGTGGCCATCGCCGATGAGGCGATCCGGCTCAGCCTCTCGGTGCGCGCCCTCGAAGCGAAGGTGAAGGAGGTCCTGGAAGCCTCCAAAGGCCAGCCCGCGGGCAAAGCAGCAAAGGGCGCCAAGACTCGGCCCGTTTGGCTGAACGAGCTGGAGGAGAGCCTGGTGGAGTCTCTGGGAACTCCCGTCTCCATCCGCTACGGGCGGAAGCGCAGTCAAATCGTGATCGACTGCAACGGGCGCGAGGAGTTCGAGCGCCTCTTCCAGCGGCTCAAGGGCTGAGCCGCGGTCGCGCCGGACGCTACTCGAGCACCTTCACCGCGGTTACGCGGATGTTCTCGGTGGGACGCCCGCGCCCCATCTGCTCGTCCTGCACCGAGAGAGACGAGTCATCGCAGATCGCCTTCACGGCATCGAGCCCGTCGACGACGTAGCCGAAGATCACTCGGTCGCCATCGTGCTGCGTGGCGTCGTCGCCGACGATCCAGAATCGATCCGCGCACGACTTCCCATCCGCCTCGCTGCGCCCGGAGACCGCGCCCGGGAAGTGGCTCAGGGCAGACGCTTCGAAGTCTAGCGGCTTCTCGCTCGGCTCGGTCGTGATCCACTTGGTGCGGTCGTCCTCGCGGGTCGTGGCGAAACCCAGGTGCATCTCACGCGCCTGGTGCATCGTCTTCGTCGTCCGCTGGATCTCGTCGATCGCCATGCCAGTCCAGTAGCCGTTCTCGCGCGATGCGAACTCGAGGAACGCCTCGCAGTGCTTCGGCGCGTGCTCGGACATCAGGGCGATCACGAACGAGCGCCCGTTCGAGAACTCGAACCGCACCTTCTTGGCAGTTGCCGGAGGCTCGATGCGAGCAAACTGGGCCGGGGCCGCATATGTACGGGAAGCCTTGATCTGGTCACGGATCCGCGCCACCGCGCTACCGGCCACAGCAGGCACCAGCTCCGGCGTCTTGCCCTGCGCCGGCTTCGCCTTCGGGTCGAGCAACTGGCGCGTCTGCATCGGATAGTCAGAAGTCTTTACCAGTGAGTGGTTTGGGTACTTCGACTCGAGGTCGGACAGCGCCGACTCGGCGCGATCCCAGTTGGTTTCGAGCATCGCCTTCCGCGCGATCGCCAACAACACGAAGGGCCTTTGCTCCTCCGAAGCCCCGGCCAGCCCACGCTCCAGCGAGGCCAGGTCGATGGTCTGCAGCGCATCCACGACCGCCAGCCCATCCGCGAGACCCATCCCGAGGTAGCGGGGCTCCTCGCGGTAGACCCGGTCGAGCCCGACGAGCGTCGAGAAGTTCGACCAGGACTGATCGACCTTCCCCTGCTGGTAATACTTATAACCGTAATTGACGCCCATGGCCACGAGGATCGCCACGAGGACGGTCCAGAACAGTGGGCGGTACCGTTCCCAGAGAAACTCGATCTGGCTCGGTGCCTGGGTGCCTTCGAGAGCTTGCGTGGGCTGTGCAGACATGCTGTGGCGTCGGGCCGCTCAGGGGCGGGAGTAGTCAGTGGTGTAGCGCACGACCATGTGGGTCGCACCCTCGCGGCGCTCGAAGGTGTACTCGGCGGTGTAGATGCCGCGCTCGAAACGAAGCCGGGCGGGCTCGTTCTCGCTGGCCTTGTCCTCGACCTTCTGCCAGTTGTGCTGCGGCATGCGCTGCCGCACGTAACCCATCGCCTCGTCGACCGCAGTGGGCCCCTCGTAGACGAAGTGGCCCAGGCGCCAACCGGCTTCCTGGCGCGAATAGCTCTCGTTGGTGCCATCGCGCAGTCGCATGCCGGCCGGGACGACCATGTCCTGGAACTGGCTCGCGGTGACTCCGTACGCCACTTTGTTGGCGCCGCCTTGGCAAGCGCCGAACCACAGCGCGCTGCTGAGAACGGCCAGCGCGCACAGCTTGGGAATCGCGTGGTGGGGGGGCATGGAGGTGCCTTGGTGCAGATGCTTCGGAGGGCTGCGGACCCGGCGAAAGGGGGGGCGGAGTCTAGCTACGGCCACCGAGCGAGGCAACCTCGGTATCACCGCGGGACCCGCTGCCGGAGGCCTCGGCAGGGCATTTCCCACTCGTCGACAGCCGCTAGACTCTGCGCCACCGCGGGGTGCACCGCCGCCGCCGCGGGTCTTGGAGCGGTCGAATGCTGCCATCCGACACCATGCGCAGGACCAACCTCCTCGAGCGGGCCACCCTGGTGCTGAACCGCTCGTGGCGCCCGGTCCACGTGACGACGGTGCGGCGGGCGCTCTGCATGGTGTTCCGTGACGCGGCGCGGATCGTCTGTCCCGAGCGCCTTTCCACGTTCTCGTTCGCGGAATGGCTCGAGGAGCCCGCCCCGGACCAGACCAACACGATCCGGTCGCCGAGCGTGAGCATCGCCGCGCCGGAAGTGGTGCTGCTGGTGCACTACGACCGCGTGCCGTGCCACGAAGCCCCGTTCACGCGCCGCAACCTGTTCCTGCGCGACGAGTTCACGTGCCAGTACTGCGGCCGCCGCTGCAACACCGACCACCTCAGCGTCGACCACGTGTTGCCGCGGTCGCGTGGCGGCAGCACGTCGTGGGAGAACTGCGTGCTCGCGTGTGTCGGGTGCAATGCCCGCAAGGGCGACCGAACCCTGAAGGAGGTCGGGTTCCACCTGTTGCGGCAACCGGTTCGTCCGCGCTGGACTCCCTACCTGAACCTGCGGCCGAGCCAGCGCATGGAATCGTGGTCGCGGTTCGCGCCCGAGCACAAGCGACGCGCTGGCCTGCCGTGACCCGCGCGGCGCGGTGGTGGACATGGACCCGTCCGGCGGCGGATCATGCCGGCGTCGCCAGATCCCGAACCACTACCCTCCGATGCACATGAAGGCCCCCCTGCAGACCCTGCTCACCCTGTTCGCGCTCCTGACGCCGGCGTTGGCGCAGTCGCCGGCGAAGCTGAAGAAGGAGCTGAAGGCGAAGGAGGCCGCGGCCAAGACCGACGTCGAAGCGCTGTTCCAGGCGGCGCAATGGGCGGCCGAGAAGGAACTCGCCGCCGACGCGAAGCGGATCTACCAGGCGGTGCTGAAGCTGAAGCCCGACCACGAAGGCGCGAACCTCGCGGTCGGCAACGAACAGGTCGACGGCAAGTGGGTGCCCGCCAAGGAAGCCGAGGACCTGCGCAAGAAGGCTCGCGCTGCCGAGTTCGCGGCCAAGGGCTGGGTCGAGAGCAACGGGCTGTGGATTGCACCCGAGCACGCCGAAGACGCCAAGAAAGGCATCTTCCACGACGGCGACGACCGCGTGACGAAGGAGGAACTGGCGGCGGTCCAGAAGGGCATGGTGCGCCACCCGGTGACCGGCGAACTGATCGAACCGCGCTACCGGGATCAGGCCGAGAAGCGCTACTTCCCGACCTCGGCCTCGCGCTGGGTCGACGAGAAGGAGGCCAACCAGTTCCACAGCGATCTGAAGCGGCCGTGGATCGTGCGCACGCAGAACTGCACGGTCCTCAGCACGCTGCCGATCGCGAAGATCGAAGAGGTCCGCGGCGAGGCCGACGTCGCCTTCGAGCGGATGAAGTCGATGTTCGGCGGCGCGATGCCACTGCCCCAACACCGCCCCGTGGTGCTGATCGCCGCCACCGAGTCCGAGTACCGCGACCTCGGCAACGGGCTCGGCGACGGCACCGATGCCGCAGGTTCGGCGCTGATCCGTGAAGAGGCGAAGTTGCAGCTGCAGTACCTCGGCGAGGTGCGCGGCGCGATCTGCAACCACCACAAGGACTGGGGTCCCCGCTATCTGCGCCACGCGGCGGCACTGTGCTTCGTGCACGCTCTGGCCGAGGAGAACAGCGTGACGCTGCCGCTGTGGTTCCTGCACGGCGCCGCTGCGTACACCAGCCGCTTCCAGGTCGACAGCGATGCCGGCTGGTTCGGCAAGTTGCACCAGCAGAAGGGTGGCGTGCGGGCCCTGAAGAGCTTCTTCTCCGCCTACACGATCAGCGGCGACATGGAGTCGACGCAGATCGACTACAACATCTACGGTGCCGGCCTGCTGTTCTCGTTCGCCCTGAGCGGGGCGGACGAAGCCGTCAACGGCGCCTTCAAGGAGGTCGTCGATCTGCTGACCGGTGCCAGCAAGGCCAAGGCCGACAAGGCGATCGCCAAGCTGGAAGCCGCCTTCGTGGCGGCCGAACCGAAGATCGCGGCGCACCTGCAAGAGCTGATCAAGAAGTCGCCGCAGTGACCGCGACAGGCCTGCGACATCCCCGTCCACTAGCGCACCCGCCGGCGCGCCGGACGCCCACGCTTTCCACCATCATGAAGTTCCTCTCCCGCTCCGTCTCGATCCTGGCCATCGCACTGGCCCCACTGGCCGCACAGACCTCGGTCCTCCCCTACCTGCCGAAGAACACCATCGTGGCGGTGTCGGCACCCGACCTGGTGACGTCGCTCGACGAGTTCCAGAAGATGCCGTTGGCGAAGATGTACGCGGAGGAGGAGGTGCAGAACTTCCTCGCCGACCTGAAGGAACGCGCCGCCAAGGAGATCGAGAAGGTGCTCGCGCAGGGCCGTGAGATGCACGCCCAGGGCCAGCTGCCCTTCCATCCCGACGACGTGCTGAAGCTGCGGCTGCGCGGGGTCACCTTCGCGCTGACCCACATGGAGCTCGCGATGGGGGAGTTCGGACCCCAGCCGAAGTTCGGCCTCGTGTTGCACCTCGACTTCGGTCCGACGGCGCCGCAGTGGCAGCAGCTGCTGCAGATCGGCCTCGGAATGGTCGAGGGCCAGGCCGGCGAGCAGGTCACCAAGACCGAGTCGAAGATCGGCGAGTGGTCGATGGTGTCGTACGCACCGGCCCACGTGGACGACGCGCCGATGGCGCTGAACATCGTGAACCTGCCGGAGGGCCTGCTGATCGGCACGTTGGCGGACGAGGTCCGCGAGATCGCGAAGAACGTGCAGGCGAAGACCCCCGTGCTCGGCGCCAGTGACGACTACACCGCCGCCGCCAATCACCTGCCGACCGACGGCGCCGAGATGGTGTCGTTCGCGCGCTACGACCCGATGATCGACTTCGGCGTCAGCCTGCTGCGCGTGCTCACGCAGATGGAGTCGGACATGCCGAAGATCGACATGGAGGGTGTCGATCGGGCGATCACCGCGATGGGGCTGCGTGGGCTGCCCGTCGACATCGCCACCAGCAGCTACGCCGAGGGCAAGTGCGTGACCCGCACCTTCCGCGCCTCGCGCGACAAGGGCACGACCGCCGCGGCGCGGACGATCGACATGTCGTTCCTGAAGTGGGTGCCGAAGGACGCGGTCAGCTTCAGCGCCGGCAAGGTCGACGTCATGAGCCTCTACGACAAGCTCTTGAAGGGGCTGCAGGCCTACGACGCCGACACTGCCAACATGCTGCTCGGCAAGCTCGCCGAGATGGAGACCCAGATCGGCTTCAAGTTGCGCGAGGACCTGCTGGGCTCGATCGGCGACCACTTCATGAACTGGTCGATGCCGATCGGCACGATCACCTCGGCGCCGGAGATGGCGCTGCTGCTGAAGGTCAACGACGCCGACCGCCTCGTGAAGTCGCTGAAGGCCATGACCGCGATGAGCCAAGGGACGGTCGAACTCGAGGAGAGCGATCGGCGCGGCCTCAAGGTGTTCCAGCTGCGGATCAACGCCGACCCGAACCAGGGTGCCGGCGGCATGAACCCGCTCGAGATGTTCACGCCGACGTTCGCGTTCAAGGACGGTTACCTGGTCGGCGGCTTCTCGGCCAGCGACATCAAGCGCGTGTTCCAGCGCATGGACCGCGAGGACGACCCGAAGGGTGACATCCGCAGCAACCGCGAGTTCGCGGCGATCGCCGCCAACCTGCCGACCGGTCTCGACAGTGTGTCGTTCACCGATTGGAAGGCGAGCTTCGAGGGCATCTACCAGATCGCGACCGGCCTGCTGTCGTGGGTGCCGGTCGGCGAAGACGTGCCGCTCGACATGTCGCTGCTGCCGGACTCGGCGGCTCTGACGAAGCACCTCTACGGCGGCATCGCCTACAGCCGCGCCGTGGAAGGTGGGCACGAATCGGAGTCGATCACGCCGTTCGGTCCCGAGCTGATGCTCGGTGTCGGTGCCGCAGCCGGTGTCGGCGCCTTGGTGCTGACCGGTCTGAGGGCCAGCGCGCCGGGCATTCGCTGACGCTGGTCAGCCAACCGCACCAGGCGCCAGGTAGTCGCCACCGACGCGGTCCGCCAACAGCAGGCCCGCGTCGGTCAGCCGGATACGGTCGCCGGCGCGAGCCACCCAGCCCGCACGCTCGTGCCGGGCCACCGTCGCGGTGAACTGCTGCACCGCCGGCACCGCGAGCCGCGCGCCGATCGCACCGAGATCGACGCCGTCGGTACGGCGGATGCCGAGCCACACCGCCTCGGCCGCGCGCTGCATGGGCCAAAGCGTCTCGGCGCTCGCGGCACACGGCTGGCCCGCCAGCGCCGCATCCGCCCAGGCCTCGACGGCCTTCAGGTTGGTGGTGCGCACACCCGCACGATGGCTGGCCGCGCCCGGGCCGACGCCGACGTAGTCGCCCTGCAGCCAGTAGTGGTCGTTGTGGCGGCACGGGCCCCCGCGGCCGGCGAAGTTGCTGATCTCGTAGGCATGGAAGCCGGCGGCCGCCAGCCGCGCCCGCGTCGCCAGGAACTGGTCGCGGTCGACTTCCTGTTCGTTCGGTGAAACCTGACCGCGCTGCAGGTCGCGGTGCAATCGCGTGCCGGGTTCGAAGGTCAGGTTGTAGCAGGACAGGTGGTCGGGCTGCAGCGCGAGCGCGCGCTCGAGATCGCTGCTCCACTCGTTCGCCGTCTCGCCGGGGATGCCGAACATCAGGTCGACGCTCAGGTTCGTGAAGCCGGCGCGCCGCGCCTCGGCGACGGCCGCCTCGGCGCGTTCGGCCGAATGCGCCCGGTCCAGGAAACGCAGGTGGTGGGCGTGGAACGTCTGCACGCCGATGCTGAGCCGCGAAGCGCCACCGGCGCGTGCGATCGCCGCCTTCGCCTCGGTCAGGCTCTCGGGATTGGCCTCCATCGTGACCTCGTCGCACGCCGCGAGGTCGACGTGGCGACCGAGCACCTCGAACAACCGGGCGAGCCGCGCCGGTTCGAGCAGGCTCGGCGTGCCGCCGCCCACGAACACCGATACCGGCGCACCGAAGTGCCACTCGCGCCGCAGCTCGGCGTCGAGTGCGTCGAGGAAGCGATCGTGCACCGACCGGTCCTCGACGACGTACGAGTTGAAGTCGCAGTAGCCGCACTTGACGACGCAGAACGGCACGTGCACGTACAGCGACGTGCCGGTCCCGGCTCGGTCGGCGGCGGAGGATTGCACGCGGTCAGGCTACGCGGCCGCCGCGGCGGCGCCATGCCCGTCAGCCCTGGCGCGACACCTTGCGCGACGCTTTCGCCTGCCGTTCCTCGCCGAACTCCCGCGACATGATCACGCCGAGCTTCTCGAGCGCCTGCTGCTCCATCTGCCGCACGCGTTCGCGGGTCAGGCCGAAGCGCTTGCCGATCGCCTTCAGCGTCATCGGCTCGCCGGAACCGATGCCGAACCGCAGCTTCAGGATCCGCGACTCGCGCGTGTCGAGCAGTTCGAGCAGTTCACGCATGCGCTGCAGCTCGATCGCGGACAGGGTCTGTTCCTCGGGGCCGACGCTGCGCGTGTCGGCGATCGAGTCGGCGAACACCGCGCCGGTGTCCTCGCTCATCGAGTGCGTCGGCTGCGAGTTCGCGAGCACCGTCTCGCGCACGACGTTCCAGTTGCTCTCCGGCAGCTGCAGTTCCTCGGCGATCTCGGCCGTGGTCGCCTGCCGGCCGAGCCGGTAGGTCAGTTCCATCGCGGTTGCCTTCCAGCGCGCGACGATCTCCGTCATGTAGGACGGCACGCGGACGGTCTTGACGCTGTTGACCAGCGCGCGGCGGATGCCCTGCTTGATCCACCAGGTCGCGTAGGTCGAGAACCGGCAACCGGCCCGCGGGTCGAACTTCTCGACCGCCTTCATCAGCCCGATGTTGCCCTCCTCGATCAGGTCCATGAACGACAGGCCGCGGTGCACGTAGTTCTTGGCGATCGACACCACGAGCCGCAGGTTGGCGCGGATCATGTGCTCGCGCGCCGCGAGGTCGCCGCGCTGCACGCGCTGGCTGAGTTCGATCTCCTGTGCCGGCGTCAGCAGCGGCACTTCGTTGATGTCGGTGAGGTAGGTGTCGAGCCCGTGGTCGCGCATGGCAGCAGTCCTGGTGTGGCTGCCCCGGTATCGACAATCCCCACACCGCGCTGCCGCGGCTCGGCCGCGGGTCGTATCGCAACGAGACCGGCGCGCCGGCCGGCCGCCGCGCCGCGCTGCGCCGCGCGGTTCAGAACAGCGTGTAGATGAACGGCGCGATGCCGGTGGCGCCGAGGATCAGCAGCACGCCGAGCAGGCCGAACACGACCAGGATCGGCGTCAGCCACCACATCTTGTTCTCGGCCATGAAGGCCCAGAACTCGGCGACGAGCCCGCGCTCCTGTTCGGTCGCTGCCTGCAGGAACTCGTCCTTCTTCTCCTTGCCGTCGGGCCCGGATGCGTGGTCGCTGCTCATCGTCGGTCAGTATAGCTTGAAGTACGAAGCCGGCCGCCGCGCCGGACCGCGGTCGTGCCAGAAGCTCGGCCGCGCGCGATCGGGCCGCCGGCCGATCACGTCGCGGCCCATCAGCCGGAACACCAGCCCGATCGGCGTCATCACGCCGTAGTAGATCAGCGCCATCAGCACGTGCGACAGCACGAAGCCGATCGGCAGCGCGACCACCGTGAGGCCGACGAACAACCACGTCGTCGGTGCCCTGAGGCCGGCGAAGAACGTCACGGCCTGTACCACGCCGACGCCGGCCGCCGCGAGGAAGGCCGGATGGTTCCACGTGAAGGCGCCGAACAGGCGCAGCACCAGCAAGGCCAGCAGCGGCAAGCCGACGATCGCGAACACCGCGAACTGGCGCAGCACTCGGTCGTCGGGGCGGAAGTTCGGCTTCAGCATGGTCGGACCGTTCAGTCGAGAGCGAAGGCGGCGAGGTACTTCTCGCGGTCGATGGCCGGCAGATCGGGCTGCGCGGCGCGGCGGATCACGCAGTCCTCGAGCACCAGCACGTCCATCTCGGTGCCCAGGAAGCAGCGCAGCGCGTCCTGCGGCGTGCAGACGATCGGTTCGCCGCGCACGTTGAAGCTGGTGTTGATCAGCACCGGACAGCCGGTGCGTTCGCGGAAGCGCTGCATCAGGCGCGCGAGCCGCGGATTGCGCTCGCCGTCGACGGTCTGCAGGCGCGCCGACCAGTCGACGTGCGTGACGGCCGGGATCACCGACCGCAACTGCTTCAGCTTGTCGAGGCCGCGCGCGCCGGCGTCGACCGGCCTGCGTTTGTCGTTGCGCACCGGCGCGACGATCAGCATGTAGGGGCTCTCGTGCTGCGGCGCGATGTCGAAGAACTCGCTGGCCGCCTCGCGCAGCACGATCGGCGCGAACGGGCGGAACGACTCGCGGAACTTGATCTTCAGGTTCATCACGCTCTGCATCTTCGGCGACCGTGCGTCGCCGAGGATGCTGCGCGAACCGAGGGCGCGCGGCCCGAACTCCATCGGGCCCTGGAACCAGCCGATCACGTTCTCCTGCTCGATCAGTTCGGCCACGCGGTCGGCCAGTCGGGCTTCGCCGTCGCAGTGTTCGTAGACGATGCGCTCGCGCTCGAGGAACGCGCGGATGTCGGCCGACTCGTAGCGCGGCCCGAGCAGGCTGCCGCGCTGCGCGTCGCCCGGCCGCGCCGTGCGTGGCCGCCCGAGCAGGTTGTGCCAGACGAACTGCGCGGCGCCGAGCGCGCCACCGGCGTCGCCGGCCGCCGGCTGGATCCAGATCTTCTCGAACGGCCCTTCGCGCAGGATCACGCCGTTGCCGACGCAGTTGAGCGCCACGCCGCCGGCGAGGCACAGGTGCTTCTTGCCGGTCACCGCGTGCGCGTGCCGCGCCGTGCGCAGCATGACGTCCTCGGTCACGCGCTGCACCGACGCCGCCAGGTCCATGTGGTGCTGCTCGAGCGGCGACTCGGGCTTGCGCGGCGGGCCGCCGAACAGCGCGTGGAACTTCGCGCTCGTCATCGTCAGGCCCTGGCAGTAGTTGAAGTACGACAGATCGAGCCGGTAGCTGCCGTCGTCGCGCAGATCGATCAGGTGCTCGCGGATCTGCCGTTCGAACCGCGGCTCGCCGTACGGCGCGAGGCCCATCAGCTTGTACTCGCCGCTGTTGACCTTGAAGCCGCAGTAGTAGGTGAAGGCCGAGTAGAGCAGGCCGAGCGAGTGCGGGAAGCGGATCTCGTGCAACAGGCGCAGCCGGTTGCCTTCGCCTGTGCCGATCGACGTCGTCGCCCATTCGCCGACACCGTCCATCGTGACGATCGCCGCGTCCTCGAACGGCGACGGATAGAACGCCGACGCCGCGTGGCTCTCGTGGTGCTCGGGGAAGACGTAGCGGTTCTTCGGCCTGGCGCCGAGCTGGCGGGTCAGTTGCCGCCGCATGTGCAGCTTCTCGCCGAGCCACATCGGCACCGCCTTGCTGAACGAGCGCAGCCCGACCGGCGCGAACGCGAGGTAGGTCTCGATCAGCCGGTGGAACTTCAGGATCGGCTTGTCATAGAAGGCGACGAAGTCGAGCTGGGGCGCGGAGATACCGGCCGTGCGCAGGCAGTACTCGACGGCGCGGGATGGGAACGCGGCGTCGTGCTTCTTGCGCGTGAAGCGCTCCTCCTGCGCCGCGGCCACGATCTCGCCGTCGCGCAGCAGGGCCGCGGCGGAGTCGTGGTAGAAGGCGGAGATGCCTAGGACGTACTCGGGCATGGCGATCGGTCGCCCGCGCAGGCGACACGCCGCCGGGGTTCGGGGGCGAGGAGTATGCTCGACCGGCGCCGCATCGTGCCACGCGAAAACGCCCGCCCCGGGGCGCGAACGAACGCGGGGTTGCCTCGGGCCGGCGCCGCCGCGAGTCCGCAGGCGCGGAGCCGGCGCCGCAGCTCGCGCCGCAACTCGACTGCAAAGCCATTTCCGCGAGCACTTTGCGTCACCTTCAGCCAGGTGCGCGACCCGGCCCGGCCGCGGCCGCCGACGTCCGCGCACCGGCGCCACCCTACCCGGCTCGACCCACGCGGCCGCGCCGCCCCTTCACCGCGCTCGATGCCCGGCCAGCACCGGGCCGAGCGAACCTACGTCGCTAGCCGAGCGGTCTCTACGCACCTTTCAAGGTCGAAACTCAGAACTCTGAAATTGACCCCACGGCAGCGATCTTTTACAGGGGCCGCCCTCCAGGGCTGCCCCCTCGTGCCCCTCCGGCCCTCGTCCTCAGCCTGAGCCCACCGTCGACGGGTCTTCCGCGACGCGCTCCCCGAGGTCAGGGCAGGCGGTCGCGAACGGAGCAGTGCCCGGGCAGCAGCTCTTCCGGCCCCCGCCTCCGGGCGAATGGGCCATCGGCGCCTTGCACTGCCGTCGCGCGCGGCGGTGGGCGTCTTCTCAGCGACCGCAACCATCCCCACTTCCCGCGGAGGGGATCACCTTGACCGTTTTGTTCCCCAAGTGGACCAACAAGCTCCCCGCAGCGCTCGCGCTGGGTGCGGCAGCAACCGGTCTGTTCGTGGTGTTCGTCGTCACCTACTGGTTCTCGCCAAAGAACACCGACGTCGGCTACCAGCCCTACCAGCCGATCGCCTACAGCCACAAGCTGCACGCGGGCACCCTCGGCATGGACTGCCGCTATTGCCACCGCGGCGTCGAGGACGGCGCGCACGCGACGGTGCCGGATGCCGACACCTGCATGGGCTGCCACAAGCAGGTCAAGAAGGACAGCATCGCGCTGAAGCCGCTGCGCGACGCGTACGGTGAGGGCCAGGCGAACGGCACGCCGGTCGAGTGGGTCAAGGTCCACCTGCTGCCCGAATACGCCTACTTCCACCACGCGGTGCACGTGCACGCCGGCGTCGGCTGCAAGAGCTGCCACGGCCGCATCGACCAGATGGAGATCGTGCGCCAGGTCGAGCCGCTGAGCATGGGCTGGTGCCTCGAGTGCCACCGCGACCCGACGCCGCACCTGCGGCCGCCCGGGGTGTCGGTCACCGACATGGAGTGGGCGCCGACCGAACAGAGCATCGCCGCGGCCCGCGCGCGCCTCGTCGCCCAGGGCGACAACCTGCCCGAGTTGAACCCACCGACCCACTGCTCGGCGTGCCACCGATGACCAGCGTCCCGACCTCGCCGGAGACTCCCGTGACCGACGGCACCACCTACTTCCGCAGCCTCGGTGAGCTCGAGAGCTCGCCCGAGTTCCAGCGCATCCTGGCCAGCGAGTTCCCCGAGGGCATCACCGAGGCGCCCGACGAAGTGTCGCGCCGCGGCTTCCTCGGCGTCGTCGCCGCCTCGGTCGCCCTCGCCGGACTGACCAGCTGCCGCAAGCCGGAAACGCACATCCTGCCGTTCAACAAGCGGCCGGAGGGCTTCCGGCCCGGCATCCCGCAACAGTACGCGACGGTGCTGGACCGCGACGGCTACGGCATCGGCGTGCTGGTCAAGAGCAGCGACGGCCGGCCGACCAAGCTCGACGGCAACCCGAACCACCCGAGCACGCTCGGCGGTTCCGACCTGCGGCTGCAGGCGGAACTGCTGCAGCTCTACGACCCGGGCCGCACGCGGCAGCCGCGCAACAAGCACAGCGCGATGCACGCCGACGCCGCGCACGGCGACGGCCACGGCGCGCACGCCGACCACGAAGTCGACGTCTGGAGCGAGCTGTATGCGTGGTGGGACGAGAAGGCCCGCGACCTGACCGTCAAGAAGGGTGAGGGTCTGCACATCGTGCTGCCGGCCTACTCGTCGCCGTCGGTGCACGCCGCGCTGCAGCGGATGAAGAACGGCGAGCTCGCCAAGGCTCGCGTGCACGTCTGGTCGCCGCTGCACCGCGACCACGAACGCGCCGGCGCGCAGATGGTGTTCGACAAGGCCGTCGCGACGCACCACGACCTCAGCGCCGCCGACGTCGTCGTCGCGCTCGACAGCGACTTCCTCGCGACCGACGGCAACTCGCTGCGCAACGCGCGGCAGTGGGCCGAGTCGCGGCGCGCGCCGGTCAAGGGCAAGAAGCTGTCGCGGCTCTACGTCGTCGAGTCGACCTACACGACGACCGGCACCGCGGCCGACCACCGCTTCCGCATGAAGGCCGGCGAGATCGCGGCGGTCGCGTTCGCGCTGGCCAACGCGGTCGGCGCCGGCAGCGGCAGCGACCTCGCCGCCGCGCTCGAAGCGCACGCGGCCGGTGCGTTCGAGAAGAACGGCAAGAAGTGGCTCGAGGCGATCGCCAAGGACCTGCAGGCCAGCGGCGGCCGCTGCGTCGTGCTGGTCGGACAACGGCAGCCGGCCTTCGTGCACGCGCTGGCCCACCTGATCAACCACCGCCTCGGCGCGGTCGGCAAGACGGTGCGCTACACCGCGCTGCCCGAGGGCATGCAGGACAACTGCGTCGCGGCGCTGCAGGAACTGCGCACCGCGCTCGACCAGGGGACCTGCGACACGCTGGTGTTCCTCGGCACCAACCCGGTGCACGACGCACCCGCCGACCTGAAGCTCGGCGAGCTGCTGCAGCAGAAGAAGCCCAAGAACACGATCCACGTCGGCGACTACGACGACGAGACCGGCCGGCTCTGTGACTGGCACCTGCCGCTCGCGCACGACCTCGAGTCGTGGGGCGATGCGCGCGCCCACGACGGCACCGTGTCGATCCGCCAGCCGCTGGTGCTGCCGCTGCACGGCGGCGTGTCGGTGCTCGAGTTCCTCGGCTTCCTGAACCAGGACGCCAACTACGAGAGCCTCGCCACGGCGCGCGACAGCCTGTTCGGCTACGAGCTGGTGCAGACGCACTGGCGCGAGGCGAGCGGCGCGGCCGACTTCGACACCAACTGGTGGCCCAACGCGCTGCACGAAGGCTTCGTCGCCGGCACCGCCTACGAGCTGCAGACGCTGACGCCCAATCCGGCCGCCGTCACCGCGGCGGTCCGCGGCTGGACGAAGCCGACCGGCATCGAGGTCGTGCTGCGCCGCTGCCCGAAGATGGGGGACGGCCGCTACGCCAACAACTCCTGGATGCAGGAGGTGCCGGACCCGATCACGAAGCTGAGCTGGGACAACGCCGCGCAGGTCAGCATCGCGACGGCGCAGAAGCTCGGCGTGCAGAACGGCGACATGCTCTCGCTCGCCGCCGGCGGCACGACGCTGCAGATCCCGGCCTGGATCGTGCCGGGCCACGCCGACGACAGCATCACGGTGTTCCTCGGCTGGGGCCGGTCGCTGCCGGCGAGCTGCAAGGTCGCGCAGAGCGGCCCGAACGGCCAGGGTGCCGGCTTCAACGGCTACGTGCTGCGCACCGCCGCCGCCCAGTGGATCCTCACTTCCGCCAACGTCGCCAAGGGCAACGGCAGCCACCCGCTGGTGTGCACGCAGGAGCACGGCACGATGGTCGGCCGCGCGATCGTGCGCGAGACGACTGTGGCCAAGAACGAGGCCGAGCCGCGCTGGGCGCCGAAGATGTCGCCGCTCGACCAGGCCGCCGCACTGCACGGCAAGACCGAGGCCGACGAGGCCAAGTCGCTGTGGGTCGAGCGCTTCGACCCGCGCCGCAACGACCCCGAGGTCAAGAAGTCGCCCTACCAGTGGGGCATGGTGATCGACCTCAACGCCTGCACCGGTTGCAGCGCGTGCGTCGTCGCCTGCGTCGCCGAGAACAACATCCCGATGGTGGGCAAGATCCAGGTCGCGCGCAACCGCGAGATGTTCTGGATCCGCGCCGACCGCTACTTCAGCTCGCAGGCCGACGGCAAGCCGAAGGCGCAGCAGACGCTGGCCGAGAAACTGGCGCTGGCCGAGGACCCGCAGGTCGCCAACATGCCGGTGCCGTGCATGCAGTGCGAGAACGCGCCCTGCGAGTCGGTGTGCCCGGTGGCCGCGACCACGCACAGCCCCGACGGGCTGAACGACATGGTCTACAACCGCTGCATCGGCACGCGCTACTGCAGCAACAACTGCCCGTACAAGGTCCGCCGCTACAACTACCTCGACTACGTCGGCAACGTGCCCGACACGCGGCGCATGGCGTTCAACCCGGACGTCACCGTGCGCAGCCGCGGCGTGATGGAGAAGTGCACCTACTGCGTGCAGCGCATCAACGGCGGCCGCATCGAGGCCAAGCTGCGTGGCAAGAAGGTCGGCGACGGCGCAGCCGACGTGCACGTCACGACGGCCTGCGCCCAGGCCTGCCCGACCGCGGCGATCACGTTCGGCAACATCCTCGAACCGACCAGCCGCGTCGCGCAGCAGCGTGCGCTCGACCTGAACTACGGCGTGTTGTCCGAGCTCAACACGAAGCCTCGCACCACCTACCTCGGCCGCGTGCGGAACCCCAACCCCGAACTCGCCTGATCCGATGACCGCAATCACTGTCATTGACGAGCCGGAGAACCCGCTCCGGCGCGCACCGCTGGTCGAGGGCAAACACGACTTCGCCTCGGTCACCGCGACCATCGCCGGTGTCGCCGAGAAGAAGACGCCGCGCGGCTGGTACCTGATGTTCGGCATCTCGATCGCGCTGCTGCTGAACCTCGGCGCGATGATCGGCTACCTGGTGTTCACCGGCGTCGGCGTCTGGGGCAACAACGTCCCGGTCGGCTGGGGCTGGCCGATCGTGAACTTCGTGTTCTGGATCGGCATCGGCCACGCCGGCACGCTGATCAGCGCGATCCTGTTCCTGTTCCGGCAGAAGTGGCGCACGTCGATCAACCGCGCGTCCGAGGCCATGACGATCTTCGCGGTCATGGCAGCCGGCATCTTCCCGGCGATCCACGTCGGCCGCATCTGGGTCATCTACTGGGTGTTCCCGCTGCCCAACCAGATGGCGATGTGGCCCAACTTCAAGAGCCCGCTGCTCTGGGACGTGTTCGCGGTCAGCACGTACTTCACGATCTCGGCGTTGTTCTGGTTCGTCGGCCTCGTGCCCGACCTCGCCACCTTCCGCGACCGCGCGATGAAGGCCGGCCGCACGGTCGCCGCGCGCATCTACGGCGTGTTCGCGCTCGGCTGGCACGGCAGCAACCGCCACTGGATCCACTACGAGAAGGCCTACCTGATCCTGGCCGGCCTCAGCACGCCGCTGGTGCTGTCGGTGCACTCGATCGTGTCGTTCGACTTCGCGGTGTCGCTGCTGCCCGGCTGGCACACGACGATCTTCCCGCCCTACTTCGTGGCGGGCGCGATCTTCAGCGGCTTCGGCATGGTGCTGACGCTGATGATCCCGGCTCGGCAGTGGCTCGGCCTGCACGACCTGATCACGCTGAACCACCTCGACAACATCGCGAAGATCCTGCTGCTGACCGGCACGATGGTCGGCTACGCGTACGGGATGGAGTTCTTCATCGCGTGGTACAGCGGCGTCGAATACGAGCAGTTCGCGTTCATCAACCGCGCGTTCGGCCCCTACTGGTGGGCCTACTGGATCATGGTCACGTGCAACGTGATCAGCCCGCAGTTCTTCTGGTTCCGCAGCCTGCGGCGCAACCCGATGGTGCTGTTCGTGATCTCGATCTTCGTCAACATCGGCATGTGGTTCGAACGCTTCGTGATCACGTGCACGTCGTTGGCGCACGACTTCCTGCCGTCGAGCTGGGGTTACTTCTCGCCGACGTTGATCGACATCCTGACCTACGCGGGCAGCTTCGGCCTGTTCTTCACCTTCTTCCTGCTGTTCTGCCGCTTCCTGCCGATCCTCGCGATCAGCGAGGTCAAGGGCGTGATGCCGCAGGCGAACCCCCACGCACACGGTGCGGACCACCACTGAGGAGCCCACGACCATGAGCAACCAGACCAAGTGGGGTGTCGTCGCCGAGTTCGACAGCGCGGCCGCGATCTACCACGCCGCCGAGAAGGTCACGGCGCAGGGCTACACCCGCGTCGACGCCCACACGCCGTTCCCCGTGCACGGCCTCGACAAGGCGCTGCGCCAGGGCCCGAGCGGCCTCGGCTGGATCGTCGTCTGCTGCGGCCTGACCGGCATCTGCCTCGCCCAGCTGATGATGTGGTGGATGAACGCGCACGACTACGTGATCTGGGTCTCCGGCAAGGAGCCCTACGCGTGGCCCTCGACGATCCCCATCACGTTCGAGCTGATGGTGCTGCTGTCCGGCTTCGGCGCAGTGTTCGGCATGTTCGGCCTCAACCGGCTGCCGCGGCTGCACCACCCGATCTTCCAGCACGCGACGTTCTGGCGCGCCAGCGACGACCGGTTCTTCCTGTCGATCGAGGCGACCGACCCCAAGTTCGACAGCAAGCAGACCCTGGCCTTCCTCGAGAGCATCGGCGGCAAGCACGTCGCGATCGTGGAGGAGTGATCCGATGACGCGTCCCTCGTTCCCGAAGACTGCGCCGCAGGCGTTCCTGAAGACCGCGCTGCTGGCCTCGTTCGCGCTGGCGACGACCCTGACCAGCTGCATGCGCGGCGGCATCTCGCACCAGCCGCCGGTGCACCTCGTGCTCGACATGGACTTCCAGCCGAAGCTGCGCGCGCAGGCGAAGTCCCACTTCGACGGCTGGCAGGACGGCCGCGCGATGCGGCTGCCGGTCGCCGACTCGTTCGGCAAGACGCTGGTGGTCGCCCGCGGCTCGCTGCCGGATCCGAAGCTGGCGCACCGCGACGCCAACAACGCGTTCGTGAAGACGAACCCGCTGCCGGTGTCGCAGGCCGTGCTGCAGCGCGGCCAGGAGCGCTTCGACATCCACTGCGCGGTCTGCCACGGCTACACCGGCCAGGGCGGCGGCGGCAAGGGTCAGGAGACCACCGCGCACGGCCTGGTCGGCCGCCGCTGGCCGGTCGTGATCCCCAACTTCCACTTCGTCGAGGGCGCCGACAACCGCGTGCCGCAGATGCCGGACGGCGAGTACTTCGAAGTCATCACGTACGGCAAGGGCACGATGCCTGCCTACGGCGCGCGCATCCCGGTCGAAGACCGCTGGGCGATCGTGCACTACGTCCGCGCCCTCCAGCACCTGAGCAAGTGAGCCGCACATGACCTCCGCACACATGACCGCACCGAGCCTGCAGCAGCTCGCGCCGAACGTCACCGCGCGCGTCAAGGACGGCGACCTCGCCCTGGCACCGCTGGTCCTGCTCGGCATCGGCGCCGCGCTGGTGGGCGCCGCGTGGGCCACCGGCGGCCACGACTTCTACGGCAGCTACCTCGTGGGCTACATGGGCGTCCTGGGCATCTGCCTCGGCGCGCTGTTCTTCACGATGCTGCAGCACATCACGCGCGCCGGCTGGAGCACCTCGGTGCGCCGCCTGGCCGAGAACACCAGCGCCGCGTTGCCGCTGATGGCGCTGCTGTTCGTGCCGGTGATCGTCGGCTGGAAGGACCTCTACCACCACTGGGCGCACGCCAACCACGCTGCCGACGGCACGCCGCTGCAGCCCGGTGACGCGGGCTACGACGCGGTGCTCGCCGGCAAGGAAGGCTGGCTGAACCCGACGTTCTT
The DNA here is from genome assembly GCA_016794425.1 of Planctomycetota bacterium. Classification (GTDB taxonomy): domain Bacteria; phylum Planctomycetota; class UBA1135; order UBA1135; family UBA2386; genus JAEUHS01. The sequence goes on from JAEUHR010000047.1 coordinate 115,086, forward strand.
CTTCGTGCGCGTCGGCATCTACTTCCTGATCTGGGTCGGCCTCGCGACCTACTTCCGCCGCGCCTCGCTGAAGCAGGACGAGACCGGTGATCCGGCGATCAGCCTGCGGCTGTCGCGTGTCGCCGCGCCGGGCCTGCTGCTGTTCGCGCTGTCGACCACGTTCGCGGCGTTCGACTGGATCATGTCGATCGACCCGCACTGGTTCAGCACGATCTTCGGCCTGACCTACTTCGCCGGCGCCTTCATGGCGTTCCTGGCCTTCACGATCCTGATCGCGAAGTGGCTCGGCAAGAAGGGCTACCTGCGCGAAGCCATCACCGTCGAGCACTACCACGATCTCGGCAAGCTGTTGTTCACGTTCATGGTCTTCTGGACCTACACGAACTTCAGCCAGTACATGCTGATCTGGTACGCGAACCTGCCCGAGGAAACGCGCTGGTTCGCCGACCGCGCCGAGGGCGGCTGGGGCGCCGTCGGCACCATCCTGGTCTTCGGCCACTTCTTCGTGCCGTTCGCCTTCCTGCTGTCGCGGCACGTCAAGCGCAACAGCGTGGCGCTGTCGATCGGTGCGATCTTCCTGCTGGTGATCCACTGCTTCGACATGCAGTTCCTGATCCTGCCGGCGCTGCGCACCGGTGAGCACGCGGCCGACCACGCGGCCCACGCCGCCGGCCACGGCGAGGGCGTCGCGGTCGCGATCGAGAGCGGCCTGCAGCGCTTCCCGCACGACCTCGCGACCTACCTGCACGGCGTCGGCTGGGCCGACTTCGGCTGCTTCCTGGGCCTGCTCGCGGTGGTCGCCGGCTTCACGCTGATGAACGTGCGCCGCAGCAACCTGCTGCCGGTGCGCGATCCGCGCCTGGCCGAGTCGCTGCACTTCCAGAACTTCTGACCCGCCAACGACCATGTCCCACGGCAAGCACTCCGACGAGCACTACGGCGAACCGGGCGCACGGCATCAAGCGGTCGCGCTGGACCCCGAACACGACATCAACGCGAAGTCGGCGACCCTGTGGGTCGTCGGCGGTGCGATCGTCACCTTCGTCTGCCTGTGGGTGATGGTGCCGATCTTCCTGCGCGTGCAGCAGGAGGAGCGCGCGCGCAAGGTCGAGCAGACCGAGAACGTCGAATACAACGAGGTGAAGGCGCACGAGCGGGCCTTCCTGGGCGGCCAGAACCCGACCAAGCGTTCGATCGCCGACGTCCTGAAGCAGCTGGCGGGCAACTGACATGCGGCGCCTCTCCCTCGCCACGCTGATCGCCGTCGCCAGTGCGGTGCCCGCGCAGGGTCCCGGCATGTCGCCGACGTCGAAGATGGAGACCCGCGAGGAGGCGGCGTCGATGGTCGACCGCATCGGCGCCGTCGTCGACCCGGCGCTGACCTTCACCGACGAGCGCGGCTACCCGTTCGAGCTGCGGCAGCTGTTCCCCGGCACCCAGCCGGTCGTGCTGCTGCTCGGCTACTACAGCTGCCCCGCGATGTGCGGCCAGGTGCTCGACGCGGCGTTCCGCGCGCTCAGCGACGTCGACCTGCAGCCGGGCACCGACTACCGGATCCTGAACGTCTCGATCGACCCGCGCGAGACCGCCGCGACCGCGCGCGACCGCAAGCAGAACTTCCTGCCGAAGCTGATGAAGACCGGCGGCGACTCTGCCTGGCGCGTCTGCGTCGGCGACGAAGCCAACGTCACGAAGCTCTGCGAGACCGTCGGCTTCCGCTACTACTGGTCCGAGCACACGAACCAGTACGCGCACCCGCCGGCGGTGGTCTTCCTGACGCCGCAGGGCAAGGTCAGCCGCGTGATCGTCAACACGTGGTTCGACGCCAGCGACATGCGACTCGCGCTGGTCGAGGCCAGCGAGGGCCGGCTCGGCACCTTCTGGGATCAGGTGCAGCTCAACTGCCTGACCTTCGATCCACGCACCAACACCTATTCCCTCATGGCGATGACCGTCATGCGCATCGGCGGCGCAGTGACCCTGGTCGTGCTCGCAGCGATGATCTTCGTGCTGCTGCGCCGTGAGCGCCGTCGTTCGCCCACCTCTGCCGCCATCGCCTGACCCGCAGGACAACCGTGTTCCACTTCACGATCCAAGAACCGGCCGCCCAGAGCCCAGCCCCGCCGCAGGCGATCGATGCCTTCGGCCAGTTGCCGCAGTTGGCGAGCACGTTCGACCACGTCGACGGGCTGTTCTACTTCACCTACGCGGTCTGCATCTTCTTCTTCGTCCTGATCGTCGGCGTGCTGCTGTTCTCGGTGGTCAAGTACCGCCGCAAGACGTGGGATCAGCCGCCGCAGTCGAGCGTGACGCACAACACGCCGCTCGAAGTGGTCTGGACCGTGATCCCGCTGATCATCGTCATGGTGATGTTCGCGTGGGGCTACATGGGCGCCCGCGACATGACGATCGCGCCGGCCGAAGCGTCGCGGAACCTCTACAAGGCGACCGCGAAGCAGTGGAACTGGACCTTCAGCTACCCGAACGACCCGGCGCAGAGCTTCAACGAGGTCTGGGTCGTCAAGGACAAGCCGGTCGAGTTCCTGCTCGAGTCGACCGACGTGCTGCACGCGTTCTACCTGCCGGCGATGCGCGTCAAGCGCGACGTGATCCCGGGCCGCTACCAGACGATCTGGTTCCAGCCGACGCAGCTCGGCCAGTTCCACCTGTTCTGCGCCGAGTACTGCGGCAAGGACCACTCGCGCATGTATGCGAAGGTCCACGTCGTCACGGCCGAGGAATACGCCAAGCGGCCGTGGGACCTGTGGGACGACAGCACGCCGGCGGCGGCCGCCAAGAGCGGCGCGAGCCTCTACAGCCAGATCTGCGCCAGCTGCCACACCGTCAACGGCACGCCCAGTGTCGGTCCGAGCTGGAAGGGCCTGTTCGTCAAGAACGCCGACGGCACGATCGTCGGCCGCCAGCGTGAGGTCATCGAGGGCGGCGCACGCAAGACGATCACGGTCGACGAGGCCTACATCCTCGAGTCGATCAAGAAGCCGGACGCCAAGAAGGTCGCGGAAGAGCCCTACGTGCGCAACGCGATGACCGCGTTCCCCGACCTGGAGGAACGCAAGATCAAGGGCCTGATCGAGTACATGAAGTCTCTGGCGGACACCAAGTGAGGCTGCACCGATGACCACCAACGTCCCCGTGATCGATGTGCACGCCGAGGCCCACGGCAGCGGCAGCACGCACTACCTGAACTGCTCGAAGGGCTTCTGGTCGTGGGCAGGAACCCTCGATCACAAGCGCATCGGCCTGATGTACCTGATCGGGACCGGCGTCGCCTTCCTGGCCGGTGGCCTGTTCGCGCTGCTGGTGCGCCTGCACCTGTGGCAGCCGGACGGCCTGCTGTTCAAGGACAACGTGCAGTACAACCAGATCTTCACGTTGCACGGCGCCTTCATGGTGTTCCTGTTCGTGATCCCGGCGATCCCCGGGTCGCTCGGGAACATGGTGCTGCCGCTGATGCTCGGCGCGAAGGACGTCGCGCTGCCGCGCCTGAACCTGCTGAGCTTCTACCTGTGGGTGACCGGCGCCGTGCTGGCGGCGCTGGCGATCATCCTCGGCGGCTTCGACACCGGCTGGACGTTCTACGCGCCGTACAGCCTCTACACGGACCAGGCCGTCGTCACGATCGGCCTCGCGGTGTTCGTGCTCGGCTTCAGCTCGATCTTCACCGGGCTGAACTTCATCGTCACCGTGCACAAGCTGCGCGCGCCGGGCCTGACCTGGTTCCGCATGCCGCTGTTCGTGTGGGCGCTCTACGCGACGTCGATCCTGCAGGTGCTGGCGACGCCGGTGCTCGGCATCACGGTGCTGCTGGTCGCGTTCGAACGGCTCTACCACATCGGCATCTTCGACCCGCGCCTCGGCGGCGACCCGGTGCTGTTCGAGCACTTCTTCTGGTTCTACAGCCACCCGGCCGTCTACATCATGGTGCTGCCGGCCTTCGGCATCATCAGCGAGCTGGTGTCGGTGCACAGCAGGAAGCCGCTGTTCGGCTACAAGCTGATCGCGTTCAGCTCCCTCGCGATCGCGATCATCAGCTTCCTCGTGTGGGGCCACCACATGTTCACGTCGGGGCAGTCGACGTACGCGATGTTCGCGTTCTCGTTCCTGACGTTCTTCGTGGCGATCCCGACCGCGATCAAGGAGTTCAGCTGGGTCGCGACGGTGTGGAAGGGCTCGATCGCGCTGAACGCGCCGATGCTCTACACGCTGGCGTTCCTGATCATCTTCGCGATCGGCGGCCTCACCGGTGTGATCCTCGGCTCGCTGAACGTCGACATCCACCTGCACGACACCTACTTCGTCGTCGCCCACTTCCACTACGTGATGATGGGTTCGATCGCGCTGGCCTTCTTCGCGGGCCTGCACCACTGGTGGCCGAAGATGTTCGGCGTGATGTACGACGAGACGATGGCGAAGATCGCCTGCGGCCTCATCTTCGTCGGCTTCAACGCGACGTTCATCCCGCAGTTCATCATGGGCAGCCGCGGCATGCCGCGGCGCTACGCGACCTACGTGCCCGAGTACCAGCCGTACCACATGGCGTCGACGATCGGCGCGATGATCCTCGGCGTCGGCGTCGCGGTGATGGTGTTCTGCTTCGTCGCCTCGCTGTTCCAGCGCAAGAAGGCAATGCAGAACCAGTGGGGCGGCGTCACGCTCGACTGGCTCACCCCGACCCCGCCGCCGCTCGAGAACTTCGCCGAGGCACCGACGGTCACGAACGAGGTCTACGACTACTCGACGCTCGACTACAAGGCGATGCAGACGCCGGTCCGCTGACCGACGCCGAACCGCTCACGCCACCGCTCCACAGGATCCAGCATGAGTCACGACGGTCACCACTCGGTAGTGATCCCGGCGCCGGGACCCGAGTTCGTTCCCCACACGGTGGCGCACCACTTCGACACGCCGGTGCAGGAGTTCCAGGCGGCGAAGCTCGGCTTCTGGCTGTTCCTGGCCACGGAAATCCTGCTCTTCGGCGGTCTGTTCGCCGCGTACTTCTACTTCCACGAGAGCTACCCCGAGACGTTCCGCCTCGGCGGCCGGCAGCTCGACTGGAAGCTCGGCGCGCTGAACACGACCGTGCTGCTGATCAGTTCGTGGACGATGGCGATGGGCGTGCGCTCGGCGCAGACCAGCCAGAAGCAGAAGACGCTGATGTACTGCGCGCTGACGGTGCTCGGCGCGGCGATCTTCATGGTCGTCAAGTTCTTCGAGTACAAGGCGAAGAACGAGCACGGCCTGATCGTCTTCTCGGAGCTGTTCCACCCGTACGACGGTGCGACCGGCTCGATCCCGTGGTTCAAGGACTACCACGGCGTCATGGCCGGCGTGCCGCACGGCCACCTGTTCTTCGCGATCTACCTGACGATGACGGCCATCCACGGCCTGCACGTCGTGATCGGCGCCGGCCTGATCCTCTGGGTCATGAAGGGCGCCGCGAAGGGTCGCTTCCACGCCGGCTACTTCCTGCCGGTCGACCTCGTCGGTCTCTACTGGCACCTGGTCGACCTGATCTGGATCTTCCTGTTCCCCCTGCTCTACCTGGTACCGTGATGAGCGCCCACCACGACGACCACTCCCACGGTGCGCTCCAGATGGGGCACCACCACGTCTCGAGCTCGGCGATGTTCTTCAACGTGCTCGTCGCGCTGCTGATCCTGACCGTCATCACGGTCGGCGCGTCGCGCATCGACTTCGGCTCGGCCAACATGCTGATCGCGATGGCGATCGCCAGCATCAAGGCGTCGCTGGTCATCGCGATCTTCATGCACGTGAAGTGGGACACGGCGATCAACCGGATCGTCTTCCTGAGTTCCTTCCTGTTCCTCTCGCTGCTGTTCATCTTCACGCTGGCCGACCACGCGACGCGGCGCTGGGACCACGAAATGCACACGACGCGTACGCCGGTCGACAAGCAGTGGGTCTACAAGCAGCACGAGCACGCTGGGGACCACTGAGCTGCACGCCGCCTTCTTGCATTCGCGCCAGCCGGCGGAAGCCCGGATCGCGCTGTGGTCCGACGTCGGCAGCGACGGCGTCGCGGCGTCGTTGCCGCCCGAGCTCGCGCAGCGCGCCGAGCCGGTCGAAGTCCAGCTGCTGATCCCGGTCGAGGAGTCGTCGCTGCGACCCCGCTCCGGCGGCGGCGACAGTGACGACGACGAACGGGCGCCGAGCCGCACGGCGCCCGCGTTGTGGTCGATTCCGGCACTCGGTCTGCCGCTGGCCCAGGCGGTGCCGTGGCTCGCGGGCCTCGACCCGCGCCAGCAACCGCCGGCCCTGCGCGCGCTGTCCGCCGCCAGCCGCCTCGTGCTGCGGCTCTGTGCGCGCGGCGACTTCGCGCCCGGTCCGCAGCCCGGCGTGCTGCACTACACGCCGCACTGGAGCACCGACACGCAGTGGGTGCTGGCGGCGATCGCGGAGATCGTGCCCGGCAGCCTGTGCACGGCGCGCGCAGCGGTGCCCGACGATCCGGTCTACGCGGTGACGCAGCGCAACTTCGTGGTCGCCTTCGTCGGCCACGCGCTCGACCAGGTCGTGCTCGCCGCCGCCGCGGCCGGCAACGCGCCGGCGCCGCGCTTCCCGAAGGCCGAGCGCCTGCCGAAGGAGTTCTGGCAGACGCCGATGGTGCCGGTGCTCGAGATCCTGGTGCCCGACCAGCCGCTCGAGGAAGGCGCCCCGTGGGGCCTGCAGATCCTCGTGCGCCCGATCCCGACGATCGCGCACACCGAGACCATCGAAAGCCTGCACCTGCGGCTCGCGGCGTCGCCGTTCGCCAACGAGCTGGCGACCGACAGCATCTACCGCATCGAGCAGACGATCGAACGCACGGCCGAGAAGCTGCCGGCGCTGCGCCGCGCGCGCAACCTCAGCGACGGCCGCGCCAGCCTGACGCGCCAGGAGCTGGACCAGATCCTCGACCACCTGCCGCTGCTCGAGAGCGAAGGCTTCGAACTGACGCTGCCCGGCGTCGAATCGATGCAGCGGCTGTCGGCCCGCGTGACGATCTCCGAGGCCAAGGGCCAGGCGAACGATCCGCGGCCGTGGTTCGAGTTCCGCTGGAGCCTCGCCGTCGGCGACGTCGAGCTCAGCAACGCCGAGTTCGAGCAGCTGGTCGACGCACGCACGCCGCTGGTGTTCATCGACCGCCGGCCGGTGCTGCTGTCGCCCAAGGACCGCGACGCGCTGCGCGACTTCAAGAAGCGCATGGCCGAGGGCGGCGAGCGCGTCAGCTTCTTCGAGGCACTGCGGCTGCGGCTCGGCGGCGCGTCGCACCTGCACGGCCTGGCGATGGAGACGATCGCCACGACGCCGCGCCTCGAGCAGCTGCTGCAGAGCCTCGAACGCGCGCGCATGGTCGAGGAGCGCGAACTGCCGCCGGGCTTCATCGGCGAACTGCGCCCGTACCAGCAGCGCGGCCTCGCCTGGATGCACTTCCTGGTCGACCAGGGCTTCGGCGCGTGCCTGGCCGACGACATGGGCCTCGGCAAGACGATCCAGGCGATCGCGGTGATGCTGGACTGGCGGCTGCGCCGCAAGAGCGACCGCGCGATCCTGATCGTGTGCCCGGTGTCCGTGCTCGGCAACTGGCGCCGCGAACTGCTGCGCTTCGCGCCGCAACTGCGCGTCGTGATGCACCACGGCAAGGGCCGCGCCGAGACGGCCGAGTCGTTCCTGCGCGTGGTGCAAGAGCACGACATCCTGCTGACCAGCTACAACCTGCTGCAGCGCGACGAAGAGCTGATGGCCGACATCACGTTCGACGGCGTCGTGCTCGACGAGGCGCAGAACATCAAGAACCCGACCACGCGCCAGTCGAAGGTCGCGCGCCAGCTGAAGGGCCACTTCCGCCTGGCGCTGACCGGCACGCCGCTCGAGAACCGGCCGCTCGACCTGTGGTCGATCATGGACTTCCTCAACGAAGGCCTGCTCGGCTCGCGGACGCAGTTCACGCAGACGCTCGAGCACCCGATCGTCAAGCAGCGGCAGCGCGGCTCGATGTCGGCGCTGGCGCGGCTGGTGCGGCCGTTCGTGCTGCGGCGCCTGAAGACCGACCCGGAGATCGTCGCCGACCTGCCGGAGAAGTCCGAACAGATCGTCGCCGCGGTGTTGTCGCGCGAGCAGGCGATCCTCTACGAGTCCGTCGTGCGCAAGGGCCTGCAGGAGGTCGAGAAGGCCGCCGAGGGCATCCAGCGCCGCGGCGCGATCCTCACCACGCTGCTGCGCCTGAAGCAGGTCTGCAACCACCCGGCGCACTACCTGATGGACGGCAGCGCGCTGCCGAGCCGCTCCGGCAAGCTCGACCTGCTCAGCGAGATGGTCGAGGAGGCGCTCGAGGAAGGCGACCGCTGCCTCGTCTTCACGCAGTTCAAGGAGATGGGCTCGCTGCTGAAGACCCACATGGAGAACCTCTTCGGCGCCGGCGTGCTGTTCCTGCACGGCGGCGTGCCGCAGAAGGAGCGCGACCAGATGGTCGCCGACTTCCAGGAGTCGCGGCCCGACGGGCCGAAGATCTTCGTGCTGTCGCTGAAGGCTGGCGGCACCGGCCTCAACCTGACCGCCGCGAACCGCGTGTTCCACTTCGACCGCTGGTGGAACCCGGCGGTCGAGGACCAGGCGACCGACCGCGCGTTCCGCATCGGCCAGCAGCGCAACGTGTTCGTGCACAAGTTCGTCTGCACCGGCACGCTCGAGGAGCGCATCCAGCAGATGCTCGATCGCAAGCGCGAGGTCGCCGACAACCTGTTGGCCGCCGGCGAGAACTGGATCACCGAGCTGACCAACGAAGAGCTGAAGCGGCTGCTGACGCTGGATCGCAAGGAGGCGCTGGCGTGATCGAACGCAAGACCGTGTCGCTCGGCGAACGCTGGCGCCGCGAGGCCACGCGCGGCATCGACGACCAGCGGCTCGCCGCCGCGCTCGAAGCGCTGCCGAGCATCCGCAAGCCGATGGTCCGCATCCGCGCCGGTTCGATCCGCGCCGAGATGGAGGGCTCGATGGGCTCGATCCACGAGGTCAGCCTGCAGATCCGCACGCTGCCGCAGAAGGACTGGCCGACGCTGGTGCGCGTGCTGCGGCGCAGCAAGTCGATCGTCGAGGCGCTCGACCAGGGCCGCGTGCCGCGTTCGTTCGACCGGCTGGTCGCGCGCATCGTCGGCGAGCCGCTGTTCCCGGATGCGCGCAGCGTCACGTTCGGCTGCTCGTGCGATCTGCCCGAGAAGCCGTGCCGGCACGTACTGGCGCTGCACGAGCTGTTCGCACGCCGGCTCGACGAGAAGCCGTGGGAGATCCTGATGCTGCGCGGCGTCGACCTGCACGCGTTGCTGGCCAAGGTGCAGCAGCTGACGCCGGACGACGACCTGCCGCCGCTGGCGTTCGGCGTGCCCGAGGAGCCGGTGCTGTATCCGGACGCCGAGGACGCCGACCTGGGCCAGCCGCTGACATCGGCGCAGGTGCGCTGGTTCCTCGGCGACCCGCCGGCGCGGCTCGTCGATTCGGTGCTGAACGCGCTCGACGCGCTGCCGGCCACAGCGCCGCCGCCGCCGGCGCCGCCGCCGTCACCGATGCGCTGACGCGCGCCGCGGCTCGCGGCGCTATTGCTTCGCGGCGCGGCGGAACACGAAGCGCTGCTGTTTCGAGCCGTCGAGCTGCTCGATCGTCGCGACCAGGCCGTCGTCGGTCTTCTCGTAGCGGATGCGCTGCGGGTGGTCGTGCTCGGGGTTCTCGAACACGAGCCGGCCGTCCTCGAGCGTGCGCAGCAGGAACGCGGTGCCCTTGCCGCCGCCCGGTTGCGCGATGTAGGCGATCGCGCCGCGCGACGCCGTGATCCGCAGGTGTTCGAACGCGAGCGTCTTCGTCGCCGAGAACGTGTGCGACGACCCGAGGATCGTGTTGCCCTGCAGCGGCCGCCAGTGCTCCTCGGTCGTGGTGCCGCCGTCCTGCAGCACCCAGGTGCCGCACAGCCACGTGAGCCGCTGCAGCAGTCCGGCGTCGACCTGGCCCGGCGTCAGGTCGGCCGGCGCCGGCTTCGGCGGCTGCGGCGGCGGATCCTGCGGCGCCGCGAACGGCAGCGCGGCGATGGCAGCGAGGACGGTGAACGTGACGGCGGCGGCGTGCGGCATGCGGGACCTCGGCGCCGACGATACCGCGCCGGGCCCGCCGCCGCGGCGGCGCTACTTCAGGTCCTTCACTTCCTTGACCATGCCCTCGAGCGCTTCCTTCGCGTCGAGGAACACCATCAGGCAGTTGTCGAGGTCGAACAGCGGGTTCTTGATGCCGGCATAGCCCGGCGCCAGCGAGCGCTTGATCACGACCACGGTGCGCGCCTGGTCGACGTCGAGGATCGGCATGCCGGCGATCGGGCCGGTCTGCTCGCGCGCGGCCGGGTTCACGACGTCGTTGGCGCCGACGACGATCACGACGTCGGTGTTCTTGAAGTCGCTGTTGATCCTGTCCATCTCCCACAGCTGGTCGTACGGCACGTCGGACTCGGCCAGCAGCACGTTCATGTGGCCGGGCATGCGGCCGGCGACCGGGTGGATCGCGTAGCGGACCTGGCAGCCGCGCTTCTGCAGCAGGTCGGCGAGCTCGCGCACCACGTGCTGCGCCTGCGCGACCGCGAGGCCGTAGCCCGGCACGAAGATGCACGACGACGCACCGTCGAGCAGCATCGCGACCTCCTCGGGCGTCGTCGACTTGATCGACTTGTAGTCCTTCGCGTCCTTCGCGACCGTCTCCTCGCCCATGCCGCCGAGCAGCACGTTGCCGAGCGAACGGTTCATCGCCTTGCACATGATCTGCGTCAGGATCAGGCCCGACGTGCCGACCAGCGCGCCGACGACGACCAGCAGCGGGTTGTTGATCACGAAGCCGGCCGCGGCACCGGCGATGCCCGAGTAGCTGTTCAGCAGCGACACGACGACCGGCATGTCGGCGCCGCCGATCGGCATCACCAGGAACACGCCGAGCGCCGCCGCGACCAGCGCCAGCAGGATCGTCGCGACGGTCATCGCCGTGTGGCTGCCGGTCAGCACCTGCCAGGTGCCGAGCGCGATCGCGCCGAGCGCGAGCGCCGCGTGCAGCATGTGCCGCTGCGCGCCGCTGAGCGGGTGCGCCATCTTCTTGCCGGCCAGCTTGAAGTAGGCGACGAAGCTGCCGGTCAGCGTGACCATGCCGATCAGGATCGTCGCCGGCGTGCTGATCGCGTTGACGAGGCCGGTGTCGATCAGCGACCGGTCCGGGTCCTTCAGCAGCGGGTCGATCAGCAGGAACGCCATCGCGACCAGCGCCGACGCGACACCGCCGAAGCCGTTCAGCGCCGCGACCATTTCCGGCATCTGCGTCGTCTTCGTGATCCGCGCGATGTAGGCGCCGGCGCCGGCGCCGACCAGCAGGCCGGCGACGATGATCCACCAGTTCGCGCCGTCGCCCGAGATCGCGAGCACCGCGACGATGGCGACCAGCATGCCGAGTTCGGAGATCCGATTGCCCTGACGACAGGTCTTGACGCTGGTCAGGCGCTTGATGCCGACGACGAACAGCAGCGTCGCGAGCAGGTAGAGGTAGACCACGCTACTTCTCCTTGCCCTTCTTCTTGAAGGCCGCGAGCATGCGGTCCGTCACGACGTAGCCGCCGACCACGTTGATGGTCGCGAACACGATCGCCAGGAACGCCAGCAGCTGCGACAGCAGGCCCTCGCCGCTGCGCGCGCACAGCAGCGCGCCGACGACCGTGATGCCCGAGATCGCATTCGAGCCCGACATCAACGGCGTGTGCAGCGTCGGCGGCACCTTGTTGATCAGCTCGAAGCCGAGCAGGGACGCGATCGCGAACGTGAAGATCAAGAGGAACGTCGAATCCATCGCTCAGCCTCCGTGCGCGGCCAGGGCCTGCGCGGTCGGTTCGTGTCGCACGGTGCCGTCGTGAACGATCGTCACCGCCGCCAGCACCTCGTTGTCGAAGTTCAGCGTCACCTTGCCGTCCTTGACGAACTCGCCGAGGAAGGCCAGCACGTTGCGCGCGTACATCCGCGACGCGTCGGCGGCACACTGCGCCGGCAGGTTGGTGTCGCCGATCACGGTGACGCCGTCGACGACCGCGCGCTGACCGGGCACCGTGCCCTCGACGTTGCCGCCCTGGCCGGCCGCCATGTCGACGATCACCGAACCCGGCCGCATCGCCCTGCGCATCTCGGCGGTGACCAGCACCGGCGCCTTCTTGCCCGGCACCAGCGCGGTCGTGATCAGCACGTCGGCCTGCGCGATGTGCGAAGTCAGGATCTCGCGCTGCTTCCTCAGGAACTCCTGCGTGGTCTCCTTCGCGTAGCCGCCCTTGGTCTCGGCGTCGGGCGGCGCGCCGGTGTCGACGAACCGCGCGCCGAGCGACTCGACCTGCTCCTTGCACGCCGGGCGGATGTCGTTCGCCTCGACGATCGCGCCGAGCTTGCGCGCGGTCGAGATCGCCTGCAGACCGGCCACGCCGGCGCCGAGGATCAGCACGCGCGCCGGCGTCAGCGTGCCGGCCGCGGTCATCATCAGCGGGAACATCTTCGGCAGGTGCACGGCCGCCAGCAGCACCGCCTGGTAGCCGCCGCAGGTCGCCTGCGAACTCAGGATGTCCATCTTCTGCGCGCGCGTGATGCGCGGCATGAACTCGAGCCCCATCGCGGAGACCTTCGCATCGCGCAGCGCCGCGACCACGTCGAGCTGCTGCAGCGGCGTCAACGTGCACAGCAGCAGCGCCGACGGCTTCTGCTGTCGCACCTGGGCCACGGTCGGGCACTGGATGCCGAACACGATGTCGGCGCCGTGGCGCGCGTCGCCGTCGACCAGCGTCGCACCGGCGTCGGCATAGTCCTTGTCGGAGAAGCCCGCGGCGGCACCGGCATCACGTTCGACCTGCACCAGCAGGCCGAGCTTCTGCATGCCTTTGACGGTCTCGGGTACGGCGGCGACGCGCGTCTCGCCGCCGGCCGTCTCCTTGGGCACGAAGATCACAACCATGGGGTCTGCCTCGCTGTGGGTGGCCGCGATTGGGAGCGGAAAGAGAATCAGGCGGGCCGCGCTCGCGCCACTCGGAAAGAGGGCTAGTCTTGCCGCCCCCGATGCGGAGCTTCACCGCCCAGCTCGCCGAACGTGTGCTCGCCGGCCGCGCGCCGATCGTGATCGGCCTCGACCCACGCGCCGACGCGCTGCCGGCGCGTCTGCTGCCCGATGCCGCTCCGGCGCAACGCATCGTCGAGTTCCACCGCCTGACGCTGCCGGTGCTGGCGCGCCACGCGCCGTGCGTGAAGCCGAACATCGCGTTCTTCGAAGCGCACGGCGCCGCCGGCTACCGCGCCTACGAAGAGACCTGCGCGCTGGCGCGGCAGCACGGGCTGCTGGTGCTCGGCGACGTCAAGCGCGGCGACATCGGCAGCACCGCGGCCGCGTACGCCGAGGGCCACTTCGCGCTCGCCGACGCGCTGACGCTGCATCCGTACCTCGGCGCCGACTCGATCGAGCCGTTCCTGGCCGCGTGCCGTTCGCCGCAGGACGGGCGCGCCGTGTTCGTGCTGGTGCGCACCAGCAACCCCGGCGCGCGCGACTTCCAGGACCTCGTGGTCGGCAACCGCCCGCTGTGCGACGTCGTCGCCGAAGCGGTGACGCGCTGGGGCGCGGACCTGCCGCGCGCCGAGGGCTACTCGCCGGTCGGCGCCGTCGTCGGCGCGACCTGGCCGCAGGAACTGGCGCGGCTGCGCGCGCTGCTGCCGCACGCCTGGCTGCTGCTGCCCGGCGTGGGCGCGCAAGGCGGCAAGGTGCAGGATCTGGCCGCCGCGTTCGATCGGCGCGGCCTCGGCGCCTTGGTCAACCAGAGCCGCGGCGTGATGCAGTGCTTTGCGCCCGACGCGGCCGACTGGCTCGAACGCATCGACGCCGCCGCGGCCGCGTTCGCCGCCGAATGCCGTGCGGTCGCCCGGGGATCTCGATGACGTCGACGTTGCGCCACATCCCGTTCCGCCGCTTCGGCACCTCGGAGGTGCACCAGCGCTTCCTCGAAGACGACCGCGACCTCGGTCGCTTCCTCGGCATGCGCGCGCGTTCGGTCGCCGAACTGCTGCGCCGCGCGCCGACCGGCGCCGGCCGCCTGCTGCCGCGCGACAAGCTGGTGGCGTCGCTGCGCGCCTACGCCGAACGCCACGGCGCGGCGGCGCCGGTGCTGGCCAACGCCGACGCGCTGCTGGATCCGAACGTGCACGTGATCGTGACCGGCCAGCAGCCGGGCCTGATGGGCGGGCCGCTGTTCACGCTGCACAAGGTCGCCACCGCGATCCGGCTGTGCCGCGCGATCAACGCGCTGCCCGAGGGTCCACGCGTCGTGCCGCTCTACTGGAACCACAGCGACGACCACGACCTCGACGAGGCGAACCGGCTGTTCCTGGTCAACCAGACGCAGGAGGTGCAGCGCTTCCGGCTCGAACTCGAGCGCGCCAACGAACCGCTGCGCGCGATCGGCGTCGGCCGCGAACTCGACCGGCTGCTGCAGGAGATCGAGCCGCTGCTGCCGCAGTCCGAACACCGCGACTGGGCGCTGGCGCTGTGCAAGCCGCGCCATCCCGACGAGACGCTCGGCGACCAGGAGGCGCGCATCCTGTTCGAACTGTTCGGCCGCCACGGCCTGCTGATGATCGAGCCGCGCGACCTGCCGCCGGAAGCGTTCGATCCGCTGCTGCGGTGGTGGGGCAAGTCGAACGAGGTGCGCGCGCACGTGCAGCAGACCGTCGACGAACTCGGTGACGCCGGCGTCGACGTCACGCTCGACCCGACCGCGACGATGATGTTCGAGCTGACCGCCGGCCGCCGCGAACCGCTGGCCGACGGCGAGGTCGCGGGCCGGCCGCAGGACCTGAGCCCCGGCGTGCTGCTGCGGCCGCTGTGGCAGGACGCGTGCCTGCCGACGATCGGCTTCGTCGTCGGCCCCGGCGAACTGGCCTACCTGTGCGCGGTCGCGCCGCTCTACCGGCTGCTCGGCGTGCCGCAGCCGGTGTTCGTGCCGCGCGCGTCGATGACGCTGGTCGAACCGTCGATGCAGCGGCTGCTGTCGCGCTTCTCGCTGGACCTGCCCGACCTCGACCAGCCGGCCGAGAAGCTGGCCGAGAAGCTGCTGAAGGGCGACGACGGCGACGACGTCGAGGACGCGCTCGACGACCTGCGCGCGCGGCTCAGCAGCGGCCTCGACGCGGTCGGCCAGCGGCTGCAGGTGATCGACGCGTCGATGCTCGGCGCGCTGGACCGCGCCCGCACCAAGTCGCTCGAAGAACTCGAACGTCTGCAGCAGAAGGTGCGCAACGCGCGGCAGAACCGCGAGGGCACCGGCATCCGCCAGCTGCGCCGGCTGTGCGCGTCGCTGCGGCCGCGCGGCCGGCCGCAGGAGCGCGTGTTCGGCCCGATCGCCTACCTGAGTTCGCACGGACCCGACCTCGCGGCCGCGCTGATCGACGCGGCCGATCCGTTCCGCATCGAACACTGCGTGCTCGAACTGTGAACCGGCGCCGAGCCGTGAGCCGCCAACCATGACGAACCCTGGCCTGCGACCGTGCGACGTGCTGGCGATCGGCGCGCACCCCGACGACGTCGAGATCGCCGCGGCCGGCACGCTGCTGCTGCTGGCCCAGGCCGGTCGGACGGTGTCGATCGTCGACGTGACGCGCGGCGAGAAGGGTTCGCGCGGCACGGTGGCCGACCGCACCGCCGAAGCAGCGGCCGCGGCGGCGCGGCTCGGCGTGCAGGACCGGCGCAACCTCGAGCGGCCCGACACCGCGGTCGCGGCCGACGAAGCCACGGTGCTGCTGCTGGTCGCGGCGCTGCGCCAGGGTCGGCCGCGCCTGTTGCTGGCGCCGCACGCGCACGACGTGCATCCGGACCACGTCGCGACCGCGACCGACTGCGAACGCGCCTGGTTCCTGGCCGGCCTGCGCCACGTCGCCCCCGAACTCGGCGCACCGCATCGACCGACGCTGTTCTTGCGGTATCCGGGCAATCGCCACGTCGAGCCGACGGTCGCGGTCGACGTGACCGCGGTCGCCGGCGCCAAGGCCGAAGTGCTGCGCTGCTACCGCTCGCAGCTGCACCCGCCCGACCGGGGCCACCTCGTGCAGGGTCTCGATGTGCTCGAGCGCGCCGAGGTCCGCGACCGCTTCCACGGCGCCCGCATCGGCGTCGGCGCGGCCGAGCCGTTCTGGCACGACGGGCCGCTGCCGCTGCGCGCCGCGGCGTTGCTGCCCTGACGGCCGGCCGGGGCGGGGAAAACGCTCGCGCCGGAGCCGATCCGGTCGCACCATGCCCGCGGGAGGCTCACGCATCCATGCAACGCATCGCGGTCATCAACCAGAAGGGCGGCGTCGGCAAGACCACCACCACGGTCAACCTCGGCGCGGCGCTCGCCTACCGCGGGCACCGCGTGCTGCTGCTCGACATGGACCCGCAGGCGAACCTGACGGTGCACGTCGACAAGCGGCCCGACCTCGAGGGCAACACGCTGACCAACCTGCTGCTCGACGACCAGAAGCTCGACGAACTGGTGCAGCCGACCGGCCTCGAACACCTGTTCGTGGTGCCGAGCGACACGTCGCTGGCAGGCGTCGAACAGGTGCTGGCCAACCGCATCGGTCGCGAGACGATCCTGCGCGAGGCGCTGGAGGCGTTCGGCGACAAGGACCGCTTCGACTTCGTGCTGTTCGACTGCCCGCCGTCGCTCGGCGTGCTGAGCGCCAACGCGCTGGTCGCCGCCGACTGGGTCGTGATCCCGATGCAGGCCGAGTACCTGTCGCTGCAGGGCATGGCGAAGCTGCTCGAGGTGATCCA
>JAEUHR010000048.1 GCA_016794425.1 Planctomycetota bacterium
TCCTTCGGGTCGCGTGCCGTGCCCACGCGAAGTTGCATAGGCTAGTCGGGCCCTGCACCCAGGCAACCCCGCCCCCCCCTGGAACGTGCCGGCGCGGAGCTAGTGCCGTGAACCGGATGTCAGCTTGCGTTTCGCGGGCCCGCGTCGTCCCTGGCGGCGTTGCGCCTCCTCGACAGATCTCCCGGATATGTCTCCGGGGGCGCGCCTTGCCAGGACCGACGATGGCTCCGCGAGAACACAAACCGACATCCGGTTCACGGCACTAGCGTGCCGCCAGCACCCGCGCCGCGACGTCGGCCGGCGGCAGCGTCGCCTGCGTGCCGGCGGCGAGGTCCTTCAGCGTCACCGTGCCGGCCGCCACTTCGTTGCCGCCGAGGATCGCCGCGAACGGCGCCGCGATGGTGTTCGCGTACTGCAGCTGCTTGCCGAGCTTCGTGGCATCGGGGTAGAGCTCGACGCGCAGACCGTGCGCGCGCAGCGCGGTCGCGGTGCGGATCGCCGCCGCCTCGGCGACCCCCTCCATGCGGCACAGCAGCACCTGCGGGCCAATGCCGAGCGACGGGAACATGCCGCGCTCCTCCATCACCAGCAGGATCCGTTCGAGGCCCAGCGAGAAGCCGACCGCCGGGATCGGCTGCTTGCCGAACATGCCGATCAGCCCGTCGTAGCGGCCGCCGCCGCCGAGCGAGCCGGCGAGGTCGGCGACCTGGATCTCGAAGATCGGGCCGGTGTAGTAGCCGAGGCCGCGCGCGAGGCTCGGGTCGAACGTCAGGTGCGCCCCCGCCGGCCCCGCTGCCGCGGTGGCGAACAGCGCCTGCAGTTCGCGCGCGCCCTTGCCGAGCGCACCCTCGGCGACCGCGAAGCGGTCCAGCTGGCCGGGTTCGCGCGCCCGCGCCAACGTCGCCAGCAGCGCGTCGGTCTGCGCCGCCGGCACGCCCTTCTCGGCGAGCTCCGTGCGCACGCCGTCGGCGCCGACCTTGTCGAGCTTGTCGAGCACGATCAGCGCCAGCGCCTCCTGCTGCGGCGCGATGCCCGCCTCGGCGACCAGCGCGCGCAGCAGCTCGCGGTGGTTGCACAGGATCCGGAAGTCGGCGAACCCCAGCTCCCGCAGCACCTCGGCGACGGCTCCACACACCTCGGCGTCGGCGACGACGCTGGCCGTACCGGTGACGTCGACGTCGCACTGCCAGAACTCGCGGAAGCGCCCCTTCGCCGGCCGGTCGGCGCGCCAGACCGGCTGGATCTGGTAGCGCTTGTAGAACTGCGGCAGGTCGCGGTGGTTCGCGACCACGCGCGCCAGCGGCACGGTCAGGTCGTAGCGCAGCCCCTCGTCGGCGAGGTCGAGTTCGGTCGCGGTGCCGGCCGCCAGCGCACGCTGCAGCTTCTCGCGGCGGTGCAGCACGCGGTACAGCAGCTGGTCGCCCTCGGGACCGTACTTGCCGAGCAGCGTGGCGAGGTTCTCGATCGTCGGCGTCTCGAGCGGCACGAAGCCGAACGACTCGTAGACGCGCTGCACGACCGCGATCACGTGGCGGCGCCGCACGACGTCGGGCGCCAGGAAGTCGCGCATGCCGCTCGGCGGCTTCGTGGAGATCGGCGAACTCATCGGCGGCAGGTGTAGCGGCCGGACGCGGTGCTGCCCAGCGCGGCGTGCCGGAGGTTTGGCGCCCGAGCCCCGGCGCCGGTACGGTGCCCGGATGCTCCGACCGCTCGCCGCCCGCGCGTCGCTCGCGTTCGTCTGCTTGCTGCCGGCATGGACCGCACCGCTGGCCGCGCAGCAGGCGCCGCCGGCGACCACGCTGCCGGCAGCGACGCCGCAGGCGCCGACGACGGCCGGCGAACCGCTCGAAGCGGCGACCGTGCAGGCGCTCGACCACCTGGCGGGCCGCCTGGCGGCCAGGCGCACCGAGCGCGACGCGGCGAAGGCGCGCGGCGACCTCGCCGCGGCCGCGGCGCTCGACGCCGAGCTGCAGCAGCTCGGCTGGCAGTTCGGCGGCCTGGCCGCGCGCCTCGACGTACGCGAGTTCGAGGCGCCGCAGCAGCGCCAGTTCGACCTGCAGCAGGAACTGGAACAGCTGGTGCGGCCGCTGCTGAAGACACTGAAGGACGCGACCGAACAGCCGCGCCAGGTCGCCGATCTGCAGGCGCGCATCGAACAACTCGACCAGCGCCGGCTCGCCGCCGAGGCCGCCCAACGCGCGGTCGAACGCACGCGCGACCGCCTGCCGACCGGGGCACCGGCGCTGGCCGAGGTGCAGCGCGAACTCGACCAACGCTGGCGACCGGCGCTCGACGCGCTGCGCGGCGAGCTGCACGTGCTGCGCGCGCAACTGGCGCAGAAGCAGAGCGAGCAGCGCTCGCTGGTCGACGGCATCTCGGGAGCGGTGCAGAACTTCGTGCAGAGCAGCGGCACCAGCCTCGTGCTGGCGGTCGGCGTGTTCCTGACCGTGTTCCTGGGCCTGCGCTGGCTGGCCGACCGGCTGCTGCTGCGCCGGCGCCGCAGCGAGCGCGGCTTCTCGCTGCGGCTGATCGAAGTCGTCGTGCAGGTGCTGATCCTGCTGGCCGCGATCGCCGCGACGCTGGTCGTGCCGTACGCGCGCAACGACTGGCTGCTGCTCGCGGTCTGCATCGTGTTCCTGCTCGGCGCCGGCTGGGTGCTGGTGAAGATGCTGCCGCAGTTCTTCGAGCAGATCCGGCTGGTGCTGAACGTCGGCGGCGTGCGCGAGGGCGAACGCATCCTGGTCGACGGCATCCCGTACCGCGTCGAGGCGCTGCGGCTCTACACGCGGCTCGCGAACCCGGACCTCGACGGCGGTGAACTGCGCGTGCCGATCCAGTACCTGATCGGCAAGCGGTCGCGGCGGGCCGCCGCCGACGAACCGTGGTTCCCGTGCCGCCGCGGCGACTTCGTGCTGCTCGCCGACGGCACGTTCGGCGCCGTGCGCACGCAGACGCCCGAGGTCGTCGTCGTCGACCACTTCGGTGCCCAGCGCAGCTATCCGACCGAACGGTTCCTGGCCGAGACGCCGCGCAACCTGTCGCGCGGCTTCACCGTGCGCGCGACGGTCGGCATCGACTACGCGCACCAGGCCGAGGCGACGGAGCGGATCCCGGCCCGCCTGCAGGCGGCGCTGGCGACTGCGCTCGCCGCCGAGGTCGAGCCGGGGGCACTGCGGCGCGTCACCGTCGAGCTGGCGGCGGCCGGCGCGAGTTCGCTGGACCTGTGGCTGGCCGCGGAGTTCACCGGCAGCGCGGCGCCGCAGTTCGCCCGGCTCGAACGGCGGTTGCAGGCGGTGTTCGTCGCCGCGTGCACCGAGAACGGCTGGCGGATCCCGTTCCCGCAGCTCACGTTGCATCGCGCCACTGGCTGACGCCGGCACGAATTCGGGCCGTGGCTGTGACAGCCGCCGCGGGCCGGCACTGGCTCGGGGGGCGCGCCCGACGCGCGCCGAACCCAACCCCTTGCCACGACCGGAACGACCATGAACCGAATGAGCCTCCTCCTGCCCTTGCTGGGCACCGCCGCGCTGGTCGCGGCGATCACCGCCTGCAGTTTCGCGGCGACCACCACCGGCGCCTCCGCCGAACGCGGCCGCTACCTGGTCGAGAAGATCGGCCTGTGCTGGGACTGCCACAGCCCCCGCGACGAGCAGGGCCAGTTCGTGCTCGACAAGTGGCTGCAGGGCGCGCCGCTGCCGTTCGCGCCGACGATCCCGATGCCGTGGGCGCCGGTCAGCAAGCCGATCGCGGGCCTGCCGGGCCTCAGCGACGAACAGGCGCTGCAGTTCCTGACCACGGGCCAGCTGCCGGACGGCCGCACGCCGCTGCCGCCGATGCCGTCGTACCGGTTCTCGGTCGAGGACGCGCGCGACGTGATCGCCTACCTGCGGCAGCCGATCGCGCCGGCGTCGCCGGCCGGCCCGGTTGCCGACCCGGCGGCCCACCGGTAGAGCCCGCAGCGATGCCCGCGGCCGCCGACGACCCGCTCGAGGACCTGCTCGCCGCGGCCCTGGCGGCGCACGACGACGGCGGCGAGCCCGCCCTGCTGCGGTTCCTCGACCAGCATCCGGCGCAGCGCCCCGCGCTCGAACGTGGCCTCGCGCGCTGCCGCCAGATGGGTCTGCTCGGCGCGCCGGCTCAGCCGGCCGTGTCGCCGCCGTCGACCAGCAACGCCAGCCGCGAGATGCCGCGGTAGACCAGGTTGCGCACCGCCCCTTCGCTGCGCTGCATGCGCGCGGCGATCTCGGCGTGGCTGAGGCCGCACAGCTTGTGCAGCGTGACCGCTTCGCGGTAGTCGTCGGGCAGCTGGTCGAACGCCGCCTCGATGCGGCGCATCTGCTCCTTCAGCTCGACGTCGCGGCTCGGCGTGCACAACGTCCGATAGGCCGGCAGGAACGTGCTCGCGTCCGGCAGCGGCACCGCCGCGGCCACGTCGCGTTTGGCGGCGTGGTGGAAGCGGTGCTTCTCGCGCAGCTTGTTCTCGGCGCAGGTGTAGAGCCAGGCGCGGAACGGCGCCTCGCCGCGGAACTCGAAGTCGCCGAGGTCCTCGAGCACTTCGCGGCAGACCGACTGCACCAGGTCCGGTGCGGTCGCAAGGCCCCGCAGGCCGGCACCCATGCGCAGCCGCACGAACGCCTCGAGTCCCGGCAGGTGCCGCACCAGCAGCTGCTCGATCGCCGGTCGCTCCTGCCGCCGCGCGGCGGCGACCAGCGCCTCGGTCCGGGTCTCGGGGTCGGGATCGACCATCGTGCCCGCGCAGCCTACCGCTGCCCGCCGGCTGGTCCGAGCCCCTCGCCGCGCGACAGCAGGAACGCCAGCAGCTGGCGCAGTTCGGCGGCGGACAGGCCGTTGACCAGGCCGGCCGGCATCGGCGACAGCGGCGACGGCGCCACCGCGACGACGTCGGCCACCGGCACGCGGATCGGCTGCGGCGTGGCGCAGAACGTCGGCGGCGGCGACAGCGCGGCGCCGACCAGCTCGGCAATCGCGAACTCGCGGCGGAAGAACCGTTCCTGGTCGGGCGCCGCGGACGCATCCCAGATCCACGCCGGCGCACCGACCGGCGCCTGCGGCATCGGACCGAGCCCCGTCAGCAGCACGGCGAGCAGCATCGCCGCACTGTCGCACCCGCGCGCGCCACGCGTCCAGGCGCCGATGCCATGGCCACGAGCGGGCCGCGGCGCGCAGCGGCCGGCGCCATCGCCCGATCAGGGCAGCCAGCACCGCGCGTGCCATGTGGTACCCTGCTGCCATGCGCATCCTCCCGTTCGTGCTCTGCAGCCTGCTGCTGCAGCTCCCTGCCAAGGCGGACAAGTTCTGGTTGTCCGATCCCGAGACTCAGAAGGAGTCGGCCGAGGGCTCGCAGCCGAACGTCGTCGTCGGCGTGCTGATTGCCGAGAGCGACGAGGGCTACCACGTCCGCATCGTCGGCGGCGAGCTGATCCTGCCCAAGCAGTCGGTGTTCAAGATCGAGAAGGACGACCTGTCGGTCGACGCGATCGTCGAGCTCGAGAAGAAGCAGGCCGAGCAGCTGGCCGCCGCGAACCGCGAACGCGAGATGGCGCAGGCCGCCGACCGTCGCGCGCGTGAGGTGCGGGCCCTGGAAGCGACGGTGCGCAAGGTCGACGCCGCCGCGCGCACCGAGCCGCAGCCGGCCGCCGCGCCGGCCCCGGCCGACACCGTGCCCGTGCCGCGCTTCGACCCGGTGGTCGGCGTCACGCGCCCCGGCGACGCGGCGATGAGCCAGCCCGAACTGCTGCGCGAACTGCAACTCGCGTGGACGCTGACGCGCGACCGTTCCTACCTGAAGCTGCTGCGCCAGGTGCGGCGGATGCGCTGAGGCGGAGTCGGCGGTAGCATGCGGGGTCCGCGCCGGCGCGCCGCCGGCCCGACCACAGCCCCGCACGTCATGAACCGCACACTGCCCTGGATCGCCCTGTCCCTGCTCGCCGCCTGTTCCCAGGACTCCGCTGCCGGCACCACCGGCGGCGCCGACATCCTGAAGCGCCCGCTCGGGCTCGAAGGCGTCGAGCTGACCAACAACCCGGACAACCCGCTGAGCGCCGCCAAGGCCGAGCTCGGCCGGCAGCTGTTCTTCGATCCGCGGCTGTCCGGCAGCGGCACGATGGCGTGCGCTGCGTGCCACCTGCCCGAGCAGGCGTTCACGGACGGCAAGGCGCTGTCGGTCAAGGACGACGGCAAGACCAACACGCGCAACGCGCCGACGATGCACAACGTCGGCTACTACGAGCGGCTCTACTGGGACGGCCGCGCCAAGGGACTCGAAGCCAACGTGCTCGCGGCCTGGAAGGCGCAGATCGCCGGCAAGCCCGACGAGGCGGCCGCGCGCCTGTCGAAGGTCGAGGCCTACAAGACCGCGTTCCAGCAGGCGTTCGGCGAAGGACCGAGCGAGAAGACGGTCGTGCACGCGCTGGCCTCGTTCCTGCGCAGCCTGCGCAGCGGCGACTCGGCCTACGACCGCTGGAAGGCCGGCCAGAAGGACGCGATCGCCGAGGCGGCGCAGAAGGGGCACGACCTGTTCATGGGCAAGGCCGGCTGCATCGTCTGCCACACGCCGCCGCTGTTCACCGACCGGATCTTCCACAACGTCGGCATCGGCTCGACCGCCGAGAAGCCGGACATCGGCGCCGCGGCCGAGAACGCGCTGAACGACGCCAGCCGCACCGGCGCCTTCAAGACGCCGACGCTGCGCGACATCGCCAAGACCGCGCCGTACTTCCACGACGGCAGCGTCGCGTCGCTGCGCGACGCCGTGAAGCTGATGGCCAGCGGCGGCATCGCGAATCCGCACAAGGACCCGCTGTTGCTGGACCGCGGGCTGACCGACGCGGAGATCGACCAGCTGGTCGCGTTCCTCGAGACGCTGTCGGGCAACGTGCCGTTCACGGCGCCGGCCGTGCCGAAGTAGCGCGACGGGATTTCGCGGCCAGGTTGCGTCCGTGCCGCGATTGCGGCGTCCTGCAGGACGAGACGACCATGAACCAGCCCGAAACCCCCTCCCCCGCCGATCCCCACGCCGTGCGCGCCGCCGTGCGCGACCGCTACGGCCGCGTGCCGCAGCAGGCCAGCAGCTGCTGCACGCCCGCCTCGGGCTGTTGCGGCAGCAGCGCCCCGGCCGACGCCGCGGCCTGGGCGCTCGGCTACGACCGCATCGACACCGACGCAGTCCCGGCCGGCAGCAACCTCGGCCTCGGCTGCGGCAACCCGAACGGCATCGCCGGGCTGCGCCGCGGCGAGTCCGTGCTGGACCTCGGCAGCGGCGCCGGCTTCGACGCGTTCCTGGCAGCGCGCGCGGTCGGACCGACCGGCCGCGTGATCGGCGTCGACATGACCGCCGAGATGCTGCAGGCCGCGCGCGCCAATCTGCACAAGGGTGGCGCCACCAACGTCGAGTTCCGGCTCGGCGAGATCGAGCACCTGCCGGTCGCCGACGCGTCGATCGACGTCGTGCTGTCGAACTGCGTCATCAACCTGTCACCGGAGAAGCAGCGCGTGTTCGCCGAGGCGTTCCGCGTGCTGCGCCCCGGCGGGCGGCTCGCGATCAGCGACATCGTCGCGCTGCGGCCGCTGCCCGAGGCCCTGCGCACCGACCTCGACCTCTACGCCGGCTGCGTCGGCGGCGCGGCGCCGATCGACGAGCTGCGCGCGATGCTGACCGCAATCGGTTTCGTCGATGTGCGCATCACGCCGAAGACCGAACTGGCGGCAGTGGTCGACGGCTGGTTCCCGGGCCGCGGCATCGCCGACCACGTGGCGTCGGCCGACATCACCGGCGTCAAACCCGCATGAACGAACGGCCGCCGCAGTGGCGTGAACTCGCCGACGCGGTGCGCCGCTACGTGCGGCGCCGCGTGCGCGACGCCGACGCCGCCGAGGACCTGGCGCAGGACGTGTTCGTGAAGCTGGCCCTGCACCTGCGGCGCGGCACGATCCGTGGCCCGCTGCACGCGTGGCTGTTCCGCACCGCGCGCACGACCGTGATCGACCACCTGCGGGCCCGGTCCGCGGCGACGGCGCAGGCCGACGACCTCGCCAGCGACGCGACGTCACCGGCGGCGGCGACCGAAGCGGCGCCGCTGCTGGCGTCGTGCCGCGCATTCCTCGACGCGCTGCCGCCCGAACAACGCGACGCGCTCGTGCGCACCGAGTACGACGGCCTGACGCAGCACGCGCTGGCGGCCGAACTCGGCGTGGCGGTGTCGACCGTGAAGTCGCGCGTGCAGCGCGGCCGGCGCCGGCTCGAACGCGCGCTGCGCGCCTGCTGCGAGTTCGAGTTCGACCGCCGCGGCAACGTCGTCGACTGGCAGCGGCGGCCCGGTGGTGGCTGCGGTGCCTGCTGACCTGCGTCAGCTCCGCATCGCCGCGGCGATCGTCTCGAGTTCCTCCCAGCGCGCATACAGCACCGCGATGCGGTCCGGCAGTTCCTTGCGCAGCGCGGTCAGTTCGTCGAACTTCGCGCGCGCCGCCGCCTGGTAGGTCGCCGGGTCCTGCAGGCCCGCGTCGACGCGCGCGAGTTCGGCTTCGGCCGCCTCGATGCGCGCCGGCAGTGCCGCCAGCTCCTGCTGCTCGCGCGTGCTGAGCTTGCGGGTCTTCGGCGGCTCCGGCTGCGCGGCCGCGAGCCGGGCTTTCGCCTTCGCCTGCGCCGCGGCGGCCGCGGCGTCCGCCGCCGCACGCTCGGCGGCGAGCTTGTCGAGCAGCAGCGACAGGTCGCCCTCGTGCACGCGCACCGCACCTTCGCCGTCGAGGTGCGCGACGCGCGTCGCGATGCGGTCGAGGAACCAGCGGTCGTGGCTGACGACGATCACGGCGCCGCCGAACGCGAGCAGCGCGTCCTCGAGCGCCCGCAGCGACGCGAGGTCGAGGTCGTTGGTCGGTTCGTCGAGCACCAGCACGTTGCCGCCGGCGCACAGCAGTTTCGCCAGCAGCACGCGGTTGCGTTCGCCGCCCGACAGCGTGCCGATGCGCGCCAGCTTGCGCGGCCCCGGGAACAGGAACTGTTCGAGGAACGTCTCGACGCGCATGCCGCGGCCGGCGACGACGACGTAGTCGTTGCCGTTGGCGACCTCCTCGAGCACGGTCTTCTCGGGCGACAGTGCCGAGCGCACCTGGTCGATCGTCGCGAAGCGCACGGTCGGTCCGACCGCCACCGAACCCTGGTCCGGCGGCAATTCGCCGAGGCACAGCTTCAGCAGCGTCGTCTTGCCGGCGCCGTTCTTGCCGACGATGCCGAGCCGCTGGCCCGGACCGAGTTCGAGGTCGAACGGGCGCAGCACGGTGCGGCCGCCGAACGCCTTGCCGGCACCGCGCACGCGCAACACGAAGTCGCCGAGCCGCGGCCCGTCCGGGATCGCGAACTCGAGTTCGGCCGCCGCCGGCGGCGGCGCCTGCGCCAGCAGCGCCGCGTGGCGGTCGATGCGCGCCTTCGCCTTGGTCGTGCGCGCCGGCGGACCGCGTTTGACCCACTCGGTCTCGCGCCGCAGCGTGTTGAGCCGCGCGCTCTCGGACTTCGCCTCCTGCTCGAGCCGCGCCGCGCGCTGCACGAGGTAGCTGCGGTAGCCGCCCTCGTAGTCGAACAGGCGGCCCTGGTCGAACTCGATCGTGCGCGTGCAGAGGCGGTCGAGGAAGTAGCGGTCGTGCGTGACCATCACGAACGGCGTGCCGCGGTCGAGCAGCAGCGTCTCGAGCCAGTCGGTGACCTGCGCGTCGAGGTGGTTGGTCGGTTCGTCGAGCAGCAGCAGGTCGGGCTCGGTGAGCAGGAGCCGCGCCAGCGCGACGCGCCGCTTCTCGCCGCCCGACAGGTCGGCGCAGCGCGCGTCGTGCCGCAGCATGCCGAGCGCGGTCAGCAGCGAGCCGGCGCGGTGGTCGACGTCGTGGCCGCCGAGGTGTTCGAGCCGTTCGTCGAGCTGCTGCTGCTCGCGCAACAGGCGTTCGAGCCGCTCGGGCGCCGGCTCGGCGGCCATCGCCGTGTGCACGCGCTCGAGCGCGGCCAGCACTTCGCTGCGGCCGTGGATGCCGTGCACGACCGCCGCGGCGACCGTGGCGTCGGGCGGCAGCACCGGCTCCTGCGGCAACCAGCCGAGCCGCAGGTCGCGGCGCACGGTGCGCTCACCGGCGTCGGCGACCAGTTCGCCGGCCAGGATCCGCAGCAGCGTCGACTTGCCGCAGCCGTTCGGCCCGAGCAGGCCGATGCGATCGCCCTCGCCGACGACCAACGACACCCCCTGCAACAGGTGGCGGTCGCCGAGCGTGACGTGCACGTCCTTGAGGGTCAGCAGGGCCATCGGCGGATCGTGGCGGAACCGCGGCGTCAGGACAACCCGGCGCGCAGCTGCCGGTGCGCACGCCACTCGTGGTCGACGTGCCGCATCCGCAGCGCCGAGTCGAACCGGACCGAGCCGGGCGGGAAGCGCGCGGGGTCGTCGAGCCAGCTCGAACGCACGTGCTCGACCGCGAGCGGTTCGACGCGCCAGCCGAAGCTGCGCAGCTCCAGGCAGTCGAAGCAACCGGCCGCACGCGCCGGCGACCAGCCGAGTGCGCCCTGCTCGAAGAAGGCCGAGGCCGCGGCGACGTCGGCGAACACCGAGTCCGCCGGCAGCGCCGTGGCGGCCCGCCCGCGCACCTCGACGGCCGTCGCACCGTCGCGGCTCTGCAGCGCGAGCGCGATGCGACCGCCGTCCTCGTCGACCGTGAACGTCGCCGCATGGTGCACGCCGGGGAACAGGCGTCCGCCGACCAGGCGGTTCCAGCGCGAATCGGTGTCGCGCCGCACGACGTAGACACCGGGCCGGTCGCCGTCGCCGGTCGGCACCTTCACCGCGATGCGGTGCGCGGCGTTCTCCGACGCGAGGCCCAGCCAGCGCGGCCAGAAACGGGGCCGTTCGTGCACGAGCCGGATCAGGCAGACGCCGGCGATGCCCCAGCCGGCGACCTCGGCGACGCGGAACGGCGCCGGCAACTGGCGCTGCAGCACCTGCGGATCGACGCGGAAGTTGACCAGCAGGCGCCGGGCGATGACGCCGTGCACCGTGGGCATCGGCAGCGTCACGCCTTGGCCGCCCCGCCGCGCACGGGGCTGCTCTGCTGGCCGAGTTCGCGCAGCAGTTCGCGCTGGCGGTCGGTCAACGGCTCCGGCAAGCCGAGCCGCACCACGAGCAGCAGGTCGCCGCGCCCGCCATCGGCGCGCGCGAGGCCCTGGCCGCGCAGGCGCAACCGCTGCCCGGGCCGGGTACCGGCCGGAATGCGCGCGCTGGCGGTGCCGCCCGGCACCTGCACGTCGACCTTGGTGCCGTCGAGCAGATCCCACGGCGCCACCACCACGTCGGCTTCGACGTCCGAGTCGCGCAGCCGGTAGACGTCGTCGGCGACGAGCCGCAGCGTCAGCAGCAGGTCGCCGGGCTGGCCGTCGCCGGGTTCGCCGAGGCCCCGCAGCCGCAACACCTGACCGTCGTGCACGTCCTTCGGGATCGACAGTTCGATCGTGCGTTGGCGCCGCGTCTGGCCGAGACCGCCGCAGGCGGGGCAGGTGCGGCCGCCGAGGTGCCCTTCGCCGTCACAGGCCTCGCACGGCACGCCGATCGAGAGGCCGAACGACCGCTTGCCGCCGTGCAGCGCCTCGCCGACGCGCAGCTCGATCTCGGCCTCGGCGTCCTGGCCGCGCATGGCCGCGTGCCGCCCCGGCGCGGGTCCCGCACCGCGCCCGCGCCCGGCGCCGGCGAACATGTCGCCGAACATCTGCGCGAAGAAGTCCGAGAAGCCGCCGCCGCCGCGGCCGCCGCCGAACATGCGCGCGAACTCCTCCGGGTCGACGGAGCGGAAGCCGCCCCCGCCCGGCGGCGGCTGGAAGTCCTGCCCGTGGCGCCAGTGTTCGCCGAGCGCGTCGTAGCGCTTGCGCTTCTCGGGGTCGCTGAGCACCTCGTTCGCTTCGGCGATCGACTTGAACCTGGCCTCGACCTCGGCCCGCTTGTGCGGCGGGTGGCGGTCCGGGTGCCATTCCTTGGCGAGCTTGCGATAGGCCCGTTTGATCTCGTCGGCACTGGCAGTCCGTGCCACGCCGAGCGTCGTGTAATAGTCCTGGAACTGCATCGGCGGGGCGCTTGTCGGCCAAACGGGGGCGTTCGGCCAGGGTCGCGGCGGACGGTTCTGGGCGAGGCCGCGAACCAGCCTGAGGCTGCCGCAGTGCACGCCGGAAATCCAGTCGGGCAGTCTGCCACTACCGATCCGGATTCCGACCACCGGCGGCGGCGGTCCTCCTGACGCACCTCCCCGGACTGCTGGCCTGACGGTAACGACCGATCCGGGAATGCCCCCTTGTGGCGCGGAGTGTCGCCGTGCCGGCATGCCCTGTCCCTTGCCAACGAGCCCCCATGCACCGTCCTGTCCTCGCTCTCTCCGCTGCCACCATCCTCGCGGTTGCAGCCCACGCGCAGTGCCTGAATCCGGCGCCCGGCGTGTCCGCCGGGCTGGTCGCCTACACGACGTTCGCCCTCGACGACGAAGGCCGCTCGGCGCCGATCGACATGCTGTTCGGCCCCACGGGCTTCCCGATGGCCGGCGCCACCGGCCCGCTGACGCACGCGACGATCTCGTCGAACGGCGTGATCTACCCGACCAGCGGCGGCGCGCCGGTGGGCACCGACACCTATGGCCCGACCGGCCTCGGGTCGCTGCGCGGAATCACCGGTGACTCGGCGCGCGTGTTCCCGCTGTTCCACGACCTGCAGGGCGTCGCGCCGACCTGGGGCGTCGAATACGACACCTCGGTGGCCGGCCAGTTCCGCGTGCTGTGGCGCGACGTCGACGACTACGGCACGCCCACCACGGCCTACAGCTTCAGCGCCACGCTGCACGCGAGCGGCCTGATCGAGTTCTCGTACGGCACCCTGCCGAACGTCCCTGAGAACGGCCTGCCCGCCTACAGCGGCGCCTCGATCGGCAACGCCGTGGGCACCGGCACCGAGACCTCGTCGGACATCGCCGCCGGCGCGAACTCCGGCTCGCTCGGCCTGCTGTTCTACGAGTCGACCGGCACCCCATCGCCACTGTCCAACGCGACCGTCGCGCTGATCCCGAACGGCTCCGGCGGCTACATCTCCTCGAAGACCTGCTCGGGTGCTTCGCACGTGAACTACGGCACCGGCTGCCACGACGACTACGTGGCGTCCACGACCGAAACGTTCTACGAGTACTTCGCCGACGCCGCGGTCGCCTCGGCGGCGCTGCAGGGCAACGCGATGCTGCTGACGCGTACGCCGACCGGCTACGTCACCGCGTGGTTGCCGGGCGCCGCCACCGGCCTCTACGTGCCGCCGTCCGGCAGCGCCAGCTCGCTGCCGACCTCCGACGACGGGGCGACCGTGGTGACGCTGCCGGCACCGTTCCCGAGCCAGGACGGCCCGGTCACCGACTTGAGCATCGGCCACAACGGCATCCTGACGCTGGGCACGATCGCCAACAACAGCTTCGACTTCACGCCGGATGGCGCCGACATGGCTGCGACGAACGGCACCGGCTTCTACTCGTGGTCGGACTTCCGCGACACGAACACCACGCCGGTCCCGAGCGGCGTGATCAAGACCGAGACGGTCGGCACGACCTACTACGTCACCTGGGAGAACGTCGACCACTGGACCAATCCGCAGGCCTCGGCGCCGTCGACGCTGCAGTTCCAGCTCGACCTGGCGACCGGCAACGTGATGTACGTGTGGGTCACGATCGACACCAACACGACGAGCCTCGACGGCTCGCAGCACCTGGTCGGCTACACCGGCCCCGGCTTGTCCGCGGACCCGGGCTCGGTCTCGCTGGCGGCGGCGTCGCCGATCGTCGCCACCAACAACGTGCAGCTCGTGCCGATGTCGCTGTCGGCCGCTCCGGCACCGGTGATCAACCCGAGCACGCTGGTGTCGTACACCGTCAACGACCTGCCCGAGTTCGTGCCGGGCAGCGGCATCGCGGTGGCGACGCTGTTCCTCAGCGTCTCGCAGCTGCCGGGTGGCTTCGACCTGGCCGGCATCCTGACGACCGTGCCGGGCTGCAACGCCTACATCGCCACGCTCGATCTCGACCTCGGCGGCCAGGTCGTGCTCGGCAACACGGCTGTGTGGAACTTCACGTTCGACAGCGCCTTCTTCTCGCCGGGCAACGTGATCGCGGCGCAGGCAGTCGCCTTGTTCAACCCGGCGTTCCCGCTGGCGAACGGCGAAGCCGGCGGCTTCCTGCTCAGCAACGGCGTGCTGAGCACGACGCAGCCGCTCTGACCGGCAGCGGGCCTGCCCGTCAGGGCTTGCGGTAGACCCCGAGCAGGCAGTGCTCGGGGTACGGCAACGACACCGCGCGGCAGGCCCGCGCCAACCGCAGCTCGAGTTCCGCCAGCGAACGGAACCGGGCGAACGTGCGGCAGTCGTCGAGGCGCAGGAAGGCCTCCTCGCGCATGCCGACGCCGGCGAACAGTCGCTGCAGCGCCGAGCGCGTGTTCATGCGGAAGCGCGTCGGGAAGGTGTCCTTCGGCTGCGTGCCCCACAACCACGACTTCACGGCGTGGCGCAGGCCCATCGGCGCGAGCCTCGTCAGCAGCGGCATCGGCGACCCGGCGAACACCGTGTAGACCACGGCTACGCCACCGGGCCGCAGCGCGCGTTCGATGCTGCGCACGCAGGCCCCCGGATCCTCGACGTGTTCGGCGACCATGCGCAGCGTCACGACGTCGAACGCGGCGCCGCCGTCGTAGGCGTCGATGCCGAGCGCCACGCGCTCGTGCAGCCACGGGTTCTCGTTCAGCGTCGGATCGGGGTCGACGCCGACGAGCCGGGCGCAGCGCGCCGACAGCACGCGCGCCAGGTCGCGGTGGTTCGGGAACAGCTCGCGCCCGCAGCCGACGTCGAGCCACACGCAGCCGGGCGCGATCAGCCCCGCGACCAGCGCTTCGTAGACGTCGTCGGGCGTGGAGTGGCCGTAGTCGCGCCGCAGCCGCGGCCCCCAGCCCAGCTGCGCCTCGGCGCCGTAGCGCAGGTGGAACATCTGCCGCAGCGCGGTGGCATCGGGCAGGCGGACGAGCACGGGCGCGGCCACGGTCGGCATCACAGCGGGAACAGGTGGTCGAGCTGCTGCTGCAGCGACGCGTCGACGGTGCGCGAGGCGGCCGCGAGGCTCTGCTGCAGCTGCGCCGGCGAACGCGCCCCCACCAGCACCGAAGCGATCCGCGCATCGCGCAGGCAGAACGCGAGCGCCAGTTCGGCCGCCGTGGTGCCGCGCGCGCGCGCCAGTTCGACCAGCTGCTGCACCTTGCCGAGGTGCGACGGCGTCAGGTAGCGCCCGACGAACTGGTTCTGCACCGGGTCGGCGGCGCGGGTGCCGGCCGGCGGCGTCTTGCCCACGGCGTACTTGCCGGTCAGCACACCCTGCGCCAGCGGCGAGTAGACCAGCTGGCCGAGCCCGCAGCGCTGCGACGTCGGCAGCACGTCCTTCTCGATGCCGCGGTCGAACAGGTTGTAGAGCGGCTGGTTCGAGATCGGCGCGTGCAGGTGTTCGCGGCGGCACAGCTCGACGACCTCGGCGATGCGGTCCGCAGGCCACTGGCTGGTGCCCCAGTAGAGCAGGTGGCCGCGGCGGATCAGGTCGTCCATCGCGCGCGCCGTCTCGAGCACCGGCGTGTCGGGATCGAACCGGTGGCACTGCAGCAGGTCGACGTAGTCGGTGCGCAACCGCCGCAGCGACGCGAACAGCGACTCGTGCACGTGCTTGCGCGACAGACCGCGGTCGTTCGCGTCGTCGCTCATCGGGAAGAAGCACTTCGTGGCGACGACCAAGCGGTGCCGCGGCAGCCCGTGCAGCGCTTCACCGAGCGCCCGTTCGCCCTCGCCGTGGTTGTAGACGTCGGCGGTGTCGAACAGGTTGACGCCGGCGTCGAACGCGGTCGCGACCAGGCTCTGCGTCGTGGCCTGGTCGATCGTGTTGCCGATCGTCAGCCAGGAGCCGAGGCCCATGACGCTGACCCTGAGGCCGGAGGCTCCGAGGTGGCGGTACAGCACGGCGAGGGTTGTAGCAGGAAGCGCGGCGCCGCTCACTACGGCACCGGCACAGCCCCGGCCGCCGGCGACTCCGGCGGTACCGTCGCGACCAGCCGTTCGATCGCGCGCACCATCTCGCCGTCGGCCAGCACCAGCAGCGCGTCGTCGGCGCGGACCTCGGTGGCCCCACCGGGCACGACGAACTCGCCGCCGCGCGCGATCGTGACCACCAGCGCGCCGCGCGGCAGACCGAGCTCGGCGAGGGTCCGGCCGACCGCCGGTGAACCCGCCGGCACGTGCACTTCGACCATGCGCGTGCGCGCACCGGCCGGCCCGCCGGCGCCGCGGCGCGCGTCGAGCACGATCGCTTCGGCCTCGATCGGGCCGATGCCGCAGACCAGCAGCATCTGGCGCGCCATCGCGTAGGCGAGTTCGACCTCGCCCTGCACGCACTGCGTGCGCGGCAGCGCGGCGAGCACGGCGCGCTGCGAGTCCAGGTGCACGCGCGTGACTACCTCGAGCCGCGGGTTGGCGCGGTGGCCGTG
Source organism: Planctomycetota bacterium (assembly GCA_016794425.1). GTDB lineage: Bacteria > Planctomycetota > UBA1135 > UBA1135 > UBA2386 > JAEUHS01. The sequence continues at coordinate 16,571 of JAEUHR010000048.1, forward strand.
TTCGATCGCACGGCGGGCCGCGGTGGCATCGGCCGAAGTCACGACCAGCAGCCGCGCGCGCTCGATGCCGGCCTGCGCCAGCACGGCCGGCTCGTCGCCGTCGCCGTGCACGACCGCGATGCCGGCGGTACGCAGCTGCTCGGCGATCGTGCGGTCCTGTTCGACGATCACGAACGGTACGCCGCGCTGCTGCAGCAGCCGCGCCAGCACGGTGCCGACGCGGCCGTGGCCGAGCAGCACCACGTGCTGCTGCGCGGTGCCGGCGTCGACCGCCACGGCCGGCGCGACCCGTTCCGGTTCGAGCAGCCGCGCCGGCGGTTCGGGCGGCGCGACGAGACCCTGCTCGAACGGCTCCAGCAGCGCGCGTTCGACCGCGGCCTCGTCGCCGCGCCGCGCCAGCACGGTCACCTGGTCCCAGCCCGCCAGCCGCGCGTGCCCGGTCGGCGGCACGACCTCGTTGCCGCGCGCGATCAGCGTGATCACGGCGCGCGACGGCAGTACGAGGTCGCGGATGCGCGGTCCCGGCCGCCCGGCCGGTCCCGGCAGGTCGACGACCACGAGGTCGAGTTCGCTGTGCGCCAGCGTCACCAGTTCGAGGCCGTAGCGCGGCGTCGGCCGCGCCGGCACCGACAGGCGGAGCCAACGCGCGAACGCGCCCAGCGTCGAGCCCTGGATCGCCACCGACAGCAGCACCGCGAAGAACACCAGGTTGAACACCTGCTGCCCCACCGGCATGCCGGCGGCGATCGGGTAGGTCGCCAGCACGATCGGCACCGCGCCGCGCAGGCCGGCCCAGCACGCGAAGTGCCGTTCGCGGAAGCCCATGCGCATGCCGATCGTGCCGAGCCACACCGCGGCGGGCCGCGCGACGAACGTCAGCACCGTGAACAGCACCAGGCCGTCGACCCAGGTGTCGCGCCACTGCGACGGGAACACCAGCAGTCCCATCATCACGAACACGCCGATGTTCGCGATCGTCGCCAACGCCGCCGAGAAGTTGCGGATGCCCTGCCGGTAGACGAAGTGCCGGTTGCCCATCACCAGCCCGGCCGTGAACACCGCCAGCATGCCGCTGCCGTGCGCGAGTTCGCTGAGGCCGAAGGTCAGCAGCACGACGCTGAGCAGCAGCACGTAGTAGTAGCCGCGGTCCTGCGGGTCCAGGCGGTCGAACACCGCCACCGCGCCGCGCGCCATCACCCAGCCGATCAGCGGGCCGGCCGTGAACTTCCACAGGAACAACGGCACGACCAGCCAGCCGTGGCTGTCGCCGGACACGAGCGCGTCGACGACCACCAGCGTCATCAGGATCGCCATCGGGTCGTTGGCCGCGCTCTCGATCTCGATCGTCGACTGCAGCCGCGGCGGCAGCGTGTGGCGGCGCAGGATCGAGAACGTCGCCGCCGCGTCGGTCGACGAGATCACCACCGCCAGCAGCAGCGCCGTCTCGAGCGGCCAGCCGAGGAGGCCGTGCAACACGCCGAACGCCGCCGCGGCGGTCAGCACGACGCCCCAGGTCGCGAGACCGATCGCCGGCACCGCGACGGCGCGCAGCGCCGAGTTCTTGGTCGCGAGCCCGCCGTGGAACAGGATGAACACCAGCGCCGCGTTCGCGATCCGGTTCGACAGCGCGACGTCGTCGAAGTACCAGACGTTCAGCACGTCGCTGCCGAACACGATGCCGAGCCCGAGCGCGACCAGGATCACCGGCACGCTGAAGCGGTCGAGCCACACCGCCGCCAGCACGACGGCGATCAGCAGCAGCGGCGCGATCAGGTAGATGGTGTCCATGCGCGTTCCCGGCACGCCGGCCCGGGCCATCGCTGGCCGCCGCCATCCACGGGAGCCATAGCCTATGGCAGCCGCCGGCGCCGGCAACGCTGCTCTGCCCGCGTTGGCGGTGCGGGCCCGGGTGTGCGATGCTGCCGGCGTGGCCACGAAGTTGCGCATCGCCCTGATCTCCACCGGCGGCACGATCGAGAAGACCTACGACGAACTCGAAGGCGTGCTCGACAACCGCGCCAGCGTGCTCGACGTCGTGCTGGCCGGCCTGCAGCTGCACGGCGTCGAGATCGTGCGCGTGCCGCTGATGAACAAGGACAGCCTCGAGATGAGCCCGCAGGACCACGAACTGATCGCGCGCACGGCCGGCTCGATGGCCGAGGCGCACGACGGCGTCGTGATCGTGCACGGCACCGACCGGCTGGCCGTGACCGGCGACCGCATCTGCACCTCGATCGGCACGCCGCGGGTGCCGATCGTGCTGACCGGCGCGATGCGGCCGTACGTGATGCGCAACACCGACGCGCTGCAGAACCTGACCGAAGCGCTGCTGGCCGTGCAGCTGGTGGCACCCGGCGTCTACGTCGCGATGCACAACCGCGTGCTGCGCTTCCCGGGCGTGGTCAAGGACAAGGACCGCGGCACGTTCGTGCGGGCCGATGGCTGACCTCGGCAACCTGCCGCCCGTGCAACGCCGGCGCTGGCCGGTGCTGCTGCCGCTGGCGACGGTCTGGGTGATCGCGCTGGTGCCGCCGGCGCTGTGGCTCGTGCACCGCGGCGACCCCGAACTGGCCGTGCGACTGGCGCTGGCCGGCTCGACCTGGACCACGCGCACGCTGCTGGCGCTGGCCCTGCTGGCGGCCGCGGCGCTGCTGCTGTTCCCGCCGGCAGCGGCCGGCGTGCGGCTCGCGGCCGCGCGCACGCGGCGCCTGCTGGCCAGCGACCGCGGGCCGCTGCAGCGCGCGCTGGCCGACCTGCAGCACTTCGAGTCGGCGGCCCGCCACCTCGACGCCGGCCGGGCGGCGTGGCTGCTCGACGACGGCGCCCGCGCCCTGGTCCACCTGCGCCGCGCGATCGAACTCGACCCGGCGCTGCCGGCCGCGCACCACCAGCTCGGACTCGTGCTGCTGCGCACCGGCCACGCCGCGCCGGCGCGGCAGGCGTTCGCGGCCGCCGAACGGCTCGACCCTGGCCACGCGTTCGGCGACGCGCTGCTGCACCAGGGCCGCGCCGCGTTCCGGCTCGGCCAGCACGCCGACGCGGTCGAGCTGCTGCGCACACACGAACGGCGCCACGGCGGCGGTCGGCGCAGCCAGCTGTGGCTCGGCGACGCGCTGGCGGCGGCCGGCGACCGCGCCGCGGCGCGCGCGGCGTGGTCGGCGGCGGCGGCACCGGGCCGGCTGACCGCCGAGGAGAACTGGTGCCGGGCGCTCGCGCGCGTGCGGCCGTGGTTCGGAGGCCGCGCGTGAAGTCGCTGTGGGAACACGCCGACGAGATCCCGGTCACGCTGGTGATCCTGATCGCGTGCTGGACGCTGGCGCTGGTCACCGGCCTGATGCAGCCCGACGCGGAGCGCCTGGCCGCGTACGGCTGGCTGACCGCGATGCAGGTCGCCGACGGCGAGCCGTGGCGCCTGGTCGGCTACGCGTTCCTGCACGGCGGGATCGTGCACATCGCGTTCAACACCTCGATGCTGGCCGCGGCGGGGCCCGCGCTCGAACGTTCGCTCGGCAGCCTGCGGTTCGCGGCGCTCTTCCTCGGCTCGGCGGTCGGCGGCGGCATCGCGGTGTGCCTGCTGCGACAGCCGTTCGAGCCGGTCGTCGGGGCCTCGGGCGCTCTGTTCGGCCTGCTCGGCGCGGCGGTGGCGCTGTTCCTGCGGTCCGGCCCGCACGCGCTGTCGTTCCTGCACTTCGAGGGGCCGCGCGCGCTGCTGGCGATGCTGGCCGCGAACCTCGTGATCGGCTGGCTGCTGCCGTTCGTCAGCAACACCGCGCACATCGGCGGCCTCGTGGTCGGCTTCGTGCTGACGCTGCTGTACCTGTCGCCGCCGCGGCGGCCGAGCCCCTGGCTCGGCGCCTGGCGGCTGGCCGGGGCCGCGCTGGCGGCGAGCCTGTGCTTCGCGAGCCTGCTGCCGGTCACGCGCCACGAATGGCTGTGGAACCGCAGCGTCGACAGCGGCGATGCGGCGCGCGCGGCGCAGCTGCGGCGCGCAGCGGCGATGGCGTGGCTGCGGCAGCCGACCGCCAGCGAGGCGGACGTCGAGCGGTTCTACCGCACCATCGTCGAGCCCGACGACGCCGAGCCCGACTCCCCGCGCTGACGCGGCGCGCGCGCCGTCAGCCGGCCGCCGCGGCGCGCAGCCGCCGCACGCACGCGTCCTTGCCGAGCAGGAACACGACGTCGAACAGGCCCGGCCCCTTGTCGGTGCCGGTCAGCGCCGCGCGCACCGGGTGCACGAAGCTGCCGAACTTGACGCCGAGCCGCTCGACGAACGCGCGGCATTCGGCCTCGATGCGCTGCGGCGTCGCGAACCGGCACGCCGGTTCGGGCTGGTCCTTCTTCGACGGCAGCTTCACGTGGTCGTCGGCACCGGCGCGATCGTGCGGCCAGCTCGGCGGCAGATCGCCGGCCGCGAGCACATCGGCCCACGCCGCGAGCCACTGCCGGCTGGCGGGGTCCTTGCTCAGGTTCTTGCGCGCCGCCTCGTCGGGCACCGGGTCGGCGAACAGCCAGCCGAGCTTCGGCCCGAGTTCGCCGAACAACTGCACGCGCTCCTGGTAGCTGGCGGCTGCGTTCTCGAGCCAGGCCCGGTGCGACGTGAACGCCGCCGCCGGCACGTGCGGCAACCACGGCCGCGCGCGGTCGAGCAGCTGCGCCGGCGGCATGCGCCGGATGTACTCGCCGCACATCCACTGCAACTTCTCCGGATCGAACTTCGCGCCGGCCTTGCCGACGTTCTCGATGCGGAACGCGGCGACCATCTCGTCGCGCGTGAACACGTCGCGGTCGGCCGCGAAGCCCCAGCCGAGCAGCGCGATGTAGTTGAACACCGCCTCGGCCGGGAACCCCTCGTCGCGGTACTCGAGCACGCTCTTCACGCCCGGGTCGCGCTTGCTGAGTTTGCCGCCCTTCTGGTTCAGGATCAGCGGGATGTGCGCGTAGACCGGGCACTCGGCATCGAGCGCCTCGAACAGGAGCCGCTGCTTGATGCCGTTCAGGAAGTGCTCCTCGCCGCGCACGACGTGCGTGATCCGCATGCCGATGTCGTCGACGACGCAGGCAAAGTTGTAGAGCGGCACGCCGTCGGGCCGCAGCATGACCCAGTCGTCGAGTTCCTTGGTGTTGACCTCGACGTGGCCGCGGATCAGGTCGTGCACGGCGATGACGCGGGCCTCCGGCATGCGGAAGCGCAGGTTGGCGCGCAGCCCCTGTGCCTCGTGCGCGGCGCGCTGCGCCGCGGTCAGGTCGCGGCAGCGCCCGTCGTAGCCGATCCACGAGCTCTTGGCGGCCTTCTGCTGTTCGCGCAGCTGCTCGAGGCGCTCCGGCGTGCAATAGCACGGGTAGGCGTGGCCCGAGGCCAGCAGCCGGTCGGCGGTGGCGCGGTAGAGCTCGAGCCGCTGCATCTGGAAGTACGGACCGTACTGGCCCGCCGTGCCCGGTCCCTCGTCCCAGTCGATGCCGAGCCAGCGCAGGCCGTCCAGGATCACCTGCAGCGACGCGTCGGTGCTGCGCGCCTGGTCGGTGTCCTCGATGCGCAGCAGGAACGTGCCGCCGAGCGCACGCGCGGCAGCCCAGTTGTACATCGCGGTGCGCGCACCGCCGAGGTGCAGCGAACCGGTCGGCGACGGGGCGAAGCGCAGGCGCGGGGTCGGATGGATCATGGCAGGGCGCGCAGGATCGCGGATCGGACCCGCAGCGACAAGCGCGGCGCGCTCACGGCACCGCGCCGAGCAGTTCGAGGCGCCAGCCGGCCGCTTCGTGCAGCACGGTGAGGCTGGCCAGCGCGACGCCGAACTGCGGCGGGTTGCCGACCTCGGGCCCGAGCAGCGCCGGCAGTGCGTGGCGCACGGTGCCGCGGTGCGCGACCACCAGCAGGTCGCCCTGCCAGTCGGCGCGCGCCCACTCGCCGATCGCCGCCGCGATGCGGGCGCGGAACGCCGACCGCGGTTCGCCGCCCGGGAAGCCGTCGGTGCGGCCGGCCTGGTGTTCGGCCCAGAACGCCGGGAAGCGCGCCGCGATCTCGTCGACGGTCAGGCCCTCGCACTGACCGAAGTCCACCTCGCGCAGGCGCGGATCGGGCGTCAGCAGGTCGCGGCGCAGGCCGCAGGCGTCGGCGAGGATCGCCGCCGACTCGGCCGCGCGCGACAGCGGCGAGTGCACGACGCGCGCGAACGGCACCGCGGCGAGCCACGGCACCAGCGCGCGGATCTGTGCGCGCCCGAGGTCCGACAGCGGCACGTCGTTGCTGCCGTGGTAGCGGATCGAGGACTGGCCTTCGGTCTCGCCGTGGCGGACGAGCCAGAGGCGCCGTTCGGCGCTCACCGCAAGAGCTGCAGCACGATCAGCGCGCCGATGCCGAGCACGACGAGCCCGATGCCGACCAGCACGGCGCGGTTCCAGCCGGCGTGTTCTTCGACGACCCGCTGCAGCCGGTTCGACTGGTCCTCGTGCGAACGGCGCAGCGACTGCAGCCCTTCGTCGGTGGCCCGCTGCAGCTCGGCGGCCGCGCGCTGCTGCGAGGCCTCGATGCCGGTCGCGACCTCGCGCAGCGCGTCGTCGCGCCGCTCGGCGAGCTTCTGCGTCGCCACGACCTGCTGGTTGCTGTTCTCGACCATCTGCCCCATCGCGCCGTGGATCCGGTCCATCGTCGCCTGGAACTCGCGCACCGTCGACGCCGTGCGCTCGTCGGTCGCCGCCGCGCGCTGCAGCGCGGCTTCGACGTTCTGCAGCAGCGACGGCAGCCGCGTCATCGTCGTCGCGACCTGCTCGCCGAGCGTGTTCTGCCGATCGAGCTGCGTCGACAGCTTCTGCAGCATCTCGAGCTGCTGCTGCGACAGCCCCGGCAGCGTGCCCAGGCCCGCGGTCGCCGCGACGATCTTCGACAGCTGGTCGTCGACGCGCGCGTGCGAGCCGCGCAGCATCGTCGTCAGCTCCTGGAAGTGCGTGCCGAGCGCCAACAGCGCCTCCTCGCGTTCGGACAGCTTGCGCTGCGACTTCGCGTCGACCGGCGCGAACTTGTTGGCGATCTCACGCGGTTCGGTGCGCTCGGGCTCGACGCGCTGCACGTTGCCGTTCGGCTTGTCGTTGCGCGGGCGCTGCCCCGGGTTGCGCCCCTCGACGCGCACACCCGACCCCGAGCCCCAGCGTTCCTTGAGCCGTTGGAAGAACGATCCCTTGTTGACCATGGTGCCTCAGCGCCGCGCCCGCCGCTGCGAACGCGACCTCCAGTAGTGCTTCGACCGCGCCCCGTCGCGCCGGACCGCACCGGCAGGGAGGAACGGGCGGCGACCCGTCGAAGTGTTCGGTTCGAGCCTAACGGGTGCCCGGCGCCGAACAAGCGAGCAGTTCGTGCAGGCACGGCGAAGGCCGCGCGCGGCGAGAAGCTGCTTGCACTTCGATGCCCGCTCGCTACCTTCTTCGTCCCTTGCTCGCCCGTCGGCGGCGCGGCGCCTGGTGCGCCCGCGGTCGGCAGGCAGGCAGCCTGACCGTTCGAAGTTCGAGAAGCGGGGGGAGTTAGCTCAGTTGGTAGAGCGCGACAATGGCATTGTCGAGGTCAGGGGTTCGACTCCCCTACTCTCCACCACTCCTGCGCGGTCCCGCGCGGCCCGCGCCGGCTCGCCGTAGCCGCAGCTAGTATTCGAAGCCCTCGGCGCCCGCGAGTTCGGCGTTCGGGTAGATCAGGTAGCAGGTCTTGCACTTGCCGAGCGGCCGCTCGGTGAACACGTGCCGGCGGTAGTCCTGGTAGGTCTTGCCGTTCCAGATCGCGGCGAACGACTCCTTGGCCAGGTTGCCGAAGCTCGGCATGCCGGCGAGGCAGCACGGCACGACGTCGCCGAACGGCGCGATGTAGACGCGCTGCCACAGGAACCAGCACTGGATCGGCGGCGGCCCGCACGGGCGCGCGGGTTTCGCGGCCGGCGCCGCGGCGGCAGACGCAGCCGGCGCCGCGGGCACGTCCGCCTTCGGCGCGACGTCGGCGAAGTTCGGCGGGATCGAGATCGCCACGCCGAGCGCCTTGGCCACCTCGCGCGTGCGGTCCTGCCACTCGTTCGCGTAGGCGCGGCAGTAGTTCAGCGACTCACCCTTCAGGCTCGGGTGGAACGTCACCAGGTGGTTGAACACGATCTGGTCGCCGCCCCAGCGGTGCACCATCTCGACGAACTTCGGCGCCTCGGCGACCGTGCGGCGCATCAGGATGTAGTTGAAGTTCATCTTCGGCCGCTGCGCCGCCGGCATCTCGAGCCGGCGCTCGGCGAAGCGCGAGATGTTGTGCACGACCTCGTCGAACTCGGCGCCGGTGCGCACCGAGTTGTAGGTGGCGCGCGTGGCGCCATCCATCGAGAACGTGACCAGCTCGAGGCACCGCAGCATCTGCTCGCGGAACCGCGACTCCTTCATCATCAGCGTGCCGTTCGACACCATCTCGAGCTTGACGCCGTAGCGCTCGAGGTCGGCCAGCTTCTGGTCCATCTTCGGCGTCATCAGCGGCTCGCCGAACGCGGACAGCTGCATCGTGCGCGCGTACGGGTACAGCTCGCGCACGACCTTGTCGTAGACCGCCTCGTCCATCATCTCGCGCGGCGAGTCCGGATCGAGGAACTGATTGCACATGAAGCACCGCAGGTTGCAGACCGTGGTGCTGGTCAGGTTGATCCAGGTCGGCATCGCGCGCGCGAACGGCGCGCACCGATCCTGATCCTCCTGCGCGAGGCGGGCGTTCGCGGCCTTGAACTCGGGACTGCCGAACGGCAGCGCAGCCAGTTCGGGCGGCCAGGACTCGAGCACGCGGGGGTCGGCGGGAGCGATCATCGGGGCGGGGAATCGTAGCCTCTGCGGCGCGGCGCGGCGGCGGCACTGCCGAGCGCCGATGTCATCGGCGCTGGTGTTCGGCGCGCACGAACGCACGCTCGATCGACAGGCCGAACGGGCCCGGCGCGGCGCCTTCGACCTGGCGGTTCAACAGCAGCGCGACGCGCGGGTGCAGCAGGAAGGCGACCGGCTGCTCGGCGTGCACCAGCGCATGCAGTTCGCGCAGCAGGCCTGTGCGGCGCTCGGGGTCGAACTCGGCGCGCACCTCGGTCGCCAGCCGATCGGCGGCCGCCGACGCCCAGCCGCCGTGGTTGTCGGGGCCGTGGCTGTGCACGAAGTCGTACGGATCGCCGGAGGTGCGGAACCCCTGCAGCACGAACATGCCGTCCCACTCGTCGGCCTTCTTGGCGGCGACGAAGGTGGTCCATTCGCGCACGCGCAGATCGAGCTCGATGCCGGCCTGGCGCGCCGCGGACGCGAACAGGTCCAGCGTGCGGCGCATCGCCTCCGGTCCCTCCGGCGCCAGCAGCGCGAGCCGCAGCGGTCGGCCGAGGTCGGCGCCGAAGCCGGCTTCGCGCAGTTCGGCCCGCGCGCGGCCGACGTCGAAGCCGTACGGCTCGACGTCGCGCGGATACTCGGCGCCGTCGGGCTTCGCGTAGGCGAGGCCGGGCACGCCGTGGCCGCCGAACGCGGCCAGGATGGCCTCGCGGTCGAACAGCCGCGCCAGCGCGCGGCGCACGCGCGCGTCGTCGAACGGCGGCCGGCGGCAGTTCCAGACGATCGTGTAGACGCCGAGCTGGCGGTAGTCGTACTCGATCTGCCGGTAGGCGGTCGCGAGCTCCGGCCGCGAGCGCAGCAGGTCGTCGATCGCCGCCGAGCCGTACCAGTCGAGTTCCCCGCGCAGCAGCGCGTTCAGCGCCGCGGCGCCGTCGAGGAAGCGGAAGCGCAGCGCCGCGAAGTTCCAGGTGCCGGGCTGCACTTCGCGGCGCCAGCAGTGCTCGTTGCGCACCAGGGTCAGCTCCTGGCCGCGCTGCCAGTTGCCGCCGCCGGGACGGTTCTGCAGCTCGTACGGACCGGTGCCGGGCCCACACTCGTCGCGCACCTGCGCCAGCAGCACCGCGAACGCCGGCGAGTCCTCGGCCGGCACGTCGCCGCCCGACTGCGCCGCGAGTTCGGCGACGCGCGCGAGCCACCATCGCCGGCACACGACCGGCCAGTTCTCGCCGACGACCTGCACGGCCGCATAGTGGCGGTCGCGGAAGTGCACGCAGAACCGCCATTCGTCGAGTTCGTCGACGGCGGCGACGCGGTCGAACGCGAGGCCCGCGTTGCCGAACACGAACGAGCCGCCGGCGGCGAGGCGCCAGGCGAACAACACGTCGGCCAGCGTCAGCGGCGAACCGTCCGCGAACCGCACGCCGCGGCGCAGCGTGAACGTGCACGAGCCGCCGTCGGCCGACGGCGACCACGCCTCGGCCAGCGCACCGCGCAACGCGCCGGTCTGCGGGTCGCCGTCGAGCAGACCGTCGTGCGTGTAGCTGAGCAGCCGCGTCGCGATCAGGCTGTGCTGCGTCAGCGGGTTCACGTCTTCCGGCTGCTCGCTGACGCCGGTGTAGACGTGGCCCTGCGGCACGGTCGCCGGCGTCGTCGGCGCGACCAGTGGCGCCGTCGGTGCGGCGCGCTCGGTCTGTGCGGGCAGCGGTGGCACCGCGGCCGGCGGCCGCAACCAGGTCCGCAGGCCGAGCCCGAGCGCCAGCGCGAGCAGCAGCAGCAGGATCAGGGCGGAGGAACGCATCGCGGCGACAGCCAGACCGGCGATGCTACCCGGCTGCCGGGCCGCGGCAGCGGCCCGAACCGGTCATTCGTCGTCCCGGCCCGCCTCGCGCGGCTGCAGCGCACGGCGCCAGCGGCTCTTCAACCACTCGAGCAGCCCGATCCGCGCTAGGCACGCCTCGGCGCAGCGGCTGAGGCCGTTCGCAGTGCCGCGCAGCGTGTTCAGCCACAGGCCACGCAGCGTCGGCGCGAACACGTAACGCGACACGTCGACGCGGCTCTGGTCGCACAGGCGCCGCTTGTAGTCGGCGTCGCCGATGCCGAAGTCGATCGCCTGCACGTCGGCGCGCGGCGTCAGCTCCTCGATCAGCCGCAGCAGCAGGAACATGCCCGGTCGGAAGCGGCGGAAGGCCGGGTCGTAGCCGAGGTGCTCGAGCCACAGCGTGCCGCCGAACACGAAGCCGGTGCAGAACGCGACCGGCTGGTCACCGAACCACAGCACGCGTACGTCGAGCGCACCGTCCGCGGCGCCGGCGGCCCAGCGCGCGCGCGTCTCCGGCGCGTCGCGGAACCCCGCGCCGAGTCCGCGCTGGTAGGTCTTGCGGGCGATGCTCTCGACGACCTCGGCCACGCGGTCGATGTCGGCCGCGGTCTCGAGTACTTCGACCCGGACCGCACCGCCGTACTCCTTGCGGATCCGCTTGTCGTAGCGCTTGGTGTCCTCGCGCTCACGCTTGGATTGCGCGGCCTGCCACGCGGCGAAACACGTCGGCAGCTGCAGGCGCCAGTTCGTGTGCGACGACGGGCTGCGGTCGCGCCACAACCACGACGGCCGCGGACCGAACACCGCGTGCACCTCGGACGTCGCCGGCACGTGGCGCAGGTGGATCGCGTCGGCGCCGCCGCGGCGCAGGAAGTCGCACAGGAAGTCGTAGAGGAACGCCAGCGCCGGCGGCGTCAGGTCGCCGAGCCAGCCGCCCTGTAGCACTTCGACCGTGCGCGCGTTCGACGCGTGCAGCGTGCGGTAGCCGAGCCGCCACCGCAGCCGGCCGCGCACCATCTGGCCGACCATCAGCAGGCACGGCTCGCCGTTGCGCGCCACCTGCACGCAGAACGGCTGCGCCTGGCGGCCGTGGCGCAGCGCGGCGCGCAGCAGGTCGAAGTGCGACTCCGGATGTGCGTGGTGCGCGCGATGGAACTCCTCGAAGCGCTCGAACGCGGCGACGTCGTCGACGATCGCCGCCGTGAACTGCGGCGGCGCGCATGCCGCTGGCGCCGCGTTGGCGCGCAGGGCCACGGGCTCCCGCCGCTCCGCCCCGACGCTGCCGGCCGCTTCACGGCCGGCGGAGGGCTGCGTTCGGGAGTCCATGTGCAGCGCATCGTGCAGCAGTGGCAAGCCAGGCGCAACGCCCCGTACCACGTTCATCGGCGCACCACCGCCGTCGCGGATCTACGTCGTTGCGCAACCGGGGCACCGGCCGGTTCACGACTTCGGATAGGTCTTGTTGACGAACGTGCGCCACTCGGCGTCGAACGCGGTGGCATCGAGGCCGTACAGCTCCTGCACCAGCTGCACCGCGAGGTCGCGCGCCTGCGCCGCCTGCGCTTTTCCGTCGCCGCCGGCCGGCAGCGCCTTCAGCCGCTGCAGCATCACGCCGACCTTGGCCGGATCGCGGCGCATCAGGAAGTCGACGCGCGACCACGACTGCGCGTGGGCGTGGTAGCCGAGCTTCTGGAAGTCGTCCCACTGCGCCATCTCGACGAACGGGAAGAAGCCGCCCTCGTGCTGCGCGCGGCGCCGCACCTTGACCGGCCAGTCGTTCTGCTTGTCCTCGGCGACGGCCTCGTCGTCGCGGATCGTCACGTTCGGCACGTCGCTCGGGACCTTGCGCGAGTACCAGTGCGCCAGCCCTTCCTCGAACCACAGCGGCAGCGAGTAGTGGAACCCGTTGTAGCCGTTGCAGAGGTTGTGGATCGTCGCGTAGACGACGTGGCCGTGCAGCGCGGTGTCGTCGAAGCCCTCGAGGCCCTCGGCAGCGACGCAGGCGACCATCTGGTGCGTCTTCACGTGGCAGTAGCGCATCGACACCTCGGCCTGCAGCCCGCAGAACCGGTCCATGTAGCGCGCCATGTCCGACTTCTTCTGGCACAACAGCAGCAGGAACTTGTCGGGCTGGCCCAGGAACGCACCCTCGCGCGGCCCGGTGCCGCGCGCCGGGAAGTCGGCATCGGTGACCCCGAGCAGCCGCTGCAGGTCGGCGTAGCAGCGCTCGATGCGTTGCGCGTAGAGGTGCAGCCGCAGCCACGGATCGATGCGCTTGGGCTTCGCGGCGACCTTCGTCAGCAGCTTGCGCAGCTGCTGGATCTCCTCCTGCAGCGCCTTGCGCTTGTCGCCCTGTTCGGGCCAGGCGAACGACTTGAACGTCGAGCCGATGCGGAAGTGCTTGGTCTCGAGCCACAGCACGCGGTTCTCGCCGAGCACCTTGTCGATGTCGGCGGTGCCGAAACCATCGGCCCACGGGAACGGACCGTAGGCGACGATGCCGGCGCGCTGCATCACGGCCACGTCACCGCCGGTGTAGGGATCGACCGGCCCGACGCTGCGGATCTCGTCGTCGTCCTTGTCGCCGGCTTGCGCCGCGAGCGGCGGGGCCGCCGCGGCGCCGAGCAGCGCCGCGAACCACGCGGCGGCCAGACGGAGGGCAGCGCGACCGGATCGGCCGCGCTGCCTCGAACCGCCGACGCTCACCGCGCCGCGCCCGCGCCGACTGCCGGCGCGTCCGCGGCAGGAGCCGCTTCGGCCGGCGGCGCCTTCATCGCCTTCAGGGCGAGGTCGCGCAGCTCACGTTCCTTCTTGCCGAGCTTCTCGCGTTGCTTGGCGATCTTCGCGAGCTCCTCGTCGAACTTCACGAGCTTCGGCGACTTCGGCCCGTTCTTCTCGATCTCGCGATCGATGCGGGCCTTCACCTCCTGCTCCTGTGCATCCAGCTTGTCGTACTGGCCGAGCACCTGGCGCAGCTCCTTGATCGACGACTTCGCGTCCTCGACGTAGCAGCGGTCCAGGTAGTCGAACATCACGTCCCACAGCACGCTCTGCGGCTGGTCGCCGGGCAGCTCGCGCCGGTTCTTGCCGTCCGGATCGGCGAAGAAGAGGTGCGGAATGCGGTCCCCTTCCTTCTCGCGCCGGAACAGGTTGTAGAACGGATGCACTTCGTTCGTGACGTTGGTCGGCAGCTTCACGCAGCGGAACCAGTGCGTCAGCAGCACCGTCTGCTCGTTGTCGAGCGAACGGCTCAGCAGCGCGTGGTCCGTGCCCTTGCAGCGATCACATTCGCGCAACACCAGCAGCGGCCGGCGGTCCCCGTCGCTGACCACCTCGTAGGCGATCTCGACTGGCAGCGCACGGTCCACTTCGACGGCCACCGTGGTCTCACCCGGCTTCGGCGCCCGTTCGACGGGCTTGTAGACCGGGTAGGCCCACTCGATCTCGAGCAGCTTCTTGGCGGTCTTGCCACGCCGGAAATCCAGCGCGATGCCGCCGCCGCGGCCACCCGAACCACCTGGCATGCTCGGTGCCGCCGGGCCACCGCCCGTTGCACCGCCGCCACCACCACCACCGGTGGCGCCGCCGCCACCACCACCTGCATCACCTGGCGACCAACTGGGCGCCGAAGAACCACCTCATCATTGTGGTGCGGCCGGGCGGGCCAACACCGTGCCCATCAGGACACAGATCGCGGGGACGAGCAGTTTCTCGAGCATCGGTTCCTCCGTCAGGTTCGGGACTGGACCCCGGCCAGGAGCAGGGCGGCCGGTGGCGGCAGTCTATCGGCCACCCGGGGGGCCGCAACCGTAGTCGGCGACAATCCCGACCCGGCGATACGGCCGGGGGTGTGGAACCGGCCGTCGGCGCGGTTGACGGCGGTGGCCGCCGCCTGCACGCTGCCGGCCCCGTTCTCCCGCCCGCCCGCGCACCGACCGAGCTCTCGTGACCGAAACCGAACCCGTCTCCCCCGCCGCCACCGATTCCTGGGACGCCCTGCTCGAGGCGATGCGCCGCCGCTACCCCGGCCAGAAGGACAGCGTGCTGTTCTGCATCCACAAGCTGCAGCAGAACCCGGATCTGACGTTGAAGGACTTCCGCGAGGAAGCCGCCCTGCATCGCATCCCGATGGCCGGCCGCTCGCTGCACTCGGCGCGCGTGCTGCTCGGCCTGCAGAAGGAGAAGCCCGCGGAGCCCGTGGCGCGCGAAGCCGAGCCCGCGGCCCCATCGACCCCGGCAACGGCACGGGCCCGCCGCGGCCGTGAGTCGCTCGCCGAGACCGACTCGATCGAACAGCAGGTCGTCGCCGCGATGCGCCGCATGCAGACCGCCGCCGGCGCCGAAACCGAACGGCTGCGCGACGCGATCCGCCAGGCGATCGCGCTGCTGCAGCGCGCACTCGCCGAGTAGGCGACCGGACCGCCGATCAGCGCCCGCCGCGCACGTCCGGCGACAGCTCGGCCGCGCGCACCAGCGGCCCGTCGCACAAGGCGGCGAGGCGCTGCATCTCGTTCTGCAGCTGGCGCACGTTGCCGGGCCAGCGCGCCGCGCGCAGCGCCGCGGCCGCGTCGTCGGCGAGCGCCAACGGACGGCCCGTCTGCGCCGAGGCATCGGCCAGGAACCGCCGCGCCAGCAGCAGCACGTCGTCGCCGCGTTCGCGCAGCGGCGGCAGTTCGAGCCGCAGCACGTTGAGGCGGAAGTAGAGGTCCTCGCGGAAGCGCTTCTCCTTGACCGCGGCCTCGAGGTTCTGGTTCGTCGCGGCGATCACGCGCACGTCGACCTTGCGCGTGCGGCTGTCGCCGACCGGCCGCACCTCGCCCTCCTGCAGCGCGCGCAGCAGCTTCGCCTGCAACGGCAGCTTCATCTCGCCGACCTCGTCGAGGAACAGCGTGCCGCCGTGCGCCGCGACGAAGTGGCCGGGGTGGTCCTTGATCGCGCCGGTGAACGCACCCTTCTTGTGGCCGAACAGCACCGACTCGAGCAGCGTGTCCGGGATCGCGGCGCAGTTCTCGGCCACGAACGGCCCGCCGCGCCGCCGGCTCAGCGCGTGCAGCGCGTGCGCGATCCGCTCCTTGCCGGTGCCGCTCTCGCCGGTCAACAGCACCGGCGCGTCGGCCGGTCCGAACTTCGTGCAGCGCGCGCGCAGGTCGCGCATCGCCTCGCTGTCGCCGAGCACGCCGGCCCACGGATCGACCGGCCCCGCCGGAGCGATCGCCGCCGCCGCCGCGGCCTGTTCGTCGTCGAACACGCGCCGCAGATCCGGCAGCAGGTCGGGCGCCTCGCGCCGCGCGCGCTGCAGCAGTTCGCGCAGCTGTGCCAGCAGTTCGTCGTGCGCGCTCAAAACTGGATGTCCTCGAGCAGCTGCAGGCCGGCGTACTCGAGCACGAACTCGCGTTCGACGCCGTCGTCGAACCGCACCACCGCGCGTGCGGTCATGCCGCGCCCGGCCAGCCGGCGCACCACGCCGTTGCCGTACAGGTCGTGCCGCACGCGCACGCCGGGCCGCAGCGCCGCCAGCGCTCCCGGATCCGGCGTGACGCTCCAGCCGGTGCTGTTGGCGCCGTCGTCGTCGGCCTCGTAGCGGCGCCACGACGGCGCGTAGTTCTCGACCGTCGCCTCCGGCAGCTCGCGCAGGAAGCGCGACGGCCGCATCGAGTCGATGCTGCCGCCGACCATGCGTTCGCGCGCCTGCGACAGCAGCAGCGTCTTCCGCGCCCGCGTCAACGCGACGTAGAACAGGCGCCGCTCCTCCTCGATGCCTTCCGGATCGTCGACCGAACGCTGGCTGGGGAACACGCCCTCCTCGAGCCCGGCGATCGACACGTGGTCGAACTCGAGCCCCTTGGCGGCGTGCACGGTCATCATCTGCACGGCCGGCCCCTCGCCCTGCGTGTCGGCCGAGGTCAGCAGCGCGACGTGCTGCAGGTAGCCGGCGAGGCCCGGCTCCGGCTCGTCGTCGCCGCGCTCGGCAGCGTCGAACTGCACCGTGTCGCTGACCAGTTCGGCGATGTTCTCCTCGCGCGTGCTGTCCTCGGCGTCGCCGAAGCTGGTCGCGTGCTGCAGGTAGCCGGTGCCCTCGAGCACCACGCGCAACGCCGCGTGCGCACCGTGCGCGCTCGCCGCCTGGGCGCGGTCGAGCACGTCCGCCAGTTCGCGCAGCCCCTTCTTCGCCTTCGCCCCGAGCGCCCCGTGCAGCGCCGGCTCGGCGATCGCCTCGCGCAGCGACAGGCCCTCGGCGAACGCGCCCTGCCGCAGTTTGTCGAGGCCGACCTTGCCGAGCCCGCGCGGCGGCACGTTGGCGATGCGCGCCATGCTGACGTCGTCGAGCGGGTTGACCAGGACGCGCAGGTAGGCCAGCAGGTCCTTGATCTCGCGGCGTTCGAAGAACGTCAGGCCGCCGACGATCTCGTACGGCACGCCCTTGTCCTTCAGCGCCTGCTCGAAGCCGCGCGACAGCCAGTGTGCGCGGTAGAAGATCGCGATCTGGTCCAGCGGCACGCCCTCGCCGCGCAGCTGCACGATGCGATCGACGACCGTCGCGGCCTCCTCGGTCGCGCCGGACGCCTTCAGCCGCAGCAGCGGTGCGCCGGGCTCGGCGTCGGTGCGCAGCCGCTTCTGTTTGCGCAGCTTGTTGTGTTCGATCACCGCCTCGGCGGCGCGCAGGATGTTCGCGGTGCTGCGGTAGTTCTGCTCGAGGCGCACGACCGTGGTCGTCGGGTAGTCGCGCTCGAAGTCGAGGATGTTGCGGATCTCGGCGCCGCGGAAGCCGTAGATCGACTGGTCCGGATCGCCGACCACGCAGACGTTGCCGGGCGGCGGGCACAGAAGCTTCAGCAGGTCGTACTGGATCCGGTTGGTGTCCTGGAACTCGTCGACCAAGAGCCACGGGAACCGCGCGCGGTAGCGCTCGGCCACCTCGGGGAACTCGCGCAGCACGCGCAGGAAGTTGTTCAGCAGGTCGTCGAAGTCCATCGCGCCCTGCTGGTGCAGCCGTTCGTGGTACGGCGTCCACAGGCGCTCGACGATCCGGCCGAGGTCGTGGTCGCCGAGCATCGCGTCGGCGGGCTTCAGCGCGGCATTCTTCAGCTTGCTGATCCACTGGCCGATCGCGGCCGGCTTGACCTGGGCGCTGCCGACCCCGTGGTCGGCCAGCAGTTCCTTGATCACCGCGTCGCGGTCCTGCACGTCGTAGATCGTGAAATCGGCCGGGTAGCCGAGCAGCGTGCCGTCGCGGCGCAGGAAGCGCGCGCACGCCGAGTGGAACGTCGCCACGCGCACGTAGTCGCCGCCGAGCTGCTGCACGCGGTGCGCCATCTCGCCGGCGGCCTTGTTGGTGAACGTCAGCGCCAGGATCTCGCCGGGGCGCACGCCGTCGCGCAAGAGGCGCGCGATGCGGCGCGTGACGACGCGCGTCTTGCCCGAGCCGGCACCGGCCAGCACCATCAGCGGGCCCGCGCCGTGCGCGACCGCGGCGGCCTGTTCGTCGTTGAGGTCGTCGAGGATCGGGTCCGCCATCGCGCGGCGCAGCATAGGCGAACCCGACGGCCAGTCCACGCGTCGATCGGCGCCGTACGCACGCTGCGGGCTTTACCGCCGCACCTGCCAGCGCTTCGCTTGCGGCCATGTCCACGTCGCCGTCGCCGTCCGCGGACTCGCCACCGCCGCTCGGCAGCTGGCCGCGCGTCTACGCGCTGGTCTGCTTGTCCGCGGTCGCCGTGATGGCGCTGCTCTGGTGGTTCACCGCCCACCACAACCTGCGCCCGGGGCCACCGTGAGGACCGTCGACTGGATCGTGTTCGCGGCGTTCCTGATCTACGTGGTCTGGGACGGCATGCGGAGGCGCGACACCGCGCGCGACCTCGAGGGCTACTTCGCCGGCGGCAGACGCATCCCGTGGTGGGCCGCGGGGCTGTCGATCATGGCGACGCAGGCCAGCGCGATCACGATCCTCGGCACCACCGGCCAGGGGCACGAGTTCGGCATGGACTTCGTGCAGACCTACTTCGGCCTGCCGTTCGCGATGGTGCTGCTGTGCATCTTCCTGGTGCCGCTGTACCGCAGCCGCGCGATCCTGACGCCGTACGAGTACCTCGAAGAACGGTTCGGACCGCTGACGCGCACGCTGGCGACGCTGATCTTCCTGTTGTCGCGCTGCCTGGCGCTCGGCGTCGTGATCTACGCCCCGTCGGTCGCGCTGAGCGCGATGATCGGGCTGGAGACGTGGCAGTCGGTCGCGATCATCGGCACGCTGACGACGCTCTACACGGTCGTCGGCGGGGTCTCGGCCGTGATCTGGACCGACGTCAAGCAGATGACCGTGATCCTGCTCGGCCTCGCGCTGATCCTGTTCGTGCTGCTGCGCGATCTGCTGCCGATCTACTCGCCCGGCCAGCTGCTCGACCTGGCCGGCGCGGCCGGCAAGCTGAACGCGCTCGAGGTCGAGCCCGAGTACGGCGGCCTGTGGCCGCGCACGCTGGCCGCCGCGGCCGCGGGCGGCGGCACGCCGAGCTTCTGGGAAGAGAAGTACAACGTCTGGTCCGGCCTGTTCGGCGGCCTGTTCCTGCACCTGAGCTACTTCGGCTGCGACCACAGCCAGGCGCAGCGCCTGCTGACCAGCCGCGACGCGACGCAGAGCCGGCTCAGTCTGCTGCTGTCGGCGTTCGCGAAGGTGCCGATGCAGGTCGTCGTGCTGGCGATCGGCGTGCTGATGTGGCTGTTCTACGCCGTGCACGGCCAGCCGATGCTCTACAAGACGCTGCACGTCGAACGCGCCGCGACGGTCGAACTGCAGCCGCAGGTGCAGGCCCTCGAGCAGCGCTTCGCGGCCGCGTTGGCCGAACGCACGGCGCAGATGCAGCGGCTCGCGGCGCTGCCCGCAGGACCGACCGGCGATCCGGCGGCGCTGCGCGACTACCAGGCAGCGGTGCGGGCCGTGGTGGCGGTGCGCCGCGAAGCGCGCACGCTGGTCGGCGGCGCGACCGACCTGCAGGGCCGACCGAAGGACGATCCGGACACCAACGACATCTTCTGCCGCTTCATCCTCGACCAGATGCCGCCGATCGTGCTCGGCCTGATCGTCGCCGCGATCTTCGCCGCGGCGATGTCGAGCATCGACTCGGTGCTCAACGCACTGAGCGGCGTCACGGTCGTCGACCTCTACCGGCGCTGGCTGCGCCCCCGGTGCAGCGAGGCACACGCGCTGCGCGTCGGCAAGGTGCTGACGCTGGCCTGGGGGCTGCTGGCCACCGCGATGGCGCTGTTCTTCGCCGGCGGCGGGTCGGTGGTCGAGCGCATCAACGAGATCGGCTCGTTCTTCTACGGCAGCCTGCTCGGCGTCTTCACGCTGGCGCTGACCGTGCCGCGCGCCGGCGGCACCGCCGCGGTCGCCGGTCTGCTGGCCGGCATGGCCACGGTGCTGTGCGTGCGGTTCACGCTGAAGGTCGAGTTCCTGTGGTTCAACGTGATCGGCTGCGTCGCGGTCGTCGCGGTCGGTTGGCTGGTCGCGTCGATGCGGCGGCGCACGGCCTGACGCCGGTCAGCGCTGGCGCAGCTGCTCGATGCGCTGCAGGTGGAACGTCGCCGCGCGGCTGTTCGGGTCGCCTTCCAGCATGCGGCGCAGCAGTCGCTCGGCTTCGTCGTAGTCCCGGCGCAGGTCGATGTCGATCAACGCCAGCGCGAGGTTGGCGTGGTCGTACACCAGGTGCGGCCGCCCACCCAACGCGCGGCGCAGCGTGACCTCGGCGTCGGCGTGGCGGCCGAGCGCGAACTGCAGCAGGCCGCGCACTTCGAGCAGCAGCGGGTCCTCGATCAGCTCCCAGGCCAGCGCCGTGTCGACGCCCTCCAGCGCCGCACCGAGCGCGACCGGATCGCCCTGGGCATTGCCGTGCAAGGCCTGCTTCAGCGCCGGCGTCGCCGCGTCCATCGCCGAGCTGCGCACCCTCTGCACCACGAACGTGTGGACGGTGAACAGCAGCCAGCCGCCGAGCAGCAGCAGCGCCCAGCGGCCGGTGCGCGTGTAGCGGCCGCCTTGGCGCAACAGCGCGTGCTGGAACGTGACCTCGGGGCGCCGCACGAGCCGCCACGCCAGCAGCGCGAACACCGCGGTGATCACGCCGAGGCCGACCGCCAGCAGGAACGGCACGCCTTCGCCGAACCAGGCGCCGCGGAACGTCCACTGCACGGCGACGAACGCGATCACGGCCAGCGCGATCTCCTCGGGCCACGAGAAGTCCGCGCGCGCCTGGATCCGCTGCTGGCTGGTCGCGAACGGCTTCGGCAGCGCGAGGCCGACGTAGAGCGCGTCCTTCGGACACACCGAGACGCAGTCGAGGCACTTCATGCAGCCGGGGTCGACCAGCTGGCGGTGCTTGGCGACCTCTTCGTGCACGCGCACGTTGCTGGTACAGACGCTGGTGCAGTGACCGCAGGCATCGCACGCGTCGGTGACCTTGATCCGCACCGGTGCTACGCGGTCGGCGAGCGTGAAGAACGCGCCGTAGGGACAGCCGTAGGTGCAGAAGCCCTTGGCGCCGAGCCACCAGACGATCAGGAAGCCGACCACCAGGATCGACAACACGGCCATCAGCGGGCCCGGGAACGTGCGCCACAGGTCGTCGGACGTCAGCTGCAGCGTCCAGGTCGACGCGTCGGGCAGCTCGCGGTGGCCGAGCCAGTGCTCGACGTGGGCCCAGCCGAACATCTGGAACGCCACGATCCACGGCGCCAGCACCAGGATGCGCGCGCGCACCGGGCGCGGCTTCAGGCCGAGCCGGGACAGCAGCCACGCGCACAGGTCCTGCAGCGCCACGACGTGGCAGGCCCAGCCGCAGAACCAGCGCCCGAACACCAGCGTGCTCGCGATCAGCGTGACGAACAGCAGGAAGCCGGCGTTGATGCGGCCGACTTCGATCGTCTCCATCGCCTCCGACGGCTCGACCGGCGTGATCGACTCGCCGGTCAGGCCCCAGTGCAGGAAGTGCAGGCCGATCAGCACGTGCACGCCGATCAGCGACCACGCGCGCTTCTTGCCGACCGTCGACTTGCGCACCGGTCCGCAGCGCGGCTTGTGGCGATCCTGCCGCGGCAGGGAGGCGTGCACGTCGTGCGGGCGGGCAGGTCCAGGCGGCGCAGCCGTCATCGGGCCCGCCAGCATAGCCGCGGCGCGGTGCGGCGTGCGCATTGCTTTCGCGCGCGGCAGCCGCGATGTTCGCCGCCATGAGCGAACGATCCGCACCCGAACCCGCCACCGACTTCATCCGCGAACGCATCCGCGCGGACCTGCAGTCCGGCAAGGTGCGGCAGGTCGTGACGCGGTTCCCGCCGGAGCCCAACGGCTACCTGCACATCGGCCACGCCAAGGCGATCACGCTGTCGTTCTCGATCGCGCAGGAGTTCGGCGGCCGCTGCCACCTACGCATGGACGACACCAACCCGGAGGCCGAGGATCAGGAGTTCGTCGACGCGATCATGGCCGACGTGCGCTGGCTCGGCTTCCAGTGGGACGCGATGTTCTACGCGGCCGACTACTTCGGCCAGCTGTACGAGTGGGCCGAGCGGCTGGTCGAGAAGGGCCTCGCCTACGTCGACGACCAGGACGCCGAGACGATCTCGAAGACGCGCGGCACGCTGACCGCGCCGGGCACCGACAGCCCGTTCCGGAGCCGTTCGCCGCAGCAGAACCTCGCGCTGCTGCGCGGCATGCGCGACGGCGAGTTCGCCGACGGCACCAAGGTGCTGCGCGCGAAGATCGACATGGCGCACGCGAACCTGAACCTGCGCGACCCGGTCATGTACCGGATCCGCCGGATGCCGCACCAGCGCACCGGCGACAAGTGGTGCATCTACCCGATGTACGACTGGGCGCACGGACAGAGCGACTCGATCGAAGGCATCACGCACTCGCTGTGCACGCTCGAGTTCGAGCACCACCGGCCGCTCTACGACTGGTTCTGCGACGCGCTCGGCATCTACAAGCCGCAGCAGATCGAGTTCGCGCGGCTCAACGTCGAGTACATGCTGACCAGCAAGCGCAAGCTGCTGCAGCTGGTCGAGGGCGGCCACGTCGACGGCTGGGACGACCCGCGCATGCCGACGCTGCGCGGCCTGCGGCGCCGCGGCTACCCGCCGCAGGCGCTGGTCGCGTTCTGCAAGCACGTCGGCATCGCCAAGGTCAACGGCACGCACGAGATCGGCTTGCTCGAGTTCTTCGTGCGCGACCACCTGAACAAGTCCGCGGCGCGGCGCATGGCGGTGCTCGACCCGCTGAAGCTGGTGATCGAGAACTGGCCCGGCGGCCCCGGCGGCGACCACGTCGAGCTGGTCGAAGCCCAGAACAACCCGGAGGACCCGGCCGCCGGCAGCCGCCAGGTTCCGTTCCGCGGCGAGCTGTGGATCGAGCGCGAGGACTTCCTCGAGCAACCGCCGAAGGACTTCTTCCGCCTCGCGCCGGGCCGCGAGGTGCGGCTGCGCTACGGCTTCTTCGTCAAGTGCACCGGCGTCGACAAGGACGCGGCCGGCAACGTCGTCGCGGTGCGCTGCACCTACGATCCGGCGACGCGCGGCGGCAATGCGCCGGACGGCCGCAAGGTCAAGGCGACGATCCACTGGGTCGCCTGCCGCGACGCCGTCACCGCGACGGTGCGCCTCTACGAGCACCTGTTCACCGATCCGGATCCGGCGCGCGCCGACGGCGGCGACTTCCTGGCGCTGCTGAACCCGCACAGCCGCCGCGAGACGCAGGCGCGCTGCGAGCCGAGCCTCGCGGCCGCCGCACCGGGCACGCACTACCAGTTCGAACGGCTGGCCTACTTCTACGTCGACCACCGCGACAGCCGGCCGGGCGCGCCGGTGTTCCACCGCACGGTCGCGCTGAAGGACGCCTACAAGAAGGCGCGCAGCTGAGCCGGGCGCGACGCCGCGCGGCTAGCGCAGCACGAACGTCTTCGGGTTGGTCAGCAGCAGTTGGCCGCTCGCGTTCAGCTCGATCGCCTGGAAGTGCACTTCGAGGTCGAGCAGCGTCGGATCGTTGGTCACGTTCCAGCCGAGGTGGCCGCGACCGTCGCCGGTCAGCAGGAACGCCGGCAGGCTCGCGTCGGGCAGGATCCACGCGTTGCCCCACGGCGTCGGGATCGGCGTCGGCAGGATGCCGAGCGACAGGAACACGCCACTGACGCCCCACGGGTTGCCGTGCACGGTCATCGTCATCGAGCCGCCGACGGTGCGATTCGAGGTCGCCGTGACGTTCAGCGACGGCGTCGGCTCGTTGGCGTGCAGGTAGCGGCCGATCTCGTTGGCGCCGTAGCCGCCGTTCTGGTTGCCGAGGTACCACAGGTTGCCGTCGGGCCCCATCGTGACCGCGTAGCCGGAGCCGGGCTGCTGGTCGAACACCGACTGCGCCGTCACCGTCTGGCCGGCCGCGTCGAGCGTGACCATGCGGATGCGGCCCTGGTTCCACTCGGTGAAGAAGAAGCGGTTCTGGTAGCTCGCCGGGTAGTTGCTGCCGCTGTAGAAGGCGCAGCCGGTCGGCGCGACCGACGGCTGGTACCAGGCCAGCGGATCGACCCAAGCCGGATTCGGCACCGTCTCCTGGCCTTCGGCGCCGGGCCAGCCGTAGTTGCCGCCGGCGACGATGCGGTTGATCTCGTCCATCAGCGCGCCGCCGTTCTCGGTCTGGAACAGCTCGCCGGTGACCGGGTGCAGCGCGAGGCCGAACTGGTTGCGGTGGCCGTACGACCAGACCGGGCTGCCCGGGAACGGGTTGTTGGTCGGCACCGTCAGGTTGGGCACCTCGAAGCGCAGCACCTTGCCGCGCCATTCGGCGAGGTTCTGGGCGTTGTTGCTGCCGAGGCCGTCGCCGGTCGCGACCCACAACGTGCCGTCGCGCCCGAACAGCAGCGGGCCGCCGTTGTGGTACTGGATCGACGGCAGCGCGCCGTTCGGGCTCAGGGTCGTGCGGTTGGTGCCGATCCCGCCGAACTCCTGCAGGCGAGAGATGCGACTCTCCTGGCCCGACGCGTCCGTGTGGTAGACGTAGACGTAACCGTTCTGCAGGAAGGCCGGGTCGATCGCGATGCCGAGCAGGCCCTGCTCCGACCACGACGGCCCGCTGGTCGTCGGCACGGTCGCCCACGGCTGCGGCTCGAGCACGCCGTCGCGCACGATGCGGATGTTGCCGGTCACGCGCTCGGTGACGAACAGGCGCCCGTCCGGCGCGAAGGCCATCGCCGTGGCGTTGTCGAGGCCGGCGTTCGGCGGCACGACGACCTCGTAGGTGAAGCCGGCGGGCGGCGTCTGCGCCGCTGCAGGTTGCAACAGGCCGGCCACAGCGAACAGGGATGCGGCGCGGACGAGAGCTCGGGAAAACTGCATGTCGGCTACTACGAGGTGGATGCGGCCTGAAGGGCCGTCAAAGCGGCCGAGCAGGGTACCTCCTCGCTGGGTTCTCGCAAGCTTGGCAAACGGCCCATCCCACGGCCGGGTCGCCGCTTCCCACATGCGTTGGACCGAACCTCAGCGCCGCGCGCGCGCGCCGTCGATCAGAACGGGATGTCGCCGTAGTCGACGTTCTCGCCCGAACCCTCGGCGGCACCGCCGTTCTGCCGCCGCGCGCCACCACCGCCACCACCGCCACCACCACCGGCACGGCGCTCGCCGCTGCCACCACCAGCGCCACCGCCGCCTTCACCGGCACCGCGCGGCGCCCCGACGAACTGGAAGTTCTCGACGACGACCTCGAGCTTGCTGCGCTTGCCGCCGCCCTCGGCCTCCCAGGTCGAGTACTCGAGGCGGCCCTCGACGAACAACTGGCTGCCCTTGCGCACGTACTGGCTCAGCACCTCGGCCTGGCGGCCCCACGCGGTCAGATCGACGAAGCACGTCGATTCCTTCTGCTCACCGTTCTGCGTCCACTTGCGGTTGATCGCCATGCCGAACTTGGCGAGCGCCATGCCGTTCTGCGTCGTGCGCATCTCGACGTCGCGGGTCAGGTTGCCGAGGAGGATGACTTTGTTGAAGTTGGCCACGGGTGGAGTTCTCGTCGTTGCTCTGGGTCCGCCGGTCGAAGCGAGCAGGCGCGGCCCGATGCCGCGATCCTAGCGAGCCGCCGGCGCCGTCGATATCTTTCTCGCGTGACCTCGCCGACCCCCCAGAGTGAGCGCCGCCGCGCTGCGCGCGCGCTCGGCACGTTCCCGGTGCGCCTTTCGCCGCGCCCCACCGACGCACCCGCCGTGCTGCGCGACATCTCCGAGATCGGCCTCGCCTGCAACTCGCCGGAAGAGCTGCCGGAGATGACCAAGGTGGCGCTGAACTTCTCGCTGCCCGGCGCGACCGAAGTGCACCACGTGCAGGGCGCGGTCGTGCGCTGCGACAAGCTGAAGTCCGCGGCGCCGTCGCGCGGCGGTCCACGCTGGGACCTGGCGATCTACTTCACCGAGATCACGCCGGTCACGCGCGCCGCGATCCGCAACTACGTCGCGAAGGCGAAGCCGGCCCGCTGAGGCCGTGCGGCCGTCGGCGCCTCAGCGCCGCCGCGCCAGCAGGTAGCGATCGATGCCGGCTTCGTCCGGCAGCAGCGCCGCCTCGTCGAGGAACGGCGAGCCGCGCAGCAGCGCCAGCGCCGGCACACTAGCACCGACGCCGGTCTCGGCGACGAACCAGCCGCCTCGGACCAGGCCGTGCGACAGGCCCGCGGCGATCGCGCGGTAGCACGATGCCGGATCGCTGGCCGCCGAGTAGAGCGCCAACGGCGGCTCGTGCGCGGCGACGTCGGCAGCGAGTCCGGCCGGCGCGGCGGGATCGACGTACGGCGGGTTGCTGACCACGAGGTCGAACGGCGCCTCACCGGCCAGCGGCTGCCACCAGTCGCCGGCGCACAGGCGGACCCGCTCGGCGACACCGTGCCGCGCGACGTTCGCGGTCGCGACCTCGAGCGCGTTGCGGCTCTGGTCGGTGGCGACGACGCGCAGGTCCGGCCGCTCGACCGCGAGCGCGATCGCGATCGCGCCGCTGCCGGTGCCGAGGTCCAGCACGCGACCGCCGTGCGGCGCCCGCGCCAGCGCGTGGTCGACCAGCACCTCGGTCTCCGGCCGCGGCACCAGCACGGCGTTGGACACCGCGAGTTCGAGCCCGCGGAAGCTCCAGCTGCCGAGCAGGTGCGCCACCGGCTCACCCTCGCCGCGGCGCGCCACCAGGGCCCGCATCGCCGCGCGTTCGGCTTCGTCGAGCGGGCGGTCGTGCGCGAGGTAGAGCTGCAGCCGGCCGAGGCCCAGCACCTTGCCGAGCAGCAGTTCGGCCGAGCGCTTGGGCGCGTCGACGCCGCGGCGCGCGAGCCACTGCTCGGCGCCGCGCAGCACGGTCAGCACCGTGTGGCCACCGTCCGGGCCGCCGTCGCGCATGGCCGCGCGCGGATCGCTCACCGGCGCTTGCGCTCGGTGGCGGCCATCATCCGCGACTGCTTCTCCTGCTTGTTCTTCTTCGCGCCGCCGAGCACGCCGCCGAAGAACCCGATCTCGGCGATCACGCTGCCGATCAGCACGAAGAACTTGCCGACGCCGTGCAGGCGCCAGAAGTTCTCGACGCGGCTGCCGGCGACCACGGCGGCTTCACCGGGGCGGCCCGCCGCGAACAGGTCCGGGAACAGCGACGCCCAGGTGCTGACCTGCGCGTCGGCCGGCAGCAGGCCGCGCTGCTGCGCCGCCGCCAGTGCGACCTCGGGGTTGTACCAGACCAGGCCCATGATGCCGGCGACCATCACCAGCGCGCACAGCAGCAGCCACTTCAGGCTCGCGCTGGTCGAGCGGTTGTTGTGGATCGCGCCCCACCAGGTCCACACCATCGCCACGCCGATCACGAGGTAGACGGCGCCGCTCATCGTCTTGTAGCCGACCATCTGGTAGTCGGCGCCGAACGGCATCAGGCAGCCCAGCACCATCAGCACGCCGGCGAACAGGAAGCGGTAGAACGTCTTGTCGCGGCAGAACGGGTTGAAGGCCGGCGCCGCGAGGCTGGCGCGCGCCATCGCCGTCGCCATGTCCGCCGACGCGGCCGGAGCACCGCCGGCAGCGGCGCCACCGGCGTCGAGCGGCTCGAGCGGCGCCAGGGGTTCGAGGGTCGCGAGTTCCGGGGGATTGCCCGAGTCGGTCATCGATCGTGCTCCAGTCGAGAGGGGAGAAGAGGGGGCTGCAGGAGGGCCGAGGGGTGCGGATCGTGGCGCGGCGAGGCCAGCCAGTCACGCAGGAATCGGGTTCGGCCGCTCACCACGGCCGGGACACCCCCCTGGTTCACTGCACCGGCCGGTTTCACAGCTGTTCGATGCGGCGCTGGCGCTGGTCCGCCAGCAGTTCGGCCACGACCGGCTCCAGCTTGCCCTCGCTGATCTGCGACAGCGCGAAGTTGCGGTTCAGCCGGTGGTCGGTCAGCCGGTCCTGCGGGAAGTTGTAGGTGCGGATGCGGTCGCTGCGGTCGCCGCTGCCGACCTGCTCGCGGCGCTCGGCCGCGCGCGCGGCGTCGGCGGCGCGCTTCTGCGCCTCGTGGATGCGGGCCCGCAGCAGCGCCATCGCGCGCTGCCGGTTCTTCAGCTGGCTGCGCTCCTCCTGGCAGGCGACCACGGTGCCGGTCGGGATGTGCGTGATGCGCACGGCCGACTCGGTCTTGTTGACGTGCTGGCCGCCGGCGCCGCTCGCGCGGAAGGTGTCGACGCGCAGGTCCTGCGGATCGAGGTGGACTTCGACCTCCTCGACCTCGGGCAGCACCGCGACGGTCGCCGCCGACGTGTGCACGCGGCCCTTCGCCTCGGTCTCGGGCACGCGCTGCACACGGTGCCCGCCGGACTCGAACTGCATCGAGTGGAACACGCT
The DNA here is from genome assembly GCA_016794425.1 of Planctomycetota bacterium. GTDB lineage: Bacteria > Planctomycetota > UBA1135 > UBA1135 > UBA2386 > JAEUHS01. The sequence goes on from JAEUHR010000048.1 coordinate 45,047, forward strand.
CTGGCCGTGCAGCGCGAACACGATCTCCTTGAAGCCGCCCTGCTCGGCCGGCGTGCTGTGGATCGGCTCGAACGTCCAGCCCATGCGCGTCGCGAAGCGCTGGTAGATCGTGCAGAGGTCGCGCGCGAACAGCGCCGCCTCCTCGCCGCCGGTGCCGGCGCGGATCTCGACGATGCAGTCGCGGCGGTCGTCGCCGTCGTCGGCCAGCAGCAGGTCGACCAGCGTGCTCGCCTCCGCGTCGGCGCGGGCCACGAGCGCCGGCAGTTCGGCGCGCGCCAGGTCGGCCAGGTCGCGGTCGCCGCCGTCGAGCAGCGCGCGGTGTTCCAGTTCGTCCTGTTCGAGGCGCTGGAACGCGCGGTAGCGCTCGACGATCGGCGTCGAGCTGCCGAGCTCACGCTGCAGCGCGGCCAGCCGGTCGGTCTGGGCCAACACGGCCGGATCGGCCATCTGCGCCAGCAGCTGCTCGACGCGGGCCGTGAGCCCGTCGAGCTTCTGGCGAATGCGCGGACGCAGGCGGCTCATGCCGGCCTCCCGTCACCGCCGCGCGGCAGCTAACCCTTGGCCCCTTCCTTCTGCTTGCCGTAGCGCTTCAGGAACTTGTCGACGCGGCCGGCCGAGTCGACGAACTTCTGCGCGCCGGTGTAGTACGGGTGGCACGCCGAGCAGATGTCGGTGCGGACCTCGGACTTCACCGAGCGGGTCGTGAACTTGTTGCCGCAGGCGCAGGAGACCTGGCACTCGACGTACTTGGGGTGGATGTCGGCTTTCATGGCGCACCGGACCGCGCGGAAGCCGCGCAGTGAGGGGCGGAGAGTGTAGGGAACGGCGGGCGCCGGTCAACAGGCTGGCCGGAGAGGGCCTACCAGCCCGCCTACGGCAGCCGGATCGCGTGGCGCTGGGTGGCGGCGTAGGCGCCGTTCGCCGGGTCGAGCACGATCCACTGGGCCAGCACGTTCGTACCGGTCGCAGCCGCGGACAGCGGGTGCGGCAGGTCGACCGCCGCGTAGCCTAGGTCGATGCCAGCGGTGCCGGTGAACTGCAGGAAGGTCGCGACCGGGTCGACGTACAGCGTGCAGGCCGTGAAGCCGAGCGGGGTCAGGTCGACCGGGGCCGGCAGCGGCGTGAACGCGAACAGCAGCGCGGCCAGCGCATTCGGGTGGGTCTTGGCGACTGTCGTGCGGAAGCCGGTGTTCGCCAGGCCGGTGCCGAGCTTGCGCACGCCGATCAGGGGCAGCGTGCCGCTGCTGGTGCAGGCGGTGCCGGTCACCGGGCCCTGGCCCAGCCGCGCGCCGTCGAAGACGCGCACGCGGCCGCTCGACGTGCCGATCGTGTACCACTGCTCATCCATCCATGCCAGCGCCGGATACGGGTTGGTCGGCGACGAACCGAGGGCCGCGGACTTCCACATCCAGTTCTGCCCGTTGCTGCCCGTGCCGGGCGGGAACGGCACCACGTCGACGCGCCACAGTTCGCTGCCGTCGCGTCCCGACCAGCAATAGCTGCGCCCGTAGAGGCTCGGGCCGAGCCCCCAGTCGGCGCCAGTGACGATGTCGTTGACGCCGTCCTGGTCGAAGTCGAGGCCGGTAACCACCGAGTTGGCGTAGTCAGTCCAGCTGCGGATCACAGCGCCGCTAGCGCCCGAGTAGGCGACAGCGATGTAGCGGGCGGACGAGTACCAGGGGAACGCGGCGTAGTCGTCAACGCCGTCGCCGTCGATGTCGCCGAGGTTGCTCGCGTGCATCGCCGTCTGGTCGCCGGGCAAGAGTCCGAACGTCTCGCGGATCGTCGTGCCGGTCCGACCCGAGATCAGCATCTGGCAGCCGCGCGACGTGCCGTCGATGCAGCCGATCAGGAAGTCGTCGCAGCCGTCGGCATTCATGTCGCCCATCTTGCACAGGCTCACCGGGTAGCGACCCTGCGCAAGGCACGGCACCGCGTAGAGCAGGTTGCCCTTCGTGTCGTAGGCGAACACTTCGGCCGAGATCGAGCTGTAGGTCGAGGCCAGCACGTCTGGGCCGCCGTCGCCGTTGAGGTCCAGGTTACCGAGCACACAGAAACCGAGGTCGGAGTACGGCACGGCCCACCGCGACCACAGGACCTGATCGCGCCCGAGAGAGTAGAGTGCGATGTGCCGCAGGGTCAGTCCGCCGTGCACGAGCACGAGGTCGGGGACGCCATCAGCATCGACATCGCCGGCACTGCAGGCCACAGCTCCAGAGAACGCGAAGGGGTTCTCTTGCTGGTGCAGGATCGCACCATTCAGGCTGGAGACAACCTCGAGCGTGTATGCGAAAGTCGTGGTTGGCCTCCAGACGAGTTGCAGGAAATCCCGCTGATGGTCCCCATCGTAGTCCAGGAAGGAACCGACCCAGAAGAACTCGGTTGCCGACGGTCCTGCCGCCGGAACCTGCCATCGCAGCTGCTGGGCCGGCAGGCCAACGGCGCAAACCAGCACCAGGGCGAGGTGGCGCAGGTTCATCTCAACACCACCCATTCGGCGACCGACGGCGTACCGGTGTTCGTGATGAGCCACAGCATGTAGATGCCACGGGGGGCTTCGCGTTCGTCCGCGGGCAGCTGCAACTCCACCTGATTGCCTTTCTTGACCCGAGTGCGAAGCTCCACGTAGCGCTGGTGCATGTCGCTGTGGTGTGTGACCGAGCAGGGAGCCGCCTTCCTTCCGCATGAAGTTGCATGGGAACCTCTTCCGTGAAGGACCGCATGCGATCGGCCGCGCCAATGTTACGCTGCCCGACCGCGCCAGCACCAGGGTATCGCGCTGAGTCGAGCGGCAAGCCCCGAACGGCCTGGCCACGGGCCGTCGAACCAGTGGGCTACGGCACCCACTGCAGCAGCGCGACCAGCTCCGCGTCGGCCGGCGAGAGGTCCACCGCGCGCACGCGTTCGACCGGCACCGGCCGGCTGCCGACCAGGCGGCCGATCAATTCGACGACGGTGCCGCGCGCGGCCGGCGTCAACGCCGCCAGTGACGGCGCCGGCAGCACGATGCCGGCGTCCCCGGTCACCACCGCGCCGCCGGGCGAACGCGGCAGCGGCGCCGGCCGGCGCACCGCGGCAGTGCCGTCGGCGAACACCTGCACGACCGGCGCCACGTCGGGCGCCAGCGCCGCGAAGCGCTGCGCCAGCCGCACGTTGCCGCGGACCGGCGCCACCACCACCGCGAGCACCGGTGCGGCGGGCTCGGCCGCCGGCACCGTGGCGCGCCGTTCGGCAGCGCGCACGGCATCGCGCTGCCGCACCGAGATCGCCAGCACCGCGATCGCCGCGGCGGCGCCGACGAACGCCAGCAGCAATCGGCCCGAGAGGCTGTCGGGCAGCCACTTCACGCGCGGCCCCCGAGCTGCGCCAAGAGGCGCCGGACGGCGGCCACATGCATGCCCACCACCGTGTCGAGCGCGCCGTTGCCGAGCCGCAGGAACGCCTGCGTCGGATCCTGGATGCCGTAGGCGCCGGCCTTGCCGCGCCAGTCGCCGCTGTCCAGGTAGGCCGCCAGTTCCGCCTCGGTCGGCACCGAGGCGACCACCACGGCGGTGCTGACTTCGTCGACGCAGGCGCCGGACACCGGCAGCCAGAGACAGTGCGCGGTGTGCACGCGGTGCACGCGGCCGGCGAGGCGGCGCAGCATCGCCGCCGCCGCGGTGCGGTCGGGTGCCTTGCCGAGTTCGACGCCGTTGAGGTCGACCACCGTGTCGACACCGAGCACCGGCACGCGCGGGTCGGGGCTGCGGGCGCCGAGCGCCTTGCGCTGCGCCCGTTCGTGCGCGAGCTGCGCCGGCGGCGTGCCGGGCGGCGCCGGCAGGTGGTCGAGTTCGGCGCCGGGTTCGCACAGCGCGAAGCCGATGCCGGCCTCGGTGAGCAGCTGCCGTCGCCGCGGCGACGTCGACGCCAGGAACAGGACGGGCGTGCTCACGCCGTGCATGCTCGCAGTCGGCCGGCGACCCGCAAGCCCCGTGCGGGCTATCGGCGCTTGCCGGCCGGCGCGAGCCGGGCCAGCAGGCAGGCCGGCGACAGCGGGTGCGTCAGGTTCGGCTTGCGCGCCGCGAGGTGCGGCCCGACGTCGAGCGGCAGCTGGCCGTACGGCTTCAGCAGCGCGCGCACGCGGTCGAGGAACTTGTTGGCCGCGGCGTCCTTCGGGTCGAGCCCGAGCCGCTGCTGCGCGCGCAGCGTCGACTTGTCCGAGAAGCACAGCTCCTCGAGCGTCAGCAGGTTGTTCAGGAACTGCGCCGCGTGCGGCTGCAGCGCTGGCACGCGCTGGAAGAACGTGTTGCGGTCGCCGATGCCGGCGTCGCGCAGGAACGCGAGGTTGACGCCGTTCTGGTCGTTGTAGATCTGCGCGACCGAGTCGCGCACCGCCAGGCACCGGTCGAACAGGTTCGGGATCTCGAGGTCGCGCAGCAGGTCCTCGACCTCGAACGCCTCGGTGACGCGGAACTCGTTGCGGTCGACGAAGCCTTCCTGGATGCGCCGGCGCGCTTCCTGGCCATAGCCGCACGGCAGGCCGTCGGCGAAGTAGATGTGCAGCATCGCCTCGACCAGGTCGCCGGGCGGCGGCACCGGCGCGGGCTCGCCCTCGGCGGGCGCGGCGAGCTTCGGCGGCGGCACGTCGGCGAGCACCTTCTCCAGCTCGGTGACGACGAACTGCAGGTTCGCCGCGGTCGGGGCCAGCGGTTCGCGCGGATCCGGTGGCGCGGCGGCCTCGGGCTGCGACTTGGACTTCTTCTTCGTCGACACGGCGGTCTCTTGCATGGCCCCGCGGGCAGCGGTCAACAGCTGGCGTGCGCGACGGACGAGAGGTTCGACCGGCGCGCGCTGGCGCGGCCCGTCGGAGCGGGCCGGCCGGAACGGACGACGCTCACTTCTTGCCGGCGGCGGCGCGGGCAGCCTTCTCGGCGCGTCGCTGCGCCTTCGGCTTGCGGACCTTCTTCTTCGGCGCCGCGAACGGCGCCGGCTTGCCCTTGCTCTTCTGGCGCTCGGGCTTCTTCGGCACCGGCACGGTGAGGCCCGACTTCTCGATCATCTGGGCCACCGTGTCCGACGGACGCGCACCGACCGACAGCCAGTACTGGACGCGGTCGGCGTTCAGCTTCAGCTGCTCCTGGGCGCGCGGCATCAGCGGCAGGTAGTAGCCGAGGGACTCGATGATGCGGCCGTCGCGCGGGAAGCGAGGGTCGGTGGCCACCACGCGGTAGGTCGGGTGGTTGAGGCGGCCGAAGCGTTTGAGGCGAAGCGTGACTGCCAAGGGAACCTGTCTCCGTACGTCTGGAACCCGCGAAAGGGGGCGGAGAAGCAAAGCAGATGCTCCGCGCGGTTGCCAGCGCTTTTTCGCGGCCGGCCGTCAGCGGCGCTTGCGGCCGGGGAACCCGCCCGGGAAACCGCCGGGGAAGCCGCGGCCGCCGCCGGGGAAGCCGCCGGACGGCCCGCCGCCACGGCCGCCACCGGGCAGGCCGCCGCCCCCACCACCGAACATCTGGTCGAGGCCGGGCGGCATGCCGCCGCCCTTGCCGAGCTTCTTCATCAGGTCCTGCATCGCCTTGAACTGCTTGATCATGCCGTTCACGGCCTCGAGGTCGTTGCCGGAGCCCTGCGCGATGCGGCGCCGCCGCGGCAGGTCGATCAGGTTCGGGTTGCGGCGCTCCTTCGGCGTCATCGACAGCACGATCGCCTCGAGGCGCTTCATGTGCTGCTCGTCGAACTCGACGTCCTTCAGCATCGACCCGACGCCCGGCAGCATGCCCAGCACCTTCTTCAGCGGGCCGAGCTTGCGGATCATGTTCATCTGCGCGAGGAAGTCCTCGAAGTTGAACTGACCGCGCTGCAGCTTCTTCGCTGCCTGCTCGGCTTCCTTCTCGTCGATCACCGACTGGGCCTTCTCGACCAGGCCGACGACGTCGCCCATGCCGAGGATGCGGCCGGCCATGCGCGACGGATCGAACTCCTCGAGGTCGTCCGGCTTCTCGCCGACGCCGGCGAACAGGATCGGCCGGCCGGTGACCTTGACGATCGACAGCGCCGCACCACCGCGCGCATCGCCGTCGACCTTGGTCAGGATCAGGCCGTGCAGCGGCAGCCGCGCGTGGAACTCCTTGGCCGAGTTCACCGCGTCCTGGCCCAACATCGCGTCGTTGACCAGCAGCACGCCGTGCGGCTTGCAGAGCGCGTGGACCTCCTGCAGTTCGCGCATCAGCGGCTCGTCGACGTGCAGACGGCCGGCGGTGTCGAGGATCACGACGTCGTGGCCGTGTGACTTCGCGTGCGCGATGCCGCGCTGGCAGACCTCCGGCGGCCGCGCCTTGGTGCCTTCGGCGTGCACGGCGATGCCGAGCTGCTTGCCGAGGCTCTGCAGCTGGTCGACGGCCGCCGGCCGCTGCAGGTCCGCCGCGACCAGCAGCGGGTTCTTCTTCTTCTGCTTGCGCAGCCACAGCGCCAGCTTGGCGCAGGTCGGCGTCTTGCCGCTGCCCTGCAGGCCGCACATCATCAGCACCAGCGGCGGCGCGTCGGCCACCGGCAGCCCGACCGCCTGGCCGCCGAGCAGGTCGGTCAGCGCGTCGTGGAAGCACTTGACGAACTGCTGCCCGGGTTCGACCGCCTCGATCACCTTCTGGCCGAGCACGCGCTGGCGCACGTCGGCGGTGAACTCCTTCGCCACCTGGAAGTTGACGTCGGCCTCGAGCAGCGCCTGGCGGACCGCCCGGATGCCCTCGTCGACGTTGGCCTCGGTCAGGACCTTCTGGCCGACGATGGCGCGGTAGGCCTTGCCCAGCGCGTTGGCGAGCGAATCGAACATTCGCCGCGAACGATGTTGGAGCCGCGGGTCCGGGTCAAGGCCGAGCCGGATCCCGCGGGAAGGAACCGGCCCACCACGGCGTCCCAGCGCGGCGTAGGATCCCGGAACACGCCTTGCTGAGCGCCGCGCCCATGAACCGAAGCCGCCGCCTCGTCCCTTCCTGCCTCGTGCTGTTCGCCGCCTGCGCGACCAGTGCACACGGCGCCCCCGCGGAGCACGCCCTCGAGTCCGAGTTGCGTGAGCTGCAGCAGATCCAGCAGGTGTTCCGCGAACAGAACACTGCGCCGATCGAGTTCGACTTCCCGGCGGACGGCCGCGTCACCGTGCGCGAGGTCTCGCTCGACGGCTGGCCCGGCGGCGAATACGTGCGCTGCCGCTTCCACTACCAGAACCGCACCGACAAGCCGGTCGTGCAGGCGTGGGTGTGGCTCGACGTGCTCAGCGCCGACGGCCACCTGGTGTCGACGCAGGCCTGCAACTGCATCATCCCGGTGCCGATCCCGATCGCGCGCGGCAGCTACTACTCGGACGAGCTGCGCACGCCGACCTACGGTGCGCACCTGCAGCCCGGCTGGAGCTGGCGCATCCGCTGCAGCGCGGTGCTGGAGACCGCGGACGAGCCGCTCGACCCACCGGTGCCGCCGCGCACCGTGCGCGAGTTCCCGCCGATGCAGATCCAGCCGCGGTAGCCCGCAGCCGCCGCGGCGCGTGGGAACTGGTGCTTTCCGTGGACCACGCTCATGCCGCCGCGCCGCAAGTGCCGGTGCCATCCGTGCTGGTCGGGTGGATCGACAGCCCGCGCCAGTCCTGCCGCCACGCCAGCAGTTCCTGGGCTTCCAGGTTGCGCTGGA
>JAEUHR010000054.1 GCA_016794425.1 Planctomycetota bacterium
GTCCTGGTGCGGGCACCGGGGTGGGGTGAATGCCAACGGGACTCTCCTGCCGCACCACAGGCACGGCAGCAGGCTTGGTGTCCCGAACGCCCCGGCGGTCGCAGGAAATCGCCGGTGATCCACTCAGGTCATCAGTTCCGATCGCCAGGACGGCGTCGCGGTAGTCGAGCAGGCCCTGCGACACGCCGCGCGCTTCGACCAGCAACCGGTAGCGCAGTGCCGCGCGGCGCGCCTCGGCGGCGAGGCGCGTGTGCTCCGCGGCGTCGGCGCAGGCGGCGAGCAGGTCCTCGAGCCGCAGCCACTCGCGGCGCGCCTCGAGTTCGGGCGGCACGAACCCGCTGCCCTTCAGCAGCAGGTAGCTGGCGCGCAGTTCGGCGGGCACGCCGTCGAGGTCGTCGAGCACGAGCGGCCGGCCCTGGCCCGGCAGCCGCGCGAACACGCCGTCGCGTTCGGCCTGTTCGAGCTTCTGTTCGACCAGATGGAAGAACGGGTCCATCGCGGCGCGCATGCTACCCGCGCTGTCGCCCTTCGGCCCGCTGTGCGGCAGCGGCGCGCGGCGCCTACGCTGCGGCCATGGACCCGCGCCATCCGTTCCATCCCGAGACCTCGTCGGTGTCCGAAGGGTTCGACCCGCGGCTGTCGGTCATGGCCGTGCGGCCGCCGATCTACCCGGTGTCGACGTTCGCGTTCGCGACCGCCGAGAAGGCGGCGCAGAGCTTCGAGATCGCGCTCGGCAAGCTGCCGGCGGTGCCCGGCGAAGATCCGGGCCTGATCTATGCGCGGCTGAACCACCCGAACGCCGAGATGTTCGAGGACGCGCTGCGTTCGGTCGAGAAGGGCGCGCGCGCCGCCGCCTGCTTCACCAGCGGCATGTCGGCGATCACGACCACGCTGCTGACGCTGGCGCGGCCCGGCGGCGTCGTGCTCTACCAGCGGCCGGTCTACGGCGGCACCGACCACTTCCTGCGCCACATGCTGCCGCAGTGGCAGGTGACCGCGGTGCCGGTCGAGGACGGCGGCTGGCCCGACGCGCTGCGGCGGCACGCCGACACGGTGCACGTGGTCTGGCTCGAGACGCCGGCCAACCCGACGCTGCACCTGATCGACCTGCAGGCGGTCGCGGCTGCGGTGCGCAGCGCGGTGCCGACACGCCACGTGCCGATCGCGGTCGACAACACGTTCCTCGGGCCGGTGTTCCAGTCGCCGCTGCTGCACGGCGCCGACCTCTGCGTCTATTCGGCGACCAAGTTTCTCGGCGGCCACAGCGACGTGCTGGCCGGGGCGCTGACCGCGACCGACCCGCAGCTGGTGGCTCGCATCAAGGAGACGCGCGCGTTCCTCGGCACGATCAGCGAGCCGTTCACCGCGTGGCTGCTGCAGCGCAGCATGGCGACGCTGTGGCTGCGCATGGTCAAGCAGAGCAAGAACGCGGCGCGGCTCGTCGACCTGCTGGCCGCGCACCCGGCAGTGCAGTGCGTGCACCATCCGTCGCGCTTCACCGGTGAGCAGGCGCGGATCTTCCGCCAGCAGTGCACGGCGGCCGGTTCGATGGTGTCGCTCGAGCTGCACGGCGGCCGCGCCGCCGCGTTCCGCTTCCTGAACGCGCTGCGCCTGTTCAAGCTCGCGGTGTCGCTCGGCGGTGTCGAGTCGCTGGCGTGCCACCCGCGCACGACGACCGCGTCCGAGATGAGCGACGAGGACCTGAAGGCGAGCGGCGTCACCGAGGGCCTGGTGCGGCTCAGCATCGGCGTCGAGTGGTGGCGCGACCTGGCACAGGACCTGACGCAGGCGCTCGACGCGGCGCGCGCCGCGGGCTGACGGTCAGTCGAACACCTTCGCCTGCTCGACCGACACCATCGCCGCGTGGGCCGCCGTCAGCCGCCGGACCAGCACGATGCCCATCACGCCGGCGAGCACCGACAGCAGGTCGCTCGCGATCAGCACCTGCAGGCCGAACTGCGCCGTTTCTTCGTCCGGGTTCTCGTTCAGGTGCGTGCCGATGCTGCCGGTGACGTTGCCGAGCAACCAGCCGGCCCACCACAGCGGCGCGATCGCGGCCGGGCCGGCGCGCTCGGGGCCGGCGTGGCGCCACATCTCGGCGGCGATCTGGTAGGGGCGCACGAGGTTCAACAGCGGCACGAACCAGCCGCCGATCGCCCAGCCGATCGCGTGCGTGCTGCGCAGGCCGGCGGCGTGCGCGTTGCCGAAGGCGCGGTGCATCCAGGCGATGAACAAGACGCCGGTGATCAGCAGCGAAGCCAGCATCGCCAGCGTGATCCAGACTTCGGCCTGCACGTACGGCGTCGAGTCCTCGATCGTGTCCCAGCCCCCGAGCACCACCCCGCAGAGCACCCCATGCGCCGCGTTGGCCGCGGTCGCGGCACCGAGCGCGATCGCCGCGAGCGCCGCGCGGCCGCCGTTCGGGCGGAACGGGAAGCGCGCCGCCGCCTGCAGCCGCCGTGCGGCGAGGGCGGTGGGGTCCGGCAGACGGTCCGGGGTCGCGGTCACGCAGCCGCCTCGAGCAGTGCCAGCAGCCGCAGCGCCGCCTCGGGGATCACGGTGCCGGGCCCGAACACGTCTGCCACGCCGGCCTGCCGCAGCGCCGGCCAGTCCTGCTCGGGGATCACGCCGCCGGCGACGACCAGCACGTCGCCGCGGCCCTGATCGCGCAGCAGGCGCACCAACTCGGGCACCAGGGTCTTGTGGCCGCCGGCCAGCGTGCTGATGCCGACCAGGTGCACGTCGTTCTCGATCGCCTGCCGCGCGACCTCGTCGGGGGTCTGGAACAGCGGGCCGATGTCGACGTCGAAGCCCATGTCGGCGAACGCGCTGGCGATCACGCGCGCGCCGCGGTCGTGGCCGTCCTGGCCCATCTTCGCGATCAGGATGCGCGGCCGGCGCCCGTGCCGCTGCAGGAACGCCGCCGTGCGGTGCTGCGCCTCTTCGAGCTTCGGCATCGACTTCGCGGCCGCAGCATACACACCGGCGACGGTGCGCGGGTGTGCGGTGTGACGGCCGAACACGGCCTCCATCGCGGCGCTGACCTCGCCTATGGTCGCGCCCTTCTGCACCGCGTCGACCGCGAGGCCGAGCAGGTTGCCGGTGCCGCGCGCGGCGGCCGTGATCGCCTGCAGCGCGGCCTGCACCGCGGCGCCGTCGCGCGTGCGCTTCAGCTCCTGCAGCCGCGCGATCTGCGCCGCGCGCACTGCGGTGTTGTCGATCGACAGGATGTCGAGCGGTTCCTGCTGTTGCGGCGCGTACTTGTTGACGCCGACGATGGTCTCGGCGCCGCTGTCGATCGCGGCCTGGCGGCGTGCGGCCGCTTCCTCGATGCGCAGCTTCGGCAGGCCGGCCTCGATCGCACGGGTCATGCCGCCGAGCCCCTCGACCTCCTGGATCAGCGCCCACGCCTTCTGCGCCAGCTGGCCGGTCAGCCACTCGACGTAGAACGAGCCGGCCAGCGGGTCGGCCGCGTGCGTGACGTGGCTCTCCTCCTGCAGGATCAGCTGCGTGTTGCGCGCGATGCGCGCCGAGAACTCGGTCGGCAGCGCGATCGCCTCGTCGAGCGCGTTGGTGTGCAGCGACTGCGTGCCGCCGAGCACCGCGGCCAGCGCCTCGAGGCACGTGCGCACGACGTTGTTGTACGGGTCCTGCGCGGCCAGCGACCAGCCCGACGTCTGGCAGTGCGTGCGCAGCGCCAGCGACTTCGGGTCCTTGGCGCCGAACGCCTTGACGATCTTCGCCCACAGGAGCCGCGCCGCGCGCAGCTTCGCGATCTCGGTGAAGAAGTTCATGCCGACCGCGAAGAAGAACGACATGCGGCTCGCGACCTTGTCGACGTCGAGCCCGGCCTGGATCGCGGTGCGCAGGTACTCGAGGCCGTCGGCGAGCGTGTAGCCGAGTTCCAGGTCGGCCGACGCGCCGGCCTCGTGGATGTGGTAGCCGCTGACGCTGATCGTGTTGAACTTCGGCATCTTCTCGCCGCACCAGGCGAAGATGTCGCGCACGATCCGCATGCTCGGTCCGGGTGGATAGATGTAGGTGTTCCGGACCATGAACTCCTTCAGGATGTCGTTCTGGATGGTCCCGGACAGCTTGCTCGCCGGCACGCCCTGCTCGGCGGCGGCGGCTATGTAGAGCGCGAGGATCGGGATCACCGCGCCGTTCATGGTCATCGACACCGAGACCTTGTCGAGCGGGATGCCGGCGAACAGCACGCGCATGTCGGCGATCGAGTCGATCGCGACGCCGGCCATGCCGACGTCACCGGCGACGCGCGGATGGTCGCTGTCGTAGCCGCGGTGTGTCGCGAGGTCGAACGCGACCGAGAGCCCCTGCTGCCCGGCGGCCAGCGCCTTGCGATAGAACGCGTTGGTCGCCTCCGCGGTCGAGAAGCCCGCGTACTGGCGGATCGTCCACGGCTTCTGCGCGAACATCGTCGCGTACGGGCCGCCGAGGTACGGCGGCAGGCCGGGCAGGTGGCCGAGGTGGGGCACGTTCGCGTCGGCGGCCGTGTGCAGCACGCGGTGGTCGATGCCCTCGGGCGAGGTCCACGGTGTGGTCGTGCCGGCGGCTTGGTGCCAGGCCTCGGCGGTCGGGCGCGGGAACTCGTCGAAGCCGTACGGGAACTTCGTGAAGTCGGGATTCATCGGGCGGGCCGGACTGTAGCGGCGCGCCGGGAATCCGCGTAACCGCGGCTGGCCTGGCGCGCCCGCTCGGCGAGGTGGCGCGCGCAGGTGCTGCGATGCGGCCGCCGCGGCGGCCGTTCGAGCCGAGGCGCCTTCGTGCGCCAACGAAGGTGACGGGCTCGGCGCCGTCCAGGCTGGCGCCGCGCTGCGCCGAGCCATGCCGTCGTGCTGCCGGGAGTGACCCTCGGGCCCGCCTCAGCGCGAGCCGACGATGCCCCGCAGCGCGTCGCTCACGTAGGCCTGCAGCGGATTGCCAGCCGTGCCGCTCGGCACGAAGGCCTGCAGGTTGAGTGCGAAGCCGAGGAACTGCGGCGCCAATGGCACGGCGAGCTGCATGGTCGCATTGCCGCCGAGGGCCGGCAGCAGCAGCGTGTTCTCGATGCTGACGTAGGCCGTGCAGCCTGGCATGCCGATGGCATCGAGCGGCACGGGTGTCGGCAGCGTCGAACCAGCGACGACCAGGGCGATGGCCGGCACGTCGCGGACCACGTAGGTCGTCGTTTCGCCGAGCCAGGGCCCGGGATCCAAGGCGGTCTCGACGGGCAGGCCCCACGTCGGTGCTTGCGGGTCGGTGCAGCCGACCCCGAACACCTGGCTGTAGCCGGGGTCGTTCTCGCTGCCCAGGGTCGGAGTCGTGTCGGCGTACCAGGCCAGCGGACCGACCAGAGTGCTGGCGGTGCGGCCCCAACGCCGATTCGCCAGCGTGGCTCCGGCCTGGCTCGGCAGCACCGCACTCTCGCCGACCGATGTCCATTGGCCGGCCTGTACGGCGACCGCGAGGTAGGGGCCGAAGCCGCCACTCCAGTCGACATAGGCCACCAGTTCGGCCGCGGTGAAGGAAGACGAGCGGAACAGCGCCACACTGCCGACCGCCGGCAGCGCCGGTGCCGTCGGCAAGCTGATGTGGCTGGAGGTCGTCGTGCCGCTCACGCCGAGGTGCAGCTGGCACAGGGTGAACGGCGGCAACCAGACGCTCGGCAAGGCGACGGGGGTGGCATCGATCACCAACTGGTGTCCGGTCAGGTCGATGGGCACGTTCGAGGTGCTGAGCTCGATGATCGGGTGGCCGCCGGGAGCTGGTTTGACGAGCACTTCCGTGATCTCGAGCGGGAAGAACTGTGCTCGCACCAAGGCGGTGGCGAACAGGAACGGAGTCAACGAACGCAGCATGTGTGTTCCGAGGGCTACAGGATCGAAGGGACGACACGCAGCGGTCCGGGGGCGATGGCCGCCGCGAGCGCCGCGGCGAGCAAGGGGCATTCCGTGGCGCTCGGGCAGTTTCCCCGGGCGTGGCGGCCCTGCGTGGCCGAACGCCTCGGTGGGAAGTGAGTGATGTGGACGCGCAGCAGCTGGTGCAGCGCGTTGTGGACCGGGTGGTGCGGGCGCCGCGCAAGGCAGGGAAGTGGGGCGACGCGGACGCTGCGGCGGATGGCGACGATGGTGCTGGCGACGACCCGCTGCGTCGGCGTTCGCGGGAGAGCATCACTTCGTTCGTCGCAGCGGGAGAAGGTGTCCCCCGACACCACGCGCTCCGACATCGGCGCTCGCGTCGTTCGTCCGCTCGAGGGCTGAGGTCGGACGCCGAGCCGCTGCGCCAATCGGCAGCGTGTTCGTGAGCCGTGCGAGCGCACGGGTGGCCCAGTTCGAAGCCGGGCGCCGGAGCTCGGAGATGCGTGCAGGGGGCGCTGCCTTCGGGTGGATGACGACGGTTGGCCGCCGCGGGTGCTTCGCAAGGGCACCGACGGCCGGCTACCCTCCGCACCACCGCATGACCGCCTCGGTGCCTCGTTCCCGCGTTCGCCGCCTGGCCCTGCGGGTCACCGTGTCGGTGGCCACGGCGGCGCTGCTGCTGGTGCTGCTCGAACTCGCCGCACGCGCGCTCTGGACCGACCAGTACGACCTGCCGAACGGCCGTACGCCCGTGGCGGTCACGGCTCGGGCGCAGACCACGCGCATGCACCCGCCAGGCTTCCGGATGACGATGCGGGCCGACGGCATCTACCGCGACGGTGGTGCGGTCCGCTTCCGCACCGATGCTCGCAGCGCGGTGCTCGGCCATGCGCCCGACGCGGCTCGTGAGCTGCCACCGCCGTGGCTCGCGCTCGGAGGCAGCACGACGGAGTGCGCGCTGGTGCCCGAGGGACGACGTTGGCCAGACCTGCTGGCCGGTCCCACGGCCAACTTCGGGGTCAGTGGCAACACCTGCGGCAACAGCCTCGCCAACCTCGTCTCGCTGCTGCCGCTGGCACCGCAGCGGGTGCTGCTGATGCACGCCTACAACGACGTGTTGGCGTTCGTGCGGCAAGGCGAAGCGCTCGACCTCGCGAACCACGACGGCGGTCCGATCGACCTGTACGCGACCGAGCGGCCGCGCGGCTGGTTCGCCGGCAGTCGATTGCTGCGCTTCGTCACCCACGTCCGTGCCGAGTGGTCCGGCCGCTTCTACCTGGCGCACTACCAGCGCTTCGTCGCGCAGCAGGCGACCATGCCGTGGCTCGCGGACGAGAGTTTCGAGCTGGTGGCAGCACTGCTGGACAAGGTCCTGCTGCCGCAGCGCACCGCGGTCCTGACCGAGATCGCGCGGCGCTGCGCCGAAGCCGGCGCCGAACTCGTGCTGCTGACCCAGCCACATTCCTACGCGGCGACCGGCCTTGCCGGGCCGGACCTGCGCACGAGCCTCTGTTGGCAGGGGCAGAAGCTGCGGTTCGCGCACTGCGCGCGCTTGCTCGACGCGGTGAACGACCACACGCGGACCCTGGGCGCACGACTGGGAGTGACGGTCAAGGACGTGGCGGGCGCCTTCGACACCCGCGCAGCGGCGGCCCTCTTCTACGACCAGGTGCACTACACGCCCGAAGGCTGCCAGGTTGTCGCGGACGCATTGCGCTGAGAGACCGAGCGGACCGACCGCAGTCGAGCGAGGCCACCGCGGCCGAAGCGGTCGAGAACGTCGCCACCGCCGCGTGAGTGCATCGGGTGCTGGCGGCGATCCTCGCCCTGGCCTCGACCGCGGTCCGGAGCGGGTTGCCGTGGACCGTGCTTCGGCCCGCGGCAGGGCCTTGATGGGGGAGTCCCGCGAGTTGGTCGACTTCTGCATCGACTGCGAACGCCAGTCGGGGGTGGTTCGCTGCTCTCACCAGAGTCATGAAGATCCCCCTGCTCACCTGTCTCCCGTTCCTCTCACTCGTCACGGTGGCGTTCGCCCAGAACACCAACGTCGCTCTCGGGGGCACTGCAACGCAGTCGTCGTTCGCCGGGTTCGGCGAGCAACCCGGCTTCGCGATCGATGGCAACCGCGACGGCTATTGGTGGAACTACTCGACGACCTGCACGGCAAGCACTCCCGGGGCATGGTGGCAGGTCGTCCTGCCGAGCACGACGACTTTCAACGAGGTGGTGATCTGGAATCGCGCCGATGGCTGGGGCGAACGCCTTTCCAACTTCCGGGTCGAGATCAAGAACGGGGCGACCACGGTCTTCTCGCAGGACTTCCTGACGACCGGCGGCGTCGTGATCAACGGCGGCTTCCTCCGCATCAAGGTGCCCGGCGCCGGGGTCACGGCGAACACCGTTCGCCTCAGCAACATCGGCGTGAACTCCGGGTTCAATCACCACCTGCAGTTCGCCGAGGTCGAAGTGATCCGCTACGGGGCATCGCGTGAGGTGAACTTCGCGCGGTATGGCACCGCGACCGCATCGTCGCAGAACGCCAACGCGCCGCGCCTGATCGACGGCAGCACCGACGGCCTCTGGTCCAACAACCGCGGGATGCGCACCGACAACGTGCCTGGATCGTGGCTGCGCGTCGACGTGGAGCGCCGCCGCCTCGACCAGATCCGCTTGTGGCCCGTCAGCAAGTTCCAGGTCGGCACCGGCAACTTCCGGGTTTCGATCCACGATGGCGCCACGCAGGTCTTCTCGCAGGACTACTTCCCGGCCTCACTGATGCCGGTGACGCAGCCGCTGCTCGTGACGCCGCCTGCCGGCACCACCGGTGACTCGGTGCGCGTGACGTCGCTGGGCCCGGTCGGCAGCAACCACACCATGGAGTTCGCCGAGATCGAGGTGATGCAGTTCGCCGACTACACCGGCGAGACGTGGGTGCACGGGATCGGCTGCCGAGGCTCCAACGGGGTCGTCCCGACGCTCGGTTGTTCGCCGCGGCCCGCGTTGTCGGCGACGCTGAACTACAGCCTCGGCAGCGTGCCGGCTCCGGGGATCGCCCTGCTCGCGTTCGGCCTCTCCAACACGTTGCAGGCCGGCGGTCCGCTGCCCGCGAACCTCGGCATCGTCGGTGCGCCGGGATGCTGGCTCCTGAACAGCCTCGACGTCCTGATGGTCGCGGCACCGGTGGCGCCGGGCAGCCTTGCTGTCCAGCTCGTGCTGCCGAACGTGCCCAATGCCAATGGCCTCCGGATGTATCCGCAGGCGGTCGTGTTGGACGCGGTCAACCCGCTGGGCATCACGCTCAGCAACGGTCTCGAGCAGCTCGTCGGCTTCTGAACCGCGAGCTCGCATCGGCGCGAGTCGGGCCCGTGTCCGGCCGCGCACCAGGCGGGGCGGCTGGACGCGGTTGCAGCTTCAGCGGCGCAGACACCACACGCCGGCGACGACGAGAGCGACGCCGACGAGCCGCAACGGCGTCATCGTTTCGCGGCAGAAGAGAACGCCGAGCGCGACTGCCGCGATCGCTTCGACGCCGAGCACGATCACGTAGCCCGCGCTGACGTCCTGCCGGTGCATCGCGAACGTCTGCAGCGTCGCGGCCGTGCCGAAACAGGCGAACACGCCGATCGACGCGCCCGGTCGCGCGAAGGCCTCGGAGGACTTCATGCAGAGCGCGCCGAATGCGTATCCGAGTGCGGCGGCGAGGTTGAGCCAGAGGACCATGGTCGGTCGTGCTCAGGAGACCGCGGCCATGACGGAGACGACGTCCTCGCGTTGGCCGCCCACGACCTCGCGGGCAGCGGCGGCGAGGATTGCAAGGCCTTGGCGCAGCGTCTCGAGCTCGATCGTGAGCGGCGGCATGATCTTCAACGCGGTGTCGTCGCGGCCGCATCGTTCGACGATCAGTCCGTTCTGGAAGCAGCGCTGCGCGATGCGGCGCGCGACTTCGGCTCCGCCCGCGTTCGTGAAATCGACGCCGTGGATCAGGCCCATGCCACGCAACTCGATGCCGGTGTGCAGCGGCAGGACGTTCTCCTCGATCGAGCGTCGTACGAGCGCCGACCGCTCGGCGATGCGCGCTTCGAAGTGGCGATCGCGCCACAGCGAGAGCGCTTCCTTGGCGGCGCAGAACGCGAGCTGGTTGCCGCGGAACGTGCCGTTGTGCTGGCCCGGCTTCCAGATGTCGAACTCGGGACGAATGAGCAGCAGCGACATCGGCAGCCCGTAGCCCCCGATCGACTTCGACAGACAGATCAGGTCCGGCACGATGCCCGCGCGTTCGAACGAGAAGAACGTGCCGGCGCGACCGCAGCCGACCTGGATCTCGTCGACGATCATCAGTACGCCGTGGCGATCGCAGAGCTCGCGAATGCCGCGCAACCACTCGACGGGAGCGACCCAGATGCCACCCTCGGCCTGGATCGTCTCGAGGATCAGTGCGGCGGGCAGATCGAGTCCCGAGTTCGGATCGTCGAACAGCGCGCTCACGTAGCCGAGCGCGTCGGCGAGTTCGTAGGGCCCGGCGGGATAGGGCAGCGTGATCGTGAACGGCAGCGGCGCACCGGCGCCCGCGCGATTGTCCTTGTTGCCAGTCACCGACAGGCAGCCCGCCGTCATGCCGTGCCAACCACCGGTGAACGCCGCGATCGGCACGCGCCTCGTCACGAGGCGTGCGAGCTTCATCGCCGCCTCCACCGAGTTGGCGCCGGTCGGCCCGCAGAACTGCACCTTGTGGTCGAGTCCACGCGGCGCGAGCACGACTTCGCGGAAGTGCTCGAGGAACTCGCGCTTCGTCGTCGTGAACATGTCGAGTGCGTGCGTCACCGCGTCGCGCTGCAGGTGCTCGATCAGGCGCCGCTGGATGAAGTCGGGGTTGTGCCCGTAGTTCAGCGCGCCAGCCCCGGCGAAGAAGTCGATGTAGGCACGCCCCGACTCGTCGAAGAGGTGCGCGTTCTTGGCGCGAGCGAACACGGTCGGGAACGAGCGGCAGTAGGAACGTACCGCCGACTCGACGGCTTCGAACACCGCGGTGCGATGCGGCGACGGTTCGCACGCCAGGATCGGATCGGCGGTGCGCGTTCGCACGATGGTGCCGTTGCCGTCGCCGTCGCCAGTGCCGTCGAACGGCAGCACGCGCAGCGTGACGCCGCGGTCGCGCGCCGCCACGACCGCCTTCGGTTGCACGACCGCATGGGCACTGCGCTGCACGATCGCCAACAGCTGGTCGTGATCGAGTTCGTCGTGAACCGTCGCGTGCGGATGCTCGGCCGGATCGGCATCGCAGACCCCACGCACGTCCTTGTAGAGCTCGACGGCCTCGGCCTGTACCGCCGCACCGAGCAGCACCGCCGTCAGATCCGAACCGCCGCGCCCCAGCGTCGTGACGTCGCCGTCGAGCGTCGTGCCCTGGAAGCCGGCGACGACGGGAACGATGCCGTTCACGAGCAACTGCACGATCCGGCGTGGATCGACGTGCAGCACGTCGGCGTCACCGTGATTGCCGTCGGTGACGATGCCGGCCTGCGCGCCGGACAGCGAACGCGCCGGAATGCCGCAGCGACGCAGGTGCATCGCGAGCAATGCCGCACTGATGCTCTCGCCACACGCGAGCAGCGCGTCGGTGTCGCGATCCGCGGCGCCGGCACCGAGTTCGCGGGCACGCTGCAGCAGATCGTCGGTCGTGTCGCCGGAGGCGGAGACGACGATGCACAACGAACGCCCGGCGGCTCGGCAGCGGGCTGCCAGCGCCGCGGCGCGTTCGAGGCCCTGGCGATCGGCGAGCGCAGCGCCGCCGTACTTGTGGATCAGGAGGGGGTTCGGATGCATGGCAGGTCTCGTGAGGCGGTTGGGGAGCGCGGTCAGGCGACGACGCGCAACGTGGCGAGGGTCGGGTCCGCGGCACTGATCGGGCAGCCGGCGGCGCTCACGACGAGCAGCTCGCCGAGGATGGACTCGGTGATGCGTTCTCCCGGCATCAGCGCCGGGATGCCTGGTGGATAGGGCGTGACGACCTCGGCGCAGACGCGGCCCACCGCGGCACGGGCGCTGCAGGCGGCCGCAGGTGCGAAGAACGCCTCGCGAGGCGTCACCACGACCTCTGGCTCCATCGCGAGCAACGCGCGCGAGCCGCCGGCGTGCGGCATCACGCCGTCTCGGCGCGGTCGCGATTCGGCAATGCTGCGCACCGCGCTGACGAGACGATGCAGATCGTCGGCGACGTTGCCGATCGTCACGATGCACAGCACGTGGCAGCTGCCGCCGAGCTCCGGTTGCACGCCGTGCTCGCGATTGAGACGCGCCTGCAGTTCGCGCCCGCTGATGCCGAGGCCGCGCGTGCCGATCAGGACCTTCGTCTCGTCGAGCCGGTGGAAGCCCGACCCGGCCGGCCCCGCATCGCGCGCGGCGAGCACCTCGATGCCGGGAATCGCCGCGAGTTCCTCGCGCGCCGCGCGCGCGAACGACAGCGTGCGATCGAGCCATTCGCGACCGGTGGTGACCATCTGCATGCGCGCGATGTCGATCGACGCCATCACGGCGAAGTTCGGGCTCGTCGTCTGGATCAGCTGCAGGCACTTCTGCACGCGGCCCGGATCGAGTGCTGCGCTCGTGTGCAACACCGCGGCCTGGCTGAGACCGGAGAGGATCTTGTGGGTCGACTGCACGACGGCATCGGCGCCGACGTCCTCGGCCGCTGTCGGGAGCTCGTCGTGGAAATGGAAGTGCGGCCCGTGCGCTTCGTCGACGAGCAACAACTTGCCGCGCGCGCGACACACCCTGGCGATCGCGGCGATGTCTGGCGTCGTGCCGAAGTAGGTCGGATTGAGAACGAGCAGCGCCTTCGCATCGGGATGCCGCGCGAACGCTCGCTCGACCTGATGCGCCGACGGCCCGAGCGCGATCTCGAAGCGATCGTCGACCGCCGGCGGCAGCCATACTGGGATCGCCCCGACTTGCACGATGCCCGCGATGACCGACTTGTGCGCGTTCCGCTGCACGAGCACCCGATCGCCGGGCGCCAGGGCAGCGAGGATCGCCGCGACGTTCCCCGCCGTGCTGCCGCCGACCAGCATGTGGCTGTGGGCGACGCCGTACGCCGTCGCGAGCAGACGCTGCGCATCACGGATGCCGGCAGTCGGACAGTGCAGCGTGTCGGTGTCGGGCAGGTTGTTGAGATCCCACTCGCACAAACGCTCCGTGAACTCACGCGGCAACGAACGGCCGCCCTTGTGCCCCGGCGAGTAGAAGGGCGCCTGCTGCCGATCCACGAACGCGCGGATCGCGTCGAAGAGCGGGGTCGTGTGCGCGGCGCGCTGTTCGAGCGAGGTGGTGTTCACGTGCGGAGCCCTCGGCGGCGCGTCGAGCCGGAGCGCGTCTGGCGCTGCCAGCGCAGCGAGGCAGCTGGTGGGCGGCCCGCCATGGAGCGCCGGCACGAGTGCTCTCGAACGAGCGCGAGCCGCAACGGGATCGGCGACGTGCTGGCGAAGAGCGCCGACGTGCTGCAGGCAGCCGGCGTGCCGAGCACGGTGCCGCCATGGTTCGTCGACGCCGCCGACCTCTCGCGCATCGCGACGAGCGATGGGAAGGCGCGTGCCGAGCGCGTGCCGATGTGCGTCCCGCGCCGCAGCGGCGCGCCGGTGGAGGTCGAACGGTCCGAAGCCATGCTCGCCGAGCGACGCGATCGCCGTGGCTGTTCGCGAAATCTCGCGGCTTTTCCGACCGCGTGATGCCCTGCTGCAACTCTCGGCAGGAAGAGCGGAGCGCACCGCTTCCTCGTCACCGCAGCGCTGTGTGGGCAGCGCGTTGCCGTTCGGGACGCGACGGCGTCGGACGCGGTGTGGCACATGGTGGCCGGCCTCGCGGCCCTCGGCTTCGAAACGGCGAAGCCAGGGACCGCCGCCCGCGGTGGCTACGTTCTGCCGGTCGCCGGTTAGCATGTGCCCATGCCGCTTCCGCGTCGCCTCGTGTTCGTCCTCGCAGCCGCCGGCGCGGCACCAGGGTTGCGCACGCAGGCACCGGTGTGGCAAGAGGTGTGGTCGCCGCCAAGCGCCCCACCCGCGATCGCGCAGACGGTCTACGACTCCGTGCGGCACCGCAGCGTCGCCGCGGATGCCAATTTCCTGACCGAGTTCGATCGCGCCGCGTGGCATTCGCGCGCCGCCGGCACCGGGTTCTTGTATTCGACGTTCGCGTTCGACCGCGCGTCGGGCGTCACCGTCGCGTTCGGCGGCTACGGGTTCTTCTTCGTCGACGCGGGCACGCGCGAATGGAACGGCAGCAGCTGGACCTTGCGCACCCCGCTCGCCTCGCCACCGGGCCGCGGGCGGGCAGCGATGGCGTTCGATCGCGTGCGGGCGCGCATCGTGCTGTTCGGTGGTCACGATGGAGCGTTGGTCAAGCTCGGGGACACGTGGGAGTACGACGGCACGACGTGGGTGCTCGCCGCCACCACGGGTCCCGCTGCGCGCACGAACCACGCCATGACCTGGGATCCCCAGCGCCGCGTCGTCGTGTTGTACGGCGGCCTGACCGGGACGTGGACGGACGACACCTGGGAATGGGACGGCAGTACGTGGACGCAGAGCAGCCCGGGCCCGAGCGCGGTGCCGAGCGTGCTCGCGTACGACGAGGCGCGCAACGTCGCCGTGCTGCTCGCGACGCAACCGTTCCCGGCGACGACCAGCACGTGGGAACGCGTGGGCACCAACTGGATACAGCGCCAGGCGACGAGTCCGCTGTCGACGCAGAGCGGCGGTTGTTTCGACGAGGTGCTGGGTCGCGTGATCGCGTTCGGCGCCGATGGCAGCCGGCAGGCGAGCACGTGGTCGTGGGATGGCGCCACGTGGCAGGCGCTGACGAACGACCCGGTACCCCCGGTCGTCGAGGGCGTGGCGATGGCGCCGTGCCCGCTGCGCGGCAGCTTGCTGCGTCATGGCACTGGCCCGAGCGCACCTGGCAGCGCGCTCACCTGGGAATGGGCGAGCGAATGGCGCCTCGTGCCGACGGCCACATCGCCCGGGACGTCGCTCGTGTTCCCCGCGCTGGCGAGCGAACCCGGCGGAACCGTGTTGCTGTTCGGCGGCGCCGTCGGCGGCGTGCCGAACAACGCATCCTGGCGCTTCACCGGCACCGACTGGACGCCGTTGAGCCCGGGCAATGCCCCCGCGCCGCGGTCGCAACACGGGATGGCACTCGATCCGGCCCGCGCCCGGGTCGTCCTGTTCGGCGGCTTGTCAGCCGGCAATGCCCCGCTCGGCGACACCTGGGAGTGGGATGGCGCGAATTGGACGCAGATGGCGACGGCGATTGCACCCAGTGCGCGCGCCAACCCAGCGATGGCGTACGACCCGGCGGCCGGCGTGCTGCTGTTCGGTGGCGGCATCTACAACGCCAGTGGCACGGCGCAGGCCGACTTCTGGCGATGGAACGGCACGACGTGGCAGGCGATCCCCGCCGGCGGCGGTCCGACGGCCCGCGCGCGGGCGACGATGACGTTCGACCCGGTGCGTCAGCGAACGGTGGTCACCGGCGGCTTCGCCGCCCAACTCCTCGCCACGACCGCTGTGGCCGGTACGTGGGAATGGGATGGCGCTTCGTGGGCCAACATCGGCGGAGCGCAGGTGACGCCGAGCCTCGGGTTCGCCGGTGGCTTCGACCCCGTCGCGGGTCGCGTCATCGCCTACACGCAGGCCTCGTTCGGTGCGGCGAGCGTGTGGCAGCTCGGCGCGCCGAGCGTGGCCGCCACCGCGACCTTCGGCAGTGCCTGCACCGGCAGCAGCGGCGAACCCTCCTTGACGACGAGCAGCACGCCGCGGCAAGGCAACCCGGTCTTCGGGCTGCGGGCGGTGTCCCTGCTGCCGGGCACGGCGGTGCTCTTCGGGCTCGCCGCTGCGTCGGCCAACGTGCCGCTCGGCGGCGGTTGTTCGCTGCTGGTGGACTCACCGCTGCTCGCCTTGCTGCCCGCGGACCTCGCCGGCGTTGCGGAGCTGCCGCTGCCGTTGCCCGCGAGCAGCTCGCTGCACGGAGCCTCGTTCGTGGCGCAAGCGGCGGGCTACGATCCCAGCGGCCCGTTTGCGCAGCTCGTGATCACCGCGGCGCTGGCGATCACGATCGACTGAACCCGGGGGGAGAGACTGGACCTCGCACTGGGCAGGCTTCGGGCTGATGACCGATCTTCTGCTCGCGGCTCCTCGCGGCAGAGACCGACAGGCTCGCGGCATTCACGGCAGCGAAGAAGGCGCTGCGCGCGAAGTGCCCCGACCCGTTCCATCGGACCCCGTTCGTCTACATGGGCGCGCCGGACCGAGTGCTACGCGCCGCGCCGCGCGATCGCCCGATCGTGCAGGCGCGCGAGCAGCAGCTGTGCGAGCATCGCGCCGCCGAGCGCCATCGTCATGTCCCAATGCGCGTCCCACGGGTCGCCCTGGTGGCCGAGCCACTCGGGGCCGGCATCGGGGTAGAAGAGAACGACGACCCACATCTCGAGCAGTTCGTACGCCGCGCTGAACGCGAGGCAGCAGGCGGAGACGATCCAGAACAGGGTGCCGCCGCCCGGGAGTCCGCGCCGGCGAATCAGCCACTCGCGCAGCACCATTGCGGGCACGAAGCCCTGGAAGAAGTGACCGATGCGATCGGTCGGGTTGCGTGCGAGGCCGAGCCACTCGGTCACCGCGGCAGGAAACGGCACTTCGGCGAACGTGTAGCGCCCGCCGACGCACTGGATCGTGAAGAACCACGCGAGCAGGACGTACGCGAGGTCCGTGAAGCGGAAGATGCGCGAGCGCACCGCGAACACGACGAGCACGAGCGCGAGCGGCAGCACTTCGAAGGCCCAGGTCGCGCGATCGCGGGTGCCCGCGAACGACCATGCCGCGGTGGCTGCACAGCATGCGGCGAGCATCGGCAGGAGCCACGGACGCGAAGCGGCGGCGGGATCGGGCATGGGGGGACTCTACTGTCGCGCTCCGGTCGCCACCCGTCGGGCGCTGCTGGCAGGGGAACGGAACCGGCTTGCGCGACTCGGGTGGCGGAGGCAATGCCCGGTGGACTCCATGAGGGTGAGAATCGACCCGTTCCACTGGCATCGCCGGCGTCGTGCTACGGAGCGCACCTTCCCGCGGCGCGGTGCACGTGCGAGACTCGACGCCGTCACCGTGCGAACGCCCGCCGCTCGCCGAGCCTCAGAGCCATGCACAGCCAACACTTCGCCATCGGTGCGCTCGCGGTCGCCGTCCTGCTGATCGGACCGACGCACGCACAATGCAGCAACCCGTGGCTCGCGTCGTTCGGGTCGGCGCAGCCGGACCAGGGCGTCGTGGCGATGACCCACTGGGATCCGGACGGCACCGGGCCGGCACCACGAAGGCTGGTGATCGGCGGCTACTTCCTCAACGTCGGGGCGATGCCTGCGAATCGTGTCGCGGCGTGGGATGCGGCATCGCAGTCGTGGTCGGCCGTCGGCACCGGCATCAGCAGTTTCCTGGCGACGGTCACTGCATTCGCGACGCTGCCGAACGGCGACCTGGTCGCGGCGGGCGACTTCTCGATCGCCGGCGGTGTGGCGGCTGTCGACGTCGCCAGGTGGAACGGCACTGCGTGGTCCGCGCTCGGCTCCGGCTCCAACTCGGTGGTCTATGCACTGGCGACGCTGCCGAACGGCCATCTCGTCGCCGGCGGTCTGTTCACGACGATGGGCGGCGTCAGCGCGAGCAGCATCGCGCGCTGGAACGGGACGACCTGGTCGGCGATGGGCTCCGGTCTGTCGAGCGCGTCGGGTGTCAGCAATGTCGGCGCGATGCGCGTCCTGCCGAACGGCGACCTCGTGGTCGGCGGGGGCTTCGAGGACGCGGGTGGCGTCGCCACCGAGAACCTCGCGCGCTGGAACGGGACCACCTGGTCGGCCTTCGGCCCGGCGACCGGCGGCGCGGTCAATGCGATGGTCGTGCTGCGCAACGGCGACCTCGTCATCGGCGGCTCGTTCACCAGCGTCGGCGGCGTGCCGGCGAACCGCATCGCCTACTGGAACGGTGCGACCTGGTCCGCCCTCGGCGCGGGGATGAACGACACCGTGACGTCGCTCACGCTGCTGCCGAACGGCGACGTGGTCGCCGGCGGGACGTTCACGACCGCCGGCGGCACGCCGGCCAATCACGTCGCGCGCTGGAATGGCTCGAGCTGGTCGGCGTTCGGCCCGGGCACGGGCTTCTTCGTGCTCGCGCTGGAGACGCTCGCGAACGGGGACGTCGCGGTCGGCGGGGTGTTCACCAGTGCCGGCGGGACCGGCATCTCGCACTTCGCGCGTCTGACCACGACGTGTCCGGCGACCGCGGTGCCGGCGGGGCTCGGTTGCCCGAGCAGCGGCGGCAGCAACAGCCTGGTTGCAACGACCCTGCCGTGGGTCGCGACGACCTTCCAGGCGACCGGGACGGGATTGCCGGCGAACGCGCTGGTCGTCACGGCGACGAGCTTCACCCAGATTCCGCAAGGCGCCGAACCCTTGCTCGGCGTGTTCCCGCAGGCGGGACCCGGTTGCGACGCGCTCGTCAGGCCGGACATCCTTGGCGTGGTGTCCACTACGACGGGGACCGCACAGTCGTCGTTCTTCCTGCCCAACGTGCCGCCCCTCGTCGGACTCACGTTCTACCACCAGATGGTGCCGATCGAGATCGGCCCGCAGGGCGACTGGATCGCGATCACCGCGACGAACGCGCTGGCGCTGACGGCAGGCATGTTCTGACCGCGACGCAACCGCGGCGCCCTACCGTTCGTAGCCGCCGAAGATCGTGGTGCCCGCGACCGACCGCTGGAAGAAGCGCGCCTTGATCGCCTGATAGTCCGGGTGGGCGAAGAAGGCGTCCATCTGCGGCTTGCTGCCGAAGTAGATCGCGAACACGCGGTTGATCGGGTGCTCGCTCGCGGACTCCAGCACCTTCGCGACCGTGAAGTCGTAGCGGAAACCGCCGCCGTGGGCGGCGAGCAGCGGCGCCATCGCACGGCGGTACTGCCGGTAGACGGCGTCGTCGGTGACGGTGAGGCCGACCATCATCTCGTAGGGCATCGCGCGGAGCCTAGCACGCGGCAGCGGAGTCGGCGGCGGCGACGGGCGGTAGCGCGAGTGCCGTTCCTCCGCCCGCGCCGGGCACAGTAGCATCGCCGACGGACACCCTGTCGCATGCGCATGCCACGAACGCTCGCCCTCGTCGCCTCGATCGCCGCCGGCATCCTGCCCGCGCAGGACTTTGCCACCAGCCTCGAGGTCGCGCAGGACTGCATCGCGGCGAGGCGGTGGCAGCAGGCGTTCGAGCTCCTGAACGGGCTAGCGGAGAGGGCGACGACGGACGACGAGCGGGGCCAGGTGGCAGCACAGTTGTTCCGGCTGGGCGAGACTCTGTGTCGGGAAGGAGACTTCGCTGAAGCCCTGCGCACGTGCGAGTTGGCGCTGGCGCAGTCGCGGGTCATCCACGGCGATCGCGACCACCCGGCCGTGGCGAGGGGCCTGAACAACGTTGCCGCGTGCCTCCATGCCCTCGACCGCGGAACGGAGGCATTGCCGCTGCACGAGGCGGCGCTGGCGATGCGGGAGCGCCTGTACGGCGAGCGCGCCCACCCGGCCGTCGCGACGAGCTTGCACAACGTCGCCTCCTGCCTCCAGGACCTCGGCCGCGGATCGGAGGCACTGCCGCGGTACGAGGCGGCACTGGCGGAGTGGAATCGCCTGCATGGCGATCGCGACCACCGGGATCTGGCGGACGGCCTGAACCACGTCGCCCGCTGCCTCCAGGCCCTCGGCCGCGGATCCGAGGCATTGCCGCAGTTCGAGGCGGCGTTGGCGATGCTGAAGCGCCTCAACGGCGATCGCGACCACCCGGCCGTGGCGAGGGGCCTGAACAACGCTGCCGCGTGCCTCGAATCCCTCGGCCGCGCATCGGAGGCGTTGCCGCAGTTCGAGGCGGCGCTGGCGATGGGGAAGCGCCTGCACGGCGATCGCGACCACTCGGACGTGGCGTACGCCCTGAACAACGTCGCCTTCTGCCTGAAGTCCCTCGGCCGGGCGTCGGAGGCGTTGCCGCAGTTCGAGGCGGCTCTGGCGATGCGGAAGCGCCTGTACGGCGATCGCGACCACCCGGATGTGGCGACGAGCCTGAGCAACGTCGCTGCCTGCCTCGAGGACCTCGGTCGCGCGTCGGAGGCGTTGCTGCATTGCGAGGCGGCTCTGGCGATGCGAAAGCGCGTGTACGGCGATCGCGACCACCCGGATGTGGCGACGAGCCTGAGCAACGTCGCCGTGTTCCTCCAGTCTCTCGGCCGCGCGTCGGCGGCATTGCCGCAGCACGAGGCGACGCTGGCGATGCGGAAGCGTCTGTACGGCGACCGCGACCACCCGGATGTGGCGGCCAGCCTGAACAACGTCGCATCGTGCCTCTGGAACCTCGGTCGCGTATCGGAGGCGCTGCCGCAGTGCGAGGCGGCGCTGGCGATGCGGCGGCGTCTGTACGGTGACCGTGACCACCCGGACGTCGCAAGCAGCCTGAGCAGCGTCGCCGCATGCCTCCAGTCCCTCGGCCGTGGCGCGGAAGCGCTGGCGAGCGAGCAACAGGCCATGGCGATGATCGAGCGGCTGCGGGGCGACGCGCAGGTTTCGGCCGAGCTCAGGCAATCGTTCTTCGAGGAACTGAAGCGCGGCGGCGTGTTCGAGCGCAGCCAGATCCTGGCGAGCCGCCTCGGCCGGCCGCTGGATGCCGTGCACGCCGCCGAGCGCAGCCGCGGCCGCGACCTGCTCGACCAGTTGGCGCAGTTCGGCGACCCCGAGGTCGAGGCCGAACGCCGGGCCAGGGCCCGCGGCGACGAGGCCGCCGCGAACCGGCTCGCGGCGCTGCGCACGGAGGTCGCAGCAGCGCGGACCGAGAGCGACCGCTTGCTGCACGAACTGACGCAGCTGGCGGACCTCGCCGACGACGCCGACCGAGCGCAGCGACGCGAGGCACTGATCGGACGGTCGAACGCCGTCAGCACGAAGCTGCGCCAACTGCTCGACGAACGCGCGCGCCTGCTCGGCGACGTGTTGCCGGTCGGACGGGTGCGCGATGCGGCGGAGATCCAGAGCGCGCTGCAGCGGGACGAACTGCTGCTCGAGTTCACCCTGACGCGCGACGTCGCGTTGCTCTACGTGGTCGCGCGCGCCGGGGACGTGCAGGTGGTGGAGTTGCCGACGGCGTTCGCGACCGTGCAGCGGATCCTGCCGCGCCTGCTGCAGCGCACTTCGCGCGCGCCGCTGCGCGGCCGCCAGCCTGGCGAGCACGGTGCGCCGGCAGCCGACGCGAGCGACGCGGAGAGCCACGAGCTGTTCGCGAGTCTCTTCCCCGCTGCGGTGTGGGAGCGCGTCCGCGCGCAGAAGCGCGTGTTCCTGGCCGCACACCGCGAACTGCACCGCATGCCGTTCGAGCTGCTGGTGACCGACACCAGGGACGGCAAGCCCGTGCCCTGGCTCGACGCCGGCCCGCCGGTGAGCTACGTGTCGTCCGGCACGATGCTGCACTGGCTGCGGCACCGCGCCGAGGCCGCCGCCGACGACACGACGAGCCTCGACCTGCTCGCGGTCGGCGATCCGCGCCGGCTCGACGCCGAGCCCGAAGTGCCGGAGCAGGGTGTGTTCGTGGTCGCCGTGAACGACGGCAGCGAAGGCGCGCGGCTCGGTCTGCAGCCCGGTGACGTGCTGACGAGCTACGACGGCGCCGCGCTCGCCGACGACAAGGCGCTGCGCGATCTGCGCATGGCGACGGAGCGGGCGATCGAGGACGGGCAGCGCGAGCGGCAGCCGATCCCGATCGTCGTGTGGCGCCGCGGCACGACGCGGACGGTCGAGGCGAATGCCGGTCCGCTGGGCATCGACGTCGGCGCCGGCCGCGCGCGGGCTGCGTTCGCGGCGAGCCTCGGCGGTGACGCGCAGATGGCGCGCATCACCCGCGCCGGGGACCTCGAGCGCCTCGGCGCGCTGCCGCCGTTGCGCGGCGCGCGCGACGAAGCCGAGGCGATCGGCGCGGTGTTCGGGAAGCGGCAGGCGAAGGTCGAGCTGCTGCTCGGTGCCGACGCGACGGAACCGTCGGTGTTCGACCTCGCGGCGAAGGCGAAGTACCTGCACTTCGCCTGCCACGGCATCGCCGAGGAGTACGCGGGCCAGAGCCTCAGCATGCTGGTGCTGAGCCAGCCTCAGCACGTGCTGCCGGGCGACGACGGGCTGCTGAAGCTCGGCGACCTGTTGCGCGCGTGGCGCGGGCGACTGGCCAGTTGCCGGCTGGTCGTGCTGTCCGCGTGCCAGACCAACATCGGTCCGACGCTGCGCGACGAGGCGCCGCAGGCTCTGCCGATCGGCTTCCTGTTCGCGGGCGCGCCGGCGGTGATCTCGTCGCTGTGGCCGGTCGACGACGCGAGCACGAAGGAGCTGATGACCGACTTCTACTCGCGTCTGCTCGCCGGCGAGACCGACCGGCTCGCGGCGTTCACGGCGGCGAAGAAGGCGCTGCGGCAGAGGTACCCGGAGCCGTTCCACTGGGCGCCGTTCCTGTACCTGGGCAGCCCGGAGTAGCGCGGAGTGCGCCGATGCCGGCCGGTGCAGCATCACCAGCCAGGAGAAAATCTCCGTGCGGTCGGCCGGGACCGGTCCTTCGACCGGCGACACCGCTGCCCGGCCATCATGAAGACCGCACCGCTGCTCGCCGTTCTCTCGTTCGCCCCGCTGCTCCTCGCGCAGGATCCGCCGACGCCGCCCGGCGGCTTCACGTTCGCGGTCCAGACCGTGCCGATCACGTTCTCCGACGGCGTGATGACCGGCATGGACATCTACACGCCCAACGCCGTGGCGGGGCCGACCGGCTGGCCGGGCGTTCTCGTGATGCACGGCGGCGACGGCACCAAGAACGACGCCAACGTCGTCGGCGCCGCGTCCCGGCTCGCCGAGGCCGGCTACGTCTGCTACGCGTTCTCGGATCCGGAGCGCCCGGGTCAGACGCAGGAACGCGAGCTGCTCGACACCGCGGAGAGCCACGGCCTCGCGCAGGCCGCGGTCGTCGGCACGACGATCGATCCGGCGCGGCTCGCGGTGACCGGCTTCTCCGGCGGTGGTCGGAAGTCCTACCAGGCTGCCGCGTGGTCGGGCCGGCCGCTGCCGCTGGCGGGGTTCGTGACCGACTATCCGCTCGTGCTCGCGGTCGTGCCGCAGATCGCGCCGCTCGACAACACGGAGGGCAGCGTGCCCGACAGCACCATGGTCGCGGACCACAACGTGATCGACAAGCCGGCCGGCCACCCGTGGCTGACGCTGGTCGACAACAACGACTTCGTCGGTCTGCGCGCCGCGATCGACACGCCGTTCAACCAGAGCCTGCTCGCGAACCTGGCCACGACGACGGTGCCCGTGCTGTCGATGTTCGCGATGCAGGACTTCAAGATCGTCAACAACCCGTCCGTCGACGCGGCCCTGACGCGCCCGCTGGGGCCGAACCGGCTGTTCCTGTCGACCGGCAGCGGCCACTCCACCGTCAACAACACGATGGAGACCGCGGTGATGCACGATCTGCGCCGGCGCTGGTTCGATCGCTTCCTGAAGGGCATCGCGAATGGCGTCGATCTCGAACCGCTCGCGGAGGTCGCGATGCAGCCGACCAGCACCGCGCTGCACCTCGATCCGGCGACGATCTGGGAACACCGCACGTCGACGCAATGGCCGCCGGCGATCGCGAACGCGCGCTGGCACTGCGTCGGCACGCAGGCGCTGCAGCCGCTGCCGCCCAACGCGCAGAACTTCACGAACGTGATCCAGCACGTCGTGCCCGCCGCGTACGACGTCTTCGACTATGTCGCCCAGGGGGCCGGCCTCGCGCCGAATGCGGTGACGGCGAACATCGCGCCGAGCCAGGAGGTGTTCACGTCGCAGCCGCTGACGGAGGCGATCGAGATCCTCGGGCGGCCGCAGGTGCGGCTCACCGTCGACGACACCACGGGCAACTTCCAGCTCACCGCGGTGCTCGCGCACCAGGACCCGGCCGGCGGCAGCCACTGGATCACCGCGGGCACCGAAGGCACGCGGACCGGCATCGCGGGCACCCACATCGTGACGATCGATCTCGGCGACGTGGCCCAGGTGGTGCCCGCCGGCAATCGGCTCGTGCTGCGCATCCAGAACCTCGCCGACATCAACGGCCCGAACTCGCGCCGCATCCGCATGGTGCCGTACTTCGACAGCACGCAGACGACGCTGCTCGTCGGGCCGGGCATCGACAACTGGGTCGACGTGCCGTCGCGCCCGTACCAGGCAGCCCTGCTGCCGCGCCTGGCCACCGTCTCCGCCACCGCCGGCATCGCGCATCCGCTGCAACTGCGCGGTGGCGCGACCCGCGCCGGACAGGACTACCTGCTGGCGCTCGGCGTCACCGGGGAAGCGCCCGGCTTCCTGCTCGACGGCGTGCAGGTGCCGATGAACTTCGACGCGTTCACCGGCCTCGGGCTCACGCTGGTGAACACACCGATCCTGCCGAACAGCGCCGGCGTGCTCGACGCCGCGGGCAACGCGAACAGCGGCTTCCACCTGCCGCCCGCGATTGCGGTGATCCTGCAGGGCCTGCGCTTCACGTTCACGGGCATCGTGTTCGACGCGGGCGGGCTCTGCGAGGTCGTCGGTGGTGCCGCGACGATGGTGATCGATCCCTGATCGGGCCGCCCCGGCGGTGGGCACCCGGGCACGGTGTCGCCGCGGCTGGCCCACACCGATCGCGGGAGCCACCGCAGCGCGATGCCGTCGACCAGCCACGCCACCTCCCGGGCGCCGTTCCGGATCCGGCGAGGTTCCCGGTCCCGCCGCCGGCACCGGGGGCGGTGCCGGCTCGGGCCGCGTGGTAGCGTGCGGCGATGCGCCCGTCGTCGTTCGTCGCGCTCCTGACGCTGCTGTCCTGCACCACGGCGCCGGCAGCACCGCCACCCGCGCGGCCGGCGCACTGGGCCCAGCCGGTGGCCGCCCATGGGCCCGACAACTGGTACCGCGTGTCGCCCGACCTCTACCGCTGCGAGCAGCCGTCGCCGGCGGAGATGCGCGCGCTGGCGGCATTCGGCATCCGCAGCGTCGTCAACCTGCGCCAGCTGCACAGCGACGCCGACGAAGTCGACGGCACGCCGCTGGCACTGCGCGAGGTGCCGATGGCGGCCGGCAGCCTGCGCTACGACCAGCTCGTCGGCGCCGTGCGGGCCCTGCTGCAGGCCGAGAAGCCGGTGGTTGTGCACTGCTGGCAGGGCGCCGATCGGACCGGCGCCGTCGTCGCCGCCTGGCGCGTCGCCGTCGACGGCTGGACGCCGCAGCAGGCGCTCGAGGAGATGGTCGCCGGCGGCTACGGCCATTCGTTTCTCTACGGCAACCTGCGCCGCCTCGTCGCCGGGCTCGATCGCGCGCAGTTGCGCCGCGACCTCGGCCTGCCGGACGCGTGACGGCAGCGATGCCCAGGCTGCACCCGGCCATGGCGGACAAGACCGAACTGCGGCAGCAAGCGCGCACCGTGCGCGACCGGCTCGAGCCGGCGACGCGGCGCGCGTGGTCGCAGCAGATCGCCGACCACGGCACCGAAGCGCTGCGCGCGCACATCGCGCCTGGCACGATCGTGTCGGCCTACTGGCCGATGCGCAGCGAAGCGGACCCGCGGCCGCTGGCGTCGGCGCTGGGCCGGCTCGGCGCGACGCTGTGCCTGCCGGCGTTCGTCGGCACGGTGATGGAGTTCCGGCAGTGGCGTGACGGCGACGCGCTGGTGCCGGCGGGCTTCCAGACCTTCGAGCCGCCTGCCGCGGCGCCGGTGGTCCGGCCTGGGCTGGTGCTGGCGCCGCTGCTCGCGTTCGATCGGCGCGGCACGCGGCTCGGCTGGGGCAAGGGCTACTACGACACCTGGCTCGGGGCCGCCGATGCCGCCGCTGCGCGCGGTGACGGGGCGCGGGCGCTGGTCGTCGGCATCGCGTTCGCGTGCCAGGAGGTCGTGGCCGTGCCGTGCGAGCCGCACGATCGCCGGCTCGACGCCGTCGTCACCGAACAGGGCTGCCGCTGGTGGTGACGCGCGGCGGGCGCAGCCGCCGCGGTCAGCAGGCGCCGGCGGTCAGCTGCAGCGCGTTGGTCCCGGTCACCGCGACCCAGTTGCCGAGCGCGTCGAACTCGATCGGCACCATCTGGTGGAAGATCGCCACGCCGACCAGCGACGGCGTGTTGTGCAGGAACCACGACGACTGGGCGGTGCCGGTCGTGGTCCGCAGCACGCCGAGGATGTCCGGCACGACCAGCGCGTCGCAGTTTCGGCCCAGGACGCCCGGGACGGGATCACCGGGCAGCCACGGGTTGGAGCACTGGGCCGGCAGCGGCAGTGCCGCCGCGACGACCAGCCGGAACGACGCGGCGGCGCGCCAGGTGGGGCGAGGGCATTGCATGCGGCGGGGGGCTCCGTTCAGGCCGCGCGCATGCCAGCCGAGGCGGGGTGCTGCCGTACCGGCGGCGGCCGGCTGCCTACTGCACCACGAGCCGCGGCCAGAACTCGGAGAACAGCGTGCCCGAGTCGTCCCAGGCGCGGATGTGGATCGTGTAGAGCCCGCCGCCGAGCCAGCATTCGGGCGCAACGAACTGGCCCTCCAGCACGTGCGGCGATGCCGAGATCTGCTGCAGTTCGACCGTGTCCAGCACGACGCCGGTGATCACGTGCACCAGCAGCGCTTCGCCCTTCAGTGAGTCGCCGTCCGTCAACGGGCCTTCGACCCAGGCGCGGATCGTCTGCGAGCGGCCGGTCTGGGCGAATGCCTCCGCCGGCTCGATGTCGTGCCGCGGCAGCTCGACCTCCGCGATGCGCAACGGCCCGATCGAGACGGGATCGTTGCGGAACGGGGCGATCTCGTGGCTGGCGCCCGGCACGTTGAGGTACGGCCAGACCGCGCTCTTCTTGTTGGCGGCGTCGGTGGCCTGCAGCGTCAGGTGGAACACGGTCCCGACCGGAGCGCCGGCCAGGACACCGATGTCGAGTGCGAACTGCCAGCGATCGGGTGTTGCCGCGGGCTGGGCGACCACGGACCACTGCTGGCCGGTGCCGACCTCGCGCACGAGCAGGGACCCGGCGAAGTCGGCGTTGGCATCGCGCACGGTGACCTCGAACAGCATCGCGTAGTCGGCGTCGTCGACCAGCGTCGACGTCGATGTGCGCACGGCCTCGATGTGCGGCGCGGTGTCGGGTTGCGCGCCGGCGGCCGGTGCGATGTGGATCCACTTCTTCACCGACGCCGTCGTGTTCGTCGCGTTGTCCGTGATCGTGAACGCGAGTTCGCGCCAGCAGGTCTCGGTGGGGGTGCCGCGGATCAGGTACACGCCCTTGTGGGTGCGGCCGCCGGTGTTGCCGGGCAGGAACGTGCCGGTGAGGCCACCGGGCAACGGCGTGCCCAGCGTCACGGTGTAGCGCGAACCGGTGGTCGACAGCTGCGGGTTGCCGCCTTCGGGCACCAGCACGTGGCCGTGCAGCGGCGCGCTGGCCGGATCGACGTTGGCGTCGAGGGGGATGCCGTACGGGACGCCGACCTTGCCGTGGATCAGGTGCCGGCTGGCGAAGCGCAGCCCGTCGAGCTGCGTGAAGTCGATCGGGTTCTCGCGCAGCGGGTCGAGGAACGGCTCGGCGTACGCATTCGGCGTCGCGTGCGTGCGATTGGTCGCCGTGTCGCGCACCAGGTTGAGCCGCACGTTCCAGGTCGGCCCCGGGAACAGCGCGTCGTACAGCTCCTCGGCGCCGTCACCGAGGATGTCGGCGGCGAGCGCCTGACTGTGCGACCACGGCAGCGTCGTCCAGGCCTGGGCGCGGAACTGCGGCTGGGTCGCCGTCGGCGCGGTGACCGCGCTGAAGCGCCAGACCGTCGGCGCCATGTTGAAGATGTCGACCAGCTCCTGTGCCAGGCGGTCGCCGACGACGTCGGCGACGTAGCGCGTCGGCAGGCCCGGCAGCGCGCCCGCAGCGTTGTCGCCGCCCCATGCCAGTGCCGGCATGTGCGGCTCGGAGCCGAACAGCACGAACGGGCCCTGCGACTGCGAACCGAACGCGTGGCCGTTCTTCATCAGCAGGCCGAGCTCGAACCCGGGCCGGCTGGCGATCAGGTTGCCGAGGTAGACGAGCTGCACGTCGGGGCCCGAACCGTGGAACATCGACGGCGTGGTGCCCGGGCCGGCGAGCTGCGAGGCCACCACGTTCCAACGGCTCAGGGGCGACGGCTGTGCCCAGGTCGCGATCGACGGGAACTGGTACTGCTCGCCGTCGTGCTTCGACGAACCGGCGACGCTGAGCAGGCGCAGCGGGCTGCGTTGTCGCCGCTGTGGCGACGCGAGCAGAGCGCCGTAGTCCTGGCCGAGCACGCCGCCCCAGACGTCGAGGCCGCGCCAGTCCTGGGCCAGCGGCGCCGGCGACCGCTCGTCCGAAGTCGCGATCACTTCGGCGCCGGGCATCGGGATCAGCCGACCCTGCGCGTCGAGGTGCGCCTTCAGGTAGTCGCCGATGCAGACGTCGTCCCAGTGGTTGTTGTGCTGCGGGTTGGTCTGATTGAGGTTGGGGCCCCAGGAGTTCTTCAGCATCAGGTCCCAACGCAGGTCGAGGGACCACCCGGTCGTCACGTCGTGGCGCGGCGTCTCGACGCGCTTGCAGCAGATCTCGTCGATGCCGTCGGCGTTGACGTCGCCGATCGCGAGCGTGTGGCCACAGCCGCCAAGCCGGTACTGCGGGAAGCCCGACCACATGCCGCTGGCGAAGCCGACGTGGTGGAAGTTGCCGTTGCGCCAGACGTAGGCGGCGCCGTGCCGTCCGGAGGTCTCGGCGCGGGTGTGGCCGACGACGCCGTTGACGTGGCCGGCGCCGAACATGCCGCCCTTGCACTTCACGCCGTCGACGCCGTTGGTCCAGACGCCGGGGAACTGCCGGCTGCCGCCGTACGAGAACTGCAGGCACGCCTGCGTGACGTCCTGGCCGGCCGCGATCGTCAGCGTCGCTTCGGTCGAGTTCACCTGCGGTTCGAGGCGGCTGGTCTGCGGGTTCCACTTCCACAGCTGCATGAAGATCGCGTGGCCGGAGGGCTCGCGGTACGAAGGCGAGCCGGTCGTCACCGTGCCCTGCGCCGTGCCGGGGAAGAAGTCGACGTAGGCCCAGTCGTTGGTGCCGTCGCAGTCGAAGTCGGCGATCACGCCGAGGTCGTTCTCCCACGCGCGCCAGCTCGTGAGCCGGAAGTCCCAGTTCGTGGTGCCCGGCACGACGGTCAGGTCGACGGTCGACGTGCAGGCCATCACCGCGGCCGAGGCCTTCGTGTAGCTGCCGAATGCGCCGTCGAGCACCTGGAAGCCGTTCGGCGCCGCCTGCCAGCCGGTGCGCGCCGTCGGGTTCGCGTACTGCATGCGTACGAAGGCCCGGTAGGCGAAGCCGTTGTACAACAGCACGTCGGGCACGCCGTCGCCGGTCAGGTCGCCGACCTGCACCATGATCTTGCTGAGGCCCTTGAAGAAGTTCGCGTTGGTCGGCGGCCAGTTCAGGCCGTCGGGGAACTGGCTCTGCCCGATGCCGAGGTCCACCGACGAGGGCGACTGGGCCGGCACGGCGACGAGCGAGGCGAGGGCGAGACCGAGCACTCGGAAGACGTGTGCCGATGACGGAGTTGCGGCCGGGCAGGGCCGCGAGGACCTGGTGTTCAAGGAAGGCTCCTGGGTTGGAGAAGACGTCTTCCCGAGGACGGCAGCAGCACGCCCGACCGGAGCGCATTCTCGGATTCCGCGGCATCCCGCTGCCGCTGCTGCCGGTGCCCTGGCTCACCGTGCCGGCATGCCGTCCGCGAGTGCCAGCGCGTACTGCCGGTTGCCGGCCGCGTTCAGATGGTCGTCGTGGCGCCAGAACAGCGCGTCGTAGGCGACGTGCTCGGCGGCCAGCCGCCGTTCCAGCGCCGGCACCACGTCGACCACGGTGCAGTGCTGCAGCACCGACGCGGCCACCGATTGCGTCAGCACCTGCAGGCTGCCGCGCGGGTCGGACCGCGCCGGCACCGGCGCCACCAGCACCGCGAACGAATGCCGCCGCGCCAGCGCGGCGAGGTCGCGGAACGCCTGTTCCAGCGGTTCCTTGGCGGCGCGGCGCCGTTCGATGCGCAGACCGACCTGCGCCGGGCCGACGAAGTTGCTGCGCAGCAGCGCGTCGCCGCGCGTCAGGTTGGTGACGGCGCGCACCAGCAGGCTGCCGTCGTAGGCGTTCGCGAGCCACGCGGCCGGGCCCTGCGCCGCGAGGTGCTGCAGGATCGCGCTGCGCTGCGCCTGGTCCTGGTAGGTGATCACGTAGCGGTCGACGACTTCGCGGTAGAGCGGCCCCAGGGCTACGTCGTCGGCGTCGTTGCCGTAGAAGGCCAGGATCGCGGTGTCGATGCGCAGCCCGCGCGCCAGCTGCGCCGCCAGGATCCGGACCTGCACGTCGGTACCGGTGCCGTCGAGGCCGAGGTTGTGCACCTCGCCGCGCGTGCCGCGGCGGCGGCCGAGTTCGTGTTCGAGGATCTGCGTCCAGCCCGCCGCCACCGGCACGTGCAGGCAGGCCGTGAACGAGTCGCCGAGCGCGGCCACGCGCCAGACCGGGCTGTCGCCTGCCGCGGTGCGTTCGACGTCGTGGAAGCCGGCGCGGTTGATCACGACCGCGGCGTCCATCTCGAACAACCGGTGCAGACGGTCGCGGCCGCCGGGCAGGTAGGCGAAGCCGTTGGTCTCGTCGCGCACGTAGATGCGCGGCTGGCGGCTGACGCCGACCGCCGCCGGCTGCAACAGCCGCAGCAGCCCTTCGCCGAGCCCGCACGCCAGCGCCAGTGCGGCCGATGCCAACAGCAGCTTCTTCGGCAACGACGCCACGGTGGGCGGTGATTCTGCGCGGTTTCGGGGCCCGGCGTCCAGGTCCGCCGCGGCGAACCTGCCGGCCGCGAGCCGCGCACGCGGCGCCGCGTTCGGGTATGAGCGGGTGCCATGTGCCGGTTCACGCTGTACCTGGGCCCCAGCATCCGTCTGTCGTCACTGGTCGTCGAACCGAAGCACTCGATCATCGACCAGAGCTGCCACAGCTCGGCCCAGGAGGAGCCGCTGAACGGCGACGGCTTCGGCATCGCGTGGTACGCGCCGGAGATGTCGCACGAACCGGCGCTGTTCCGGTCGGTGACGCCGGCCTGGAACAACACGAACCTGCTCGAGCTGGCGCGCGTCGTGCAGAGCCCGCTGATCTTCGCCCACGTGCGCGCCGCGACGAAGCACGGCGGCCAGAGCGAAGCGAACTGCCACCCGTTCCGCAGCGGCGCGTACGCGTTCATGCACAACGGCGACATCGGCGACTTCCCGCTGCTGCGACGCCCGCTGCTGAACTCGCTCGGCGACGCCGCGTTCGCCAGCATCCAGGGCAACACCGACTCCGAGCACCTGTTCGCCCTGGTGCTCGACGAACTCGCGGCGTCGCGGGCGACCGGTCTCGAGCGGCTGGCCGCCGCGCTCGCGGGCGCGGTCGCGCGCGTCACGGCGCTGGGCCAGAAACACGGACAGGGCGCCTGGTCGTACCTGAACCTCGCGCTCTCGGACGGCGAGTCGGCGGTCGCGTGCCGCTACACGACCGAACCCGACTACGACGGCGAGAGCCTGTTCGTGCACACCGGGCGGCTCTACGTCTGCCGCGACGGCGAATGCCGGATGCTGGCACCGGCGGCGCAGGGCCGCGGCTGCGTGATCGTCAGCTCCGAGCCGCTCAGCGACGACTACGGCTGGCACCCGCTGTCGCGCAACTCGATGCTGCTGGTCACCAAGGCCGGCGACACGACGGTCCGCGCGATGCCGGACTGAGCCCGGCGCGCGCGGTTTCGGTCGATCGAGCCGGAGATCGGCGGCGACCGGGCTGCGGCGCGTGACGCGGGCCGGCGTTCCGTCCTTCCCAGGTGGACGCTGTTCCCCGTCTCCCGCACCGCAACCGCCATGTCCCGACTTCCGGTCTTCGCCCTGTTCGCCGCCTGTACCTCGTCGCTGTCCGCCCAGTGGATCCCGCTTACGCCTGCCAATCCGCCGACCACCGGCAACGCCGCCGCGATTGCGGCGGCGCCGAACGGTCAGATCCTGCTGCACGGCGGCTACCTCGCGGTCACGGAATCGGCCGAGACGTGGCGCTTCGACGGTTCTGGCTGGACGCAACTCGTGACACAGCCGTCGCCGAGCCGGCGCACGCTGGCCGAGATGGCCTACGACTCGGCGCGCAACCGCTACGTGATGTTCGGGGGCGGCGTCCAGAGCGGCTTCTTCATGGCCGAACTCGACGAGACGTGGGAGTGGGACGGCAGCGCGTGGTCGCTGTCGACTGCTGCCGTGCGGCCGCCGGCGCGCATTCGCCACGGCATGGCCTTCGATTCGGTGCGCAGCCGGACCGTGCTTTACGGCGGCAGCGCGTTCTTCAGTTCGCTCGGCGACACCTGGGAGTTCGACGGCGCGACCTGGCAGCAGGTCTCGGCCGCCAGCGGGCCCGGCCCGCGCAGCCAGGTCGCGATGGCGTTCCACGCCGGGATCCAGCGCACCGTGCTGTTCGGCGGCACCAGCGGGTTCGGGGTCGACGACACGACCTGGCTCTACGACGGCACCAGCTGGACCGCGGCTCCGGTCACCGGGCCGCGGCCGGCGGCGCGGTTCGGCGCGAACATGGTCTACGACCCGGTGCGCGGTGTCTGTCTGCTGTTCGGCGGCTACGACGCGCTGGTGATCAGCCTGAACGACGTCTGGGAGTTCGACGGCACCGCTTGGACCAAGTTGCCGGCGACGCAGTTGCATTCGGCCGACAGCGCCTACGCGTTCGACGCGGTGCG
Organism: Planctomycetota bacterium; assembly: GCA_016794425.1. Classification (GTDB taxonomy): domain Bacteria; phylum Planctomycetota; class UBA1135; order UBA1135; family UBA2386; genus JAEUHS01. Next base: position 32,733 of record JAEUHR010000054.1, read on the forward strand.
GCGCGTGGTCGTCTGCGTGCCTGGCAGCGCGCCGTTCAACGCGCTGACCTACGAGTTCGGCGCGCGCGTCGACGTCCGCGGCACCGGTTGCACCGGCTCGCTCGGCGTGCCGACGCTGGTCGCCGCCGACGCACCGCGCCTGGGCCAGACCTGGCAGCTGACGCTCGGCGGCACGCCGGCGGTGGCGCCGTTCGCGGCGTTCGCGTTCGGGCTCGACAGCCCGGTCGCCGTGCCGCTCGACGCCTACGGCCTGACCGGTTGCACGAGCTACATCGATCCGCTGGTGCTGACCGTGCTCGCGCCGGTCGCCGGCGGCAGTGCGACGGTCGGCCTCGCGCTGCCGGCGTCGGTGGCGCTGTTCGGCACGCCGGTGACCGCGCAGGGCCTGTCGGTCGACATCGGCTGGAACCCGGCGTGGCTCGTGACCACGCACGCGCTCGCCGGTCTCGCCGGCTGGTGAGCCGGCGGCCGGGCGCGGTCACCTCGTCGGCAGTGGCGGCGGCTCGCGGCCGGCCAGCCCACACAGCACTTCGACGGCGGGGTCGAGCCACTGCTTGCCCTTGTGCTCGAGCACTTCCTTGCCGGCGAAGTCGGCCAGCAGCTCGTTGGCCCAGGCGGCCCGTGCCGCCTTGCCCTTGACGGTGCGGCTCCAGGCCTTCACGCGCTCGCCGAACGCGCGGCCGTCGCGCCGGCTGCGGTTGCGCGACGGCGACTCGAGCCAGCGCTGCACCTCGGCGCGGCAGCGCGCGGTGAAGCCGCCTTCACCGTCGATCGCGCGCCAGGTGCGCGCGAGCAGGCCGGCGTCCGTGCAGCCCTGGCGTTCCAGTTCGGCCAGCAGCGACTCGTTGGCGCTGCGGCCGGACGGTTCGGGCAGCGCCAGCGCCCGCGCGTGCACGAGGTCGCGCACCGTGGTGCGGTACAAGGCGTGCTCGCCGGCGTCGAGCCGGGGCCCCGCGGTGCGGTCGAACACGTCGAACAGCGCGACCGCCGACGCGGTGTCCGCCGTCGCCGCGAGCGCTGCCTCGACCGCCGCGAGCGCGAACGGATCGTGCGCCAGCACGTCGGCGGCGAAGTCCGCGGCGTCGGCGGCACGCTGCGCCGGCGGCAGCGCGGCGAACCGCCGGCAGTGCGCCAGCGCGTCGACCACGGCCGCGAAGTCGCGGTTGCAGCCCCACACGACCGCCAGCCAGAACGCCATCGGCCGCCGCCCGCCCCGGTCGTCGAAGTTCCAGCCGGCGTGCACGGTCGTGACCTCGTCGCCGCCGGTCGCATACTGCTCGCCGGTGCAGCGATAGCGGCCCGTCGCGCGGTCGTGTTCCATCCGCACCAGCGCGCAGTGGCCCGGCTGCCCGGCGGTCGAGGCCGGCACACCGAGGATGCGCCACGTGCGGGCGCCGATGTTGCCCATCGTTCCGCACACGCCGCCGTCCTTCCACATCATCTGGATCGAGCCGTACGCGAACGGGAACGGCGCCAGCCGCCGCGCCGACTGCATGTCGAACTGCTGCGCGATGTCGCCGATGTACTCGCCGTAGGTCTGCCGTTCGCCGCGGTCGCGGAAGCGCTGCCAGATGTCCTCGCGCTCGCGCAGCGGCTGGTCGTCGCCGGCCAGCATCATCAGCAGCGGCCACGGCGCCTGCAGCGGGAACAGCGGCCAGGCGCGTTCGGCGCGCTGCGCCGCCGTGAACGGATGGCGGTCGTTGCGGATCAGCCAGGCCATCGACTCCGCCGGCACCGGCGCGCGGTCGCGCGCGGCCGGCATGCGGCCCTTGTTGCGGTAGGCGGTGTGGAACAGCTCGTGTGCGGTCGCGATCGCCGTGCGGCGCGCTGCGTCGTCGATCGCCGCGGTCGAGTACCAGTGCACGAGCCGGTCGCCGCAGTCGATCCGGACGTCGGCGTGGCCGTGCGCCGCCATGTAGGCGTGGAACTCGGCCTGCAGCGCCGCGGACGCGATCACGTCGGCGGCGCAGAGCTTGCGGGTCCGTTTCGTGGCGGCCTGGCCGGCCACGGTGCGCGGCCGCGCGTGGCCCTGGTCGTCGTACTCGAGCGGCGGCACCGCGTCGGCCGCGACCTCGAACTCGATCGGCGCGTGGTCCTCGAGGAAGTTCACGATGTGGTCGTCGCGGTCGAGCGGCCGCGTCGGGTCCTTCGTGTCGACGGGGAGCCGCGGATCGCCGGGGATCGCCAGCACCAGCGGCGGCCGCGGCGCCACGTCGGGCAGCGCGTCGGTCGCGCCTTCGTTGTCGCCGTCGTTCCACGGCGACGCCGGGTGGTCGGGCAGCTGGTACGATCGCTGCACCGCGAACGCCAGCGCCAGCTGCGGGTAGTCGCGGCGCACCGTCGCCTCGCCGAGGTCGAGTTCGAGCGCGCGCAGCAGCAGCAGCACGCGCAGCGGCTCGGCGCGGCAGCCCCAGACGGTCGTGCGCCGCACAGGCTCGGCGTCGATCCAGGCCAGGAAGTCCGCCGGCAGCTCGATCTGCCGGTCGCGGCAGGCGGCGAGGGTGCGGGCGCGCGCGGCGTCCAGGAACTCTGCCAGCTGCGCCCGCGCCAGTCGGGCGCGCGTGGTCGCGGCCTGGGCGGCGGGCTCGGCCGCGAGCAGTGCCGCGACGGTGGCGGCGCAGAGACCGGGCAGGACGCGGCGGCACGGGACGGGCATGGCGCCGCAGTATGGTCGTCGCCGGCAACCGGTGCACGTGGCGGTGGTGTGGGGGTGCCTACGGCGGACCGTGTCCGACACCCGCGCCGAAAATCCGCGGCGGGCGCTGTTCGGTCCGGGCGCGGAACCGGGCTGTCTGGGGCGACGACCCTCGACCTTCGCCCAGGAAGCCGACCGTGCCCCTCACTTCGAACGTGTTCACGAAACCGCGCCGCAACGAACGCCTGGACCGGTGCCTGGTCGACGACCGGGCACACATCACGCTGCGGCAGCCGCCCGAGCGCGGCGAGCACGTGACGCGCGTGCACCTCGCGCTGCTGACCCTGCTGCGCAACCCGAACCTCGGCACCGAAGTGGCGCGCGCCGAGTACGGTCCGTCCACCGCGGCGGCGGTGCTGCGCTTCAAGCGCGAGCGCAACATCCTGAACACCGCGCTGCACCAGACCGTGCCCGACAACATCGTCGGCAAGAAGACGATCGCGGCGCTCGACGCGGAGATGGCGAAGCGGCAGCTGCCGCCGGGCCGGCAACCGCGCCTCCGCGTCAGTCCGGCGCCGTTCGTGCGGCTCGGCTTCCAGCCGACGGTCGTGCAGCAGTCGTTCGTCGGCATCGACCTCAACGACGTGCTGGGGCTGGGCCAGGTCCTGGCGACGCTGCCGCTCGACATCTTCGTGCACTTCGACGGCGGCGACGCGGCGTCCGAGGGGCAACGCCGCCGGCTGGCGGAGGCGGAGTTCAGCAACAAGTTCGGCACGGTCGCGTACCTGAAGACGCACTTCCTGCCGATCGGGATCTGCTTCGTCGGCGGTCGCGGCGAGAAGAACCGCGCGCAGCAGGCGGCCGACGAAGTGCTGCAGCTGCGCAAGTCGATCCGGCAGGGGGTCACCGCGATCGTCGGCTCGAGCGTCGGCGGCCTCGCGGCGCTCGACTGCGCGCGCCAACTCAGCGGCCAGGTGGCGCTCGACTACGTCGCGATCAGCGACGGCGCGTTCTTCGCGCCCGGCGAGGTGGGCTTCGCGCCGTTCAAGATCACGGTGCCGACCACGACGATCGCCGCGACGACGAAGAAGAACTTCTTCCAGACGTTCGGCCACGAACTGCTGCGCGACTCGCGTGGCCCCGGCGGCTTCATGCAGGGCACCGAGTTCCACGGGCCGCTCGAGAACTTCACCAACATCGACGTCGCCGCGGCACCCGGCTCCGATCTGTCGGAGCAGATGCGTGCCGGCGAGCGCAACCGATCGTTGCCGGACTTCACGCCGGGCCGGCTGCGGCTGCTGAAGGGCAACGCCGACCGCATCCACACCGCGGCTGCCGCCCAGGCCGCGGGCGTGATCGAGCAGGACAAGGCGGCGCTGTTCAAGCCGTGACGCGCGGCCGCGGCACGGGGCCGGCCGCCTTGACCGGCGTGCCACCGGCACGTCTGATCCACGCGCTTGGATGCGACGCGCGAGCTGCTGCGGCGATGGCACGCAGGCGACCAGCAGGCGATGGCCGAGCTCGTGCAGCAGGAGCGCGACTTCGTCGCCGAACAGGTGCACCGCCGGCTCGGGCCGCTGCTGCGGCGCCAGCACGACACGCAGGACATCGTGCAGGAGACGATGCTGCACGCGCTGCGCCGCGCGCCGCGCTTCCTGCTGTCCGATCGCGGCCACCTGCGTGGCCTGCTGGTCCGCATGGTGGAGAACACGCTGCGGTCCGCCGCGAGCCACCAGCAGCGCCAGAAGCGCGACGTGCGCCGCGAACGCAGCGCCGGCGCGGCGGACGCGGACACCGTGCTCGACCTGGATGCCGCGGACACCGCCACCGATCCCGGTGCGGCGGCCGAGCGTGCCGACGTGCGGGCGTGGGTGCGGCTCGCGCTGGAGCTGCTCGATGCCGACGACCGCGAGGTGATCGAACGGCGCGACTACGACGAGCAGTCGTTCGCGGCGATCGCCGAACACTGCGGCGAAGCCGAGGACACCGTGCGGATGCGCTACCGGCGCGCGCTGCCCAAACTGGCGGCCGCGATGACCCGGCTGCGCCAGGGCCGGTTGGCGGACCTGTTGTGAGCCGATGAGCGGTTCCGCCGAACGTCTCGAGCGCGCCCTCGCGCTGTTCGTCGCGCACGAGCGGCAGGGCGGAGACTGGCAGCAGCTGCTGGACGCGCACCCCGAACTCGCCGACCTGCTGACCGCGATGCGCGACGACGGCGCGGCCGACAGCGCCGCGCCCGATGTCGACGACGGGGTCGCGGTCGGCGGCTACCGGCTCGGCCGCGTCGTCGGCGAGGGCGGCGTCGGCACCGTCTACGAGGCGCGTGATCCGCGGCTCGGTCGCCGCGTCGCGATCAAGGTGCTGCGGCCGGAGTTCGCGGCGAGCCCGACTTCGCTGGCCCGGTTCCATCGCGAAGCGCAGACGCTGGCACGGGTCGACCATGCGAACGTCGTGCGCATCCTCGGGGTCGGCGAGAGCGCCGGCCGGTACTGGCTGGCGATGGCGTTCGTCGACGGCGAATCGCTGGCCGCGCGCATCGAGCGGCTGCGGGCGGCCGGTGGCCACGCCGGCGATTCGCTGCGCGTGTTGGTGCAGGCGATCGCGGACGTCGCCGCGGCGCTGCACTGCGTGCACACAGCCGGCATCGTGCACCGCGACGTGAAGCCGTCGAACATCCTGCTGCGCTCCGACGGCGCGCCGGTGCTGACGGACTTCGGCATCGCGCGCGACCGCGACGACGCGACGCTGACCAGTCCCGGCGCCCTGATCGGCTCGCCGCGCTACATGGCGCCCGAGCAAGTGCTCGGCGGTGGGGCGGCTTGCGACGCGCGCGCCGACGTGTTCTCGCTCGGCGCGACGCTGTTCGAGTGCGTCGCGCTGCAACCGGCCTTCGAACGGCCGTCGATCGAGGCGACGCTGGCGGCGATCGTGCAGGCCGAGCCGGTGGATCCGCGACGCCTGCACCGCGGCCTGCCCGCCGATCTGGCCGCGATCGTCTGGAAGGCGCTCGAGAAGGACCCGGCCGCGCGCTACCCGACCGCACAGGCGATGGCCGCGGACCTGCGCGCCTTCCTCGAGCTGCGCGAGGTCGCCGCGCGCGCGCCGTCGCGTCCGCGGCGCTGGTGGCGCCGTCTGCGGCACCAACCGCTGCTGGCGGCGCTGGTCGCGACCGCGGCGGTGGCGGCGTTGTCGCTGGCGTGGATCGGCGTGCAGTGGCCGCGCCTGCACGCGGCGGCGGCGGCGCGCGAACGCGCTGCCTACGACGACCTGGTCGTGCGAGGCTTCCTGGCGCGCGACGAACCCGATGCAGGCCGGCGCTGGTTCGAGCACGCGCTGGCGATCGATCCCGCGCGCAGCGAAGCCGTGCTCGGCCTCGTGTTCGCGGTCTCGCGCCAGCAAGGGCCGGCGGCGGCACTCGCCGAACTCGAAGCGCGCGGCGGCAGCGGCGACGAGAACCGCACCCGCTGCCGCGCCTGGCTGCTGCAGCGCCTGCAGCGGACCGAGGCGGCCGCCGCGCTGCCGCGCCCGGTCGGTGAGCCCTTGACCTCGATGGGGCTGTGGCTCGAGGCGCTGCTGGCCATCGAGGCCGGCGATCCGGCGGCGTTGCTGCGGGCGCGCGAACTGCTGTCGCTGGCCGTGCGCCTCGCGCCGCAGCCGAACCTGATCCTGTACACCCAGTGGGCCGGCGTCGCCTGCAACGGCGGCAGCGCCGCGGAGCGCCGCGAGGCAGCGGAGACCCTGCTGCGCCTCTGGCCCGACCACCCGCGCGCGCTGGCCATCGCCGGCGCGGCGCTGATCGTGGTCGACGCGGCGCGGGCCGGCGCCGTGCTGCAGCGGGCCCGCGCGCTCGGTGCCGACGACGCCGAAGTGCTGGTCAACACCGGCATCGCCGCGGCCCGAGCCGGCGACCGCGCGGCGGCGGCGGCGGCGCTGACCGGCGCCTTCGAGCCGGCCGGCGACCGCGCGTCGCTGCGCCGCACCGTGCTGCTGGTGCTCGGCCAGGTCGATGCGCCACAGGCCGATGCGCTGGCCGAAGAGTGGCTGCGCCGCGAACCCGAGCATCCCGATGCCGGCCGTTTCGCGGGGCGCGCGGCGTTCCGGCGCGGCGAGGCCGCGCTGGCGGTCGAGCGGCTGCAGCGGGCCGCGGCGGCGCGCCCTGCCGACCTCGACCTCCGCCTCGATCTCGCCTTCGCCCGCGCCGAGGCCGGCGACCTGCCGACCGCGGCGATCGAACTGGGCGAGCTGGCCCGGCTGCACCCCGACCACGAGCGTGTGCACCTGCAGTTGCTCGACGTGCTCGATGGCCTCGGCGACGTCGCGGCCGGCATCGACGAGCACCGGCGCTGGGCCGGGTTGCACCTGCACGATGCGGCGGCGTGGCGTGACCTGGCCGCGGCGGCGGCCGCCGACCTCGCCGCGGCGGCCGAGGATCTCGACCTGACGGCCGCCGAGCGCGCGAACGTGCTGGCCGGCGGGCAGGACGCGGTGGCGCGGGAGCTGCACGCGGCGGCGCTGGCGCGCCGCGGTGAGCAGGCGGCGGCCGCGCGCGTCCGTGCCGGCCGGCCGTTGCAGGTGCGGTGACCGCACGGCGCGGCGGCTCCATGCCTGCGGCCCGGCAACGCCGCCGCCGTTCTCTGCCATGCGTCGCTGCGCAAGCTGGCCGTGCCACGGGACCGTCGGCCGGGGATCTCGGCCAGCGGGTTCCGATCCCGGATCGGATTGGTTAGCGTCAGCAGGTCCTGCCCGGGCGACAGGCCGTGCAAATCGCCCCTGGTCTCTTCCCTCTCCTCCCATGCGCACCAGGTTCTCCCCGATCGCGATCGGTTTCCTTGCCCTCACCACGGCCAGCGCGCTGCGCGCGCAGTGTGGTGAAGCCAGTCTGGGTTCGTCGCTGACGAACGCGACCTACCAGGACGACGCCGTGATGGCGATCCAGCCGCTCGGCTTCCCGTTCCCGTTCAACGGCACGACCTACTCCGACGTGCACATCAGCACGAACGGCCTACTCTACCTGTCGAACGCCGGCACGCCGGCGCCGGGTGGCCCGGGTTGCTGCGCCGGCTCGACCGCCACGCTGATCGCGGGCGCGCCGATCATCGCGCCGATGTGGAACGACCTCGTCACCGATCCCGCCTACGGCGGCGAGCTGATGTTCAACGCGCTGCCGGGCCGCGCCGTGATCACCTGGCTGAACTCGCGCGAGTACCAGGACACGAACGCCAAGACCTTCCAGGTCCAGTTGCTCGCGACCGGCGAGATCTGGATGACCTACGACTCGCGCTGCAACGTGCACGTCGCGGGCGACATGCTGGTGGGCATGTCCGAGGGTGTTGGCGCGACCCTGCCTGCCGCCAGTGACTTCGCGGCGGTCGGCACGTCGATCACGACGACGAACTTCGAGCTGTTCAACGCGGTCGGGTCGTTCGACCTCGCCGGCCAGGCAGTGCAGTTCCTGCCGACGTCGCCCGGCTACGCCTGGGTGCCGCAGGTCTGCCCGCTCGGTGCCAACCTGGTCTACGGCCGCGGCTGCTACGAGCAGGCCAACTCGTTCTACCAGCTGACCGTGGCGCCGGCGGCCTCTTCGGCCGCACTGAGCAACACCGCGATCACGTTGGTCCCGACCGGCACCGGCTACGTCGTCACCAATGGCGGCGCGTTCGTCGCGCCCACGGGCGCGGCGACGCCGATCACCCTGATCGACGACTCGTCGGCGGCCTCGCCGGCGCTCACCACGCCGTTCCCGTACCCGGGTGGCACGGCGGCGTCGTTCCAGATCTGCTCGAACGGTTCGGTCTGGGTCGCGGCGGGCAACAGCATCGCCTATGCGCCGGACGTGAACACGATGCTGAACACCAACCTCCAGACCGCTTGGTACGCCTGGCACGACTACAACCCGGCGCTCGCCGGCAGCGGCCAGGTCAAGTTCGAACAGGTCGCCAACATCGCCTACGTCACCTGGGACGGCGTCTACAACTACGGCGGCTCCACGGCCGCGGACGCGACGCAGATGCAGTTCCAGTTCGACACGGCGACCGGCACGGTCGTGATCGCGTTCGGCACCGTCTCGTCGAACGTGCACACCGGCTTCGCCCTCGGCCAGCCGCACCTGGTCGGTTACTCGCCGGGCGGCGCGTCGACCGACTTCGGCTCGCTGGTGTTCGCCAGCGACCTCCCGTACACGACCACGCCGACGGAGAGCCCGGCGATGTCGCTGTCGGCCGCGCCGACCCCGGCGCTCGGCACGACGATGACCTACACGGTCGTCGACCTGCCCGAGTACGCGCCGACGAGCGGCATCTACCTGACGACGCTGTTCCTCAGCGTGGTGCCGCTGCCGGGCGGCTTCGACCTCGGCATCATCGGTGCGCCGGACTGCGACGCCTACATCGCGACGCTCGACTTCGACATGGGCGGGCAGCTGTCGTTCACGCCGACGGCGTCGTGGAACCTGAACATCGCGCCCGGGGTGTTCGCCGTCGGCAACGTGGTCGCCGCGCAGGCGGTGGCGCTCGTGGTGCCGAACTCGCTGCCGAACGGCCAGAACGCCTTCGGCATGACGGTCAGCAACGGCCTGCTGTCGACGGTCGGCGCCTGGTGACCGATCGCGCGTGCCGCCCGCGGGCGGCACGTCCGGCGCGAGCCCGTCGCCCCTGCGGGGGTGGCGGGCTCGCGCCGTTTCGGGGCCGCTGACGCGTGCCCCACGCCGCGGCTGTCCATCGCGCCGCCGGGATTCGTGGCTCAGCGGTCGACGCCCTGCTCGCGCCGCGCAGCCAGCGCTGCCTGCGCGGCGGCGGCGAGCCGTTCGTCCCAGTCGCGCGCCGCGGCGTCGGGGCCGAGCCGCTCGAGGTCGTCGAGCCGCAGGCGCACGGCGATGTCGGGCACGACGCCTTCGGCCTGCAGGCCGACGCCGGTGCGATCGACCACGCGCTGCGCGCCGAACTTCAGCACGCCGCCGTCGGGGCCCGCGAACTCGCGCAGCCCGGCCTCGGCGCCGACCGTGCGTTCGCCGATCACGATCGCGCCGCAGTGCCGCTGCAGCACGCGCGCCGCGTGTTCGGCCATGCTGGCCGTCAACGAGCTGGTCAACACGACCAGCGGGCCGTCGAACAGCGGCGGCCGCGGCAGCCACGTGCTGCGCGCGAACACCTCGACCGTGACCAGGCCGGCCCACATCGTGACTTCCTGCGGCTGCACGAACACGAAGTCGATCGGCTCCGGCAGGAAGTGCTCGATCAGCGCCTGGGTCACGGCCCACTGGCCGCCGAGGTTGTGGCGCAGGTCGAGCACGAGGCCCGAGCGCTGCTGGCCGCGCTGGATCGCGGCCACGACGTCGGCGACCACCAGTCGTTCGCCGAACGAAGCCACCTCGATCCAACGCAGCGAGCGGTCGCGGCGGCGGTGCGGGCGCCACGCGAAGTGGCCGCGGTCCAGATGGCCGAGCGGCGGCCCGTCGTTGCGGTCGCTGCCGCTGGCCGGGCGCCGCAGCACGTGCCGCGTGATGGTGCCGTCGCGCCAGCGCAGCTGCAGTTCGACCGGCGTGCCAGGGGGGCCACGCAGCAGGTTGGCGACCAGTGACACGACGACCGGAAACCCCTCGACGCGCCACAGCTCCGGGTAACGCGCCGCCGGCGGCAGCCCGTCCGGTTGCGGCGGCGCCTGGCCGTCCGGCCAGCCGACCACGTGCAGGCGCCCTTCGACCGGCATCAGCCGGAAGCCGTCGAGGTCGAGCAGCGACACAGGCGCGCGGCCGCGGTCGAGCCAGCGCTCGGGCGGCACCGAGTACGACACGTGCACGTCGCCGAGTTCGCTGAACAGGCCGCTCAGCAGGTGGTGGAATTCGTGCGGTTCCTCCGCGTACGGCACCGCGGCGCGGTAGCGGTGGCGCAGCTCCTGCCAGGGCACCTGCTGCTGCCCGAACAGCGGGTACTCGTTCGCCAGCGCCTGCCAGTAGAAATCGAACGCACGGAGCCGGTCGCGCTGCGCGCGATCGAGTTGCTGGATGCCGAGGCAACCGCCGGCACCGAGCGACGACAGCAGCAGCATGAGGAGCCCGAGCGCGCGGCGCACGGTGCCATGCTCGCGGCGCACGCCGTGCGGTCAAGCCGGCGTGGCAAGGAGTCCGACGCTGCCGCCGCGGCGCCTGGGCCGACGTTGACAACCACGGCGCCCCTTCTTCTCATGGCGGGCCATGCTGGGACGCGACCGCAGCGATGGCACGGGCCCCTCGGCGCGCCAGCCGGTCCTGGGGGCACCGGCCGCCGCGGGCGCGGCCGCGGGACTGACGTTCCGCCTCGCGACCGTGCCCGGCGACCCGGCCGAGCCGTTCGTCGTGCTGCACGAGGGCCGCTTCTCGCGGCACTACCTGGTCGAGGTCACCAGCGGCGAGGCGCCGGTCACGCGGTTCGTCTGGAAGGTACAGAACGACGCGGCGCCACCGCGGCTGAAGGGGCAGGGGCCGGCGTTGACCAACCCCGAGATCGACGACCTGTGGCAGCGCGAGGTCGACGGGCTGGCGGCGGTCCGCTCGCCGAACGTCGTCGCCGGCGTGCCGGTGCCGGCGGCGCTGCTGGCGTCGCCGCCGATCGTGCACTGCCGCAAGGTCGACCGCTACTTCCACCCGGTTTGCGCCGCGACCGGCGCGGTCCTGACCGTCTGCCGCGACGACGGCTTCCTGGCCGACTGCGGCCTCGTGCCGTACGGCGAGGACACGTGGCGCTACCTGCATGCCGGTGACCGCGCTGCGCCGACGCAGGTGTTCTACCGCATCGCCGGCGCCAACCACGAACGGCCGCGCGACGGCGTCGTGGTGCGGCTCGGCAACCAGCTGTTCCGCGACTGGGCGACGCTGGTGCATGGCCCCGAACGGCCCGCCGCAGTCGCCGCCGCCGCGGTGCTGCCGTGCCTGTCGTGCGAGCACCGGCAGACCTGCTACCCGGGGCCGGCGGTCGACGCGCCGCTGCCGGCGGAGGCCCACCTGCGCCCGGTGTCGTTCTACGACGTGCGTGCCGCCGCCATGGAGGCGCTCGACGTCGACTACGACGAACTGTGCGACCTGCTCGGTGGCGCCGGCGCCGACGAAGTGCTGGCCGGCAGCGCCGTGCCCGGCCGCGCGGCGCTGCTGCAGCCGAAGGTCGCCGCGCTGCAGGCGCCGGGGCAGTGGCTGTTCGCGGGCGATCCGGTGCGGTTCCCGCTCGAAGTGCTGCGGCAGAAGCTGTCGGCGTTCCTGGAAGTCTGCAGCGGGCTCGCGGCGGTGCACGGGGCGCTCGGCCGGCCGCACTTCGCGGTGGCGCCGAGCAACGTCATGGCGACGCTCGGCGACGGCGGCAGCGGCGTGCCGCGGCGCTGGACGTTCCGCACCGCGCTGATCGACCTCGGCAGTCCGCACCGCGTCGTGCCGGCGACCGCGGGCCGCGACGACCTCGGCGAACTGCTCGGGCCGGGCCCGGAGCTGCGTGAGGACCTGTCGCTGCTGCCGTACGTCGCGCCGGACCTGCACGGCGTCGACGGCCAGAGCGCGTCGCTGCCGGTGGCCTGCCGCGTTGCCACCGCTGCCGACGGCGGGCGCGAACTGCTGGTCGAAGGGCAGGGCGTGCTGCAGCGCAAGCCGTTCGGCGCCGGCGACCTGGTCGCGATCGCGGCCGGCGACGCGGTGCTGTGGGCGCGCCTGCGCGAACTGCGCGCACGCGCGTTCACCGCCGCGGCGCGGCTGCCCGACGGCCACGCGTGCCTGCAGTGGGACGGCAAGCGGTTCGAGGCGCGCGTCGCGTTCCACCGCCACTTCGGCCCGCCGGTCGACCTGCACGGGCTCGGCATGCTGCTGTTCCGCACGCTGCTGGTCGACGACACGCAGTCGATGGCGGACGTCGCCGACGCGGTGGCGAAGGTGCGGCGGCGGCTCGAGGACGAAGTCGGCGAAGCCGTCGACGAACGGCTGCTCGGCGCGCGCCTGCAGCAGCTGCTGGCCGGCAAGGACCTGAAGCCGCGCTTCGACGCCGCGCACGTGCTGTTTCCGGCGGCCGCGCGCACCGCGGCGACCGCGGGCGGCCGCGCGGCGATCGACCCGGGCCTGTGGCAGGAGCTGCTGCGCATCGGCTTCCGGCTGGCGACGCGCTGGCCCGGCTTCAGCTACAGCCACGGCCACGCCGAAGCGTCGCCGTTCGTGCTGCGCCAGGTGCAGGCCGACGTCGAAGTGCTGCGCCAGCGCGTGCAGGTCGAGCTGTTCCAGCGCGCCGAGCTGGAGGCAACGATCGCGGTCGTCGCCAACCAGCTGCTGACCGAACTGCGCAGCCAGATGCTGTCGGAGCCGCCGCTCGAGACGACGCGCGCCAGCGTCGGCAAGGTCGCCGGCAAGGGCTTCCGCCTGGTCGTCGAACGCGACGGCGATGCCGGCGCGCCGCAGGAGTTCCAGTTCGACCGCGACCAGGTCACGATCGGCCGGCGCGAGGTCGAGAGCCTGGTGCGGCTGAACGATCCGATGGTCTCGTCGGCGCACGCGCTGATCGAACGGCAGGCTGCGGGCTACGTGCTGATCGATCGCAACAGCACCAACGGCACCGAGGTCGACGGCATCCGGCTGCCCGGCGACGTGCCGCAGCCGCTCGAGGACGGCACCGTGATCCTGATCCGGCCGTTCCGGCTGACGTTCCGGCTCGGCGGTGGCGCGGCCGGCAGTGCGCTCGACGCGACGTCGGTCGTGCACACGGTCACCGCCGACCAGCTCGCGGACCGTTTGCACGCCGCCTACGCGGCGCACGCGACCGGCCCCGACGCGCAACGCCAGGAGGCGCTGCGCCGCGTGCTGACGGACGCACGCACGCTGGTCGGCGACGCCGAGCTGGCCGCGCGGCTCGAACAGCTGACGCAGCGGTTCCGCGCCGGCGCCGGTGACGGCGCTGCGGCCGCGGCGGAACTGCAGGCGAAGTTCTTCACCAGTGCGCACCGGGCGCTGGCGCTGCTGTCGCGTTCGCTGATCGGACCCGGCGACTTCGCGACGCCCGAGGACGTGCAGGCGTTCGCCGGTCGGCTCGGCCGCTTCGTCGAGACCACGTCGCAGTGGATCGAGCGCACGCTCGAACTGCGCCGCGCGCTCGGCAAGCACCTCGAGCTCGGCACGACGACGATGTCCGGCGGCAAGGCGAGCGTGCGCACGGCTGCCGAGGTGCGCCAGCTGCTGCTCGGCTGGAGCCAGGCGCACGCGGCCGGCGACCCGTCCGGCTGGTTCCTGGCCAAGTTCTACGAGGACGTCGTCGCGACCATCGAAGGCCTGCTGGCCGGCACGCAGCAGGTGCGCCGCGCGATCCGCGAGCGGCTCGATCCGCAACGGCTCGTGGACCAGGCCAGCAAGGATGCGAAGATCGGCCTGTTCGGCAACGCGGCCAACTCGGCCCTGTGGAAGCTCTACGTGCAGACCTTCCAGGAAGTCACCGAAGGCAAGCAGTTCGAACTCGAACTCGACCGCCTGCTGCAGAAGAGTCTGCAAGACCATCGGCCGCGCTGAGCGCGGTCGCGACCCGGAGCATCGACGACATGGACTACACGACGAATCGACGGCGCCTCTGGCGCGGACCCGCGCTTGCTGCGCTCGCGGCGCTGGCCGGCTGCTCGACCTACACCGCCACGCTGCGCGCGACGGTCGGTGACGACCTCAATCCGTCGCTGACCGGCAGCCCGGGCGTGTTGACGGTCTGGGCGTTCTTCCTGAAGAAGCCGGACGCGTTCGAGGCCGAGCGGTCGCTGGCGACCTTCCTGACCCCGGGCCTGCGCGACGAGAACCGGCCGCCCGAGTTCCTCGCGGCCGACACCGCGCAGGTGGTGACGCTCTACCTGCAGCCGGCGGTGAAGGGCGCGCCGGTCGACGTCGAGTTCGAGGTCAAGGAGGTCGCCAGCGAGGCGCGCCACGTCGGCCTGATCGCCGCGTTCCAGTCGCACGACGACGCCGACCGCGACGAGCGCTGGCGGCTGGTCGTGCCGGTCAGCGGCGGCGTGGCGGCGTTCCGCGTCGCCGGCAAGCGGCTCGAGCGCATCGAGCCCGATGCGCCGGCGCCGGCCGAACCGAGCAGCGGCAAGGAGGTCCAGCGTGGCACGCGCAGCAGTCGCTGACCCGTCCGCCGGCGCGCGCGGCGCAGCCGCGGTCCGGAGGTCCTCATGACCCACGACAAGGTCCTGTGGGAAGAGGGCATGTTCCTCGGCCCGCAGCACTTCCAGACCTGGGAACGGCACCTGCTGCACCAGCTGCACGGCCCGGCGTCGCCGTACGGCTACGGTCTGACCGCGCTGAAGATCGACGAGGACGTGCTCGCGCAGGGCGAACTGGCGATCGAGAGCGTCGGCGGCGTGTTCCGCGACGGCCTCTACTTCCGCGCGCCCGACCACGATCCGCTGCCGATGCGGCGCCGCTTCGCCGACGCGTTCCACACGCGCGCCAGCGTGCTGTCGGTGTTCCTCGCGGTGCGCGAAGTGCGGCCGGGCTCGATGCTGTCGAAGGCCGAGGACAAGAGCGCGATCGGCCGCTACCGGCGCCGCAAGGTCGAGGTCACCGACGAACTCGCCGGCAGCGCCGTGCGCGAGGTCGCGGTCGGCGATCTGGATCTGCGGCTGTTGTGGGAGGGCGAGTCGACCGACGGCTACCAGTCGCTCGAGATCGCGCGCATCGTGCGCACCGGCAACGCCTGGCAGCTCGACAAGACGTTCGTGCCGACCTGCCTCGCCGTCGCGGCGTCGCCGGCACTGACGAAGATCCTGCAACGGGCGGCCGAACTGCTGGCCAGCAAGGGCGAGGAACTCGCCGGCAAGCGCGGCCAGCGCGTCGGCGGCACGGTGCAGTTCACGGCCGCCGACGCGGCCGGCTTCTGGCTGCGCCACACGGTCAACACGCACCTGCCGCTGATCGCGCACTTCTGCCGCGCGCCGCACGTGCACCCCGAAGCGGTCTACCGCGCGCTGGCGTCGCTGGTCGGCGCGCTGTGCACGTTCAGCCCCGGCAAGCTGCCGACGCAGGTGCCGCCGTACGAGCACTCGAACCTGACCGCGACGTTCCAGGAACTCGACCGCCACCTGCGCGACCTGCCGCAGAACATCGTGCCGGAGACCTGCGTCGGCGTGCCGCTGGTGCGCAAGGGGCCCGACGAGTGGGTCGGGCAGGTGCAGGACGAGTCGCTGTTCGAGCGCGCGGACTTCTACCTGTGCCTGTCGGGCAACAGCTCGCCGGACAAGTTCATCCGCGAGGCGCCGTTCAAGGTCAAGGTGACCTCGCCGGCGCAGATGGAGGCGATCCGCACCTACAACGTGCGCGGTGTCGTGCTGACGCACGTGCCGGTGCCGCCGAGCGAGATCCCGCAGCGCGCCGGCTGCCACTACTTCGTGCTGTCGCGCGAAGGCAAGCACTGGGAAGCGCTGCGCGACGCGCGCACGCTGGCGCTGTCGATTCCGACCGAGTTCGACGAGGTGCAGGTCGAATGTCTGGCCGTCAAGAAGGTGGGCTCGTGAGCCGCGCCGTCGACCGGGCGACGAGCCTCGCCGATCTGTGCGCCGGCGCGTTCGCGTTCGTGGTCGAACTGCAGGCCGGGCCCGGCGACGGCGCCGCGCCGCTGCAGTTCGAGCCGATGGCGCGGCGCGCGCGCGAACTGCTGGCCGGCATCGACAGCGCCGGCCGCGAGCACGGCTTCCCGAAGGACGCCACCGACCACGCGAAGTACGCGGTCGGCGCGCTGATCGACGAGGTCGTGCTGGCCAGCCGGTCCAGCGTGCGCGAGGAATGGCTGCGGCGGCCGCTGATGCCGGAGCTGTTCTCGGAGTTCAACGCCGGCGAGGAGTTCTTCCGCCGCATCGAGCAGCTGAGCCGCGGCGCGCGGCTCGACCCGTGGACGCTCGGCGCGCTCGAGGTCTACGCGACCTGCCTGAGCCTCGGCTTCCGCGGCATGCACATCGACCAGTCCGGCGCCGAACGGCTGCGCGAGACGCTGCTCGGCCTCGCGCGCCGCATCAACGAGGGCCGCGAGAACACGCCGCTGGCGCCGCACTGGCAGCCGGACGCGTCGGTCGCGAAGAGCGTCGGCAGCCTGCCGCCGATGGTGCTGATCGGCGCCGGCCTCGCCGCCGTGCTGCTGCTGTACGGACTGTTCGAGTTGTTGATGTGGTGGGATGCCGGGCAACTGGGCCGGCAACTCAAGGACGCCTCGCCGCGATGACCATGGGCCGACTGCTGCAGAACCTCCTGTCCCAGCGCTACGCCGGCCTGCTCGGCATCGCGGTGCTGGTGCTCGTCCTCTACCTGGTCGGCGTGCTGGGCGGCGTCGACTGGCTGTGGCTGCACGTCGCGGCGGCCGCCGTCGGCCTCGGCGCGTTCGCGGCGATGTTCTGGCAGCAGCGCCGGGCCGCGAAGGGCGCCTCGGCGCTCGAGGCGGCACTGAAGGCGCAGGGCCAGTCGCACGCGGCGTCGGCGCGACCGGACCAACGCGCCGGCATCGAGGAGCTGAAGAGCACGTTCGACGAGTCGCTGGACCTGCTGCGCAGCTCGAAGATGGGCCGCGGCGCGCTGCACACGATCCCGTGGTACATCCTGATCGGGCCGCCCGGTTCCGGCAAGAGCACGCTGCTGCGCGAGTCGGGGCTCAGCTTCCCGTACATGACCAAGGGCCGCAGCGCGATCCGCGGCCTCGGCGGCACCAAGAACTGCGACTGGTGGTTCGCCGACCGCGGCATCCTGCTCGACACGGCCGGGCGCTACACGACCGAGGCCGAGGACCGCGACGAGTGGATGGCGTTCCTGCGCATGATGAAGCGCGGCCGCGGCCGGCGGCCGATCAACGGCGCGATCGTCGCGGTCGGCCTCGCCGAGATCGTCGAGGCCAGCGACACCGAGCTGCAGCGCTACGCCGAGAACGTGCGCGACCGCATCGACGAGCTCACGCGCGAGCTGCAGGTCGTGTTCCCGATCTACCTGGTGTTCACGAAGTGCGACCGGCTGCGCGGCTTCGTCGAGACGTTCGACACGCTGAACAAGGACCAGCGCCGGCAGGTCTGGGGCTTCACGTTCCCGTTCGACCGCGCGCGCGACTTCAGCGTCCCGGACCAGTTCGGCAAGGAGTTCGACGAACTCTACAAGGCGCTGTGCGTGCGGCGCGTCGAGCTGCTGGCCAACGACCACTTCAAGAAGCGCAAGGCGCAGGTCTACGCGTTCCCGCTGCAGTTCCTGCACCTGAAGGAGCGGCTGCAGGGCTTCCTGGCGCAGGTGCAGCAGCCGAACCCGTACCAGGAGGTGTCGCCGGTGCGCGGCATCTACTTCACGAGCGGCACGCAGGAAGGCACCACGATCGACAAGATCCTGAAGGTGCTGCGGCCGGCCGAACTCGAGCTCGACGTGCCGCAGGAGGCGCGCCGCTGCTACTTCGTCGACGACGTGTTCAACCGCGTGGTGTTCCCCGACGCGACGCTGGCCGCACCGACCGCGCAGGCGCTGCGGCGCGACCGCCAGCTGCGGATCGGCGGCGCGATCGGCCTCGCCGTGCTGGCGCTGGTGGTGGTCGTCTGGCGCTGGAGCGTGATGGCGGAGTTCGCGGCGGCGTGCAACCGCATCGAGCACAACATCGTGCACCGCGAGGTCAAGGACCCGCAGGTGATGCGCAACGCGCTCGACGCGCAGCTGCACATGCTGACCAGCGACAACCACCACCTGGCGCGCGGCGGCGTCGTCGACAACCTGGCGCTGCACTACGGGCGCACGCTGGTGACCTACGCGATCGAACGGATCGACACGTTCGCCAAGAACGAGGCCGAGGCGGTGCGCCAGTCGCTGGCGGCGATCGGCCCGGTGACCGACGCGAACCGGCAGCAGGCCTACGCGGTCGTGCGCGCCGGCGAGCAGCGGCTCGCGCGCATCGACGCCGGCGTGCGCGGCATCGTCAGCGGCGCCGACGAGGGCCGTGCGCCGGCGCTGGCGCTGTGGCGCGACGCGGTCGGTGACGACGTCGACGCGATCGCGCACCTGGACCGGCTGCGCGCCGCCGGCGAACGCGAACTCGAGGTGCCGGCGCTGGCCGGCGCGGTGCGCACCACGCGCGACGAACTGCAGTCGCTGCTGTCGGCCGACGACAAGCGCGACCTCGAGGCCGCCAAGGCGCTGCCGCCCGCCCAGCTGTTCCCCGACACGTGGACGCGCCTGCAGCGCGCGACGAAGTTCGAGGTGCTGGGTTCGGTGGCCGCGCGCCACTGGGGGCCGCGCATGCTCTCGGCCGGCGTCGAAGGCCCGCTGTTCAGCAGCCTGTCGACGACGGCCGACGCGCCGACGCTGGAGGCGTTCTTCACGACTCTGCGGCAGGACGTCGCGGCCGCGCGGGAGCGCAAGGGCGGCACGTCGTCAGCGCCGCTGCGCAACCTGGCCGGCGGCGGCTGGGAGGACCACGTGGCGGCGCAGCGCGACGAACTGCTGCGCCAGCTCGACCAGGGCTTCGGCCAGCGCTGGAGCCGCTTCCTCGAGGCGATCGAGGCGGTCGCACGCGAAGGCGGCGACGCGCGCGAAGAGGACCGGCTCGGCTCGGGCCGGCTGGCGATCGTGCCCGATCTGGTGGCGGCCTACGGCGTCGCCCGCGAAGTGCTGGCGGCACGCGGTGAGGTCGCCGATGCCCGCCGCACCGAGCTCGCGAACGCGCTCGAGGCGCAGCGCGTTCGGCACAAGCCGGACGAAGTGGCGTGGGCCAAGGCTCCGGGCGGCTTCGAACGGGGGCAGGATCCGGCGCAGGTCGTCGCGCGGGCCAAGCGGGTGCGGTTGTACCGCGACGTCGAACGGGCGCGCATCGAGGAGTTCGACTGGGGCGTGCGCGAACTGCGCGAGCGGTTCCAGGCGCTCGAGCTGGCGCTGGTCGAGGCGATCTGCGGCCGCGAGTGGGCCGCCTGCCGGGCCGAGATCGACGACTTCGCGAGCGGCAAAGCGCTGAAGGCCTGGAACGAGATGGTCGCCGGCTACCCGTTCGACCCGGCCGCGGCCGACGAGGCCGACGGCGACGAACTCGCGGCCGCGATCCGCGGCATGGCCGAACTCGCCGAGCAGATCCAGAAGCTCGACCCGCCGACCGCGTTCGTGCTCGACCCGACGTTCGTCGCCGCGCGCGACGGTGCCGCGGCACTGGCGCGCATGCTGTATCCGGGCGGCAAGGTGCAGGACGCGCCGTCGATCGACCTGCGGCTCGGTGTGCAGATCGGTGGCCGCGCGATCCAGTCGGTGCGGTTGCAGGGCCAGGGTCGGCGCGCCGAAGTCGGCCCGCCGGTCGAGTGGCGGCTGGGCGTGCGCGAGCCGCTCGACCTGACGATCCAGCTCGACGGCGGCGTGGCGTCGTTCGCCGATCTGGTCGCCGTGCGGCACCCGATTCCGCCGGCGGTGCTGCTCGGGCGGCAGATCCGGCAGGGCATCTGGCCGCTGCGGCGCCTGTTCGACATGGGCGAGATCACCGTGCACGACGAACGCACGCGCATCAGCACGCTGCAGCTCGCCGGCCGGCCCGACGACCGGCTGCAGCTGGTCGTGCAGGTCGCGCCCGAGTCGGCGCCGCTGTTCGACCTGTCGTGGCCGGACGCGCGGTTCGGCGCGGTCCAGAGGATCTGGAAGCCGTGATGCTCCAGCTGCGCGGCACCGGTTGGTTCGGCAAGATCCCCACGGCGGGGGACTTCGTGCGGCAGCTGACACCGGACGGGCCCGATGCCCGCACGCTGGACTGGTTCCACGACGGCTGGGCGCGCTACGCGCTGGCCGGCAAGCCGCGCGACCTGATCGCGCCGGTCGGCTTCTGCTGGCAGCGGCCCGGCGGCGACCGCGCGCTGGTCGGCGTGATGACGGCCAGCCGCGACCGGGCGGGCCGCCGCTTCCCGCTGGCGGTGTTCGGCGCGGTCGGCGGCGTCGTGCGGACCGCCGAACTGCTGGCCGCGTCGCACGACCTGCTGGCCGCCGCCGAATCGGTCGCCGAGACCGGCCGGTCGGGCGTCGATGCGCAGGCTCTGCGGTCGCACGTCGAGTCGCTGCGTACGCGGCTCGACGACGACGGACCGACACGCCAGTCGGCCTGGACCGCCACGACGAGCCTGTCGACCTGGGCCGGTGGGGAGCCCGGCGCCGCGGCGCGGCGGCTGCGTGGGCTCGACTACGCGTTCTCGGGTGGCGGCCGGCCGAACTTCGTGCTGCGCGGCCGATGGCGCGGCGACCTGCGCCACCTGACCGCCGGCGTGCAGCTGCTGCAGCGTCTGGGCCAGCAGGCGCCGGCGATGCTGTTCTGGAGCCGCGGCGCCGAGGCCGTCGACTGGCGGCTGTCGTTCGACCACGCGCTGCCGAGCCAGTTCGAGTCGCTGCTGTGGCATGAGGTAGACTCTCCGGCCGTCTACGACACCGATGCGGTGCCGGTGCCGGCCGCGTTCGCCGGCCGGACGCCGCCCGGTGACGACACCAACCTGGCCAGCTTCCTGGAGACCGCCGGTGCCTGACGCGCCGGTGGGCGAGCCGCGATGAAACCGACCGACCCCGCCAAGCCCGACGGCGAACCGAAGGCGCCGGAGCCGCAGCCGCCGGCGGGCACCGAGTTCCTGGTGCGCGAGGTCGTGCACGGCGAGAAGTCGCGCGCCTGGATCGACCTCTCGGCGAAGATCGTCTTCTACCTGCGCACGCGGTTCGGCAACAGTTCGTTCCCGCCCGGCATCGAGTTCTCGGACTTCGTCAGCGACACGATGCTGAAGATCCTGACCTCGATCGCGACGTTCGAGTACCGCGGCAAGGACTCGTTCTGGAAGTGGGTGCAGACGCTGGCGGGCAACCTCTGGCGCGACTTCTGGCGCCGCCACGAACGCGACCGCAAGCTCGGCCTGCTCGGCCGCGGCGAGACACCGACCGGTGGCGAAGAGCGTGCACCGTCGCTGACCGAAGGTGCGGCCTCGAAGGGCGAGACGCCGACGCAGATCGTGCGGTTCCGCGAGCTGGCCAAGGCCGAAGCGGAGTGCGTCGCCAAGCTGCCGAAGCAGATGCGCGACGTCTACGTGATGCGCCGCCAGCACGAGCTGTCGTTCGCCGAGATCAGCGAACGCACCGGCGTCACCAACGAGGCGACGCTGCGCAGCCACTTCATGCGCGCGCGCGACAAGGTCCGCGACTGCCTCGGCGGCAAGCTCGACGAGATCGGCACGAAGATCCAGGGCTGGTGACTGCGGCCGGACGGTTCACGGACCGAACGACTCCACATCTTGCCCCGCGGCTTCCGGGCGCAGCTGCCAGCGCACGCCGGTCGGCCGCCAAGCGCTGTTGCCATGTTGCACGGCCGCGACCTCGAAGGCCCGGTCGTTGGGCCACGCCACCAGCCAGCCGTCGCGGTCGGTGCGCACGACCTGTTCGGTGCCGGCGATGCGGACCCATGCGCTGCCAATCGCGGCGCCGTTGCGGAGAAGGCGCCAGCGCACCCGTTCGGCCGGAAACGTGACTGCATGCCGCGTCTGGTCCGAGTTGACCCGCAGTTCCTGCTGGGACCAGACGGCGTCCTTGGCGCCACCTTGCTCGACGTTGCGGCGCGTGCGCAGCAGCCGGTATCGACTCGGGGTCAAGGTGGCGCGGATCTCGCCGCGGTCGCTGACGGGCAGCGTAGCGACCACGAGGTTCGTGGCGCAGTCGTGGAACGCCACTTCGTCCCCGGGCTCGAAGTCGCCCGCGAAGCTCGTCGGCAACAGCCGCCAGCCGGCCGCGGAGAGTTCGACCTCGGCGGTCTGTCCGGCCACGACCTCGACGTCTCCGAGCACCACCCACGGTTGCGCGCGGTCGCTCGGCACGGCCATGGCCACGATGCAGGGGCCGACCGGCACCTTGTCGACGGTGAACTTGTGGTCCTTCACCATCACCTTCGGGTAGCGGCGCCTGCTGTCGTGCTTGCCGATGAGCTGCAGTCGCATGCCTGGATGGTCGCGCAGGGTGGCGCGGATCGACCCAGTCGCCTCCATGACGATGCGTACCGAGGCGATGGTCGTCAGCAAGCGCACCGCCGTGTCGCTGCAGTGCGGGTGGCGAACGCGGATCCAGGTGCCGTCTCCGGCCGCAACGCGGAGCATGCAGGTGCCGTCGGAACCCGTCACTGCTTCGCCGAGCAGCGCTGCCGCGTTGGCCACGAACGGGTTCGCGGTGGTTGGATCGTAGTTCGGGTCGATCGTGGCTCCGGCCGGCGCGCCAGCACTCAACTGGTGCAGTGCCTGCACGGCGGCGTTGGCGATGGGGCGGCCGACCTCGTCAACCACTTCGACGCGCAATGGCGCTTCCGCCCGCACGATCCAGCGGTGGACGACAGCCTCCGGTTCGATCTCTGTAGGCAGTGCATGCAGCCGGGCATGGCGCTGCGCGCTGGCCACGTCATCGCCGCAGCGAAGCCACACCATGCCTTCCCAATCAGGGCTCCATGGCAGAACGAACCGTCCGGGTTCGGCTGGCTGCAAGGGCGCCCAGTCCGTCGCTTGGGTGAGGCCACGCTGCGCCAGCTTGAAGCTGCAGTCCGTCTCGACAGGGGTGCCGTTCTCGTCGCCGATACGCAGAACGTGGCGACCAGGCAGCAGTGCGATCTCGACGTCCGTGTCGCCCCACGCGTACGGGCCGCAAGCGTGTGCCGGCGTCAGTGGCAGCGAGGCGGGCGGCGTCACCGCGAGCGTCAGGCTGTGCGCCGTCGCATCGCGGCGGAAGCCGCCAGGCACGCGGAAGCGACCGTGTTCGTCCGTGCTCGCTGCGGCCTCGCCGAACACCTTGATGGTGGCATCAGGAACTGGCTGGCCGCCGACCTTGGTGACGACCCTGCCGGTCACGTCCCAGGACACCGCGGGGACGACCGTGATCCGCACCTCGCCGAGTCCGGGCGCAACGGTGAACGACGCCGGCGTGAGCACACGCTGGTCGCCGCCGACGCATTGCACCGTGTACGTGCCCGCGGCGATCGAGGACAGCGTCGCGGTACCGAGGGCATCGGTGGTGACCTCGAGATCTGCGACGGGTTCGCGGGCCGCTCCGGAGCGGTTGGGCGCCAGGATCAGGCGAAGGTTCGCGACTCCGGTGCCCGCAGCGTCCACGGCGCGAAGCGTCAACGTGCTGCGCGGCTTCACGACAACGCGCACGAGACCTTCGGCATCGACGTCGGCGGGCAGCACGAGCTGGCGGCTGGGCATGAAGTTGCTGCCGGACAGTGAGACGTCGAGCTGCGTCCAGTCGGCGGTGGGCAGTTGGACGGCCACCCGATCCCCGGTGATCGACGGCGTGGTCTCGCGATCGCCGGGGCGCACGCGGCACGTGGCCTCGAGCACGGTCGGCGGCGGCATCGCGCCAGCGAAGGAGGCGATCAGCGTGATCGTCCGCGGCGCCGAGATGGCGGCCTCCGGGCGAACTCGCGGCGCTTCATCAGCGCCGGCGGCCGCGGCCGCGGCGTCGTGTGCAGCGGGTGCTGGCAACGATGGGTTTGCGGCTGGCACGTTCGCCGGCGAGCTCGTCCAACTCCGAACGAGCAGTGCCAGCGTGAGCGCGACCACGACGATCGCGATGGCCCAGCGACTGCGCTGGAGGCGTTGCGTCTCCTCTGCCATGCCGCAGAGGTTAGTCGAAGCGCGCGGGTGCTACCCGCACGCCGTCGTCACATGTTGCGCCGGTACTGCCCGCCGACCTGATACAGCGCCCCCGACATCTGCCCGAGCGAGCACACCTTCGCCGCGTCCATCAGCGCCGCGAACACGTTGCCGCCCGCCAGCGCCGTCTGCTGCAGCGCCGCCAGCGCCGAACCCGCCGCGTCGCGGTGGCCGCGATGGTGCGCAGCAAGACCGTCGATCTGCGCCTGCTTCTCGTCGTCGGTGCTGCGCATGACCTCGCGCACGACCTGGATCGGCGAGCCGTCGCGGCCGAGGAACGTGTTGACGCCGATGATCGGCAGCTCGCCGTTCGCCTTCTTGCTCTCGTAGAGCAGCGACTCGTCCTGGATCTTGCCGCGCTGGTACATCGTCTCCATCGCGCCGAGCACGCCGCCGCGCTCGGACAGCCGCTGGAACTCGGCATAGACCGCTTCTTCGACGAGGTCGGTCAGCTCCTCGATGACGAACGAGCCCTGCAGCGGGTTCTCGTTCTTCGCCAGGCCCTGCTCCTTGTTGATGATCAGCTGGATCGCCATCGCGCGCCGCACCGACTGCTCGGTCGGCGTCGTGATCGCCTCGTCGTAGGCGTTCGTGTGCAGCGAATTGCAGTTGTCGTAGATCGCGTAGAGCGCCTGCAGCGTGGTCCGAATGTCGTTGAAGTCGATCTCCTGCGCGTGCAGCGAACGACCCGACGTCTGGATGTGGTACTTCAGCATCTGGCTGCGCTCGTTGCCGCCGTAGCGGTGCTTGATCGCCTTCGCCCAGATGCGCCGCGCGACGCGGCCGATGACCGCGTATTCGGGATCGGTGCCGTTGCTGAAGAAGAAGCTGAGGTTCGGCGCGAAGTCGTCGATCGGCAGGCCGCGCGACAGGTAGTACTCGACGAACGTGAAGCCGTTGGCGAGCGTGAACGCCAGCTGCGTGATCGGGTTGGCGCCGGCTTCGGCGATGTGGTAGCCCGAGATCGACACCGAATAGAAGTTCCGCACCTTGTTGGCGGTGAAGAACTGCTGCACGTCGCCCATCATGCGCAGGGCGAATTCGGTGCTGAAGATGCAGGTGTTCTGCGCCTGGTCTTCCTTCAGGATGTCGGCCTGCACGGTGCCGCGCACGGTCGACAGCGTCTCCTGCCGGAT